>CAWDRB010000001.1:0-128828 GCA_963804605.1 uncultured delta proteobacterium
CAAACCGCTTCGCGGAAAAAGCGATCACCGTTCCATTTGGGCAAACTCCACCACCTCCTTCCCTCAGTATTTTAGCAATTCTCGGATCTGACAGAGGAAACTGACGATCCCTTTCGTTACAATATCTCATCAACGGTTGCCATGGTGGCCACCGACAAATTGCAAAGGAGATATTGCCATGAAAACGGATTGCCAAAGAAGTTTTGCCAACTACCTCTATCTGCAACGAGTAGCGCCGAAAACACACGAGAGTTATTTGTATTACGTCAAAAGTCTTTCCGCATATTACAAACAACCAGCCGACCAACTCACCAACGACCAGATTCAAGACTACCTGCTCCATTGTATTCAGAAAAAGAAAATGGCCTGGGCCACTTGCAATGTTCTTTTCTGCAGTTTGAAAAAATTCTATCAAGGGTTCCTCGGACGAGATAAAGCCGGTTTTTCCATTCCACCCCGTCCCCGTTCGCACCAACTCCCCATGTTGTTAAGCCGGGAAGAAGTTGGCAGCATTCTGAAAGCCACCGGTAACCTGAAGCACCTGGCTCTTTTGACGCTTATTTATGGTTCGGGATTGCGGGTCAGTGAAGCTGTCCGGCTCCGTGCCGAACATATCGACTCAAAAAAGATGCTGGTTCGGATTGACCAAAGCAAAGGCAGAAAAGATCGCTATACCGTTTTGTCCAAGCACAGCCTGGAGTTGCTCCGGGACTATTGGCGAGCATATCAGCCGGGGAAGTGGTTGTTTTTTGCAGGTGACAAAAACAAACCCATGCCCTCGGAAACCGCCCAGAAAATTTATTATCTGGCCAAGCAAAAAGCAGGAGTCACCAGAGGACGAGGAATACATACCCTGCGCCACTGTTTTGCAACCCATGCCCTTGAGCAGGGCGTTCAGTTGTTCATCCTCAAAAGGTGGCTCGGCCATGCCTCGATCAAAACAACCTGCATGTATCTGCACGCTTCTCCCGAGATGCTGCTGAATTCGGCAAGTCCTCTCGATTCCTGGCCGGAAGAGGAGCGAAAATGAAACCACAATACGAAATCGCCGACATCTTGCGCAAGTATGGCGATGAATTCAGGCAAGAACCATGCCACGACCGAGCGAACAGCGCAAGGTCATGGCGGCAATCATGGCCTGCAGAACAGCCCGGTTCGGGGGTCACCAGGAGGTCTGTGACCAGTGCGGCCATCTCAGGAACTGTTACAATTCCTGCAGGAACCGGCACTGCCCGAAATGCCAGACCATGACAAAGGAAAAATGGCTGGAAAAACGCCGTGATGAACTTCTGCCCTGTGGCTATTTCCACATGGTCTTCACCGTCCCCCATGTTTTGAACCCTTTCATTCTGAAGAACAAAAAAGAACTGCTGACCTGCCTCTTTTCGGCAGTCCGCGATACAGTGTTTGCTTTTGCCGCGGATCCCCAGTGGCGGCTTCAGGGGAAGCCCGGCCTGTTGACGATTCTGCACACCTGGAGCCAGACCTTGATCGACCATTTCCATATCCACTGCCTTATTCCGGCCGGAGTACTCTCCATGGATGGACAACGGTGGATACCAAGCAGGGAGGAGTTCCTTTTTCATGTCGTTCCACTGGCCAAGGAGTTCAAAAAGCGCTATCTCGGGCTGATTAAAGGCAAACTCGATGCTCTTATTCTTCCGGAAAACAGCTCCGGTTTATTCCAGGAAGCCTGGGACAAAGATTGGATCGTCCATGCCAAAAAACCCTTTGCCGGCCCGGACCAGGTCCTCACTTATCTTGGTCGATACACCCACCGGGTTGCCATAGGCAATCACCGACTAAAAACCATTGATGACCAGCAGGTAACCTTTTCTTACAAGGACCGCAGTGACGAAAACCGTTCGAAAACGATGAGTCTGTCGGCAACGGAATTCATCCGTCGCTTCCTCCTCCATGTCTTGCCGTATCGTTTCATGAAGATCCGCTACTTTGGTTTTCTTGCCAACAATTGCAAGGCAAAGGCAATTCTGTGGATCCGAAGACTGCTGGGCAAAGCAATAGTGATCCTTTCCTTTGCTAAGGAAACCATCCGGGAGAAAATGTTACGCTTGACCGGCAGTGATATCCTGCGGTGCCCCCATTGTCGCCAGGGAACAATGATTTTTCATGCTCGACTGCAGGTAGATAGCGGCTAAGCGTAACCTGAGATAAAGAAGGAACCTTTTGATGATGAAGAACGCAAAACAGCAGAGGTGCGCCCACATTCCGAACCGATCTTCACAATCAGTCGAAAATAAAACGTTTTTAGAAAGGATTTGTTGAAGGTACTTAGCCCCCTTGTTGGGAATTAGACTGCTTTTTCAAAAACGAGACAACATGACCAGATTGAACGTTCAGCCAAGATACTTTTCATACTCCTACCAATCCCGCCCCTCTCAATATTTGCTGTTTACATCGTATATCCAGGGTGTTATAAACTAACTCCATAGAGGTTAGGGAGCTTTCTTTCTCCCTTCCAACCCGCGGCTCAGTTCAACAACATTTTATCAATAATCCCGCATTGCTCTCGGAAATATGTGCATGATTGAGCGTTCGAGCTGTCGATGAGCTACGGGGTGACTTGATGGCGGGACAATTGATAAAACGCTCTTAGTTCGACCGGACCTCATAACAGCACGGGCCAGTGAACGCCACGTCAGATTAAAAGATAATAAAATCATGGTCTTTGACTACTTTGAACAAATATTAATTTTATTAAAATCAGCTTTATGGCCACTAACAGTTATATTTGGAATATGGTATCTAAAAGATAATATAAAAGATTTATTTATTAAGCACAAAGATACTGAAATAAAACTTGTATTAAAAGAAGTTAATAGCAAAAAGAAAGAATCGGTAAAGATTGTAAATGAAATTGAAAAAATAATTTCAAAATCAAATGCGAGAGACGATATAGAAAATATCAAAAAACAACTCAGAAAAGTAAATAAGCTAACTACGGAAATAGCAGGCACAAAAGAGAATATTTTATCAACGCTGTCTGGAATTGCTGAATCAAATGAAAATGCTAACGGAAAATACACTAAATTTAATAACGGTATTGTCTCTGTAGAGATCTTGTTTCAACCTGGTCAATTAAATCACGACACTGCTGTAACCTTTCCAGTAGCCATTAAAACAGAAAGTGTTTCAGTCACTTTTGTCGGACGGGATACCCCTAAAATAGTTAGCATAGATAAGTTTGGAATGACCTTGTCGCTAAAAGAGCCCAATAGCAGCAGCATAAAGGCTATTATCCAAGGTGTTTGTGGCTTCTAGAAACATATAAATTAAATATTCTACTAATAAGGCGTTTAAAGCGGACTCGCGAAGGATCGCCTTTTAACTTCACATTTTTTTGTGATTTGAAAAGAAGATAATTCCAAAAATCAATAATTAAAATTGCTCCATTTCTGACATCGTAGTCGATGTACGGTACTTTCATAGCAGTATCTCAGTTAGTATCTTACACGCTGCCTGATAACTTTATCACCAGTCACAGTGAATAACCTGAGCCAGTAATATGATAAGGCTCAGGTTTGGAGAAACAGTAGTTATGTTCAATTTGGGAATTGGCAAGGAAACAACACCTTCGCTGTGGCAATATTATCCACACAACTTAATCTTGAGTCTTTTCCTATGCAAAAATATCTATAGAAAAAAAGGTAACGAGGTTTGGGCTCCACTATTGACAGTCAACCTCAGAATTTCCGACATGATACCCTACCGACGTCATAGACAGTTTAGTCAAGAAAATGAGTGCCAACCAGATGCTACAGGGGATGTGATATTGAAGGGCTAACTTTACCCGTTTCGTATGGAGGTCAATAACATCGTTGAGTACTTGGGGGTCGAGCCCAAACAATATTGAGGTGTTGTTTGGCTCGGAAAGACCAGTCACCTGAAACCAAAGTTGATCATTCAAAGCTACCGAATCCACTAGTGCCTGCGGATGTGAATACCCCAGCCGAATGCAATTACAACCTCAAGGAAGACAATGAAGACCGTCATGGCATATAAAAGCCAGGCGCGGAGTTAGTTCAGCAAAGATTCGATTTGCATCATTGCATCGAGATGTTTTCTATCATTTTTTATAACTCGTTAGCAACTATTCTACACAATTTACAGCGATCTGGCATTTTCTGTCGCGGGTAAGGAGAGCGGAACGCACATCTGCCACGGTGGGTCCGAAAAGTCTCAATGTGAGCCCTGTTGGATTGCGGGTAGTGGCTGCAGCCGGAACAGGTGATAGGCCCACGGCCTCAGGTCTACGTATAGACCGGCATCCCGAAGCTCGTTGCCATCCCGGTCGTATGTTTCACCGCTCAGTTGATCGTCGAGGCGCCAAGTCTTACCTGCTAGGTCTTTCCAGGGCAGGTGGATTCTTGCCTGGGAGCTTCCGGCTGAGAAATTGACCACGACCAGAGTGTACTGCCCGTCTTTAACCCAGCACCAAGAGAGAATATTCTGGCAGCTTTGGTTGTCGGGCCAACCGCTGCGCTCACAGAGAGACCAGGTCCCATCCCGAAAACGTTCATGTCGACATAGTTTCAGGAGGTGCGTATAGAATGCTGCCAGGTTTTGATCAACCGGCTCGTTCGGGCGGCGGCCGAGGAAAACCGGTAACCGCACTTTCCGGCCATCGAACTGCCCTTCATGGAGCAGAACGGCGCCCGGCAGCGTGGTGGTGATTACGGCGGCGGCCTGCACCTTTTCCGGCGAAAAGCTGGCGGCGGCCCTGGGTTCATCATGATTTTCTATGAAGCGGACCAGTCGCTCCTGGTAAGTGAGGTCGGCGTAGAGGTGGAGGCGGACACTCTCCACCGAACCGTGTTCCAGCCGGTCGTAGAGTTTTTTATCGTAGCAGAAATCGAACCCCTGCTGTTGCAACTCCCACTCTAGATCCCAGTAGGCTTCGGCCATGAACAAAAAATCGGGGTGGGCGATGCACACGGTTCCGATCAACTCCGGCCAGTATTCCTGTGCGGGCCGTGCTCCGGCCCTTGTCCCCCAGGTCCGCTGAAAGATATCATTCAGCAGCAGCATGGCCATGTCGCAGCGCACCCCATCGCACTGATCGGCTATGGACTTGACCGTCGCGCCGATTTCAGCACGTAACCCGTCATGAAAGGCATTGAGCTGCAACACATCCGGCCAAGCAGGGAAATAGGGGTCCCGACCACAGGCGTAAACATGGCCTCCGGTTGCGACGAAAGCGCCCGGTTCGCGCACCACATCACCGTAATCTCCACGGATGAAATAGTCGGGGTGATTCGTCACCCAAGAATGGTCGGGCGCGACATGATTGGGGACAAAATCGAGGATGAGACGCAGGTTGCGCTTTGCCAGCTCCTGACGAGCGATGGCCAGCCCTTCCGGTCCTCCCAGGTGGGCATCGACCACATAGTTACGTACGCAGTAGGGAGAGCCGACATTGTCCGATGCGGTGAAATCAGGGAGGGCGTTATGAAAATCTTCGAGCAGTCCCTTGTTGCCCATGGACACGGCAATCCCGGCGGGACTCCGCTCCCAGATCCCCATCAACCATACCGCATCGATACCGAGGTCGGCGATGGCATCCCATGCCTTTTTGGGGACCTTGGCCAGGGTTACCGGGGACTTTTCATTCCGGCCAAGTTCGTCGAGCCAGATCCAGGTGTTGATCTCGTAAATTATGGGATGCTTGGACCATATCTTCATTTTTTTCTCCTCCGGCCCCGTAGGCGCACAGAATCAAATCTGCATTCTCTACTGTTTTCCCAGCCATCGTGCCAGGCGTGTCGTCAATGCCCTGGACAGAGCATAGGGAAAGCAAATGAGGATCGGCCCGATCAGCACGGCTGCACCTGGATGCACTGCCCGGTAAATAACCAGTTGCAACACGACGTCCAGGATTATCCCCATGGCAAGCAGAGTGCGGATATCCGCCGCTCCGCTTCGCAACAATCCCCTTCGGCGGCCGGCATCAAAGAGCAGGCCGAACAGGTAAGGTGAATTTCCTACTCTGGCATCGGCCAGGCCTCCGCGCACGCCCAATAGAATGGCGAATATCGGTTGCAGGATGAAGCGAAAACGGCCTGGTCCTGTGAACCGCTGCGGCAATTCATCCAGGAATTCCTTTGAGAACAGGTACACGCGACCCGTTTCAATGGTGTCCACAACCGCAGGCGGTACAGCGGCAACGATCACGATAAGTGCGAGTACCGTCACTATGTTATCGCGCCGTAGATTCACGACCTTGGCCTCCAGAAACTAGCCGCCTTGTCCTGTCTGCCGCTCCTTCTCAAACCTGGGCTCCTGAAGCGTCCTTCAAGAACGCTGCTTGCTTGCCGCCCGCTAGAACCTTATCGCCGTCCAGCAGGCCAAAGAGCTGGATTGTCTTGGCCACAACACCGGTCCACCCGGTCTGATGGCTGGCTCCAAGTCCGGCGCCGTTGTCGCCGTGAAAGTATTCATAGAAGAGGATACAATCGTGCCAGTAGGGATCGTTCTGGAACTTTTCGGTGCCGCCGTAGATCGGTCGTCGGCCGCTCTCATCTCGGGTGAATATCCGGCCGAGCCGGTCGGCAATCTCCCTGCTCACCTCGAAGAGGTTCATAAGCTTCCCGGATCCCGTGGGGCATTCGATTTTGAAATTGTCGCCGTAGTACAGGTAGAAATTCAGCAGCGCCCGGATGATTATCACGTTGACCGGCATCCAGATTGGCCCCCGCCAGTTGGAATTACCACCGAACATGCCGGTGTTTGACTCGGCCGGCAGGTAGTTGACCCGGTACTCCTGTCCTTGCACGTGAAACACGAACGGGTTCTGCTCGTGGAACTTCGAGAGCGAGCGGATACCGTGGGGGCCGAGAAACTCTTTTTCGTCGAGCATTTTCGTCAAAATTCGCCGCAGCCGCTCCGGATTGACCAAGGCCAGGATCCCCCGTTCGGACACGCCTAAGTGACCTGGGCCCGTGGGGTGTATGGACTTAAAAAGCTCGGGCACCCGGCGTAAGCGCTCCATGATGAGAGCCATCGACCGCGGGATGCGCTCCCGCTGCCATTTCTCGAAGATCGTGGTGGCGCACAGGGGCAGGAGCCCCACCATTGAGCGTACCTTGAGCCTCTGCGAACTGCCATCGGGGAGGCAAAGCAGGTCGTAGTAGAAGCCGTCCTCCTCGTCCCACATGCCGTCCTGCCCGGGCCGGTTCATGCCGTAGGCAATATAGATGAAATGTTCTGCGAACTTCAAGACCATGTCCTCGTAGAGGGGGTCGTCGGCGGCGAGCTCCACGGCGAGCTCCAGCATGTTCTGGCTGAAGAGGGCCATCCAGGCGGTACCGTCCGCCTGCTCCAGGTGGCCACCAGTGGGGAGCGGGGCACTGCGGTCGAAGACACCGATGTTGTCGAGACCGAGAAAGCCTCCTTCGAAGACGTTCTTGCCGAAGCGGTCCTTGCGGTTCACCCACCAGGTGAAGTTCAGCAGCAGCTTGTTAAACGCCGCCTTGAGAAAGTCGAGGTCGGTCTCGCCGCGCAGGGCCTGCTCGGTGCGGAGCAAGAAGAGCGTTGCAAAGGCGTGCACCGGGGGATTCACATCGCTGAAGTTCCACTCATAGGCGGGCATCTGGCCGTTGGGATGCAGATAGGCGCCTTTGAGCATCAGTTTCATCTGCTCCTTGGCGAAATCGGGGTCGACTATAGCGAGCGGCAGGGTATGGAAGGCCAGGTCCCAGGCCGCATACCAGGGGTACTCCCACTTGTCGGGCATGGAGATAATGTCCTCGTTCAACATGTGGAACCACTCCGAGTTCCGGGCATTTTTATTACCGGAATGGAGAGGGTTGGAGTGGTGTTCGTCCAGCCAGTTGTCGCCGTCGAAGAAGAAGAACTGTTTGCTCCAGAGCATGCCGGCGAGGGCCTGGCGCATGACGTTGGCCGCGTCTGCGCTCACTGACGGCGGCGTGACCGATTGGTAAAACACATCGGCTTCCCGCAGTCGGTCAGCGAAGATTTCATCAAAGCTCTTGTCGAAGGGTTTGCTCTTCCGGTCTGAAGAACTGTTGGAGAGCCGCAGGCGGATCACTTTGGTCTGGCCGGCGCCGACAGTAGCCTGGTAGTGCGCCGCGACCTTGGTGCCCTGCTTGGCTGGGTTCACCGCCTCCTGCCGGCCTAGCACCACGCAGTCGTTGATGCCGTCCTTGACATAGGGACTCTCGTTCTTTTGTCCGAAAAGCCGCTCGTGGTTGGTTTCGTTCTCGGTAAAGAGCAGCGGCACCTCGCCTTCGCAGGACAGAATGAATTCACCCAGCAGCGAATGGGCCGCTGCGATCGCGCTCACGCCTGTTACTGCCTTGATCTCCATGAAATTTGGTTTCGAGACGGCCCTGTTGGATTCGGCAATCCACTCCGACCAGTCGTTGCGGAACCAGAGCGTCGGCAGGAGATGGAGCTCTGCTGCCTCCGGCCCCCGGTTGGCTGCGGTGATCCGCACCAGAATGTCTTCGACATCACCCTTGGCGTACTCCACAAAGATGTCGAAATAGCGGTCGTCATTGAAGACGCCGGTGTCGAGAAGTTCGTACTCCATCTCATCCCGCGTCCGCCGGCTGTTCGTCTCCACCAGATCGGCATAGGGGAAGGAGGCCTGGGGATACTTGTAGAGATACTTCATGTAGGAGTGGGTCGGCGTGCTGTCGAGGTAGAAGTAGTACTCCTTCACATCCTCACCGTGGTTCCCCTGACTGTTGGTTAGCCCGAAAAGCCGCTCCTTCAGAATGGGATCTTTGCCATTCCAAAGAGCCAGGCTGAAGCAGAGGCGCTGCTTGTCATCGGAAATACCAGCAATTCCGTCCTCGCCCCAGCGGTAGGCACGCGACCGGGCCTGATCATGGGTGAAGAAACTCCAGGCGTCACCGTTCGAGCTGTAATCCTCGCGCACCGTCCCCCACTGCCGTTCACTGAGGTAGGGGCCCCATTTCTTCCATGGAACATTTTTGTTGCGACTCTCTAAAAGGCGTAGGTTTTCGGCTGTCTCGGGGTTCTGGCTCATGGAGGTTCTCCTTCAGAATTGTCACCATGGAAAGGTGAAGTGTTCCGTTGACGTGACATTGAAATTGTTATCACGGGTCTTTCGTAAATCAATGGAACTTTCCAAAATATCTTCCGTCAATTGTTTGTCTTTTCGGGCGGAATGAGATTGTCGTAGATGACCGCAAAACACAATAAAACAAAAGGCCGGCAGTGGGTTGCCGGTCTCTTCTCTGTTTATAACCTTTGGCTTGGATCCCCACCGGTTAAAATCAGTGCAATCGGCCACGTGACGCGTCTTTAAAGTTCACAGAAAATGGAACGGTTCAAAGGTGCTGTACTTAGACTCAAATTTTCCGGCAATCCAGGAATCCACCATCAACCTTTAATCTGTGCCGGCAGTCGTGGTTTCTGTGAGTTGTACTGAGCATTATATATGCTCAAGAAATGCTCAGTAAAGTCACTTGACAATGACTTTTAGTGAAATTAAATATAAAGGAAAATGATAGTAAATAGAATTATCTGACTACCGCCAATCCTTAGCATGTATCTAAAAAGCCACAACTAGTGTTATGTGAACCTTGATATGTCGCATTAAACTCTGTGGCGTTCTTCATTTTCAACCACGGAGGATTGAGAATAATGAAATTCACGGTGGCCTTGACACAAGAAGATTGTGTTGAACTCAAACAAATCACATCAAAAGGAAAACATAACTGTCAAAAGGTGATCACATCGCGTTTCGAACCAAGAACGTCGATAGGTAGATTTGGATCGCCCAGGGGGACAGTCCCTCTCCTTGTCGAAATGTCGGCACCTCAAAGCTCATTGCTGGTGGACCGCAATACAGCATCAAGGTCAGATGGACTGCGATATCGGAAATAAGGTCGCGGGGGACGATTTCAGCTTCGTCTTGTCTGCCGAAGCGGTAGTTGAGCGTCCACTAACCCCTGTGAGCTATGCCGGGGTGGCACGACGCACAGCTAGGCGAAACTGAATGGTCGGCACATCCTGTTAGAGGTTAAGCTGCAGACATTGATACCTGTATACCTGACTCTGAGGACCCTGCTCGCTTTTTGGTTACCAGGTATCTGCACGTTAAGGGGTTAGTGCTGTCTTGTGAAATAGCTGATTTGCGAAAAGACACCAAGAAGCTCGTTACTGATTACCAACCCAGAGCACCCAAGGCGTTCCTATAACCAGGTACACCAGCAGGCAGAAACATGTCGTCAGGAGTCCTAGACGGTACAGTTCATTTTGGGTTAAATAATCACTGGCGACGAAAATCACATTCTGGCTGCCACCCTGCGGTGTCAGGGTTGAAAAATAACTACTGGCAAAAAGCAACGCAAAACCCATCAGGTGAATGGGAACCCCCGCCTTGATCCCGACATCAAGGAATACGCCGAACAGGGCAAGAACCTGCGCCGATTGACTGACAAACATATAATGCATTGCGACGTAGAACAGCATGAGGACAATATATGCGACTCGGCCAGGTAGCGTTGCCAAGCATTGAGGCGAGCCCCTCTCCAACATAACCCATGAAACCCATCTCGTTGAGCTGTCCGCTCATTGCAAAAAGCAAGGCCAACCAGAGAAAAGTTGCCAGCGTGCCGCCCTGCAGATAGATATCGTCCAGCTGCATAACTCCAGTTGCCAGCAAGGTGCCGAGACCGGCTATAGCCACTGCTGCAAGATTCAGATTCAGGGCACCAGCGAAAACCCAGGCCACAATCATGAGGATGAACACCACCGCGGTTATCCACTCGTCACGAGACATACCTCCCATTTCAACGAGTGCCTCACGTGCGGCTCGCGGCGCATGGGGGGTATCGGTTACTCCTGGTGGAAAAATCCGAAAAAGCACGAGCGGCAGGAGCCCAATAGTCACCAGCGCAGGCACAGATGCGACAAGCAGCCACTTGCCAAAGCCGACATGAAGTCCTTGTTCCGCCGCCAGTGATACACCGATCGGATTGGCCGAGGTGGCGGTCAGCCATAATGCCGACGAGACACTGAGACTGGCCATGCCACAAAACATCAGATAGCCGCCAAGGCGTCGATTGTTCTCATCATTGGGCAGCGAACCGCTGCTTTGGGCAAGTGATAAGATAATTGGGTAAATGACACCTCCGCGCGCTGTGTTACTCGGAAAACCAGGAGCAATCAGGGCATCAGTAAAAAAGATGCTGTAGGCCAAGCCCAGCGTCGATTTGCCGAAGATGCTCACCACGTGCAGACTGATGCGTTTACCCAAGCCGCATTTAACTACCGCCTGTGCGACTAAAAAAGCTATGATCACAAGCAGTACGCTGGGGTTGGCAAAACTGCCGAAGGCTTTGGCTGGGTCGAGGGTCCCGGTGAGCACTGTCGCGGCTCCAGCCAGCAGTGCCGATGTCAGCAAGGGAAAAGCACTTATGACGACAGAGAAAATCGCTGACGCAAAAATGGCAAACAAATGCCATGCTTCAATTGTCAGTCCTTCGGGAATCGGTGAAAACCAGATTCCAAGGGCCAGAAGAAATGTGGCAATTATCCTGAAATTAATCCGTATCACCATTTTGGATGCATTCATTGCTGGTTTCCTATCGTGCCCGAAGTAGTGTCTGGAGAGCCCAAACGAGCCCATCCTTTAAAATCGACAACCCGCCCGCTTATTTCACCGTTCTCACCTTTGATCAGACGTTTCCATTTGAACGTATATTCACCGGTAATATTGGCGTAACGACCTGTTCCGCCAAGGAACTTACCGGCAATAGCTGTGGTGGTAATATCCCCTTCACTGTGCAATTCGCTGAACACTTTGTCACCACGTTCATCGGTCCACACGGCTCGTCCCTGCATGCCGGTCAGGTTATCGGAAAAGCCAATCACGTCAGCCTTGAAACCTCTTTTCAGTCGTTGTTTTCCTTCGAGTAACAGAGAGCCTGTTGCTCTGAAAGTTCCTGCTTGATGACCCGACTCAAGTTGCATAGTCTGGCTGTTCCCAGTCGCGGACCACGTGCCGGTAAAAGTTCGTATTTCTCCTGACACTGAGGGATTTAGCGGAGCAATTGTCTGGCGATCACATGCGGTAGCTAATAGAACCCAAATAAGAACCAAACAACAGAAGGAATGGTGAAAGGATAAGTAGTGCAGATAATTCTTATTTATGTTGACTTGAGCAAACAGCTAATAGAAACAGGCAATCCCAAATCAGTATCGCGTAAGATCGCCAAACGGTCAACCTTGGCTACCGTGGCCGATGGTAATTGCCACCGCGAGAAGTCACCTTCCCGATTCGCCCCCAAGTTTCAGCGTGGGACTGTTCGCCGCTGCCATCGTCCGCAACATGTGTGCAGATCCGATAGGATCTCAGATTTGCCATAACGGCCGGCTCTGGGTGCCTGTCCGTGTGTCATTAGACAAAGCGTCACGGTACGCTGTAATATCTCAAATATTTATTCCGATAACCGCCTTGCGTCAACCGTTTTTCCTATCCTGCTATTGTCCTTTTCTGAAAGTCTTTGTATCTTTGCTCTGGCCTTGGTCAATTCCTTCTCGACGGAGTCCTTTCTGCGTCGGAGATCTTCGTAGTTTCGCAATAAATCTTCTTCGCAGGAATTCATAACCGCTATTTTCTTTCGTGCTTCAGCCAGTTCATTCTGCAGTCGCGGCATATCGGTGTGGAGAGCTTGCGCCTTTTTGAGCATTTTGTCGGCATTGCGTTCTCTAGTGTAAGCATCGTTGGCATATTTCTCGCTCATTTCGATGGCTTCCTTTGATGCCTTGTCGATGGCAAATTTCCGTCTGGCATATTCTCCCAAAGGGTACCCGAACATTACACCGATGATGATCAGGGGCCAGCCTTGTCCAACCGCCGGCCAGCCTGTTGCAACCGTCTTCAAAAAAAGGGCATCGGTTCCTTTTTCGTGTTCAAGTAAGACCAATGCGTAGCCATTCTCGGCAACCTTCGGATCGACTGGTGCTAAACGGAATACACCGATAGTCGGTACTACCCAGAAAAACAGCCAGCTTATGGCAGCAAGAAAGCTTACGACGACAACGATTCTGATATTTTTCATCTGAGATAGGCCTCCGTGGTTTTCTTGTCAAAATGGCCGACCTCCTGAGCAACTGTGCTTCGTGCCTCGTCATATCGCATGCCGCTGCACTGCAACTCATGCATTCGCTCTTGAGCGTAGCTGTGCCTCAGACCGTGGGCTCCGGTGGAATAACCAAGTTCGCGCTTGCTTGCGGCCGAAAAACTCTGGCTCCAGGTCTTGCCACCGCCGATATCATAACTTTGGCTGTAGCGCACGCCTCTATCAGTCACCTGGCGCGGCTCGGTCAGGCGCCTTGTCTCCAGGCGGTCAGAAAGAGTCTTGGGCAACAGTACTTCACGGACCAGGCCGCCTTTTCCCTGCACCGTATAACGTTCACCAGACCTGCCGGCAAAACGCTCGGCACTCCACTGTCGATGGCTTGATGCCGGGTGTTCGCTGGCCGGCCGAATGGTCAATAGTTCATGAGCTCGCAGGCCGGCAGTGTAGGCGATTTGGGTGGCCAGACTGTTGCGCTCGGTCTGGGCCGAGGCGATTCTCTCAACCTGGGCAGGGGTATAGCTGCGGGTAGAAAGGACGGTTTCTTTCTCGCTCATTACGACTTCCAGTTGAACCCCCAAATGCATCTGGATCGCCTGCCGATCGAGATCGAGGGTTTTCTGGGCAACCATCCCGGACCGGTCGGCAAGGTACTGCTGGGCTTCTGCTACGGTTGCGGTGCCAAGATCGCCGAGATGCTGTACCTGAAGATATTCGGCAAACCCCTTCAGGGCCTGTTGGTAGCCCCGGGCGGTACCGACACTGTGGATACGGCCGTCGCCTTGGTGCGAATGCCGTCCCAGGCCAAGGGCGATCTTTTGGGAAACGGCATGCTCGGCCTGGGCCTTTGCCGATCGAAACCTCACCATGCTTTCTCCTCTGTGGCCTTTTCCTTCGGCTCGGCAAACCTTTTCAGATAGCGGTGGATAGAGCTGCGATGGATCTTGCAACGGTGGCAGACCCGCAGCCATTCGGCAAGGTCGGCGCAGGAGGCGCCGGCCCGCTTCATGGCCATCAGCTCTGCCCGGTACCTATCGAGGCTGCTCTTGCGATAGAGCTTTCGCCTTGCCTCGGTGCGGCGCGCGCGGATCTTCTCGACTTCCGCCAGTGCGTCAAATGTCTCATTTCCCCTGTTCATATACCTGTCCTTTCTGCCTTGTCGCGTTTATCGCGACAAGGCAGCTGATGTTGTGGTTCCGCGCTGTGTCACCGCAGGCTGACACAGCGCGGAAATTATGGGGCGCGGAGGGCCCGGCCAAGGACTGCATATACCGAACAGCTGAGAAGAAGGCTGTGGCGACAGTGGCAGCCACGTCCAAATTTCCGCCCCGCGCGCACAAGCGCGAGAATCTGTGCGCGAATTTTTCGCACAGATTCCCTCTCTCCACCACCTTCACTCATGGCTGCAGGGTTGGGCCTCCTCCAAGGCAAGCGATTTGGCCATAATCATGACGATATCCTCGTCTACTACGATATTCTTCGGCAGACTCCCGCCCACCTGGTCCTGATATCCCTTGCGCTGTTTATCCGATAACGAATTCCACAAAACGTCCATAGCGGCGTTTTTCTCCTCCTCCTTACGTTCCATGGTCGATTGCTCTGCCTCTATGACCTTTTTTCGGCGTAGTGACTCCTCGGCCTTCCTGGCCCTTTCCTTAAAGGGTACATACCAGTCAGGTATGATCAGGGAAGCACACAGGGCATTGAGGTAGCCTCCTGGGTTATGTTTGTCATCCGGGTGGCGCCGCCAGGTCTCGGCTGCCACATCGGCAGTCAGCGAGAGCTTTTCGTGGCCATGTCTCTTGACAAGGACTTCCAGCTCCCGGACGGTTATTTCTTCAAAAGGAGTACTCGACAACATCAAACGAACCTTGTCTGTTGTCTTATCTACTCTACTCTGTTCTTGTCTGTTCTCCTGCGTGACGTCACGTGACAGTGAAACGTGACTGTCACGTGACACCTCATCCGGAGGCGGCAAGGCAAGTAATTTTTCCCTCTCCTTCTCGCGATGTTTCTGCTGCCGGATCCGGTCTTTCTCTCGTCGAGCCTCTAATTTGTCTTCACTTTGGTACTTTCCCCAGTTTTTAATGAAGATCGCAGCATCCTTACTGTCGATCATGTCCAATTCGGCAAAAATGGCGAGACCGAGTTGAACAGTCGGCAACAGAATGTCCGTCACCATGCTCAGGGTCTCAGCAGAGTACGGGAGGCTATCCGAAACCATCAAGTATCCACCTCGGTTGCATTTACCTGCCTCGGCAAGCATCAGCAACCAGAGCAACACGAGAGTGTTGCCCTCCGGCCCCTTGCGGATCATTTTGATTTTTCGATGATCGAGGATATTGCACATAATCTTTATCCAATCCATCGGTGTCACTATGAAATGGTTGCATCATGTTCGATAACATGCTGAAACATCGGGCTGCTGCGTATGAGATTTCGAATATCCTCTGCCCTCCATACCGTTATACGGGGTCCGAGTTTTATTGGTTGGGGAAAACGTCCGGACTTGACTCCGGCCCACCAAGTACTTTTCGATACCGGGATGATCGCCGGAGTTGGTGGGTCTGCTTTCGAATTGCCTATTATGTTTGATAATCTTACAAAGCCGGTTTCCGGCAATACTGTTGTGGAAGAGATTGTTCTCATATGATCAGCCTCCTTAGAAATCCGAGATATATTTCAAAGCGCTGGTTTTGAATAATTTTTGAGCTCCAGTGACGATGTCAAACCAGGCCACCGTTGAAGCTATTTGGCTGGTATTCTCCCGTTGCTGAAGTAACGGTCCGAGCTGAAAGAGCTCCAGTTACTTGCAGGTGTCCTGCGTTTGACCGGTGTTTTTGAAGAGTCTCAAGTTCGCGTTTGATCTCGGCCAATTGATTGCCGAACCACTCTTCAAAGTCATGACCAAAATTGATGTCAACACTGAGCTTCTCCGCCAGATCCAGACTCTCCTGATAAATTTCGAACAATTCCCGTTTCATCGTAAATTGAATACGATAGCGGCGACCTTTTTTTTGCGTAATGCATGCCATGACCATTATCTCCTTTTGAAGTGAAATGGAGATTTCGATACAGAATTTCGGTTCACAAACCGATTTCTGACTGTTGATTCGACTGGCGAGGAATCGTCTGGGATAGTTGTAGGTCTAAGGCGTGTGCGACGCGATTATTGATGCCGCCGATTTTGGTAAATTTGCAGAAAGGCCATTCCTCAAAAGGCATAGCCATTTCATGCTGATTTTTTGATGCAGTGTCCCTTCGGCAATACTACCCCCTCTCGCTGCAAACTGGCGACTGCAAGGAATACCCATGGCATTTGCAGTACCAGTTGCAACACGAAGGCCGTATCTGGAAGAGACTTTTGGAAGAGTGCCCGACGCAATGTCACATTGAGCAACAGGCGATATTTAGCTTCTGCCTCCATGCAGGCAGGTGACAAGCTCTTTGGGTTCCCCTTTGGGCCAGAAACATGGTGGCATAGAAAGGGGCATGACATAGTAATTATGTGCCATGAGGGGATCAGTGCTATTTAAACACCCGCAACTGATCAAGTCATTAACCGTCCGGTTCAACGGGGTGGCGTTGATTTCCGTAACGTTGACTTCAGGTTTCATCTGCCCGAAACGTGAGTCACAGTCTTTGTTCACCATCCGAAGGCGGGGTATCGCACATTCGGATTGAATGCATGTTTTTAAGTCTCTAAGTCTCATAGAGTGGCCTAGACCTCGCCAATCAAAGCGAAATCATCCTATGTTGGTTCAAGTTAAACCACCCGGGACAACCAGTCAAGTCCGAAAAATTCATTTTTATGTATAAATATCATATTGATATCGCTGTCAATACGCCGACAGGAAGCCGGCATAATGCCACCAATGTGGTGGCATCATAAAAAAGCAATTACAGGAGATATTATAAAGTTCAAAGACTTTTTCCCCGCAACTCTCCTGGTAGCACTACCGTGCCCTGATGCGGGTTCTAGGTCAGTTCATCCCCTTCCACACATCACTTCTTGACCACATCTATTACGGAATCTTTCAACTTCGATGAAAATGCCTCAGCTAATTCACTGACATTTGTCTGCTTGGCGGACTTTGGAGTGCCTAATCCTTTTATAATTTCTCCCTGCCGTCGATACCCAACTTCACCATATCTCAAAAAAGTCGTTAATACTTTTTCATGCCCAAGGTTCTGACTCCACGACTTAAAATCCTCCGGAGTCTTGCAAACCTCTTCGCCGATTTGTTCCAAGGTATTTCTGAAAGAATGAGGGTTACAATAAGGTAAACCAGCTCTGGAAAAGGCTTCCCGAAAAATCTTACGAATAGGGTTGGCGTTGCTCCAGTGGTTTTTGGTCAGCCCTGTTACTTTAAACCGGCAATCATCTCCCAACGCAATTTTTGTTGCCGGGAAAAGTGGATCATCATTACCCCAGAGCTTCTCCTCCCGAAGATATACCACCCACTCAGCCACAATTCCGCGAACATCATCTCCGATTTGAAAAAAGAAGGTACCAAAGGTCCTTTCTGAATTTCGTCTTCACTTCCCGAGCACCTTGATAGACACTATCCGTAATGAGATCAATATGCTTCAGTTTCAGTGAAGCAATAGCATTATCCCGGGCACCGGTTAAAAGCGTAAATGCCACCAAAGCTCGATTACGGCGCTATATGTCGGTCACGTTCGGCATCGCTTTTAGAACATGATTGATCTGTTCCAAGGTCGGCACCATTTGTTCCCGGCGGGCAGATGCTACCCGAATATCCTTGTCACACAGATTGAAATATTCAGCATCAGAATACTGAAAACGCGACTTATACCCAGGTTTATCAGAGAGCCATTCAAAAAATCGCTTAAGCTGAGTGAGGGTCGAACGCAGAGTCGCCATACTCAGCTTTTCACCCGACTGTTGCCCCTTCTGCTGGGCGAGATGCTTCTTGAAGGCAACTGCCTGGTTATGATGAAATGCCTTGAAATCTTTATAGTTCGTATAGCTTTCGAATCGGCTGAGAGCCTTCAACCGCATCGACTGTTGGCTCGCTATGATGTGCGCCGTGCCGCCGTCTCACCAGCGCCGAAGGTCTTTTCCGTATCAATTCAGTCTGTCCCCTGGCCCATAGCCAAACCACTCAAACGCTGGCTCCAGATCAGGTGGGCTTCGAGCGGGTGAATGAAATATTATCGCCCCGCTGCTTGAAACGGAATAATCTTGCAACCTGCCTTCAACTCATCCAGTGTATCAGCCCATTGTTGCATCAAAGTTTTTCTTTCTGGGAGTAATTTAGCATGATTGTAAGCTCGCCGAATGGAGTTTCGCTCCTGATGTGCCAACGACAGCTCGATTACCTCAGACCTAATCCCGAGATTATTACAGTAAGTGGAAAAGGTGCCACGCACGCCATGTGGAGTAAACCTGCCCCCATAACCAGCACGCATGAAAATGTTACGGAACGCTTCATGGCTGATTGGTACTAGCCGGGAAGACCGACCGGGGAAAACAAATGATGATATCCCATTGATGGCCTGCACTGAACGTAAGAGGTCAACCGCCTGCCTGGAAAGTGGAACTATATGCTCTTGACTCATTTTCATGTCTGCAGCAGGTATCCGCCAAACAGCTTCGGTAAAATCTATATCATCCCAGCGGGCCATCCTGATGTTCTTGGTCCGCAGCACTGTCAGCCATAATAATTTGCACGCTGCTACAGATGCCAGGTCAGCCTTCACATCATCTAGGGCCCTCAGAAACGGTCCAATCTCCTTTTTCTCAAGATGTGGATGGTGTTTCACTTTCAGATGTATCTTACCCCGCAAAGGATAAGTGGGGTCATCTTCAATAAGTAAACGACCGGCCCCATAACGAAAGACCCCCCCAATCCAAGTCTTTACTAGATTAGCCATGGTCGGAGATCGTTTTTTTACCCTATCCATAATATCGAGAATATGCGGAGGCTTCACTTCTCTTATAGGTATTGTGCCGATATAAGGAAAAACATCTCCCTCCATTCTATTGACTACCTGCCGTCTATAATTAGCAGACCATTGTGCACCATAGTCAATATCTTCTATCCAACTCCTGGCAACAGAAGCAAAAGTATTGTCACTTTCCAGCCGCTGGCGCAGTTGTGCATTGTTTTTATCAGCGACCGGATGTATCCCCTGCTTGACCAACCCCCGACAGCGCTCTCGCTCTACCCGTGCCTCGGCCAAGGTAAACCGGTGGGCTGCAATGCGCTCCTTGGATTGATCTTCAGACTCACCAATTGGTGACAGGCAATAATCTCCAAGAGCAAATAAATTCTCTTTACCATCAATGCGGTAGCGATACCGCCATCGTTTTTTACCGTTAGGGGTAATATCAAGAACGAGACCATTGCCGTCTGTCAGTTTATAGGATTTAGCCTTAGCCTTAGCCTTTTTAATTTCAGTATCAGTAAGCAAAACCGTCTCCCCCTATTGTATTTTTGGCTTTAAAAATATTTACCCGCTTTTATATCTTTACTACACCCGCTGTATACCCCCTTTTATACCCGCTTTATATTTGGCTGTCAACAAACACTAACGGACCCTATAAAACAAAAAGCCAGCTTTTACGCTGGCTTCATGGACATCTGTGGACGCCACAGGATGATAGTTCTGACTACGACCGGTAATCGGCATTAATTTTGACATAGTCGATAGAGAAATCGCAGGTAAATATTTCTTCGCAGCCGGGGCCGTCTTTTAAATCGATGCAGACGGCGAAACTTTTCTCCTTGAGGATGAGCGTTGCAGCAGCTTCCGCCTCCTTGCCCAGAGAAAGGCCATTTTTGACCAGCAGCACATTGCCAAAAGCCAGATCGACTCGATCGGGGGAAAAACGAACGCCGGAGCGGCCCATGGCTGCAAGAATCCTGCCCCAGTTGGCGTCTTCTCCGAAAAAAGCGGTTTTGACCAGGCTGGAGGTGGCGATGGTCCGGGCGATTTGCTCGGCATCTTTATTCTCTTTAGCGCCGCAAACCCGGATGGTGATAGTCTTGGTAGCGCCCTCTCCGTCGCTGACTATCTGCAGGGCCAACTCCTTCAACACATTTTCCAGTGCATCGGCAAAAAGTTGCTGCGCCTCGGGAGAATCGCCGTCGATCCACGGGTTTTCCGCCATCCCGTTGGCCATGACCAGGACCATGTCATTGGTGCTGGTATCGCCGTCAATGGTTATCCGGTTAAAGGTGCGATCGGTCCCCTTGACCAGGGATTTATGCAGCTCCGGAAAATTAATCCGGGCATCGGTGAAAATAAAGGCCAGCATGGTCGCCATCTTCGGCATGATCATCCCCGCCCCTTTGGCCATGCCCATTATTTTTATGTCCTTGCCGCCAATAGCTACCGTTGTCGAGGCAATTTTCTGCACCGTATCCGTGGTCATTATCGCCTTGGCAACCTTCTCAAAATTATCGGCGGACAATCCGTTGATAAGCGCAGGCATACTCCGTTCAAATGCTGCAACGTTGAGCTGCTCGCCAATCACCCCGGTTGACGAAATCTGTATCAGATCATCGACAATTCCAAGTGCTCCGGCAACCAGGCTGCTCGTCGCCCTGGCCGCATCCATTCCCTTTATCCCGGTGCAGGCGTTGGCGCAGCCGCTGTTGACCAGAATAGCCTGGGCATGCCCACTTTTCAGGCGTTCTTTATCGAGGACCACCGGGGCGGCTTTCACCTGATTCGTGGTGAAAACTCCCGCCGTCACACAGGGGATATCGCTATAAACAAGTCCGAGATCCAGCCTGTCGGCATACCGAATCCCAGCCTTGACCGCCGAAAATGAAAAACCCTTAATCTTCATAAAATTCCTATTTCTAAAATACCTTTTGGTAAATATTTGTCAGTCGGAGGCAGACTTTTGGCAATAGAGTCCGACCCGTCAACGACCACAACAACAACCTCCCACTCCATAAAAACAATAAAATACATCTACCACTTATCCATCTGATTATGCTACTTTAAAATTGCCGGGTCCGTGTGGCCCGGAAGATGACGTTTTTTTACCGGCAGGAGAGAAAAAAGATCTGCACTTTCCTGTACCAATCATCAACAGATCCGATACCACAGAGCGACTCGGAATGAGAGCATGAATCTTCCAGAACTGCATTGGAGTTACACCCTTTATTCAACACTCGTGCTGCTGGCCGACTTTTTTATCCGTATCGGCCTGTCAATCAGGGTTATCATGCGCAAACGCCCCTATGGCGTCTCCCTGGCTTGGCTGGTCGTCATCCTGGTCATTCCTTTTTTGGGCGGGCTTTTCTATCTGCTCCTCGGCGAAAACCGACTCCCGGAAAGACGGAAGGAACGGGCGAAGATATCACACAGTACCTATCTCAAATGGCTGAAGACGCTACAGCAAAGAACACCTGTTTCCTGGAATGAACTCAACCCGGAATGCTTTCCTTTGCACCGGCAGGCAGAAACCCTGGTGGGTATCCCAACTATGGCGGGAAATGATCCTACTCTTATCACCCATCCTGAAGAGATCCTTGGTGCCATAACCGATGCAATCCTTAACGCGACATCCACGTGTCACTTGCAGTTTTACATCTGGCAGGAAGGCGGCAGGGTGGATAAGGTTGCCGATGCCTTGTTCAAAGCGGCGGCCAGAGGAGTGACATGCAGAATACTGCTCGACTCGATAGGCAGCCGTGATTTCCTTAAAAGCAGGACCGCAGCGGCAATGCGCAAAGCGGGTATAAAAATACATGGATCATTGCCCGCTGGAATAATTAATGCCTTATTTTCCCGAATGGATATCCGCAATCATCGAAAGCTGGTCGTAATAGACGGACGGATCGCCTTTACCGGCAGCCAGAATATGGTTGATCCGGAGATGTTTAAAATAGACGCAGGAGTCGGCAACTGGATCGATGTGATGGTTAAGGTGGAGGGTCCGGTTGTTGAATGCATTGCCGGTACCTTTATCAGCGACTGGATCCTTGATTCGGACATAGACCACTCTCATTCTGAGACATTGCTCAAGGATATTCAGGTGGCTGTACAGGTCAACGATGTACGCGCCACCCTCGATGCCGGAGAATCGGCGATCCAGCTTGTCCCTTCGGGTCCTGGGCTTGTGCCGGATGCGATTCACAACCTGTTGCTGACGACCATCTATGCGGCCAGACGCGAATTGATAATGACCACACCTTATTTTATTCCTGATGAGCCGCTGCTGGTCGCCCTGAAAGCCGCCGCTCAACGAGGGGTAAAAGTTAAAATTATCGTCCCCTCAAAAAATGATTCTCTATTGGTCAAATACGCCAGCAGGGCCCGCTACCAGGAACTCGCAGAATCAGGGGTGCAGATTTTTCTTTTTCATGGTGGTTTGCTGCATTCCAAGACCATTACCGTAGACCATGAATTTTCCCTTTTCGGTTCAGTCAATCTTGACATGCGCAGCTTCTGGCTCAATTTTGAAGCGACCCTTTTCATCTATTGTAAATCATTTACCGAAAAGCTTGTGGCTGTTCAACAAAAGTACCTTGACCAATCTATGGAACTTGATTTTGAACCTTTTTCCCAAAGAGGATCCTGGGAGAAATTTAAAGAAAATACTGTATTACTTGTCTCACCACTGCTCTGATGACTATCCGAATATTATTGATATCCGATATCCATGGCAATTATCCGGCACTGCAGGCTATCGACCGGCAACTCAATGCTTCCGGCTTTGACTATATTGTCAACTCCGGCGACTCCCTGGTCTATGCCCCTTTCCCCAACGAGACGATCAGTTGGCTGAGAGAGCACCAAGCCATCTCCATTCTCGGCAACACCGATCAGAAAGTGATCAGATTCCTCTCTGGCAAAGAGGTGAAAAAACCGGGAAATCCAGAGAAACGGATCATGTACACTTCAACCGCCGAGGCGCTGAACGATGCCGGCCAACGCTATATCTGCGCTCTGGAGACCACCGCCAGACTCAAACTGAGACAGCCCGAAGAAGCAGCCCATAAACACCCGGTCAAACTGGGCATCTTTCATGGCAGTCCCGCCGATCATGATGAATTTCTCTTTGCCGATACGCCGGACAGCAGGTTTTATGAACTGGCGACTCTGACCAAGTGCCGGATCGTGGTAACGGGCCATTCACACTCGCCTTACCACAAGTTCCTGGCAGGTGTCCACTTCATCAATCCCGGCTCAGTAGGCCGAATGTTCGATGGAGATCCGAGTAGTTCGTGCGCTACCCTGGATATTAGTGCTGATGCCATTACCGTGCAACACTTCAGAATCGCCTATGCGGTAGATGAAGTTATCATGAAAATCAGGGAAAATATTCTCCCCGACATATACATTACCATGTACCGACAAGGCAAAAAACTCAATTGAGCCTGGTATTTTCTGTAAAATTATTGTTATCGTATAGCGACATACAAAATTTACATCCCCGACCATTTTGCAACGAAGCTTCAGAGGTGGACAAGCAGGCTGACGATCTGTAGGGGCGGGTTCTAAACCCGCCATTCTATGCCCGGCAGTCTGATCCTACGCCGGGGGGTGCTGGTGAACGTTTACGAGGAACCGACCATGGCCAAAGGCAAAGCAAGCAAGAACGATAAAAGCGACAAGAATAGCAAAGATGACCAGAATGGCAAAGATGACCAGAATGGTAAAAATGATAAAAATGAGCTGGAGCAGGTCAGGCTGCTGGAAGGAACCGCCTATAAAAATATCGATACCAAAGAGGGTGATGACCGGACCTCAATCTGGATCCAGAATACCCACCTTCGCTACGAGATAGAGCTGAAAAAACTGCAGATCGAACTTATGAAGCTGCAAAACTCGATGAAGGCAAACGGCCAGCGGATGGCGATTCTCTTTGAAGGACGGGATGCTGCCGGCAAGGGAGGCACCATCAAAAGGGCTATTGCCCACCTCAATCCAAGAAATACCCGGGTCGTTGCCCTGATGAAACCCAACGAAACGGAATTGAGCCAGTGGTACTTTCAACGCTATATAGCCCATCTCCCCTCGGCCGGAGAAATAGTCATCTTTGACCGCAGCTGGTACAACCGGGCGATGGTCGAACCGGTTATGGGCTTTTGTACCGACGAGCAGAATAAACGCTTTTTAAAAGACGTGCCGATGTTCGAAGAAATGCTGGTGAAAGACGGGATCAAGCTGTTGAAGTTCTACTTTTCCGTCTCAAAAGATGTGCAAAATAAACGCTTTGAATCCCGGAAAACCGATCCGTTAAAGCAGTATAAACTCTCTCCGGTGGACAACCTGGCCCAGGAATACTGGGACCAGTACTCGGTGCGCAAGTTCCAGATGCTGTCGGAAACCAACCGGACCATTTCCCCGTGGACTATCATTCGCTCCAACGACAAGAAAAGTGCCCGGATAAACTGTATAAAGTATATCCTCAACCAGATGGATTACGACAAAAAACTTGGACCCGAGGAGATTACTCCGGATCCGGAAATTGTCATCTCCGGCATTGATGAACTCAAACATATGGAAGAGAACCTGATGTCGCCGGAGAAGCTGCACGGCTAACAAGCGGGCAATCAGCCGATCATTGGAGGCGTTGTTGCCGGCAACTGCCCTACGCTTCTTTACCGCAGCATTTTTTATATTTTTTGCCGGAACCACAGGGGCAGAGAGCATTTCGGCCAATCTTATCGCCGTCCCGCCGCACCGGTTGCGCCGGGGCGGTCTCCTCTTTCGCACTCGCCCGGTTCATGCGCATCTGCTCCTGTTCATGCCTGCGGCGCCGTTCTTCTTCGAGCCGTTCCACATCATCTTCGCGCACGACCCGCACCCGCATCAGGCTGGAGACAATCTGCGTCTTGACGGTCTCGACCATGACACCAAACATCTCGAATCCTTCCCGCTTGTACTCATTCAAAGGATTTTTCTGGCCATAACCGCGCAGCCCGATGCCTTCTTTCAAGTAGTCCATGGACAGCAGATGATCTTTCCAATGGCTGTCGACAATCTGCAGCAAGATCAGTTTCTCAAGCTGCCGCTGGGTGTCGGGACCATTGACTTCATCCTGCTTTTTATATGCCTGTTTGACAAAGTCTAAAGTTTTTTCGGTGAATGTTTCAAATTTCAGTCCTTCCTGCTCTTCTTCCGGCCACTCCGGGATATTATGGAACAGCTCCCCCATTCGCACCTTGAAGGCCGGCCAGTCCCACTCCGCCGAATCAACGCGGTCCTGGTAGAATTCACCGGTAACAATATCGACCAAGTCTTCGATCATATCCTGGACTACCTCGCTGACATCGGTTTTGTTAAGGACATCCTGGCGCTGCTGGTAGATAAGCTCCCGCTGTTTGTTCATGACATCGTCATATTCCAGCAGATGCTTACGAATATCGAAGTTATGCCCCTCCACCTTGCGCTGCGCATTTTCGATGGCCCGCGAGATCATGTTATGCTCGATGGGTTCATCCTCTTCCATACCGAGTTTGTCCATGATGCCGGTAATTCGACCGGAGCCGAAGATACGCAGCAGATCGTCTTCCAAAGACAGGAAAAAACGCGAGGAACCGGGATCACCCTGCCGTCCGGAACGACCGCGCAGCTGGTTGTCGATACGCCGGGATTCATGGCGTGAGGTGCCGAGGATATGCAAACCACCGACTTCAACGACTCCCGCGCCAAGCTTGATGTCGGTGCCGCGGCCGGCCATATTGGTGGCGATCGTCACCTTGCCCAGTTGTCCGGCTCCGGCAATGATCTCCGCTTCGCGTTCATGATGTTTGGCGTTTAATACCTCATGCTCAATCTTTTCTTTTTTCAGCATGGTGGAAATTTTTTCCGAGACATCAATGGAAATGGTGCCGACCAGTACCGGGCGTCCAGCCGCATGCAGCTCTTTGATCTCCCGGACGACCGCCCGATATTTGGCCGCCTCATTTTTATAGATGACATCGGCATAGTCGTCACGCACCATCGGCTGATTGGTCGGCATGACCACCACATCGAGATTGTATATTTTCTTGAACTCAGGCGCCTCGGTATCGGCGGTACCGGTCATACCCGCCAGTTTGTCATACATCCGGAAGTAATTCTGGAAGGTGATCGAGGCCAGCGTCTGATTTTCCTGCTCGATTTTCACTTTTTCCTTGGCTTCCAGCGCCTGGTGCAGGCCGTCGCTGTAGCGCCGGCCTTCCATGGTGCGACCGGTAAATTCATCGACAATTATGACCTGGTTGTCCCGGACGATATAATCAACGTCATTTTTAAAGAGGATATGCGCCTTTAAGGCCTGGTTGAGATGGTGCAGTTTTTCGATGCTGGTTGGATCGTAGAGATTTTCCACTTCGAGCAGTTTTTCACCAAGGGCGACGCCTTCTTCGGTCAAAGAAACCTGGCGTGCCTTCTCGTCGACGGTGTAATGCTCGTCTTTTTTGAACTTGGTCATGATCCGGTTGACATTCTTATACAGATCGGTGGAAATATCCGCCGGCCCGGAGATGATCAGCGGGGTTCGCGCTTCATCAATGAGAATGGAGTCAACCTCGTCGACGATGGCATAGTTAAAGCCACGCTGGCAAAAATCAGCCAGCTCAAACTTCATATTGTCACGCAGATAGTCAAAACCAAATTCGTTATTGGTACCGTAGGTGACATCAGCCGCGTATGCCGCACGGCGCTCTTCATCGTTTAAGCCGTGAATTATCTTGCCAAAGCTCATCCCGAGAAAATCATAGACCTGGCCCATCCACTTGCTGTCGCGAGCGGCCAGATAATCATTGACGGTTACGACATGTACCCCTTTGCCGGTCAGGCCGTTTAAGTATACCGGCAAGGTCGAGGTAAGCGTCTTGCCCTCACCTGTTTTCATCTCGGCGATTTTGCCCTGGTGCAGCACGATGCCGCCGACCAGCTGGACGTCGTAATGGCGTTCGCCGAGGACCCGTTTGGCTGCTTCCCGAACCACGGCAAAGGCCTCGGGCAACAGATCGTCAAGTGGTTCTCCGTGTTCGAGCCGTTCTTTGAAGGCAACGGTTTTGGCCGCGAGTGCGGCATCATCAAGAGGCTGAATGTCATTTTCCAGCTCATTGATTTGTCTGACGAGGGGGTTGAGCTGTTTGAGATACCTGTCGTTACTGCTGCCGAACACCTTGGTGAGTATTTTTCCGATCATTATATTTTTGCCGTTGGTAGTGGTCCGTAAGAGATTCTAGAGTTAGATGGTAGTTGCTGGTCTTCTATTATACACATATCCGCGCAAGAGTAAAAAAACCGCTGTCGTTTATTCCGCTTTTTTCACAGCTTTCTGTTCCGCCCGAAGGATCAGCGGCCCTATTTTTTTGACAGGCTGTTCCGCCACAACGTCATTTTTTTCATAGGAAGGCAGCAGCACCGACTGGCCGGTCCATACCCCCAGCAGAAACATCCAGAGAAAGAGACAAAAGACGATCACGCCGATTCCGGCGATCGCACTTCTGGTCAACTCAAACCTGACTTTTTTTGCCTGAGTCTTGCGTTTTACGGCCATCTGGAAAACCCATCCTACATTCTTTGCGGTGCCGACAGGCCAACCATATCAAGACCGTTATGCAACACCACCTGCAGTGCCTTGATCATGCTGAGCCTGGCCCGGGTCAACGGAATATCATCGGTGAGCACCTTGTGCTTGTTATAGTAGCTATGCAGCTGAGCCGCTAGTTCCATAAGGTAGAAGATCAATTTATGCGGCGCCAGTTCCAGGGCGCTCCCCTCGATGGTGGCCGGGAAGGTCGACATGGTCTGGAGCAGTTTCAGTTCTTCCGGTTCCTGCAACAGTTTGGCTTCTTCGGCGTTAAATTCCGGCTCGGCAAAACCTTTTTCTTCAGCCTGACGGAGGATGGCACAGAGGCGGGCGTAGCCGTACTGCACATAATAAACGGGATTTTCCTGACTCTGCTTTTTGGCCAGATCCAGGTCGAACTCAAGCTGGCTGTCGGCTTTACGCATCATAAAGAAAAATCGCACCGGGTCGATGCCGACCTCGTCAAGCAGTTCATCGACGGTGACAAAGTTGGCCTTGCGGGTGGACATCTTCACCTGTTTACCCTCCCGGGTAAGAGTGACGAATTGATGCAGGACGACGGTGATTTTGCTCGGATCATAGCCCAGCGCCTGGACTCCGGCCAACACATCGGGGACCGTGGCGATATGGTCACTACCTAGAATATTTACCAGCCAGTCAAAGTTGCGGCGAAATTTTTCACGGTGATAGGCCATATCCGGCAGACGGTAGGTTGGCTCGCCGCTGCTCTTGATGATAACCCGGTCCTGCTCCTGGCCAAAGGCGGTGGTCTTGAACCACACCGCATTGTCCTGCTCGTAGACGTAGCCCTTGGCTTTCAGCTCGGCGACCACATCGTCAATAAGACCGTTTTCATAGAGCGAATGTTCATTAAAATAATTATCAAAGATGATCCCCATCCGTTCCAGGGTAGAGGAAATGTCTTTAAATATATGACGCTCCGCCTGCTCCTTGAACGGTGTGACATCGGCGTGGTCTTTTAAC
Organism: uncultured delta proteobacterium; assembly: GCA_963804605.1. Classification (GTDB taxonomy): domain Bacteria; phylum Desulfobacterota; class Desulfobulbia; order Desulfobulbales; family Desulfocapsaceae; genus Desulforhopalus_A. The sequence goes on from CAWDRB010000001.1 coordinate 28,606, forward strand.
GAATCGCCCTTTTCCTCAATCAAAGAGCGGCTGATATCGATAATATATTCTCCCTGGTAGCCGTCTTCCGGAAAACTATATTCTTCGCCGAGCAGCTCGAGGTACCTGGCGCGGGTCGACTCGCCAAGAATCCGCATCTGCCGGCCGGCATCGTTATAGTAATATTCGCGGTACACGTTATGGCCGGTGGCTTCGAGCAGCCGGGCGATGGAATCGCCGAGGATCGCCTGTCGCCCATGGCCGATACTGAGCGGACCGGTTGGATTGGCGCTGACAAATTCAACCATCACCTTGCGCCCGGCCCCGATGCTGCTTCTGCCAAAGGCAGCTCCCTTGGCAATAATCTCGGGAATCAGCCGGCGCCAGACATCGTGATTAATAAAAATATTAACAAAGCCTGGTCCGGCAATCTCCACCCGTTCGATAAGATCGGTATGACTCGATAGTTTATCGGCAATGCTTTGAGCTATTTGCCGGGGATTTTTCTTGTCGATTCCGGCCAGCACCAGGGCAAAATTGGTCGAAAAATCGCCCTGCCCTTCATGTCGGGGCAGCTCAACGGTAAATTTACCAGCGGCGTCGCTGCTCCATAAGCCTTCTTCAACCCCGTGTGCGAAACAGTCGTCAAGCACCTTTTTTAATGCAGAACGGATCATTGATCTCTACTCGATATAATGTCGTTGATTGTTATTGCCCAGCAGGCAGAGAACTTCATAGCTGATGCTGTCCATTTGTTGTGCCAGATCATCGGCGGTGATACGCTTTTGCCCCTGCCGGCCAAGCAGAACCACCTCATCTCCGGCGGCAGCTTCGGCAACACCACTCACATCGATCATGCACATATTCATGCACACTCGACCGACGACCGGTACCGACTGACCATGAACCAATACCTTGGCCCTGTTGGACAGTAACCTCGAATAGCCATCCTCATAACCTACCGGCAGGACGGCTAGTCTGGTCAGGTGACTGGTGCGAAAGGTATGGCCGTAACTGACGCCTGTTCCCGCCGGGACGGTCTTCACCTGCAGAATTCTCGAGGTAAAGGACATCGCCGGAATGAGCTCATGGGCATTGGAATCACCTGCGCCGCCCTGCCCGGCCGGATGATAGCCATAAAGAGCAATTCCGGCCCGCACCATATCGCAGCAAGTGTCCGGGAAGTTAAGCACTGCTCCGGAATTGGCAATATGACAAAGAGCAGTATATTTGTTTTTCAGGTCGCGGCAGGTACCAGCGAACAGATTGAAATTTTTAAGGGTGCTCCCCGCTGCAGGGTTATCCGATTCGGGAAAATGACTCATCACTCCGGCTATTTTAATGCCCGGTAAACCGGCAATACTCTCGGCAAACGCGGATATATCAGCGGGAAAAATCCCCAGGCGGCTCATCCCCGAATCGACTTTAATATGAACTCCGATTTCCTGCCCGAGGGCTACAGCTTTTACCGACAGGGCCTGCGCTGCGCTATAGCCGTAAATGACAGGAGTGAGTTGATATTGAAAGATCAGACCGGCATCTTCTTCCGCAAAACCGATAGTCACATAGATATCACCCTGTATTCCAGCTTCCCGAAGGAGAACGGCTTCCCGTAATTCAGCGACCCCGAACCTCGTACATCCAGCTTGACCAAAGGCTTTTGCCGCCATTACCATGCCATGGCCATAAGCATCTGCTTTTACCATCGCCATGACCGGAATCCCGGCACCTGCTTTCTTCTGAATAAAGGTGTAGTTCTTTACTAAGGCGGTAAAGTTTATTTTAATACTATTGAAGGAGTTGTCGTACATAACGGTAGATTAAGGGACAGTTATCTCCCCCGCAGCCATGCCCTCCAGGCAAGCCTGCTGGACACCAATAGTGCCCAGCCGATAGTGACATACAAAAAACCAAGTAAGGTAATGGGTAGAGAAGAATTGCGCAAGATAACACCCATACCCATCATGCACAACACCAATATCCATGTTTTTAACGAGTAGACTGCCCCAAGACAAGTCCCGTCTTTAAAAGTAAGGATGCGGTTGATGCCTCGCCTGGCGGACTTATCCAGGACAAATAATGCTTTAAGGCTCCCGGTAACAATGGCCGGAAGAACCACAATAAATGGCTGCCATTGCCCCAGCTGGCTCAGGCGATAGCTGCCCTTGGCAAGCAACATAAGTCCTATGGTCGTCCAGAGAACAGCGGACAGCAGCAGATGGGTGCGTGTACTCGCCCCCGGTTTAAAACGAGACAGACCTTTTCCCATATGCACTGCACCATGTACAAATAGAAACATTCACCAGCATAGCAAGCAAAATGCCGGCATAACCTGTAATTCTAAACGTTTAGCAGTGCTCCAGAGGCGTACAGGCAGGCTGCCGGGCTATAGTTGTCCTATGCCCGGCAGCCTGACCGTGCGCCGGGGGTGTTGGTGAACGTTTACCACAAACAGAATAAGCCCATCTCCTTTACAGGAGATGGGCTTATTCTGTGAAAATCCAGGCGTATATCAGACTTCGTTTACAGTGATAGCACCTTCCGGACATACTTCAACACAGGTCTCACAGCCGAGACATTCATCCATCTCTACCGGCTCTGCTTTACCGTCTACCATCTCGAATACCTGGGCTGGGCATGCTGCTACACACTCTTCGTCGCCGCTACATTTGTCTTTGTCAACTATTACTTCAAACATGAATTACCTCCGTAAAATGTGAATGAAAAATAAGTATTGGTATACTTAATTGGCTATCCGAACCTCGTTTTGCTACCGTTGTTACGTGTCATATTGGATTAATTCAAGGCCAGATTTTTGTCAAGCAAAAACGTTTTACTGATTTTACCCAAACCAGCTGGTTGGTTTCTGAAAATAAACACTAGATTTTCAGTTAGTTAAACTACAATCCAGCTTCCTTTACCGGCCGGGTAACGGTTAATAATTGTTGACCTGGACACTTTTTTTTTTATATAGTGCACTTTCTTTTTCCTCCAGCACCAGAAGGAGGGTTTCAGATCGGCACCGACAGAAAATACCAGATCCGACTAAGATTTTAACACTCTATTTCTATCCCATGAAAGAAAAAAAACCAAAAAAAATAATCCAGGCGGAAAAACGCGAACAGGCCATGATCGAAGGTATACTTGAAGGTAGCCCGGACGGCATCGGGGTTGTAGTCGTTCGCCTGGAATGCGGCTGCAGGAAAATGGCGGCGGTATCAAAAGAAGGCGATCCCGCCTCGGAGATAATCATGTATCGCGATCAGGCGCAAAGCATCTGCGCCAAGTGCAAAGAAGACAACGGCAGCTTTATGCGCACCAAAGAATCTTTCATCCACTGGGTTGAACCGGCGCCAAGCGAGGAAAAACAAAAGGAAATCAACCTGAAAGTCCTCGGTTCTGCCACCGCTCACTGACCCCCAGGCCGCTTCCGGATGGGCGGGTTTAGAACCCGCCCCTACAACCCGTCAATTTGGTTGAAACCCCGATAGACGGTTATGACATCGGCTCCCTGCGGGCCTTTCGACATAGTTCAACGAAATTTCCAGCCCATTCGGGCGTTCCATCGGCGTGAATATGGGTATATAAGGCCAGGACATTCTTGTAAGTCAAGCCGTCCCAACCGTCGATAAAGCCTCGGCCTCGGACCATTTTCAAGATAAGTTGATCCGGGCTCCCCTGCCAGTCAAGGACTTTCGAATAGCGAAATTCGTGCCCTTTTATCTCCACCCCCTGGTTGTAAAAAGCATTCTCCCTGGCAACATGGAAAACTGTATAACCATGGGCCTGGGGTTTTGTCGACATGCCAAAACGTACCGGAAAAATACCGACCAGCGGAAACTGTTCGCCGTCAAGCACAATGGAATTACCGAGGTACATCAGACCGCCGCATTCGGCATAAATCGGCAGGCCGTTTTCGGCCGCCTTTTTTACCGATTGACGAAATGTGCTGTTGGCCGCCAGCTCCCTCGCACTCGTCTCAGGAAAACCACCGCCGATATACAGGCCGTCAAGTTCGGGGAGACTGTTGTCGGAGAGCGCATTGATAGAGATCAAATGGGCGCCGGCCTTTTCCAATGCTTCCAGGTTTTCCGAGTAGTAAAACTGGAAGGCGGCATCCTGAAGCACGCCAATTTTGATCTTCGGCGGCGTGGCGACTTTTGGCTGTCCCTTTTTCTCGACAACGGACGGATCAGACTCCGGCAGGGTTTTCATGATCGACTCCAACAACTCAAGATCGACATTTTTGGCGACAATATCGGCAAGAAAACCGAGAGCTTCCTGGCTGTCCGTGTACTCCTGATGGGGGATCATCCCCAGATGCCGCATCGGGAAGATATCTCGTTTCAAGCGTGGTATCGAACCAAGGACCGGAATGCCAGTATATTTTTCCACCGACTCGGTGACCAGCAGACGCTGCCGTTCCGTCGCTATCTGATTGAGCACGACTCCTTTGATATCAAGCCGCTTATCGAACTGTTGGCAACCAAGGATCATCGCGGCCACGGTTCTGGTCGTCTTGGTACAGTTAACGACGAGAATAATCGGCAGATCAAGGGTTAACGCCAGTTCTGCAGTGGAATAACCTCCCTGCACATCGACACCGTCATACAGTCCTCTATTACCTTCGACAATGACCAGTTCCGCACTCTCTGAATGGAGGGCGAAAGCACGCTGAATAATTTCTTTGGTCATAAAAAATGGATCAAGATTATAACATCTCCTCCCGGCGGCAAGCTGCAACCATCCGGCGTCAATATAATCCGGCCCTTTTTTAAACGGCACGACACAACGTCCCTGCCTGGCAAATTCGGCGGTAAGTCCTACAGACACCACACTTTTACCTGATCCACCGGCAAGTCCGGCAATCACCAGCCCTTTTTTTTCCATTTTCATTGTCTTTTGGTTCACTACCACCCATCCGATCTTCCCGTGAGGGAGTTTAATTTAGTCCATTTGTTGCCATCTTGATTATGTATATCCATTCAATGTGCTTTTTTTCCATATCTTTCCCAGGCAGTACAATAGAGGGAATTAAGTTGTTGTTCCAGAAGTAAACGATATTCCTCTAGTTCTTCCGGCTTTAACTTTGTCGCAACGAAAAGCGGTTCGCCATAAAAAAAATCAACATGGCAAAAGGGTTTTGGAATAATCGTTTTGTCCCAGGAATCAATGGCGAAATAACTTGATGCTGAATAGACCATCGGAATAATCGGTGCACCCGTCCTGGAAGCAAGAAGAAGAGAACCGGCCTGTACTATCCGCGGTGGCCCCTGTGAACCATCAGCCACAATTGCCGCGTTGTTGCCATTGCGAATTGCCCGCAACATGGCCTTGAGACCCTCAGCACCTTTATTATTTCTTGACCCGCGCACTGTAGCAAAACCAAACTTTTCCACCAACCTGGCGATATATTCACCATCTCTGCTGGTACTGACCATGGCTGTCCCGGAATAGTGCCGCATATGATAAAGAACAAATATAATGGAATAGTGCCAGAATGCAGCTATCCCGATCTGGTCTTTTTCTTCGGCATGAAAACAATACTCCTGATTATGGATGGTTACCCTGCAGCTGCAAAACCACAGTCGCATTAACCAGGCAAAAGTTATCGGCACTATACGAAGTAACAGATTATGTAACTTTCCTTCAGTCACCCTACTTCAATCTCCAACAGGCGAATTTTTTTTATTCGATCACGCAACTCCGCCGCTCTCTCGAATGCCAGCTCTTTGGCAGCCAGATGCATCTCTTTTTCCAGTTTCTTGATTTCTTTTTCCAAATCTTTTATCGATGAAAAAACCGGCAGTTCTTCGGCGATTTCCAGCAGGGTCGCATCAAAATCATCGGCTGCATATCCGGAATTATGCAAATGCTGCTGCATGGTATCCTTGATCGCCGAAATGATGGTTTGGGGGGTGATACCGTGTTGCTGGTTATACTCTTTTTGAATATGCCTTCTTCGTTCGGTTTCTTCAATAGTATAACGCATTGATCCAGTTATGTTATCGGCATACATAATCACCAGCCCGTCCACGTTTCTGGCGGCACGACCACAGGTCTGGATAAGCGATCTTTCCGATCTAAGAAAGCCTTCTTTATCGGCATCAAGGATCGCCACCAGAGAGACTTCGGGGATATCGAGGCCCTCTCGCAACAGATTTATGCCGATCAGGGCGTCAAATTCCCCTTTTCGTAAAGACCGAATGATTTCGATACGTTCAAGGGTTTTAATATCGGAATGGAGATAACGCACCCGGATACCGATATTTTCATAGTAGGTGGTGAGGTCTTCCGCCATGCGCTTGGTCAACGTCGTCACCAGCACCGCTTCACCCCGATTGGCCCGAACCCGTATTTCCTCCAGAAGATCGTCGACCTGACTGGTGGCCGGGCGTACCTCAATTCGCGGATCGAGAAGACCCGTCGGCCTGATGACCTGCTCGATAACCCTGCCCTGTGACTGTTCCAGCTCATAAGGCCCGGGTGTAGCCGAGACATATATTGCTTGATTTACCCTCCCGGCGAATTCATCAAACCTTAGAGGCCGGTTATCAAGGGCTGAAGGAAGTCGGAAACCATAATTAACCAGGGTGGTCTTGCGCGATCGGTCGCCGTTGTACATCCCATTGAGCTGGCCGATTGCAATGTGGCTCTCATCGATAAAAAGAAGATAATCCTCAGGAAAATAATCGAGCAGGTTAGGCGGGGGAATGCCCGGTTTTTTCCCGGTGAGATGACGACTGTAATTTTCGATTCCATTGCAATAGCCTAATTCCTGAATCATTTCCAGGTCAAACATAGTACGCTGATCCAGTCGCTGCGCCTCAACCAATCTGTTTTCCCGATACAATGTTTCCAGACGCTCAGTTAGCTCGATCTTGATTGTCTCACAAGCGCCCTGTAATCGGTCTTTCGAGGTAACAAAATGGCTGCCGGGAAAGACCGTATACTCTTCTAGTTTCTCCAACACCATCCCGCGCAGCGGATCAACCATGACTATCGCTTCAAGGGTATCTCCAAAAAACTCAAGCCGGATCGACCGCTCCTCTTCATGGACAGGAAAAATATCCAGCACATCGCCGCGCACCCGAAAAGTCCCCCGGTGAAAGGAGATGTCGTTGCGCTCGTACTGCATATACACGAGGCGTCGCTGAATCTCCTCCACCGGATACTCCTCACCCGCCTGGAGAAACAGGTGCATATTTTTGTATTCATCCGGGGAACCAAGACCGTAGATACAGGAGACCGAGGCAACAATCAACACATCTCTTCGGGTAAGCAGCGAGCGCGTGGCCGAGTGACGCATTTTATCGATTGCATCGTTTATGGAAGAATCTTTTTCAATATAACTATCCGACTGAGGAATATACGCTTCTGGCTGATAATAGTCGTAATAGGAGACAAAATACTCGACAGCATTATCAGGAAAGAGTTCTTTGAACTCACTGAAAAGCTGGGCAGCCAGGGTCTTATTCGGGGCAATCACCAGGCTTGGCCTCTGAACCTGCTGGATAACGTTAGCCATGGTGAAGGTTTTGCCTGATCCCGTTACCCCAAGCAGGACCTGACTTTTGATGCCGGCCTGTACACCATCTGCCAGCATGTTGATGGCATCAGGCTGATCACCAGAAGGCTGGAATTGTGACACAAGTTTAAATGGAATATCCATAAAAATGATGGCGATGCAGCCATCGTCGATTGTAATTTTTTACGAGGCTATCATAAATGATACAGCCAGGTTAAAGATAGGACTTTTCCAGAGCATAAAATCAGTTTTATTATCCGGCAACGATTACTTTAAAGCAAAAGAGCCAGACGATGCTACCAGAATGAATTGATTTTATCCACTGGTGCTCGGGATCAGCCCTCCCAGCTGATACAGTCTTCCGGACAATTTTTTATCGCTTCATCGACAAGCTCGATTGGATATTCTGTCCGTTCAATTACCTCCATCAACCCGGTTGCCCGGTTGTATCGGAAAACCTGGGGGGCAATTTCAATGCACCCACCACAATTGCTGCAAAGGCCTAGATCAATTGAAGGATATTCTTTCATCTATGTTCAGTCCTTGGCATAAAACTCTGCTAGCCGATTTTTCTTTTTTCCCACCGGCGGCAATACAGAGGGAGAGTAACCTGTCGATACTTTTCCTGTGGCATCTAGGCTCTAACAGGTTTATAATAATTGTTATCATATAGTTAATATACCTTGAGGACGATTCTAATGATATTCTCATCCTTTTATGGTAATAATTTTTCCTGTCCTATAGCATAAATATAGAAAAACACAAGAGACCGGTTGCTTCCCTCAGATCAACTGTTTACACTGAGGGGCAGATATACGGACTCACATCTACCAATTCTCAATATATATTTCTGGAGTATCAATATGAGCAACAATGAACTGGCAAAAGGTATTTATAGCGTAGGAGCTATCGACTGGGATGTCCGGGACTTCCATGGCTATTCAACCTACAGAGGGACAACTTACAATGCATTTTTAATTGTAGACAAAAAAGTGACCCTTTTTGATACCGTCAAACGTTCCCATATGGATGAATTATTACGTAATATTCGAGCAATTATCGACCCGGCTAAAATTGATTATCTGGTTGTCAATCATGTGGAGATGGATCATTCCGGATGTCTGCCAGAGATGATGGACATAATTAAACCGGAGAAACTGTTCTGTTCCCCGATGGGACAAAAAGCTATCCTCGACCATTTCCACCGAGAAGACTGGCCTTACGAGGTTGTAAAAACAGGAACCGAAGTGAGCCTTGGTAAAAGAACCATCCACTTTCTTGAAACCAGGATGCTTCATTGGCCTGATTCAATGTTCAGCTATATAAAAGAAGACGGTATTCTTTTTTCAAGTGATGCTTTTGGTCAGCATTATGCTACCAGTGAGAGATTTGACGATGAGGTAGATATTTCGGAAGTTATGCATGAAAGCGCTAAATACTACGCGAATATCCTCTATCTGTATGCTCCACTTATCAAAAAACTCCTGGCATCGGTCGCCGAGATGAACCTCGATATCAAAATGATTGCCCCCGATCACGGCGTTGTCTGGCGAACCCATAAAAATAAAATACTGGAAGCCTACGATAAATGGAGTCGCAATGAAGCGGCGAAAAAAACGCTGGTCATTTACGATTCCATGTGGCACTCAACAGAGAAGATGGCCCATGCAATAGGGGCGGGTCTTCAGGAGACCGGCGTCAGCACCAGGATGATTAATCTCAAGGTACATCATCGCAGCGATGTCATGACTGAAGTGCTTGGTGCCAAGGCGGTCGTTATCGGATGTCCGACCCTGAACAACGGACTGCTGCCGCGCATGGCCGGTTTTCTCATGTATATGCGGGGCCTGAAACCAACCAATAAATTTGGCGCAGCTTTTGGTTCTTTCGGCTGGAGCGGTGAGGCGGTCGGCTTGATAAATACGGCGATGCAGGACATGAAAATTGATGTGATTGAAGATGGTATAAAGATAAAATATGTTCCGGATGATCGACAGCTGGAAGAATGCGTGGAGATGGGCAGGCGTATAGGTAAGCGGGTTATAGAAAGCTTTAACCAATAAGCCATTGCCAACCATGCAGCAGATTTCTGAGCACAAAATACTCCTGACCGGCGAGTCATTCGACCATTGCAGCGAGCAGGTGCATAAATTTTTTGACCTGACCTCTCTGGTAATATATGACTGTATTGAGGCTGCTGAATCGCAATCATATTCCAGCCTTGATACCGATTTTGTTGATCGTATACTTGCTGCGGAAAAGCAAAATCGACGCATGGTTCAGGAGCTGATCGACGAACTTGTGAAAGCTAACATCCAGAGAACAGAAGATTTTTTAAAGATTGAGCAGGGATACTTAAGTAAGACTGTACATATATTGAGCCATTTCCTCGACGGATTTATCGGCATAGATTCATATTTTTATAATCTGATTGATGACAGTCACTGGCTGCCGCCGACAACCGCTCAGGCAATTCACGACAAAGCGCATCATTTCTGGCTGTTGCATGTCGATTGCTTTGCGACAACAGTTGAGGAAGCAGGACTTTTACATTTCTAATGCCCTGAGAATTCTTTCTTTAGAGGGCATTTTCTTTTTTATTTCTTGTTTGCATTGACTATTATGGAATCACTCTGTTCTTATCATGCTTCCGAAATACGCTTTGCCAAAACGGTTAACCGAAGGAGATCCAATGAGCATTTTCACTTATACGGCTGCAGAACTTTATACCTGGTTGACAACCAAAAAAGATGTAGTCGTTCTTGATGTCAGAAACAAAGTGGATTTTGGCAGATTCAAAGTTGAATCGCCCTATCCCTTTGCAATGCAGAACATTTCCTACTTCGACTTCATGGAAATTGAAGATCAATGTGTTGCAAAAGTAATCAAGAACAAACCTGTTCGTATCGTCTGTGCGAAAGAAGGCTCCGCCAAATTTGTCGCGGAAATTCTCGACAAGCATGGCTTCAAAGACGTGGGCTATCTTGAAGGAGGAATAAAATCATGGGGCAACCTCCTGGTCCCTGTACTTCTTAATCCAGGTGCATCATATCAGTTATATCAGTTTATCAGACCAGGTAAAGCATCGGCCAGCTATGGTCTGCAAAGCGGGGATGAGCTTATGCTCTTCGACCCATCCAGGAATATAGATTTTTATGTCGAATTTGCCAAAAACAATAAATGCACCTTGGTAAAAACCTTTGAGACCCACCTTCAAGCTGACTATATCGCCGGGAGCAGGATGCTTTCAGAAAAAACTGGCGCACAGTTTCTGGCCAACGACAATGACTTCTCGGGAGCAAACATTCAGTATACTCGGCTGCAGGATGGAGCATTCTACAATTTCACCCAGCCCGGCCCGACCGTTCAGTGCGTCTTTACTCCTGGCCATACCCCAGGTTCGACCAGCTACGTTATTGACGATCGTTTCATGATTACCGGTGATACCATGTTTATCCACTCGATCGGTCGTCCGGACCTTGGCGGTCAGGTGGAGGCCTGGTCCGATAAGCTTTTCCAGACACTGCAGAAAGTCAAAACCTACAGCGACGATATGATTATTCTTCCCGGGCACTATATGAGTTGGGACGAGGCAAACGATAAACTGGCCTTTGCTTCAACCCTGGCACAGACGGTGCTTTATAATAAGGATATCTATGCAATCAAAGATAAACCGGATTTTCTTCGTTTCATTAAAAGCAACATGCGCAAGCAACCCGAAGAGTACGCCGTGATTCGCCGCATTAACGCTAATTTGGAGCAGGTTGACGATGACAAAGCCGAAGAGCTCGATCTAGGTAAAAATGAGTGTGCTGCCACTGCTTATGCAGCAAAAAAGCAAGCAGCAACAACCAACTAGCTTCTGCTACTCTAAAAAAAAGAACCCATGGAGCGTTGCTCCATGGGTTCTTTTTTTTCATCAACGACTCCCCTCCAGACAGGGGAGTCGTTGATCGGATTATTGAATTTACATTGCCGGCGTAAATTCGACCCTTCTATTGTTTGCTCTGTTCTCTTTCGTGTCATTAGGATAAGCAGGTTTTAGCTCGCCGTATCCTACTGCTTTCAGTCGGTTCGCATCGATGCCTACTTTAGTAACGAGGTATTTCATGACCGCATTTGCTCGTCTTTCAGAAAGTTTCTGGTTATACTCTTCAGTTCCTACGCTGTCGGTATGACCATCAATCTGCACTCTCATGGTTGGATAATCATCGAATATCTTCTTGGTCTCATCCAGCATGGAATAGAATTCTTTTTTGATCACATATTTGTCGAAATCAAACAACAATGCGTTCGACATTGCCCAGCATCCTCTCTCGTCAACGGCTATCCCTTTAGGTGTGCCGGGACATTCGTCCTTATCATCGCAGACGCCATCACCGTCTTCGTCTGGACATCCTGCAGCAACCACCGGAGCAGCTACTTCAGGCAGTGAGTAGGCACTGAGAATGGTGGTCCAATCCTCACCGTCATAGGCGATAGAGGTCTTGCCAAAAACGATTTCGCCATTTTTCACCGTAGCATAGGAGGAAACACCACCTAATTTTTCGGTCACTGCCTCAGGTTTGAGCTCGATGCCATAAGCAGTGAGAATGCTGTGGTATTGGGCTGGAGTGTAGGCAATTGAAGTATTGTTGAATACAATATCATCACCTGCAGCTTTAGCATAAGATGTAGGAACGGAAGACACAGCTGCCGGATCCATTTTCAGGCCATATGCTTCCAGCAAATCATTAAATTTGAAGGCTGACGAATAAGCTGTTGAATCCTTCTCAAAGGTCGGAGTGGCACCTTGAGGCAGCTCGATAGAGAATGCGGGCACACTGATAGCCAGCATAGCCAGCATAGCCAGCAAAGCAAATAATGTTTTTTTCTGCATAATAATTTCCCCAATTAATTTTTAATAAAAAAACCAAAATACAACTCTAACACGACGTAGCAAATCTAACAGTATCCATCATAAAAAGCAAACAACAAATCAAACTGCATCCATATCAAAAAAAATTCATAGACGATTAGCAGTACTCACGCATAACTCCTTGAATACCAGCAGCATAGTTTCCCTTTGCCTCTCCCTCTTTGCAATCCGGAATCTTGTCCACATAACACCCCGGATTACCGGTTTTATTCCTGCAAATTTATATATTTAGTCTCTTTATCGCTCCCTAAGCCTCTCCTTCTCCCACCTCCTTTTTTTGTCTATGTATTTGCTTTTTGTGCACAAAGACCAAATCGGCCACCACACGATTAAAAACAGGATAAGCAGTGTTGATTCAAAATCCAACCATTTTTAATAATATTAACAAAAGGTTTTGCTAAACAGTCAAGAGAAAACAAGGGCATGACCTCATAATTTGTTGCAGCACCAGGAAAATGCCATCCTCAAGGTTCTCCCGCATGGAGCAAAACCAAACACTCAAGCAAGAAATAATCTCCCCATTGGTGTCGATTATTATTAACAAAGAAATTGTATATGTCAACAAACCTCATCAAAATTTTAAAGTATGATAAAAATAAAGAAGTACCACGTTCCCGTCAGAGGAAACAACTTGGATTGTCATGTTTTTTTGATTTGTTGACAATCTCTCAGCAAGCCCATATCAAAAGTTAGAAACATTGTCACTCTCTGTCGCTCAATTTTGAGGTTTGATTCGGGTAAGAAAACTCCAACAACCCAAAAACCCATATTGACAGCAAAAAGAAAGTTGATGATAATTATTATTCATTCGTTTTGATTGAGATTCCTCCATTGGCCGACAGCAATACTAGTTAAACCCAGTATTTCAAGAGTACCTATATTCGATTACCGTATCTCTACTATTAGACTAGCATCAAACATGGTATATACGGTAGAATCATAGAAAATCTTGAAAACTCTCGGTTTGCATCACACTTTCGCATACCCTTATTCCATAAAGGACTGCTCGAAAAATTTGGAGATCCAGATGCACCCTTTTTTCTACAGTGGAGTTCGCGAAGGGCAAGACAGCGAGACCTTGAGAAAAATTATTATGCTAAATATTTTTCTCTTTCTCGGCGCTATTCTGCTCTTTATTATGGGTATTATTGCTCTGCTGCAGAAGGCCCTCTTTCTTGGTATTTCTGATATTTTTGCCTCTTCCATCCTTTTCGCCCACCTTGCCTTCCTCCACCGTACCGGTAACGAGCCCGCTGCCTCACGTTTTGGAGTAGGAACGTTGTTTCTCTTTTTTTGTTATCTTTTTTTTATCGGCGGAGTGCAAACAACTTCGTTTATGTGGCTTTACACCTTTCCACTTTTCTCTCTTTACCTGCTTGGAATGCCGAGAGGCATGTGGACAACGATCCTGCTTTTTACTTTTTGTGCAGGATTTCTTGCTTTTGACTTATTTTCAGACAATTTTAATGTCTACAGCAAAGATTTTGCCATCCGTTTCATACCTTCGTACCTGATAGTCAGCGTCTTAGCTTTTCTTGTGGAACACAGTCGCGCGGCTAGCAGAGATGCCCTGCTCGATAAACAACGACTCCTCGCCGGCACTATCAACGAGCTGCAAATAAAAGAAAAGGAGCTGGAAGAAGCAAGGAACCAGCTGGAAATGAGAGTTGCACTCAGAACAGCCGAACTTGAAGAAGTAAACGAACATTTGCGAATTGAGATTGAAGAACGGAAATGGGCCCAGCAGGAACGTTTACGTCTGGAGTCGGAGCTGGTCCGGGGTGAAAAGATGGAGCTTCTCGGTCGTCTCGCCGGCGGAGTGGCTCATGACCTCAATAATGTACTGTCCGGTATCGTCAGTTATCCGGACCTGCTGCTGCACAGACTGTCGCCTGACAGCGACATGCGTGGTCCGCTGCAAAATATACGGCGAGCCGGCACAAGGGCAGCGGTCATTGTCCAGGATCTCTTAACTCTGGCCCGACGGAGTATAACAGCCAGAGAAAAAGTACAGCTTAACGATATTATTAATGCCCATCTCCAGAGCCCGGAGTTTCTAAATCTACAGAAGAATTACCCCGGTGTAACTATAGAAACCCATCTCGCCCCAGATCTTCCGAGCCTGTCCGGTTCTCCCGTTCATTTGGAAAAAGCGATCATGAACCTGCTCGTCAATAGTTATGAGGCGATAGAGAGCGAGGGCACCATTTCGATAACAACAGAAAACAAATATATAGATACCCCTGTTAAAGGATACGATACAACCGTTCCCGGCAACTATGTTGTGTTGGCAATCAGCGACACAGGCATGGGCATACCGCACGACAAACTAACAAAAATTTTTGAACCTTTCTATACCAGTAAAATCATGGGGCGCAGCGGGACCGGGCTGGGCATGACCGTGGTATGGGGGACGGTTAAAGATCATGAAGGATACCTGGACGTTAAAAGTGCTCCGGATAATGGCACAACCATTACGGTTTTTCTGCCCGTCCTTTTAGAAACAAAAGATCAAACCCCACAAGTGGGGCTCATACCACAGGGGCCGAAACAAGCCGACGGGGAAATAATTCTGCTGGTCGATGACGACTCTGAACAACGAGAACTGGGAAGAAGTATATTGACGATTCTGGGTTACCGGACTGAGACGGTTGCCAGCGGCGAAGAAGCCATCGTTTTTCTCGAGACAAGAGCAGCTGAACTGGTACTGCTCGATATGATCATGGAACCAGGAATGGATGGTTTGGATACCTATCGGCAGATTCTTGCAATCCGCCCGGATCAAAAAGTCATAATCGTGAGTGGCTATTCTGAAACTGATCGAATCAAAAAAGCCTTGGAATTAGGCGTACGCAGTTATGTCAAAAAACCCTATGGTCTGGAACAGCTCAGCATAATGATCCAAGATGTGCTGGCAGAGTGAAGGCTATTTTCTGCTGCTTCGATACGTATCACTGACTATCTGCTTCATTTTCCGCTTTCAAGACAATCTTAACAAAGATTGCCAGCCTTCTTAGCGTGTATTCGACGCCGCAGCCCATCTTTTGGTTACCTGCCTGCAATCACTTCCATTTCAAAGAAATCGCCATTTTTATCTATTTTTTTGTGAAAATTCACATTTTCTGATAGTTTTTAAGTATTAACGCGGAATTATTGCTTAATATTGCAGCCTTTTTGTTGTCTATTTGTTACCTTCGGAAAAATCCATGCATTATTAACAATGGTGGTTCATTTTATGCACGACTTAATCTTTTTCTTGCAGGTTGCCGATAATACAACAGAGGTATTTTAAATTTCATCTGAGCCATATTTGCACTTCAGATAAAATCAGCAAAGGAGAAAAGAATGGACAAATGCATGCGACAACTGATTTTTCTGGTATACGCTTTTCTCCTGCGGTGGCCGATCTGGCTGCTCATCTGGCTTATAGGTTGTAGCGGAACGCTTAAAACACTCTTTCTGATATACCCTACCGACAACTCAGAATGTCTCGATTTTTGCCCTAATATTAAATGGTTGAGAAACTTCTTTTCCGGCCGCCCCACCCCCGCCGGTCTCATTATGGATGGCTGGCGCCCGATGGGTATCTACCTCGTCATTCCTGATTCATCGATGGAGTTGATGCGCAAAAAGAACCGACCTATGGTTGAGACCATTATCAAGCGGATGCTCTGGGCTAAAAAAATCACTGGGGCGGAAAACATAGGTCTAGCCGGCCAACTCGGTCCAATATTCGAAAAACGCCATGGTATCCCTATGGAACCTCCCTTTTACAGCAGCACCTATGGCAATATATACAGTATTCAGAACGCGGTCAGTCATCTGGTACAGAGGGCACAGAAGAAACCCTGGCAAGTCTCCGTGTCCATTATTGGCGGTGGGCTGCTCGGGGAAGATCTGCTGCAATATCTTGCTGCCGACGGTTACCAGATTTCAATGGTGGATGTCAGATATACCAGAAAGGGAGATGTCAAATTAACCGATGGAGAGCAAGCGTGTCGGCAACTGGCCGGAGCTGATTTAGTCATTAATCTTCTACCGAGAGGCAAAGACTTTCTTGATTGTGAACTGCACCGGCAAATCCCGGAAACAGCTACCATTATTGATTTCTCACGTCCGCCGATTGCCGGGGAAGCCGTCCCCCAGAAAGTCGTCATGGGCAACAGGGTACAAAGCAACGGCATTCATTTCTTCATGAGACTGCCTGGCGGCTGGAAGCGTCACGAGTTACCCGCTTGTTCCATGCCGTCTCTGCTGGCCTCGCTCACCGGTTCACCTCTTCAATCCATCGAAGATTTTCGTCTTGCTGCCAGACAGTTCCGGTTCTGCACAGCCCTGGTCGGTACTCCCATTCCAGCATACAAAACTGCATTGAATACACTGCGTAATTTTGTCGAAATACATCCTATCACGACAAGATTCATGCTGTTTGTACTGCGACACAGGTAGACTATCAGTGGAAAAAAGAAAGTGTCGGCAAAATTTAAAGATCTTTTATTTTATTTCTTGAGTTATAGGTGACCCGATGATACGCCTTGGTCATCACTTTTTCCACGAGACTACGGATTCCAGCCATTGGTCTTTTGACTCGCAAGGTTTGGCGGTTGTAAATTACCTGCCCCATGGTCTCAGTAGAGATTTTCCCTTCTTGCGCACATATACTCCTGTTTAAAATAGCAAAAAGATTTTCCTTTTCTAACACTCGGCGCCGCGCCTCAATAATGTAGGGAAGGCGATCTTCATATTCATTGTTGACGAGATGACTTTTTATAATGTCTCTGGTGCGCTTAAAGTTGTTGATATCAATGGGAATAAAGCTTTCTTTGGGAAAATAGTCAGCAGCATTTGGCGCACCATGATAAAACGGCAAAGTATACCCTAGAAAAGCATCGGGAAGCTTCTCAGTAATATGATGCGCATAGACATGGTTCTCCACCGCAATGTGATACATATATGGATCGAGGGCCTCCGCTTTATCGACCATGTTTTTCACTCCATGACCAAACACATCCAGCTCAGAAATTTCACTCTTAAGCTGACGAGTAAAATCAACTCTGGCAGAATGAAGGGTGACATGCCCCAATCTTATAGAGCAAACAGTTGAGATCGATTTTGATTTTTCAGGTGGAAGGGCCGCAGCAATCTGGTCCCAGGTAATAAAATCCCCACCCCCAAAAGGACGTCCATAAAACCACATCAATCCAGGATGGTTGTACACCACATGAGGATGCCTCATCGCCCAGGGTTCTTGAAACGTAAGAATCCAACCAAACTGGCGTAAATAATCTCTGCCAAACACCGTAATAGAAGAAGGTTCTCCAGTTAACAACATTGTCCTCTCGCGAGCACAGTGCAGTTTCTCCTGAGTAAAAATGCTATCACCGCGTGGAAGGTCGTGATATACGACCAGCCAGTCATAGTCAACACAGTCGACATCAAAATCAAATAGACAATTTCCCCACTGCGGGAAGGAACCAGGGAATTGACGGATAAATCCACTCGCCGATTCTCCTTTTGCCAACCCTCTATGCATTAATTTTACTTTGATTGTTGGTTTATCCCACTGGAAAGATTGTATTTTCAATTCGTCCGGCGTAAACTTCGAACGAGTAGATAAAACATTCATATTTGACTAATATTCCTCGTATAGGTGAAAACAAAAAAAATCACACAACCAACCAATGAGCACAGTATATATCTTTTGCGTTCAACCCATTACTCCTGGCAAACCACTCACCAGGTGCAATAGTAATCCCCCCTGTCCGTCCCAACCAAGCCCCCCACCAAGAAAAAGAACTATTAGCTATAATATGGTGCCGACACAAAGACATCAGATGCATATCTCGATATGCATCATATCCTGAGTTTCCTGAGACAACAGTCATATTGCTCATCTTAAAATTTTTTTTCACCCACTCTGGTTCATCGCTAAAAAAAAAGTAATGCAATCTACCAAATCTCTCTTCCAATAGTCTAAAGGCCCTATCATAATAAGAATGGGAGCAAACCACAAAACCATCTTCTAATAAATAATCACCCCTGCGAACATGCACACTTACTGAATGGGGCTGGTCTGATATTTTTTGAAATAATTCTAAATTATTAACGTCAGAAAAGCAGGGAAAAGTAAAAGCTACCCGAATGTCTTCTGCATAGCGCAAAAAATATTTTTCACTTTGCCAAAAACCATGGAGATAACAATCAGAAGAAACTTCTTCAAATTTTGACCAAAATTCAAAACTTGGTTCCTTTATATAGTTATCCGGATATACAACTGCACGTCCAAATGGCCGAAAAGCCTTCTGAAGCAACCATCTTTTCGGATAAAAATGCTTTAATTCAGATTTTGTTCCCAGGTGATACTGGAGAGGGAAAACATCTAACGAGAAAGGTCGAAACCGTTTTTTTGATCTTCTTGAAAACCATGACAAATCTAGGACTAAAGGTTCGCCCTTCGCTAATGAGAGCGCTCTACCAATTGCATACTGAAACATCTGATTTCCAAGTCCTGCATATACTCTTATCACAATCATTAGAAATCACTTTAGTATCTTGTTCAGATGAATCTTTAATAATTTAAAATATGTATATATTTGCTCTGCAGCACCAGGAACAAAAACAGGCTCCTGAAAAAAAATTTCTCGGAACGTTCTATCACGGTAAATCTTGTTGATTAAAAAAAGATTCTCTTTATTTTCCGAATTTTCCTGCCAAAAAATTATTCTTTTTTTATTTACTATATTTGGCTCCGGACAAGAATCACCCCAATATACTGGAATGGTCCCTGCTTCAAGAGCTTCAAACAATTTTTCTGTCACATATCCCGGCTCTGATGAATTTTCACTACATATATTAAACATAAACTGTTTTAAATACTCTTTCTTGTTATCCGCGTAATCTTCTTTTAAGGAAGAATCATTATGGCAAACAACCCCTGGACAGGAGACTGTATCAATTGTCTGCAGACTCTTCACAATATTTGACCGTGACACACTCCCTAAGCCATCGTGTCGCCCTAACATCGCCGCAAATTTAGTTTTGTCTGAGAAACTCGACAACTCAATTTTTTTTAAACAAACTTGAATGTCTTCCAAAGATGCGCAGGCCGCTTCTTTTGGGGTAAAAATATATGTCAGCCAAAGAGGAAAACGCAGGTAATTAGTCGCTTCACGAAAGTCAAACCCCATTGAAAGAACCGTGAGATCAAGCAAATAATCATCATACAAAGACCAGCGCTGTAAACGGAGATTTTCTCCTGAAAAAAAGACCACAGGCACCGAAAGTTTTTTTAAAATTTTTAGTAATATCGCTCGCTCTCCAAAAATAGAAGTCAAAACTAAATGTGGCCTATACCAGGAAACTCCTATTTCTTTCCGCGAATATTCTTTTAAAAAATTGTATAACCAGTTTTCCTGAACATATTTACGTGATCTCTGATGGTTCCCGTAAATCACCACACGCAGGTCGAGCTCCTTACCCTTCTGCAACATGTTATCTCTTAACACTGCAAAAGTTATCCTGACAATATCTTTACTACTCCTAAGTAAAGAAGCGTAAAGAAAACTATCTGTCATAATAGACAACCTCGTAAAAACCTAAATTTTCTAGATGGTTAAGTAAAATAATTCATGTTCGAGGCCTGTGAATTGTTTGAGCATCGTCTTCTGTTGCCAGCAAAGCCGGCACCAAAACAGTAAAAAGATATCCTGTATAATTGCCACAAAACCAATTGTCACAAAAAGAGCCAACAACAAACAAAACCAGTACTCCCTGCAACATGAAGCGATATTTTTCTTGCAATGTGAAAGACCGCTTCGCCGCAAAAAATATGGCTGAAAACAAAAGCACCATCCCCACAAGCCCTGTTTCAACGCCTACCAGTAAGAATGCATTGTGTGGACCCTTCCTTGGCGGCACAAGAGTACCCTTTATTAATTCACCATGAACAACAGGAAAAGAAGCAGGTCCACTCCCCAAAAATGGTCTCTTGGCGATGAGTTTTAGAGAATTTATCTGCCAAGCGAGTCGTAACGAAATATTGTTAAATTTCCCTTGGGATACCTGCTCTTCATAATTTGAGAGGGTGTTATAAAGTTCCTCTCCCTGGTCATTAAATCTAGAGGAAGTTAGCGTCAGCAGGATAAAGGAAACCACAAGAAACACTCCACCAACAACTAATTTCTGCCACGATAAAGTTTGTATAAACAGCAAAAGAAAAAGGGCAAAAAATACGACCATGCCTGTCAAACTTTGCTGCACATAAAAAATAACGACAAAGGCAAGCAGAGCAAGAGTCCCCCAAAAAAAACGCACTATATAGCCAGCTTGCTTTATCTTGTGACATGCAATATAAAACAGAAACGCCATCATACCAGAGTTAAAACTGGGATGAATCAGGGAATAATCAACCCCACACCAACCATACTTTCGGGCTACCACTCCAAAAAAAATCAAAAATGTAATCAACATCAAAACGACAAAAGCGGTTAAATAGGCGTTAATAATCCAATCAGCTCCTTTGGGATTCCGTTCACAGAAAAAGATAACCACTGCAGGATAAAATAAACCACGCATCCCCTTCACTCTATCCCAGAGATCATCAAAAGGTGCCACCGAATAGAATACTGCAAAACAATATAAAACTAAGATCAAAAAGGCACACAACGCCATGGGATAGCGTCCTAAGATCGGCACATATTCCTTATATCCTTTAGCCAACAACCAGCACAAAATAAAAAGGAGAGTCGCAATTGCTTTTCCTGTTGTTGACAGAAGGGAGCAAAAACAGGCCAAGGCAATGAATCCGATGCCTGCGTACTCGATGTACCGTATTTTTTTTTCAGTTAATAGAGTTTCTTTCAACGTTTTACTCTCATCTTAAGCATAGAACTATTGTAGAGGCTGTGTCATAATCTTGATAATTTTCTGTTATTCTTTTTCAGGAATTTAGAGAACATGAGCATGTGGTAATAGACTGAAACAGAGTGCCCTAATCCTAAAGGGAGGGTATTGGTTATTGGATAGAAGTTTTCCTGGATAAGCTCTTCTAGTTTCTTGCTTAATAGGTCATATTTTCTGTTTTTACAGCAAACTTTGAGCAGATTTATTATAATTTGATGAATCTTTTTTTGAAAGTATCTTTCTGCTTTCTTAGACATTTTTTCTTCTGCTATAAATTGTGCTAAAGATCTGCAAACAGCGTGTTGAGATTCTATTTTTAAAGTCAGATTATTTTTTGATGTTGTTATGGAAGATGCCCTCTTACGGTAGTAGTAAATGACTTTATCAATTTTGAGTACTTGTTGTGCAAAGTAAACAGCTTTGGGGGCAAATTCTTCATCTTCATGCAAAAAACCTTGCAGAAATCTTAAATTATGTTTTTTTAGTAGTTCACGTTTATAGATATAAAGCCATACCATTGGAGAAAACTTTTTTTGGGTGAGAAAATTTTCTCCTACATAACTAGAAAGTTTAACAGTTGAAGGTGATAGCATCTGTGAATTTTGTTGCTCTTGTACCTTTTTGTGGTTGAATTGTACAATATCAGGATTCTGCTCTTCAAGTACCCTCAGCAGATAGAAAAGTGCATCCACAGCGATATAGTCATCTGAGTCTACAAACCAAATAAATTCTCCTTTTGCTACATCAAGACCTCTATTGCGAGCTGCACTGGGGCCACTATTTTTCTGGTCGATATGAGTTATATTGGAGAATAATTGTTGCGAGGAGATGATTTCTTTTCGTGTCGTATCTTGTGACCCATCATTGATTACAATAACTTCATATTTTTTTCTGTCTACATTTTGAGAGCAAATACTTGAGAGGCATTTTTTTATATATTTTTCTACGTTGTAAGCAGGAATGATAATAGAAATTTTTTGTTGTATTATGTTCGTTGTCATTTTTTAATTGATTATCTTGTTGTATTGCCGGTAACGTAAAATTTACTGTGAACCTGACAACAATATGCACAACGAAGGTATTGACTCGGCAAAATCAACATTGCAGGCAAAGTTAGCCAGCCATTAATAATTAATATTTAATTCAAACTCCTTCAAACGTTTGTGAATGGAGCGAAGTTCGGTGATAGTGGTCCAGTTGGCAATAAAGATTGAGAAAGATTCCCGAACTTTGCTAAATGCGTTGGAAACCTGGACCAGCACTCCAAGGGTGATAAGCCCGGTAAACAGGCCTGGTCCCATAATCAGATAGGGAACAATGACCATGAGCTGTTCAAAAAAATTGACCCAGATGTCAAAATATCCATAGTGCAGAAAGAGTCGATGATAGTTGAATTTCAATCCGGTAAAAAGTTCCGTGATAGTCTCGGTTTTCCCGTAATGCATTTTGTCGTCTTCAGCGTAAACCAACTCTTTGCGAAAGGCTGCCTCAACTTTCTGGTTGTTATACTCCAGGCCGGGCAATTTAATTCCGACAAACCAGGAGATAAGTAAGCCGCCTACCGAAACAAGCAACGCAACCCAGACCAGACTCCCGGGAACGTCCTTGATATATTGAATATCAACCCCTTTACTCAAGCCCCAAAGAATAGGCAAAAAGGCAAAGAGCGTCATAATTGCCCGTATCACCTGGAGGCCAAGGCTCTCGAAAATTCGGGCAAATCGGTAGATATCTTCCTGGATACGCTGACTTGCCCCCTCTACTTCCTCATCAACCGTCTGCCATTTAGCTACATAGGAAAAAGTCATCGCCTCTCGCCACTTAAAGGCATAGACTCTGGTGAAGTAGGCGGTCACCGTGGCGATCAATACATAGGGAAAGGCAATCTTGCCGAAGATGAGCATTTGTTCCCATAACTCTTCGACTTTATGTTCGGTAGCTTTTTGGAGAATATTATAAAAACTGCCATACCACTGATTCAGCTTAACGGTTAATTCTACCTGGACAAACAGGGCCAACAGCAAGGTCACTCCACCGCCATAGGCCCAAAGAGACCACCTTTTACTCTTAAAAAACGATCGAAACATTTTTTATAATCCTTGACGAAAAAATCTGAGACTGATCCTCGGTATTATTGATGAGCTCGTAAAAACCTGGAATCTTCGATGGCTGAGTAAACAAAGCAACAACAACAATAATCTGATATCATTTTCCAGCCACTCTTTTTTCGTCGGCGGTCTTCATTTCTTTTAGGAGACTGCGGGCCATAAAAGCAAGGAGGGTGACGCCCAACACTAAAACTGCCCAGAGCAGCCACTTTTTCCAAGGTGTCGGTAGAGGTGGATTCTGCAGGGCCAACGTGCCACTAAGTTGTATCTTCTTGCCGATTCTCGCCTTACTGACCGCCTGTTGAGCCGGGGCTGCCTGAATCGACTGCAGGAGCATTCCCGTACCCGGATTTTGTTCCTGCAGCGCCAGTTTACCGCTGCCGAAGGCCAGCAGATAGGGTGGACTGCCTCGACCAACAAAAAGCAACTCGCTTGGTTGCCAACCCAGCTGCAGGGCGAGTGCACCTTTATCCGACTGCAATCCTGCCCCGTCCTGAATGACAACCACGCGCCACAGAGAATCGGCGGTTGGGGGAAAGATGCATGGTTCATTGCGTATTGTGGTATCTGCAAATTTCAGGTTGTAAAACACCTGTTCACAGCGTGTCCGCCACCCTTTTTCAACATCTGCTCTTGATTGAACCGATAGCATCGATACGGAGTTTGTTTGGGGAAAAGATATCTGCACGCTGCTTGCAGGCAAACGGTAGTCGGTTACAAAGTCGACCAGCAACTGGTTATCTCTTTGCTGGGTTGTCCCATTATAGAGAGATACCCAATGATACTTTCTTCGTGTCTCTATAATTTCTGAGAATCCGGTTACTTCCGTTAAATTGAATGGCACGCTCGATTCCTGCCAGGTCAGTTTCAAATACTGCAACGGCCGATTCGGTAGTTCTATGGTTCTTCTTTGCACCTGTTGTCCGCCAAACTGCAAATCGGCCAGGGCAGCCCGATGCACCAGCGGTGTCCAATGTTCCAGGTCGTTGCTCTCGACAATGTTCACCGTAAAGACCGTGGAATCAAGGCTATTTTGCCAGGAGAAGAGAAGCTCCGATACCTGCTTTTTGACATGACTGAGATCGAGCAAATAACCGGTGATCTTCTCTTTCTGATCTTTTTGCGAAATGGATTTAATATTGACAATAGCTCCGGTTGTATCCCTGGCAACCTGCAGTGAAATTTCAGCCTGATTATCTGTTGAAGTTGTTTGCTGTAAAAGAGGAAAGAACGGTATACTCTCTTTATCGTGCAGCGTTGCCGCATCGGTCGCAACAGTGCAAAGTTCATGCGGCACAACCTCCCCGGCATTGTTAAAAACCCGGACATCGTGCAAATCCCCACTCTTGACGGTATGATAGACATCTTCCGGTAACTCAAGAGAATACACCGCATTATTACCGCTGGTCTCAAGATAATATCCGGCAGCAAAATCACGGGTGGTAATTTGCTCGGCCATGAGCTGTCCTGCTGTAAAACTAAAAAATATCAACAATAGAAGGTATTTCATCAATAATGTTCCTCGGCTTTAGGAGGCAATGGAGAAAAATAACCGATGATCAACATCAGTACACCGACGACCAGAAAAGAGACGATTCGAGCAATAGTCCCGGTACCGGAGAGATCGACAACGAAAAGTTTCAGCACCACCATAGCAAGAAGCGTAGCACCCACGCCCCAGAGTTGTCTGTTCCCCTTCCTGGTGGCCCAGACCGTCATGGCAAGGGCGCCAAAACCCCAGAGTGCGGCGATAGCAGCCTGAAACACCACAGAACGGTAAAGGGAGTCAGGATAATACGGGATGCCGATAAAAAAGTGAACCGAACGGGCAACTGCACTGTTTACCAAACAAAAGAACAGCACTCCGAGGCCCCAGAAAGCTAGGTTCACGGGTAGATATTTAAAGAAATATCCCTTGTTCCGACAATGCATTATCCACAATAAAAGGCTGCCGACAGCAACAAATCCAGAGAGTTCCACCGGATTGAAAAGAGGGATATAGGGCAGTGGCGAAGGGTCCCCGGCTAGCCTAAATGACGAGATAGTCCAGAGCAACAGGCCAATGACGGGCAGCAGTCCCCCCATCCCGAGATAGCCGGAAGCATACCTGCCGATCGGCCATGAATTACCCTTGCCCAATTGCAGGAGCAAAAGCAACGCACCGCTGGGAATAAGAGCCCAGCAGACCATTGACCAGACCTCGGCGAGACCGGCCAATTGACTCACGGCCCAACAGCTTTCATGACAAAGGATAAAGAGCAGCAGCCACATTGTGCCCAGATGACAACCAATCTTGTTTCGTTGCGGCCAGTCCCCGGCAAAAATATACAAAATCCTGTATTGAACGATAAAGGCCACAACCCAGGCAACCGCCCCCCAGCCCATGAACAAATGCGAACCAGAGGAGAAGCCGGCAAAACTAATGCATGCCATAAAAACCATAGTTGGCAATTGCAGATACATGGCCAGGCTCAAGCGCTGCCAAACCAATTTTTTCGTCGCCATCCCAATGAGAATAGAACTCGCGCTACAGAACAGAAGAAAACCGTTCTCCGTGCCGATATGTCGCATCTGCCTATCCACTTCACGCAAACCGCCTATATACCACCAGGCAAGTCCTAGAATCATCAGTGGCAGGGGAAAATATCGCTCCCATTTTTTCAATTGGTGACGGTTGCGGTCCAGGCAATAACTGGAAAAAAGAGCAGCCAGGGCGAGAAAGAGACATCCAAGAAAATAGTGATTGGCAAAGAGCACAGCGGAAAAAGGATACCATACCGAGTCAAGAAAGATGAAAGCGGCGGCTAACTGCAGCAATATCCCGAAATGACGGGCGAGCGGTCGTTTCTGTCGCAATCCGACCCAGACCATGCCTGCACCTTCAAGAGCCCATGTCGATGCGGACAAGTGTCCATCAAAAGCCAGGGGAATCGCGAGGCTGCCAAAAACTACGCCCAGCGCCAAAAACGCCTCGCTTAAAAGGTGCATCGACCGACTCATTCTACGCCATAAAATAAACGCCAGGCTCAAATAAAACAAGCCAAGCAGCAAGGCAGAAAAAGCCATACCATATGGAACATCCCTGACGAGAAAATATTGCAGGCCGGACACAATCAACGGCAAACCAAAGACCAGCGGTCCATCAATGAATCCCCGGAGATTTATCGGCTGGCGATCGGCAAAGAGCACCGAGATAACAACATAAAAAATAAAAAAGAGAATCAGAAAGGGTTCTGTTGAAGCGAAGAATTCCGGCTGATACCCCGAACTTCCCCACAGCGTGCCAATGGCAAAAGTGAAAATAAAGCCAACCAGGTTCAGTTCCCTCCAGGATTTAAACCAGGCGATTCCCAAAATACCTGCATTAAGCAGAGCATAATATGAAAAGAGCATCACGTGACTGCCGCCGCCGGTAGCCATCAACACTGGAGCAAGAAAACCACCAGTAATACCAAAAACAGCTAGGGATTTAGATTCCTGCAACAGAGCCAGCAAACCCGAAAGGGCGACAAGACTGATCATCACTGCAAGCGAGAGAGCTATCGGCAGAAAGCCATAGAGTTTGGCGGCAGCAAAGACCACAAGATACAATATACCGACCCCACCGCCCTGCAAAACCAGGCCGTAACCGGCCTTTTTCCGCCTCAGCCACCAGCCGATCGTCAGCGCAGCCAACCCACTCACAGCTACGCCAATAAGGCGCAGTTCAATGGGAACCATATTGCGCTGGGCGGCATATTTCAACAGGAAGGCCATCCCAAAAAAAATAATGATAATGCCAATCTTCAGCACCAGGTTGCCGCTGGTAAAAAAATAGCTGATTTTTTCGAAGGCTTTTGTCGCATTGCTGCCAATGCTGTCGAAAAATATGTCGACAAATGAAGCCGGTTCGACCGGCACCCGGGGCTCTGATTCTTTCCCCGGTGTTGCCGTCTGGGATGACGTGATTGTTTTTGAGTGGAGTGCCTGTTTTGGGACGGTTGGTTCGGCAGCAGCGGGTCGAAAGACTACTTTTTCCGGAATGAACTTTTCAGATGGTTGTTTTGGTATTGCCGATTTTTCGAGGACATTGACTCTTTTGCGTAAATTGAAAACCTCCGCAGCCAGAACACCAATCAAAGCGCCTAAGACTGCGCCGCCTATACCAAAATACCATGCTGCGATAAAACCGATCACCGCACCGAGGATGAAATGCATCGTATCTCCTGCTATTCTTCTTTTCGCCAGAGCAAAAGAAGTTCTTCAATGCCTTTTCTGGCATATCCGGCCATTGCCAGATAAGCTGCATCGGCAAACGGTTGACCTTCCGCCGAAGCCTGAATCTCAATCCACCGACCATCACCGGCCATGACAAAATTGGCGTCTGTTTCAGCCGAGGAATCTTCACTGTAATCAAGATCCAGCATGGCCTTACCGCCGATAATTCCGGCAGAGATTGACGCCACCGGCATAATAGCCGGGAGAGTCTCCAGTCGGCCATCGGCAACGAGCTTATAGAGGGCATCTCTTACCGCCAGTGCCCCGCCGGTTATAGAGGCGGTACGCGTTCCGCCATCGGCGTTCAGTACATCACAGTCTACCCGCAGGGTTCTCTCGCCAATCGCTGCAAGATCGACCATCATCCTGAGACTTCGACCGATCAACCGTTGAATTTCCATGGTTCTACCCGACTGTCCATTGGTTTCACGTCGGTATCGACCATTGGTGGCACAGGGGAGCATACCGTATTCCGCGGTTATCCAACCCTGTCCTCTGTCTTTAAGAAAAGGTGGGACTTTTTCTTCCACCGAGACTCCGCAGATTACATGGGTGTTACCCATGCGGATCAATACCGAGCCATCGGCCTGATACTGCAATCCTCTCTCAATGGAAATAGGCCGGAGGCTATCGGGTTTTCTGTTATTGCTGCGCATACTTCTCCTCTATAAAATTATGGTTCTATTTGAAGTCAATAATGTGCAGAATGATTGTAAGCCTTCAATCGGATAAACGCAAATCAGGCCCGGTAAACACCCATACCGGGCCTGAACAAAAGTGAAGCATAACTGTGGTGATTGACCAGGTAATAAGCGACTTGAGTTACAGTTATTCCCGATAAAGCAGGAGATGGAATGTTCGCCTTCCGAGTAACTGATCTCACAAGGTCAGAAAAAATCAGGATCAAGACAAAATTCACTTTTTATATATGGTCAAGATCACGGCACTTATAATCATTGCTGCACCAACATATCCAAGAGAGGTAAAGTACTCACCTAAAATGATATAAGCAGCGACAGCCGCGACAACCGGCTCCATGGTCGCCACAATCGATGCCTTTCCCGCCTCCAGGTATTTCAGGCCAAGATAGTAGCAATGATTGGCAATAAAGGTAGAAACCAGTGAAACCGCAACCAGGGCGGCCCAGGCCATAAAACTTTTATGGCTGAATTCAACGAACGGCAGAATACCTAAAGCCCCTATGGGCAGTACGTAGAGAAAAAGATTCGCTGACGAATAACGTGAAGAAAAATATTTGCCGATGGTGTAGTAGAGAGAGTAGCAGAATCCCGACGTCAATCCTGAGAGAATGGCCACGAATCCAAGTGTTGTTGCCGAATTGCTATTCCCCCCGGTCGTGGATATCAAAAATACTCCGCCAATCACAAGGAGTAATGCTAGAATTTTATGTGCTGTCAGCCTCTCTTTATAGATAAAGTAGGAACAAATAACAACCCAGGCTGGTGCCGTGTAGAGAAGAACAGAGGCAAAGGCCGCTCCCCCCGTTTTGACAGCGTACTGGTAGGAGATATAGAAAAGAGAGATCCCAAGAAGACCAAAAACAGCCAGCAGAAGGATATCCTTTCCTGCAAGATGGGTCTCTTGACGCACAATCGCCTGGGAACCAAAAAATCCCCAGGCAATAAGGGCGCGCCAGAAAGCAACCTCCATGGGGCCAACCCCCTCTGAAAAAGCGATGGAGGAGAAAATGCCGATAAAGCCCCAGCAGACCGCAGCCAATATGATAAAAATGTAACCTTTCAAAAAATTATCCTTTATAACCTTTGCAATAAAACTGTTTTTGTTACAATACCGTAAAGAGTTAGTGCGATATATATAATTATTTTGGATTATGGAAGTGAAATGTTGGCAACTCTCAATCGCCGAATACTCTTCAAGAGCTAGATACCACTTTGCTGAGTTTGGCGGCGCTTACCCCTTGAAGACAAGGAAAAATCATATAAAGGATGAATAATTGGGCATTTCAGCAGGTGCATCGATAGTATCCATACCGGATACCGGAAAGCCTTATCCAACCTTGCTCGCCTTCTTCACAAACCGTTTTCCAAAAATCCCGGAACAAATCTGGCTGGAACGCATTAAGGCCGGCAAAGTACTCTCCGAAACCGGTGAGCCAGTCACTCTGAAAACCGCCTATATGCCCAACAGTCGATTGTTTTATTTCAGGGAAGTAGTAGAGGAGCCGGTCGTTCCCTTTCAGGAGGAAATCCTGTTCGCCGATGATCACTTGATGGTCGCCTGTAAACCCCACTTTCTCCCAGTCAATCCCGGTGGACCGTATGTGCGTGAGACGTTGCTCAATCGGCTGAAAGAGAAAACGGGCAACCCTTTTCTCTCGCCCATTAATCGAATTGACAGGGCAACAGCAGGCCTGGTGCTTCTATCGGTAAACGAAGCAACCAGGGGGCTGTATCAGCAATTATTTATGAAAGGGCTGGTGCACAAAGCCTACGAGGCGGTAGCCGATTTTCCTTATGATTCCGGGCAGAGAAAATGGCTGGTGGAAAACCGGATCGAGCAGGGAGAACCGTGGTTCCGGATGAAAACCTGTGCCGGGCCAATTAATGCCCGGTCACAGATTAACCTGATCGAGACAATGGGATCACGAGCTCGTTTTCAGCTTTTCCCGTTAACCGGCAAAAAACACCAGCTGCGTATCCATCTAAGTGGACTGGGTTTTCCCATTGTCAATGACCGGTATTACCCGCAGCTCCTGCTGGAGACAGACGATGATTTTTCCTGTCCTCTTCAGCTTCTGTCGCGAGAAATTGAGTTCCGGGATCCGATCACCGGAGAAGAGATGTCGTTTACATCAAAAAGGAATCTGATCCTTTAACGAAAAACAGTTATTAAAGTATTATGCAGTCTCATAACAGGCCAGTATTTCACCAAAATAGAGGGTATGATAATCCTTATTAGGATAGAGCCTCTCCAGAGCTGGATCGAGAAAAGCGTTATCCATCGGCGATTTATAAATTATTTTACATTCGTAGTGAACGCCGGGGATGTCAATGACGGGTGATGTAACTGATTTCGCTGGTTTCTGCTGTAGATTACATCTTGCAAATTTATCGAAATCCCTGCCTGACTTGGTCCCGCAAAAGGCTATGGCCTTGTTGTAGTCATCGCTGACTGGAATGGTGACGGTAAAATTGTCGGTTTTCTCCAGCAGGGTAAAGGTGTGCCTTGAATCTCTCACGGCTACCATGAAGATCGGTTTTTGCCATATATAGCCGATGGTCGCCCAACCTATAGTCATAGTGTTGACAGTGTTGTCTGCCGCCACGGTAAGAAATGCACCTGACTTGATCCGCTCCATCAGCTTGTCGGCTTGTTGAAGATAGACGTTTGCTTGCATAGTTATTTTCCTCTGTGACAGAATAATAAATATAAGCTGCTGTTTTTGTTACGAACAACCACAGCCACACGAGCCGCCACAGCCGCTGGCCGCTTTGGCCAGGGACTGTACCACTTCCCGATTATCGGCGTCCTTTACGGCGCTTATCGCCACTCGCAGAGACAGCATGTTTGGCATTATCGTTAAACCTAACGCCTGGCGCAGCGGTAAAAAGAGATGACTGAAATAGTGCTGCGCCTCGGAATCGGTTACGGTAAGGTTCAGATTCTCACCTGCTTTCTTGTCCTGCAGGGCCTGCTCAAACGGACAGAGTCCATTACTTGCTATCCCGTAAATAAAGGTGAAAGGTACCGGTTCACTGGTGTTGCTCCCGGTGGTAAGTACAAGGGTTACTTTTTTTAAAGATTGAATAGTTGTTGTCAATGGCTTCTCCTCAAGTTGGCTCTGGTATGTCGACGAACAATCTTTTTTATGAGTGTTACAGATATATTTCCGGCTCCTTACGTATGGTACAATTTTCATGGAGCCACTTTCTTTTTTGTTTTATAGGCTCGGCATCAATGATTATTGCCTCTTCCGGACAGTTTTTAATGCAGGCACAACAAAAAATGCACAGCTCCTGGTCCAATACTATCTCCGATCCCAGAGAGATCGCCCCTGTGGGACAAGTAGAAAGACAAGCCTCACACTGGGTGCATTTTTCCTGAATAACTTTTGGGGTAAAGGGTATTGATCCGACACCGTCTTTATAGGGTCGATTACCCGGAACTTTTATCCCAGGTCCGCTTGCGAGCTTTTCAAGGGTGGCAATTTTAGCACTGATTTTTGCCCCAAAGCTCTGGGCAGCCGCCACATCCGCCGAATCCGGACGACCTGCGCCAACAGGAGTATCCGGGCCGGAGTAAGAGTGTTCGCCGATAAAAGCACCAGCAGCAAGTGGGTTGAAACCGGCTTTCTCGGCCATATCCTTTAGCTCAAGCAGGGCATCCTCGAATTCTCTATTACCGTAGGTCACAACCACAACCGCCGGGGTATTGTTGCCCTTTATGGCGGCTAGTCTTTTCACTGCAAGAGGAGCAACTCGACCGGCATATACCGGGACGCCAATAACTGCCAGTTCGTCTCCAGCGATTTGCATGGGCGAGGTCGCATCCGGATAGGTGAGATCGATAGTTTCAGTTGGAATGTCACGAATACCGGAAGCTATAGCATCGATAACTTTTTTTGAAGTCCTGGTCGGTGAAAAAGAGATAAGCCGAATCTTTTTAATTTTCATACGCATCCTGTTGGTTGGGTTTTGTAGAAACAGAGCTGCAACCTCTGATTTATTCAATAAAATAAACGCTTGTGCGAGACAAGGATAATAATTATACTGGTTGCCGCCAGTATAAAAAAGAATTTCCATCCCCGGTTAACGGGAGAAAAGCTGGAGTACTACAGCATCTACAGGGAGAACAGGCCATGGCACTCGAAAATACTACCGCACCAGCACAACAAGTCACCAAAAAAAAAGAGAAGCCTGCCTGGTACGATTGGGCGATCGATATCTTCAAAAAAATACTGGAATACAATTACTCTGCCTACGGAACAAAGAAAAAATTCTGAGCTTCCCCGGCAACAGGAGTTTTACTGCCCATTCTCGTCCGGCTGGTACCACCTGAGCCGCAGAGCATTGGTGACCACCGAAACAGAACTCAAGGCCATGGCCGCACCACCAATCATGGGGTTGAGTGTCGGCCCGCCGAAAAGAGCCAATATTCCCGCCGCGACAGGAATTCCGACAACATTATAAGCAAAGGCCCAGAAGAGGTTCTGGCGAATATTCTGCATAGTCGCCCGACTGAGCCCAATGGCGCGAACAACACCCGCCAGATGGCCGTTCATCAGAACAATATCGGCTGACTCCACAGCAACATCGATACCCGTGCCCATGGCGACACCGACATCAGCCCTGGCCAGGGCGGGTGCATCGTTTATGCCATCCCCAACCATAGCGACAATTTCACCATTTTTTTGTAATCGGACAATTTCTTCTTCCTTATTATCCGGCAGAACACCGGCAACAACTCTGGTGATCCCAGCCTGAGCGGCCACCGCCCGGGCAGTTTTTTCGTTGTCCCCGGTGAGCATCACTACTTTAATGCCCATCTGGTTAAGCCGTTGGATGGTTTTCTTTGCTTCCTCTTTCAATGGATCAGCGATAGCCAGAAGGCCGGCGAGTATGTTGTTTACCGCCAAAAACAACACCGTCTTGCCCTGATCAGATAATGCACTCGCCTGCTTTTCGACCTGTGCGTTGAGACCATCAATGGTATTTTCCTGTAGAAATGTATTATTGCCGAGTAAGATATCATAGCGATTGCCATCCAGGTGTAAAGAAGAGGCAATGCCACGACCTAGACTTGCCGAAAAATTTTCTGGTTCGGTCATGCTCAGCCCTCTTTTTTGGGCTGCATCGATAATCGCCTCGGCAAGGGGATGCTCCGAACGGCTTTCAGCACCGGCACAAAGGCGGAGCAGCATGGTTTCGTCATACCCGGCGAGTGGCAGGATATCAGTGACTGCGGGTCTGCCGAGGGTAAGCGTACCGGTCTTATCAAAAACCACGCAGCTGATCTTCTGGGCAAGCTCCAATACTTCCCCGCTCTTGACCAATACTCCTAACTGCGCGCCACGGCCGGTGCCAACCATTATCGACGTCGGAGTGGCAAGTCCCATCGCGCAGGGACAGGCAATCACCAGCACGGCGATAAAAATACGTAAGGAAAAACTGAAGTCGGCACCGCCAAGGAAAAACCAGCTCAGTCCGGCAAGAGAGGCAATTACTATAACCGTCGGCACAAAATAAAGACTGATACGATCGGCAAGATTGGCAATCGGCGCCTTGGTCCCCTGGGCGTCCTGTACCAGCTTGACAATGCGGGCAAGCATGGTGTCACGTCCGACTTTTTGGGCCTGCAGGGTTAGCGCGCCGTTCTTATTGAGCGTACCACCAAAAATGTTATCGCCCGTTTGTTTCATCACCGGCATGCTTTCACCGGTGAGCATCGACTCGTCAACTGCCGATTCCCCGGCAACAACTATCCCATCCACCGGGATTCGTTCTCCAGGCCGGATCAGGATACGGTCATCCACTTTTATTTCTGCCACCGGCACCTGGCGCTGCCCATTCTCATCGATCAGCGTCGCTGTTTCCGGAGCGAGTTGCAGCAGTTGTCTGATGGCATCGGTTGTTCGGGCCTTTGACCGGGCCTCAAGGTATTTTCCCAGGGACACCAAAGCGATCAACATTGCCGCAGATTCAAAATAGAGATCATGGGCGCGGGCGACTGAATTGACTCCGAGGCCGATTTCTACCAGGCTCCAGGTGGAATAGATAAACGCCGCACCGGTGCCGATGGCAATCAGCGAATCCATGTTCGGTCCACCACGCAGCAATGCCGGGATGCCGACCAGATAAAAATTTCGCCCAAGGTAGAGAACCGGTAAAACCAGCAAAAACTGGATAAGTGCATGGGTAAATGGCGACTGATCGGGGTGGACTATGTCCGGCAGGGTAATACCGAACATACCTGCCATGGACAGGCTCATAATGAGCAAGGCCAGGATGAATGCGGGCACAAGTCGATTCTTCATGGCCTGCAATCGATCTGCCGCCTCTTGCGATGCATCGGAATCATCGTCTTCCGCGGTGGCAACCTCGGCGGAAAAACCAAGGCCGGCTACGGCCTCTTTTATTGCCTCGGCAGTTATCACCTCAGGATCATAGTCAATTTGAGCCTTTTCTGTGGCGAGATTGACCGAGCAATGACTCACTCCATCCAGATTTCCGACCACCCGCTCAATACGACTGGAACATGCCGCGCAATGCATTCCTTTAATATTCGCTGCAAAGTTTTCTGTTGCCATGACCGAATACATTTCATTAATAGAATTTAAGAATTACCTTCAATGTTTATATAATAATGTTTAAGATAAGAATTTGGTGATAAAGATCCACTTAATAAATATGAAAAATAAGCCCGATGTTCTCCCCGCAATCAAAATAAAATCAGGAATAGGACCATTATGAAAACAGTAATTTCTATCAGCACCATCTTCTTTCTGCTCGGCCTTCTCATTCCATTTAACAGCCAGGCGGCTGAACTAAAGCTTGGTGAACCACTTACCCTTGACGTTATTACCCCGGTTTCTGAGATCAATAAGCATCCGGAAAAATATTTAGGCAAGCGAGTACTTATTGAAGGCCTGGTCATAGATGTCTGTGCCGCCAGAGGATGCTGGCTGGATATCGCCGGTGATCTGCCCTTCGAGAAGATCAAGGTCAAAGTGGTTGACGGAGAAATTGTCTTTCCCATTGAGGCCAAGGGACGCTTAGCCAAGGTCGAGGGAATTGCCGAAGAAATGAAACTTACCCAGGAACAGGCTATCCGTATGGGCAAACATCATGCCGAGGAGCAGGGCACCACTTTCGACCCGTCAACGGTAACCGGCCCGGTTAATTTTTATCGCCTTCACGGCCTCGGGGCAGTGATTCAATAGGCCATGAACTGGCGAAGATGGAATTACCTGCTGCACAGAGATATCGGCTATCTTTGTATCGGCCTGACGCTGATCTACGCGATAAGCGGGATAGCGGTCAACCACATATCTCCAGGCTTCAATCCCAGTTACAGTATCGAAAAGTCATCCGCTGCGGTCACCCCGCTTCCGGCCGGAGGCAAACCGGATATGCAGTATATCCAATCGGTATTGCAGCAGGTTAATGAAGCGGGAGCCTTTAAAAACGCTGCTCTTGTCTCCCCGGGAACCATAAGAATTTTTGTGGAGGACAACACCCTTGATGTACAGATGGCAACCGGCCAGGTGACCATGGAAAGAATCCATCGAAAACCAATCCTCTATGAAGTCAACTATCTGCATCTCAACAAGGCGAAAGGCAGCTGGACCTGGCTTGCCGATGTATATGGCGTCGCCCTCTGCCTGCTCGCCTTAACGGGTCTACTGATGATCAGGGGCAAACAGAAGAGGCGCGGCATTCTTCTTACCGCCATGGGTTTTCTTGTTCCCCTCTTCTACTTACTTGCCATCCTGTAGCCAAGCAGGCGAATCACCGGAGCTCAACCTCGGCGACCTTGTTGAACTACATACCGTGCTGGTACCAGAACTTGGCCGTGTGTTTGCCGTCCATATCTTTAAACAGACAGATCACCCCCCATTTTCCTGGTTCGTCGATGGTGAAGTTGGCAGCAAAAACCCCGCTGCCGAAATCCTTGAGTTCGGCAAGCTGCTCTTTGCCGGCAGGTGAAATGAGTTTAACCTTACCAACTGCACTGGTAATCTTCTCACCATCTTTCATAAATGAAGCCATCACGTGATGGGTATGGCCCTCGGGATCAGTCATTTTCATGCTGGCCAGATCCATTATCTGGAATTCCGCATGAATACCATCGACCATCACCGCATGTTTAAACGTTCCCCCTTCCTGGCTGGAGCCATGGTCCATCTGACTATGATCCATGGTTGCATGATCAGCGCTTTTGTTGTCCATGGCCATACCATTACCAATCATGAGAATACTACAAGAGACTACCATCATTATTATTTTCTTCATAACTTTCACCTTTTTCAGTTTTCCGACTCCGGAGGATTTTCAGGTAGGCCAATCCCCTTCCAGAGCCCGTAAATAGCCGGCACCACCACAAGGGTCAGTACCGTAGCGCTGACCATGCCCCCAACCATGGGGGTAGCGATTCGCTTCATCACCTCCGAACCCGTACCGCTGCTCCACATAATCGGCGCAAGACCGGCTATGATTGCGACAACGGTCATCATCTTCGGTCGGACCCGCAGCGCGGCACCGTGCTCGATGGCCATATTGAGATGCTTTCGACAAAAGGAAGCACCGTACTCCTCCCGATATTTCCGGTAAGAAATATCGAGATAGATGAGCATCACCACCCCGGTTTCCGCCGCCACCCCGGCGAGAGCGATAAAGCCGACGGCCACCGCAACGCTCATATTATAGCCCATGAAATCCATCAGCCACAACCCTCCGGTCAGGGCAAAAGGCACGGACAACATGACAATGAGGCTCTCGGTAATATTGTTGAAATTAAGATAGAGCAGCAAAAAAATGATAATCAGCGTAGCCGGGACCACGATTTTTAATTTCTGCTGGGCCCGAACCATATATTCGTACTGACCGGACCAGACGATGCTGTACCCCTGTGGAAGATCAATTTTGTCCGCCACTGCCTGCTGGGCTGCCTTGACATAGCCACCTATATCCCCCCCGGTTATATCGACATATACCCAGGCATTCTTCCGGGCATTTTCACTTTTAATCGACGGTGCTCCCTTATGGATGATAATATCCGCCACCTGGGTTATGGGGATTTGGGCTCCGCTCGGGGTTGGGATAAGGATGCGCCGCAGTTTTTCCGGGGTATCACGCAGCTCGGAACCGTAGCGCAGGTTGACCGGATACCGCGCCAGTCCTTCTACAGTGGAAGTAATGTTCAGGCCGCCGATGGCAGTCATTATTACATCCTGGACATCCCCAACGGTCAGGCCGTACCTGGCCGCCTCCTCCCGGTTGATCTTATAATCGAAAAAATTACCGCCGGTAACCCGCTCCGCATAGACACTGGTGGTGCCGGGAACATCTCTTATAACCGCCTCAACCTTCTCACCGATCTCGGACAGGGTCTGCAGGTCGTCGCCCATCAATTTTAATCCAACCGGCGTCTTGATGCCTGTGGACAGCATGTCTATCCTGGTTTTGATCGGCATCGTCCAGGCATTGGTCAGCCCGGGAAACTGAATGGCTTTATCCATCTCATCAACCAGGCTCTGGATGGTCACTCCTTCTCGCCACTCGGATTTCGGCTTTAAGGTAATAACGGTCTCCATCATGGAAAGCGGTGCCGGATCGGTTGCCGTCTCGGCTCGTCCCGCTTTCCCCGTCACCTTGTCCACCTCAGGGAAGGACTTGATAATCCTGTCCGTCTGCTGCAGCAATTCTTTCGCCTTGGTGATGGAGATGCCCGGCAGGGTCGTCGGCATATACAGCAGATCACCTTCATTGAGCGGCGGCATAAACTCTGAACCCATCCTTTTATAGGGGATCCAGGCAAGAGCCAAGGCCACTACGGCCAGGGCCACTACCAAAAATTTCACTTTAAGGACCAATTTGATGATCGGATGATAGATCCAGATAAGAAAACGGTTCACCGGATTTTTATGTTCCGGCATGATTTTGCCGCGGATCATATAGCCCATCAGCACCGGCACCAGAGTGATGGCCAGCAACGCTGCGCCCATCATGGCATAGGTCTTGGTATAGGCCAGAGGGTGAAACATCCTGCCCTCCTGGGCTTCCAGTGTAAAAACCGGTAGGAACGAGACGGCGATGATCAACAGCGAGAAAAACAGCGAAGGACCAACCTCCACTGAGGCCTCGCGGATAACTTCCCAGTGTTCTTTTTGTCCCTTATTCTGTTCCAGATGCTTATGAACATTTTCCACCATAACGATAGCGGCATCGACCATCGCTCCGACGGCGATAGCTATTCCGCCCAGGCTCATAATATTGGCGTTGATCCCCTGCTTTTCCATGATCACAAAGGAGATCAGCACCCCGATAGGCAGGGTGATGATGCCGACCAGGGCGCTGCGCATATGAAACAGAAAGACGACGCAAACCAAAGCAACAATGAGACTTTCTTCGAGCAGAGTTCGTTTCAGGTTGTCAATGGCCCGGACGATAAGCCCGGATCGATCGTACACCGGCCGAATGGAAACCCCCTCCGGTAATCCTGATTTGATCTCCGCCAGCCGTTTTTTGACTTTGTCGATTACCGCCAGGGCGTTTTCTCCATAGCGCATGACGACAATACCACCGACCGCTTCCCCGGTGCCGTTAAAGTCAATCAGTCCACGGCGCAGTTCGGGGCCAATGGTGACGCGCGCCACATTTTTTAACAGCACCGGCGTCCCTTTATCGGAGCTGAGCGGGATGTTTTCCAGGTCCTTTATGGACTGTATATAGCCCAGACCACGGACCATGAATTCAGTCTCGCCCATCTCCACCAGTCGGCCACCGACGTCATTATTGGAACGCTGAATGGCCAGACGTACTTTCTGCAGGGGAATGTTATAGGCCAAAAGTTTATTGGGGTCGACCATCACCTGGTACTGCTTGACAAAGCCGCCGATGGACGCCACCTCGGAGACCCCAGGCACACTGGTCAGTTCGTAGCGCAGAAACCAATCCTGAATGGAGCGCAACTGCTGGAGATCGTGCCGGTTGCTTTCCACCAGATACTGAAAGACCCAGCCGACTCCGGTGGCATCCGGCCCAAGATTTGGGGAAACTCCTTTAGGCAACCTGCCGGTGATGGAATTGAGCGCCTCCAGCACCCGGCTTCTGGCCCAGTACATATCCGTACCGTCCGCAAAGATGACATAGGTAAAACTCATGCCGAAAAAGGAATAGCCGCGCACCACCTTGGCAAAAGGCACCGCCAGCATGGCGGTGGTCAGTGGATAGGTGACCTGGTCCTCGACTACCTGGGGTGCCTGCCCGGGGAATTCTGTAAAGATTATAACCTGGACATCGGAAAGATCAGGGATCGCATCCAGCGGAGTTTTCAGCATCGCCCGAATGCCGGCCGCGACAACAAAGATGGTCAACATCAGCATCAGAAATTTGTTGCGAATGGAATATTCAATTATTGCCTTAATCATCAAAATGTGCTCCCGTCGGCCCACCCTGCAATCAATTATCCATCTTTAAATTGCTCATATCGAGGTCACTGTCGTCCATCTTCATCTCGCTCATATCAAGATCACTGGTTGACAATGGCGCGGGCTTTTCACTTCGAGCCTCCAGCATCTTCTGGATAGCCTCGCGTAGCCTGGACTCGGAATCGAACATAAACTGCGCCGAGGTGACGATGGTCTCGCCTTCCTTCAGCCCATCTAATACCTGAAACGTGTTGTGCTCCCCTTCCACCCCCAATGTAACGGGCTGCGGCGCATATTTCCCTCCACCCAGGGCAACGAAAACCACCTTGCGCAGACCGGAATCAATAACCGCCTCCTGAGGGATCACCAATGCGGCCGAATCGATCAGTGATTCGATATAGACATTCGCGTACATATCCGGTTTCAGCAGTCCATCCGGGTTATTAAAAGCCAGGCGGAGCTTTACCGTGCGGGTTTGAGGATTAAGAAAAGGGTAGACAAAGAGAACGGTTCCTGCAAAGCGTTTGCCCGGCAGATAAGACAGTTCCATAGCCGCCGGCATGCCTTGTTTGACAAACGGCAACTCATACTCATAGACCTCGACATCCACCCAGACCCTGGACAGGTCGGCAATCTCATATTGATGCATGCCGGCCTTGACAAAATGTCCGGCGAGGGCGTCCTTTTGAATGACCACTCCGTTGGCCGGCGAATAGACGGTAAGATTTTTTTTCACCGTGCCTTTTCTGGCCAGCTGCCTGATCTGGGTCTCTTCGAGATCCCAATATTTCAGCCGCTGCCTGGCGGCCTGGAGCAGTCTGGCGGCATTGTCCCGTACGCTCGGATAGGAGCTGGCCGCCAGACTTTCAGCCTGTGATTTGGCCAGCAGATACTCTTCCTGCGCAGTATAGAGCTCTGGACTGTAAATATCGAAAAGAGGCTGTCCTCGAGTCACACTCTCGCCGACAAAATTGACATACAGTTTCTCGATCCAGCCATCAAATTTCAGATTAACTGCATAAATCCTGGTTTCATCATAGGTCACCGTACCCAGAGCACGGATTGACTTTGTCAATGGTGCTCGTTTAACCGTCGCTGTCCGCACTCCCATATCCTGTTCAGTTACCGGATCGATTTTAATGGTCGATTGCGGAAGTTTCTCACCGTCCTTGTCCTGATAAACCGGAACCAGGTCCATGCCCATGGGAGATTTTCCAGGCTCGTTGCGGATATAGGTGGGATCCATCGGCGCAACCCAGTACTTGATGATTTTGCCGGTCTTCGGATCGACATCGCCTGCCTTCAATCCTGCCAGAGTCTCTGCCAGAGTTGCAGAAAACAGGAAACATAGTGCAACCAATGTCAGGATTATCGGTCTCATTGCAAGCCCTCCAGAGACGACAGCCTGGTACCAACCAGCTCTTCCAGTTCTGCCAATTTTTTATAGATCTCATATTTGTAACTTTCTGCCTTCAGTTGAATGCGCATCAACCGGATCCGTGCAGAGAGCATGGTGTTAAATTCAACCTTACCAACCGAATACGCTGCCAGAGAAGCGTCGGCCAGCTGAGCCGCCTGCACAGTCAGGGCGTCATTAAAAAGAGCGTAATTCTCTCTCGCTCCGGCAATCTCGGCCAGTAGCCTGTCAATACTGTGCGGCAGAGTCTGGCTGAGCCCCAATAACGATTTTTCAGCAGCAGTAAGGCGTTTTCTGGCCGCGGCCAGTTTGCTGTCCTGGCTGGTGGATTGCCAGAGCGGCACGCTCATGCCCACGGTGGCCGAGAGAAAATCGGCCCGGTCTTCGCGCTGGCCATAGCTGAGCCGCACATCAAACTCCGGAAGATAGGCCTTTTCCGCCAGCTGCACCTCAATTCTCGCCCGATCTATTGCCACCTTTCTTTGCTGTATCAGCGGATTAAGCTGCAGAGCTGCCCGGTTAAGCACGGCAAGCTCGGGTGTTTTACCCGGTTCATCTATAGCAGGAGGGCCGTTTTCACCAAAAAACTCGCCTCTATTGAGCAGACTGCCGATCTGCGTACGGATAACCCGCTCGCGGCTCGTCAGATTTACCCCTTCATCAATAAGTTCAGAATGCTGCACCTGCCCAGCCAGAATGTCCTGCTGCAGCCCTTCGCCGGTGGCGTACCTTGTTTCAGCCACCCGAAGCATTTGCATGACAAGGGCTTTAAGGTTCTTATTAATTTCCAGGCTTTCTCTGGTAAAACCAAGATCATACCAGGCTCCGGTCAGGTTTTTGGCTATCTCCAGCCGCTTGCTCTGAACCTGGAATTCCGCCTCCATAGCCTTTAATTGACTGCCCTGTTGACGTAGATCGAGAGTGCCGAACCAGGGAAACTTCTGGGAGGCAAACAACAGTTTCTGCGTCATCGGCTCCTGGTCAAAAGAAAAACTATCAGCAGGCAGATTGGCAACTCCGAACCCAATTGTCGGGTCCTGCAAAGAACCGGAAAAAGGCGCTTCAGCGCGCAGTGCCTGCGCATTTTCCGCCATACTGAGAAAATCCTGATTGTTCCGGTATGCTTCTTCGATAAGCATGTTGAGTTCCAGCGAAGGTTCAGCAGCCTCAATATGAGAAGCCAATACAATCACCATACAGAATGAACTCAACATCCATTTGATACTTGCGATCATATACCCTCCTTATCTACAAGGTTTGCCAAATCATCTATCGTGAGAAAACAACCTTTTGACCGTATCTAAATTTTTCCTGCATCTTTCGGCACCTTGACAGCACCATTAAACCGAATAATTTCAGAACGATAACAGTTGTATTATACAGTTGTATCGGAGCAGCATCCTGGCAATACCAGAAAACACCATACTACTCGTTAGCTGAAATTTTCCTGTCGGATAGATCGAAAAATTTGTGAGAAAGGGATATCAAATAAGAAAGGAACAATGCAGATTATAGATAGGTGTGGAAGGATAATGTGGCAAAAATAGGCAGGTGCGATCGGATTTGGTTATTTTTCTTTGGGTAAATGGAGAAAATGATATCTTTTCGATCATCCCGGAAAATTCGAGGGGTGAGGAGGTCGATTCGAGGGCAACATCTTTAGCAACAACCAACTCTCCACACTCCCCTGACATACAGCAATCCTGTCCAAGAGAAGAACAATGCACCTCACGCTCGATTGCCGAATGTTTGGCGCAGGTGCAGTTGGTCATCTGCATAGCTTTATGGGAGCAGTTCTCCATATTCCGCCCAGCGCCCATTCCGGCCAGAAAAAATGTCAATAATAAAGCTATTATAATAGAATGGTGTATTCGCATGAACGTACCTCTTAGTTTACAGAACATAATAAACCAAATACCACATTGTGGCAATAGTGGTGACAATATAATCCATTTCGGATGCATGCAACGCTCTTGCCAGACAAGCAGTGCTGGAAATTTAAACAAGAATGGTTACCATGCAAATATCATTGATAGACAAACAAAACAGATATCTTGAGGAGAAAAAAATGGACAGCATAAAAATAAAAGGGATGAGCTGTGAGCATTGCGTGGGCTCAGTGAAAAAAGCCCTGGAAGACGTTTCCGGCCTTTCAGAAGTCAGTGTGCATCTTGACAAGGGACAAGCCACCTTTCTCAACAAGAATGTCCCCCGGGAACAGATCAGAGCGGCTATCAGCAAAATCGGTTTTGAGCCGGGTGAATAGTTTTTTCCGGTCCCGTTGCAAGATATCTCGTTGAGCACAGTGCCAAAAAAAATACGACCGATCTCTTTTTCGGCTAAAATATTATTGTGCCAGCAGTTGACTGGCTAAGGTTTTCACTCCAGGATCAGCATCGTTAAGCGCCCTTTCCAAGAAAGTTTTAGCAGTAGCCTCATGTTGTCTTTCGCCTAAGGCCCTCACTGCTATCTTACGGATTTCCGCATCGGGTTCATCGCTCAGCACCTGGCCGAGAAGATGTGTGGACTCCACGCTGTCCACTGAACCGATCGCACGCACCGACAATTGACGTATTTCTTGATCTACATCGTGGGTGAACTCCGCTATCGCCATGACGGAAGCAGGATCACCAATCACCGCAAGATTTTTTATGGTTTGCTGCTTGCTGCTTTCTTCTTTATTCTCACTCTTCAGCGGCTGATCAGAGGGAATTTTTTCCGCTTGTGCATCGAAGTCCTGTCCGAAAGAATCTTCCACGGCATCGACTGCCACATCAGAGTCGGCAGGCCCGGGCATAACTGGAGCAGTGGCCATGCTACCAGGTGATGGCGCTGTTGCACTCCGACTGAGAACCCATATTTCAGCAATCTGTTTTGCCTCATTTTGTTCCGGCGTCAGCCTGGTTGTTCGAGTAGCCACGGATAGGGATTGATTGACGGTTAATTGTTGCAGGGATTTC
The DNA here is from genome assembly GCA_963804605.1 of uncultured delta proteobacterium. Classification (GTDB taxonomy): domain Bacteria; phylum Desulfobacterota; class Desulfobulbia; order Desulfobulbales; family Desulfocapsaceae; genus Desulforhopalus_A. Next base: position 72,804 of record CAWDRB010000001.1, read on the forward strand.
AACAAAGGCAAATCGGTAAACGACAAGGTGATCGCTTCGGTCAGATCACCATGAAAATGAGCTTTGAACCCGAACTCCTGCTGAATCCGCTGCAGAACATCGATAAGTGGTGCATCGACAAGGTCAGCGCTGATCAACTGATCGCGAAAAGTGATTTCTATCCGCGGTGAAGCTGCCAATCCCTCCGCCAAAACCACTGCTGATTGATCGGTAATAAGTAAAAAAAGCATGGCCGGCAAAATAAATCCCAACAAGCGAAAAAATGGAACTCTTATAATGGATATGGTCATTACTATTCACCACATTGAATTATGAAAGTTGATTGCGTCGTAAAAACTCTTCATCCGAAGTCTGCGCTTATCTGCTTCGTTGTTGCGAATTGTACAATCATTACGACGTACTCTAGTACGCCGAAATAATTCTAAAATTCGCACGCCTCGAATATGAAGTTTTTTACTTAGCCATCGTGAATTTTAAGTTTTTACGAGTTTATCAAAGTTTAGGTACACTCACCCTCCGGAAAGCTTGATCTGCCAGCCTCGTTTTGCTAATTCGGTACAGAGCATATCCCGATGGTCACCTTGAATTTCAATCCTGCCCTCTTTCACCGTGCCTCCGGAACCACACCTTCGTTTCAGCTCCTGGCCAAGTGCCTGCAACCCGGAGGCATCAAGGGGAACTCCGGAGATTATCGTCACCCCTTTGCCTTTTCTTCCCTTGGTCTCTCGTCCGATCCTGATGATTCCATCTCCTGTCGGAGCGGATTTTTGTGCTTTGTTTCCAGGCGGACACACCCGGCCATGTTCCGTGGAATAGACTAGAGGATGCGTGTTCTTTTTCAATTCTACCGCCTCTCTTGCAAAATTGTTCACTGCATTAAAAAGAAACAACCGGGGATAACTCCAAACTGGCCAATCCGTTCTTTCTTGTCCGGTCAACACGCTTATGCTATCGTGCCGATCCAATGATAACAAGATGGACAGAAAAGAGCCAGCGGCAACCGAGAGATCTATGGTAACAATATATCAGGATTACGATGACGAACCCGAGGACATTTTCCAGCCCCTGCCAGAGGATTTTGCCTGTGCATTCTACGCCCTGGAAATGGAAGGTTATACAGCAGACATAGACTTTTTTAAACCGCTGCTGCCAAAAGAAGGGCCGATTCTCGAGCTGGGTTGCGGCACCGGACGCATCACCCGCCGTCTGGTCGAACGCCACTGTCCTGAACGTCTCGTCATTGGCATAGATATATCCTTGCCAATGTTGCACCTTGCCATACAAGCCAACCAGTCTCTCAAGGACAATCCCTGCTTTCTCTGCATGGATATGGTTCAGCTGGCTTTTCGGGTCAAATTTGCCGCTATCCTTATTCCCTACAATACGCTTAATCTGCTCGGTTCTAAAGAAAAAATTATGCAATGCCTGCATGGCTGCAGAAATTTACTGCAGCCCGGGGGCAGACTCATGTTCCAGCTTTTTGTTCCGAACAGGGAATTCATCCTGCAGCAAAAGACATTCCAGTTTCAGCTGTTCAATCGCCCTGAAGGAGGGAAAGTTATCAAGGAAATTCGTAAGCATTATATCCCACAAACCCAATCGGTCCAGATAGAGGAGCGATTTCGGGTGCGCCCCATGCAGGCAGGCGAAGTGAATGAGGACTGGCACAGAATCTATACTGTTACCGGGTTTTCCGCCGATCGTTGGCTCAGCCTTTTCAACGAGCTCAGATTCTCACGAGTAGATATATATGGTGATTATTCCGGTAATCGCTATGACAATAGCAAATCTTCCACCCTCCTTGCGATCTGTACATTGTAATACAAAAAAAAATGTCTATCTTCTTGACCTAAATCAAAGATACAGCAACGTATATTGTGTATTCTCTTTCTAACATCGATTGAGAAATGCAGGTCTTCACTTCTTGATTGATCATACCGTTTAATAACAGTATTCAAACAACGAATACCTAAACTTGACTCAGGAGGATACTATGTTTTGTAATCAATGCGAGCAGACTGCCAAGGGAACCGGTTGCACCAAGATTGGAGTATGCGGTAAACCAGGAGAGGTTGCAGCACTGCAAGATCTTCTAACCTACGCAGTACAGGGCTTATCGCTGGTGGCTGTCGCAGGAAGAAAAGTTGGTCTTATCGATAATGCGCTTGATCGTTTCAGCCTCGAGGCGATTTTTGCCTGCCTTACTAATGTAGATTTTGATCCACTTCGATTCCAGCAATGGATCAAAAAAACCGTTGAATTGCGCGATGCCTTCAAGGTAAAGGTCATAGCCGCCGGCGGTTCTGTTGACTTTGCCGCCCCAACCGCATCATTTACTCCCGCTTCAACCCTTGAGGGTCTTATTGCCCAGGGCGAGGAACTTGATTTTATCAATAAACTCGACGATAACGAAGATCTCCGCTCCCTCAAGCAGATTACCGTTTATGGCCTGCGCGGTCTTGCCGCCTACGCCGATCATGCCGCCATTCTCGGCAAGGAAGATGAATCTGTCTATGCCTTTATCCACGAAACCATGGCAGAATTCACCAAGAAAGGGCAAAGTCTTGAACAATTGGTCGGCCTTGCCATGAAATGTGGCGAAATCAACCTGAAGGCCATGGAACTGCTCGATGCCGGCAATACCGGAACCTATGGACATCCAACCCCCACGGAAGTTCCTCTCGGCGCCAAAGCAGGCAAAGCAATTTTAATAACCGGCCATGATTTGCGCGACCTTGAATTATTGCTGAAACAGACCGAAGGCAAAGGCATCAACATCTATACCCATGGCGAAATGCTGCCCTGTCACGGCTATCCCGAACTGAAAAAATATCCTCATTTCTACGGTCATTACGGTACCGCATGGCAGAATCAGGCCAAAGAATTTCCTGAATTTCCGGGCGCCATCCTGTTTACCACCAACTGCATCCAGAGACCTGCCGACAGTTATAAAAAGAATGTTTTCACCACCGGTCTGGTCGGCTGGCCCGAACTGGTTCATATCGGCAGTGATAAAGATTTCACCCCGGTAATCAATCGTGCTCTGGCCCTTCCCGGCTTTGCTGCCGATACCGATAAAGGCAGTGTCCTGGTCGGCTTTGGCCGCAATACCGTGCTTGGTGTCGCCGACAAGGTGATTGAGGCGGTGAAGAGCAAGGCCATTCGTCATTTCTTTCTCGTAGGCGGTTGTGACGGCGCCAAACCCGGCCGTAACTATTACACCGAATTCGTTGAAAAAGTGCCCAAAGACTGCATGGTTTTAACGCTTGCCTGTGGTAAGTTCCGCTTTTTTGACAAAAAACTTGGCGATATCGGCGGCATTCCCCGGCTTCTTGATGTCGGCCAATGCAATGATGCCTATTCGGCAATACAGATTGCGGTTGCGCTCGCCGGAGCATTTGAGTGTGGCGTCAACGATCTGCCGCTCTCCATGATCCTTTCCTGGTATGAGCAAAAAGCTGTTGTTATTCTGTTGACTCTCTTCAGCTTAGGTATAAAAGATATCCGTCTCGGACCTTCCTTGCCGGCCTTTATCTCACCAAATGTCCTCAACGTTCTGGTAGAAAACTTTGACTGTAAGCCTATCGCGGCAACTCCTGAAGAAGACCTGAAAACCATACTCGGATAAATTTTTAAACCTTATCTTCAGGCAAAGGCGCGGCATCGCAATCGATGTCGCGCCTTTTTTATTTCCTCAATGCTCCTGCTGCAAATTTTCCACTTTGGCTCAAATTAGAAAAAAACGAAATTACGTTCCATGATTTGACCAAGATCAAGGATTTCTGGCTGTTCAGTGTTATTATTTAGTTATAAATGCTGCATGTTGTCCCCTTTGCAGGAGAGGAATCAAATGAATCCGAGGGAAAACACAGTGCACGACAAAATCGTTACTCAGCCAACTAAGAGGATAAAGATATGAAAGAATTACGAAATATAATTCAAATTGATGAAGAGCTATGTGATGGGTGCGGACAATGTGTGCCCGATTGCGCCGAAGGTTCCTTGAAAATAATTGACGGCAAAGCTAAACTGGTAGCCGACAAACTCTGTGATGGGCTGGGTGCCTGTCTCGGTTCCTGCCCAACCGGTGCCTTAAAGGTCATCCAGCGGGAAGCCGACGGATTTGACGAAGAAGCGGTCGAACTCTATCTGGAAGAGGAAAAGAAAAAAGCTCAGGCCAGGCAACCAGCGACTATGGATTGCGGCTGCGCCTCAACCCATATCCAGTCATTCCCCCGTGCCTCAGCACCAGGCGTTTCGTCTTGCCAGTCGGCCAATATTCCCACCCAGCACGCCACCGCCAATTCCGAGAGCTCCGCACTTTCCCACTGGCCGGTGCAGATTCGCCTTATTCCAGCTAATGCACCCTTCCTGCAAAATGCCGATCTGCTTGTCGCCGCAGACTGCACTGCAGTAGCGGCTCGAAATTTTCAGGAAAAATACCTTGAAGGCAAAACAGTGATGATGGGCTGCCCCAAGTTTGACGATGCAGAGAGCTATATAGAGAGATTTGCGGAAATTATCAGCAATTGTCATTTGAAAAGTCTGACAGTCCTCATCATGGAGGTCCCCTGTTGTTCCGCCATGAATGTTATTATAAAAAAGGCGATCGAAAAGGCCGGACAGACTGTACCTGTTCAGCAGATAACCATTTCAACGCGAGGAGAAGAGATCTCGAGAAAAACATGGTGATATGTTTTCGGAAGTGGAAGAAGCGCTCTTTGTCTGGAATAGCCTGGACAGAGAGCTCTATTTACGCCAGATAAGCCGGATCCCTGATGACGATTCCGATATCTGCACACCTAGTGGCTGCAGAAGCTGGAACAATGGCCTGCCAAAATAAAAAAGCTCTTCTCTCACGTTCAGTTGTAAATCGCTGGCAACTCTGGCCCGAAAGTTGAGATCACTGCGTACTCGTTGTTCCAGATCGTTTTTTTGTTCGTCGGACAACCGGTGCAGATTTGTCTGAATTTCCCCTAAATTAGGGCAAGGACAGATTCGTTCATGTTCCATAATGAGCGGAATGAACGGACTGTCGTTGTTAAGGATATCGAACCGGCTTATAGTATTTTTCTCCACCAGGGTAAGAATCTCTTCGGTATCCCAACATTTAAGTACCCGGCAGGCATTAGGCCTGTCTTCATAGATGGCGCAGCCATGTTGGTCGGTATAGAAGCAGCACTCCCATTGGCCTTTCTTGCCGACTATCTTCACCAATTCAACCGTTGCCGGCTGGATTTTTTCGGCAAGAGGATTGTCAACCAGCTCACCCTTTCTAATTGTTATCAAATGGCTAACAAGTATTTTTCCATTTCTGATCAGTTCAAGATCCTGGAGATGCAGCGCTGGGCCACCCTGCTTACAACAGGTGCCGCATTGTGTGCATGTCGTTTGTTTAATTGTCATTAAATTCATCACGTTAAAAACACGTTTATTATCTCATAGACCATAGAAGCAGGTGTTTCTCAGTCTTTTGTTGTTAAAAAAATCAAGGTTCGCTATGGTTGCTGAATTCGGAAAAAATTTAAATGTAAACCATGCATATAAGCCTCTATAAATCCTCACTTTGTCCACGGTGTTATTTCACCCAGAAGTATCTCCTGGAGATAACGGCGCAACACCCTGAAATGATTGTGGAAATAATCGATGTGCTGGCTGCGCCGCAAAAAAGCTGGGAAGATGGGATCAGGATGATCCCGGCGATCAAGATCGACGACCATATCCTGAGTGCCTTGTTTATAGGCAGAACCGATATTACTGATTTCATCAACTGGCATACATACTAATCCCATTCACTTTCTCACTCATTTATTCGTCACTTGAAAAATTTTCTCACCAACTCCCTCGGAATTCTCGATCTAGCCGCCTGGGCCCTGGTCCTAATCTTTTTTATCGGCAGTGCCCTCCTTTTTTCAGGAAATGTTCTGCTTGCATCTGTCGGCGCAGTTGGAATCATTATTGACATGCTCTGTATTGGCTTTGCCATCGAAATACTCATAGAATGTCTAAAAAACAACAAGCGTATTGGCACACTGACAGGCTTTATCACCAATGGCCCCGAAGCAGTCTGTCTGCTGGTTGGTCTCATTGTCGGCGACATAATCTTTGCTGCTTCAACACCGTTGGGATCCAACTTTATCAACCCAATACTGCTTGTTATTGCCGCAATTATCTGCCGACAAGGGATACAAACCTCTGCAACACACAAAATGTATACGGCAGTGACAGTGAGCTGCACGGCCATTTTTGCCGGCGGATTCTTTCTGCTGAATCCCCAGCATTATATCTTCTGGCTGCTTGTCTGCATCCCCGCCACCCTCCTTTTGTTCTTTTTTCGTCCTAAAGAGGAGGAACTCCCGGAAAGAGAAGATCACTCTTTTAAACCTGCTTACTGGCTCGTCCCGGCGGTACTCGTTTTGACTGTATCCGGCTACTGTCTCGATCCGGTTGTCTCTTTTGCAGCCCACCACTCCCATGCACCAAAAGGTGTCATAGGCTTTATCGTTCTGGCTACCTTAACCAGCTGGCCGGAGTTCAAATCGTGCCTGGTCCTTCTCAATAGAGGCAAGCCACTGGCGGCGATACTCAATATCACCGTGTCGAACATCACCAACATATGGCTCGCTGCGATTGGTATAGCCACCTATCTTTTCGTCAGATAATCTTCCCGCAATCACCAAAATTCAACAGCTGTTTTATCAGTCTGCCGCTACGGCTTCAGCTTGCTTGTTACGGGCATATTTTTCAAGTCGGTTTAAGCTGCTCAGGACCGCTTTTATGGAGGCGATGATGATATCGGTATCAACTCCTGTGCCCCAGCTTATCCGGCCATCAGGCAATTGAATCTCAATGTACGCCGCAGCCTTGGCACTTGAACCTCCGGTTAAAGCATGCTCGTGGTAGCTGGTCAGGGTGAAATCACCGGTTACCTGTAGCTTCAAAGCCGAACAGAAAGCATCCAGAGGTCCATTGCCGGACGCTGAGACCATCACTTCCCGGCCACTCACCAGCAGCGTTGCCTCAACATCCGCCTGCGATCTTTTTTCTCCTTTATTTATATGCCGTTTTACCACATTGAAGGTATTAAGTTCATAAGGAGTATCAAGGACGAGATACTCATTTTCAAATGCCTGGAAAATATCATTGTGCAGCAGTTCTCTTCCATTTTTATCCGCAACTGCCTGGATAACTTTGCCGAACTCCGGCTGCATTTCTTTCGGCAGCTTGAAGCCAAAATCTTTTTCCAGCACATAGGCAACGCCGCCTTTACCGGACTGACTGTTAATACGAATAATGGATTCGTAGGTTCGTCCAACATCGGACGGATCGATCGGCAGATAGGGTACTGCCCATATACCGGAACCATTCTCCTCGTATTCATGCATCCCTTTATTAATCGCATCCTGATGAGAGCCAGAAAAAGCCGTATAGACAAGTTCTCCGGCATATGGATGCCGTGGATGAACCGGCAGGCGACAGATCCTCTCATAGATGTCGATCAGCCCGTTGATGTCGTTGATTTCCAGCTCAGGATCGACACCCTGGGTAAACATATTCAAGGCTAGGGTGATAATATCGACATTACCGGTCCGCTCACCGTTGCCAAACAAGGTTCCTTCAACCCGCTCTCCTCCGGCCATCAGTGCCAGCTCGGTTGCGGCAACCGCACAGCCGCGATCATTATGCGCATGAATACTTATTATAGCCGAATCTCGTGCCGTCATATTGCGGCAGAACCACTCTATCTGGTCGGCGTAGATGTTCGGACTTGACAGTTCGACTGTTGCAGGAAGATTGATAATTAGCTTATTTTCCGGAGTCGGCTGGAGAACATTCATTACCGCTTCACATACTTCCAACGCAAAGTTCAACTCAGTCCCGGTAAAACTCTCCGGGGAGTATTCATACCGGAAAACAGTTTCAGGATATTTTTTTTGTTCCTCCTTAAGCAACCTGGCACCATGCACGGCAAGTTCGGCAATCTCTTTTCGACTCATTTTAAAAACTGTTCGCCGCTGTAAGGTAGAGGTAGAATTATACAGGTGCACGATAGCTTCTTTTGCACCCTTTAATGATGCAAAGGTTCTCTTGATCAGGGGTTCCCGTGCCTGGGTTAATACTTGAATCAGCGTCCCATCCGGGATGAGGTCTTTTTCAATCAGTAAACGGGTAAAATCATACTCCACCTGGGCCGCAGAGGGAAAACCGACTTCGATCTCCTTGAATCCAAGGTGGGTGAGCAGACTGAACATCTCCAGCTTTTTCTCAACACTCATCGGCTTGACCAGCGCCTGATTGCCATCGCGCAGATCAACGCTGCACCAGATGGGTGCCTTTTCGATCTTCTTTTCCGGCCATGTTCGATTGGGCAAATTGATCGGTTGATAAGCTCGATATTTTTTTACTAATGCAGGATTCATATTTTCTCCTCGACAAGCTGTGTATGGTAATTGACAATTGAAAATAAAAAAGGCCACGGTTTTTCAACCGTGGCCTTTTGAGGTGTCTTGAGTTATTTAATGAAGCTACAACTCCTCCTCAGCCACGGAATCCGGCAACAGTAGACTACAAAGTAGAGCCAGAAGTGCGATGAGTGAGTTTATTGAGTACATTTATTCAAGGTTGTTAGGTGTTAACTAAACAGTCTATTCTGATAACGATAAACATCTTCAGCCAAAGATGTCAAGCCGGTTTTTGAAAAACACCAGCCCAGCCATTTACATTCTGACCTCCTGCACCGCATACATTTTCAGGCCAGCGCTCCCCGGAGCGTCCTTTGCCAGTTGACAGATGATCTGTTGACAGATATATTTTCGGTTCGCTCTAAATTCATTGGTTTTTCAACATATTCGTCAATTCCAGTGAAAGTTTCATAATCATTATAAGGAAATACATTGATGGGGAAAATAACCGGCTCCCAGGCGGTCGTCAGGTGCCTGCAGGAAGAAGGCGTGAAAATAATATTTGGTTATCCGGGGGGTGCGGTTATTGATCTGTACGATGCCCTGATGGATGCGGATATCGAAAATGTTCTCGTCCGCCACGAACAGGGTGCAGTGCACGCCGCAGACGGTTTAGCCAGGGTGACCGGACAAGTCGGTGTTGCCCTGCTCACCTCGGGACCAGGCGCGACAAACGGGGTTACCGGAATAGCCACCGCCTATATGGATTCCATTCCGCTTGTTGTGCTCACCGGTCAGGTACCCAGGCCACTTATCGGCAACGATGCATTTCAGGAAGTGGACATTGTCGGCATTACCAGGCCCTGCACGAAACACAATTATCTCGTGAGCAGACTGGAAGATTTAGTTCCAACTATCCGGGAAGCCTTTCATATTGCCCGGACCGGTCGTCCCGGCCCGGTGCTGGTAGACCTGCCCAAAGATATCCTGCAAAGCCAGATGACCTATCCGGAAAAAACGGATATTAACATGTTGAGCTATCAACCGACCTACAAACCACACCCCATCCAGATTGAAAAGGCCTGTAAAAAAATTATAAAATCAACCAAACCGGTGCTCTATGTTGGAGGCGGCGTCATCTTATCGGATGCTTCCAAGGAGTTGACGGAGCTGGCCATAAAACTTAATATCCCGGTGACCATGACCCTGATGGGGTTGGGGGCTTTCCCCGGTACCCATGAGCTTTCCATGGGAATGCTTGGTATGCACGGCACCTATACGGCAAACATGGCCGTTGCCGAATGCGATCTTTTAATTGCGGTAGGTGCCCGGTTTGACGATAGAGTTACCGGTAAATTGAAGGAATTCGCCGCCCATGCCGAAATCATCCATATTGATATTGATCCCACCTCCATCAGCAAGAATGTCAGGGTTCATATCCCCATAGTGGCTGATTGCAAGAACGCACTGGCGGCGATTAATAAGTGGTTTGCCACCAAAGCAAATGTCAACCTTGAAGAAGAGGCGGCCAGACATGCCCCGTGGTTTAACCTGATACGTCAGTGGACCACCGAGCATCCGCTGTGCTATAAGGAGAACAACGACATCATAAAACCACAGTATGTTATTGAAATGCTACACAAATTAACCAAAGGCCAGGCAATCATAACAACCGAGGTAGGCCAGAATCAGATGTGGGCGGCCCAGTTCTATAAGTTCGATCATCCCAGGCATTTTGTCACCTCGGGTGGACTGGGTACCATGGGCTTTGGCCTGCCTGCCGCCATCGGCGCACAGATGGCCTTTCCGGACAAAACAGTTATCGATATTGCCGGCGACGGCTCTATTCAAATGAATATTCAGGAATTAGCCACGGCCAGACAGTATAAATGTCCGGTCAAGGTGGCAATTTTAAACAACAATTATCTCGGTATGGTACGGCAGTGGCAAGAATTGTTCTATGCTAAACGATACGCTTCAACGACCATGGATATAACGCCGGATTTTGTCGATCTAGCCAAGGCCTATGGGGCAGTCGGTCTCAGGGCTGTGACCAAAAGTGAAGTCGCACCGGTGATCAAAGAGGCTCTTGCAACCAATAATACGGTTATCATGGATTTTAAGATTGAAAAGGAAGAAGGCGTTTACCCAATGGTGCCAGCCGGAAAATCGAACACGGAAATGCTGCTGGTATAGTATTTTTGATTACATCAGGATTATCCAGATGAAACACACAATCTCTGTACTTCTGCAAAATAAACCAGGAGTACTCTCCCGGGTAACCGGTCTTTTTAGCGGTCGTGGCTTTAACATCGAGAGTCTCTGCGTGGCGGAAACACTTGACCCCGGTGTTTCGTCTCTTACGGTCGTCTCAAGAGGTGATAACACCGTCGTTGAGCAGATAACCAAGCAGCTGCACAAGTTAATAGATGTCATAAAAGTAACCGATATCACTGACAAAGAATATGTCGAACGCGAAATGGTATTGATCCGGATGAAGGCTGAATCACATACCCGCGCTGAAGTTTTGCGGGTTATCGATATCTTCCGAGGCAAGGTAGTCGATGTCAGCGCCAAGAGCTATGCTGTGGAACTGACCGGTTCAGCGTCAAAAATTCAGGCTGTTATTGATATTCTGCGCCCCATTGGCATCAAAGAGATAGTTCGAACCGGTATCATCGCCATGTCCCGAGCCAATAAGACCAAATGAGACTCTTTTTCAATAAAAGGTATATATTGTAATGCTTACTCCACAGGTACCGGTAGCCAAAGAAGGATATCCTTTTATTGGCTTTGCTGCCTTTTGTACGCTTACCCTTGCTTTTTGGGGTCTGCCCATGACTACGGCAATTGCTTTTATTGCCACTACTTTTATCCTCTGCTTCTTTCGAGATCCGGAAAGATTCAGTCCAACCAGACCTGATGCGCTCGTCTCCCCGGCCGATGGGAAAATCATCCTGGTCGAGAAGATTCCGGATAATGCATTTACCAGCGGCGAAGTACACAAAATCTCTATATTTATGAATGTTTTTAATGTTCATGTCAACCGCATACCCTGCGATGGTCAAGTGGAAAAAGTTATCTACAGGCCCGGCAAATTTTATGCCGCAGACAGCGCCAGAGGCGGACTGGAAAACGAATACTGCGCAACCGTTCTCGTTACTCCCCAGGGAAAGACTCTGGCATTTGTCCAGATCGCCGGCCTGATCGCCAGAAGAATTGTCTGTTGGCTCGAACCCGGTGATGCAGTGACTCGCACCAGACGATTCGGGCTCATCCGCTTCGGCTCCCGGGTAGATCTCTATCTGCCGGTTGAAACCGAAATCATAATCAAAGCGGGCGACAAGGTGCGCGCCGGCGAAACTGTTCTCGGTTATCTTCAATAACGATGATATTGCAGACAATACCGGAACTCGACTTGTTCTCGTCCATCAATAATGGCCAGAAAAATCCTCGGAAATCTTAACGACATCACGGACTTTTGAGAATTATTGGTGGAACGGCAAAAGGCCGTAAATTATTTCCTCCTCCTCTCCACGACAAAAGTATCCGCCCCACCTCCGACAGGGCGCGAGAGGCCCTGTTCAATATACTTGGCAGTAAAGTCAGGCAGGCGAGAGTTCTCGATCTTTTTGCCGGCACAGGGGCAATAGGACTCGAAGCCTTTAGCCGTAGCGCTCAATTTGTGGTATTTATTGATAATAATTCTCTTGCACTGCAACTGATCAAAAAAAACATTCTCCACTGTCTCACCGGTTATAAAGGAGATTGTGAGCTGCGCGTCGTCCACCATGATTTGACCAGAAATCTCTCCCCGGACAAGCTGCCGGAAGAAACCCGCTCAGGATTCGATCTCATTTTTGCCGACCCCCCCTATACACAGGACTTTTCTTTTTCTATACTTGAATTCGTAAACAATAGTAGCCTTTTAGCTCAGAATGGCCTACTAATAGTCGAAGAAAGGCGAACCGTAGAATTGCCCTCGACCCTATCAAACCTTGAACGAATCGACAGACGTGTTTATGGTGAGGCGGCTTTTGCCTTCTATAGAAACTACGGCAATATGTGAAAGTACCTGAAAAAACAGGGCGTAGTCCTCATTAAATAATTTACTACAAGAGAATACCATGACTGGCCAGGAAATCCGCAAACCATCTATCGCGATCTACCCGGGAACATTTGACCCAATAACCAACGGGCATGTTGACATTATTGACAGGGCACTCAATCTTTTTGATAAAGTAATCGTCGCAGTTGCCGTAAACTCGGCAAAAGATCCGGTTTTTACCTTGAAAGAACGAATTCGGATGATCGAAGAATCATTTGAAGGCAGGCCGCGCATCCAGGTGCAATCCGTTTCAGGACTTCTCGTTGACTATGCTTATCAACAAAATGCCAAGGCTATTGTTCGCGGCATTCGAGCCGTATCGGATTTTGATTACGAATTCCAGCTGGCCTTGATGAACCGTAAACTCAAACGGGAAGTAGAATCAGTGTTTCTCATGCCCGGTTTCCGGTGGATTTACATCAGTTCATCGATCATCAAAGACGCAGCGAGAAACGGTGGCGATGTCAGCGACCTGGTCCCCAGCCATGTGAATAGGATGTTGATCGATAAGTTTTCATCAGCCAAACAGACCATGAGAGTATAACCAGCCGAATTGCTCCATTCCTTCGCGTTATCTGAGCCATGAAAAAGATTTTCCAGACACCAGAGAAGAACAGCTCTACCCGACGAACATTTTGTATCTTTGGGGGTACATTGGCATTCTTGTATCCCGTATTACAATTTGCCGGTTTCAAAATTCCCAAAAAACCAACCTATGTCAATATCAGCAAACCAGTGCCGGCGTCCGGTTATCTTATCACCACAGAATTCATCCTTTTTGACCGCGAAGATACGTGCTGGGTGCTTTCCCGAACCTGTACCCACCTCGGCTGTAAACTCAATTATCATGAGGACCAAGATATCTTAGAATGTCCCTGCCACCAGAGTCGTTTTGACGTCGTAACGGGAAAAGTGGTAAAAGGGCCTGCCCAGAAACCTCTTACCTTCTTACCGGTTGAAAAAAGAGAAAGCGACCCGCTCTATGTTGTTACTACCTGAGTCTTTTCGGCGTCAACTCACATTGATCTGCCGATATTCTTCAGCCTTACAGGAAATCAAGTGGGGTGCCTGGGCTCTAACAGCCTTCTATGTTTCGCTGCTCTCGGGTATCGTGGTGGGATTACAGTACGATTATCTTCACCCCGCCTATGCAACAGCCGCTCTTGATCTGCTCGCCCCTTTTGGCGGTTTCTTCAGGTCACTGCATTTCTTTTCCAGCCAGTTTTTCTTTTTCTTCAGCTGCTTTCACCTGCTTGCTGTTTATCAAAAAACGACTAACCATAGCATCTTAGAATGGCTGCGGTTGGTTGGCATCCTACCGCTTATCCTGTTGCTCCTCTTCACCGGCTATATCTTAAGAGGTGACAATACCGGTTCTTCTGCAGGGTTGATTGCGGAAAATATTATCCTGGCAATACCTGTTGCCGGTCATGCTCTCAACAATCTGCTCTTTGATTTATCTGCCAGCGGTTTGCGCAAAGTGTACCTCCACCATGTTGTTGCTTTAGACCTTCTCTTACTGATCTTTGCCTGGAACCACCTCCGCCTGTATCGAATCAAAGTTAGCGACCACCTTCCGCTTATCGCCTTGATGCTGATTTTTTCGGTATTCGTTGCTGCACCATTTGAACCGGATCGCCTTGGAATCAGCTATATATCGGGTCCCTGGTTTTTTCTTGGTCTTCAGGAACTGCTGCGTTACTTACCTCCGCTTCTCGCTGGTGTTGCTATCCCAGGACTGTTTCTTCTGGCTTTTTTCACCGCACATCCAAAGAACAAGCATGTGCGCAATATTTTTATCATGCTCAGTTTATCACTGATAATCTACGCTATTTTATCTGCTGTGGCCTGGACCAGATAGTCTTGCTCGTTGAAACAGCAATGGGTTATTTTCTTTTAAGAAAATAACCCATTGCTGTTTCCATCCAAGCTCATTCTCCTGGATACTCAGGAATCTTTTAGTTCTTTCTGCAACTCGCTGATCTCATCCTGCACGATCTGCTGTAGCGGTCAATCGTGCACACCAACGTTATTAAGAGTTTATTCTGCCTCATTTCCACCAGCTAGCCGTTGCAGAATTTGCTCTTGCCAATTCAATACCTTTTGCGTCTCAGTCAATAAAATTTCTTGATTATGATGGAGATTGTCTTCCTGCAATGTCGTCAACGCAGTACAAACCGACTGCAATAAAACATATGCGTCCGTAGTTGAATCAAAGCGATTCCGGTCAATATGCCTGGTCACAGTTGAAAGGAGTTGCAGGAATGTTTTCTCCAGTGGTTTATCAGACAAGTTTTTGTAGAGACTGTTTATTTCCTGCCAGAGGCTGACAATAATCTTTTCATCAAGTTCAATTCCCAAGGCGTCGACACAACTCTGTAAAGCCTGATACGGACCATATCCAGTCTCAACCAAATCAGTCTCTTCCTCAACAAGCTCAAAAACAACTTCTTCCTCGATAGCATCAAAAACCGGAGGAGCAACCTGCTCATCTGCAGCAATACTATCCTCAGTCGTATCCGGCTCTTTATGCAGCAATGCATCCTCTTCTGGCGACACAACCTCTTCTTTAAGATCAAAAAAGCTAGCAAGACGCTCATCGAGTGCGGCAATATCTTCTTGTTGCCCAGCAGCAGAAAACGTGTCGAAATCCCCAGCGGCAGTATCGTTTACGGAAATATCGCCTATTTTTTTCTCATCACTTGAGTCAACCTGCAGTGAAGCTACCAGGTTGTCTTCGTCTTCTTCTTTGGTAACTGGGGAGAGGTGCGCGGCAATCTCTTCATCGAAGAATCCACCCAGCGTTCCGGCTATTTCTTCCTCAACATTTTCTGCCGATGATTTATCAAATATTGACGCATTGTAGATACTGGTTTCATCGTTTGCAGCAAGCGCCGGGGCAAGCTCTCCACCCATCAACGGTAGGGCTTCTTCATCCGAATCATCATCTGCTTCGGTCTCGACATCTACCCCTTGAAGAACGACGTCTCGATCTAATTTACTAAAATCCAGTCCTGATTTCAGGTTGTTTTCCATAATGTTGGAACTTGCAGGAGAATCAACAATTTTTTCAGGTGACCCATCGATAGTATCCTCCATAACGATTTCATCCGTTTCCGGCATGGATTCTCCACTCAAGGCCGGCGCTGGCTCACCACTTTCCTCTTCATCGTACGCATCGCTCAGAGCAGGAGCCGGAGACTTTCCACCAAAGAACAGTTCATCTGTTTCGTCCTCGTCATCCACCTCCACGTTGACACCCTGGAGGGCAATTTTATGCATCTCTTCATCGGTCGCCGCATGAACTTCCAGGGGAGTTTTCAGCCTCCAGGTTCTTAAAACTTGCTCCCAGAAAGAAATTTTCCACATGATTATCAATATTACCGGAACTGTCAAGCCCAAGCGCCTGGGCTTCTTCTTCTGCCTGAAACCCCTTGACTTCTTCTTCCGGAAGATCGGCAAAAGCCGGTGCTAATGTAATTGTATCGACAGAAGTGTCACTGTCCTCCATCTCCCGTACATCCCGGCTGATCGCTTCAGTCGCTATTGTCGACCCAAGCAGAGATTTAAAAGAATTAAATCTTTCTACCGCTGGAAAGAGAATCGATTTCTCTTCTTCAAGGCTTCTTGGAGTTGCGACGATTTTCTCGAGACTTTCATAAAACAGATGCAATAGCTTAAAGGCATCGGCATGAGCATTGCTTTTTTTCAGCTTAATGTAGGCCGCAAGTGCACCGATACCCTGCAATAGAATAAGCTTCGGCCTGCTGCCGGTAAATTTTTCTTCGAGCCGAACAACCTCCTGGCGCAATGTATCAAGATCCTGATCAGTTATCTCCCAATCAATACCAAGTACACTGGCTTTGAGATCAAGTAAATCCTGTTCACTGCTGACATGCTCATTTTTTTGCTGTTGCTTAGGTTGAGCGAGGAGTGTTTCCACTTCGATCGGCTGGGAAGGCTGTCCGATATGACGTTTCAAGCTCTCAAATCTCTTTACATCTTCCAGCAAAATTTCTTTTTTCTGCTCTTCGGTAAGATCATGGGAGGAGACGATTTTTTCAAGATTATGGTATAGGGTGAGCAGCAGTTTAATCGCACTAGGATGGGAGTTTGCTTTTTTTTGATAGATATATTTACTTATTTTTTCAAGGGCTTGAACATATACCAGGTTTATTTTCTCACCTGCCCAAATATCCCGAAGATCAATCAACTCCTCATTGAACTGCATGAGGATTTCATCCGTTATTTCCCAATCAATCGATAGAATAAGGCTCTTTAAACGACTAATCGGCGATTCATCATCGGTTGCAAATTCAAAAAAATCAACTGAGCCAGTGTAATATGAATCGTCATAGTCTTCAGTTCCGACGGTTAAATCGTCATCATATTGGTTTCCGGTATACTGTTTCACCACAGCGCTCTCTCTAGAGTAATTTTTTCTGTATTGAAATCACCGATGAAGATATAATTTTCTTCAGTGTCGCGGCGACATTATATCCGGTAATTGCGCTTGCCTCAAAATATGGCACCTTCAATCTGCTGTTCAGATCTTGCTGCAAAACCGAGGTCGGTAAAATTGGAATGCCATGCTCTTTGAGATCAACTTTGTTGTACTGCATAACAAGAGGAATTCGAAAGATACTCTCTTTGTAGGATTGAAGATTTTCATGCAGCTGATTTAAAGAGCGGATGTTTTTCTCGCGCTGCTTCTCCATCGCATCGGCCACAAAAACGATTCCATCCACACCTCTTAAGACCAGCTTTCTCGTCGCATTGTACTTGACTTGACCCGGTACGGTATAAAGCTGTATTTTGATATCATATCCCTTGATTTTTCCCATATCAAAGGGGAGAAAATCAAAGAACAGTGTTCTATCGCCGTGGGTTTTGAGACTGACCATCTCGGACACGATCTGCTTGCGGTATGTGCGGTTGATGTATTCAAGATTGGTCGTTTTCCCGCATCGACCAGGACCGTAGTACACTACCTTAACCTGCACAACCTTGTCTTTTAAGTTGATAAAACTCAACGTCTTGCTCCCTATCGATTTTTCATTGGGAAAAATCCAGCCAATACTTGACGATCCCGGGTAAGCATTCGAGTAGCGCAGCTACCCTGAATTACTTCTTGTCCCAAATATTTCTTATCTTTTCAATAACATCAACAACATTCAGCCTGAGAAAACCTAGAGATATATCCCTGCCGAACATGGAAATAAGCAACAGCTCGTCATCAATTTTGCTGAAGTGTATATTTGAATCCTTCCCTTTATGAAACAACAGAGAAAACTCCTGTTCACCAACAAGCTTGGCCATCGCATCAACCGTAGCAAAATTTCCTGCCGCCAACGCTGCAAAGGAATAGACGTCGTACTTATTTTCGCCATTATCCTTGGCAGTAATAATATTTCCAGCCATGTCTATTATTATGACACAATCAACTCCGAGTTTTATCAGCTTATCTGACAAAATTCCATCTATCTGCTCGAGTTGCTCTTGACTGACGATCCCATAATTCATGCCACAAACCTCATCGTAAATGTTGGTCGCTGGATTCAGCTATTTCGAAGGCCAATATACATGTAAGATATTTTATCTTCGTAAAGTATGTCAAATTTTATTTTAAATTGACAGCATATCGATGCAGAAACTTCTCCATACCCCACGATTCGTCCTCCTGCATGTCCTCGACCAGACATGGCTGTCCAAGGCTAAGTATATAAAAATACTGCAAAATAGTACTCTTGCCAGTATACGATACATTTTTGTCGATATGAAGGTATTTTTTATTTGTCTCTCTCCTTAGCGACCGTGGTTCAAAATGGGTGAGGAATTCACCCAAATCGCTTTTCCCTGAAAAAATGAATTTTATTGCTATTGTATTTTCAATTACTACCATTAAAACCTTCAGGAAGAGTATGTAAGTACTCTTACATTATTTCAGTTAGCACATAGACAAAGAGTGATATAATGAGGTTTTTACGACACCATAAAAGGATAAAAAGTGAAAAAAAGTGATGCAGCCTCGATACAACTAAGTCCTGCCGTGCAGTTCATTGATACCCACTGCCATCTGGATATGGCGGCCTATAGTGCAGACCTGAGCCAGCTACTCGATAGGGCACTGGCCAGCCATGTAAAAAGAATTGTCACCATTGGTATTGATCTGCAGAGTTCAAGAAAGGCTGTCGCTATTGCGCTAAAATATCAACCAGTTTCGGCGACTATCGGTATCCATCCTCACGATGTCGACAATCTCAAAAACAGCGACTATGGCGAACTGGAAAAACTCTACTCCGATCATGCAGAACAAATAATCGGATTCGGAGAAATCGGTCTGGACTATGTCAAACAGTATTCTGATCCCTCCCGGCAGCGGGAGCACTTCAAGAGACAGCTTGAGCTGGCCCATGCACTTAAATTACCCGTGGTAGTCCACAACAGAGAGGCCGACGATGACACTTTGAAAATTCTCAAAGCAGCTCAACCTCTCGTTTTCGGAGGAATTATGCACTGCTTCTCCGGTGATATCACTTTTGCGCAAAAAGTGCTGGATCTTGGCATGCTCATCTCAATTCCCGGTATTGTCACTTTCAAAAATGCCGTTGTGCTACACGAAGTAGTTCGACAGATCCCCCTTTCTTCGATGGTTCTGGAAACCGATGGTCCATTTCTTGCGCCCCACCCCTTTCGCGGAAAACGAAATGAACCCTCTTATCTGGTATTTACCGCTCAAAAAATTGCTGAACTCCGAGGCATTGATGTGGAGCAAGTCAGCAGGCAAACAACGACAAATGCTGAAATTTTATTTAAATTCAAAAGGATGTAAATACCGCTATGATTGCCGAAAATTTACGGAAAATTAATGATAAGATAGCAGAGGCGGCGATAAAGGCCAACAGACCACCGAATACCATAAAACTTGTGGCAGTCTCAAAGCATTTTCCCGCAGCCCTGATCAACGAGGCATATGCGGCAGGACAGACAATTTTTGGGGAAAACTACATCCAGGAGGTTCAGCTCAAGAGAGAACACGTTCCATCACCCGTTATCTTTCATTTTATCGGTCATTTGCAGAGCAACAAGGCCAAGATAGCTGCAGCCACATGCGATATGATAGAGACAGTGGATGGAATAAAACTGGGCAAGGCTCTAAACAATCATCTCCAGATTCTGGACAGAACCATGGACGTGCTCGTTCAGGTAAATATTGGCAACGAGGCGCAGAAATCCGGGGTCAAAGGTAGTGCAACAGCAGAGTTGCTGCATAATTTAAATGCATTGCCAAGGCTCAGGGTATGCGGCCTTATGACCATGCCTCCACTGGTTGAAGACCCGGAACTGTCACGACCACATTTCGCCGGCTTGCGCTTGTTGAGTGAAAAACTTATGCAGGAAGGGCTTTTTCCATCAATAGAACAACCAGAGCTGTCCATGGGAATGTCGAGTGATTTTCCCATCGCCATTGAAGAAGGTGCGACTATTGTGCGGGTCGGCACCGCCATCTTTGGTCAGCGGTAGCCAATACGGTACAAAAAAATGGGGCCTGAACAATACAGGCCCCATTTTTTCTGATTGTAGCTGGCGATTATTTTCTTTTTGAAGCTCGTTTTGCAGCCTTCAATGGATTTATTCTGACTTTGATTATATCAATTTCAGGTTTTGCGTGGGTAGCAAAATTGCAAAAACCCAGCTTCCACTTTGCTGCTGGATAAAGATAACTTTTGCAGTACTGGACTGCTTCCTGTTCAACAATACGTCCACACCCTTCACACTTATCGATGACAGGCTGAAAACGACCATCACTGAAATTTATTGTGGCCTGATTCTGCATGTATTTATCCTCCAATCGGTCAATCAACTTACCAGCGCACCTCAAACACTCACGCCAGGAACAACAGTCGCGACGAAGCAACGACTGACATAGCTAAATCTTTAGCAACTCTTGAGTATACCAAGGTGCGTTGCTGCAGACAAGCTTTTTTATATATCTGCCGTCCATTATTGTCAACTGGAACCAAGTCCATGCCACATCCTCCTGATCCGGAAATGAACAGAACATGAAGGGTCCACCCTTGTATTCTGAAAAATCTTGATATACAATCGATATTATTTAGTGTTTATGGCAAGTGTAAAGAATTGATATTTATAAATTACGAGTTCCGCAATATCGGAGACGCAAATGCCTGTTTATGTATGGAAAGGGAAAAACTCCTACGGTGAAAAAAGAAAGGGAGAAGTAGACGCACTTGACCTGACGGCCGCAATAGCTCAGGTAAAACGGTTACGGATTACCAATCCCGTTGTTAAGGAAAAGCCCAAAGACCTTTTAGAAAACATCTCGTTTTTTAAACCCAATGTAACCGGTAAAGACATAGTAATTTTCACCCGACAGCTGTCAACTATGATCAACGCCGGTTTGCCTTTGGTCCAGGGCATCGAAATCTTAGAGAAACAACAAAGCAATACTACCTTTAAAAAAGCACTTGGCGAAATTCGCCAGGATGTCGAAGCCGGATCGACTCTTGCCGATTCCATGCGCAAAAAGCCAAAAGTTTTTGACAACCTTTTTACCAACATGATTGAGGCGGGTGAGACAGGTGGTATTCTCGATACCATTCTTGGACGACTGGCCACGTTTATGGAAAAATCCATGGCATTGAAAAAGAAAGTCAAAGGCGCCATGACCTATCCAACAATCTGTCTGGCTATTTCTATTCTTATTCTGGTCATCATTCTGGTTTTTGTTGTTCCTGTTTTTACCACAATGTTTGAGGATTTTGGTTCATCTCTGCCGATGCCGACACAAATTGTTGTCAATCTCAGTGATTTTTTTAAAAATAATTTTATCTACATAATAATAGCGTTCTTCTTTTTAGTAATGATTTTTAAAAAAATTTATGCCACGCCAAAAGGTCGCTTGGCAATAGATAAGGGATTACTCCGTGCGCCAGTTGTTGGTATTTTACTCAGAAAAGTTGCCGTAGCCAAATTTACCCGCACCCTCAGCACCATGCTGCAAAGCGGCGTGCCCATTCTTGAAGCCCTGCAGGTTGTCGCGAAAACTGCCGGCAACAAAGTTATTGAAAATGCGGTATTCAGGGTAGGTGATTCCATCGCCGAAGGGCGCCCGATTGCCGAACCCCTGGAAGAGTGCGGCGTGTTCCCTAATATGGTCGTGCAAATGATCAATGTTGGCGAAACAGTCGGGGCACTGGACACCATGCTGGAAAAAATCGCCGATTTTTATGATGAGGAGGTCGATCAGGCGGTAGATAATCTCACAGCCATGATCGAGCCTTTTATGATGGTATTTCTTGGCGGGATGATTGGTGGCCTGGTGGTTGCGATGTATCTGCCTATTTTCAAGATCGCCTCTGTTGTTTAAGGAATAATCAGGTGAAATGTCTGTTTCTTTTACAGAAAGTTTGACTTTTTGTAGTAAAAGTTTATGATAAGAAACAGATTCTCAACTAAAACAGACAACTATGGAGGAAATATGACTCTTACCAAGGCAGACTTAGTGCAGCAGGTATATAAAAATCATGAAGGTTTGACAAAGGCTCAGGCAACTGATTCAGTGGAGGCCTTTCTTCGTATTTCAAAAAATTCACTTATAAATGGTTCAGATCTCCTGTTAAGCGGATTCGGCAAATTTAATGTCAAGCACAAGAATTCAAGAAGAGGCCGCAATCCACAGACCGGTGATGAGTTGACCCTCGACGCGCGCCGAGTAGTGACCTTTAAACCTTCCGGTATCCTCCGCGAGAAAATTAACGAAGGCTGATGCAGCACTAATACGCAAAAGCCACATTTTGAATCATCCTTCTGGTATAGTTGTCAATTACCCTGAATGTGAAAGCCCCATTCAGGGTAATTTTTTTGGCCGCAAAACCTTTCGAAGTCGTGCATAATGCTTCTCTCCCACCAGTCTGTTTCTCTCTCTGCAATCAATCTGACCACAACCGAATGGAACCTTCATCCGTGGGCGTGTTGGGATCTGTCACCGGAATTACAAACAAGCCTCACTCGCTGCGGTGTTCTGCATCCCCCGCTTGTTCTGGCTGACTCCGCCAAGACGTTTGCCGTGGTCTCCGGAACCAGGCGTATCGAGTTCATTAAAAAGTACACAGCGTTGCCACAAATAAATTGTCTGGTGATAGATAAGGACGCACCAGCCAGCTTCATTTTGGATCTTGTCCTCACCGATCAAAACTCAGCAAGCCCTCTCTCTCTTGCTGAAAAGGCCAGGTTTTTCGAAATAGCCTGCCGATTGTCAACACCGCAAGAGATGCTTGACTCCTTCTCAAGAAAACTCCAGCTTAAAAGTGGACGATCAACTATCCAGAATTTGATGAGAATCCTCACGCAGGAGGAACAGATTATCCAAGAGATACATGCGGGGCTGATGCAGGATCGAATGGTGACCGAACTTCTGTCCCTGCCGGAAAAAGCCGATAGAATGGCAATGACGCTCTTATTCAAGAGATTAAAAATGGGCGATGGGCAGCAGAAGAAATTTTTCAATCTCATTCGTGATATCGCCTTTCGGGAAAACTCTTCCATCAGCTCATTTCTAGAACAGCAAGCCGTAGTTGAGATCCTTGACCACCAACAGATGAACATCCCGCAGAAAACGCAGCATCTTGGCAAACTGCTCCAGCTTGCAATTGCCCCCGCATCTTCCCTGGCTGAGGAGGCCTTTGCTCAACAAGTCAAAAACTTACAACTTCCGATCAACCACTCAATTGCGCACTGTCCTTTTTTTGAAAAAGACGAAGTCACCCTGTCCATTACTTTCAAAAATTTTGCCGATTGTGCCCAATATCTCGCGCAACAGCAAAAGTAAGAAAAGATAAAACTATCGCTGCAGGTAACAAAATCTCCCGGATAGCATGATATCGTCGCCAAGACGTTTATGGCTGAGTTCTACCAGATACGGGGCAACATCCCGATGCGGCACCTGGTAGCCTTCGACCAAGGGGACACCGTGATTGCCGGCAAAAAGCGGTGCATAAAAAAGGTGCGCGTAATCAAAGAGTTTTTCACCAAGAAATGCACCATGCACAGTTGCCCCCCCTTCAACAAGAACGGAGCAGACATTTTCCTGTCCCAATACTTTTAACAAGGCGTGTAGATTCACACCTCTTTCTGCACGCGCAATGGGCAGCAACCGAATCCCCAGCTTCTGGAACTCTGTTTTTTTTGATTCCGGGGCATCTGTTGCACAGACGATCCAGGTAGGTGCCGGCGAATCAAGATGATACACCTTAGAATCAGTCGAGGTTACCAGATCGCTATCGAGGATAATCCTAATCGGATCTTTTGCCGAACCGCGCACGAGACGGGTGGTGAGTGCCGGGTTGTCAATCTCTACCGTTTTCCTGCCAACCAAAATGGCATCAACCGTATTGCGAAGTTTGTGCACCGCCAGTGCGGATCGCTCACCAGTGATCCAGCCACTTTGGCCGGCCTGATAGTTTAATCTGCCATCAAGACTCACTCCGGCCTTCATAATCATCCACGGTACGCCCTCGGTGACATGCTTGATAAATGGGTAGTTCAGAGCTTTACAGTCCTGTTCCAATACACCGCTCATCACTTCAATGCGGTTGTTTCTTAAATATTCAATACCGCCGCCATTGACAAGGGGATTGGGATCGGTCATGCCGACAACCACCCGGGTTATCCCGGCTGCATGGATTGCCCTGCTGCACGGAGGTGTTCTCCCAGTATGGTTGCAGGGTTCAAGCGTTACATAAAGGGTTGCCCCAACTACCGATGCAGAGGCGTTTGCCAGGGCATTTATTTCGGCATGCGGTGTTCCTGCTTTTTTATGATACCCTTTGCCAAGCACCTGCCCGTCTTTAACAATCACCGCCCCGACACAAGGATTAGGTGAGGTTCGCCCCAATCCTCTGCCAGCTTCTTTCAGGGCCAGACGCATAAACTGTTTATCCAGTTTTTCCTTCATCTAAGCCTCTGGAATCAAGGAGTGTTTTGAGTTCATCCATAAACTCATTGACATCTTTAAATTGCCGATAGACGGAGGCAAACCGCACATATGCCACTTCATCAAGTAGAGGCAAGCCTTCCATGACCCATTCCCCCACTACCTGCGAGGGAATTTCCTTGGCCCCGTAATCCTGTAGTTTATGCTCAATATTGTCGGTAAATTCATCAATCTTATCTCGGCTGACCGAGCGTTTCTGGCAAGCTTTTTCTAGACCGGCAATCAGCTTGTGCCTATCCCATCCCTCTCTACGCCCATCTTTTTTTACCAGCACTGGCAACATCACTTCGAGTCTTTCATAGGTTGTGAATCGCTGGTCACAAGCCAGGCACTCTCTTCTTCGTCTGGTAATTGTTGCATCTTTATTAAGACGCGAATCGATCACTCGATTGTCCAAATGCTCACAATACGGACATTTCATCGAACACCTCCCCACAGGACCGATATTGGGCACATAGTATCGGACTTGACTGCCCAGTACCGGTTTTCCCTGTTAATCAGTTATATTACACCATCAGCCGATACATCCTGCAAAGAATTATAACCGCTGAGAGAAGAGATTCCATCAGCAAACAATAAAGCCGATTTCGCTCCTGCAAAATCGGCTTTACAAATGATCAATAATTGGCCCAAGAAATGTCTATTCACTAAATTTGGCCAACCGCAGTTGATGACGCCCCGCGGAAAATTCGGTGTCAAGCCAGGTTGTAACCATCTGCAGGGCATTGTCTGTATCCAGCATCCTGGCACCGAGGCAGAGTATATTGGCGTTATTATGTTCTCGGCTTAGTTTTGCCGTGGCGACATCAAAACAGTTAGCTGCCCTGATGCATCGGCTTCTGTTTGCGGCAATAGACATGCCTATTCCCGTACCGCACACCAATATACCTCTCTGGCACTCTCCTGTCTCTATGCTCGACACTGCTTTTTCCGCATAATCCGGATAGTCCACGGCATCTAAGGAGTGGCAGCCAACGTCGAGAACCTCGCGGCCCGCCTGGAGAAGTTGTTTCTTAATGATTTCTTTTAGCAGGAATCCGCCATGGTCGGCAGCGACAACTATTTTCACTTGTTCCTCCGTAAAAGAGCAGGTGCATCGAGATCACCCGTCAAACTTTTTCATGGCAATGACAGCATTGGTTCCACCAAAGCCGAAAGAATTGGACAGTGCTGCGCGAATACTCATTTTCCGAGCCACTTTGGGCACGTAATCCAAATCACATTCAGGACTGGGATTTTCCAGGTTGATAGTCGGCGGAGCAAGCTGATCATGAAGAGCCAGAGCAGTAAAAACAGCCTCAATGCCTCCCGCAGCGCCAAGCATATGTCCGGTCATCGACTTGGTTGAACTAATCGCCAGCTTTTTGGCATGGTCGCCAAACACAGTTTTAATCGCGTATGTTTCACACTTATCGTTTAGTGGTGTTGAAGTACCATGGGCATTGATATAATCAAAATCCTCGGGCGCCATTTCCGCATCGGTCAGGGCCATCTTCATGGCCCTCATTCCACCCTCACCGTCTTCCGGAGGGGCTGCGATATGATAGGCATCGCTGCTGAGGCCATAGCCGCAGATTTCAGCGTATATCTTCGCCCCACGGGCAATGGCATGATCACACTCTTCCAGGATCAGCATCCCGGCACCTTCGGCCATAATAAAACCGTCACGATCTCTATCAAAAGGCCGGGATGCATTTTTCGGGTCATCGTTGCGTAACGACAAAGCCTTCATTGCCGAAAAACCGGCGACTCCAAGACCACAGATGACCGCTTCGGTTCCACCGCTTACGACCATATCGCACATTCCATACTTGATGTGTCGATAGGCTTCTCCGACGGAATGGGTTCCTGCCGCACAGGCTGTCGTTAAAGTAAGATTCGGCCCCTTGGAATGAATAGCCATGGAGATATGCCCGGAAGGCATATTGGGAATAACCATTGGGATGAAAAAAGGAGTAATTCTCTTGGGTCCCTTTTCTAGACTGACACTATGATATTTTTCAATCGTCGGCAGGCCACCCATGCCGCAGCCGGTAATCACGCCTACTCTTGCACAATTCTCTTCGGTTACCTGATAGCCACTATCCTGAACCGCCATCTGCGCTGCGGCAAGACCATACTGAACAAAAAGATCGAGGTGTTTCGCCGCCTTTTTGTCGAAAAAATCATCTGCCTGAAAATCTTTCACTTCCGCAGCAATTTTTACAGCGTAATCACTGGTATCAAATCGAGTTATCAGATCAATCCCGCTGACTCCGGAACAGATATTCTGCCAACTCTTTGACACACCGCAACCAAGAGGTGTAACTAATCCTACTCCTGTAACCACTACCCTTCGCTTCACAATAATTACTCCTTTTCGTTATTATTACTGTCGCACCGTGTAAACGGGGGGTATAAAAATTGCTGCTCATAATTTTATGTCAAAGATTATTTCAACTTTTTAACGTAATCGATAGCATCTTGCACGGTAGTAATACCCTCGGCATCCTCATCGGGGATTTCTATATCAAAGCCCTCTTCCATAGCCATTATCAGTTCGACAAGATCAAGGGAATCAGCGCCAAGGTCATCAACAAATGATGCATTCGGCACAACTTTATCACTTTCAACGCTTAACTGTTCAACGATTATATCTATCATTTCCTGTTCGATTGCCATCACCTTACTCCCTTACTTGAAATTAGACATAGTTCAAAAAAACCATGTGCAATGATTTTACTTTACTCAAATAGAATACATCTATTACTACAACCTGTTACATATACATACCACCATTGACATGCAGGGTTTGCCCGGTTATATAGCGCCCGTCTTCAGATGCGAGATAGGCAACAGCTCCGGCAATATCCTCTGTTTCGCCAAACGCGGCAAGGGGAATTTCGGCCTTAATCTGCTGCTGCGTCTTTTCATCCAACAGATCGGTCATTTCGGTCGCAATATAGCCGGGGGCTACACTGTTGACCGTGATATTTCGCGAGGCATATTCCCTGGCCATTGACTTAGTCAAGCCAATGAGTCCTGCTTTCGCCGCAGAATAATTCACTTGCCCGGGATTGCCGGCAACTCCGGATACCGATGAAATATTAATAATCCGGCCCCACTTTTTCTTCATCATCGCTCGCGATGCGGCCTTGGCACAGAGAAAAGCACCCTTAAGGTTGGTATCAATAACCTCATCCCATTCAGATTCTTTCATTCTGGCCATCAGGCCGTCCCTGGTGATTCCGGCATTATTTACCAGGATGTCAATTGATCCGGCCTCAGTGATTATCTTTTTGCAGGCCTCCTGGACACCATCTCCGTCCGCTACATCAAAGCCGATGATCTCAGCTCGGCCACCTGCCTGCTGAATGATCCGCCGGGTTTCTTCAGCGGCTGACGATCGACTGACAAAGTTGATATAAACCAGGGCTCCCATGGAAGCAAGGCGAATACAGATGGCCCGGCCGATACCACGGCTTCCGCCTGTTACCAAAGCAACTTTTCCTTCCAGGCTCATAATCTTAGCGGCGCTCCTCTATCTTTAGAATCAATTTAGGGATGATTTCAAACAAGTCACCCACGATTCCGAAATCAGCCACATTAAAGATTGAAGCATGAGCATCCCGGTTAATGGCAACGATCGTTTCTGCCGACTGCATTCCGGCAACATGCTGTACTGCTCCTGATATACCACAGGCTATATACAATTTGGGGGCCACCGTCTTACCGGTCTGACCGACTTGATGCGGATAAGGAATCCACCCGGCATCAACCACTGCTCGTGATGCGGATACTTTCGCTCCCATCGTTTCGGCAAGTGCTCGTATCAGTTCAAAACCTTTGGCGTTTTCCAGTCCGCGGCCACCCGATACCAGGATGTCAGCCTCCTGGATATTGACGTTGCCTGCCTCCTCGACAATAGATTCAAGCACCTGCACCCGACTCTGCAGCTGTTCAGCCGTCAATACGAGATCAACAACTGTTCCCAGGCGCGAGCCATCAAACGGCAGTTGCTTCATCACCTTCGGCCGGACCGTGGCCATTTGCGGCCTGGTTGATTCACAGACAATGGTCGCCATAATATTGCCGCCGAATGCCGGACGGGTCTGCAGCAGCGCGCCGTCTTCTTCGCGAATCTCTAGTTTAGTACAGTCGGCGGTAAGCCCGGCATTGACCAGCGTTGCAACGCCGGGGATAAACGATCTCCCTATTGCAGTGGCTCCTGCCAGAACAATTTCCGGGCGGTATTGCCGGATTGCGGCAGCGGTTATTGCACTGTAACAGTCGTCTCTGAATCTCAACAAAGCTTCATGGTCGGCACGATAAACGACATCCGCTCCGTGAGCTATAAGCAGTTGTGCTGTGTCTGCTGTTTCATAGCCTAGCAGCAAGGCGGAAAGCTGAACCCCGCGTCTGTCGGCAAGTTGTCGAGCTATACCCAGAAGTTCCAGCGAGACCGGAGCAAGTTCACCATGGCGATATTCACAAAATACCAGGACTCCATGCCAATCAGCCAGATCTTCCTGAACCTGCGTATCTTCCACTTCCAGGCTGAGTGCCTGGACCTCACAGCTTTCCACACACGCGCCGCAGAGAGTACAGCTGTCACCAATCACTGCCAGGCCATTTTCTATGGTAATAGCGCCAAAAGGGCAGTTTTCCTCGCAGATTCCACAACCGATGCAAAGCTCTTTATTAACTTTCAACATATTTCTAATACCCCGCCCTATCACAAATATGGAAGCAGTTTATCAACAAGCTGATCGAGTTGTTCATCGAGGGTACCTGTGAGAACCGATCTTCCACCTCTGGCCTCCGGTGGAAAAACCTTGACAACCCTGGTAGGCGAGCCGGGTAGCCCGATACAGGCAGGATCAGCCCCAATATCTGCGGCACTTAATCGGAGTATTTCCGCTTTTTTCGCCTTCATTTTTCCTTTCAGTGAAGGAACACGGGGTTCGTTGATGTTTTTAACAACTGTCAATAATACTGGATAATCTGCGGCAACCACGTCGTAGCCATCATCCATCATTCTTTCGACAATAAGTCCTTTGGTGCTTGTCTCTCGAACTTTTTGTACACAGGTAAGATAGGGTATGCCAAGGCGAGTGGCTAAGCCCGGACCTACCTGGGCCGTATCGCCATCAATAGCCTGTTTGCCACATAAGATCAGATCAAAAGCGCCAATTTTCTTTACTGCATGCTCAAGGGTATAGGATGTCGCCCAGGTATCAGCACCGGCAAAAGATCTATCTGAGACCAGAACCACGCTGTCAGCTCCACAACTGATAGCCTGCCTGAGCATTTCCTCGGCCTGCGGCGGTCCCATGGTCACCACCACGACCTCGCCGCCATGGTTCTCTTTCAGGCGAACTGCCTCTTCCAGGGCGTGCTGATCATAAGGATTCATGATCGACTGCACCCCTTCTCTGGCAAGCGTATTTGTAACAGGATCAAGACGCACATCAGCAGCATCCGGTACCTGTTTAACACATACGATTATTTTCATACAACAACCTGTATTTATAAATGTATCAACATCCGATGGCGCCGTAGCCATCTTCTCACAAATGAGATTATTCGTGACTCACATAGCAGCTTCAGTTGGCAGTTTGTGCCTCGTCATGCTACCGTGACCAGATAATTACAAATATTCTTTGTTGAGTTCCTGGCCGATTACATTACGCTGAATTTGATTGGTCCCCTCGTAAATCTGGAGGATTTTTGCGTCTCTCATCATTTTTTCCGCGGGATATTCGCACATGTAGCCGTAGCCACCCATGACTTGTACTGCATCAGTTGCCACCTTCATGGCCACATCGGTTGCATATGTCTTGCACATCGCCGATGCCTTCGACATATCTTTTGGATGGGCTTGGATATGTTTTGCCGCGGCGTAAACCAGTGCACGAGCCGATTCAATGCCTATGGCCATATCAGCCAGCATATGCTGAACTGCCTGGAAGGCAATAATCGGTTTGCCAAACTGTTGCCGCTGCTTGGCATACTTAACCGCCTCATCGAGAGCCCCCTGGGCCAGGCCAACCCCAAGAGCGGCGATTCCGGGCCTGGACAGATCCAGAGTCTTCATAACGGTAATAAAACCGGTCCCGGCGCGACCGATCAGCCGGTCTTTTGGAATGCGACAGTCTTTAAAGATCAGTTCGGTAGTAGAAGACGCCCTAATGCCCATTTTCTTTTCTTTGGGACCGCAGGAAAAACCGGGGTCTCCTTCTTCCACAACAAACAGCGAGGCGCCCCGGGGACCGCGGCTGCGGTCGGTAATGGCCACGACCGAATAAATCTGCGCTTCCCCGCCGTTGGTAATCCACTGTTTTGTACCATTAAGCACCCATTCTTCACCGTCGAGAACGGCAGTGGTCTGAATACCGGACGCATCTGAGCCGGCATTGGCTTCAGTCAGACCGAAAGCCCCGAATTTTTTTCCGGTTGCCACATCAGGCAGATACTTCTGCTTCATCTCCTCAGAGCCGGCAATGATAATGGGATAGACGCCAAGAAAATTGGCGGCAAATGCTGTCCCGACACCGATACATCCGCGCCCGAGCTGCTCAACCGTAAGGGCTATTTCCAGACAGCCTCCGCCAAAACCACCATATTCCTCAGGAATCGGCACGCCAAAAAGATCGGCCTGGGCCATCTCATTGAGAATTTGTCGAGGAAATTGATGTTTTTCGTCGAGTTCCGCCCGGCTGGGTATTATTCGCTCGTCAGTGATCTGCCGGGTAATATCGACAATCATCTGCTGTTCTTCGGATAAGAAATAATCCATTCTCAAATCTCCTGTTTACCACTTAATCAGGGTTGCTCCCCAGGTAAAACCACCACCGAAGGAACAGAACAAAATTGTGTCTCCTTGAGCTATTAAACCAAGGTTGTTGGCTTCATCAAGGGCAATCGGGATTGATGCAGCGGATGTATTACCATACTTGGAAACGTTTATAAATACTTTACTCTGTGGGATATCAAGCCGATCAATCAATTTATTGAGGATTCGCATATTGGCCTGATGCGGAATAACGAGACTGACCGATTCTTTGTCGATCTTCTCTTTGGCCAGAAGCCGGCATACCGCGTCCTCCATGGCTCGAACTGCATGTTTAAAAACTTCCCGCCCTTCCATCTGGATATAAGCACCATTGTTTCCCTTGACAACCAGATCAGGATTGGAGCTTTGGGGGGCGTGCATGTACAGCAGTTTCCATAGACTTCCATCTGAATGCATACTCGACCCGATAACGCCACGGTCGCTGTCGGAATATCCACAAACGGCGGCGCCGGCACCATCACCAAAAAGAATACAGGTATTTCTGTCCTGCCAGTTCAGACGAGAAGAAAGGGTTTCCGCACCGATAACCAGCACTTTCATGTCATGATCAGCACGGATATATTTATCGGCCAAATCCAGCCCGTAAAGAAATCCGGAGCAGGCTGCATTCAAATCAAAAGCAAAGGCATTGGTTGCGCCAAGTTCTTTCTGAACATAGCAGGCACTCGACGGCATAAGCATGTGCGAACTTATTGTTCCGACCACAATCAGACCAAGTTCCTCGGCGGAAATCCCAGCTGCGGCAAGGGCCTTTTCGGCCGCCATTGTCGACAGTTGATAGGTTTTCTCACCCTTGCCGCCGATCCGTCTGCTTTCGATGCCGGTCCTGCTTTGTATCCAGTCAGCGCTCGTATCGACAATCGATTCGAGTTCGGCATTGGTAAGAACCCTTTTCGGCAAACATGAACCGGTCCCCAAGACAACAGTTCCCATTACATCTCCAGTTTTTCGATGCCAGGTTCGACAAAGTTACTGATGGCTAGGCTTTCCAGAATATCCTTATTGATGTTTCCTCTGGCCATTTTTGCAGCTTCCAGAATGGCATTTTTGATCGCGTGCGAACTGGACTTGCCATGACATATTATGCCGATTCCATCAATACCAAGAAGCGGTGCCCCGCCATATTCCGCATAATCGACACGTTTTTTAAAAGATTTAAAGGCATGTCTTGCCAGCAGATAGCCAATTTTAGCCAGAAAAGACTTAACTATTTCATCTCGCAGCATCTGCATGGCAGCCTCGGCAAGGCCCTCGCTGACTTTGAGGCAGACATTGCCGACAAAGCCGTCACAGACAATAACATCGACGTCGCCCTGAAAGACATCGCGTCCCTCGACGTTACCGATGAAATTTAGAGAACTTCTCTCTAAGAGAGGATATGTCTCTTTTATCAGGCTGTTACCCTTGCCGGTTTCCTCTCCGATCGATAACAGTCCCACCCTGGGGTTTGGCACGCCGGTTATACGGGAAAAAGCCGAGGCCATTATGCCGAATTGAAAAAGATGCTGTGGACGGCAATCGACATTTGCACCAATATCCATTAGCACCACCGGCTTTTTGAGGGTCGGGAAAATCGACGCTATACCAGGGCGGGAAATCCCCTCCAATCGGCCAAGCTTGCGGGAGGCCGCTGCCAGAGTTGCTCCAGAATTACCAGCACTTACAGCAGCATCAGCCTCCTTATGACGAACGAGGTCGAAGGCAACCATAATCGAGGCGTCTTTTTTCTTACGAATTGCATCAACAGGATGTTCATTCATACCAATAACTTGAGATGAATGAACGATACTGATCAGTTCCGCTGTCTTGATATCAGGAGCCAAGGTCTCAAGGTGTTTAGTTAATAGACTCTCGTCTCCTACCAGAGTTACACGCAGATCCGTCTGTCTGACGGCAAGCAGAGCCCCGGCAATCAATTCCTCTGAGCCATAGTCTCCCCCCATGGCATCCAGGGCTATTTGCACACCACTCTCCTATTCTACTGCAGTATCAAGCGAGTAAACAGTTCTCCCTTTATACTTGCCGCAACTACCGCACAGACGATGCGGCTGCTTAGGCTCCCCACAGTCTGCACAAAGTGAGAGGCCCGGAGCAGTCAAGAAATCGTGGGACCGTCTTTTCCGGGTACGGGAATGGGAATGTCTTCTTTTGGGTAAGGCCATTGTATCCTCCAAATCAGGTATGCATCATACCTTTTAATTATTAATATCAATGATTGATGAGTTTTTTCAAAATAGCGAATGTCGGATTCACCCCATCCGAAGGGCACCGACAAACCTCACTATTCAGCACAACCCCACATCCTGGGCAGATGCCTTTGCAATCTTCACTACAGAGCGTCTTCAAGGGGAAAGCCAGATAAGCCTGCTCCAACAAGATCTGGTCAACATCAATTTCCCGCCCATGGAGATAAAGAGTAACGGCATCTTCGTCACTACATTCAATATCACCCAATTCGGGGGTTTGTTCTTTTCTGGTGGTAACCAGGTACTCAAATTCGATATATATTGCTTCTTTTACCTGTTCACCGCATCTGTCGCAGGCCTCCAGGCGTTCTCCTTCCAGGGTTCCTTTCAGCAGCACGGTCTCGCTATCACGCCTGGAAACACTGATACTTGCTGTAGCAGTGAGGAGAAATCCCTCATTTTCCGACGGGAACCAGCTGGTATCACGTATCGTATAAAGACGAGGTTTCCCGGTGATTTCTTCAAAGAGCAGTTTCATAAAACAAAATCGGTTTCAATCGGCAACAACTCAAAAAATAAAAGAAAGGAAAAATAATCAATTTATCTCCGCTTGGCTAGAAAAAAACATCTCAATTGAGAAGATCAATCCGGGAAAAAGGAAATAATGACGAAATATCAGGGTGTTGACAACTTCAGGATATCTTAAAAATATTTTTTTTAGAACATTAGAGAACATGGATGAGGCGTTCGGAATTCTTTTCCAATCGCAATGATACTCTATTTAACAACCATTTCAATAATTTGATTGCCAGAACAGGATACTCATCAGTCAATGTGTCGAACGATTGGTGGGTCAGGACAAGCAGCTCGGAATCTTTCACTGCGGTCAGAGTGGCCCCGCGGCTACGACCACCAAGCAGCCCCTTTTCACCAACGGGAGCGCCAGTGTCGAGCAGTGCAATGACTTGGGTCCTTTCACCAAAACCTGTTTTATTTTGCACAGCTACCCGTCCCGATATGAGGAGATACAAACATTCAGCGGGATCTCCTTTCTGGAAAATCTCGGTGTCGGCTGCATAGAAGACTTTTTCCATAACTGCCAACAGCTTCTCTGTCTCAGTTTTATCAAGAAACTTAAAACAACACTGTTGTAACTCAGTACTATAATCAACCATATGCAAAGCCTAGCGAGCTTCAACGAGAAAGGATTGGTTTTTATCTTGCAGGACTTTGACAAGACCTTCATACTTCTCGGTGCGCAGTATAGATTTAAATTGCTCTTGATAATTACGCACCAGACTGACGCCTTCAATATTGATATCGTATACCATCCAACCGGAATCAGTCTTCTTCATAATGTAATGCACGGGTAGTTTTACCGCATTATTCTCAATGAGGGTTGTCACTTGCGCGCGGTCGTCCTTAACTGTTTCCGCAACAAATTCAACAGTTTCTCCTGAGTAACCTTCAAGTTTACCAATATATACATTTTCCAGCAGCTTGGTCATAAGGGCAGTAAAATTATCTTTTTCCTTATCATCGATCTCCCGCCAGGTCTTACCCAGTACACGCTTTGACATTTCTTGAAAATCAAAACCACGTTTTATAAGCGACATGATTTTTTTCCGTCGCTCGACCAGATGCTCATTGCCCTTTAAATTTGGATCTCCCAAAACGGAGGTCAAGTCATTGAGGACAGGTTTAAGAACCTCGGTAGGACTTATCTCACCTGCCCAGGCAAATCCAATCGACACAACACAGAGAAGACTAAACAGTAAAAGTATCTTTTTCATTTTTTATCTCAACAGCTCAGAATTTATAGAAGGAGGAAAAAATCTTTTTTAAAATTGCTACTCTTTCTTGGCACTGCCAAATGCGAACTTACTGATAAGAGACTCTATATCCAGAGATGACTCGGTTTCAACCATCATTTCACCTGGATTAAAAAACTTTTCATCGCCCCCGAGGCTCAGCTGGATATACTTATCGCCGATTATGCCCTGCGACTTAACCGATGCCATTGAATCGGCGGGCACCTTCACGCTGTTATCGATCTGCAGAGACAACACCGCATATGCGTCCTTGCCGAGTTCAATGGCGCTCACCTCACCCACCACAACACCAGCGACCTGCACGGACGCGCCTTTCTTCACCCCGCTCACATTGGTAAATTCAGCCTTGAGAATATACGTCTTGCCGGCGGTTAAAAAAGATACCTCACCTAACTGCAGGGCAAGATAACCAAAGGCGGCAAAACCAATTAGTATAAACAACCCGACAATCATCTCTAAGGTATTATTTTTCATCATTTATAAACTCGTAATAATTTATTTCTCAATGGACGCCATCATTATTCCATCAGGTGACTCTGATAAATGTCTCCCATCGTGGTCCGCACAAATTCCTGAATATACTCTTTTTCGGACCACTGGATTTTCTCAGGGCTGTCAAACACATCCATCTTGCCATCATGCAATATAATAACCTGATCGGCCAGGTTGAAAATTTTCGGTACATCATGGCTGACAATCACTGAAGTAAAACCAAATTCAGCCTGCATTCTGGCAAAAAGGTGATATATGTCGTGACTCATAACCGGATCAAGACCGGTGGTCGGCTCATCATAAAGCATAATCGAAGGCTTGAGCTGCATGGCACGGGCAAGTCCCACCCTTTTTTTCATACCGCCACTCAACTGTGCCGGGTATTTTTCTTCATGCCCGGTCAGCTCAAATTGAGCGAGCGTCGCAGCGACTTGTTGGCCAATTTCGATTTCGCTTTTATCGGTCAGTTCTCTTAGGGGCAAGGCAACGTTTTCAAAAACACTCAGTGAATCAAAAAGCGCCGACCCCTGAAACAGCACACCAAACTGGGTACGGAGCTGTTCAAGCTCTGCCCCCCGCACCCCGGTGACATCCTTGTCATGGACAAAGATTTGCCCGGAATCAAGTTGCATAAGCCCAAGGACAAGTTTCAGGGTAACACTTTTCCCCTGCCCGCTCCCGCCGACAATTACCGTCGTTTTGCCAGCAGGAATAGAAAAATCGACCCCGTCGAGGACGTACTGAACGCCGCCATCCCTTTTAGCAAAACTTTTCACCACATTTTTAAATTCAATAGCAGCTTTCATTTTACAGGAGTACCGCGGTTAAAAGATAATCAAAGACAAGGACGGAGATAGAGGAGTAGACCACAGCCTGGGTGGTGACCCGGCTGACACTTTCGGCCCCGAAGCCGGCTCCCCGAATTTCCCGGACAAAAAATCCACGCCCCGAGCAGATCCATACAACCAGCAGAGCAAAAATAAAAGATTTGATAATGCCAAGCCTGAGATCATGGTTGGTAACACTCGTCGTCATGCCTTCAATATAGCTGCCTGGGCTGACACCCATCATTTTCACCCCGGCCAGATACCCGCCGGCAATGCCCACCACATCAAAAACCGCGGTCAACAGGGGCATTGCAATGAGCATGGCAAGAAACTTCGGTGTAATAAAATACCGAAATGGATCAATAGCCATGCAGTCCAGGGCATCGATCTGCTCGGAAATCCGCATTATACCGATCTCAGCACACATGGCTGAACCGGCGCGTCCAGCAACCATCAGGGCAGTCAACACGGGTCCCAGCTCCATAATAAGGGTCAGCGAAACAGCCGAGCCGAGCATCCCTTCCGCGCCGAACTTATTCAACGAATAGTAGCCTTGAAGTCCTAATACCATCCCGGTGGACAAGGCGGTAAAAAAAATCACCACGAGAGAACCGGCGCCGATAAAGTGTACCTGACGGACCAATTCTTTGAACCTGAACGGCCGCCTGAATGTGCCACGGATGGCTTTCAGAAAAAAAATTGCCATCCGGCCAAGATCCGCCAGCACATACAATCCGGTATCACCTAGCCGTACGAGTGGATTACTTTTCATCAAATGATTGTCCCTGACAAGTCGGGATTATAACTAAAATTAAGTGCTCTTTTTGCAATAAAAACACTCCTAGGATATAAACGGACAGGTCAGAAGTCAATGACTAGAAATTCTATACGATTATTCCAACTCCGGATACGATCAATTCTAAAAACGCAACTTAGCACCATTGTGCATGAGGGAGAGCGGGATTCAATTTTTCCTTGGATCATATGTCTCCCGCAAGGCTTCACCAATAAAAATAAGCAGGATCAACATCCCGACAAGAACAGCAAAAGCTGATAAGGAGAGCCACCACGCCTCGATATTTGCCTTGCCCTGAGCAAGTAATTCCCCCAGGCTTGGCGTTGATGGCGGCACGCCAAGGCCAAGAAAATCGAGACTGGTCAGAGCCAGTATTGCTGCGGAAACCCGAAAAGGAAGAAAGGTGATGACCGGGGTTAAACCATTGGGCAGGAGGTGGCGCCACATAATGGTCACGTTTTTTACCCCAAGTGCCCTTGCCGCATTGACATATTCAAGATTTCTGCCCCGCAGAAACTCAGCCCGGACATAGTCGGACAGGCCCATCCAGCTGAACAGCGACAGCAAAACGAGCAGCAGCAGGATGCTTGGCTTGAATATCGAAGCAAAAATTATCAACAGATACAATTCCGGCATGGCCCCCCATATCTCAATGAATCGCTGCATCAGCAAATCGGTCCGGCCACCGAAGTAACCTTGGATGGCCCCGGCAAGAATACCGACCAGGGTCCCGGTAAAGGTCAATGCCAGCCCAAAGAGAATGCTCAACCGGAAACCATAAATAATTCTTGCCAGGACATCCCTGCCCCGATCATCGGTGCCAAAAAAATTGGCCATAGTCGGAGGAGAGGGGACCGGACCAACAATCTCCTGATTGATGGTATTATAACTATTTTTATTAACAGGAAAGAGCATGAAATTCCCCGGCTCCCTTAATTTTTCGCGGATAAAGGGATCACGATAATCGGTTTCGGTCTCAAAGTCGCCGCCAAAAGTCACTTCGGGATATGACACAAATATCGGGAAATATAATTTTCCGTCATATTTAACCAGCAACGGCGAGTCATTGCTGATCACCTCAGCCAGCAAACTGCCGACAAACAGGACGGCAAAAATAAGAAGACTGTAATACCCGCGTTTGTTGCGTTTAAATCGTTGCCAGGTCTTGGTCCTGCTCCGTGACAAGGCGAGTTTGAGCTGACTTCCGGGATGAACTCTAATCATCTAATCCCTCAAAACTGATGCGAGGATCAACCAGTACATAGCTTAAATCGGAAAGCAACCGGGAGATTAAGCCGATCAGGGTAAAAAAATAAAGAGTGCCCAGAACTACCGGGTAATCACGATTGACAACCGATTCATAGGCAAGAAGTCCCATGCCGTTTAGTGAAAAAATAGTTTCAATGAGGAGGCTGCCGGTAAAAAAAGAAGCAACAAAGTAACCGGGAAAACCGGTTATGATGGGAATGATACCATTTCTAAAAACATGCTTGTATAATATCTGATTCTCCGAAAGGCCTTTGGCCCGCGCAGTCAGGACATATTGCTTGCGAATCTCTTCAAGAAATGAGTTTTTTGTCAACATGGTCATAACCGCAAGACTGCCGATGGCGGTTGCGGTAATCGGCAAAACCATATGCCAGAGATAATCCAGTATTTTCATGCCGAGAGTCAGTTCATGCCAGTTATCTGAGACCAACCCCCGAAGAGGAAAGATTGACCAGAAACTGCCGCCGCCAAACAGCACAATCAACAAAACTCCCAACACAAACCCGGGAATGGCATAGCCAACAAGAATGACCGAAGAACTGATGATATCAAAGCGTGAACCGTCGGTCACCGCCTTTTTGATTCCCAGCGGAATGCAGACCCCGTAGACAATCAAAAAACCCCATAACCCCAGAGACATGGAGACGGGCATCCGGGAGACGACCAACTCGGCGACACTTTGATGGTAATAGTAGGAAGTTCCAAAATCGAGGACCAGGTAATTCTTCATCATATTGATAAAGCGAGTCACCGGCGGCTGATCGAAGCCATAGAGCTTTTTAAGGCGGGCAATTTTCTCTTCATCCAGCCCCGAATTACCACGATACAGAGTGGACGGACCGGCCCGCACTTCTCCACTGCCACCACCGATCCCCTCAATCTCACCGATCATCTTCTCTACCGGACCACCGGGAACAAACTGGGTGATGGTGAAAGTGACCACCATCACGCCAAACAGTGTCGGGATCATCAGCAGGATTCTTTTCAGGATGTATACGATCATTATTTTCTCACTAACCTCTCTGCCTTTTGCCATTATTTCTTTGCCACAATAAGAAAAAATAATACAAATAGACAGCATAAAAGAAGAATATTTCTTGTCTTTTATCAACCTTTATGTCTTTTTATGGGAAGACCGTCAGATAAATGCAAGGGACCTCAGGGGAAGTAATCAACCAAAAAATCTTTGCACAACCACTCATCAGATAACGGCATGGAAAAACCAACTCCCTTAATACAAAGTGAAGCAGAATTGGAGAAGCTGGTGCATCGGGCTCGAAAAACCGACGCCGTCGCCCTGGATACGGAATTTGTCTGGGAACGGACCTACTACCCGCAACTTGGCTTGATCCAGATGGCCTTATCCGACGAAGACTGCTATCTCATTGATCCTCTCGCTATTAGAAATTTACAGCCACTGGGTAAACTCCTGTCTGATCGGGGAGTTATCAAGCTTTTCCATGATGCGCCACAGGATTTGGCAATCCTTCAGCGAGCAACCGGGGCAACACCGCAAAATATATTTGATACGCGTTTGGCCGCAGGTTTTTCCAACCTGCCCGCGACCCTCTCTTTAGTGCACCTGGTGAAAGAGCTACTCGACATAACTCTTTTAAAAGAAGAGACAAGGACAAACTGGCTGCAACGACCGCTCACCGACGAACAGACACGATACGCCCTCGATGATGTTCGGTATCTTCGGGCGGTGCGCATACTTTTGCTGACTCGAATAATTGGCCCTAAAATAAAATCATGGCTCCAGGAAGAATTAAACCTGCTCAACAATCCGGCCACATATTCAGGACCACCCGATAACGAAAGATATCTTAAAATTCGAGGAAATACGCATCTTGACCGACAAGGATTAGGGATTCTCAAGAACCTGACAACATGGCGTGAGGGAATGGCAAGAAAATTAGACCGGCCGCGCGGGCACGTAATAAAAGACACTGTTCTTGTTGAAATCGCCCGACAAAAACTGGTCAATCCAATCGATCTCACCCCAAAAGCCGGACTTTCGGTAAAAGCCACCACCAAATATGGTAAAACCCTCGCAGCGATTGTCGTAACCACCTTAGCGCAGCAAGAATCGACATATCCCGAACCGCACCCTAACATACGGTTGAGCAAAAGCGAGAAGAGCAGCATGGAAAAACTCAATAATCTGATCGGCCTGAAATGTGAATTATTAGGCATTGCCGCTGGTCTGGTCGGCAATGTTTCCGAACTCAAGCGTTTGGTTAAAACACTCAACGCCACGCAGCAGGATGAGCCTGAGCAGTTGCGCCAGACAGACGGCTGGAGAAAACACTTCCTCGAGGATTTTTTCCGGCAGAACAGAAAAAAGTGATTATTGATATTGTCGAGGAACTTGGAAAAACCGGTCCGCAGCGTTAACTCCCCCCTTATTATTTCAGGAGAAGAATATGCGATCTTTCTCATACTACAGATCTCTGGTTTGCTGCATGTTGGTGCTCATCGTCTTCAGCCTGGTTACTCTAGCTGAGGCCACCGAAAAAACCGGCTATGCCGGATGGGAAAAAGGGTCTGCTTATGATGGTTATTATAACTATAAAGAAAGGGATTCCCTCAAGGGAAAAGTTCTGCAATTTATCGAAGTCACCCCCCTGCCGGGTATGGACCCGGGAACAGCATTTATAATGGAAGAAGGCGGCGAAAAAATTCTTGTCCATCTCTGCCCTGCAGCATTCAGCAGTGCGAGCGAGACCGGCATACGCAAGGATATTTCGACCAAGGTAAGCGGCAGCTGGGCGGTGATCGATGGGAAGGATGTTCTGATGGCCGCCAAAGTCAAGCAGGGAGACGACTTTGTCTTCAAGGTCCGTTTGACCAAAGATGGCACACCTTTCTGGAGTCTTAGCCCGGAGGAACTGGAAAAAGAAAACGCTGCCGAATAAGACCCCAGGTGTCAATCCAGCACAATCAGGGTAATGGAGGAGTTACGGCTGAAGGTGAGCAGGCCTGTGGATTTTCACGACACAAAAATTGCAAATTCCGTTTCGCCACTTCATTGCCGCCACTGGCGGCAATTTTCCACCACCTGTAGGCTTGTCTGAGATCTTTATCGACCCCGAAGCCCTTTGCATAGCAGTAGCCCAATCTGCTCTGGGCAAGGACAAATCCATGCTGCGCTGATTGCATCCACCAGAAAAAAGCCTTCTTTTCGTCGCGTTCGACCCCTTCCCCCTTGGCCAGCATTCTGCCGATGTTATACTGACCGAAAGGATCACCGTTTTCGGCGGATTTCCGGTACCAGAAAGCGGCCTTGGCACTATCTTGCTCAGTCCCAATACCCTTACTGTATCGCCAGGCAACTGTATTCTGTGCCAGAACATATTCCTGATTTGCAGCCTTTTCATACCATTGAAATGCCTGGGCACTCGACTGTTTTACCCCTGCGCCCTTATCAAACATCATCGCCAGGTTATATTGGGCACTAGCCGTTCCCATTTCGGCTGACTTTTTTGTCCAATAGAAGGACTTCTTTTCATCTCTTTGCACCCCCTCGCCAAGATAATACATATTGGCCACTTTGAGTTGTGCATTCTGGTTGCCGTTTCTCGCCGCCAGAAGAAACCACTCAAAGGCGATGGATTTGTCAGCCTCAACGCCCTCGCCGCGATAATACATCCAGGCCAGATTGCTCTGAGCGACATCATCGCCTTTTTCCGCAAGTCTACTCAGCCAGAAATAGGCCTTTTGTAAGTCTTTTTCAGTGCCATCGCCGAAAGCGTACATTTCGGCAACTCGTCTTTGCGCCTCCACAGATCCACTTTCCGCCGCCGTTAAAAACCGATTGAAGATTTCAACCTGTCCCGGTTCCCGTTTATTTTTCGCATCATCAGGTGATTGCTGGGTAAGCGGCAACGCTGCATCGGCTCCTGCTTTCGCAATTTCTGGTTGGTTTTCCTGCGAAACAGCAGTTTGCCCAAAGACAGGTAAACTTATCGGAAGCGTGCTTAACAAAAGCAAAAATATCGATTTTTTCTTCATAACTCGGTTAACTTCCCTTGGTCGTTTTTCGATATACTCAGCACAGCTAAAATCCGTCAGCTCGTTATTTATTGTAGTTGTTTCCAAGAGATGATAGGATATATTTTGGTAATTTCAACCATTATCTCCATTACGTTGCCTTTCGAATTGCGCTGCCATAGCAGCTCCAAGCCCCAGAGGAGGAAAAATGTTTGACAGCGATGAACCCTTGTGGGATAGAACCTTACGTCGCATTCGTTACATCTGGCCACTGGGCGATAATGCGGTCTTGAAAAACTCCGTCGATCCCAGTCTCCCCAAGAGTGATTTGCAGAAACTACGCCAGAGGATCAATGGTTGTCTTGAAAACCGCGGCGGAGAAGTATCTGCCAGAACCCGGGCTGCAGAGCTTGGCGAAGCCTATCTTGTCTTGAACAGCGAAGGCCGGAAGCGATTCCTGGAGCTACTCGCCGGGGAATATGACGTCGATAACAAGGCG
The DNA here is from genome assembly GCA_963804605.1 of uncultured delta proteobacterium. GTDB lineage: Bacteria > Desulfobacterota > Desulfobulbia > Desulfobulbales > Desulfocapsaceae > Desulforhopalus_A. The sequence continues at coordinate 116,059 of CAWDRB010000001.1, forward strand.
GTTGAAGAAAAAATTGAACAACGCCTCAAGTGTGCCGATACAGATGAATGCAGAGAATTGAATTTCCAGCTCCGCAACCTCCTGGTCTCTCCCCGGACCAAACTCCTCCGGCAGTTTAACGAGCTGCAGGAAGGAGTAAAATTCCTTGTCGACCTTCGGGCGGAGCTTCTGCCGCTGGTCAGAAACAACCATGAACTGACGGCCCTCGATCAGGATATCCACCGACTGCTCTGCTCCTGGTTCGACGTTGGCTTCCTTGATCTCCAGCGTATTACCTGGAACACCCCCGCCGCACTGCTTGAAAAACTTATCGAATATGAAGCTGTACATGCCATTCAGTCATGGCGGGATCTAAAAAATCGATTACGCGAGGATCGGCGTTGTTATGCCTATTTTCATCCTCGTATGCCACAGGAACCCCTTATTTTTGTCGAAGTTGCCCTGGTCAATGGCATTTCATCGACGATCCACGATCTGCTGAACGAAGAGAAACCCGCCATTGACCCCCACAAGGCGGACACCGCCATTTTTTATTCGATTTCCAACTGTCAACAAGGTCTGGCCGGAGTCAGCTTCGGCAACTTTCTTATAAAAAATGTGGTCAAGGACCTGAGTATTAAACTGCCGAACCTGAAAACTTTCTCCACTCTTTCCCCTATCCCCGGTTTCCTTTACTATCTAGACACCTTTCGGGATGACTGGGATTTTACTGATCGGGAGAAAAAAATTATCGGTGAGACGACCGACGAAAAAAATCCAAAAGATCTTTTTATCGAAAAAATTAGAGCCATTGACGTTAATCAACCCGTTGCCGAAGAAACACCATTCAGACCAATCCTTCTCCGGCTCTGCGCCCGTTACCTGCTCACGGCCAAAAAAGGGGCACAGGCATTCGACAGGGTAAGCCATTTCCATTTATCAAACGGCGCCCGGATCGAACGAATCAACTGGGCCGCCGATCTATCAGCGAGAGGCATCGCGCAATCCGGGGGCCTTATGGTCAATTATCTTTATAACCTCGCCTCTATTGAAAAAAACCATGAAAACTATACCACCACCGGAGAAATAGCCGCCTCCTCTTCCGTGTCTAAATCCGCCAAATCATGATGGCGTCGTAACAACTCTTCATCTGCTTGAATCTTGCCGCGGAATGTCGCTCACTTGCTTTTCTTCGGTAACTGATCCAGATACCACTCCATGGGATCGATCAGTTCAAAACCGGCGTTGAGCAGCTTCTTTTTTACGTTAATAACATTGTTAGTCAGAAGATAAGGGAAGATCACCCGCTTGTCTTTGTCCCATACTCTAGCCACCAGCACGCTGCCGAGAGAAATGTTTTCTTCTGTAATGATATCAACAATTCTCTTCATCTGTCCTCGCTTTTCCTTGACAAGAATGCATAACAGACTGCCGGGCTCGTCGATGTTCATGATGTTCACAAATGCAGCGAGCAGGTCCCGGGTCGATAAAATTCCCGTCAGATACCCTTCTTCGTCAACAACCGGCAAGGCACCGACTTTCTTCTTCTGCATTACCAGCAGGGTATCCTGCAGCGTGTAATAGGCATAAACGGTTATCGGGTTACTGGTCATTATGTCACCGACAAGACGATTGCCTATTTTGCCCAGGGTAATTTCATAGTCCGGCTTTTTCAGCAAAGTTGACGGCATCGCATCGCGCATATCCCGATCCGAAACGATACCAAGAAGCTTCCCTGATCCGTCGATAATCGGTAGATGGCGGATTTTCTTTTCCGTCATCAGAGTTTTGGCCGCAAATATCGTCATTTCGGGACCAGCAGTAATGAGGTCTTTTGACATTCTATCGCCTACAAACATAACACCTCCAAAAGATTGGTCTTTATCTCAAATTGATCTGATTCGGGGGTCAATTTCTACCGTATTGCCGCCAGCATCTTGATATGATTTTCAACAAGTATTGGTAAAACATCAAGGTTATAACCTCCTTCCAGCACCGACACAACCCGACCATCGGTAAATCGGTTGACCAGGTTCATTATCACTTCAGAAACAAAATCATATCCATCGGTCGACAGGTTGGTACCTGACATCAGATCGGTCTCGTGGGCATCAAAACCAGCGGACAGGATAATGAATTCAGGCTTGAACTGTTTAATAGCCGGGACAAGATCCTGCATGATCAATCGGCGATACTCCTCATCACCTCTTCCCGGCAAAACCGGCGAGTTGACCGTATAGCCATCGCCCTCGGCAATACCAACCTCAAATTCCCTGCCGGTCCCCGGATAGGCAAAAGAGGGGTGTTCGTGAATTGAATAGTACAACACCGTGGGATCCCGGTCAAAAATATGCTGAGTTCCATTGCCGTGGTGCACGTCAAAGTCGATAATAGCGACCCGTTGCAGATTATATTCTTTCTGCAGATATCTGGCGCCAATCGCCGCATTATTAAAATAACAAAAGCCCATGGGCTTATCGACTTCTGCATGATGCCCAGGTGGGCGGATTGCACAAAAGGCATTGTCAATTTCTCCTTTCATAACCATATCAATGGCTTTCAGCACTCCGCCAACGGCCAGAAAGGCAATATCATAGGAATCTCGGCAGATGGCGTTGTCGGGGTGTTCAAATTCGCGCAATCCAGAGATACAGGCCTCATCAAAACGCATGATATAATGAATATTATGAACTGTCTCAATCCATCTCTGTTTGGCTTTTTCTGCCGGTATCAGAGTGAGTTTTTCCCACAATCCCGTATCAATGAGTCTCTTGCAGATCGCTTTCAGGCGTTCCGGTGACTCAGGATGATACCCACCCGTATCGTGCAACAGATATCTATCGTCATACACAAAACCAGTTCTTTTCATAAAGCCGTCCTGTTTGTTAATGAGTACTTAGCTATGCCATTTACGATGGACTCCCGATTCCAAACAATCTATTCCGGTTTTTTTCAAATTTACCAGAGTCATGAATCCATTTTGACTATAACCCTGCCTGTCTGCCCGCCTTTTAATATCAATTCAATTTCCCTATCCAGTTCATCTAAGCAGACTTCGCGGCAGAGTTTATTCAACCCGACCGGTTTCCAGTCGGAGGCCAGATGCTGCCATACCTTTTTTCGACGCTCCATGGGACAGTTCTGCGAATCAATACCCAAAAGTGACACGCCGCGCAGAATAAAGGGAAAAACGGTTAGCGGCAGATCAGGTGACGCGACGTTCCCGCAACAGGTCACAACTCCCTGGAGATCGGTCGCTTTAATGGCCGAAGCTAAAATATCGCCGCCGACGGTATCGATCACTCCCGCCCAGATTCCCTTCAGCATTGGGCGTTCGTTGCCTGCTGTCGCTTCAGCCCTGGACAGAATCTGCCGGGCGCCAAGGCCGGTGAGAAACGGCTCGGCATCAGCTTTTCCGGTAACAACGGAAACCGAGTAACCAAGGCCGGCGAGAATGGCAACGGAGAGACACCCGACACCCCCTGTGGCTCCGGTGACCAGAATATTTCCTCTCTCCGCCGGTACACAGTGGGTCAGGGCCATAACCGACATGCCGGCGGTAAAACCGGCCGTACCCAAAATCATGCTCTCCCTCAGATCGAGTCCGGTGGGCAAGGGCACCACCCATGCCGCCGGTACTCGGATATACTGACCGAAACCGCCGGAAGTGTTCATGCCCAGATCATAGCTGGTGATAATAACCTCGTCTCCTGGTTTGAAGGCCTGATTCCGGCTCTCTTCCACAATGCCCGCCGCATCAATCCCAGGGGTATGCGGATACTTCCTGGTCACTCCCCGATTACCGCTGGCCGAAAGCGCGTCCTTATAATTCAGAGAAGACCAGTGTACTTTTACCAGAACCTCATCATCCGGCAATTGATCAATGGTCTTTTGGGTAATTGACCGGGAAAAACGTTTTTCGCCAATTTCTTCAACCACCATCGCCCGGTATGTTTTTGCAGCCATAACTGTGACCTCTTCTTGAATTTTCTCAGAATCGACGACATCAAATTCGACCATCCAATGAGTCAACCCCCAAAAGAAACGTCGTCGGAGTAGAAGAATTGCCCCCAACCCCCGTTCCCATGAGCACCCGTTAAACAGATGAAGCGTTTTAACCATGGCATCGGTTTAGAACTATAGCCCAGGAGTGGGTTTGAGAATAGTAATTTTTTCTTCAAAGGAAAGCAAAAATGCAAGCTCTTTGCTCATCTTCAGTATTTCCAATGTGATTTCATATTATTGGTCGTTTCCCCTCCAACCTTGATATATCCCTGCAATCATTTTCCCTTGACAAACAAATTAGATATACATTAAAAGGAAGCGTAACATCGTTACCCTAAAACTACACAGACACGTCAAAATACATAATTTTTTTATTTAATATTAAAAAGTTATACAAAAAAACATTTTATTCAACACCCAGAAATATATTTACCGACTCAACCAATGTTGACCAGACATATTTTTTTATTTATGTATTTTTTTAAACACTTTACCATCTAAAAATCGACAAGAAACATATTCACCCCAAGACCAAGAAAGTAACAATGTTAGAGGAACTTAACCCAGAAGTGCGGGAGCGGCTGGGAAAGGCAGTCATGGAAATTTTTTCCACCGCCGATTTCCATAAAGCCAGCATCCGTGTAATTGCCGAAAAAGCCGGGGTAAGCTTTACCACCATTTACAAGCATTACGGCAGTAAAGAGCGACTGCTCTTTGCTTTTGTCAATATCTGGATGGCAGAGCTCACTGATCGTATTGCCGATCACTTGAACGGGATCGAAGACCTCAAGGAAAAACTCAGAAAAGTGTTCTGGCTGCACCTTGACTACTATGAACGTAATGAAGCACTTGGCCGTATTCTCTTTATGACCCTGCCAATGCAGACCTGGATGACGGATGAATCTTTTGACCAGAAGAAAAGAGTAAACCTGATAATAGGGGTACTGAAAAAGGGACAGCAGCAAGGATTCATTAACCCGAACGTCCGGGCCGGGTCATTGCTCGACTTTATGCTGGGGTTCATTCAGCGTCTCTTTTTTATGTGGATACTACGAGGTAAACAGGGAAGCCTGGTCGAGGACGCCCACAACCTCTTTGAGATGGTCTGGCAAGGCATGGCCAACCCTGCCATCATTAGATACGTTAAGTCTCCGGATAGTTTAGAAATAAAAGATAAATAAATAAACCAGTCATTGTCCAGCCCAGACGCGGAAAAAGCTGGCGATAGAGACAAACCTACATCAAGGAGCAAAGAACATGTCTTTGGATAAAAGAACACTCTTGCTGAAAAAGAAGGAAAAAATAGCTCTGGGAGGAGGAGAAGCACGAATAAAAAAACAACACGCCAGTGGCAAGATGAGTGCAAGAGAAAGACTTCTCCATCTCTTTGACCAGGGCACATTCATCGAACTGGATGCTTTCGTTAAAAACCGGTGCACCAGATTCGGCATGGATAAACTCGACTTTGAAGGCGAATCAGTGGTCACTGGATACGGCCAGGTAGAAGGCCGGATAGTCTTTGCTTTTTCCCAGGATTTCACCATAACTGGCGGGGCCCTGGGCGAGATGCATGCCCGAAAGATCGTCAAGGCGATGGACGGCGCAGCCAAGGTCGGTGCACCTATTGTTGGCTTGAACGACTCCGGGGGCGCCAGAATCCAGGAAGCGGTGGATGCCTTGTCCGGATACGGCGATATCTTTTTCAGAAATGCCATATATTCAGGAGTCATTCCCCAGATATCTGCGGTCATGGGTCCCTGTGCCGGTGGGGCGGTCTATTCTCCCGCCCTGACCGATTTCATCTTCATGGTCGACAAGACTTCACAGATGTTCATCACCGGCCCGCAAGTGATAAAAACGGTTACCGGCGAAATTGTATCGGCTGAAGAACTCGGCGGGGCAATGACCCACAACAGCGTCAGCGGCAATGTCCACTTTATCGCCGATTCCGAGCTGGCTTGTCTTGAGGGCATCAGGAGACTGATCCAGTTCCTGCCGTCAAACAGCATGGAAAAGAGCCCGGCCAAGCCTTCCGGCAACGACATCAACAGGCATATCACCGAACTGAACGACCTTATTCCGGAAAACCCCAATAAACCCTATGACATACTCGATGTTATTTATCCAATAATCGATGACGGGGATTTCATGCAATACCAACCCTATTTTGCCACAAACCTGATAACCGGGTTTGCCAGGATCAACGGCAAACCGGTCGGTATCGTCGCCAACCAGCCCAACGTGATGGCCGGTTGTCTCGACATGAACGCCGGCGATAAAGCATCCAGATTTATCAGGACCTGCGACGCATTCAATATACCTTTACTGACTTTTGTTGACGTTCCTGGCTTTTTACCGGGTACCACCCAGGAATATGGTGGAATCATTCGCCATGGGGCCAAGATTCTCTATGCATACAGCGAGGCGACCGTCCCCAAAGTGACCCTTATTACCCGTAAAGCCTATGGTGGAGCATATGTTGCCATGTGTTCCAAATCTCTCGGCGCTGACATGGTGTTCGCCTGGCCGTCAGCAGAAGTGGCTGTTATGGGCTCTGAAGGAGCGGTCAACATCATCTTTAAAAACGACATCGCCCAAGCCGAGGATAAAGCGGCAACCAAACAGAAGATTCTTGAAGAATATGCCGCCGAGTTTGCCACCCCCTATAAGGCTGCAGAACGGGGCTTCGTCGATGATGTTATCGAACCACATGCCTCCCGTCAGAGAATTATCGACGCCTTCAATATGCTCGAAGGAAAACGGGAAAAACGTCCCGCTAAAAAGCATGGCAACATACCACTTTAACAGGAGAAAACGATTATGACCGTTACTGAATTGCTGGCCGGTTTTGCCAATCCCGATGTCATGCACACCCTGTCTCTTTCAGATAAGCTTATGGCCGGCCTGATCACCACCATACTCGGTATGGGCATTACCTTTGTAGCGCTCATCATTTTGCAGTTCATCATTTCCTGGATGGACAAACTTCTGAACAAACAAAAGCTGGAAACCACACCGGCGCCGGCAACCGGCCCCATAGCCAAAAAACCACCAGCCTCCCAGAAAGAGCAGGCAATGGACGACAATGAACTCGTGGCGGTAATCGCCGGCGTCATCGCCATGAAAATGAAAACATCGGTTGAAAACATTGTAATCAAGAACATCGTCAAGCTCGAAGATCGTACTCCCGCCTGGAATCGAGCCGGAATTATTGAGCAGATGAACAGCAGATTTTAAATAATAACGGAGGACAAATACATGAAAATGTTCAGAGTGATGGTCAACGGCAGCGAATACCGGGTAGGCATTGAAGAGTTGATGGAAGACAACGCACCGCAGCCTGCTCAGGCTCAAACTGCTTCGCCCCCAAAGCCAATGCAGCCGAAACCCACACCAAAAACACAACCTCAAGCCCAAGCGCCAGCCGCTAAAGCTGATGCAACTTCTGCCGCCGGTACCATTGCCGCGCCGATGCCCGGAACGGTGCTGCAGGTTGCAGTCGGCGTTGGCGACAATGTTACCAAAGGTCAGACCCTGCTGGTACTTGAAGCAATGAAAATGGAAAATGAAATCATGGCCCCCGCCGATGGCGTGGTTCAGGAACTGAATGTAACCAAGGGCGTATCGGTAAACGCCGGCGACATCCTGGTTGTTCTGTCATTTTAAAGGGAGACATCTACCATGCTCGAAGCTCTTCTCGACTTCGTCAAAAGCACCGGATTTTACGGCATTACCATGGGGGCGATCCTTATGGTCGGTATCGCCTGTATTCTGCTTTACCTGGCCATTGTCAAAAAGTTCGAACCACTGCTGCTGGTGCCGATTGCCTTTGGCGTTTTGCTGACCAATCTCCCCTTTGCCGACATGATGGCCGAGCCGGTCATGGAAATAAAAGGCAACATCATCCATACCGTGCAGCCGGGCGGCCTCCTCTATTACCTATTCCAGGGTGATCATCTGGGGATCTTTCCTCCCCTTATTTTTATGGGAGTCGGTGCGATGACCGACTTTGGACCACTCATCGCCAACCCAAAATCGCTATTGCTCGGCGCGGCGGCTCAATTCGGGATCTTTATAACCTTTATCGGCGCCATAGCCTCCGGGCTTTTTACCGCCCAGGAAGCTGCATCTATCGGTATTATCGGCGGCGCGGACGGTCCAACGGCTATTTTTCTGTCGTCGAAACTGGCCCCGCATCTGCTTGGTCCCATCGCCATTGCCGCCTATTCCTATATGGCTCTGGTGCCGATAATCCAACCGCCGATTATGCGATTGCTTACCACTAAAAAAGAGCGCGTCATCAGAATGAACCAATTACGCGATGTGACCAAAAGAGAAAAAATCCTCTTCCCGATAATCGTCACCATCATTGTCTCACTGATGGTGCCACCGGCGGCAACCCTCATCGGCATGCTCATGCTGGGCAACCTGTTCAGGGAATCAGGAGTTGTCGGCCGGCTGGAAGATACCGCAAAAAATGCGCTTATCAATAGCATCACCATCTTTTTAGGGGTAACCGTTGGCGCCACAGCTACTGCCGAGCAATTCTTGAAGATCGAAACCCTGGCCATTCTGACCCTGGGCGTAACCGCCTTTGCCATAGGCACCGCCTCCGGTGTTCTTCTTGCCAAGCTGATGAACAAGGTGATGGATGTGCGCATCAACCCGCTGATCGGTTCGGCCGGCGTGTCCGCGGTACCAATGGCCGCCAGGGTTTCCCAGGTCGTCGGCCAGAAAGCCGATCCGGGGAACTTTTTGCTCATGCACGCCATGGGACCAAATGTTGCCGGAGTCATTGGTTCGGCAGTTTCTGCCGGCGTACTGTTGTCACTGTTCGGCAATTAACAGGGTCCGGAGTCAAGCGAGACGTCTGCACCAACCAACAGGCGTCTCGTCAACCTCTTTTGACCAATTTGCCAACCACCCCGTTAAATAAAAAATAGCGGGAACAATTACAGCTTTTTTCTTGTAAAGTTTTGAGCAATACATTACAACACAAGTGTAACATTGTTATCCGCTTAATCTATTCATGCTGGCATGATATATTTTTTCTACGACAATTCGGCAAATTAACTTTTTTAAAAAGCAATAACGACACTACATTGTCAACATCAAGTGTGGCTTCAAGTAGGGGCGATAAGCAGAAAGTTTTTTCACAATAAGAACAAAGTTTTTCAAACATCAGCACATTGTCAACCATGTCAGAGGAACTCAACAGCGATATACACAGGCGACTTGAAAAAGCGGTTTTGGAAGTTTTTTCCAACTCCGACTTTCATCGGGCATCAATCCGTGATATTGCCAACAAGGCTGGAGTCAGCTTTACCACAATATATAAGCACTACGGTAGTAAAGAGCGGTTGGTTTTTGCATTTGTTGACATTTGGATGGGCAAATTAACTGATCGGATTGTCGACCACCTACAGGGCATTGAAAGTATGAAAGAAAAACTGCGCAAGGTTTTTTGGCTGCAGCTGGATTACTACGAACGCCACGAAGGATTAGGCAAAATAGTCTTTATGACACTGCCGATGAAAACCTGGATGGCCGATGAAACTTTTGACCAGCCAAGAATGATGTCGCTTATGATAGATGTTCTGCGCCAGGGACAAAAAGAGGGTGTCTTAAATCCCCATGTCCGTGCCGGTACCCTGCTTGATTTCCTCATGGGTTTTGTGCAGCGTAGCTTCTTTATGTGGACACTGGCCGGACTGCCCTGTCTCCACGCCATCCGCAAACGGGAATCCCCCCAGCGCCACGCCACCGCCCCCCGCCCAGCCTGAACATGAAACCGCTCAACTACTTCCTGGCCGATCTGCCCCCGGGCACCAGCTTCAGCCCCACCATGATCGCTGAGGCCTGCCAGGCCCTGAAACATAACCGAGCCCAATACCTCGCCCCAAAGTCCACCCTGAACCTCATCGAAACCCTCGCCGACGTCGCCGCCGATTGGTGCGATCCCCATAATCCCATCCGCCAACTCGCCCTCAAGGAGGGCCCCGCCGCCACCGGGTTCTCCGCGCCGGTACTCGCCCGTGGGCTCGACCAGTTCTTCGGCCAGTTGACCGCCGAGCGCCTCCGACAACTTGTGGTTCAGGACCTCGGCCATCTCGATCGCCTCGATCGCTTCGTCGCCACCGAACCCGAACACCAAACCCACCGGCTCGCCCTGGCCACCAGCCCCGAACTGCTCGTTCATATCACCGCGGGCAATCTCCCCGTCCCCGCCCTCATGAGCATCGTCCTCGGCCTCCTCGTCCGCTCCGCCCAGTTCGTCAAATGCGCCACCGGCACCTCCTGGCTTCCCCGAATGCTGGCCCACTCCATCCACGCCCGCGAATCCAAACTCGCCGCCTGCCTCGAAATCGCGGAATGGCCCGGCGGCAATACCCCCCTCGAAACCGTGCTGTTCGAACAAGCCGATTGCGTGACCGCCACCGGCCGCGATGAAACCCTCACCGCACTCCGCTTGCGCCTGCCTGCCCACACCCGCTTCGTCGGCTATGGCCACCGCGTCAGCTTCGGCTATGTCAGCCGTGAAATGCTCTCCCAATCGGAAGCCCGACAGCTCACCCGGGCCGCCGCCCGCGATGTCTCGGCCTGGGACCAGTCCGGCTGCCTCTCCCCTCACCTCTATTACGTCGAAACCGGCGGCACGATCGCCCCGCGGGACTTCGCCGAACAACTCGCCACCGCACTCGCCGAACTTGAAACGGTCGAACCCCGAGGACCACTGCCGCCCGCCGAGGCCGCGGAAATCTCGACCCGCCGTGCCGTATACGAATTGCGCGCGGCTCAATCCCTCGAAACCCAGCTCTGGCAAAGCCCGCAATCGACCGCCTGGACCGTGATCTACGAGGAAGACCCGCGCTTCCAAACCTCGTGCCTTAACCGTTTCGTGTACGTGAAACCTGCCCGCAACCTGGCCGACACCCTCCAGCAGAGCGCCGCTTTCTCCGGCCGGGTATCCACCGTCGGCCTCGCCGCCTGCGGCGACAAACTCCGCGAACTCTCCATCGCGCTCGCGCGCTGGGGCGTTGCCCGGGTCTGTCCCATCGGCCGAATGCAGGACCCCGCTCTCCCCTGGCGCCATGACGGCCGCCCCGCCCTCAACGAACTTGTCACCTGGACCGATTGGGAATTATGAACGTCGAATTACGCAAAACCTTCCAGTTCGAGGCCGCCCATCTCCTCCCCAAGCTGCCCGCCAACCACAAGTGCCGCCGCTTGCACGGACATAGCTTCAAAGTCGAGATCGTCGTCGCCGGCCTCTGTGATCCTGAGTTCGGCTGGCTCATCGATTACGCCGACATCTCCACCGCCTTCCGGCCACTCTGGGAACAACTCGATCATCGTTACCTCAACGAAGTCCCCGGCCTCGAAAACCCCACCAGCGAACAAATCGCCGTCTGGATCTGGCACCGACTCAAACCTCATCTGCCACTCCTCGCGGAAGTCGTCGTGGCCGAAACCTGCACCGCCCAGTGCGTCTTCCGCGGCCACCCAGGTTAGTCGGCGGCACCATTCACCACGGCATCCCCAAAGCCTCAAATGACGCTCGATGGTCGTTCGTTGCCCTCCACCCTCGCACCCTTGCTGCTACCCTGCGAAATTACTTGCCGCCGCCCCGTGATTCGCTATAAACGCCGAAGTCCATGAACCCCAGTAAACGCACTCTTCATCTATGAAAACTGGACATCCCTACCCAAGACCAAGCTGGATTACCCCACTGCTGACTCTGGCAGCTGCACTGGGAGCGGCAATCTCACTTGCCGCCGCCCCGCTCATCCTCGACGTCGTTGAAACCGGTGGCGACAACGAAGCGACGGATACCGTCGCCGCCAAATGGACCGGACAAACCTTCGTCAACGGCATCGCCAACGAACCGCTCCCCAATACCCCCGCCGATGCCCCGTTCACCGTCGGTTTCTTCCAGGAAGCCGCCCCGACCTTCGTCGATCGCAATCATCGCTACACTCAGGCCAGCACCACCCTGCCCCTCCCCAGCTACCTCCTCGGAGCCGAATACATCATGTCCGGAAACGACAATCGCGATAATAACGATTACCAGCTCGATATCACGGTCGCCAAAGCCTGCATCGTCTACATGCTCGTCGATAACCGAATGCCGGATGGCAAGGCCAATACCACCGCTCCCGTCTTCGGCACCACCCGCGATGTGAACATGGGTTGGCTGCCGTTGGACGGCTTTGAAGGGGTCTTCACCGGCGTGAACCGCGACGGCAGCCTCGAACGTCCGGACGAAATCGGCATCGACGAAGGAGCCGACGGCGCGGGCCCGGGTCTCGGAGTCAACCAGCGGGTACTCGATCTACGCCAAGCAATTCCCCGCCGGCACCCTGAGCATCTATCAGGCAAATAACCCCGGCCGTAACATGTACGGCGTCATCGTCGCTCCCGTCCCCGATAACCCCCGCATCACCGCCAGCAGCGGTGATCTCTTGGGCGTCACTTTCAAAGTCACGGATGGCAACGTGACCACGCTGGATCCGGCTTCAATTCAAATGACCGTCGACGGCGCAGCGGTGACGCCGACCGTCACCAAGGATGGCGCGATCACGACCATCCAGGTACCGGCCGCCAACCATTTTCGAAGCGCTCTCCACTCACACCGCAACCCTCACCACCAGCGATACCGCCACCCCGGCAAACGTCCTCACCAGCACCATCGATTTCACCGTCGAATACTACGGCACTCTGACCGCCGATATGGCCGTGCCCGCCTCCGCTCTGGATCTCAGCAAACAGGGCTTCGTCGCGCGCGT
>CAWDRB010000002.1:0-134387 GCA_963804605.1 uncultured delta proteobacterium
AAAGTACTATCAACACCGACGATGGCCAAAAATGGAGTAATTTTATCGGTTTGTTTCTGAAAACATCAATAATTTTGAATGCTCCATTTCAGGCATGTTTTTTCGGCAAGATCACAAACAAACTATCAGGAATAGTCCTAAATTGCGATTCTCCTTAAATAATTGATGTTGGCAAAGGATATCTTTTCTTTATCAGACACCTCGTTAATGTATTTTCTTCGTATTGCTTTGGTATCCATTTATTTTTAGCCTACCTCACAGGACGCGGCGGTTTGAAAACTCGACTTCAAAACTGCCTCATAGATAGCAGATTCTTGGAGCGCGCTATGAAACCTGGGATTGTGCTAAGGTGAAAATATTAATTGCTGACAAACCATTGTTGTTTGCTTTTTACTAACCAGATGTTTTGTGTTTTTAACTTCAAATTCGACCTGTCCATACCCGGAGAAGCTTACACAGTTGCCTCAGGGATGTTGAGGCATCGCTGTATCCCTCACCTGCAAATCTTCTTCGATCAAGCGCATAAGCGATTCGTACATGGCCTCGCGAGGAAACGAATTATCGTCTACGAGATAAGTACCAACGAGACGATGTGTCCGAGCGATTGGTACTGCGACCGCCAGGTGATCGGCGTTGAGAAAGGCAACTAAAGCACTTCCCAAAATAAACTGGTCATAAAAAAGCAACTGACTGTCATTGCGTGCATCAATCTGTGACAGCTTGTTATAGGCGCTTTTCAATAATGAAGAGACCTGGTCCGGCGCGGGAAAAGTAATCATGGAGTAGTATGCTATATCCTCAGGCAGAGGATGCCTTGCCAGCCAAGCCTTACGTGTTTCCGGGCGAAGATCCTTCAATGCCTTTTCACCAATCGGTTGGCAGGTTGACCCAGGAAAATATTGCATCAGATTGAGCAGCCGATCACTCGTATCATTTGCCAGTGGCGATCCTCCCACAGCTCCAGCTACGCTGACGACAGCGACGACACGCTTGCGAATCTCAGGGTAGTCGACTATAGCAGACAACACGTCAGCAGCACCTTTCGAATAACCCACCAGCACAAGGCCGGGGCGTGTCTCTTCCTCTGATAAAGCCAGTAAGGCGTTTCGGATTAATTGAGCGTTATGTGCACTGCTGGATAGGCCATCGATAGGTAGCGTTACCATATCATAACCAAATCTTTGCAGATGCGCAGAAATGGAGTCCTGTTCCTGAAGCCAGTTTGCAATGCAATCCCAGCCCAGACCAGGCACAAAGACGGCTTTGAGTCGACGATGTGCTATCCCGAGGTTAACAGGTGCCCCGCTGCCTTGCGGCTCTTTGCCGACAGTCATGAGGGCCGTGTCACAACGACGGTAATCGGGAAGAGTATCTTTGTGAGCATTCAGTACAGTACAGAAGATTTCCCGGAAACGACCCCTGCGGTCCTGAGCTTCAGCCTGTATCGCCGGCACCATCATGAGCGGCGTGGTCTCGGTGCTGAAGGGCTGCAAGGGGGCCGAAAAGCACAACCCATCAGGATCAGTCCGACGAATATTGTTGCGACAGTGCTGTGTGCGATTATTTTAAGAATGATTCTGGACATAGATTGATTGCTGCACCTCCTCTATAAACTACACTCTGTATCACTGTTGGAAAATTCATGTCGGTATTGCACGCCTTAAGGGGTGTTCAATGCCGGCACCATATATGCCTCGCCTTTCCCTTCACGAGCAGGATCAGCCGACTCATTCCAACCAAGATCCATGGCCATATCAGGAGGGATTGGCTCTCGCGACAGCCAGAGGACTATACGCATGCCATCAGTGATGTAGGGGTCTCCGGTCAAATTGAAGTTCGGATTATCCATGGTCGCCTCGCCTACTCCTTTCACGAAAGCGAACTGGCTGACCGACTCGTGGTGCAGAAGACTGTGAAACAGATACTCGCGGGATTCGTCGACTACCGGATCTATGATGTGTGTTGTTAGCGTCGAGGATTTGGCGGTCAACTTAACCCCGATATCGCGACTTACCTGTCCGACCCAGACCGGCATGCCTTCACACCGAAAGGGTGCAAGCCAAAGGCGCATGTGATTGCGTTGGGAAATTGTTGAGCGCCCCCGCTGCAACGCGAGATCCTGTTTGCGGCCAAAGGCATACAGCGAACTTATCGGTGCCGTGGGGAAAGCCAGCTCCTCGATAGCTGCACCGATCATCCGACGGATACTGTCTAAGGTGATCGCCTCGGTAAAATCCCAGCCGCTGGCGGTCAAAGCTGCGATCATGCTTTCACCGCTACCAATCAGAACGAGGTTCAAGGGATCGCCTTGCCCTGTGCCCTCAGCATTGGATGCGCAACAAGGGAGGCTGCGTAACTTTTCCCGCAACTGTTTCAAAGTCATATCAGGAAGTTCGTTCACCTTCTTATACATCTCACGCAATGCTGATTTTTCGTAGTCAAAGCTCTCGGTCGGGAGAAGCACCGCGAAGCGCATGCGAATAGCATGCAGATGCCCAGACAAGCGAACATCGATAAAACGGCCACCACGTTTGTACGAGGCGAAGAGGTAACCCTCTTGGGTGCTGTGAGCCTTCAAAAAGAAAGGCAGTGCATTCCCTCGGAAGAGTCGCCTGTTGTCTTCGCGTTTATCGCTCGGCAGTTTCTCCCCCGTTATATAAGCCGCCTCATCGGCTGAATAGTAATCGGGATCGACCGCAAAAGGCATGAGCCAGTAATCGACATCACTATTATTTACAATACGCATCCAAATCAGCTGGATGTCATGTTTGGCGAGGGGTACACCAAAGTATAGAGATCCTTCGTCATCAGTCTGAACAGACACTTCCACCCGGACATCGTTTTTTTCCAAGCTCTGTATGCGTCCCAACTTCATCGGCAGATTCTGATCCGCAGCCGGCTCATAGGTCGTGAATAATGCACACCCTGGCAGCAACAAGCTCACGGCCAGAATCAACAATCTAAATAGCCGGAGCGTAGACCATGTGCTTGGGTTTGAAGCTGGATTGACACCTCTGGCAGGCAATCGATATGGATTAGAAGATAACATTATTGTTACTCCTTCCTGAAGCATCATCTATTACTTCTTTGTATTATAATTTAAAGTCAACTGCCCAGGACCACTGTATCGGGTATCGCACATTGTTCATTAGCAACACAGAGTAGGTGCAAATTGTTTTATTCCCCTTTTCTACGGTTCTCTTTTTCATAGTTTGACACGAAACGGGCAATGAGAATTGCAATATACATGACTCCGATAAGGGATTCGAAAACGCTCAAAGCCCGGGCCGCTGGCGTGAAAGGAGACACATCTCCGTAGCCCACGGTGGCAAGTGTCACAAAACTATAATAGAGCACTTGGCTGGTGCCGACCGCCTCTTCAGGAAAACGTGAAGGGTCGAAGTAAATGGCATTGCCCTGAATGTAGATCAAGATCTCGTACAGTTGGGTAAACAGGATCCCCAGGAGGAGGTAGACGCTGATCGCGCCAAAGATCTGCTGCCTGCCTACCCGGGGAGAGTTGTAGACGTGCGTGAATACAATCCAGGCGAGCGAACCGGTAAAAATCAACCAGAGCCCATTGTCCAGGACATTGACCCAGCTTGGTGCATACTCGGTGGGGAAAATAATGTGGACAATAAGTGCGGCGAGCCCGGATGGCAGAAGAATTGCCTGATGGACAAATCGTCGGGTAATGGTAAAAGTCGAGCCGGAAAGGCCGAGGATAAAGAAAAAGCCGAGAATGTATCGGTGCAGTGGATCCCGCAGGGCGATAATCAGGCACAGAGAGATCAGCAGGACAGTGAGGAGTAAACTGTAATTCTTATTGTTGGTCAATTGTGATAGTCCGGTTTGATCTGACACTTCACCTGAAATAATGCGTGATACCAGTTTTGAAGAGGTACAAACCACCAATCAAAACCAAAGGATGCAGCCTTCATACTTCATAGTAACGAACGTATCGTAAAACACAAGTTCGGATTGCTAAATCTCGCCGAAGTCTACCCTGGCTTGACACGCTTTTAGCCCCATCTTACATGTTCAGGAATATAATCTTCATCCTGTTGGGTAATACAGATGAAAATTCCTGACACAGTTGTAACTTGCGGCTGAGGAGTTATCTCCATGATTTTTGCAGATAGCATTGCATTCTTATTGCGGATAGCGGTGACCTTATCTGCAGCAGTGTTGCTGCTTACTTGTTGCCAAGGTACGGGTGAGAAGACTACCGGCTCAACGCAGGTGCAACCAACAGAACATGTTTCCTTGACGAGTACCATCAAAGTACTGGCGAATAACCGGTGGCATAACTGTTGTTAATCGACCTCATGAAGATCAACGCGTTGAGGTGTGGCATCCACTGGAAGCAGGTGTGTATTCTACCAGGAGACCCGTAAGATAAAGAATGAATCCCTCCATCTTATGGTCACTAGTTTCAGAGAACCGAAAAGGCCATTAAGTCTTTAAGAACATTATGATAGATTAGGAAAATAGGTTTTTCCGAACACACAATCAAGGACGGATGTGGGGAATGTTGGTAACCTCGGGTAATGATAATAAGGCATATGATTTTAGCCAATTCGACACCAGACAAAGGGAGGAAAAATAATGAAAGCTACTGTTGTTGGTTTCACAATGTTTTGTGCACTTTTAGCAAGCAGCTTAAGCCTGTTTGCAGATGAGGCCATTGAAACCCGGCCGGTTCATTTTCATAAAGGTTCGTCGTCAATCACTCTGAAGGGTTCGATTAAGGGCAGCAAAACCATCGATTACAAACTGCGTGCCATGTCCGGCCAGACCATGAACGTAACATTGAAGAGCAATAATTTGAGCAACTATTTCAATGTACTTCCACCAGGGTCCAACGATGTTGCAATGTTCATTGGCTCCACGGGCGGCAACAATTGGACTGGGACGCTTACCGCCGATGGCGATTACAAGATCCGCGTCTACCTGATGCGAAACGCGGCACGACGAAATGAAACTGCCAACTATATGTTAACCATCGGTATTACAAAGAGTGTTAATACCGCACAGACGCAGGAGCCAGCTCCTGACTCTGATGCTAAAGTCAAGGGAACGCCGTATCATGCCACTGGACAGGTACCATGCTCAATGGGAGATGCACCCCAAGGGTCTGCACAATGCAACTTCGGCGTGATCCGCGGCAAATCTGGCAATGCCGAGGTTCACCTGACGCCACCGGGTGGCTTCGAACGTAAGTTAAAGTTTACAGCCGGCAAGGTCACCGCTGCCGATGGCAA
The DNA here is from genome assembly GCA_963804605.1 of uncultured delta proteobacterium. GTDB lineage: Bacteria > Desulfobacterota > Desulfobulbia > Desulfobulbales > Desulfocapsaceae > Desulforhopalus_A. The sequence continues at coordinate 5,265 of CAWDRB010000002.1, forward strand.
AGTAAAGGCCAGTAAAAAGGGCGATGAATGGTTAATCGATGTCAACGACTATGAGCACTACCGGATACCAGACGCAGTGATTTCCGGCGGCTGATAATAGGGATAATGCTACTTAACATTTTCAACCACACAGCGGCAACAATGGGATAACTCACTCTAACCGCTGTGTGATTTGAAGTGGTGTCACGAATCAATTCGGAGATAGTTCTTGTTTCTTAATCTTTTGTTAACCGGACTCGCTGAAGCTCGCCGGTGAATTCAACGTTAATATTGCCATCTCGAAGATCTGGATCTCCTGCCAACGCTTTAAGTTGAGGCTGCTACTGTACTTTTTGTTCTCAGTAGACCAAATGCCTATCAGAATTTTAACTGCTTCCCGTACAAGAAAATTTCAGAAAATATTCGCTGGTCACTTCCAGATGAGTGTCAGGCATCGTGCAAGATAGTAACTGATAATCGTGTGTAGATTGTTGTATCACTCAACCATCTCCGCCCTTGGGCACATCGGAGATGGTTCCAGGAAATCAATTGAGATAATTACTCCATTTTGAATGGCGGCACTGACTACTGCTATTACTGAATCTCTGATTTCCAATAGTTCATATCTCTCCTATCGATCAAACCCTGTCAAATTTTTATCTTGAGAGCCTGCGGTCGTACAGACCAAGATTCTCTGGAATTTTCAAGGAACTCAAATTGCTAAATTATCGTTACTTTTTAACATAGTATCTTTTGATTTTTCCTAGTGTAAAAATGCTCCATTACTGACATTTTTTGGAGCAAGCCCCCGCTCGATCTGGTCAGGAAGTATTAAATTAGGAGGTGTACTTGTCTATCGAAGACCGCCAAGACAAATCTATATGTGCTGAAAAGCAGATGTCCCTGTAGTAAAAATTCATTACGATGCTGTAGTCTGGTAAAACCGGCGTGGTTCAGTAGTGGATAGAGAGGGTAAAGTACCTGGCAGAAGCATAGTGGCCGAACGAATAAAATCTTGCAAGATCGACCTGAGAAGGATACATCTTCAAGCGTAAATGGAGCGACTTCGATCAGTAGCCGGTCTTTTAGGACAATCTTAGAAGTCGATGTCTTATCATCTCTCGGGAATGTCCGGAGATAAAATCGCTGGATTCTCCACTAATATTCGCCGCACCTCATCGATAGCCAACGGGTTCAATTGGCTGGAATGCCCACTGGTGACTATCAGTTCCGATGTCATGTTGTCCAGGTGGGCGCTGCTGTATTCAACGACGCCGTCATTGCCGAGCTTCGGGTCACCATCAGTCTTGACCGCGATGATTGAATGCCCTCGCACCCCGGGTGCAAGTGGAATCTCCGCCAGAGCTTTGAGCAGCGGACTGTCCGGCGACATGCCGTCTGCACTGGTGAAGACGGCCTTTTCTCCTCCCATTAATTTTTTTATGTCATCGTTCATATATTCATAGTACTCCAGGGAGTCCTTGACCAATTTGACAGGGAGTGTGACTAGCCACCGGAACAAGCTCCGATTCCACTCTTTGCTCTGAAAGCTCCCACGGTGCGGGGTGCTGAGAAAAATGACTTCTTTTACAAAGGGGAGTGGTTTGAGGACAAGCATAGCAAGCAATCTGGCCTTGCTTTCTTTGGACATCTGCAGTTTATCAAGATCCTTACCGGTCACTTCGCGCACCAGGATTTTACCGGTATCAACCGCAGTAAGCTTAGTCAACAGGCCACCCTGGCTGTGTCCGACAACAACCATCTGCTGTAGCGCAGGATCCTTCCCGTGCGGATCAAGAGTGGCTACCTTGTCACGCAAAGCGTCACGCAGTTCGCCAGCGGAGCTGACTATCATCTTGTTGCTGGTGTAGACGAAATACCAGAACTGGTATTTTTCCCTGATCAGCGGATCAAAACGGAGGGTATTGAACATCACCGCCCACCAGACCGGATTGCTGGCTGTGCCATGGACGAAGACGACCGGGATTTTTCCGTGGCGATAGGGCTCTGTCATGTAAAGGCCATCAGGGATTTTATTCGGCTCTCTACCCAGAAAGGACATCAAGCCGAGATCAAACAATTCGGAGCCTTCAAGCATGTAGGCCATTGGAGTGGTAAGATCGCTTTCCAGCGGTACTGTCGTTCCATCCTCCGTCTTTACGGTGCTGGTATCCTGTGTAGAATAAAGCTCCAAGGAAGCACGGGCTGTACCTGTGCTCAGGGCTGCCACTCCACCCTCAACTCTTAGAACAGCAGTCACCGCCGCTGCCTGGCCACTGGGCGCTCCCTTGCCGTAAGTTTTCCTGATGGCGATCAGAGGCATGCCGATACCTCCCGTCCGGTTGCGTATGGCTACGCCGCGAACCACGTACTGTTCAGCTGGCAGGAATTCTTCAAACTCCTCTAATTTCCAGGGGAACTGAGACGTATCAAGAGTGATGAAAATGCTGCCGAACGGAAGTTTACGTTTAGCTGTTTTCAGGGCCAGCCCTTTGGTCTTATCGATTGCAAAAGCTTGCCACAGGCCGAAATTGTACATATCGACAGCGGTGCGGGCTCGAGAGTCAAGGATGTTCAGTCTCTGATTGGAGTGTTCTTCTTTGATAAAGTATAAAGAATAGAGCGTCGAAAGCAGAAAATAGTCAGGTGCCAGCTTCCGTTCTTCCTCCTGGTAACTGTCGACCAACTGGCTGCCGTACAGGTAGCAGCCCTCAGCCAAAGTGTAGAGAATATCCCCTCGATCATCTTGGAGCGCCTTTTCATGAAGTATCGCAATGGTTACTGCCGGTTCCTTGCCGAATTTCTCCAGCAGATCATAGCGTTCGAGGACATACTTGGACTGGTTACTGAGAACTTTGGCATTCAATGGGTTGGCATTGGCGTCCTGATAGGCTTCGAGTGGGGATACCTTGTTGACCCCGACTGGAGTGGCGCAGCCGGAAAGCAAGACCAGGAAAATCAGCAGCACGGTAATAGCGGTACAATTGGATATTCGTGGCATCATTATTTGCTCTCCTTTTCTGAAAGCCCCACCTGAATCAACTGTAAAAATGCCGCCTTGTCAGTAGCCTGGGCCTTTGCATTAATGTAACTCTGCTTTTTAAGTTCTGCGACAGGCAGGGATATATTAATAGTCTTTCTTTCATAGAGCATCCCGTCCAGCTACCCGTGAAAGAATAACCGCCAGTCAAGTCTGGATTCAGGGTTGTAGGGCATGGTATGCTGACGAATACTGGTGGTGCAGTTACCTGTCCCACTGGGGCTGCTCTATGAGTCAGTTGACCTCCACCAGGTAATTGATTTGACATTTACCAAGGCTTTGCCAAGAGTTCGCTGTCCCTATTGTCATTATGAGTATTGTGATAGATATGATTTGATAGTAACGTCAACAATACGTTTGCGATGGGAAAAAATCAAGAGGTTCAATTGGAACAGAGAGCAGCAATATATTGCAGGATATCTACTGAGGATCAATCATATGCTCGCCAACCTTTTACAGAGTCTCCTCTCCTTGAGCACGCCGGCCATTGCCCAGGCTTTTCTCCAGATAGCGCAGAATGGTATGCCGGCCCTTCAGCGCAGCAAGGTCAATGGGACGCTGCATGATGTCATTACCATTTATGATCATCGATCAGAAAACCCCTCTATCTCTATATCTTTTTGGGGAGAGAGGAAATGGAGGTGGGGGGAAGGACAAAGGCAACTGGTTTTTATCCGTTGACAATGCACGGAAAAGTTATAAATCTGGAGTAGAGATACAAAGGGTTTCGCCCACACATTGCTGAGCATCCTAACCATGGAAAGGTTCAGCGAGAATTGCAAAACAACAATGTACCCTCGGTTGAGACGAAAAATTGGACAGATCGAAAACAAGTTCCAGCATAAACTTGAAGAGGCGAATACGAATTGAACCGTTGCTTCTGGAGATATCTACTCGATTTATCAACCTGCCCGTTGACCAGATAGACAGAGCCATTGAGGACGCCCAGCGCAGCATCTGCGAACTGTTCAATCTTGACCGTTCCACACTTTGGCAAATTCTTCACCAAGAGCCCCGTGCGATGCTGTTGACTCATTTCTATTATCCTTTGGGAGGCCCGCAACTACCTAATCGGATGAACCTGGAGGAATTCTTCCCATGGGTGGCACAGAAACTCCTGGATAGAGAGACGGTCGCCATACCAAAAACGATCGAGCTTCCACCCGAAGCGGCCCGCGACCGGGAGTCCTTTCGCATGCACGGCATCAAATCGCACTTGTCCGTCCCGTTGTCAGCTGGAGAAGGGCCAGTGTTCGGCGTGTTGGCCTTTGCTGCCATGCGGTCAGAGAGAAGCTGGTCGGAATCGGAAAAGATGATTCTCAAGCTTTTCGCGCAAGTGATAGCCAACGCGCTCGTCCGCAAACAGGTCGAAGTTACCTTACGCGAAAACGAAACAAAGCTGAGCTTGGCTACTGAAGCCTCGGGAGCGGGCTATTGGATCATGGAGTCCGACATCGACCAGGTCTGGGTTACACCAAGAGCCCGGGAACTATTACTCTTTGCCCCGGACGAAAAAGTGAATCATGAAAATTTTTTCAAGGCAGTTCATCCGGAGGATCGCAAGCGGATCGACATGGTTGTGCAGCAGGCGCTCCAGTCAGGTGAGAACCTGTTCTGCGATTTCCGGGTAGTCAGACCGGGCGGAAGCCTCAAATGGATAAGGTCTCGCGGGCAACAGTATTGTAAAGGGGCCGATGAACCCATTCGTCTTCTCGGTTTGTTTCTTGACATCACCGAGCGCAAGAAGGCGGCAGATGCTTTGCAAGAGCGACTGCGGTTTGAGGAGTTGCTTTCTGACCTTTCGGCGAGGTTCGTGAACATCACCCCCGACCGGGTGGACTCTGAAATCGAGGGCGGGCTGAGACAGATTCTCGAATTATTCCAGGTCGACCGCTGCGCGTTGCTTCGGATAATGCGGGATAAGACCTCATGGCAGATCACCCACATTGCCTCGTCGGTAAATGTTCCGCCCCTTTTCGCAGGAGTCGATTTTCCCAGGTCGGTTTTTCCTTATGCCTACGACAAACTGACAAAACAACACCAAGCGGTGTTTATCTCCAAACTTGATGATCTCCCGGCCGAGGCGAACGTAGACAGGCAATCCTGCATCGAATGGGGTATTCGCTCCTATTACAACATCCCCATCCTGGTCGACGACTCCTACAGCCATGTTATCCACATCAATTCGTCAACGCGTGAGGGGTCCTGGCCAGAGGAACTCTTCCCTCGGCTGTGCCTTATGGGAGAAATCTTTATCAATGCCCTGGTGCGAAAGCAAGGGGAGGAGACACTTCGTGAAAGTGCGAGGTTGCTGCGCCAGAATGAAAATGATCTCCGGGGGCTTGCCGGAAAACTTATTTGCGCGCAAGAAGAGGAACGGTCCCGCATAGCTCGTGAGCTCCATGATGATTTAGCACAACGTTTGACTGTTTTTTCGATCGACCTCGGGCGACTCGAGAAGAAATTACTGGACCAGCCGGCCCCTGTGCAAGAATCGCTTCGTGAGATGCAAAACACGATTGTCGGCATTTCTGAAGATGCCCACAACCTTTCGCGTCAACTTCACCCATCCGCCCTGGATGACTTGGGGTTAATCAAGGCAGTGAAATCAGAATGCGCCATTTTTGCGAGGCGGGAAGGGATTGAAGTCGTTTTCAATCATGAGAATATTCCAAGGGATATATCGAAGGATCTTTCCCTCTCTCTCTATCGGATTGTTCAGGAGGGACTGAATAATATTTCCAAGCATGCCTGTGCGGAACACATCTCTGTTTCTTTAACGAGCATTGATCATGTCGTTGTATTATCTGTCCAGGATAATGGTATTGGCTTTGATTGGGCAGAAGTCAAGAGACATCCAGGACTGGGATTTTCCAGTATGCGCGAACGGGCAAGGTTTATTCGTGGTGAATTTCTCATCTGGACCGAGCTTAAAAAAGGTACAACAATCACGGTCAGGGCGCCTTTGACGACGGAGGGAGAATGAAAAAACCGCGTGTTCTCTTAGCAGATGATCATAATATTGTGCTCGAGGGATTGAGCCGGCTCCTCGGCGAGGATTTTGAAATCGTAGGGAGTGTGGAAGACGGACGTGCCCTCGTTGATCAAACCGCGATCCTTCGCCCTGATGTGATAGTGACGGATATCTCGATGCCTCAACTCAACGGCATTGAAGCGGCCCGACAGATAAAGCGATCCGATAATCATGTAAAAATCGTGTTTCTCAGCATGCACCAGGACGTAATCTATGCGATGGAGGCCTTCGAGGCCGGTGCTTCCGGATTTGTCTTGAAACACTCGGTAACAGCCGAATTGATCACGGCGATTCGTGAGGCAATGAAGGGACGATCGTACGTCACACCACTGATAGCCGGAAAACTTATCCGCACCTTTCAAGAAGGAGGTACACCGAAAAAAGAAGTAGTTGCGGATATCAGTCCACGGCAGCGGGAGATTCTCCAACTCCTTGCTGAAGGAAATTCTGTTAAACAAATTGCAGCCATCTTAAATATCTCGGCGAGAACTGTTGAATTCCACAAGTACCGGATGATGAAACAGCTTGACATCAAGACCAGTGCCGATTTGATCCAGTTCGCGGTGAAACACCGCATCATATCCATTCAACGCTAGTAATTACGTGATGAACGACTAGTAAATTTTCTCTGCAAAACACGTATTTCTCCCAGTTCCGTCATTGCCCGCATTCTGCTAAACTCCAAATACATTCCTGATACTCATAGTCTTCAACTTGATCGATCCGACGACGCTGATCTATTGAGATTGCAATAACCTTGGCTGCGAAACCCTATCGATAGAGGTGATGTCTTGCCGACAATCTCGCAACTGCTCGTAAATAATACTTAAGTGAGCTAGGTGAAAGAGAAAACGACGCAACAAGGACGTATCGTTCTGGCTGATAGACAATCGACTATGCTGGCAGGAATTCGTCGTCTCCTGGAAGAGGAGGTCGAAACCACTCTGATGGTCTCCGACGAAATTTCACTCCTCCATGTATTGGAGAATTTGGACCCCGATGTGGTGGTGGCCGATTTCTCACTCCCCACCGCCACGAAAACAAACATTGCCTGGGTGCTCAAGGAAAAGTTTCCCAGAATCAAGGTCATTATCCTGAGCGACAATGATGAAAAAGCTGTGCTCGACGAGGTGATGGCCGCAGGAGTCGAGGGCTTTGTCCTGAAGTATAGAGCGGTGCTCGATCTTATCTCAGCCGTTCGCGAGGTACTCCGAGGCCGCAAATACATTTCGCCGGGCATAACCTGATTATAAGCTATCGATGAGACGGAACTTCATATTGTGAAGGAACATCAAACCAACAAGGGATAATAGGAATTAAGACAATGAAAATAATCATAATTGGCGGAGTGGCGGGTGGCGCATCGTGTGCGGCGCGCCTCCGCAGGTTGGACGAAAAGGCGCAAATTATCATGGTCGAACGCGGGCCCTATGTCTCGTTCGCGAACTGCGGCCTGCCCTATCACGTCGGTAATGTCATCGAAAAGGAATCCAGTCTGCTGATCGGCTCGGAGCAAATGTTCAAAGTGATGTTTGGCATTGACTGCCGGACAAACTGCGAGGCCATTGCCATTGATGTGAAGAAAAAGACCGTGGACTTGCGCGATGTGAAGACCGGCACGATCGCCACGGAATCTTACGACAAGCTGGTGCTGTCGCCGGGCGCGCCCTCGGTGCATCCGTCGCTGCCGGGCATCGGCCTTCCCGGCATCTTCCACGTCCGCACGGTGCCGGATGCCCGGGCCATCCGCGAGTGGCTGGAAAAAGGGACCGACTTCCTCGCTGGGATGAGCAACTATGTCGGCATCCAGATGGTGAAACCAGTGACTCGCGCGGTGGTGGTTGGCGGCGGCTTCATCGGGCTCGAGACGGCGGAAAATCTCATCCATCGCGGCTTCGAGGTGACCTTGATTCAGAAAGGTTTTCAGGTGCTCGGCCCGCTCGATCCCGAGATCGCCTGTCTCGTCGAGGGTCACATGCAAAAGCACGGGTTAAAGCTTGTGCTCAACGATGGCGTCTCTGGCTTTAAACAACTGGATGGCGGCGCCATTGAAGTTCAGACCAGCTCCGGTAAGACTCTGCCCGCCGATGTGGTGATTCTCGCCATCGGTGTGCGACCCGACATAACCCTCTCGAAATCCGCCGGTCTTGCGATCGGCGAGCGTGGCGGCATCCTCGTGGACGAACAGATGCGCACCAGCAATCCCGATATTTTCGCGGTCGGCGATGCCATCGAGGTGAAAGATTTCATGACCGGCGAGCAGAGTCTCATCGCGCTCGCCGGTCCGGCGAACCGGCAGGGCCGCATCGCGGCGGATGTGATTTGCGGGCGTGATGCGACCTATCGCGGTACGCAGGGCACCTCGATAATTGGCCTCTTCGGCGGTGCGGCGGCATGGACGGGCGTGAGCGAGAAGACCCTTAAGCGCCGGGGCGATACGGACTACGAGAAGCTCTTCTTCTTCGGAAACTCTCACGCCGGCTATTATCCGGATGCAAAGTTGATGGGCTTCAAGGTGATCTTCCGCAAGTCGGACGGCAAACTCCTCGGCGCGCAGGCGCTCGGGGCAGATGGTCCGGCTGTGGACAAGCGGATCAGCGCACTGGCGGCATTCCTTCAGATGGGTGCAACTATTTACGATCTGGAAGAAGCCGAGCTTTGCTACGCACCGCAGTTTGGCAGTGCCAAGGATCCGGTGAACTTCGCGGGCATGATTGCGGCCAACATCCTGAGCGGGGTGATGCCGGTATGTCACTGGGACGCCACGGATGGCGCGTTCCTGCTCGATGTCCGCAACCCGCCGGAACTGGCCCTCGAGACCGTGCCGGGTGCGGTCAACATTCCGCTGCCTCAGCTCCGCGCTCGTCTAGGAGAGCTGCCGATGGACCGCGAAATCAAGGTATTCTGCCGCTCCGGCCAACGGGCTCATTATGCCACGCGTATTCTTCTTCAAAATGGCTTTAAGGTCAGTAACCTCACCGGAGGCATGCTGACACGGGCGATGCAGACCATTGTCTCCGCCAAACTCTGAACCATGAACGGATGCACCCGGAGGCGCGCTGAGCACCTCGTTGAGAGCAGCCATTCTGAAGGGAAAGGGACTAGAGCATGATCTGTGCGGGGTTGAACACTGGGCTTACGTTTTGAAGGGCACGTTGGAGGTAATCTACCTCGACGGGTCCGTGGATGTTTGCACTGAAGGAGAATGCTGTTTCTGGCCGGCTCCGCATAACTTCAAATCGCCGGAGGGAGCCGAAATCCTCCAGTTCAGCACCGCTGGAGGGTTGGCTGCGCAAGCTAAGATCGTCAAGGAGTTCATGGAGAAAAAGAATGGCTGTTGCGGACATGAGCAAATCACACCTCAGGACGCGGTTCTACCGTGCCCTGAGGTGTCCATTGGCCAGTAATTCTGACTGGCGAAGCCCTGCTGGCTACGAAAGCCGACCCCTAACAGGAAACCCATGAATAGAATTCGTCGCTATTTACCAATCCTGGAGTGGGGGCCATCCTACTCCAGGAAAACGTTTGTCAACGAACTGGTTGTGGCGCTGATCCTCACCGCCATGCTCGTTCCGCAGGCGCTGGCCTATGCAGTGATGGCAGGTCTGCCGCCGGTCGTCGGGCTCTACGCATCCATGGCACCGCTCGTACTCTATACGATTTTCGGCTCCGCACGCACGCTTGCGGTCGGTCCGGTCGCCGCGGTCTGCCTCATGACTGCGACTGCCGTGTCGCAGGTCGCCGCTCCGGGCAGCCCGGAATACCTCGGAGCCACGATCGCCATCACCCTGCTCGCAGGCATCCTGCTGCTCATCATGGGGCTGTTGAGGCTGGGGTTTGTCGTGAACTTCGTCAGCCATCCGGTCATGTCGGGCTTCATCCTCGCCCTGGCCGTCCAGATGGTCGTCGGCCAGTTCGCAGCGGTTCTCGGCATCCGGGCGACCGGGGATACCCTGCTGGCCAACCTCAAGTCGATGGTGCCCAACCTGGCCCAGACGAATCCTTACAACGCGGCGGTCGGGATTTCTTCGATTGCCTTTCTCCTTTGGGCACGCCGTTTTCTCCTTCCAGTCCTTCGCCGTCTGGGCATCGCCGAGCGGCCCGCGAGCCTGCTGGCCAAGCTCGGTCCAGTCGTCGCCATCGTCTTCACAACGCTGGCCGTCTGGGGCTTCGGGCTCTCTGCCGGGCACGGTGTCAAGATCGTCGGTGCCGTGCCCAAAGGCTTGCCGGACCTCGCTCTCCCCCCGTTTGACGCGGGTCTTTGGTCAAAGCTCGTCCTCCCCGCGTTCATGATCGCGGTGGTGGGCTATCTGGGATCCATCTCGTCCGCCCTCACGCTGGCCGCCAGGCGACGTGAACGCGTCGACCCCAACCAGGAGTTGATCGCGCTGGGCGCGGCTAACCTCGGCTCGGCTTTCTCGGGAGGCCTCCCGGTCACGGGCGGATTGACACGCTCCGCAGTGAATTTCGACGCCGGTGCCGAAACTCCCGCGGCCGGGACTTACACCGCGATCGGGGTCGCGCTGGCCACGATGTTCCTGACGCCGCTGTTCTTCTACCTCCCCAACGCGACCCTCGCCGCCATCATCATCGTCGCCGTCCTCCCCATGGTGACCTTGAGCGCGTTCAAGCGCACCTCTTCCTACTCGAAAGTCGACGGCGCGGCAATGGCAGCCACGGCGCTGCTGACCATGGTCATGGGCTCGGACGTTGGCTTGAAGGCCGGCGTGGTCCTCTCGATATTGCTCCACATCTATCAGACCTCACGCCCGCACGTCGCAGTGGTCGGCCAAATCCCGGGGACCGAGCATTTTCGCAACGTCAAGCGCCACGAGGTGGTCACCGATCCCGAGATCGTGTCGCTCCGGGTGGATGCCAGCCTCTACTTTCCGAACGTACGCTTCATCGAAGACCTCGTGAACGAGGCCGTCGCCGCCAACCCGTCCGTCCGCCACCTCATTTTGGTCTGCTCGGCCGTAAACACCATCGACGACTCGGCGCGTGAAAGCCTTGAAGCGATCAACCGCCGGCTCAAGGACGCCGGGATTTCACTCCACCTCTCGGAGGTGAAGGGGCCGGTGATGGACCGCTTGAAGCGCTCGCAGTTCCTGAAAGAACTAACCGGGAAAGTCCACCTCACGCAATTCGACGCCGTGGCCAGTATCAAGCCTGAACTGGCGAGGCGGACACTGGAGGCACAAAGAGGGGATGCTGACATGCCAAAGGAAATCAACGGGTCACCCAATGGTCAGGGAGGGAAGTGAAGCCATGAAGAACTTCGAGCACACCAAACGCACGCTCACTCACAACAACGTGTTTCGGATCTTTACCGCCTTTGTGGTTTCGATTCCTGTCCTCGTGCCTGCTTTGATCAGGCCGAAGACTTCCGCCGTGCTACGTGAAAAGATCATGCTTGGCGTGATCTCGATCAATAACTGCCGCTTTTGTGAGTGGGGGTACACCCACTGGGCGATGGCCCACGGCAGTTGGTGTGAGAGATTGAAATTTTGTAAGGGAGAGGTTTTCAACCGCTCCAGGCTGTTTTCAAAAAACCAACATTAAAACAAAAAGGAGAAAATTATGCACAAGAAAATGATGGATATGAACCCAGTAGACGACTTCGTCACCCAGAACACCCCGGGCCTCAAGATCTGGGAGGAGCGATGGGGCGGCATGCAGTGCGCCTTCCACGTCTTTGCCCCGGGCACTGACTTCACAGACATTCTGAAAGGAAAGGGACTGGAGCACGATCTGTGCGGGGTCGAACACTGGGCTTACGTCATAAAGGGCTCGGTGGAGGTCATTTACCTTGACGGGACCATTGAAGTTTGCCGCGCTGGGGACGCCTGCTTCTGGCCGGCTCCGCACAACTTCAAGTCGAAGGAAGGCGCCGAGATCCTCCAGTTCAGCACCGACGGAGGGTTGGCTGCGCAGGGCAAGAGAATCCAGGAGTTTGTCGCGAAACAGATGAAGAAGTAGGTGTTGATGCACCCTGGTACTGTCTGAACTGAAAGGGCTGATCTCACGCCTCAGCAGCGGTTTCGACTTCGCAGACCCCGGCTCGCCGGGATCTGTGAAGCCGGGCTTGCCGGTAAATTACCCTTGGTGCGGAGAAGAAATAACTAACACAATAAGTGGTCAAAGGAGAAAACCAAATGAATCTGAAAACAGGTGTAGATTCCATAAGTCGGATCAGCGTCAAGGATGTTCGCGGCGTCCCGTTCTGCGGCATGGGGGCCTTCGTTGGCACAGGTAGAATGCAGAGAGCTCACGTCTACTCGGCGAAGCTTCCTGTTGGCCCCGAAGCCTACAAGAAGATCGATCCCAAGAAGCTGGCGGTCGAACTGGGTGTCGATATGTGCGCGGTCAACAGCGGCCGCTTCTGGATGATGGACGAACTCTCCATCATGGGTGGCGAAATCCAGGACTTCCACGGCGTTCCCATGCTGTGGGCCGGCGACATGACCGGAGCCGAGATGGTCGCCCAGTTCGAGAGCGCTTATTTGCCGTCCTTGATCAGGCGCAACACCATCTGGACCTTCAAGGCGGGTAAACCGGTGTTCCTGCTGCGCGAGCCCGGCGGCCCAGTCTGGGTCCTGCAGGAATACACCAAGGCGGTCGACCCGAGCCTGACCCCCGACAACCTCAACACGGTGGGGGGCAAGCTGAAGAATCTGCCGCAAGGCTGGAAGTTCGAAACCAAGGTGCTGACCGAGGACCTGGTGCTGGACACGGGTCGCGCCGGCAGCTGGGCCGCCATTATTCGCGACGACCTGCACTGTACCTACCAGGGCTGCGGCTACGGCGCAGACACCAGCGCCAACTACATCCCCTGATATTCAAGCAGCATGAAGAGAAGAGGATTTGTCCTGGATACCTTAGACAAAACAGGTGTTTCCATATTCATCATCAGAAGAAGATGACTATGGAAACAATGAATTTCAAGCCTGGTTTCAACCTCTACAACAGGATCAAATCCCCTGACGCAGCAGGATCATCAGATGAAGAATAGCAATGCTTCAAGGGAGGGTCATGGATTGTGAACACCCACGTTACAAACAAGAGGAACTGGAAGAAGCTTCTCCTCGAAGAGGCGGTCGAGTACCTGACAAATTTTGTTTATCTCGCTCTGGTATTCGCGGCTTTTACGTTTCACCGCAGATTTCTCCTGGCTGCCTATGGCATCACCTACACGAATTACTGGGTGGCCGTGATCGAAGCGCTGATCCTGGCCAAGGTCATCATGATCGGATCAGTGTTCCACCTCGGGCGCGGCCTGGAGCAGAAGCCATTGATCTATCCCACCCTTTACAAGACAGTCGTCTTCACGCTCTTTGTCGCCGCTTTCACCCTCGCGGAACATGCGCTCGCGGGTTTGTTGACGGGTAAGGGGCTCACGGGTGGTCTCAATGAGTACTTCGAGAAGGGAACCCAAGAATTTTTCGCCGGGTGTATTATGCTCTTTATCATTTTCATTCCCTTTTTTGGATTCAAGGAGCTTGCGCGAGTGTATGGCAAGGAAAAAATCCATGCCCTCTTTTTCTGGAGCAGAAAGGATAAGAATAATCAGGAGGGGGATCGGATATGAATGCAAAAGATAGTGTGAAGATGGATCTGACACGCACTCTGTTTGCGATACTCTTTATCGGCGCGTTCATCGCCGCCTGTTCCTGGATACTTCTGCCTTTCCTCAATGCCTTTCTCTGGGCGACCACGCTTGTTGTGACCACGTGGCCGCTTATGCTGGGACTGCAGACGTGGCTTGGCGGCAAAAGGGGGCTCGCCGTAACCTTGGCGACAATCTTGCTCCTGCTGGTCGTGATCGTTCCTTTTTCACTGGCTGTTGCCGTTATCATTGTCAAGTTGGACGAGATTGCCGTCTTGAGCACGTACCTGGCCTCATTCACCATGCCACCACCACCGGACTGGGTCCGTGGCATCCCGCTTGCCGGCGCGAAAATCACCGACACCTGGATGCAGTATGCCGCGCTGTCACCGGATGAGCTCTCTGTGCGCTTGACACCCTACGTGGGGAAAGCTTTGAAATGGTTTTCGACCCGGGCCGGTACCGGCCTGATGATGTTTTTCCAGTTCATCTTGACGGTAATTATCTCTGCGATCCTCTATGCCAATGGTGAAAAGGCAGCTTATGGGTTCCGTCTTTTTGCGCGACGCCTTGCAGGACAGCAGGGAGACGATATGGTGACTCTGTCCGGAAAGACGGTACGGAGCGTGGCGCTCGGGATCGTCGTGACAGCGCTCATTCAAACGTCCATTGGCGGGATCGGCATTATTATCGCCGGTGTGCCTGCCCCGGGGCTTTTGATGGCGGTGATGTTTATGTTCGGGCTGGCTCAGGTCGGTTCGGCTCCCGTCCTTATTCCCGCGGTGATCTGGGTCTATTCGAATGAAGGGGCGATGTGGGGGACCATCCTGCTGGCAGTGTCTATCGTCTCAATCGTCAGCGACAACGTGATCCGGCCCTTTCTCATCAAAAAAGGGGCTGACCTGCCGCTGATCCTGATCTTTGCGGGCGTTATCGGGGGACTCATTGCTTTTGGCATTCTCGGTCTTTTTATCGGTCCGATAATCCTTGCGGTATCTTACACCCTGCTTGAGAGCTGGGTGCTTGGCAGGGGGCGACAGACAGAGGTTGGCGAGGGTGAAGGAAAAGGGTGCATATGATCCGAATCTTTCATTTGGAATGCGCTGAACAAAAGGAATATTGATATATGAGTACCGCAAATAAGTTTCAACGGCCCACGATGTTTTCAGGTCTGCAAGGATTCACGTGGACGAATGTACCCCGCGAGATCTCTGCCGGCATCACCCTGGCAGCCCTGATCATCCCCCTCAATATCGGGTATGCCCAGGTAGCCGGACTACCGCCCGTATTTGGCCTGTATGCCGGCATCGTTCCGCTCGCCATATTTGCCCTCTTCACGAGCTCACGCCATGTCGTCGGAAGTCCGGATGCCCCCATTGCCGCGATCATGGGAGCGATGCTCTTAGGCTTTGCCCCGGTCGGGGACCCGCTGCGGGTGCAATATGCCCTGGCTCTTGCATTAATGTGCGGTCTGCTGTTTTTTGTATTCTGGATTTTTCGGCTGGCCTTTCTCGCAAATTTCCTGTCCCGGGCAGTGCTGGCCGGTTTCATCACCGGCCTGGGGATCGAGGTTTTTACCAACCAGGTCAGGAGGATACTTGGGGCTGCCCATGGAGCAGGAATGGGGTTGGCCGATGTGGCCGAACAACTCCATGGTGCGATGGCAACTTCCGTGAAGACCACGGGGTATTTCGTGGAACTCATCGCCCTGTTCGAGTCAATACCCCATGCGAATCTTTACTCCGTCGCAATCGGGCTGACCACTTTTCTGATCGTGCGTGTAATGAAAAAATACGCACCCAAGGCACCGGCGGCGTTGCTGGCATTGATCCTGATGACACTCACCGTTACCGTTTTTGGCCTGGATCAAAAAGGGGTTAAAGTTCTGGGGTCGCTGCCGTCGGGCTTTCCTTCCCTGACGCTGCCCAACGTGCCGCTGGCCGACTATCTGCGCCTGCTGCCCGGCGCCATGGCGGTGGTTGGCATCACCCTGTGCGAGGCACTGCTCCTGGTCCGCAGCTGCAATCGCAAGCACAACACCAAGGCGGATGGTGATCAGGTGCTATTTGCCTACGGCATGGCCAGTCTAGCCAGCGGATTTACCGGTTCGCTGATCTCGGGCCCCAGTGCCTCGCGCACCGCGGCAATGGATGCCTCAGGATCCCGCACGCAGCTCTCAAGCCTGGTGGCGGCAGTGGCGGTCGCTCTGGTCATGGTTTTCTTTACCGATGAGCTGGCGTACCTGCCCACTGCAGCATTGGCCGGGGTTGTCGCCAATGCCGTGTTGAATCTGATTGAAGTCGAGGAGCTTCGGGAATTGTGGCACATGCGCCGGTCTGAATTCTGGGTTGCTGTCGTTTGCCTGCTCAGTGTCCTGGTATTTGGGCCATTACAGGCAGTCATTATTGCCTTTCTGTTTGCCACCATCGATCTGCTCCGGCGGGCGTCGCGGCCCGGAACCTGGATCCTGCGGGAAGCACCGGACGGTAGTCATTTTGTGCCTGAGGAAGCCGGCCATGCCCCGGATACTTCCGGGATCATCATTTATCGCTTTGGCGCCCCGCTCTATTTTGCCAACGCTTCCCTTTTTGAAGAAGAGGTAGAGAAACTGATCACGCAAGCGGCCACCCCCGTCAAATGGTTTGTGCTGGATGCGGAAGCGATGGTTGATATAGACACAACCGGCGAGGAAGTACTGCATCAGGTTCTGACGTGGCTGGTCAAACGTGGCGTGACCGTTGCCGTGAGCCGTGTCAATCAATCAACCGGTGCATTGTTGTCCCGTTATCATCTGCTGGAACTGATAGGTAAAAATCGACTGTTCCCAACCAACCGCCATGCAATCGCGGCCTTTCGTCTTGAGACGGGGCAAGCGACACCGTAAACAACAGTGAAAAGTAATGTGTCTTCATCGTCAAAGGAACGTCAGTTGATACTGTCGAAAAGAGGAAACTGAAGGATTATTATCATAATATTTCAGTAATGTTCAATAGTTAAAGGAGCAAAAGTCAGATGCAGAAGGCAAATCTAAATTCAGCAAAGATGTTTGTACGCTGTATGTCGGCCGTAGCGTTATGTCTCGTAGTCTTACTTGGAGCTTCCGCTGCGGTAAGAGCCGATGAGGCAGATGCCAAGAAGATCCTCCAGGCTATGTCCGATTACATGGCAGCACAGAAGTCTATCTCGTTTGACTTCGATGCTATCCTCGAAGTTATTACCGCCGATGACCAAAAACTTGCGTTGGCGAGTTCAGGCTCTCTCATTCTCAATCGGCCTGATAAAATTCATGTCACACGTTCCGGCGGGTTTGCCGATATCGAGATGTTCTTTGACGGGAAAATTCTGACAATCCTGGGCAAGAACCTCAATCTTTATACGCAGCTCGAGGTACCTGGCACGATCGATCACCTGATCGACGAACTGAAGAACAAATACAACAGGCCCCTCCCGGCTGCCGATTTGCTGTTATCCAACCCCTACGAAGATTTGATCTATGGTGTGGTTGATGTCAAGGACCTCGGCAGTGGTGTGATTGGCGGTATTGAATGCGACTACCTTGCTTTTCGAACTGACGCTGTTGATTGGCAGATCTGGATTGCCCAAGGGGCGCATCCGTATCCATGCCGCTATGTTATAACCTCTAAAGACCTGAACGGTGGACCACAATATGCAATTCAGATCAGAAACTGGAAGGCTGGAGAACAGGTGGCAACAAATGATTTCAGTTTCAAGAATTCAACCAAGGCGGAGAAAGTCGAGTTGAAGGATCTCAAAGGTGCCGCTGAATTACCAGACAATTTCAAGCAAGGAGATGGAAAATGAAGATGTTCAGAATTTTTGGTTTTGTTGTAATTCTTGGAATGATTCTGACTTTTGGATCCGAAATCGGAGTACAACTCTCAATACCAGGAGCTCAGTATCTGGTGCCGACTGCCGAAGCCGTAGTCGGGCGTCCTCTCACTCCAGTGAGCGTTGCCGGAGTTGCACGCCGCTCGGTGCGGCGGTGTGCGGTGGGTGTATATAACTGTAAACTTAACGGGTATCAATCTTTCGACCGCTTGCTTGGCCAGACGAGTTAGGAGCCGCTTCGAGATCAAGAATTCAGATCTCGTATTTCCCAACAAAGGGCGCTGGCAACCAGTGTGCTGATTTTTTATGCGGAGTGAAAAAATAGAAGATTTTTTCTATCTAATAACAGCAACGAGCTGTAACGTAAGTATCTTTAATTAGAGGAGAGATAACAAATGAATTTAATTGAATTGGCGAAGAAAAAAAGGTGGGTTGCAGGCGCTGCGTTACTGCTGGTTTTTTGCTGGGTGAACAGTGCTGCTGCCCAAGGTGACGACACGTGGCAGTTCGAGGCAACTCTTTACTTATGGTATACGGATATTGGCGGCACATTGAATATTCCTGGAGGCGCTGTGCCAGATGGTCCATTCGAATCGGAGGCATCATCCATCCTCGACAGCCTGGAAATGGTCTTCATGGGTGGATTTGAAGCCCACATGAACAGGTGGTCAATTGTCACTGACGCGATTTACATCGATCTTGGCAACAATAAGGAAACAACGGTAACAGCAGGGCGAGGAGATAGAGAGGTTAACGCTTCGGTTGATTTGAATCTTAACTCATGGGTTCTCACTGGGGTGATCGGTTATGACGTGGTACAGTCCGACCTGGCCACATTGGCAGTAGTAGGAGGAGCACGTTATACAATGATGGATGTCGATACCACTTTAGTATTGCAGGGACTACAGACGAATAGCTCCGAATCAGATGATCTTGTCGACGGAATCGTCGGTGTGCGAGGTGCAATCAACCTGAATGAGCATTGGTATTTCCCGTACTATGCCGATATCGGCGCCGGCAGCTCAGACCTGACATGGCAAGCGCTTGCCGGAATCGGTTACCGGTTCAGCTGGGGTGACGCCAAGCTGGTCTACCGTTACCTAGAATACGATTTGGATGACAATAACCTTCTGCAAGACCTTGATATAAGCGGTCCTGTTTTTGGCATAGGTATCCGATTTTAATAGTATAATATCAGTGTGGATACATGGAAATCCGACCATTTCCGGAGACCTTCTCTGCCATATTACTTTTTTACAACTTTCGGGTGATGGCATTGGTGATATATAGGTGAAATGAAGGGCAGTATCATAACATGAGTTGGTTTTATTTTTTTAGCAATGGAACCGCTTTTATTGACCTGTAATGAAGCTCAACTGGGTAGAGGGAAATGAGAGCATACTTTTTCAAAAAAGGAGGACAAAATGATGAAAAGGTTGATCGTTTTTAGTATCGCAATCGGCATGACCTTTATGTCTGCGTTTTTTGCCGGTGCCGCTGAACAGAATATTGCGGAAACTGTGCAGAATGGATGCAAAACTGAACTCGAGACCTACTGCAAGGATGTTACCCCGGGTGAAGGTCGAGTTCTCGCCTGTCTCTACGCGCGTGAAGACAAATTGTCGGCTCAATGTGAATATGCTCTCTATGATGCAGCCGCACAATTGGAACGTGCCGTGGCTGCCTTATCCTACCTGGTCAATGAATGTGCCGATGATTTGAATACTTTGTGTAAAGGAGTTAAGGCTGGGGAAGGACGACTGTTAGACTGTCTAGATAAAAATGCTAAAGATGTTTCAAAGCGTTGCAAGGACGCTATTGCAGAGGTTGCAGCGAAGAAATAGTCCTGTTACAGGGAGGATGGATGAGGTTGGGGAATTCTCGACTCTATATCCTCCCTGAAAGTCAGCGGGTAATAATGAGTCACTTGCTCAAGCAGATTCCTTACGAACATCTTCCTCGGAAGAAGGTGAAATAGCTTAAACGATCACAGAAACAGGCCTATGACGATGAGGCCACCATAACAAAACGACGTTGGATAAAGGAATTCATCTGAGTAGATGGAAGGGGTATTGAAAATATTTCGTTATTAATAGTTGCCTGAAGGTGGTGCCCAGGTATTTCCAGATATTAGAGATATTTTTTTGAGGGGTAATTAGATGACCGGAAAATGTGCTATCATTGTCGCTCTTTGTATCAGTCTGTTTTCAGTTGTAGCTGCCACCGCCGGTGAACCAAGGTGGATGAAGACCAAAGCCAAGGAATTGATTGACCAGGCACGAGCAGAGACGAAACACATAACTATCCAACAGCTCAAAAAGGCAATAGACGATGAGGAAGACGTTGTCATTTTGGATGTCCGCACGCCAAGGGAGTATGAAGTCGCCCATATACCCGAGGCTGTCAATGCACCTCGGGGATTGCTGGAATTCGCTATATGGTCGCTTGTGCCAAATCAGCAGGAAAAAATATATGTCTATTGCAAGACAGGGGTACGAGCCGCTCTGGCAACGAAACTCCTCAACGACCTCGGGTATCCGAACGCAATGGCGGTTGACACCGGCGGCTTGGCCTGGGTCAAGGCCGGATATCCGGTGCTGACATCAATTTCTGACGAGACTTTGATACTGCTGCCTGTACCTGAAAATTAACAATCAGTTCATTGAATATGCCCTCGACAGGGCCTGATGTCCTTTTAATTGGCGGAATATTGGATATTTCCTAAGGTATTTTGACCTTGAGAGGACCAAATATTCTGATCGGAATTGAGCATCCTGGCACTTCCTAATATTCAAGAATATTTCCGAAAAAACGGTCACAAAAGGAGCATATCAAATTATTGATCATTCCAGACCATCTTCGAGGTTGTCAGCACGAATCTTTGATGTTGCTACCCGTTGTCCATTCAACTTTGCCAAACCCTCGATTGATTTCTAAAAAATAATGTTCCGATAGGGTTGTGTCTAATTTAAAACTTTAATGTGGTCTGCTGATGTTGGACGGTTCTTGTTTTGAGGGTATGTTTGGGGGTATTTCGTATTACGAAATAGAAAAAGAATATTAATATCATTGATATGAAGTTTGTGTTCAATGGACTGCATCTCGTCCGGCTTCATATATAAACCCGCAATTCCACAGAAAGCCGGTTTTTTTTATCCGGAAAGGAAAAGGGGTTGTATGTTTTGACAATAAATTTCAGCAGCGCCCTTTCTCATCAGTGTACATAGCCAATTTGATAGATGGCTCGTCGTATGTTTCGTTTGTCAGATCTCTCCGATCTTATGCATCTGAGGGCCATACAAATTTCCAGGTTTTGCGAGGATTATGATACGCCGCAGAGTCAACTGTTGGCCAAGGTGATGAATAAGCTGTCAATGGGGGGCAGCAGCAATCAATGAAGCAGTTGGCTAATGCTTGAAAAATTTTCCACTTAGATCATAATAGAAAGAATCTGTAACAGACAGGATATTTTCCTAAAATCATTGATTGAACGAGAAAGGAATATTACAAAAATTATTTGTTAGTAAGTCGAGATTGCGTTCTATCGCTGGGGCTAAATTGTCGTTGCGCGGCTCGAAGACACCACAATGGCTATGGATTTAGGAGCCAAAGAAATAGCAGAGGCGTAGTTTAAATAGATTGCGTGTGAATGGAGTGAATGTCTAACCTTCCCATTATAACTCGTTTTTGCAATATTGTTGTACCTCTGTTTCTAATACGCGTATGAATGCGCAGAAGTTGTTGTTAAAAAACAAAAGCGGGTATGAAAGCGGGTATCTCGATATTCTATCGTTTGTATTTAATATATAAATACAAATAGTTAATATGTTTAATGCCGATTACCGGTCGTCCGGTTCAGACCAACCTGCCGGCCACCTTATCAATTTGGGCGTGCATTCGGGCGGAAATTCCGGGCTGCGGGGTTTTGCCGATCAGCCCGGTAAAGAGGATACCGACCGGCTCTGCACCAATGGTCTTGGCGGTCATTGCCAGCTGCTTGCGGGTGGCAAAAAAATAGCGGCCTAAAATACCGGGTGCCGCACAGGAAGAAATAAGGATGGCTTTTTTTCTAGGCATCTTCGCTTTGCGGTATTGCGGGCCGTTCATATCCCAGGACCAGTAGGCATAGACGACCAGTCGCTCCATAAAGCGTTTGAACAGGGCTGTGGCTGATCCGAAGTTGGTGGGGGAGGCAAGAATATAGCCATCAGCCCACTCTATCTTGTCGATCAACTCCTGCATTCCATCCTGCAGCACACAACGACCGGGCGTATTTCCCGGCAGTTGGGTGCACTCGCGGCAATTAAGACAGAATTCAATCGGGTGTTCACGAAGATGGACAACCTCTACCTTGCCGCCTGCTGCCTCGATTGTCTGTTGCAGCATCTCTACGGTCTGGTCGGTCAATCCACCATGCCTGTATGCACCATTAATTGCGAGTATGTTGGTCATTATTTCCTTTTGTGTCACCCTGTAGGCTACATGGTAACAATCCCAGTCACGATTTTTGAAGATATCTGAATAATTGTTGCTACCTTTTTCGCTCATTGGAGACACGGTTAACGGTGAGTGTCACTGAGACTAATAATCCCAACGCAGGCCGACAAAAACACTTATCCCCGGCATCGGATAGCCTTTGACATAGGCGTACTGGGTATCAAACAAATTCTGCATTTCACCACGCACGGTAAAAGAGCCGTATTGGGCATGCTCCAAGAACTTCCAGGCCGTGGTCAGGTCGGCGACAGTGACGGATTCGAGCTGGTAATCCGGGGTGGGATAGAGACCGGATTCAAAATCCTGCACACTCTGGTCGCTATAATAGGCGAGGTTGAAACGGCAGAATGTACCGTTGCCGTCGCCGATAACGAGTCCTGCTGCAAGAGTGGTATCACTGGTGTATTGCAGGTCGTCCCCGGTTTCGTTGTCTTCAAAATCGGTAAGAAAAGTTGCGTTGAGATAGGGGCGCAACTCCCAGGCAAGATCCAATGGCTGGCCAAGATCATAGCTGGATTCAACTTCAAAACCGGCTACCGTCGCATCCCCGACATTCTCCCAGCTCTGGCTGCCTTCGGCAAGGTCGGAGGCGACGATTTTGTCCTCAAAGTCGGTATGGAAATAGGTGAGTGAAAACAAAAAACCGAGTCGGGTATAATCCAGCCCGGCTTCATAGGTCTGGCTCTTTTCCGGATCAAGATCAGGATTTCCGACTATATGCCGGCCAAAGCTCACCATGTCGATGGCCAGTTGATCAGCAGAAGGCATCATAAAACCCTGGGCATATTGCGCCCGGAGTTTGATCTTGTCCGTTGCCAGCCAGGCCAGACCTATCTTGGGAGTAAGATTTGACTGGTCTTCGGTGCGACCGACCGGCTCCTTGACTTCAACCTCAAACCAGTCATAGCGAAGACCGGCATTGGCAATAAGGCGATCATTTAAGTAGGAACCTTTGCCCAGCAGGAAGAGAGCAGGGTTGGTGTACGAGGTCCCTTCGGGTGACCAGGTATTATCGATCTGGTAATCGACCCAGTCAAACCCGGCTGTTACTGTGTGTTGAAAAAGAGTCGTGCTGTACTGGGCCTGGGCGCCGAGTTGATCGGTACTATTTTCCGAGGGGGTGTCGGTATCCCAGAAATCGGGGTTTGACCCGGTTGGCGTTATCCAGGTATTTTCATCTCGACCAAAAAAGAAGCGGGTCATCCACTGGTTGCTCGCATCAGCGCTTGAGCCGGTATATTTTGCATCAAAGGAGTAGTTGCTCTTGTCCGAATAGTCGTCAAGGTCGACATTATTGAAATATCCGCCGTTGCCGGCACCGTCGACCTTAAAGCCGGTAAAGATCAGGCCGATTCGGTGATGATCGGAAAAAGAGTAGCCGCCGTTCAGGCTGGCGCTGAGCTGGTCGTCGATTGCCGAATTATAAAAGGTGTCACCATCGCCGGTCTCATAGTCTCCTGTCGTGAGGTAGCTTACTGCTCCGGCAAAATCAAAGCTGTCGGAGACCAATGTCCCGCCGATACTCCCCTCGGCTTTGTCAAAAGAGCCATAGCCACCTTCAACAAACAATGCGTTCTCAGTCCCGGTTTTGGTAATGACATTGATAACGCCGCCTATTCCCGCTGAACCATACTGGACAGCGCCCGGTCCCCTTATTATCTCGATCCGTTCGATGTTTTTCGTCTGCAGTTTTACGGCATTCCCTGAGCCCGCCCGTCGGCCATCAAGCAGAATAAGGACCTTGCCCTGCAGGTCGTTGCCATGTGTGTCGGTACGAAAACCACGAATCCCGATGGAGGAGAGAGCACCGGGATATTTCTGGATATGGCCAAGACCGTACTCAGTCAAAAGCTCTCCCAGGTCCTGACTGGGGGACTGTTCGATTGCCTCTCTGGCAATGATGCTCAGGTTCGCGGTTACTTCTCGTTTCTTTTCTTCGATCCGGCTTTCGGTAACAACCACCTCGTCCATCACCGTGGGTGCGTCAGGGGTGCTCTGGGCCAATCCGATTCCGCCTGAAACTGCAAGCAGCGGCAGACAAAAGATAACCGGAAGATAATTTCGCTGGTGCATGCTTATCGCTCCTCTCTACGGTTCATGGCCGATTGTTCTTGCCGGAACCTGTTCATTGATTGGCTGGTAAACCTGGTTGGCTTTCCTTGAAATGGTTCAGAATATCAACCAGGTGATCAACCCAGATATCGACAAACTGATCAGATTCAGCCGTGCCTTTTAAGACCGGGATGCACTCAATGCCTGCCTTGGTGATGATCGACTTCCAGGAATCGTCACCATCACCGGCCATATCATTTTTGGCATGCTCACCGGCCACCGACATAAATGGGACCAGGTAGGCTTTTTTGACGTTGTTTTTCTGTAACAGAGTGAGGATGGTATCGAGATCGGGATATCCGGCAACGGTACCCAGGAAGACATGGGGATCTTTCATTTGCAGTTGAAATGCCAGGGCGCCGTAAAAGGCATTGGCGGGATGATGGGTGCCATGTCCCATCAGGACGATTGCTTCATCTTTTTTGCGTTCTTGAGGGAGCGTCGCAAGAATAGCGTCAACCACCCGTTCCATGTCTTGTTGCGTGGCAAGCAGCGGGGAGCCGAGGAGAACCGAGGCAAAACCGCCCATTGACTGAAAACCGTCAACGACTTTGCCTAGGTCATGATACTCGGCGCCGGCAATAGTATGCAGCGATTGGACGGCGACGTGGGTAAAACCCTCATCGAGCATTTTGGCAAGAGCCACTTCAGGCGAATCAATGAATTTCCCCTGACCGGCTAGTTTTTTCCTGATGATGTGGGAGGAGAATGCCCACTTTACCGGAATATCAGGATAGGCAGCTTTGACCTTCTTGTCGATATTGTCAAATGAGACCTGGGCACTTGCTTTACTTGAACCAAAAGCAACCAGGAGAATACCTGTCTTCTGTTCTTTTTCCTTGCCTTGGGCGGAGGTTCCGGCTATTGCCGCTACAAAGCAGACCAGAAGAATAGACACCACAATCATGACATTCCATTTTTTCATTTGTTTCTCCTTTTGCATCGGGCAGGGGCCGGAAATAAAAAATCCCCGAACCAATAATAATTGATCCGGGGATGCCCTGTTGTGTCCTCGTCTCTTACGCCATAACTCTTGTCCACGGAGTTGTCGCAATGGTGATCAGGCAGGTCTTCTGACTTCCGGTTCACCCTACTCGCTGCGCCTTCCCAATATCTTCTATCAGTGGCTTACTTGTCAGCTTTCGTCCCCGGTTACAGCGGCGGGCCCATTCCGGATTTGCACCGGATTCCCTCTTCATCCACTTGCGTGGAACCTGATTCTGGGTGATATATTATAAAAAAATCCCTAACCGTCAATAGAAATATTTTCATAGCTGAATGTTTTTATAGCCAAAAAATCTTGGTAATTATGGATAATTACCGTGACTTTAACCGCCAATTCTTCACAAACTCATTGCCGATAACTGTCATAAACAGCAGGACGGATCTTTGTTTTTTTTGTCGATTCGACACGGGACATATCGATGCAAAGGCGTAGCCGCCAGGCGATCCCGATGGGTGTTTCGGGTGAACCTGTTGATCGCCACACCATGAACGGAGCCTGCATATTTCAGACCGAATCCATGCGGCACAAGAGCCTGGCCAATACGGACCTCATCCGAGACTTCCAGTTCAATTTCCCCAGATGCAGCCTCTGTGGTCAGTCTTACAGTTTCCCCGTCAACAATGTCCAGTCCCTTGGCATCAAGGGGATTGATCGCCAGCGTACATGTGCGCCGGCCCTTGTTCCAATCCGGCTTGCGCATCATGCTGTTGGCGTTTTCCGGCATATGTCGTCCGGCATTTAATATAAAAGGGTACTCTGGATTCGGACGCAGGGCTCTTTTTTCGGCTTCGGGAGATATCTCGGTGAGCCATTGTTCCATTTCGGCGATATAGAGATTGATTTTTCCGTCCTTGGTGCGAAGCTCAGCCATGTTGTCTTCTTCTGCCTTACCGATCCACATTCCAGATGGATTTTTAAGCACAGCCGCAAACAATGACTCGGCGTGGGCAACCTGAGGGGTAAGGATTGCCAGGGGCGTAAAAGATCTGCATTGCAGCATGCCGGAGCAAACCTTAGGCCATTGAGGTAAATTAAAAGCTGCGTTAACAACGGATGGCATCGGATAGCCGGCTCTCGCTGCATTTTTTCTGAATTTGGTGGGGGAGGAGAGAAAAAGGGCCCACATCGCATCCAGATTGATCGAGTCTGTCGTTTTTGCCCGCGCCTTGGCCATAATGAGCGGTAGAAGTCGACGGGTCTTGGGATGTGCTTTGATATAGCTCAGAAGCGCCATGGTAAAAGTTAATCGATCCTTTTTCCCGGCACGATAGAGGTAATCTGGGAGATCGGGGACAACCCCGGCGGCATCGGCAATTTCCGCCAGAATCCGGCTCGATTCTTTCGCCTGCGATTTCGATTCGATCACCGGATGTCGCATCTGGAAAAATATTTCCGGGAAATTCCAGGAGAAAAATGAGCCGTCATACGATTCATAGGCTGATCTTGCGGGCAGCACATAATCACAGAGTTCTGCTGTTTCCGTCATGGCGATATCGACCGTGACTTTCAAGTCAAGCCTGGCAAAAGCTTTTTCATAGGCCGATGTATCTGCATAGGAGCGTAGCGGATTGGCGGTACTCACCACTACGGCCCGCAGTCTTTCGGGATTATCGGACAGCACTTCTTCGGGAAAGACATTGGGCGGGAAATACCCCATGATTTCCGGGAAATTCGTCTCTTTGGTCCGCCACGTTTTTTTGCTGCGCTCGTCACTGTGACTGCCAAGCGGCATGACCGCGCCCGGGATCACTCCTCCGCCTGAAACACACAGCCTGCCGCAGACAGCACTAAGAAGCAGGTACAGGTAGCTGGCCATCGTGCTATGCCGGTTCATAATAACGCCCAGGTCGGTATGCATACACCAGTTGCGCCGACTGAGTTCTTGGCAGAGATCTCTGACCTGTTGATAGTCCACTTCACAGACCGATAACGCCTGATGGATATCAAAATTTTCAAACCAGCCCCTGATCTGCTCAAAACCAGTGGTGTTTAAGGCAAGATATTGCGTATCTTGCCAACCCTCAGTGAGGATGATAGCGATCATGGCCCGGGCGAGAAGGGCATCGGATCCCGGTTTCAGAGCAATATGCACATTGGCGATTTGTGCTGTTTCTGATCTTCTTGGATCGATTACTGCGAGCAGCTTATCTGGATTTTTGGCAAATTCTTTCAGGACAAGCGGTGCTCTGGGCATTTGGTGGGTGACCATGCCGTTCCAGCCAATCGCCAGAAGCATATCTGCATGGTGGTCGTCGGCAATTGGAAAGGCGTTCTGCCTGCCGAGCATACGGCCTGCACACCAGAAAAAACCGGTGAGTTCCTGTGCCAATGATGAGTAAAGATACCTCGATCCAATACCTCGCAATAAAGCAGTGGCGAAGGCGGCTTCAAAGTGCGATCCCTGTCCGCCTGCTCCAATAAACGCAAACGATTGGGGGCCATGGGTGTCGATGATACTCCGTAATTTCTTGCCTATTTCTGCATATGCCTGTTGCCAGGTGATCTCAATAAAACCTTGATCCGTTTTCTTGAGAGGAACCGTGAGGCGATCATCATGGTGCTGGTGATTGGCAATATGTACCCCTTTACGGCAAAGGTAACCACGGCTCCTTGGGTTGCTGGTGTCACCCTTTACTTTGACGATCTGATTATTTTCAACCTTGACCAAAAGTCCGCAGCCCTGGGAACACAAGACACAACTGGTCGGATGCCAATTTTCCATACCTCCTCCTTGGGGAGAAATAACAGTGTTTAATTATCAAAATGGAGCAAGATACCATTTGCATTCAATCATCGAAAGAGACATATTTGAAAGACACGCGGATGCCAATATACCCAAAGCAGAACGCTATATGCTTGCGCACCTGGACTGTAATGAGTGGCTCTCCGGCAAAAGCATCAGTACGCAGCTTGGCTGGAAAGAGCCCACAAATGACGTTGCCTCGAACAGCAGGAGAATCATATGGATCCGATGAGCATTCTTCTTGTCGATGATGAAAAGGACTGTATCAAAATCATCGCTCAACGCCTCCGCCAGAGGGGTATTACCGCCGATTGTGCATTTACCGGCAGGGAAGCATTGGCATTGCTGAAAAAAAACAGTGCGGTTGACATCATTATTCTCGATGTTGGCATGCCGTATCCCGACGGCCTGACCATCCTGGAAACAGTTAAGAAAAAATATCCACTCATCGAGGTCATTATGCTGACGGGCGATGCCACTGTCCATTCCGCTGTCGCCGCCATCAAACTTGGCGCCTTTGATTACCTGATGAAACCTTGTGCGCTGGAGGATCTTCTGGCCAAGACGGATCAGGCCTTTGCCAGGAAGCAACAGCGTCAGGCGAAAATTCTTGATGTGCGCATGAAACCATTCATTACCGACCAGGATCGCGCTGACCTGATAGCCAGGATATTGGCTGGTTAAAGGGCCGCACCCTTTATTGTCCAGGAATACCCAGTGCCTGGATCGACAAGGCATTTTTCCCTTCGGCATAGGCGAGCAGCCGCCCTTCCTTACGATCTATCCGAAAAGCCAGGGCATAGGCAAGGACCCGTATCGGGTAATCCCTTGGCAGCTGCAGCAGGTATGGCTGGATGGTGGTAAAATCCGTCACCCCGTACTGCTCCATGATAAAACGCAGGCCGCCATTGGCCGGGCCAATGTTATAGGCCAGCAGACCGAGAAAGAGGTCTTTGTTCATTTCGGCGAGATAGTAGCGCAGAGTTGCCGCACCCAGAAAGGCATTATAGCGGGGCTCGTTTTTGTCGCGACCGGCAGGTGGGAAAAGTTTGTTCACGTCATCTGTGACGAAAGCAGGTATGCTGGTTATTTGAAAGAGCCCATGCCCGCCATCGCTGCTTTTACGCGGCAGATACGAAGACTCGGCGGCGGCCAAGCCCTGCAGGAGATCGATATCTATATCATAGGCATCCGCCGCTTCCTTGATGGCCTTATTGAACGGTTCAGCCCGGCTGATCATCTTTGCCAGAGAAGCAGTATCCAGACGGCGATAGGCAGCATAGACCTGATGGGCAAGAACGACCCTGCCTGCCTCGTCTTTGCCGCCGACCAGGGTGCGATAATAGCCATACGCCCGGGTAAAATACCCCTGCGGTATAAAACCGTAGATCAGGATGGTCGCGCCCAGCATAATGGCGGCGGGAAGGCGGGGTGATTTCTGCTGCAGCCACTTGCGGAGTCTTTTCCAGCCGCTGAGCAGGATGGAAGCGAGAACGATAAGAGCCAGGATTCCTCCGGCAAAGGGCAGCAGGCTGTGCACAAAATCGGTACCGGAAAACCGGTTACCCATAGAACCAAGCAGCACGACAACGGCGGCCATGCCGATTGTAGCCAAGCCAAGACATTCGAGGCTGATAAATAGCAAATCACTGAGCAGGGTTTTCTGCGGTCTTTTCTTTCGGCTGTTCTTTTTTCTTTTGCCGGCGGGGGACGCTTTCGCCCGTTTTTTGGCGGGCGGTCGCTTTTTAGGCGACTGTTGCGATGGAACTGACTGGGCCATTCGATTTCTACCAATCAAGAACAACAATGGGAGCAGTTAGAACAGTATATAACAGAACATTCGCATGCGCGGTTTTCCCACGGAATTTGTCCCGAGTGCACCCAAAAGCTCTATCCGGATTACTACAATGAAAAAATAATGACAACAAAATGAAATGGTGCAGATATTTTGGCGATCATTACTGCACGGATGCCAGGCGAATCAGCGGTTTCTTGCCAATCCAGGATTTAACATACTCAAGCAGCATCACCTGGACCAGATCATCATGGCTCATCTGCTGCAAATATGATCCTGAAGAGAGAAGAGTCTTGAATGGATTGACTTGCAGTTCTGCAGATCCTGAACGTATCAAGGCCTGGAAATAGGGGGTAACCATCTGACGCAGGCCCTGCAAACTGCTTTGTTGCAGCTGCTGATAGGTGTTTTTCAGTGCCAGCGGATCAGGCAAGCCGGGGGCCTCCAGCACTGTCTTGAAGTCCGAAGCAAAGCGTTTCATGCCCTGCAGGATATGGTTCGAGTTGACCATGTTCATTTTAGCCCATCCGCCATTCAACCACTTGAATGAGCCTACGTGGATAGTATTTTTGGAAGAATCAGCGACATACACAATAACCGAATGGGCTGAGTACATGTATGATTCGACCCATCCCAGTCCGAAGGTGTTCAGTCCGGTCTCTTGAGAATACAGATAGTTCCAGTCTTTGTCATCGCCGACGATGCACCCTTTCTTGCCGACTTCGGATGAATGGTTCTGGCTTGATGCGGAGATAAGTACCGGCCCGGTAGGACCGGGCAAAACCGTCACAATTCGGTCTTGTTCGTACATGTAGTAGCCGCCTGTATTAGTGTCCGGGCTGATGATTTCACGATCCCGACCACGAAGAAGCCGGATATCGTCGGCAGATTTCACCTGGCGTGGCAGCTGTTTGAGGCGGTCGATTACATCCGGGGTCAGCCATTCATGCTGCCGCAAAGACGAGGGCATGGTCACATAGAGGGGAATATCCGGGTTATAAACATAGTCGAGCATGTGATTAAAATTGCTTTCGATTGAAAATCCGTAGAATGCACCGGAGGCTCCAGCTCGCTCTTTAAGGATTCTGCCGGAATCGTCAGGTATGGAACCGACAAAGTGGATCAGGCCGGTCAACTGTTCCGGGTCAAGGTTGGCCGAGGATTGGGAAAGCGACAGGGCATATTCCAGACCGGGATAAACGCCCTCGGGAGCTGTTTGTGGATCTTCTGCGCAGGCAGCAGTGATTGTGCCAAATATCAACAATGCTGTGAAAATATAATGTAACGGCATAAAGTACCATGCTTGTTTTTTTAATGAAAAGAAAATGTTGCTGCAGCGGGTGGTGTTTCTTGATAAAATGAATGCTCTTACTAACTAATCATTTTATACATTTAATGTCATTTTGTCAGCAAGGAAGATATGAAATAAGAATAAGAATCAGTTTATTCCCGCTGTAGGCTGCTCATCAGTGATGCGATGTTTTCACTCGCATTTACCTTCTACAAATGATAGTTTCCAAGCCGCATTTTTTGAACCACATTTTCAACCCATGCAAAGAGAATTATGGAAGACAAACTGACGCTGCAGGAAAAACTCAACCTGTTACGGGACGTCTATGACAATAAAATGCCATTTCATCGTTTGCTTGGTGTTCGTATAGTCAGCCTGACTGCGGATGATATAAAAGTAAGAATTGACATGCGTGAAGAGTTGATTGGCAATTTTATGCGACGAATTCTGCATGGAGGCGTTATTTCGTCAATACTTGATCTGACGGGTGGCCTTATAGCTTTTGCCGAATTACTTAAATCCCTCGATTATAGACAGCCGGAAGAGGTGCAGAAGCGCCTCGCAAGAGTCGGGACCATCGATCTGCGAGTTGATTATCTGCGAATCGGCGAAGGGACTTTTTTTACGGCATCCGGGTCAGTTTTACGTAAAGGCAACAAGGTGGCGGTGATCCGTACTGAGTTATGCAATGATCAGGACCTGCTTATTGCCGCAGGAACCGGAACGTATCTTGTAGGATAGGCAGAAAGAGCCCCGGCAGGAAATTTACAGAGAGGAACCGAATTGTGCAGCGACTCTATCTTATTCGTCACGCTAAATCAAGCTGGTCTGATCTAGAGTTGGACGATTTTTCCAGGCCTCTCAATAAGCGTGGCAAAGAGGATTGTGTGGAAATGGCTACCCGTCTTGTCAGATTAGGGATCGAACCCGGTTTGATTGCTGCCAGTCCGGCCAGAAGAGCAAAAAAAACTGCCAAATGTATAGCCAGAGGGATTAGTTTTAACAAAAATGATATCTGTTACTACCCTGATCTCTATCTCGGATCACTTTCCTATCACCTGCAGCTTATTGAAGAATTATTTCGTAAAATTAATACCTTATTTCTCGTCGGACATAATAATACCATAACTGATCTTGCCGAGCATCTGACCGGCATGTCTCTCGGTAATGTCCCGACCTGTGGAATTGTTGCTGTGGAATACTCCGGTGTAGACGGGTTTACCCCTGCAGCCGGTGCCGGGAAAATACTGTTTTTCGATTTTCCCAAAAACCAAATGACTGTCTGACAGGAAAGGGCGATGGCAGAAAAGATTCCTCATTGTTCGCAATGCGTGCATTATTTTATCACTCATGACCCGGGAAGGCCATATGGCTGTCGAGCTATGGCATTCAAGAGTCGAACCAATCCTGCCGGAGTGGTATTCCAAAATTCCGGTATTATCTGTCAGCTCTATTCCCCCAAAAAGCAGGGTTACAGTCCACCCGGATCAAAAACACCCGCCTGAGTGATCCTGCAAAATAACTGACATCTTTTAATGTCTAACGATACTTACAAAGAGAACAACAGGTTACAAGGAATGGTTGTGTCGCTTGTCCGGGAAACCTGGTTGACCAGCTGGGAATTGATCCGGATTACTATTCCGGTTGCCATCTTAACCAAAATATTGCAGGAATTTGGTTTGATCGGCTATCTCAGTGTGGTCCTGGAACCAGTGATGAGTCTTATCGGCCTGCCCGGTTCGGTCGGCCTGGTCTGGGCCACGGCGATGCTCACCAATCTTTATGGCGGTATTGCTGTCTTTGCCGCTCTGGCACCTGAACTTGCTTTGACCAGCGCCCAGGTAACGGTGCTTTGTTCGGCGATGCTTATTGCCCACTCCCTGCCGATTGAGTTGACTGTCAGCAAGAGGGCTGGAGCGAATCTGGTGCCAATCAGTCTTCTTCGCCTGGTTGGTGCGGTGGTTTATGCCTTTTTGCTTAACCGACTTTGCCTGGGCCTTGATATTTGGCAGGAAAAGGCGACCTTGCTGTTCAAGGCCACTGCTAAATCGGGGGACCTCTGGCAATGGGGAATGGGGCTGCTGCAAAATCAGGGACTGATAGTTCTGATAATATTTTGTATAATCATCTGTATGCGAATCTTCAAAGGACTTGGTATCCTTTCGCTAATGGAGAAAATATTGGCCCCGGTTTTACCGTTTTTCGGGATGAGCCGGCAGGCTGCCCCGATTACAGTTGTCGGTATGATTATGGGCATTGGTTATGGCGGAGCGCTGATTATCAGAGAGACCAGTAAAGGGAAAATGGCCAGAGAGGAGGTTTTTAATTCGATGGTCCTGTTGGCTCTTTGTCATGGCCTGGTTGAAGATACCTTGCTGATGGCTGCAATCGGAGGAAAATTCGGTGGAATTTTATGGGGCAGGATTGTTTTTGCCCTTATCGTCACCTTTATACTGGTGCGCCTGTTGCGTGCTCTAGCTGCAAAACGCATTAAATCAACATAGACAAAGCATATGAATTTCACAAAATTCGGCAAAAAGATGACCTGCAAGGCGGGCATACTTTCCCTGATGGATGATCTGGGCCAGGCCAGGCTCGCCAATGAAAACATGATTATGATGGGTGGTGGCAATCCCGGCCTGGTGCCGGAGTTTCAGGAGATCATGCGGCAGCAGCTTCTGGAAATCTGCAGCGACAGCAAGAGCTTTCAACAGCTGGTCGGCAGCTATGCCCCGCCCCAGGGCGAAAAAAACTTCTGTGCTGGTCTGGCGGCTCTTTTAAGAAAAGAACTGGGCTGGGCGGTCAGTCCGGAAAATATCTGTTTGACCAACGGCAGCCAGACCGCTTTTTTCATGCTTTTTAATCTTTTTGCCGGGGTTATGCCGGATGAAACCCCAGGGGTCAGGGAGAAAAAGATCTGTCTGCCCCTGGCTCCTGAATATATCGGCTATGCCGATCTTGGGTTGACCGATGATCTTTTTATCGCCACTAAACCAAAGATAGAACTACTGGATGGAGGTTTTTTTAAATATCATATCGATTTTGCCAATCTGCAGATTGATGAGACTATCGGTGCCATCTGCATCTCAAGACCGACCAACCCGACAGGTAATGTGATCACCGATGAGGAGTTGGGCAAACTTGCCGACCTGGCGACCCTGCATGATATCCCCCTGATTATCGACAGCGCCTATGGTCTGCCCTTTCCGGGGATGATCTTTACTGAGGCCAAGCCTATATGGAACGAAAACATTATCGTCTGCCTGTCGCTGTCCAAGCTGGGTCTACCTGCGGTCAGGACCGGCATTGTCGTCGCCCAGAAAGAGATTGTCCGGGCGTTGACCGGCATGAACGCGATCATGTCACTTACCCCCAATAATTTTGGGGCGGTCCTGGCCGAGCGCCTGGTGACCAGCTGCGAGATGACCGTGATAAGTAAAGAGCTTATGCAGCCTTTTTATCGCAAGAAAAAGGACAAGACCGTGGCGGTGGTGAAGGACAAATTTGCTGGTATTCCCTGTCGCATCCATATCCCGGAGGGGGCCATGTTCCTCTGGTTATGGTTTAAAGATTTGCCTATAACCAGCCTGGAACTCTATCAGCGACTCAAAGAGCACGGCGTTCTGGTAGTCTCCGGGCACTATTTTTTTCCCGGACTGCGGGAAAATTGGCAGCATAAAGATGAATGTCTTAGAGTGACCTACTCTCAGGATGATGACGATGTGCGTCGAGGCCTGGCGATTATCGCCGAGGTAGTCAGGGAGGCGTATAGAACCGGTTGTTGAGATACGATTGGTGCTGCCAATCATGAATTTTCAGGTTTGTAAGAAGGAATAGTACGTAAAAAAATCAAATTGAGGATGGCTTACGCCATACAGGATCAAATATGCGCTGGAGCTATAAAACAGTACATTATGAATTGAAAAAGGAAGGTATTCTGGGCAGTGCTTTTCTTGATGAACCGGAAATAGAATTGTCGTTGAATCAGTATGGCAAGGCCGGCTGGGAGCTGGTTTCTCTGCTCGAAACGATGGATGGACTGATTGCAGTCTTCAAGCAGCCACTCGATCTGGAGGTGCGATCGTTCTCACCACCAATTGAGTCATCAGTAAAAACAAGCCGATCGCCCAGAGTACTGCAAGAACAATCTCTGACTGTTAAGCCCACCGTGGCCAAGAAAATGGAAGTGCCAATTCGTGGTGACCGTCGTGATGATGTGGCGGAAGCATTGTTGCTCGATGAGGTTGAGGTTGTCGACGAAAAAGTTGCGTATGATGATGTAAGTCCCGCAAAGCCGGTGGATATCGGTTTGATCCGGATCGAGTAGGGGAATGATAATGGCCGCAGATAAGGTACCGGTGGTCGATCAGCAGTTGCTTGAGTGGATGCGGAGTATTCGCCGAACACTCCACCAGCATCCGGAACTCAGCTATCAGGAACACCGGACTTCGGTGTTGATTCAGGAAGAATTGAAGCGACTGGGGATTGACTATCGCATCGGGTGGGGAGGCACCGGGGTGATCGCCACCCTCGGCGGTGATTTGGGGTCGGGCGGTCATGTCGGGTTGCGGGCGGATATGGACGCCTTGCCGATACAGGATAAGAAAAAAGCGACCTACGCCTCAAAAATTCCCGAAGTGATGCACGCCTGCGGCCATGACGGGCATGTGGCGATGCTGCTTGGTGCCGCTGCACTGCTGCATAACAGGCAATTGTCCGGCCGCGTCTCACTGATATTTCAACCGGCGGAAGAACACGGCAACGGAGCAGAAAGAATAATTAAAGAAGGGGCACTGCAGGGCATCGACGCGATCTTTGCCGGCCATATTGACATTCACTATCCGACTGGAACGATGACGATTGACGAGGGAGTTATCTGTTCCTCCGCCGACTCTTTTTTGCTCCGGGTTGATGGCCAAAGCGGGCACGCCGCCCGTCCGCATGAAGCCCGGGATGCCATTGTTGCCGGGGCGTACCTGGTCACCGCTCTGCAGACCCTGGTATCAAGGGAAACCGATCCGAACCAGTCGGCGGTGGTGACTATAGGTCGATTTCAGGCCGGAGATGCCAGTAATATCATCGCCGAAGAGGCCAGTATCGCCGGCACGATCCGCTCTAATGACCCGGAGGTGCGGCGGCGTATCCTTGCCGGTATGCAGCGTATCTGCGATGGGGTGGCCCTGCAGTTTGGCGTGCAGGTAAGGGTTCACTTTGGCGATTGTCTGCCGGTCGTGGTCAACTCGGCGTCGGCAACCGCTGTGGCGCTGCGTGCCGCCCGGTTGGTAATCGGAGCAGAAAATATTCTATCGCAGGGCCGGCCGAGTCTTGGCGGAGAAGATTTTGCATTTTATCAACAGCTTGTTGATGGTTGTTTAGTTCGCTTCGGCGCCCAGGGGCTCGTTGAAAGCGGTCCAGCCCATAGCAGCACTTTTGACTTTGATGAAAGCGTCCTGGCGGTTGGCGCTGCCTGGCTGGCCTGCGTTGCGCTGCAGTGGCTGGAGGAAAATAGCGGGTCAAAAATCGTAAAAACCTAGACTTTGCGATGGGGGTTTTTACTGAACCATCAGCCGAGATTGAGAAACATTCCGGCTTGATAGACCACCACCGCCATGGTAAAGGCAAAGATGGTGTTGAAAACCATCGAAAATGCTGCCCACTTCCAGGACGATTCCTTGGCAATACACACCACGGTAACTAGGCAGGGAGCATAGAACATGATGAACACCAGGGCGGCAACGGCTACCACTCGATTCCAGTTGTCATCTTTTTTCAGGCGCTGACCAAGCGATACTGATTTTTCTGCATCCACTTCTCCCATTGAATACGCCGTGCCGAGGGTTGAGACAATCACCTCTTTGGCGGCAAAGCCACCAATCAGGGCGATGTTGGTCCGCCAGTCAAAGCCGGCCAGTCGCGTTACCGGTTCCAGCGAACTGCCAAAGGTGCCGGCGATGGAGTTTTTCAGGGTCGCTTTGCTTTCAGCGCCGTTGATCTGACTGATCTTTTCTGCTGCGTCTTGTGAGTCACTGTCACGCATAACCGTCTGCCGCTGCTGTTCATAGAGCGATGCCTGTTCTTCGGGCAATCCGGGAAAGGTCATCAAGGCCCAGAGTAAAATGGATATTCCCAGAATAACCGTCCCGGCCTTTTTGATATATTGATAGGTTCGTTCCCAGGTATGGATCAACAGGCCCCGCAGTGTGGGAAAGCGGTACGGCGGCAATTCCATGACAAACGGCGTGGGCGCTCCGCGCAGGACGGTTGTGCGGAGGAATTTGGCGGCGACCAGGGCGACGATCCAGGACAGCAGGGTGAATAAAAACATGTACATGGCCTTTTTTTCACTGAAAAAAGCACCGATCAATAAGGCCAAAACCGGCAGCTTGGCCCCGCAGTTCATAAAAGGAACGGTCAGCAGCGTCGCCATCCGCTCTTTGGGTGAGCGGAGGGTACGGGTCGCCATCACTCCGGGTACCGCGCAGCCTCCGGCAATGCCACCGGAGACGATAAACGGCATAACTGAGGAGCCATGCAGGCCGAATATTCGAAATATCCTGTCCATCATAAAGGCGATCCGGGCGAGATAGCCGGAATCTTCCAGGATGGCGATACTGAAAAACATGAACATAATCAGCGGCACGAAGCCGAGAACGCCACCAACCCCGTCGATCACTCCGGAGATGATCATCGACTTAAGTAGCCCATCTGGGAGAATGTTCTCAACTTGATTTCCCAGCCAGCTGAAG
Organism: uncultured delta proteobacterium; assembly: GCA_963804605.1. Taxonomy (GTDB): domain Bacteria; phylum Desulfobacterota; class Desulfobulbia; order Desulfobulbales; family Desulfocapsaceae; genus Desulforhopalus_A. The sequence goes on from CAWDRB010000002.1 coordinate 42,963, forward strand.
ACATTTTCCAGCCAGCTGACGGGAAGATCACTCCAGCTGAAGGTAAACTGATAGACCCCAAAGAGGATCAGCAGCATAATGATCGGGCCGACCAGTCGATTGGTGAGTACTTTATCGATTTTGTCCGAGGTGTAGAGGCGATCGGTATCAAAGGTGTGGGTGACCACACCCTGGCGCAGAATCGATTTTATATAACCGTAGCGATGATCGGCGATTAAAGCCTCGGGAAAGACATCCAGGGTTTTCTGGGTATGGGCCGAGGTCTTCGCGACGATTTCTTCTAAGACTCGAGCGATGGCAGGATCGCTTTTTCGTCCCTTGGCGACAATCTGATCATCGTTTTCCAGATACTTGATGGCGGTGTATCGAGCCGGGTAGCTGTCTGCGAGCAGTGCGGTCTCGGTAATTTTCGCCACCAGTTCGGTCAGGGTGGTGTCGAGATCTTCGCCATAGGAAATATCCCGGGGGTGCCAGGGGCTTTTTTCGGTCGCTATTCGCAGACAGGCGTCGAGAAGCTCTTTCTTGCCAAAGCCTGAGCGGGCGATGATGGGGATAACCGGAACCTGCAGCAGTCTTTCAAGAACTTCCGGTTTTATTTCAATGCCGCGGTCTTTGGCCACATCCATCATATTCAAGGCGATTACCAGAGGGACGCCCAGTTCGAGAAGCTGGCAGCTCAGGTACAGGTTGCGTTCGAGGTTGGAGGCATCGACAATATTGATCACGACCTGCGGCCGTTCATTGACCAGGTAATCGCGGGTGACCAGTTCTTCGGCTGAATAAGCGGTCATCGAATAGGTTCCGGGAAGATCAGTCAGGGTGATCTTGCGGTTCTGGTGGGAAAAGGTTCCTTCTTTATGGTCGACGGTAATACCGGGATAGTTGCCGACATGCTGCCTGGCCCCGGTCAGCTGATTGAAGAGGGTGGTCTTTCCGGCGTTGGGATTGCCCGCAAGGGCCATTAATAAGTGCATTGGCTGATTATCTGATTTGTTTGGGTTTTCGACTGCTGCAGGAGGAATCAGCACAGCATGTACAGCTTTGACCGCAGGAAATGTTGTCGTCCTTGTTGGAGGCAACCAGCCATTGACGATAGAATCTTCGAGCTGTGTAAAATGCGCAGATGGCGATGATTACCCAGATAATAATTGTTTCAATCATGATGGTGTCGTAAAAACTCTTCATTTTCTTCGTTGTTGCAGCCTCTGTTAGTTGGTCCTAACTCACCGGGCAAAAAAAAGTCCGGGCTGCTTGAATGCCGGACATCGGTTGGAGCGAGTGTTGTTACAGGCTGGTAACGAAAATGTTATTGGATACTTCCGGGCCAAGGCTGATCGTCCCGCCGTTGATTTTCAACAGACATTGGCTTCCCGTATCGGAACATATTACATCGGCTTCAACGCCAGGATACAGTCCCATCGCCGCCATGCGGGCACAAATTTTTCTGTCACCGGTTACTTTACATACCTTGATGCGACCAGTTCGCGCCCGGTGCGACAGTGGTGCCACCGAATCGCCACATCGCTGTCGGCTAAAGCAGTTCCTTATTTTGTCGGTGAAGCAGCAACCACCATTTTTCCGTCTTCTGCCAACCATTGTTTTCTCCAGTAATTGTCACCATTCGTGTCACCTTTAGGTACACCAAACAATAACCGTGGTCAACATGTTTTTCAAGGGAGGACAATATTTTTAGGTGCAGCTAAGAGGTGGCTGGTCTGTCTGCGGATTCTGTTTCCACCATAATATAATCGGCTTCATTATTGCGCAGAGTAAGAGTGCCACCCATGACCCGTAGAGCCACCGGATCATTAAGCGGGGCCCGACCCTGGATGGTGATTTCCGTCCCAGGAACCAGGCCCATTTCTCTGATTCGACGGCCCAGTTCGCCGCCAACCTTGACCGATTTGATAACTCCTGACTGATGTTTGACCATCCGCCTTAAATTGATAAGTGCCATTATCTGCCTTATTTCTTTGACTCCCAGGAGTCTCGCAAGGTTACCGTCCGATTCAGTATCGGTTTACCGGCTGTCGATTCCACCGGGTCGGCACTGAAATATCCCTGTCGCTCAAACTGCACTGTCTGTCCCGGTTGCAGGTCAGCCAGGCTCGGCTCAGCGATAGCGCTCGGGAGCACTACTTTCGAGCCCGGGTTAAGCTGATCCAGAAAATCAATATCCTTGTCGGCTTCGGGATCTTCCACCTTAAAGAGCCTGTCATAGAGGCGAACCGTTACCGGCAGCCCTTGTGCGGCGGATACCCAGTGAATGGTGCCCTTGACCTTTCTGCCGTCGGGGGCCGAGCCTCCTTTGGTCTCAGGATCATAGGTACAGTGAATTTCGGTGGTTGCCCCGGTTGCTTCGTCTTTCTTATGCGAGGCATACCGGATAAGATAGCCGTAGCGCAGACGCACTTCTCGGCCCGGTCCTAGGCGGTGGTATTTTTTCGATGGGTTTTCCATAAAATCTTCACGTTCAATATACAGCTCTCTAGCGAAGGGGAGGGTACGGTCGCCCATCGATGGGTCCTGGGGATGGTTTATGGCGGTCATCTCTTCAACCAGATCCTCGGGGTAGTTGTCGATGACTACCTTTATCGGATCCAGCACGCACATGCGGCGTGGTGCAGTAACGTTGAGGTCAGCCCGGATCTCGTTTTCCAACACGCCCATATCAATGCGGCTTTCGCTCTTGCCGATACCGATGGTCCGGCAGAAATTACGGATCGAGGCGGGGGTATAGCCTCGCCGGCGCAAGCCTGAGATTGTCAGCATCCGCGGATCGTCCCAGCCGTCGACATAGCCACCTTCGACCATCTTCAGCAGCTTGCGCTTGCTCATCACCGTGTAGGTCAGATTGAGCCGGGCAAACTCGATCTGCCGTGGATGACATGGCGTTTTGAGGGTATCCAGAACCCAGTCGTAGAGGGGGCGATGATCCTGGAATTCCAGGGTGCAGAGGGAATGGGTGATGCCTTCCAGCATATCGGAGAGGCAATGGGTGTAATCGTACATCGGGTAAATCTTCCAGGTATCGCCGGTGCGGTGGTGGTGCGCCTTGAGGACGCGGTAGATTACCGGGTCGCGCATGTTGACATTGGGGGAAGCCATATCGATTTTTGCCCGGAGTACGTGGGTTCCTTCACTGAACTCGCCCTCTTTCATCCTGGTGAAAAGATCAAGGTTTTCGGCAATTGATCTGTTGCGATATGGGCTCTCCCGGCCGGGTTCGGTCAGGGTGCCGCGATATTCGCGTATTTCATCGGGCAGAAGCTGACAGACGTAGGCTTTGCCGAGCGTGATCAGTTCCACCGCAAAGTCATAGAGCTTGGAGAAATAATCCGAGGCGTAGAGCTCCTTGTCATTCCAGGTAAAGCCCAGCCATTGGACATCTTTTTGAATGGACTGCACGTAGGCGACATCCTCTTTGGAGGGGTTGGTGTCATCAAAGCGCATGTTGCAATACCCCGCATATTCCTCGGCGACGCCAAAATTCAGACAAATTGATTTGGCATGACCTATATGCAGAAAACCATTCGGCTCGGGCGGAAACCTGGTCACGACCTTTTGGTGTTTGCCGGTGTGCAGGTCGTCAGCGATGATCTGGCGGATAAAATCCAAGGGCTTTTTTTCTGAATCTTCTTGTATTTCCATAACGAATGAATTGTGGGTAGAATATTTATTTTTGGCTGAAAAGTTTGCCGACATCACGGAGTCTGCGGACGATTTTTTCCTGGCCAATAGTCACTACAATATCAAACATCGATGGGCCGGCGAGTTGACCGGTAACCACGGTACGCATCGCATTGATGATGACGCCCGGTTTAATGGCCAGCTCCTCGGCCAGCTCTCTTGCCACCCTTTCCGTCTCTCCCAGCGTAAAGTCGGCCAGTTGTTCATATCGGTCGGCCAGTTGGGGCAGCCATTGTTGCAACTCTTCGTATTTTAGCACATTTTTGGCAAGGGGTTTCGCATCGACAACAAAATCATCAGCAAAATATGCCCTTCCCAGAGTCGTGAAATCTTTAAGAGTATGGAAACGATCACGAATAAGGTCAAGGGTCCGCAGGTACCAGTCTTTTAGCTCTGCATCATAGGCATCACGCCAAAGACCCGCTGCTTCAAGCTCCTTTTTGACCATTTTACCGATTTCGCTGATATCCATCGTCCGCAGATAATGTTCATTGATGAAAATGGCTTTCGGGTCGGTAAAAAACTTCGGGTCGTTTTTCTGGTAGTTGAAAATAGCACTCGATTTATTGATCCGTTCGAGGGAAAATTCTTTGATCAGTTCTTCTTTTGTGTAAAACTCCTGGTCGTTGCCGGCAGACCAGCCGAGAAGGGCCAGAAAATTATTAAAGGCCCAGGGAATAAAGCCATTGTCCCGGTAGAATTGCACGGCGACTATTTCACCATGACTGCGTTTGGATATTTTGGCCTTTTTGGTATCGAGAGTCAGCGGCATATGACCAAAAACCGGCAATGGTGCCTCCAGCGCCTCATAGAGAAGGAGCTGTTTGAGGGTGTTGGTCATATGATCCTGGCCACGGATAATATGGCTTATCCGGTCGCGGATATCATCGACGACATTGCACAGCAGGTAGAGGGGTTTGCCGTTAGAGCGGACGATGACAAAATCATCGACCTCCGAGTAGTTTGCTTCAATCCGGCCAAGCACCTTGTCGTCATAGCCGAGAACGCCTGTTCGATCGGGGACTTTGAAGCGGATGACAAAAGGGAGTCCGGCAGCTTCTTTTGCAGCGGTTTCGTCAACTGAAAGATTGCGGCAGGAGCGGTCATACCCCAGTGGTTTTTTTTCGGCCAGCGCGGCTTCGCGTTTGGCATCGAGCTCTTCTTTGGTGCAAAAACATTTATAGGCGGCGCCCTTAGCCAGCAACTTTTTGGCAGCAGCAATGTGCTCGCTCTCAAAATCTGTCTGGAAATAGGGCCCTTCATCATAATCGATTCCCAGCCATTCAAGACCATCAATGATTCCCTGAATGGATTCCTGGCTTGACCGACCGGTGTCGGTGTCTTCAATACGAAGAATGAGCTTACCCCCGGTTTGTCGAGCATAGAGCCAGTTATAGAGTGCGGTTCTAGCTCCGCCGATATGCAGATAACCGGTGGGGCTGGGCGGAAAACGTAATCGTGTTTCGGTCATAAATAAAATCCTTCAGGCAGCATGTTTTGCTGCCAAGAGTAGTATCAAGTGGTTTCAGCTGAAGTGTTCTGGTGGGGGGGTGTGGATCCCATCAACAAGAGCATATTGTTGCTATATATCTTTTTCCAGTTCATTGTTCAACATTATTACGGATACGCAGGCCATGTTCTGTTTTAAAACAGCCATATTTTGCCAATTTTAGGAACAACAATTTCCCCAGTTTTTTTGTTGTCCTTGTCAGGGTAACTCGGTATAGTTTTCCGTTCATTGCCGAAACACTGTTACCTATCGTTTTATCGGTTTCAAATCAGCAATCGCTTATCCTTATTGCGTCAGATCAATAACGGTGCTTTTTTCGCCAGTGGGTGGGAAAAGTCGAGACGGGTTCTTATAGAGGAAATAAAGAGAATGAAAGTACTGATCAGTGACAACCTGTCCCAGGTTGGCGTGGATGTCCTGCGCAAGGCAGGCCTTGAGGTCGATGTCAATACTGGGCTTGCCCCGGAAGAACTGAAGAAAATAATCGGTGACTACGATGGCCTGGTTATTCGCAGCGCCACCAAAGTTACCGTGGATATCTTGGAGATGGCCCATAAACTGAAAGTTGTCGGCCGTGCCGGTATCGGCCTCGATAATGTCGATATCCCAGCGGCCAGCCAGAAAGGCATTGTGGTTATGAACGCTCCGGACGGCAACGCCACGACCGCCGCGGAACATGCGATTTCGATGATGATGGCGCTGTCGCGCAATATCCCCCAGGCCTGTATGTCGATGAAGCAGGGCAAGTGGGAGAAAAAGAAGTTCATGGGCCGGGAGGTTACCGGCAAGACCTTCGGTGTTATTGGGATTGGCAGGATTGGCGGGATTGCCGCCAGCAGGGCGCAGGGACTGAAAATGAAGACCATCGCCTACGATCCGCATATGCCCAAGGAAATGGCCGAAAAAATTGGCGTCGAACTTGTCAGCCTGGAAGATCTGGCCAAAAGATCAGACTATATTTCCGTGCACGTTCCGTTGACTCCGGACACCAAAAATATCGTCTCCACCACGTTTTTCGACAATATGAAAAATGATGCCATGTTTATCGATTGCGCCAGAGGCGGCGTTTGCGATGAAGCGGCCCTCTATGAGGCTCTCGTTCATCATAAAATCGCTGGTGCCGCCCTTGATGTTTTCGGTAAAGAGCCTACCAGTCTTGAAAATTGTCCTCTGCTCGGTCTGGACAATTTTGTCTGTACTCCGCACCTTGGCGCCTCGACCAACGAAGCCCAGGAGAGTGTGGCGCTGATCATTGCCGAACAGGTGGCCGATTATCTTCTCAAAGGCTCGGTGACCAACGCCGTCAATGTGCCGTCGGTCAGCGACGATGTTCTCGCCCAGGTAGGGCCGTATTTGAAGCTTGGAGAAATGCTCGGCTGCATGCATATGCAGATAGCTAAAGGCGGGGTGGCTGAAGTAAACATTGAATACAGCGGCGAATTGGCTGAACTGAACACCAGCCCGATAACCGTGGCTTTTTTAAAAGGACTGTTCACCCCGATCCTGAAAGATGCGGTGAACTTCGTTAATGCCCCGATTATCGCCAAAGAACGAGGGATTCGCATTATTGAGTCGAGAAGCGAAAAAGCCGACGATTTTGTCAATACCCTGGCGATAAAGGTGACAACCAGCGAAAGCGAAAATACACTGGTTGGTACTGTTTTCGGTCGCAATGAGCCCCGTCTGGTCCGGTTGAACGATTTTCGCCTCGAGGCCCTGCCGTCCGGGCCGATGCTGCTGGTATTCAACAACGACGTCCCCGGCGTTATCGGCGCACTGGGGACCACCCTTGGCCAGTCCGGCGTTAATATCTCCCGGATGACCGTGGGCCGCGAGGAAGCAAGTAATCAAAATATTATTCTGCTTAGTACCAATGAACTGGTTTCAAAAGAATTACTTGACAGGGTCGAGAACTTAAAAGACATTACCAAGGCGCAGGTGCTGGACCTGACAAGTGTGTAACATTGAGAAATAGGGGAGAGGAGATTGTCTATGGTTGAGAATGTAAGTAAAAAAGCTGATGACTGTGGCTGCGCCGAAGGGAAAGTACCCGATAAACAGGGGCGATGCGTTATGCCGGAGGTGACGTTTCCTGCTTTTATCTTGTCGTTGAATACCTCTGCGCTGTATCATCTGGGTGAAATTGCCGATCCGGCCACCGGAAAACGAATCGTCGACCTCGATCTGGCCAAACATGCGATCGATACCCTGGCTTTGATTCAGACCAAGACCAAAGGCAACCTGGAAAAAGATGAAGAAGAATTGTTAAAGAACATTCTTTACGATATTAAGATCCGCTTTGTTAAAGCGGTAAAGAAGTAACAATTTTTTAAGACGAGCCGGGGAAATGATCCAGTCCAATCGGCGGATATCTGTCCAGGCGCCGGCAAAAATAAACCTCTTGCTGCGGGTTCTGGGCAGACGTGCCGACGGGTATCATGATCTGGAAACCTGGATGCAGAAGATTGATCTTTTTGACCAGATCGAGTTGGAAGTGCATTCAGGCGATAATGTTGAATTTTACTCCGACGATGCATCGATTCCAACCGATGCGACCAATCTTGCGGTGCGTGCGGCTATGGCCTTTTTGCAGGCGAGCAGAAAAAGCAAGGGGTATGGTGTTCAGATAAAGCTGCAGAAAAACATTCCGGTTGCGGCTGGCCTAGGCGGCGGCAGCAGCGATGCAGGGGCAGTGCTGCGGGGACTGAACAATTTATTCGGCGAAGAGTTTTCCGAAAAACAACTGATCGCCATGGCGCGACCTCTTGGGGCCGATGTGCCTTTTTTTGTCGTTGACCACGCTGCCGTTTTTGCCACCGGTATCGGTGATATAATGTGCCCGGTCGATTCTCTTAGTAATTGCTCTTTTGTGGTGGTAAATCCGGATTTTTTTGTGTCTACCGCGTGGGTCTTTCAAAATTTAACATTGACAAGCATGTCGAAAACCTCTAAATTGTCATGCTTTCAAAAGTGCAAGGCAGTTTCTCTTTCTCTTCAGGAGATGCATAATGACCTGGAACAGGTCACCAGTGCTCAATATCCGCAAATAGAGAAAATGAAGAGATCGCTGCTGGCAGTTGGTGCATCACAGGTTTTGATGTCCGGGAGCGGGCCGACTGTTTTTGGAGTTTTTCCAGATACTGAAAAACCGTTCGGTTCAGAGTTACAACGTATTGTTGGTGCATTCCGTCAGGAATACGGAGAGAAGGTTTTCTTATCTAAAGCGTGTACTGGGGCGTCGCCAAGCGGTAAGGCACCGGGTTTTGATCCCGGCATCCGTAGGTTCGAATCCTTCCGCCCCAGCCATCACTAATACGTTTACAGGCTATGAGAGTTCATCAAAAAGCGATGCGAGACTTAAAAATTTTTTCAGGCAACGCCCACAAGACGATGGCCGCGGAGATTGCCGCCCATCTGAAAATGCCCCTGAGTAAAGCAGAAGTTAGAAAATTCAGTGATGGGGAAATCTTTGTTGAAATAAAAGAAAATGTTCGGGGAACCGATGTCTTTGTCGTCCAACCGACCTGCACGCCAGTCAATGACAATCTGATGGAACTGGTGATTATGGTAGATGCACTGCGAAGAGCTTCCGCCCGAAGGATTACTGCCGTACTGCCGTATTACGGGTACGCCAGGCAAGATAGAAAAAACGCGCCTCGAGTGCCGATCACCGCGAAAGTAGTGGCGGAAATGTTGATGGTAGTCGGCGTGCGCCGGGTGCTGTGCATGGATCTTCACGCCGGGCAGATTGGCGGCTTTTTTAATATTCCAGTAGATCATCTCTATGCCGCACCCGTCGTTTTGAAGTATATCGAGGAAACTTTTGACGGTAACGTTATTATGGTTTCCCCTGACGCAGGCGGCGTTGAGCGCACCCGTGCTTTTGCCAAGAGGCTGAACTCCGGATTGGCTATTATCGATAAGCGTCGTGACAAACCGAATGAATGTGAAGCTATGCATGTTATCGGTGATGTTAAGGGAAAAACGGCTATTCTGATGGATGACATGGTCGATACAGCCGGTACTCTTTGTGCGGGTGCCAAGACCCTGCTGGAAAACGGTGCCAGGGAAGTGCATGCCTGTTGTTCCCATCCGGTTCTCTCCGGTCCAGCACTCGAACGGTTACGCGCCTCTGAAATAAAATCTCTTGTCGTTACCAATTCCATCCCGCTGCGGGGAGATGCACTGGATTGTGATAAGATAAAAGTTCTTTCTGTCTCATCGTTGCTTGCCGACGCGATAAGCAGAATACATAATGAAGATTCTGTCAGTTCGCTTTTTGTGTAGCAGGCATTTATACCTAATATTATTTGAAAATCAGTCAAAATTTTATCATATTCTGCTCAGTCGCTATCAAATTGTAGTCGCGACTGTTTAGCAAAGGAGGAAAAATGTTTCAGGTCGAAATATCCGCTTCTGTTAGAAATACTTCAGGTAAGGGGCCCATGCGGCAGCTGCGTATGAAGGGAATGACTCCTGCCGTGGTATACGGTGGTGGTGCTGAGGCGCAGAGACTCCAGCTTGACACGAAGACACTGATGGCTCAGCTACTCGAATTCTACCGGAAAAATACCGTGGTTACCCTGAATGTCGAGGGGTCCTCGGCAAAAACAGTGATGGTCGGAGAAGTCCAGACAGACCCGGTTCGTGATACGCTTATTCATGTCGACTTCTGTGAGATTGATATCCAGAAAGACCGAGCGTTTACCGTGCCGGTGACCCTGAAAGGCAAGGCCAAGGGTGTTGATCTTGGCGGGCAAATGATCGTCGGCTGCAATCATGTTGTGCTGAAAGGAAAGCCTCTTGATATTCCGGATGAATGTGTCATCAATATCGCCCCCCTGGCGATAGGCGATCAATTTACCTGTGGCTCGCTTAATATTCCGGAAAATGTTAAAATGATCAGCGACCCAGGGATCGTTATTGTTTCGATTATAAAACCCGGTGAGAAGACCGAAGAATCGACGGAAAAAAAGGTAGTAAACGACAAAGAATAAACCACACCGGTTGCCACCTGACCAAGAGCAGAACCTGCCAACCTGGTAATTCAGCCCCTGGCATGGACAATGAAGGATGATAAAGGTCCGGGGAAATGCATATTTTCCCGGACCTTTCTGCATTGATGGTGTCGTAAGAAACCGAAACCGTAAGCGTTTATCAAAATTTCTCCCTTATTCATGGAAAAAAAAGAGTTTATCATTGTCGGGTTGGGGAATCCTGGAGACCAGTATCATTCCACACGTCATAATGTAGGGTTTATGATTGCAGATGAGCTGGCGAGAAGGTGGCACGCGCCTCTTTCACAAGAGAAATGGCAGGCCCAGTATGTTTCTGTGTCGATAGGTGCGGAAAAGGCCCACTTGATAAAACCATTAACGTTTATGAATAGAAGCGGTAAGGCAGTGGGTCAGTTTTGCCGGTTCTATAAAATTGCTCCTGACCAACTATTGGTTATTCATGATGATCTGGACATGGCACCGGGCAGGATTAAGCTCGTTAAGGGAGGCGGTGCAGGTGGTCATAACGGTATTAGATCACTGGTCGAGTCGCTTGATTCTCCGGATTTCTATCGTTTGAAAATAGGTATTGGCAGACCCGGTAGTGGATTGGTTCATCCGGATTTTCCTGTGGATAAATACGTTTTAAGCAATATCACCGACAAAGAATTAACGGTTTTGCAATCGAGATATGATAGTTTGGCCGACGGTATACATCTTTTTTTGCAAGGCCACCCGGCCAAAGCGATGAATTTGCTCAACAGCCTCAAGTAGTACTCACTCTTATTTAAACAGTTCCAAGTTCTTCGGTTGATTCTCCTGACAGCAGGAAAAAATAAGGCAATTTGGCGGGAAACATGTTATAGTGTACTTATTGATGTTCAAATTGGTTTAATAACACCTGCTGCAGCAAAATATCAAAAATGCCGGATTGAAGGGTAGCCCCCTTGTCATCCGACGCTTCCTCTTGTATGGCAAATTACTGCGTTGTGTCTTGTGCTTTTCTAGTTCGTTTTTTTTCAGCCTTGTACAAGGCGTTGTGTGTTTAAAGGAGATATCCGTGTTTACTGAAGGTGATATGGCTGTTTATCCGGCCCATGGTGTTGGCGTTATAAAAGCTGTTGAAACAAAGACGATTGGAGGAATTGATCAATCGTTTTATATCCTGGAAATTCTCGACAATAGCATGAGGATCATGATTCCCACCGCCAGCAGCGATAATGTCGGTCTACGGGCGATTGTCGGTAAAAATGAAGTACGGACCGTTCTTGATATTCTGGCCGATAGATCTGTGGAGTTGGGTACCCAGACCTGGAATCGACGGTACCGCGATTATATGGAGAAGATCAAGACAGGTTCTGTTCATGAGGTTGCTATTGTCCTGCGTGATCTCTTCCTTCTTAGTGTTGACAAGGATCTCAGCTATGGTGAGAGAAAAATGCTGGACACCGCCAAAAACCTTATAGTCAAGGAACTTTCCCTGGCGCAGGACACTGAAGAAGCAAGCGTCAGCAAAACTATCGAGGCAATCTTCTCCTGACAGATCCAGCCTCTCTGCACCATTTTTTAGCGCGGTCGATGAGATCGCTTCTTGCCTAAGAAGCAATTGTATGGACACCAAAGAAGCAACTCTGGACAGTTCCAGCAGGTCAAACCACCATTTTCAGGTGACGATTGACACTGGACTGACCGGGATGCGCCTTGATCAGTTCCTGGCCCACCATCTTCCCTTTGTCTCGAGAGCCCTGATAGCTTCATCAATAAAAAAAGGATTGATTTTAGTTGACGGCCTACAGCGCAAAAGCAGCTATCGGCTAAAAGAAAGACAGACCTTACAGGGCGCGGTCGAAGGTAAACCTGAGATTGAAGTCCTTCCTGAACAAATCAGTTTTCCTATCCTCTATGAGGATGACACACTCCTCCTTCTATCCAAGCCGCCGGGGCTTATCGTCCATCCGGGGAGCGGGAATCATCACGGGACCCTTGTTAACGGTTTAGTGCATCATTGCCAGTCGATTGCTGATGTTGGCGACAGCCTGCGACCGGGAATTGTCCACCGGCTCGACAAGGATACCTCCGGCATAATGGTTATCGCGAAGACGGAGAATGTCCATCGCCTGCTGGTTGATAGTTTTAAAAATCGGCAATTACAAAAAGAATACCTGACCCTGTTGCATGGTGTTCTTAAAGAAAAAACCGGTCGTGTCGTCGCTCCAATTGGCCGCCATCCGGTGCAGCGTCAGAAAATGGCGATCCGTCAGACGGGGGGGAAGCACGCCGCCAGTCGCTGGCAGGTTATTGAGGAATTCGGTACTGCATTCAGTCTGGTCAAAGTTACCATCGAAACGGGCAGAACCCATCAGATCCGGGTCCATATGGCCCATCTCGGTTGTCCGGTAGCCGGCGATACTGTCTATGGAAGCGGCAGAGATAACCGTCTCTTTCCTCGTCAGCTGCTGCATGCGTCAAGATTGATTTTTTATCATCCGCATACGGGTGTTCTTATTGATAAAGAGGCGACGCTCTGGCCCGATTTCATGGAAATTTTAATAAGTCTGGGTTGGTCCGGTGCACTGGAGAATAAAGCATGAATATTGCGGTAACCGGTGGGCTTGGTACCGGCAAATCTACTGTGAGTCATATTTTTGCAGCCAGCCTGGCATCGGAACTTATTGATACCGATCAATTATGCCGCCAGCAAATGCTTCCGGGCACCGATGGATATGCCGAGTTCCGGCGGGTGTTCCACGAAAAATTCTTTCAAGACGATGGCATGATTGACCGTCGCCTCTTGCGGCAGGCTGTTTTCGACGATGATACGATAAGGAAAAAACTTGAAAATATTCTGCATCCAATAGTCAGAAGTCAGGTTGTCGCCCGGGGCAAAGCTTCTTCTGCCTGCGGCAGTATGCTGATTGTTGAAGTCCCTTTGCTCTATGAGACAGGATGGCAGGATACGTTCGATGTCTGCATTGTTGTCTATGTTCCTGAAAAAATATGCATCCAGCGGGTTATGACTCGGGACGAGATGCCGGCTGAGCAAATCAGACAGATAATGAATGCGCAGCTTCCCATCAAAAAAAAACTTGATTATGCCGATTTTATAGTTGATAATTCTGGTACCTTTATCAGCACAGTGCAACAAATAGCCTGGATGTCCAAAAGCTTAGTATGGATTGAAAAGAGTGACTGGCTTTCAAAAATAAGGCACTAAAAAGCTTGACAGCACAGGTCTGAGAACGTATAAGAGAATCGATGATTTTTGAAATTCAAATTCCTGTCATTGCTTAATCGTTTCTTTGGATCCTGCTAAAATAAATTGGAACAGATCGTTCCAATGATAATGTCCTGAAGATCTGCCGAATACAGCAGTGTAATTCTCCACAGATCCGGCTATTTTTCCATTCTGCTTTTTAATCTAAGCGACGAAAAAGCTCAAAAGAATATCTTTATAACCAGCTATGATTTTCAATTGCTGTTTGCTCTTGCCAGGTAATGTATTTTGCCAAAGGCATAGAGAGCAGCCCGAAAATAATATGTACACCGGCAATATTGGACGACTCGTCCATAGGGTCCAAGTTACACGTGGTATTTCCCTAATATCCTGCCAATAATCCCACAAAGGAGAAGAAGGTTAATGAATCTGGCGGAACTCAAACTGATGAAAATCGGTGAACTGGTACAGCTTGCTCGTTCTTTAAAAGTCGAGGGATACAGTTCATTGCGGAAACAGGAACTGATCTTTGCGATTTTAAAAGCTCAGTCGGTCAAAGATGGGAAAATGCGGGGGAGTGGTGTCCTCGAAATCCTACCAGATGGTTTCGGTTTTCTTCGGGCTCCAGACTACAACTATCTGCCGGGGCCTGACGATATTTATGTCTCGCCGTCGCAGATACGCCGATTAAACCTTCGTACCGGGGACACCGTTGAAGGCCTCGTTCGGGCACCCAAAGAAGGGGAGAGATATTTCGCCCTGTTAAAGGTTGACAGCGTCAACTTCGATCCCCCGGATGCCGCCAAGCAAAAGACCCTGTTCGGCAACCTGACTCCGCTGCATCCCAATGTGCCTTTCTGCCTGGAATGGCAGCCCGACAACATCTCCATGCGCGTCATGGATCTGTTTGCCCCTATCGGCAAGGGCCAGCGGGGCTTGATCGTTGCTCCCCCCCGGACCGGTAAGACCGTGCTTATGCAGAAAATTGCCAACTCCATTGTCCGCAACCACAAGGAGGTTTATCTTATAGTGCTGCTGATCGATGAACGGCCGGAAGAGGTAACCGAGATGACCAGGAGCGTTAAAACCGCTGAGGTGGTCAGCTCAACGTTTGATGAACCGCCCCAGCGCCATATTCAGGTTGCCGAAATGGTCATCGAAAAAGCAAAAAGACTTGTTGAACATAAAAAAGATGTGGTTATTCTCCTCGACAGCATCACTCGACTGGCAAGGGCCTATAACACCGTGACCCCGGCCAGCGGCAAAATCCTTTCCGGTGGTGTCGAGGCCAATGCGCTGCATCGCCCTAAGCGTTTCTTTGGTGCGGCAAGAAATATCGAGGAGGGTGGCAGTCTGACTATTCTGGCAACCGCACTGATCGAGACAGGCAGCCGCATGGATGAAGTAATCTTTGAGGAGTTCAAGGGAACCGGCAATATGGAGCTGGTTCTCGATCGGAAGATGGCCGATAAGCGAATTTTCCCGGCCATCGACCTGAAACGTTCCGGAACGAGAAAAGAAGATCTGCTGATGAAGCCGGAGACCCTCAATCGGATCTGGATACTCAGAAAACTCCTTAACTCCATGAATCCCGCTGACTGCATGGATTTTCTGATCGATAAACTCAAGCACCAGAAGACCAACGAGGATTTCCTCGACTCGATGAATGGATAATGGTGTCGTAAAAAATCTGTTTATTGTTGAAAAAATCCACAGTTTGAGTAATATGTCTCTCTTGTGTTTTGAGCATATTGGAAAAAGTATCTAAATTGATCATCGCCCCTGCGTGGCGAGTTGGAGGTATAAGAGTTATGAAAGAAGGTATCCACCCGGAATATCATAAAATCACTGCAGTGTGCGCTTGTGGCAATGAAGTAGAGATGGGCTCGGTTATGGAGGAGATGAAAGTTGAGATCTGCTCCGCCTGTCATCCGTTCTTTACCGGCAAACAGAAACTTATCGATTCAGCCGGTCGTATCGAGAAGTATAAACAGCGCTATGCCAAACATTTTGCCGCTGTAGAGCAGGGTAAATCTTAATTTCAATTTTTCCCTTGTCGGCCTACTTTCCGGCACTTGAGAAATTCTCGCCCCACTATACGGTCCACAACGATGCTTGACATGGTTGTGGACTTTTTTATTTTTCTTTTCTGTTCTTCCGGTTGAATGCTATGTTTGAAAAATTTGCTGATCTTGAAGATAAAATTTCTCATCTTGAAGGCAGGTTATCCGATCCTCAGCTGGTGAAAGATCAGAGTCAATATCAGAAAGTCGTTCGGGAACATGCCAATCTTACCAAGCTGAACAAAAAATATCTGGAGTACATCAAAATTCAGGCTGAGATTGAAGAAAACAGACAGATACTCCATGATGAAGATGAAGATCACGATCTTAAAGAACTCGCTAAAGCTGAACTGGAAGAATTGACCGCCAAAGAGCAAAGGCTTGATCAGGAGATGAAGGTCATTCTTCTTCCTAAAGACCCGAATGATGAAAGAAATACTTTTTTAGAAATCAGGGCGGGAACGGGAGGAGATGAAGCTGCTCTTTTTGCCGGCGATCTTTTTCGGATGTACTGTCGATTTGCCGAAGACATGGGCTGGAGGGTGGAAGTTATGAGTTCAAACCCTCTGGGTATCGGGGGATTTAAGGAGATTATCGCCCTGATAACCGGCGAACAGGTTTATTCCAAACTCAAATACGAAAGCGGAGTGCACCGGGTGCAACGAGTACCCGAAACAGAAACCCAGGGGCGGATTCATACCTCGGCAGTTACTGTTGCGATATTACCTGAGGCCGATGAAGTTGATTTGAAAATTGACATGCATGAACTCAAGTTTGATGTTTTCCGTTCATCCGGTCCCGGCGGGCAATCAGTCAATACCACCGACTCCGCTGTACGGGTAACCCATCTCCCCACAGGAATGGTGGTTATCTGCCAGGATGAAAAATCACAGCATAAAAATAAGGCCAAGGCCCTGACCGTGCTCCGTGCCCGTCTGCTTGACAAGCTGGAACAGGAACGCCATGATAAAATTTCTCAGAATAGGAAGAGCCAGATCGGCAGCGGCGATCGCAGTGAGCGGATTCGAACGTATAACTTTCCCCAGGGGCGGATGACCGACCACCGAATCAATCTCACCCTCTACAAACTTGATGCAATAATCGGTGGAAAGCTGGAGGACGTTATCTATCCTCTCATTGCCCATGATCAGGCAGAAAAACTTAAAGATATCCAGTAAATGTCAAATAGATATCGCTCATTCATCCTGCTTGCTCTTCAGGTGCAGCTGTAACCTTTCTATGGTGTGAGTGCGATGCGACTGCTGGAAATCCTCCATTTGGGACAGACAGAACTACAGCGTGCCGGGGTAACGGAATATGAACTTGATGCACGGCTTCTATTAGAATACTGCACGGGGAAAACAAGATCGGCGATCTTTCTTGATGGTCGCTGTACAGTTGCTCAAGACATTGTCCTGAGCTATCAGCGGCTTCTGGAGCGTCGAAAAAAAAGAGAACCGCTCGCTTATATTGTTGGTGAACAGGAATTCTGGTCCTTGCTGTTTGAGGTGAACAGTGACGTCCTTATCCCAAGGCCGGAAACCGAATTTTTGCTCGATAGGGTTTTGGCCCTTACTGATCCGCAAAATTTACAAAAAGGCCACATCCTTGATCTGTGCTGTGGCAGTGGGGTCATTGCCACGGTGCTTGCCAGGGAAACCGGCAAGAGGATTATCGCTTCGGATCTCTCTCATAAAGCTTTGCGGATGACCAAGAGAAATGCTCATCGGCATACTCTCGATTCGCTGGTGGTGCCTGTTCAGGGGAACCTGCTCGCACCTTTTTCGGCGATAGAACCATTTTCGCTGATTGTCTCTAATCCACCCTATGTCAGCAGTTTTGATGTGGCCTATACTCTACAGCCGGAGGTGGTCGGTTTCGAGCCGCACATGGCCCTTGACGGAGGAGTACGAGGTCTTGAACTTATTCAACAGATTCGCGATGCATTACCATTAGTTCTCTGTCCGGGTGGCCAGTGTTTTATCGAGATTGGTGCAGGTCAGGGGGCCGAGACAAAGCGATTATTCTTAGAAAACAGTGCCGGTCGGATACCTTTTCAACAGGTTGAAATACTAGTCGATTATGCCGGACGTGACCGGGTCGTTCACGCAAGGCTTGGCCAATGAGAGGAGTTTGCTGTAAACAATGGAAAAATTAATTATTGAAGGCGGCAGACCACTGTATGGTGAGGTAAAAATAAGCGGCGCAAAAAATGCCGCTTTGCCGTTGATGGCTGCCACCTTGCTCGCTCCCGGCAAACATACGCTGCGTAATATGCCCAACTTACGGGATACGCGCACTTTTGTCCGTCTTATGGAAAACTTCGGAGTAAAAAGTGAGAGAACCGGAGATGTCCTGGTGTTGGATACCACCCATCTCAACCATACCGAGGCCCCATACGATTTGGTCAAGACAATGCGTGCGTCGGTGCTGGTACTGGGGCCGCTTATGGCCAGATTTGGTAACGCCAAAGTTTCCCTGCCTGGTGGTTGTGCGATAGGGGCCCGGCCTATCAATTTCCATATAATGGGACTTGAACGCCTCGGTGTAACCTGCACCCTGGAAGGGGGCTATGTCGATGCCAGAATAGACGGTCCGCTGCGTGGCAATGTCATCTATTTTGATGTTCCTTCGGTAACCGGTACTGAGAATCTTCTCATGGCCGCGGTCCTGGCCGAAGGAACAACTGTTCTGAAAAATGCCGCACGGGAGCCGGAGGTCGGCAATCTTATCGATATGCTGACCGGTATGGGCGCAAAAATTGAAGGCAAAGAAACGGACAGGCTGACCATTCATGGAGTAAAAAATCTTACTCCAGCCGACTGTTCGATAATTCCCGATCGAATTGAAACCGGGACCTATCTCATCGCCATTGCGGCAACTGGAGGCACCGGTACGGTAACCAATTGCAATCCTGCCCATTTACCTTCGCTTCTTGATAAACTTCGGGCTGTCGGCCTGGTAATCACCGAAACCGATACGACCATTACCGTTGGCTGGCCTGAGATGGGGGATAAGCAGCGGGTGATCGGTAACGTCGATATCAAAACAATGCCCTATCCGGGATATCCGACGGACTTGCAGGCCCAGTTCATGGCGCTTATGACGCTCAGTTCCGATACCTGTGTCATTAACGAAACCATTTTCGAAAACCGGTTTATGCACGTCGCCGAGCTGCACCGCATGGGCGCAAAAATAAGAGTAGATGGGCACTTCGCCGTGGTCACCGGCAGGGGCATCGGTGGTATGAAAGGTGCCCCGGTGATGGCCACCGATCTTCGAGCGAGTTCTTCTCTTGTTATCGCCGGTCTTGCCGCCTCGGGTCGAACGGAAATTTCCCGTATTTATCATCTGGAACGCGGTTATGAAAATCTTGTTGATAAACTTACCGGCCTAGGGGCAAAGGTCTGGAAGGAGCAGGAGTAAATGACTTGCCATCTGTGAACCATTGACTTTTGACGAGGTCATCTTTGATGGAAATTTTTAAAAAGCATAAAGAAAGATTTGCACTTGCGGGACTGGGAATCGCCTTCGTCATTTTTATCGGCGGCGGAATGTATCTGCAGAAAAATAACAAAAAGGAAAAAGAACTTCAGCCGATGGCTGCGCCCGCACGTGTGGAATTGCCAACCAAACAGCAGAAGACCGGACAGAAGGAGACAAAATCGGCAGCAGCAACAACTGCAGCATACTATCTGAAACCGTCTCCTGATGAACTTCTGGAACAGTTGGCGTCGATGGAAAATCTGAGGGCGGACGTTGTCGACGAAAAGATTACTCAGATGCCTGTTCTATGGCCGGCATATTTTTTCACCATTCAGCAGAGTGAAGACGGTCGAAAGAGTATTGTTCTGGATGTGTCGGAAGACGGCTTTGGGGTAGTTATCGAAAGTGACATCGATCCCGTTCTCTCCCCCCAGTTGCAGAATCTGAAAGCCGGCCAGAAAGTATGGATAGGCGGTAAAATTCTGGCGGTTGATCCGGCTGGAACCGGCAGGATTTATCTGAGCAATGAACAGTTCAGAATTGGTGATGAAGGACCTTTCCTCCAGGCTGCTCCGCAAAAATAAATCAAAACTCATCTCAGCCCTCTTGATGGGCTTATTGCGGAAGTGGCAGTTGCAGGGTGAATATTGCTCCTCCTCCTGCGCCGTTTTGTACGGTAAGAATGCCATGATGTTCTTCAATAGTCTGTTTCACGATCGCCAGGCCCAAGCCGGTCCCGTCTGCCCGAGTCGTAAAAAATGGTTCAAAAATCTGTTCTCTTTTACTCTCATCAAGCCCTGGCCCGTTATCCTCAATAGAAATTTCAATTGCCTCCTGATCGTTTGCAGTTTTTACTTCATGGGCTGTAATAACGATGCGTTCCTTCCCCACTGGACAAAAAGCCAGACCGTTTTGGATGAGATGACTGAAAACAGTAAACATCTGTTTTTCGTCCGCCCAAATATCTATGGTTCCTTTGAAATCGAGAAGTATCTGCGCCGAAGTCGGCCAGGCTGGGTCAGCTCGCAAGACCTGCATGACTTCATCCAGACAACTGCGTAGTGAAAACCAATTGCAATGGCAGTGTTCCGGTCGGGAAAACCTTAAAAAGTCGGCAATGGTTGAAATCAATCGATTTGCTTCTCTCTGAATGATGTTGGTGAGTTGAAAATTAGCATAACTCTTTGATCCTTCATCTGAGAATTCTTTTGCCAAAACCTGTGCTGAACCAGAAATAGCGGTCAGGGGATTGCGGAAATCATGGGCAATACTGGCACTCATCATGCCTATCGCCGCAAGCTTTTCGGTCTGCCGAACCTGCTGCTCCAGCTTTTCTATCTCGCTGATATCCCGCAGAGTAATAATCTTATGCGGTGTTTCTGCATTCTGCTGCTCTTTCTCGGTTTCCTGGATGACCATGTGTGCATAGCCTATGCGAACCGTGCTGCCGTCGTCTTTTTGAAAGTCGGTGGTCAGCCGGTAGTTTTCCTTGCCCAACTCAATGCGGGGAAAGACCTCGGCTAGTTTTTTGCCGATGAGTGTTTGCGCCTTATTTCCGCCGATTATTTTTTCGACGGCGGCATTGGCAGAGGTGACGACTCCCTGGCTGTCGATAGTGACAATGCCGGTGGAAATATTGTCGAAGATCTGTTTGTAGAGAATGGCCAGGCGGTCGAAATTCTTGAGCGAATCACTCAGGGCATTTTCAGTTTTCAAAAGGCGTTTACTGAACAGCGCACTCAGGATTGCGGCGAGAAAAAATGTCAGGCCATGGACTGAAAAATTGTTGAGGATCACCGTCGGGGAGGTAGTTGAATGCTGCAGGAATTCCATGAGATAGGCAGGATACAAGCCATATCTCTCGAGAAAGAGAATTATCCCGAATAAGAGAGTGGCCGCTGCCGCAGCAACCAGCCCGCCTTTTCTTGGCAGGATAAGCCCTCCAGCCACGATGGGGAAAAAGAAAACAGAGCTGAAAATGGAGCTTGAAGAACCGGAAAAAAATACCAGCAGAGCCGCGAAACAGGTGTCGACAAGAGTCTGGATAAAGCCGAACTGGCGCAGGCTTCCCTCATAAATCAACAGCCAGAAAGCCGAAACAATTGTCGTCAGATATACGGTCAACAGCAGTATGATAAACACATTCGAGGGAAGAACGATGATGTCTATCTGGGTGTTGGAGAAAAAATAGCTGAGAGCTAAAAGCAAGGTGTAGAGAATGATCCGCAGCAAGAGCATCCACAGGAGCTGATTTCTGAGCAGCTGATCGGTATTGACAGTGTTCCTTGCTCGGTCTAAAAGGGTGGAAAAATCCATGGGAATCAGTTGAGACCGTATTTTTTGACTTTATAGCGCAGGGAGCGAAAACTTATCTGCAGCATCTCGGCTGCCTTCATCTTTGAATTATTGGTTTTGGTAAGGGTATGGGAAATAAGGCGTTTTTCAAGGTTGGCGATAACCCTTTCAATGCCTAGATCATACAACTCCTCTTCACTTTCGGCGGCCTGCATAAGGGAATTGACGGGATGCACGGTGGTGTCTGTTGGAGAATGCTTCATACCGCTGGCAAAAGACAGACTTTCCGGAAGAATAATGTTGGAGTTTTCCAGAGCCACCCCACGTTCAATTATATTTTCCAGTTCGCGAACATTCCCCGGGAAATTATAATTCATCAATACCTGCATGGCATAGGACGACATCTCCTGGATTTCCTTGCCCAGTCGACGGGAATATTTTTTCAGAAAATGATCGACGAGAAGCGGCACATCGTCCTTTCTCTCTCGAAGAGATGGCACGCGCAGCGGCACAACCGCCAAGCGGTAAAAGAGATCCTCCCTGAACCTGCCGGCCCTGATTTCATCCTCTAAAATTTTGTTGGTGGCGGCGATAATGCGGACATTGATGCTTTTTGTGCGGGTTCCGCCGACCGGCTTAATCTCTCTTTCCTGCAGGACACGCAGCAGTTTTGTCTGGATAATGGGCGTCAATTCGCCGATTTCGTCAAGGAAGGCCGTGCCGTTATCCGCTTCATTAAAAAGGCCGGATTTATCATTAATGGCGCCGGTGAAGGCTCCTTTTACATGGCCGAAGAGTTCGCTTTCCATCAAATCTTCAGGGATGGCACTACAGGTAATGGGGACAAAGTTTTGCGTGGCAACTTTACTGTGCTCGTGGATAGCCTGGGCGACCAGTTCTTTGCCTGTTCCTGACTCGCCATAGATGAGAACATTCGCAGGAGTGGGAGCAACCCGACGAATCATGTCGAAAATCTTTAACATTTCACGACTCTTGCCAATAATTTCTGGAAAGGTCGTGCTGAGTTCCTGATGCTTTTGGTTGTTGATGTTCTTATTGGTTGCCGACTCGATGACCGATTTAATCTCATCGACGTTAAAGGGTTTGCTGATATAGTCGAAAGCACCATTTTTCATTGCCAATACCGCATCGTCGGGGGAGGCGAAGGCAGTAATCATTATTATCGGAAGCTCCGGAGAGTGCTCTTTAACTGTTTCCAGCAGTTCAATTCCGGTCATACCCGGCATACGGATATCACTGACGATAACATCAACTGCTTGTTTTTGCAGGGTTTCCAGCGCCCGTGCACCGCTGTCTGCTGTTGTTACCTGATGACCTTCTTTTTCCAGAAGGATTTTCAGGAAATCACGCATGCTCCGTTCATCATCAACAATTAATACTGAGGCCATGGCCACCATAAGAGATTTTGGGGTAAATATAACTCAGGTTTTGTGGCGGAGCCTATCCCTGCCAAATTGTCAAATCACGCTTACTCTGATAATATCTTAATTATTTGCAAGAAACAAGCCGGGATAAAAAAGTACCTGCTGAATGAGCAGGTACTTCATCAAGGTTGAAAAAATTGCCGGTCGCTATGTTTTACTGCAGGGAGTCGGCAGCAATAGTTTTTGCTGACTTGGTGAGAAGTTTTTGTTCGACCAAATGCTGTGCTGTATCCAGATCGATACGTTCTTTTTTAAAGTTGTCCTGGAGTTCTTCCAGAGCTACCGCATCGTGAACTATCCTGGCGGTCAGTGGTGCATCCTGGGGCAGGCTGCTCTGGTTTTCCAGAATCTGACAGATTTCTTGAACCAGTGGTTCACTCGCGCCGACCTTGGCTAGAATGGAACGGGCATTCTCTAATCCGGTACCTTGGAGATAGACTGCACAGAGAATGACGGCAAGATTTCCTCCTTCTGCTTTGCCGATATTTTCAGCATGCCTGGCAGCGCTCGTGGCTTTACGGATACTTTTGAAGTCGGTTTGAAAAAACCGTTTCATGGCCACGGCGACTTTATCTTTCAAGAGATCTTCTCTTGATCCCATAAATTCTTCGGGCAGTGTCCCCATGCACTGTTCGGCAAACTGGCAATAGGATGCACAACCAAAGTCCATTTTAGGATTGACCAGGCGATGCTCGCAGTGCCTGCATTTTCTGGTGGTATCGTCTTTATAAAATTCTATTATGTTACCACATTTTGGACAAATTACTTCGAAGATCGCATCATCCTTCCAGTATTTCATATCCTGGCCTGGGCATTTCATAAGTACTCTCCTTTGAAAATTGTTGATACTAGTGGAGATAGTATACCGTAAACTATGGAAATGCCTTTGACGTAGGTCAAGACCTGCTCTTTTCAGAAAAAAAAGGGGAGATACAACAAGTGCTGCATTTCCCCTTGTTAAGATGGAGTAGAAATTACAACACGGGACAATGTTCTTCCATCAGTTGCTTAATCGCCGCGACTGACAGAGAATCATCGGGTAGTTCGAGCAGGGACCTCCGTTCCATGTCAAATTCGAGGAGTGCGGGGTCATTGGGGATAACACCCGCGACCGGCAACCCTATTTCCGCCACCTCGGCGAGAAAAGCATCACCGAGCTTTTCCGGGCCCCGGGTGACGACAATGGATGTATGGCCTACCTTAAGCTTTAAACCCTGCAGCATGCTGTTGATTCTCCGGACAGCCCGCAAGCCACGCAGTGAATAGTCGGTGACGAGATACAGCATATCCACCTCGCCGCTCGTTCGTCGACTCAGGTGCTCCATGCCAGCTTCGTTGTCGACCACCATATATTTATAATGACCACTCAATTTATCGGTGAAATTGTTAAGGATATTATTGACCATACAATAACAGCCCTGGCCTTCCTGCCTTCCCATAACCAGAAGATCAAACTTGGGCCGTTCGATAAGTGCCTGTTCTATCAGGAGTTCAAGGTAGTTCACCTTGTCCATGCCGGAAGGAATACCTTGTGGGTCTCGCATATAGTTTTCACGAATATCACCAATAGTAGTTGGAACATCCAACCCCATTGTTTCACCAAGATTGCTGTTTGGGTCGGCATCCACGGCGAGAATTGGTGATTTCCCCGTTGCAGCAAGGTAACGAACAACCAGGGATGCAACTGTGGTTTTGCCGACGCCGCCTTTTCCGGCAAAAGCTATAATCTTGCTCATACAAATCTCCAAATAAAAGTACCAAGCAAATGAAAAAATTTACTCGTGTTGTGCCACTTCGGGCAGGTAATGAAACTCCCGGTCAATAGTAAACACTTTCAGAGAAAAAAAAAGGAAAAACCACCTCGGATAGAGGCGGTTTAGGAGATAAACAGCTGGTGGGGAGGAAAGTATTTCAGGCAGCAACAGCAGCTTTTTTCTTCGCTTTCTTTTTCTTTTCTTCTACTGGAGGACCGAATAGAGATTTAAGGCGCTCTATATCCGCAGTTTCTATAGTACTGTTTTGGTCGATCCCCAGGAGTTGCTCATCAATGCCGAGACAAAGACCGAGAAGCTGCGGGTAGAGGAGCACCGGCAGCAGTTTGCCATCGGCGCTGGTGCCTTGGATGTTTTTTTGTGCTGTGTCAAACTGCAGATGACAGTAGGCGCAGACAGGGGTCATAAAATCAGCGCCGGCCGCTTCTGCACCCGAGATTTTCTCCTGCAGCAATTTGTTTGAGAGTTCAGGGTTTATCCCGGCAAGGGCAGCACCGCAGCATTCCAGTTTGCCACGCCAGTCGAGGCTGGTGACTCCGGTAAGCTGCACAAGTTCGTCGGTTATTCGTGGGACAAAAGAGTCATCGAAGGTGGTGATTTCCCGTGGCCGCAACATATGACAACCATGGATGACCGAGACATTCAGGTCATTGATTCGATTGACGAGTCGGCTTTTAATTTTTTCGATGCCGATATCTTCATAGAGGACTGTTAAAAAATGTTTTATCTGCACCTTACCGCTGTATTGCAGCGACTCTTTGGTGAGAAAGCCATTCAGTTCATCTTTTAATCGACTGTCCTCGGCCATGACACTTTTCGCTTTCTGCAGGCTGGCAAAACAACAGTTGCAGATAACTACAATATCGAGGCCCATTTTTTCGGCAATAGCCATATTCCGGACAGAAGGCAGGAGATACGCCTTCTCGTCAACATTACGAGCCGGATAGCCACAGCAGTTAAAGTCCGGCACAACTGCTAATTCTATGCCGAAGGTCTTGAAGACCGCCTCGGTGGACGATGCGTATTGCTTGATACGGATGGGGATGTTGCATCCCTGAAAGAATGCGTATTTCATGAGCTGGCTGCAGCCTCCATTTTGGTGATCGCCCTGTTCTTGAGATTATAAAAAATATCACAAAGCTGGACCTGGTTCGGACAATGCTCCTGGCAGAGATAACAGGTGGAGCAACTCCAGATCATCTGCGCGCCCATGGCCAAATCCGTGTTGCCTATTCCCAGGCTGAACATGATTTGATGGGGTAACATGCCCAGAGCTTCAGTCGGATTTTCGTAACTTCTGACCACCGGGCAGACATTGGTGCAGCGCTGGCATGAATAGCAACTTTTATAGCTGTTGTTGCCGACTCCAGTGGTTTTCGTGAGAGTGATCGGAGATGCCAGATCTGTCAGATGTTGAAAGTTCTTTTTGAAGAGATCCGTTACCTTTTTCAGCGCCTTTATATGGTCGTCGACAAAACTTTGGGCCAAGGCCAGAGGAAAAGAAAAATGGCTGAGCATGGTAGTTTCCGGAGTACCCGATTCCAGCAGGCTGTAGCGTGCACTGACAAACAGTTGTTTCAGGTTGATTCCCGATGGGCAGACAGTGGTACAGCGATCGCAGCTGGTACAGACATAGAGCCCCTGTTGCATGCGTTTCAGTATCACCGGATCGTGCTCTTTACCCGCGGCAAATTTTTTCAGGTACTGAACTTTCTCCGACGGCAGAATGAAATCGTTCTGGAATGTTTCGTAGAACATGCCCGAGGAACATTCTATGGAGCAGGTGCCGCAATGGGTACAGGCGGACAAACCAACCATCTGGGAATTGAGGACATTTGCCGGTTGGTTTATTTCATCATTGGTGACTCTTTTGGTGATCAGGCTGACCGGGGCGGATAGAATATGAAACATTTTGCTGAAAGGCAGCCAGGCCAAAAAGGACAGACAGGCGACAATATGCAGATACCAGAGGAAGCTTACCGCACCAAAATCTCCAAGCACTGCAGAAAATGGTCGGGTGATGGTGGCAACAGCAAAGCTGGCAAAGGCTGTTCTGTTCGAGGCGTGACAGCTGGCGCAGCTGTCTGCGTTTATTTCACGGCCGCGGGCGATCAGTTCCGCATCAATTGGCTTGGCAATGTTGGGTGATACGATACCGTTTTCCTGAACCCAGAATGCCTCAAGTGCTTTGCCTTCTTCTTCATCCAGCGAGGCATATTCATCCACCATGTTCTGGTACATGGTAAATGACGACATCTTTGCACCGGCAAGCAACATGCCGGAAAAAATAATGACCCCGACAAAGACAAGAGCAGCCCAGTCGCTGGTATACGTTCGCAGTCTCTGGGGCTTAAGGGAAATTCTTCGGTACACTGCGATACCAATCCCGACCAATACCATCACGCCAAAGAGATCGCGCAGGAAAAGAAACGGGTTGAGCGTCGAATAGTAATCACTGAAGAGGGCTTCAGATACTATTGAACCAAGGGCGTGCATGAAAAACAAGAGGATAAAGCCAAAGAAAATGAGGGTGTGCGCCGTCCATCGAAGAAGACTCTTGTCAAAAATACGTTTTTGCATGAGCAAATCGACAACAAACGATTTCAGGACAAGAAAGATTTTCGAACTAAAAATTACTCCGGATATTCCCTGGGTTGCAGCAGCGATTCTCTTGCTAATCCCGGGAGCTGGGGTGGGAGCGGATGCGGAAGGACGTATGCCCTGGGAGAACCAGACAGCTAATCTAAAAAACAAACCGACCAGACAGATACTGACAGATATACCCAGTAGTATAGTAAGTATATTAGAATTCATGGTTCAATCTTTATACCTTCGTCTTTTTCCTGTAATCGGAAGTGATTATTGGTTTATCAATTTGCGGTTATCAGACTCTATACTCTCGATCTGATCAATCGCCAATGATCCTTTTCGCCTCCTTCTTCTCGCTCTTGGCCAACGTCTTTTGCTTGTAGTGTGTTACTGGTTTGTTGCCGATACAGTGCAGTGAACAGTACGGAATATACCGTTTTTTAGAGAGCGAGTCGAGCAGTCATTCGCCCTGTTATAAAAAAAATTGATCATGAATATCTGCAATTAGCTGACCATATGAGGTAGGATTATAGGAAAAATATAGTCGTTAATCCAGCAGGAGATCACAGCGAGGTCGTTCATTTAACCGATGGACATAAACTGGAACTCGTTGGTGACCTGCTCTTCCGGTAGTTCGAGAAGAATGGTCGTTCCCTCAGGACCGGTCTTTTTAATGGATATCTTACCGTCGTTCTCCTCCAGAATACCATAGGCCATGCTGAGCCCCAGTCCGGTGCCTTTACCTATCTCCTTGGTGGTGAAAAACGGGTCAAAGACCTTCGCCAGGTTTTCCTGGGGGATGCCGCTGCCGGTATCAGTTACCTCAATATAGGCCTTGCCAGCCGCTCTGTCCCGATAGGTCTTGAGAGTGAGGGCACCATTGCCCTCCATGGCATCTATCGCATTAATTATCAGATTGATGAGTACCTGGCAGAGCTGGTTTTTGTCGGCACTGACAAGGATCTGGCAATCATCGAGCTCTTTGATGATTTTCACATTCATAAAGAGCTTCTGGTCGCGAATCAGGCGCAGACTTTCGCCGATAAGATTGTTCAGGTAGAAGACGTTCTTTGCCGGACGGGTCTGGCGACTGTAGGCCAGGAGGTTTTTGACGATGTCCTTGCAGCGTTCGGCATCCTCGAGGATATAGCTGAGATTGCTGGTCAGGGGGTGATTCTCTTCCAGTTTTTCCCGCATGAGGTTGCCGTAGAGCAGGATACTTGTCAATGGATTATTTATCTCGTGGGCCACCCCCGCAGCCAGCCGGCCAAGAGATGCCAGTTTCTCCGATTGGAAGAGTTGATTTTCTGTTTCCTCCAGTTTTTTCTGAACAGCCTGTTTTTCCCGAAGATCATTGAAAATTGCGGCGGTCGCGGCCTCCCGGCCATCTTCATAAATAATAGCGGCAGTCATTTCGACCGGAATCTGGCTGCCATTTTTGTTGATGATATTGACTTGGGTGCTGGGGAGTTTGCCCGATTCCCCTATGGTTTTATCGCGAAGTTTTTTCATAATTTCGCGGGCGGCGCCGGGTGGATAGAAATCTTCAATATTGACTAAGTTGGCATCATGCACTGAGTAACCAAAAAGATTTTCCGCGGCTTGGTTCATCAAGATGATTTCACCCTTACGATCAGCAGCCATAATGGCACTGACTGAGCTCTGCACTACCTTGTCGATCAGCTCCCGAACGTCGCTGTACTTTTTTTCCAAATGTTTAATTTTGGTGATATCGCGAAGGCTCTCAATGACATATTTGACTTCTCCTTCGCTGCTGAAAATAGGCGCAAAAACGCGCTCTTCCCAGATAATTTCTCCGTCCTCTGCAATGTTTTTATGGACAACGGATTGATTCTCTTTTGATTCCAATACCAGCTTTAAGGGGCAGTTGGAGCCGGAACAGGAGAGATGCTTCAGTGATTTGTCTTCAGAGAAAATATCTTTACAGGTTCTTCCGACAATTTGCGTTTTCGTCGCATTGTTGCGCTCATAAAATTTTTTATTGGCGGCGAGTATAGTACTGTCTGTCTTTAAAATCAGGGTGGGAAAAGACAGCGCGTCAAAGACCCGGAGTCGCCAGTCGACTTCGGTTATATCAAAATCATTAGCTTCGTTCATTGGTTTGCATAGTATGCAGGGGTGAAAGGGCAAGAGCCGTGTCGAGCCAAAGTAAAGTGATGGAAAACATGGCGTCGCCCTATTGCGGTCTTTGTGGCGATATTGTAGTTGGGATGAGAAAGGTATCGGTGAGAACTTGTAAACCTTTTCGGCCCTGTTTTTCTGAAGTGACAAAATACATGCTGGTACCGGCACAACCGGAAACAAGAATGTCAATGCGGCTGTCGCGGAGAGCGGAAAAGGCAATATCGACAATTCCGAATCTATCCTGAAAGTGAGGACCGAACAGAAATAATATATGCACCGGCTGTTTCAGGATGACTTCTGTGTTTTCTTCGTTTTTGATCAAGGCATTTATCGAACGGTGCAATGCGCTTGAATCTTTACGGTCGAAGAGCAGATGTAATTCTATGGTATTGTGGTTGCCGGCGTGGCAGGTAACCAGCTCGAATCGCTTAAGTAATTGTTCAAGTTCAACAATACGCAAGCCCCACAGTTCCGAACTTGCCGCAGGGAAGCGGAGAATGATCAAGGCGAGGTCGGCTTTTTCCGTGATGCCATACACTTTAACACGTTCTTCCCGGTATACTGCAATCGTTTCCACGTGCTTGTCTTGCATAATTGGTAGCTTACACCTGTATCTGTGTTACTCGAAAGCCCTGACGAAAAGGAGCATGGTTGTCCGGGAGAAGGAAGATCGACTGTATCTTTTGGGCAATGTCGTCGAGCAGAAGATAATCAGTATTAACGGCGACAGCTGAAATGGAAGTACTGAAAGAATGAACAGGAAATCCGCAATGGCCGAAAAAGTTGATGATAAGGCCCAGCAACTTCAATTCGTTTCTGTGGGGAAAAAGAGTCAGCGTGCCGACCGATGGGATGATGTTGACTTGTTCATCCGATAAAGAGAGACGATTGAGGATATCTTTGATTGTATCAAGCTCTGCACGATCGACACAAAAAATGGACCCAGGAGTTTGAGTAAACAGTGAGTGAGTGAAAAAAGAGATATTGACATTTTTCTCAGCCACCAGATGCAGCAGGCGGGAAATTCCAGCATCAGCAGGGGACTTGCAGGCAACCGTCACTTGTATCAGTTCTTCACTGAACTTGATACCACCAATGCGAACTTGTTGGCCCTTTTCCATTGGCTTGCCCAAAAAGAAAAAACTGTTCCCCCCCGCCAGACTCAGCATCGGCAGGGGAGAACAGCAGAGGATTTACAGATTGTCTTGCACTATTTCCATGAGCTTGTCGAGATCGATAGGCTTTGGAATAAAATCATTAGCCAGGGTCGTCTTGCCGCCCATATGAGTATAGTTGGTTGATTTTATGGCTTCGGTAACCGCTGTCAACAGTATGACAACAATACTTTTATACTCACTGGAGTTTTTCAGTTCGTCACACAGCGTATAGCCATCTTTACGCGGCATCATGACATCAAGTATGATGAGGTCAGGCCGCTCTTCCTTAATTCGATCGAGTGCCTCTATGCCGTCGTATGCTTTGGCAACACGAAAATTGGCAGCTTCCAACTTCATAGAGACCATTTCCACGAGATCGGTATCGTCATCTACCACAAGAATCAGTTTTTTATTGCTCATGTGTAATTCTCCTCCATCTGCTTATTTGTTGATGGTTGAAAAAATAATACGTTGTTTATACCTGAGGTCGAGGAAGAAGTCCTGCTCTTTCACAAATTTCTGCAACTTTTTCTTCCCACTCGATTGCCATGATATGAAAACCGGCAACTCCCTCGATTTTTTTCAGTCTCTCAATAGTTTCTACGCAGATAGTAACACCTTCTTCTGCTTGCTTCTCTTTAGGGACTGAAGCCATCCTGTCGACGATCTCCTTTGGGACATCCATTCCAGGTACTCTGTTGGCCATGTATCGAGCAGCACCCAGCGATTTACAAGGGGTTACTCCAGCCAGAATGTAGCACTTCTTGTGCAGACCCTTGGCGCGAACGCCTTCCATCCATTTTTCAAACTTGTCGACATTGAAGATGCACTGGGTCTGGATAAAATCGGCGCCGGCGGCGATCTTCTTGGCCAGACGCATAACC
Source organism: uncultured delta proteobacterium (assembly GCA_963804605.1). Taxonomy (GTDB): domain Bacteria; phylum Desulfobacterota; class Desulfobulbia; order Desulfobulbales; family Desulfocapsaceae; genus Desulforhopalus_A. The sequence goes on from CAWDRB010000002.1 coordinate 74,210, forward strand.
CGCAGTTCAAACGGGTCGGCAAAGGGGTTGGCGGCAGCGCCAATAAACATTTTTGGTGCTCCTTTAATTTCCGCTCCACCCTGGAAGATCCCTTTATCACGCATATCTCTGACCATCTGGATCAATTGCATGGAATCTATGTCATGGACGTTCATGGCCATTGGGTGGTCGCCGAACTTGGTATGGTCGCCGGAAAGACAGAGCATGGTGTCGATACCAAAAGCATAGGCGCCGATTATATCAGCCTGCATGGCCAGTCTGTTGCGGTCTCGGCAGGTAACCTGAAACAAGGGGTTCAACCCCTGCTGTTTGATGATTACCGAGGCGGCAAGACTTGACATGCGAACCATTGCTGTCTGATTGTCGGTGACATTAACTGCATCGACGATACCCGCCAGATATTTTGACTTTGAGACGACTTCGTCGAACTTGGCCCCGCGTGGCGGCCCGCACTCCGAGGTAACTGCCAGGTGTCCCGCTGCTAGAATTTTTTCTAATTTGCTTTCAGTTTTCATTCTGCCAAATCCTCTCTGATAATCTTTCTTGGACCACTACCGCCACCTGTCCGCCAATCTTTTGCCGGAATGATATCTAAGTACATGTCCTGCAAACCAAGAGATTTCAATCGGTCCCAGATAAGCTGCCACGCGCAGTCGACGTCGTCACTGATCTCGCATTTCCCAGTGGTTGAACCGCCGCAGGGGCCGTTCATCAGTTGTTTGGCACACCTGGCAATCGGACAGATACCGCCGGTAATACCTAAAAGGCAGTTGCCGCAGCCCTGGCATCTCTCTGCCCACACCCCTTGACGCTCGGAAGCGCCCATAAAGGTAGTGTTAACCGCGGGGAATACCGGTTTGTCCTTGAATCGCGTGGCAATTTGCTGGACGCCGCAGCCACAGGCCATGGACATGACTGCATCGGCACTGTCGATCATGGGTACCAGTTCTTCGACATACTCGGGGTCACACTGTCTCTCCACTGTATGCTGGCGGATTTCAATGTTGCTGCCGGCTTTCAGCATTGCCATCTGCAGGCCGGATGCGAGCAGGCCTACCTCTTTTCTACCGCCGGCGGCGCAGACGGTGACACACTCGTTGCAGCCAAGCAGGAGCAGGCGCTTGAAAGGTTTTACGTATTCAACAAGTTCTTCTAAAGGTTTTCGTTCAGCGGTGATCATGGTGGTTCACTCTCCTTATTTTTTACCGTCAACCAACAACGATGTCGGTTACTGAGCCAGTGCCGTTCTTACCGGGCTGGGGCCGAGTTTGCGAATTTTTTCGGTAATCTCCGTCGCCACCTGGGCGAAGCGATGTCCCATTCCAGCGGACACATTGACCATTTCCAGCCGGTCGCTTTCGATGCCGATTTCTGTCAGATACTTCTTAACAAATTCGATTCGTCGCGCAGCCCTGGTGTTGCCGTTTTTAAAATGGCAATCACCTTCGAGGCAACCCGCTACATAGACCCCATCCGCCCCTTTTTCAAAAGCGGTGATGATATGCTGCGCATCAATCTTACCCGAGCAGGGAATCTGGATGATTTTAACATTCGGCGGATAGGGCAGGCGTTGGCTGCCGGCCATATCTGCCGCGGTATAGGCACAGTAGTGGCAGCAGAAAGCTACTATTACCGGTTCAAATTTTTCCATTATGCATTTATCCTTTCAAAAAGTTGTTCTACCTTTGCAAGAATCCTGTCGTCTTCAAATTGCATCAGTTGAATGGCTTTGGCCGGACATTCCGCGACGCATATACCGCAGCCATGACACTTGGCCGGATCAATTTCGGAATAACCGTCGGCATTGATGAAGGGAACGTCAAAAGGACATGCTCTGACGCAGATCAGGCAGGCGGCGCATTTATGGCCGTCAACTCTTGCCGACGCAGCACCCAGATTTATTATATCCCGAGCCAGCATTGTCTGGGCCCTGGCTGCCACGGCATTGGCCTGGGTGATGCTTTCTTTGATGAGTTTGGGTGAATGCGCGGTGCCGGCGACAAAGAAACCGGGGACCGACATGTCTACCGGTCGCAGTTTAACGTGGTCCTCCAGGAAATATCCGTCGGCCGTTCGGGGAAGTTTGAAAACCATCGCCATCTCCTCGGTCGCATCGGTATCGGCGATCATCCCGGTACTGAGACTGAGATTATCAGCGGTAACCGTTATTTCCATGCCGAGGATCGCGTCGTGGAAACTCACCTCAACCTGCTCACCGGCGGCTTCAACCTTCGGCGGATTGGCCGCATCGTAGCGGACGAAAAGCACTCCCTTGCTTCTTGCTTTCTGGTAATACTCTTCCTGGAAACCATAGGTGCGCATATCCCGGTAGAGGACGAAAATCCGTGCCTCCGGATTGATTTCCAGAATTGCCAGGGCGTTTTTAATTGCGTTCTGGCAACAGATGCGGGAGCAGTTCGGATTCTCTGCAGTTCGGGAGCCAACGCACTGGATCATCACCACGTTTTCCCATTTCTTGACCGCATCACCATTGTCATAAAGAAACTGCTGGGTCTCCAGCTGGGTTCTGACCGCCGGGGACTCATCGAGCAGGTATTGTGCCGGTCGATTGGGCAGCGCGCCGGTTGCCAGGATGGTGACGCCATGTTCAATCTGTCGATAGAACATCTGTGGTCCACTCTGCATGCCGGTCTTGAACATGCCAGGCATTCCGGAATGGTCAACGATCAACGCCCGGGTTATTACCTGAATCTTGGGGTTTTCCTGCACTTTTTTTACCAGCTCAGCAACAAAACCACGGACATCTTCGCCTTCCAGGGTCTTGATAAGCTTGTTGGCGAGGCCACCGAGTTTGTCGCTTTTTTCCGCCAGATAAATCTGGAAGCCCTCATCGGCCAGGCGCAGGGCCGTGGTCATGCCGGTAACACCACCGCCGACTACCAGAACATTTTTATTCATCGGCAAGCTTTGATCAACCAGCGGAATGGCTTTAACTGCGCTGCCCACAGCCATCTTGATCAGCTCGTTGGCCTTGGTCGTAGCCTCATTCGGCAGCCCTGCATGCACCCAGGTTGCCTGATCCCTGATGTTGGCAATCTCTACCAGGTATTTATTGAGGCCGGCTTTGCCGAGCAGGTCCTGGAATTTGGCCAGATGGGTCCGGGGGGAGCAGCCGCCGATGACTACCCGGTTGAGTTGTTCTTCTTCTATGGTCTGCTGGATGTTGGCCATGGACAGGCGGCTGCAGCCATGTCCTTCAGCTTTGGCAACGGCGACATAGGGCAGTTTGGCGGCGTGTTCGACAAGTTTTTCGACATCGATGACTCCGCCGATATTCTCGCCGCAGTCGCAGATGAAAACGCCGACCTTCGGTTCTTCAAGGCTGATGTCTCTTTCCCGGTCAATCTCCTGATCATTCACCTTCTTTTTGGCTGGGAAGGGCAGATCGGCACCGGCAAGACAAGCTGCAGCGCTCGCCTGGACCATGGTGTCCGGGATATCTTTCGGGCCGGCAAATGTGCCGGCGACATAGACGCCTGGTTTGGTGGTGGCGACAGGGTTGAAACCATCGGTTATCGGGAAGAAATCTTCGTTAAGCTCAATGCCTATTTTGGACGCCAGTAGCCGGGTATCATCAGAAGTCTTGAAACCGGTGGACAGGACGACCATATCAAATTTTTCTTCGAACTGTTTGGTGCTGTCATCCTGGGTGTAGGTAAGCGTCAAATTCTCATCGTTTTCGTGGTGCAGGACGGAGTGTGGCCGGCTGCGCAAAAAGCGCACGCCATACTCATCTTTGGCACGATTGAGATACAGCTCGTAATCCTTGCCAAAGGTCCGCATATCCATATAGAAGATGGTCGTCTCGATATCTTCCTGGAAGCGCTCCTTGGTGATGATCGCCTCTTTTAAAGCAAACATGCAGCAGGCGTTGGAACAGTACGCCCCGGCCCCTTTCTGCAGTCCCCTGGAGCCGATGCACTGAATCCAGGCAATTTTTTTCGGCTGCTTGCCGTTTGACGGGCAGACCAGCTTACCGCCGGTCGGACCGGAAGCGGACAGGATTCTTTCGTATTCCAGACTGGTGACCACATCGGGCAGCTTGGCGTAACCAAGATAATCAAGTGCGCTCGGATCAAAAAGAGCGGCCCCCGGCGATAAAACTATCGAAGCGCATTTAAGTTCCCGCTTGATGGGCATATCATCAGGATTAATGGCTCCGGCCGGACAGACATTGACCAGGGCCTTGACATCCTTGCACTTGGCAAGGTCTATGGAAAAAGCCTGCGGGGTCGCCTGGGGATAGCGCATACAGGTCGGCGCCCGGTGGTCAAGCCCGGGGTTGAACCGCACACATTCGGGGAATTGTTTAAAACAGTCACCGCAGGCGGTACATTTTTCCAAATTAATAAATCTGGGTTGAGTAATGAGAGTAACGGAAAAGTTACCTTTCTCTCCAGTCACATTGTCGACGCTCGTCATGGTCATGAGTTCGATATGTTCCTGGCGGTTGCTCTCGGACAGGTGGGGGGCGATGGTACAGAGATCACAGTTATTGGTTGGAAATGTTCTATCCAACTGGGTCATCAGACCACCAACGGTGAAGTCCTTGTCGACAAGCACGACATCTTTTTCTGCTTCAGCTAAATCCAGAGCCGTTCGTATCCCACCGAGACCTCCACCAACAACGAGTACTTTGTTATTTTGGGTTTCGATTGTATTTGAATTCTGCATTGTTACCTTTTCTTGTCACAGGTTGAGCAGGGTTAAACGAATGAATCGGTCAATCCTTAGATAAATTGCAATGGTGTTTCAAAAATTGTCTTTCAACTCAAATTTTGGCAACATCGAGGATTTCGGGCAATTTATGTTCCCATCCCAAAGTCTGTATCAAAACACCCTGGGTGTTTTCTTTTAATGCCAGAACAGTTTCTCCAGCGATTTTGATGCCTTCCTGCTCCCTGTTGGAGGATTTTCGGATACGCCGGATCAATTCGTTGCTTATTCCTGCACCCGGGTCACTGTTGGTAATATACTGGGCAATAGCCAGTGATTTCAGCAGAAAAACGGTGGCAATGACCGGCACGCCCAGCTCGTTTACCCGCGACAGGAGGCTGGTGCTGCCGGCTACGTCATAGATTGGCGGAACAATAATATAGCTTGCTCCGGCTTTAATTCTTTTTTCAGCTGCCAGCAGGGCACTATCTCTGCCCTTATCGTCGGTAAAAGGAGTCAAGGTGCAGCCGATGGAAAAATCGGGAGCGCCATCCAGATCAAAGCCGCTCATATCTTTGCCTGTCTGCAAGGTCTTAAGAGCCTCAATGAGCTGAACCTCGTTAATATCGTTGACCGAGGCGGCATCACTGTGATCGCTTTCGGCCATATCCGTACTGTCGGCGACGATGATATTCTGGATCCCCAGAACATGAGCAGCCAGTGCATCACCCTGCAGGGCCATCCTGTTTCGGTCCCGACAATACATATGCATGATTGTTTCAACACCTTGCTGCTGGAGTAAAACCCCGCCTGCCAGCGCACTCATCCGCATGATCCCGTTATCCATATCGGGGACGACAACCGCATCAACTCTTCCCTTCAAACGTCGGGCATCGTTGACCAGTCTGGATATATTAATCCCTTTCGGGGTGTGCATTTCGGCCAGTACTGCAAATTCTTTTGCCGCTAATCTTTTTTGAAAACTCATAGGCTTAATTTCCCTCCTAATCAGAGCAAACCAATTTATTTTAGTCCCTTGTTGCAGTAGCGCATTGTTAATACAGGGAACTCTCCGGGTGAAAAACGTCTACATCTTTCAAGTCGTCTCCGAGATACGCTCGTTCGTTTGGCCCAAGGATTCCAAGAGACAGACAGATCAGCGTCCAGATATGAACGGTGCCGTAGCTGGCGCCATGGTGATGGCCAAGGTCGTGAACCTGGGCGTGACAGTTGTGGCAGCCGGTAATGCAATAGTCCGCGCCGGTTTCAATAATCTGGTCGTATTTGATTTGGCCGTAAGCCCGGCGTTCTTCAGTGAAACCTGACTGCAGGAAGCCACCGCCGCCGCCGCAGCAGTAGTTGTTGGACTTGTTCGGCGTCATCTCGATGACGTTTTCTTCGCCAACCACCGATTTAATGACGTAGCGCAGGTCGTCGGCGACGATGTCACCTTCGCCTTTACGGATAATCTGGCAGGGGTCCTGAATCGTGAACTTGACTTTTCGATCCTTGTTCCAGGCGGAACTGACTTTCAGTCGTCCCTCCCGGATCCACTTGGCATAATAGGTATAGATGGAAGCTACTTCGAATTTATGGTCGATATTAAATTTTTTCAGTCCGGACCGGACTGAGAAGGTTATGTGTCCTCACTCCGTGTTGAGAAAGACCTTACACCCTAATTCATCGGCTTGTTTGGCCGACACCCTCGTTACCCGTTCCCAGCATTCATTGTCGGCGAGAAACATGCAATAGTTTTCCGCGGCCCACCCTTTACTGCCATAGGTCCAGTCGACCCCGGCAAGGTGGAGGATTTTCCAGAGCGGGACCATTTCGTCAGGTTCGGTGACAGGTTCCCGGGAGTTCTGGTTGACGAAGAAAAAGGCCCCGGCTTTGTCAATGGGGGCTTCCATGTCACTGAATTCGGGCTGGGATTCCTTATATTCGGCGAGTACGTCTTCGACAACGAAGATGAAGTCGTCAGGGGCTGTTCCCATGGCGCTGTTGGAGTCGTTTCTGAGAGCCATGTCGCAGGATTTCATGATACCGGACGGTCGTTCTTCGCGGGGCCACTGAGCGCGGGCGTTAAAGACGAGCTGAGGGATATCGATTTTCATCGGACAGACATAGATACAGCGCTGACACATGGTGCACATCCATACCCATGGATGGGTGGTCACCTCCTTGTCCATCCCCATGGCGCACATGCGCAGGAATTTTCGTGGATCCATATCCGCCAGGCCAGTTGCCGGGCAGCCTGAAGCACAGGCTCCACAAGTGAGGCAGAGGTTGAGGTTTCCACCTTCCGGGATTATCTCCTTAACCTTGTCTAGAAAGGAGCTTTGCTTTTTTCCTTTGATTTTGATGGTGCTTTCTGACATTGACTTATTCCTTTTTTCCTATCCAGTTACGCATTGTCGGTAAGACCGCATAACGGCTCGCCAACACGAATCGACTGTGGTTTGAAAATGATTTTTTTGCCAGTATATTTACAATAGTCCTCCTTGTTTGGCGTATGTTGTCTGGCAGAGTTAGGTTGTGTTTGTCGTCGCAAAAAAACTTAACTTTAAGCAAGTGCTAAATAAAGATTCTCCCGATTGATGCCTGTATGCATAATTTTTACCCTGTCGGATGAGCGACAAGGGCTGAACAGGAATACGGTGATGAGAAATCTATAGCCCGAAATTTTGTATATATTGTAGATAATCTGTAAATCGACACTTGTTGCTGCCTTTGGACGAAATACTTTATTTTTTTGGTAAAAATAATTTGCAGAGAAGAGATAATGAAACAGAGTGCTAGGAAAAAAATCCGGCAGAAAGAGAACAATACCATTGTCAGTGACAGGTGTGCACCCAGCAATGACGAGGTCCTTATTTCTGAACTCTGGTATTGCATTTTTCTTTTTTGCTCTCCGATCAGTCAAGTGAAATGCGATAGCAACACGACCAATCCCACTGTAATGGTCGTTTATCCTTTAGTACCCACTTGCAAAACTTTAGCAAAAAAAGAATCTACAGAGAGGAAAATTAAAAGTCAATGCCTATGGAATAGTCTGAAAACCGGCAACAGATCGATGTTTTTCCTGAAAGCATAAAAAAAAAACTGCGCGATGTTCTATATCCTTTATTATTTAGGTGATACAGAGCAAATCAGTTCATTAGAGGTAACCGGTAATAGTAGTTAACTATGGTTTATCAGTAATAGTTTAAGGAAGAGCCAATATATTTGAACAGTAAGAAGTTGGTCGAAATTAATGTTTGGAGATGGTACGAAACATATAAAGTATTTTTACGACGCCATCAACTTTGAGGATTGATATGAAGCAAAATCATTTCACCGGTTCCGCCAGGTATGTTCTGGACCAGGAGCTGGCAAAAATTGTCAATATTTCCATGGTGCTTGAGATGCCCCTGTTGCTGAAAGGGGAGCCGGGCACCGGCAAAACCATGCTTGCCCATGCTATCGCTGAAACGCTGCGGATGCAACTTATCATTTTAAATGTGAAGTCGAGCATGAAACTGGTAGAGGCACTGTACCAGTACGATACCCTGACTCGTCTAAACGATAGCCGGTTCGGCGATTCCAGTAGAAATGTCAGCAATATCAATGAATATATTAAAATGGGTAAGATCGGCCAGGCGTTCACCTCGGACAAGCGCTGTGTTCTGCTGATCGATGAGATTGACAAGGCGGAAACCGAGTTTCAGGATGATATGCTCGACGTGCTCGACCAGATGCAGTTTGATATCATTGAAACGGACGAAACGATACAGGCAAAACAGCGGCCGGTGATTATAATTACCTCCAATGCCAAGAAGGATCTCTCCGACCCTTTTCTCGGGCGATGTAATTTCCATCATATTGCTTTTCCCGATCCGAAGATGATGCGCAATATAATCGGGGTGCATTTCCCTAAAATTGATCAGAAGCTGGCAGAAAATGCGATACATACTTTTTATAACCTACGCGAAATCGAAGGTATTGAGAAGAAACCGGCCACCCGAGAGCTGATCAACTGGATCCGCGCCCTGGCCGCCGATCCCGATTTTCATGATGGTGAACGGCTGAAAAAAGAAGTCCCCTATCTGGGAGTTCTTTTCAAGAAAAGTGGGGATTACCAGAGATCTTCCGGCAGCCTGCTTAAAAAACGTTTTTTCTGATGCGGAAGTAGGGTCATGTTCATAGATTTTTTTTATAAATTAAAAGAAGTCGGCATCCCGGTAAGTCCGACCTCCTATCTCACTTTGCACCGGGCGATGGCGAGCGGACTGGTCAACTCGATAGACGATCTGTATACCGCCGCCAGAACGATCCTGGTCAAAAGTGAGAAGTTTTTTGATCTCTATGATCAGGTCTTTGCCCATATCTTTGCCGGGGCGGAGTTGCCCGATGTGGATGAAGCGGCCTTGGAGCTGCTGGCAAGGAGTATGCTGCATGAATGGTTGCAGGACCCGAAGTCGCTTGCCGATGCTTTAGGCGTCGATGAAAAGAAACTCCAGGAGATGACGCCCGAGGAGCTGCTGGACTATTTTAAGCAGCGGCTGCAGGATCAAAAGGGACGTCATGATGGTGGCTCCAAATGGATCGGCACCGGCGGGACTTCGCCGGTTGGTCATTCCGGAGTGCATCCCGGTGGCTTGCGTGTCGGCGGCGGATCAAGAAACAAATCGGCGATCAAAGTCGCCAACGAGCGGCGCTATAGAGAGTATTCGGTCCATGGGGTGTTGACCAAAGGTTCCATTGGTGAGGCGCTCAAGAGGCTGCGTAATCTTGTGCCGCAGGGGGCCAAGGACCAACTGAATATTGATGCCACCATTTATCAGACGATGCGCAATGGCGGGGAGATTGAGCTGATTTTTGACAGGGGTATTGTTGATCGTTTAAAGATTATCCTGGCTATCGACAACGGCGGCTGGTCCATGGAGCCCCATGTCGATCTGGTTCAGACCCTGTTCAGCTATGCCAAGTCGCAGTTCAAGGATCTGAAAACGTATTTTTTCCATAATACCATTTATGATCTGCTCTGGGAGGATCCCGCAAGATACCGGCGCGGTGTGCAGATCCAGGATTTTGAAAAACTTGATCCGGATACCAGGCTGATCATTGTAGGCGATGCGAGTATGGCGCCCTATGAATTGATGTCGACCGATGGTTCAATCTATGCTTTTGAGCGGAGCGGCAGACCGTCTCTCGAACAACTTAAATTTCTTGCCGGATGTTTCCCGCGAACCATCTGGCTCAATCCCATTCCCAGTAATCATTGGCCATACACCCAGAGCATCAAGGTGATCCAGTCCATTATCCCAATGTTTGAATTGTCTCTTGACGGTCTGGAACTAGGTGTGCAATATCTTATGAGCAAATAAGGCACGATCGCGCCGTAAAAACTCTTCATCTGCTTTACCTTAATATTATCTTACTTATCTGAAGGTTCCTGAAATGCCGAAATTTATGCCAAACTGTCTGCCGCTGCTCATTGGCAGTCTCCCCCTGAAAAACCATGAGGAAGCAACTGCATTAATTTATGAGTTCACCCCCCAGATTCCTATCTGGCCGCAGCTGCCGGTTTATCAGGAAGAGGGTATGATCCGCCAGTTTGTTCCCGGGTTGCCGGGTCTTACCTCATCAAATGGCAAAATATATATTGATACCGAAGCTGCGAGTTTTGGTCCGGAACTGCTCGCCTTTTATGAAGAATATTTGCTGGTGAGTGAAGATGAGCAATCCCTCGATGGCTCGCGCTTTCAGCTCTCCGAGGACGTCGCCAAAGGCTTTTATACTTTCTTGGCAGCAGCGAAGAAAGGGCGGGAGCGTTTGATTGGCCTCAAAGGGCAGATAACCGGACCGATAACCTTTTGCACCGGTTTGGTCGATCAGGCTGGCAGAGCTATTTTTTATAATGATGAACTTCGTGACGCGGCGGTGAAGCACCTGGCCTTGAAAGCAAGATGGCAGACCGCAAAGATGGCGGAGATCGGCGGACAAGCGATAATGTTTTTTGACGAGCCGGGTCTTGCCGGCCTTGGTTCCTCGGCGTTTATCACCATCACCAATGAAGATATCATCAGCTGTTTTCAAGAGGTTTTCTCGGCTGTTCGGGCTGAGAACGGGCTGACCGGGGTGCATGTCTGTGCCAACACCGAATGGCCGGTTCTCTTTGATTCCGGGGTCGATATTGTCAGTTACGACGCCTATTCCTATTTTGATAAATTGGTTTTGTATTCGGAACAGCTGGTTGATTTTTTTGCCCGCGGCGGGATTCTTGCTACCGGCATCGTGCCGACAACCCCCGAATTCATTGACATTGAAGAAGTCGATTCCCTGGTTGATAAATGGTTTGACCAGTCTCGTCAATTACAGGCAATAGGGATCGATGAAAAGACGGTCTACCGGCAGACACTGATCACCCCGAGCTGCGGTACCGGTACAGTTTCCAAGGAACAGGCGCAGAAAGTACTGGAGTTGACCAGGGGAGTCTCGGAGAAGATCCGGGCTCTGGTTGCCATGGGCCCCATGGCAACCAACGTAGATGAAGATTTTTTATGACGCCATTTTAGCGATCTTTGCAAAAAGATGAGCAGGCGGGCAGGTCTTTATCAGCTCTTTTTTGCTGGTCAGAGGCAGCTTTTTTATCTGCTCTTCTCTTCTGGTGGCAATCGATCTCGATGCTGCTTTTTCAGAAGTACACCAGCTCAACCGGACGGCGGGTGCGGGTATATTTCGCGCCCTTCTTCGCTGAATTGTGTTCCTCCATCCGGCGCTGGAGATCAGTGGTGATGCCGGTGTAGTAGGAGTTGTCCTTACAGCAGACGATATAGACATGCCAGGCTGGTGCAGCTTCATTGCACACTCCTGATTCAACTTTATTCATTGGGATTGTGTCGGTATGAGAAAAGGATTAAAGCTTGCCTGGTCTATCTTGCCAAATTGAATCGCAGATGGTATTCAAATCATTTCCAGTAGCATCCCTTAGTAAAGATTTAGTTTAGAGGATATATGCCACATGCTTCCCCAAGATGATAGTGAAAACTTCCAGAGACAGGCGCTGACCGAACACCTCAGGGAATTACGCTCCTGTTTGATTATCTCGTTTGTTGCCATCTTTATTGGTTTTTGTCTTTCCTACACTGTTATTCGTCCAATCGGCACCTGGTTTTTCAGACCACTGACTGAAGTGCTGCCGCAAGGAACATCGCTGATCTTTACCTCTTACCAGGAAGGGTTTTTTTTTATCTAAAGCTCGCGCTGGTCTGCGGCTTACTCATGGCGAGTCCGGTTGTCTTCTCTCAGATCTGGCGCTTTGTCGCACCGGGCCTGTTCAGCCACGAAAAACAAGTGGTTATTCCGTTTTCCATCCTTTCCAGTTTCTGCTTTATCGGCGGTGCCGCCTTTGGCTATTTTGTCGTTTTTCCTCCTGCCTTCAAGTTCCTGGTCGGCTATAACAACGAATTTTTGACCTCCATGCCGGCGGTGAGCGAGTATTTTTCTCTGGCTATCAGGCTGCTTCTGGCCTTTGGGGTTATTTTCGAGATGCCGATATTTATGGTTTTTCTGGCCAAGATCGGCGTGATTGATGTTGGTTTTCTGAATCGCAACAGAAAATATTCCATCCTGATCAATTTTATCATTGCCGCTATCCTGACGCCAACTCCCGATATCGTTAATCAGTTGATGATGGGTATCCCTCTTATGGTCCTCTATGAAATCAGTGTCCTGGCCGTCTGGGCATTTGGCAGAAAGGGTTTTTCCGGATTTAGCGATTCGTCTTCGCCGCCTGAGGGTATATCGGAATAAGAGGATTTCCTAACTGGATTTTTTACCTTGTTTGCATTATCCTTTTAAGGAGTTTTGGGATAGGTTTGCTCGGTAAGAAGATCAATGTAAACACCAGTGGAGGTATTTTATGGCCAAGAACGCAGCGTTTGAAAAATTGATTCAGATAGGCAGGCCCCCGAACATTGCTCAACGTTTTCCTCATTCCCAGGCCCTGATTGTCAGCGGTAAAGTGATCGATCAGGCCTTGGTCAAAAAAGGCAAGGCCATGACTATTGCCGCCAATGGCCGCAATAGTTTTATCATACGCGGCGCCCTTATGGCCGCGCAGCGCGCCGATGCCACCCTGCTTATTGAAATAGCCCGGTCCGAATCGAATTATTGCCCGACCAATTTTTATAATATTGCCCTGCATGTGGACAGTATCTGCAACGAGCTGGGTATTACTATTCCGGTGGCTATTCATGCTGATCATTACGGCATAAAAAGTGAAGCCGATATCCCGTTTGCCAAAATGGAAATACCATCGATGTTTGATGCGGGGATAACCTCTATTGCAGTCGATGCCTCACACATGCCCGATGATAAAAATCTGTTGGCGAACCTCGAACTCAACCCCTGTATCCCCAAATGGGCCGGGCTGGAAACGGAAGTAGGGGAGATTAAAGGAGAGCAGGGCCTTTCTACCGTGGACGATGCCTCGTTTCTTATCAAGGGGCTGAATGCCCACGGAATTTTTGCCGATTGGATTGCGCTTAATAACGGTTCAACCCACGGCTTGGAAGCAAGTGGCCAGGGTATCCAGGTCGAGTTGACCGCCAAAATTCACCAGGCTATCGAGAAATACGGCGTCTCCGGAGCCCAGCATGGTACTTCAGGAAATAATTCCGATAAGCTGCGGGCGATTGCGGCTGGGACGCATACCACCAAGGCAAATGTGGCCACCGCTTTGCAGATGGTTTCCTGGGGCGTGCAAGTCAACGATTACGGCAATGCCATCCTGGATAGCGACGGCAACTTTATCAAAGTCGCCGGCCAGGGCGTTTCGGAGGAAATGTGGCAACGGATGACCAAATATGCCGCCGATAAGGGTTGGAAGGGCGGCAATTATAAAAATCTTAACCTGCCGTTTGAGAACTTGCTTCTGGCCCAGGAGAGAGCGGTTCGAGAGCGAATGAGCAAGGCCGTGGAAGAGTTCGTCTATAACATGTTGACCAAAGTGTTCAATGCCGAGGGCACGGCGACTCTGGCCAAGGAATTGATTTTGCAAGCAGGTTCTTATGATTTGGGAGCAAAAGGCAAGCAGTTGGAAAAAAGAGAGGAATGGACGAGAGAGTTGATCATTGAAAAGGCTCAATCTCTGGATGTCGATGCCGGACCGAAGGGCGATTTCGACGATTGAGTCGGACCATACTATTAGATTAGCGAAAAAAATTATACATCCAGGAAGAGATGAAAAAAATACTTATTACCGGGGCCGCCGGTTTTATCGGGGCGCATTTAGCCCAGAAGTTGATGGCCGGCGGGGCTGAAGTCGTTGGGCTGGATAATCTTAACGACTATTACGATCCACAATTAAAAAGAGATCGAATGGCAGCCCTTGCTGAGGGCCCCGGTTTTAGTCATGTGGATATCGAACTTGCCGACAGACAGGCGGTGGCCAATCTTTTTGAGCAGCATAGTTTCGATGCGGTGGTAAACCTGGCCGCCCAGGCCGGAGTGCGCTACTCCCTGATTAATCCCCACTCCTATGTGGACACCAATATAGTCGGATTTGTCAATATCCTCGAAGGTTGCAGGCATTCCGGGGTCAAGCACCTGGTCTACGCCTCCTCGAGTTCGGTGTATGGCGCGAATACCAAGATGCCTTTTTCCGTGCATGACAACGTCGATCATCCGGTATCGCTTTATGCCGCCTCGAAAAAAGCCAATGAATTGATGGCCCACACCTATAGCCATCTCTTTAATCTACCAACCACCGGGCTGCGCTTTTTTACCGTCTATGGCCCGTGGGGGCGTCCAGACATGGCTCTTTTCCTGTTTACCAGGGCGATCTTGGAAAATCGGCCTATTGATGTGTTCAACAACGGCAATATGGAACGGGACTTCACCTATATCGATGATATCGTCGAGGGTGTCTGCCGGGTTATTGAGCGGGTACCGGAAAGCGCACCCGCCTGGAACGGCGACGCGCCCGACCCGGCCACATCCTATTGCCCGTTCCGGGTATATAATATCGGCAATAACAACAAGGAAAAGCTGTTGCGCTATATAGAAGTCCTGGAAGAATTGTCTGGGCCGAAAAGCCGAGAAAAATTTTCTGCCCATGCAACCGGGAGATGTCCCGGCCACCTTCGCCAATGTCGATGATCTGGTGCGGGATTTTAATTATAAACCGGCAACAACGCTTGAATATGGCATCGGCAAGTTTGTCGAGTGGTATGAAGGGTACTATTAAATCCGTAAATCCGGGGACACAATACTAATTAATGTTGGAACAACATTAATTAGTATTGTGTCCCCGGATTTATGCAAAGCAGATCTCATATCAGCTTTGATAATCGGATGCAGGTTGCGGATAAGTGACACCACTTCTTCTGGTATTTTGAGAAGATAATCGTCGCCCATGACCGTTTATTCAAAGAGTTCGTCAAGAGTATACAGAGACGCCTTGTCTTTTTTTAGTGCAATAAGACCCTTCTTGATCTCTTTCATGAAATCTGCATCAAAGCGGATGTGCATGGTTTCCCGCCAGTTCTTAAACTCGTCGGGGCTCACCAGGACAGCAACCGGTTTACCGTTTTTAGTGATAACGACTTCTTCGTCGGTTGCATTAACTGTCTCCGTCAGGGCACTTAGTTTCATTTTTGCTTCAGAAACAGAGAGCGTAATCATATTTTGACCTCAATTAAGGTTGACCGATATTAGGTCCATTTTAATTTCTTTGCAAATGTGTGTCAAAAGCATGAACATCAACCAAGCGGGCACCAATACAAGACTCTGCAATTTTCAAGTCGAAGTCTGTCTGCAAGTTCATCCAATATTGCGGTGACTGGTCGAAGGCACGGGCAAACAGCAAGGCCAATTCTGCCGTTACCGGGCGCGATCCTCTGGTGACATGTGATATGCGCATAGGAGAAACACCAATCGCTCTGGAAAATTCTGCTTGCGATACATTCAACTCCTCCAGTATCTCTGTCAGATACTCACCAGGATGGATCGGGGGTAATCCGTTATTAGTCATGATAAGAACTCCTTAGTGGTAGTCCACAATTTCAACATCGAAGGCGTGTCCTCCTTCGAACCGAAAATTAAATTCGAAGAAAACGTTCCAGTTGCCCGAAACTCGAACTGAATGCTGATCTTCCTTGTGGCAAGGTCAAGAAAGAAGCAGAGGTGTTATGGGTTTTTCAAAGATACCAATATTGTATTGATTTGATCTAGTAACAGCGCAAGTTCATTTTGAACAATATCCCAGACGATTCGTGCGTCGATGCCGAAATACTCATGGGTTATCATATTTCTAAAAGATCTGATTTATCTCCATAGCACTTCAGGGTATTGGATTTTAATCTCATCTGAAACGTTGTTGATCGCTTCACCTATTATTTCAAGTTCACGAATGGTTGCTGAAAACGTCTTGCGATCATTACAAAAATGTGAAAAGTCACAGTCAACCACAAAAGATTGTACAGCATTAATAGATTCAATAATATCTGTCAGATATAGCTCTTGATTTCGTTCAGACATAAATAATTTCCTCAGTGATTTGCTGTCGAGCTATCGGCTTCAAAGCAGATTCAGTTCCAAGATCGATTTCCTTCTGTAATCGGATCCTTAGATAGCTTTCAAGTGCGAAAAATTTTCTGAAAATTCGATCACCCTCAATTTCTACTAATATATCAATATCAGAATCGTTTCGCGCTTCTCCTCGGGCATAGCTGCCAAATAAGCCGATTTTTGTTACACCAAATCGGGTTTTAAGATCTTCTTTATTTGTCCTTAAAAAATCAATCACTTCATCACGGGTCATGATTGTAGTCCTTTTGTTTTTAGAAGCGGTAAACTTAGCATACGAAGATTCGTGCGATTACAACGCTTAAATAAGAACTTCAATACTTTTTCTCTCCACTTGTTCTAACAGTTTTTTCTGGAGGGAACCTGCGGATCTTATAAAACAGTTCATCATGTTGTTGCTGTGTCTGCATTCCAGATCATATCACATGGTGCTATCAGTTCATCAACGCGAATGCAAAAGCTCAGGAGGTAGGGGTTGTACAGTCTTCCATGCGCTGGATGAATTTTCCGTATGCCATAAATCATAGTTCATTTGCAGATTCAGCCAAAGATCGGGTGTGGTATCAAAAGCTCTTGATAAGCGTAGCGCCATTTCCGGGGTAATTGAACCTCTTTCATTGATAATTTTCGAGAGAGTTTTTCTTGAAACTCCAAGGGTAGAAGCCATGTCTTTTATACTCATGGATAATGGTGCAAGATAGTCTTCTTTTATAATAGTACCTGGATGTGTTGGTTGCCGCGTCATTCTCTTCATTTGTACCTCTCAATGATAATCGCCATAATCTACAATATGTGCATCCCCATCTTTAAATTCGAAGAAAACCCTCCAATTGCCGGAAACTCGAACTGAATGCTGACCTTCCTTGTCTCCTCTCAACTGATGAAGAAATGATCCAGGGTAGTTCATATCTTTGATGTCACTTGCAGCATTAAGGCGATCCAAAAGCCTCGCCAGCCTGCAGGCATGCTCGGCATTAATGCCTTTTTTACTGTTATTGTAAAAAAAATGTTCCAATCCTTTATGCCTAAATGATTTTATCATAATTCCGTAGTGTAACCCTTTGGGTTGCGTGTGTCAACTAAGCTTACTCCTGCAGCATAGCTACAAGGTTCGTTGTTGCTACAAAACGAGCATCGCCACCCACTGTAGAGGCCAATATTGATCCTTTGAAAATAGAGGCTTAACCTGGGAATCACAGAGTATATTGCCAGATAGAGGCTTCGATCAAATAAGATCGTGCCTCTTCTCTTTTTCTTTCAAAATAAAAATTTGTATTATATTCATATTTTGGCTACAATTTTCCTGGAAGCCACCATTTGTAGAAAACTGAGGAGTCCGTATCGTGAGTGAAACCAAAAAGGCCGCCGGCACCACTGTCACCGTGCTGATACCAGCCTATAACGAAGAAAAAAGTATCGGCAACACGGTGCGCCGCGTAAAAGAGCTGTACCCGGATTTTGAGGTACTGGTCATAGATGATGGTTCGACGGACAAAACCATGCAGATAGCAATGGATGCCGGCGCCAATGTCTGGCCGCATCCCTATAATATCGGCAATGGTGCGGCGATAAAGTCGGGCCTCCGGGTGGCGAAAGGTGAATGGATTGTGATGATGGATGCGGACAGCCAGCATAATCCTGAAGATATTGGCAGGCTGTTGGAATATAAGGATACTTACGATATGGTGGTCGGCGCCAGAACAAAGTCATCTGAAACAGCTTGGCATCGTGATCTGGCAAATTATTTCTATAATAAATTTGCCACCTATGTAACCAAATTCAAAATTGACGATCTGACATCAGGGTTTAGAATGGTGCGAAAAAGTACTGCCGGGCAGTTTATCTATCTCCTGCCCAACACTTTCTCGTATCCAACCACCCTGACCATGGCCTATTTGCGAAGTGGCAGAAGTGTTAAATATATGCCCATTGAAGTTAAGAAGAGGGTGGGGAACAGCAAAATACGACTGATTGAAGATGGCGTTCGATTTTTTCTCATCATTTCTAAGATTGCTACACTGTTTTCCCCGTTTCGAATATTTCTGCCTATTAGTATTTTCCTTTTCTTCACTGGAGTTGCTTATTATTTTTTCACCTTTATTAATTATGGGCGTTTTACCAACATGTCGGCCCTGCTTATTACGACGTCCATTATCATCTTTATGATAGGCTTGGTATCTGAGCAGATATCTCAGCTTCGCTATGACAGAAGCCGGTAAAAGAGTTGCCCAAGGGTGGCCCCGCTGTCTGATATGAAGCCAAGAATGCTGGTCTTCACGTCCACTTTTCCGAGGTGGCAGAATGACACAGACCCGCCGTTCGTCTATGAATTATGCAAACGCCTTACCAGTGAATTTGACGTTCATGTCCTGACACCGCATTATCCTGGTGCTAAGCACGAAGAGATTTTTGGTGGAGTAACAGTTAAACGATACCAATATTTCCTGCCAAGATTTGAAAAATTAGCTGGTTCAGTCGGAATTTTACCAGCATTACGAAGAAACAGACTCTATTTATTGGTTGTACCTTTTTTCATTTTCGCAGGTTTTTTATCTCTTCTGAGATATGCGCGAAAGATTAAACCCGATCTGATCCATGCACATTGGATAATACCACAGGGGTTTCTTGTTTATCTGACAAGTTACTTCTATGAGTAAACCATATATTGTCACGGCCCACGGTGCAGATGTTTTTGGTTTGAAACAGCCTGTTTTTGCAAAGATGAGATCACTGGTATTGTGGAAAGCGGCTGCTGTTACCACAGTGAGCAACGCCTTAAAAGTAAAATTAATTGACCAGGGAGTAAGTGGTGACGACATTGTCGTGCTGCCAATGGGAGTGGATTCAGAGTGTTTCACGGTTCCTCCCGAGATGGATAACACAACTACGTTGGAGCCTAAAAGAAAATTGACCAATATTCTGTATGTTGGCAGATTGACCGAAAAAAAAGGAGTTAGTTATCTTATTCGAGCAATCCCCGAAGTAAAAAAGCATTATCCGGATATTTACCTGACCATTGTAGGCGGCGGTGAGTTGGCAGCTGAGCTGAAAGAAGAAGCTCTATCTCTCGGACTTGACATAGGCATTACCTTTCAGGGCGCTGTGCCTAACTCTGACCTTCCTAAATACTATGCTAGTCATGCGATATTCGTTGGCCCATCCATTGAAACAAAAGGGGGAGATACAGAAGGCTTCGGTCTGACGTTTGTTGAAGCGGCGATGGCTGGTTGTCTCCTTATTGGAACAGATGTGGGCGGGATTCGGGATATTATCCAGGATGGTGTGACGGGGCTACTGGTAAAGCAAAAGGATAGCGAAGCTATTGCAGGTAAGATTATGTATGCACTAGCAAATCCGACTAAAATGAAAATTATTTCCAATAATGGAAAATTACAGTGTATTCAAAAGTATGACTGGAAGATAATTTCAGAGAAATATAAAGAAATATATAAGGAAGTTTACTTTACAAACTGAAGTTATCTATAAAAATCTCATGCCTCCATCCGCATCAAGGTGATGAAGCCGGCTGCCTTACCACCATAAACTGCTAAGGAAGTTTTTCACCGGGCGGTTGCACTATCCTTGACACGAATCCCGACCCCATGCTATTCTGTTCTTAAAATAAGAACGAGATAGCTAAATGAATACAATCCTGAACAGCCTGATAACCTCGAAAACGAGGGTCAAAATCCTGATGCGCCTCTTCCTTAACCCGGAGAGAAACGCCTACCTGCGCGAATTGGCCGATGAATTCAAGATCTCCACCGGCCTGGTCAGCGAAGAACTCAAGCAGCTTGAGAAGGCGGGCTTTCTGGAGAGCGAGAAAAACGGCCGTCAGCTCCACTTCCGGGCCAACCGGCAGCATCCCCTCTATTCTGAACTAAACTCAATGGTTAGAAAAGCTCTGGGTATGGACAGAATCATCGATTCCATAGTCGAACGGCTCGGCAATCTCGAAACCGCCTATCTGGTCGGCGACTACGCCGAGGGCAAGGACAGCGGCATCATCGACCTGGTCCTGGTTGGGGATATCGACCAGGCCAATCTCGTTGACCTGGTCGTCAAGACTGAGAAGTATATCGGCCGGAAAATAAGAACATTGGCGATGCAAGCCGAAGAGTTCGAAGCGATGCGGGAGGTGCTCAACCGAAAACCGATCTTGCTGCTCTGGGAAAATGGTAGCTAAGCCAACAACATGGTCTGGCGCCGCGCCACTGTCAACCGGAAACGCCTGCCCATGGATCACGCGGAAAATTGCCGCGAAACTCGAATGCCGCGATAGTAGAAACGGTTAATTATAATGCTTCTGACCTTACAAAAAGTTCTATCGCTTTTCACTCATCGTGAACGAAGACAGATATACTGGTTGCTGTTGTCGATTCTGCTGATGGGCATCTTTGAGACCACCGGCATCGCCTCGATCATGCCCTTTATGGCGGTCATTACCAATCCCGGAATCATCCACCAAAACCAGGGGCTCACCCTCGCATACAATTACTTCAATTTCAGCGGCGACAATGAATTCATTTTTTTTGTCGGCGTCGGGGTATTATCGATACTTTTGATCAGTAACAGTTTCGCGGCGTTCACCACCTGGCGTCTGTTGCGTTTTGCCTATTTAAGTGGCCACCATCTTTCCACCAGGTTGTTTGAAAAATACCTCGGCCACCCCTATTCCTTTTTTCTTAATCACAATTCTGCCGACCTCGGCAAGAATATCATTACTGAAGTTCACCGGATAGTAGTCGGGATTTTGACGCCATTCATGCAAATGATCACCCGAACTATAATCGCCTTATGCATCCTCATCCTGTTAATAGCCATGGATCCTGTTCTGGCCCTCTTGATTTTTCTGGTCTGTGGAGGTTCCTACGCAGTTGTTTTCATGATCTCCAAAAAGAAACTTTCCCTGAACGGTAATATTTCTACCCTTGCTCAAGGGCGGCGATTCAAAATCGTCAGCGAAGGTTTTGGGGGGATTAAGGATCTGAAGCTGTTGGGCCGGGAGAAGGAATATCTCAGGCGTTATGTAAAACCGTCCTTGTCTTATGCAACCTGCGAGTCCACCAACCAGGTTATAAGTATCATCCCCAAATACGCTCTGGAAACCATTATTTTCGGCGGCATGCTGCTTGTCACCCTCTATCTGATCGAAGTAAAGCAAAACACGGCCCAGATCTTGCCGATCCTCGGACTCTATGCTTTTGCCGGTTATCGCCTGATGCCCGGCTTCAACCAGATTTTCCAGGGACTAGCGCAAATACGCTATCACACCGCCGCCCTCGACCTGATCCATGACCACATCAATACCGGCCCTGAACTTGCGTCAATTAACGAAAACCCGGCGAAACCCCAGGCGGAATTGCGATTTTCCGACTCACTGAAATTAAAAGACATAACTTTCTCATATTCAAACCCCGGCCCTGAAATAATCGATAAGCTGAACCTGATTGTCAAGGCCAATACTACAATAGCCTTTGTCGGCAAAACCGGTTCCGGGAAAACCACCTTGATAGACATAATTCTCGGACTGCTGCCGCCCGATTCCGGGGAAATTTTTATAGACGAGACCGTCCTGGACCACTACGATATGCGATCCTGGCAAAAAAACATCGGCTACGTTCCACAGCAGATCTATATAGGAGACGATACCGTCACCAGAAATATAGCTTTTGGGGTTCCCGATGAAGAAATTGATCTTGAATCCGTTCAAAATGCCGCCAGGCTCGCCAATATTGACGGATTCGTCACCAAGGAACTTGCAAACGGCTATGAAACGGTTCTCGGCGAACGTGGGGTCCGACTGAGCGGCGGCCAGCGCCAGAGAATCGGCATCGCCAGGGCATTGTATAATGATCCCAAGGTTCTCATTTTGGATGAAGCGACCAGTTCGCTGGATGGTTTAACCGAAACCGTGATCATGGAAGCCATCCATAACCTTGCTCACCAGAGGACAATAATCCTGATTGCCCACCGGTTGACCACCGTCACTGAGTGCGACGCCATTCATATCCTGGAAGGTGGAAAAATAATTGCCAGCGGCAATTATCAGGAATTGATTGTTTCTTGTGAACAGTTTCGTAATATGACACAACATCCGCAACGAATGCCGTAGGATCTTAATGGAGGCACACCTTAGATGCTTAAAAATTCATCCATCCTCATTACCGGCGGAACCGGCTCCTTCGGGCATACTTTCGTTCCTTTGACCTTGGCCAAATACAATCCTCGTCGTTTGGTTATCTATTCACGCGATGAGATGAAGCAATGGGAAATGGCCAAACTGTATGGCGATGACCCGCGTATCCGTTTTTTTATCGGCGATGTGCGTGACAAAGACCGGCTCGCGCGGGCGCTAAACGGCATCGATTATGTGGTTCACGCGGCTGCTACCAAGATCGTGCCCACAGCGGAATACAACCCCTTTGAGTGCGTCAAGACCAATGTGATCGGTGCGATGAATCTGATCGATGCCTGTATCGATCAAGGGCGTTAAAGCGTGTCGTGGCGCTTTCGACCGACAAGGCCAGCAGCCCGGCGAATTTATATGGCGCCACCAAGCTGACTTCGGACAAGCTTTTTATTGCCGGCAATTCTTACTGCGGCGCAGAATGATACCCGTTTTGGAGTGGTGCGTTACGGCAACGTCATGGGCTCGCGCGGCTCGGTGATCCCGTTCTTTCCTCACCATTGCCGACAAGGGCGTACTACCGATTACCGATGCGCGCATGACCCGTTTCATGATCACTCTGGAGCAGGGCGTGGATCTTGTCTGGCATGCCTTCGAGGACATGGTCGGCGGCGAGATCTATGTGAAAAAGATCCCTTCAATGAAGGTAACTGATATCGCGCGCGCAATCGCTCCTGATGCCAAGCATGACATCGTTGGTATTCGTCCCGGCGAAAAACTGCATGAGCAGATGATCAGTTCCGAGGACGCACTCAACACTTACGAATACGCCGATCACTATAAAATCCTGCCTGCGATCCATAAGTGGTGTCAAGACCCAAAGCGTATCAAGGATGGCAAGTTGGTAGCCCCTGATTTCACTTATTGTTCAGACAACAATACTGAGTGGATGAGCATCGAAACTTTGCGCGCATGGATCGAGCAAAACCGCGAAAAGATCGGCAGATATAATTGACATCCATGATTCCCTACGGTCGACAAGATATTAACCAGGCCGACATTGACGCGGTCGTCGAAGTGCTGCGTTCAGACTTCCTGACCCAGGGACCGGTTGTTCCTGCATTTGAAACGGCGATTGCCGGCTATTGCGGCGCGCAGTATGCGGTTGCGGTCAACAGTGCCACCAGCGCTCTCCATATCGCATGTCTTGCTTTAGGTGTTGGTAAAGACGATGTGGTTTGGACAACACCGATCACCTTCGTAGCCAGTGCCAACTGCGCTTTGTATTGCGGTGCCGAGGTCGATTTCGTTGACATCGATTCGCGCACCTACAATTTGAGTGTGGAGCGGCTGGCGGAAAAACTGGCTCACGCTGAAAAGATTGGGAAGTTACCCAAGGTCGTGATCCCCGTTCATCTGTGTGGGCAGCCCTGCGACATGGCCGTCATTCACGCACTCAGTCGGCAATACGGCTTCAAGATCATTGAAGATGCCTCGCATGCCATCGGCGGCCAATACCGAGGCGAACCTGTCGGCAACTGCCGTTACAGCGATATCACCGTATTTAGTTTCCACCCGGTCAAGATCATCACCACCGGTGAAGGCGGGATGGCGGTGACCAATGACCAACAGTTAGCCAAGCGTATGCAGCAATTGCGCAGCCATGGCATTACACGTGATATCGAGGAAATGATTCCTCGGCCTCCCGACGAGATTTGGAATTATCAGCAGATAGACTTGGGATTCAACTACCGCATGACCGATATACACGCCGCTCTGGGTTTGAGCCAAATGCAGCGGTTGGATGAATTTGTCAGCAAGCGCCATATTATCGCAAAGCGATATGAGATGCTCTTTGCAGGGTTACCGGTGATCACCCCTTGGCAACACTCTGATAGCTATTCTGGATTTCACTTGTATGTAATCCGACTGAAGCTGCAAGAAATCAGTAAGACGCAACGCGAAGTATATGCAGGATTGAGGGCGGCAGGCATACTGGTAAACTTGCATTACATTCCTGTCTACCGCCAACCCTATTATGCAGCTCTAGGTTTCAAGGCAGGATATTGTCCGGAAGCTGAGAGCTACTATTCAGAGGCCATCAGCTTACCGATGTATCCAGGGCTTGAGGAGGATCGGCAGGAACGGGTGGTAATTGCTTTAAGGGAGGCAACGGGACTATGAAGATTGCCATAATTCCCGCCCGCGGTGGAAGTAAGCGCATTCCGCGAAAAAACATTAAACTTTTTGCGGGCAAGCCTATGATTGCCTATGCCATCGATATAGCGCATTGTAGCGGATTGTTTGATCATATAGTTGTATCGACGGACGATGAGGAAATCGCTGAGGTTGCATCCGAATGCGGTGCAGAGATCCCTTTTGAGCGTCCGACAGAGTTAGCGGATGATCACACACCCACAGTTCCTGTGATCGCCCACGCAATATGCTCCTGCCAATCAATGGGTTGGCAGATAGATCAGGTGTGCTGTATTTATCCTGCCGTGCCGTTTATGCAGGAAACTGATCTTGTGAACGCGTTACACATGCTGGAGGAGAATAACGCAGGTTATGTGTTTCCCATTACCGCCTTCCCCTCAGCCATTCAGCGCGCGCTGCGCCATTTGCCTAATGGTTTACTGGGGCCTTTTTATAGTCAATATACTAGCGTTCGAACTCAGGATATTGAGCCGGCCTACTACGATGCTGGACAATTTTATTGGGGCCTTGCACAAACATGGCTGGATGGAAAGATTATTCATCGGCATGGCGCTGGTTTGCTAATCCCCAGTTGGCGTGTGGTGGATATTGACACCGCCGAGGATTGGCATCGAGCAGAATTGATGCTTGCAGCATTTAATGACTGCCTGTAGTTTTTTAAATTATGATTTTTCCTATCGCCATGATCCAGCCTTTCCTCAAGGCGATATAGCCTGGTTTCTGATGCAAAAATCGTAGGTTGAGTAAAAAATAATGAAGATAGCATTTCGCGTAGATGCCAGCATACAAATTGGCACAGGACACTTCATGCGCTGCCTGACCTTGGCAGATGTACTTAAACAAAGTGGAGCACAAGTCCGTTTTGTTAGTCGCAACCTGCCTGTACATTTGAGTTGCATGTTGGCAGCCAAAGACATGGAGCTAGTATCGCTTAATAGTAATGCAAGCTCATTACCCATGGACGAATTGGCTCATGCGCATTGGCTGGGAACAAGCCAGAGGGATGATGCCTTGGCTACTATTAACGCATTATCAGATGAACTTTGGAATTGGCTCATTGTTGATCACTATGCACTGGATGTGCGTTGGGAATCATTATTTTGTCAAACAACCCTTAAGATTCTAGTCATTGATGACATCGCGGATCGTCAACATGACTGTGATGTCCTTCTTGATCAAAATTTTTACACCAATATGAAATCTCGTTACATCGACAATGTTCCGGCTCGATGCCAGTTGTTATTGGGACCACAATTTGCTTTATTGCGTGATGAATTTGGGCAACTTCGCGAGCGCATTAAACCTCGTAGTGGACCAGTCAAGCATATGTTAGTTTTTTTGGGTGGCATGGATGTAGATAACTATACCAGTTTGGCAGTTGAGGCTCTTTCCACCATTGATATTCCAGCCCTGCATGTGGATGTTGTGATCGGTACAGCCCATCCAAATCTTGAGGAAATCAATGTTGCAGTGGTCGCTATGGATTTAAATGTCATGTGCAAACCAACAAGATGGCAGAATTAATCTCCTTGGCTGATTTGGCGATTGGTGCCGGCGGATCGGCTAGTTGGGAACGATGTTTTCTTGGGTCTACCGGCCGTGCTTGTCACTCTGGCTGATAACCAGATTATATAGCGAAGGCTATCGATTCCACAGGCGCCTGCATTTATGCCGGCACGTGACTGAAGTGAATAAGGAGATTTTGCGGCAGAACATGCGCGCCCTCGCAAGCAAACCTGAGCTGCTTGGCAGACTTTCTCCAAAAGCGTTTTCCCTCGTCGACGGATTGGGAGTGGAACGAGTTATACAAGTGATGACAAATTAAAATGAATATTTCCGTACTATGCACAGATCCCGCTCATCCAATCATTAATTCTCTTCTCGGCTGGATTAAATCTGTGACCTTAAAGGGCCATTTTGCAAATCTTGTCTACGATAAAGCTGATCTGCAAGGTGGTGATATCCTGTTCCTTGTGTCATGCAGTCAAATGATTCGAAAAGGAGGAGCGGAATAAGTACAAGGCAGCTCTGGTTCTGCACGCCAGTGATCTTCCCAAAGGCAAGGGGTGGTCACCGCACATCTGGGCAATTTTAGACGGTGCAAGACAGATAACGGTTAGTTTACTTGAAGCCAATGAACCTGTTGATACCGGGGCGATCTGGCTTAAAAAAAGTTCGACATTGAAGATCATGAACTTCTAGCCGAAATCAACGAAAAATTATTCAAAACGGAATTATCATTAATGACTCAAGCTGTTGAAAATTTTAATGACATAATTCCCATTGAGCAAACAGGCGAAACTGGCATATATTTGCATAAAAGAATACCGGATGATAGTCGCTTGGAGCCTCAAAAAACTATTGCCGAGCAGTTTGATCTATTGCGAGTTGCCGATGCGCAGAGGTTTCCGGCTTTTTTTGATTATCGCGGGCACCGTTATCTTGTCAAAATTGAGAAATCCGACAATGAAAGATAAAAACGAATTTACTATCGGTAGACATGGCATTGGAAGTAATAATCCTTCCTTTATAATTGCCGAAATGTCCGGTAACCATAACCAATCACTCGAACGTGCATTGGAGATAGTATCTGCTGCCGCCAAGGCCGGCGCGCATGCATTGAAGTTGCAGACCTACACTCCAGATACAATGACCATTGATCTGGACGAGGGTGAATTTCACATCAGTGACCCCAACAACCTGTGGGTTGGTACTTCGCTCTATGAGCTTTACGGTGAGGCTTATACCCCGTGGGAATGGCATAAGCCAATCTTTGAGCGCGCTCGTGAGCTTGGTATTATTCCATTCAGCACCCCATTCGATGACACGGCAGTGGATTTTCTCGAAAGTCTGGATGTGCCTTGTTACAAGATCGCTTCGTTCGAAAACACAGACCTTCCTCTGATTCGCCGTGTGGCTTCGACCGGTAAACCGCTGATTATTTCCACAGGCATGGCTACCGTGGCCGAGTTGGATGAGACCGTGCGAGCCGCGCGAGAAGCTGGATGTTCGGCTCTGATTCTACTCAAGTGCACCAGCACCTACCCTGCCACGGCAGAAAACACCAACCTCCTGACCATCCCCCATCTGCGCGAGCTTTTTGGCTGCGAGGTCGGGCTTTCTGACCACACCATTGGCGTTGGCGTTTCGTTAGCTAGCGTAGCGCTTGGCGCCACGGTCATTGAGAAACACTTAACACTGGATCGCGCTGATGGCGGAGTGGACAGTACCTTTTCAATGGAACCTATCGAAATGGCCCAACTGGTTATGGAAACCGAACGGGCCTGGCAAGCCCTTGGACAAGTCAGCTATGGGCCGACCGAGGCCGAGAAAAAGTCCACCCAATTCCGCCGTTCACTTTACATTGTGCGCGACCTTAAGGCAGGAGAACTGTTGACGCGTGATAATGTGCGTGCGATTCGCCCAGGTTTTGGATTGCCGACAAAATACTTCGAACTGATTCTAGGCAAAAAGGTGCGACAGGATGTGAAGCGTGGAACCGCTTTGGAATGGGAATTGTTTTGATGTCAGCAACAAACTATGGCTCAAACCATCTGCGCGTTTTGATAGTTGGCTGTGGAAACATTGCGGGTGGCTTTGATCAGGGGAAATCTGGCAATGATCTCACATTTTTAAAAGATGAATCTCGCTAGTCCACCAGAGGTATTATACGTTCTGGAGCCAGCACGTATCGACTGGGGCCGAGATACGCCAGGGGAATTTCAAGCATTGGATTATTTTGTACGCAGCTTGCCTCATCTCTATTTTCCGGAAGAGACGGTGATTAACTTGAGGCCTCATCCATCCGATCTTGAAGGGAAATATGCTGAATGGATTGTGCGTTATCCAAATCTAAAAGTGAAATTAGATAACACCTTAAGCATCACCGAATTCTTGGCGCGTGCGACTTGGGTGGCGGCATGCGATTCCTTTGCGTTGGTGTTAGCCCTATTGGCGGAACGTAAGATATACTGCACATTGCCTCCTTGGGCACCAAAATGTCGCCTGGCCCACCGTGGATTGACCCCCATAGGCAATCCTGCCTGAAAATTGAAAATCTAGGATCTTGATTGGCAAAAGACGAAGCCCAAGCGTTGACAGGCCACTAATTCCTGACCTTTACGACTTTTAAAAATACAACAAATGTTAGGTACAGAACCAGATAATAAAAATGAGTCAGTCGGGATGTCCGATGCCGAATTGGAGCATGTATGTAAAGCTCAATTTTCCGGGTATGCCCCATGGGTTTATTGGACCTCTGAAGTTTATAGCCTTGGGAAATGTTTTCGAAAGTGGACTAAGTTCCCCCTCATCCTTCCACTTTTTGTGCATGCTGATCATGGTGTCGGACTGCTCTCCAATCTGTTTCAGATTGATATTGAAAGTCGGGCTAAAGTGTTTTTTACCTGGAATCCTGTGAAAGAAAAACGCCATAAAGATCTTTCAGGGAAAATGGTGCTCCGAATAGTTCACCCATGGATTAATTATAGGTGGTCAAGAGGTATAAAACGATCAAGCTCTCCCAAGGGCACTATGGTTTTTTTTTCGCATAGCACTCCGTTTACGAAATATGAGGGGCACGATACGGACGGTTACCTTGAAACTCTTAGGGAATTGCCGGAAAAATTCCAGCCGGTTGTTATATGCCTCCACATGCACGATGTTAACGCTGGCTTGCACAAGAAGCTACGACCTTATGGATTCCTGATTGTAACTGCAGGTAATGTGAATGCCACTAATTTTGTGGACCGGTTTTACGGTCTTGTGACGACATTTGCCTATGCAACATCTCCGGGGTGGGGGTCACAAGTTGCCTATTGCGTAGAACTTGGTGTGCCATATTTCTTTTTGGGTGAGCAGCCGGAACTAATCAATATTGCAGATAAAAATCTACCTACTGGTATTGCACCAAAGTATTGGGATAAATTCCATGAGCAGTACTCCAAAACAGCCGAGGCTTTATTCCGGGTGCCAGTGGACAAGGTGACTGAAGAACAGCGGGCTTTTATTGAGTCTCTATTGGGCATGGATTCTAAGATTACCGCGGAACAAGTTTCACGAATACTATGGCGTGAATTTTTGCGTAATTTTTGGAAACCGCATATAATCTTAAGACCTGTCCTGATCTTATTTATCCATAAATTTGGACTGTATCCGATGATAAAAAGAATTCAAGAAAAATTTAATTCAAAACAATAGAGCGCTCCATATTTCGGTTTGGGTGATCAGCAATGGCATTTATTGAAAAGGCTTTTAATTGTTCTGTATTTAGGAAAGTTCAAAATTATCTCTCTATGTTTATACAGATTGGCAGCTTAAAGAAAAATTTTTATCTAGACACCAGCACATCTACTTTAGATGAAATATTCGCTTCTTGTGCTTTAGGTCAGAGTAGCATTTCGCTTGATGTAGGGTCGGGACCTGTCCCACGAAATCCATTTAACTCTGGAACAGTTTATGGTGCAGACTTGCGAAGTAATGAGATCGAAAATGTGCTGCACGCAGATCTCTCGGTAGGCCAATTACCTTTTGAGAATGAAATGTTTGATTACGTCACAGCATACGATGTGTTGGAGCATATCCAGCGGGTTGTTGTGTCGAATGGAGAGTCGAGCTTTCCTTTTATTACACTGATTAATGAGATTTTTCGTGTACTGAAACCGGGAGGGGTGTTTTTTTCTATTCAGCCTTGTTACCCCGCTAAACAAGCATTTCAGGATCCGACACATGTAAACATCATGTCTGAAGACACTATGAATCAATATTTTTGTGAGCCGGCATGGGCAAGAATATATGGCTATGAGGGATCGTTTGAAATGGTTAGAGATGGTTGGTTAGGATGTAAATACTTTGCATTTATGAGGAAGTCTGCTGATCAACCAATAAGAGACCTTGGTTTTATTCAGAAATGATAAGGGCAAAAGTGACAAGCCGTGCCGCTGTATTGGTTCCTCTCTACCAGGAATCGATGACAGCTTCAGAAGAGTTTTCGTTCAAAAACACTTTGTCTGTCCTGTCCAAGCATGACATCTATGTGATATGCCCAAAACGATTAAGTGGCTATTTTTCTGCACTAGAGAAAGAAAAATCATTGAACTTTAGCGTAGAATCTTTTTCTGACCGGTTTTTTGCCGGTATTAGTGGATACAATAACCTTCTACTTTCTGTTGATTTTTACAGTAGGTTTGATTGCTACGAAAATATACTTGTCGTCCAAACGGATGCTTTAGTCTTCAATGACCAATTGGAAGAATGGTGTGACCGTAACTATTCTTACATTGGCGCACCATGGTTTATGGGGCTCACACGCCCGACATTGCCGTTATCTTTTTTGGGGGTGGGTAATGGTGGGTTTTCGCTACGCAAAGTTCATGATTTTGTGACGGTTTTGTCTTCTAGTGGATATTCCCCTCCTGTAAATGGGAAAGTAACTTTACGTTTTTCAGAAATATTCCGATTGGCTCGATTTGTCATACACTGCTTGAAATTTACCTGCACCTATCCTCCTGTATGCTTAGGCATTAACGAGGATATTTTTTGGGGTGTGGTAGTGCCCAAACGGTACAAATCGTTTTCTGTTCCTAAAGCTGAAGATGCGGTTTCTTTTGCATTCGAAAGTGCACCTGAATATTTGTTTGAATTAAATGGTGGTCAGCTGCCGTTCGGTTGTCATGCATGGGAAAGATATAACCTTGAATTCTGGCGGGATAAATTGGGAATAATTGGTTTTGATTTGCCATAAGCCGCACGAATTCCCTACAATGACCTAATTTCACTGATGAGAAATTCCTTGGCCCTGATCAAACATTCCCTGTTAGAGGATTGAAACAGCACAGTTGAAAAGGCTAAATCCCTTGGTAAAAAAATTATCCTTTCCGATATCCACATTTACCGGGAACAGGATCCGCCCAGCGGAATTTTTTTCGCGCCGAATGATTCCGAAGGACTGGCGAATATCATGGAAGAGACCATGCTGAATCGTGATCCGGTTGTGGATGAATCGATAGCGGCCGCCGCTCGAGAGGCTTTGACGACAAGGAAAATATCCTTTGCCGAAAACTACCAGAGCCTGGTCCTGAGCCTTTTCGCCAGCATCAGTGCCGAGTAAGAGGGCTGGCTTCGGCATGAAACTGCTATTTCTCTGTAAACGGCGGCCCCAGGGTCGTGACCTTCTGACCAGACCCTACGGGCGGTTTTATCATCTGCCCCTCCTGCTGGCCCGGCAAGGGCATGAAGTCACCATCCTGCTCGGCAGCTACAAAAGAGAGCCGGATCAGTATGACTTTCATGATGGGGATGGTATCCGGTGGTATTCGGTCAGTCTCGCCGGGCTAAATCCCTTCCACTATTACCGTACCGCCTGGCAGCTGACCGGGGAGCTCGAGCCGGACTGGATTATTGGGTTCTCCGACACCTGGTACGGGATTATGGCCTCACATCTCGCTCGCCGCTGCGGCTGCCGGTCGCTGATCGACGCCTACGACAACTACGAGAGCTACATGCTATGGTGCAAGCCGCTGCACTATCTCTGGCGACGAGCCTTGGCCGGAGCGGACATGGTCACCGCCGCCGGGCCGCAGCTCGCGGAGTTGATGGGACGAAACCGAAAGGGCAAAGCCGCACTAATCTTGCCGATGGCGGCTGACCCTGAATTTGTCCCGCTGAATCAGTCCGATTCACGCAAGAAACTGGAATTACCACAGCACAAGAAACTGATTGGTTACTGTGGTTCACTCCATATGAGTCGCGGCATAGACTTTCTCTTTCAACTGGCGGAACGTATTGGCTCAATAGCTCCAGAGGTAGAGATCGTTGTCTCCGGCCGCAAGGGAAAGGGTGTGGTTTTCCCTGAAAATATTCACTGGCTGGGTTACCTCCCGGACGAGCAGATGCCGGCACTGTTGAACAGCATGGATGTCTTGCTGGTTCTCAACCGAGAGTCATCTTTCGGAAAGTACAGTTACCCGGTCAAGCTTTATGAAGCGATTCAGTGTCGCGTCCCTGTTGTTGCCTCGGATACAGAACCAGTCCGCTGGATATTGGGTGGAGACCAACGTTTTCTGGCCACGGTCGGGGATCTAAATAAATTTTCGGCCAGAATAATCTCTTCTCTATCCCTAGGCAGAACAACTTATAATCTATCAAGTTGTTGGGAAAATGTGGCAACGGAAATGGAGAACATACTGAGTAGAAAATAATGTAATACTGAAGAGTGGCGATCTTTATCAATCTCAATGGATGCGAAATAGGGAGTACCCTCCCGCGCTAACCAATAATTCAGTGTTGGTTTTAAAAAAAGTAGATACTACCGGTTGATCAGACTCGTTCAGTTGCTGGAAACTTTTATTGGTAAGGTCATCTCTCAGTAATATGTGGTTTATTCCCTTGCCCAAGTAGTCCTTCTCTTAAAGATCCATGTGGAGTTGAAGAGGTTAGATATTTCCGCAAATTTCCCTTCTTGAAACGGCCTGTCAAATATCGGCATGAAATTCATGTAATATCCTCGGTTTCCCAAGAAAAAAGCACAGCACCTTATCATCTTGTTTTAAGTGGTTATTGGCATATTGAATAACCTCGTACTCAGGCCGAAACCGGGTAATATATTGTTCTCTGGTTACTGTTCCTGCGAATGTAGGAAAGTGGATTGATTCTTGGAATTGTTGCCACAATGTAAAAAGCATTATAGCGATAACATGGCGGCAATAATCACAATATCGGAAAAGATTGTACCGCGTTGTAGCCAAAAAGATGCGATTTTAGAAAAGAAATAAGGAAATATTCTGTAAACCAAAGATCGAGAGCAAAACCATCGGCGGAACGATACAGACAATATATCTGATCCGCATCGATTCCTGAAAAAATGTAAAGAAAAAGAACAAGATCGAAAAGCTCAAAAGAGTGATATTTTTCAAGTTGCAATGAACGAGTGGGGGATCGTTTTATAAACGCAAAGAACGGCAAAATCAAAAGAAACGGATTAAGCCTGCCGTCAAAATAACGTGGATTGTCGTCTTGTCCTTCAAAAAAGAAGCGAACGGGAAGCAGGAGTGCTTGCCACCATGTTTCATTGTAGAGGATTTTTCGAGAGGCAAAGACACCACTTCCCCTGCTTGCTAATTGTTTAACTGTTTCAATTGAGGTGTTTTGTTCAGGCTCTTCCTGGCTGGTTGCTTTTACCGATTCCTTTTGGAAAATTGAATTGTGCAGAGGATAAATTGGGTTGCCGGTCCAGACATAGTTTCTGATCAGCCAAGGTGAGAAAGCGACTAGAGTAGCTAATAGAAAGAGCAGGCTGTAGGTCAGACCTCGACTACTGCTGCCGGTGGTTCCATCTTGCGAGCGGATATAGAGAACCGGTATAAAAAGAGTCAGCAAGAATATATTTATAAGCCCGTTATATTTAGTACCGGCGGCTAGTCCACAACAGATACCGGCTAATAATAGGTAATGGATGTTATAACCAGAGTTCAACCATCGAAAAAGGAGCAATAATGAGGCTGTGGTGAAAAACATCAGGCCAAGATCCACATAAACAGTGATGGACAGCTTGACGATTATCGGGATAGTGAGAAAAAAAAGTGACCCGAGGAGGGCATATCGTAAATTCGTCCTAGTTTTAAGATACTTGAATATCAGCCAAGCTGTCAGGAGGGCAAAAGAGAAATGAAGGTATTTGGGGATGATGTCATTTCCGAAATACAAAGGGATCATATAAAGCAGATCCAGGTTCATGGGATAATAGGAGAAAGGAATTTCCGGAATCTCATATATGCCGCCATGTTGGAGATATAATTTGGGTACAAAGAGATGGTGGGTAAGAGCATCACGGCTTACTGGTGGAACGGATCCAAGTACGAATGTGGCTACTACCGCTAACATGAGTAGAAGGATTAACCCATAAATAAGATATCTCTCGATTGATACTTTAAAAGCGCTTTTGGCTGCTTTTCCAATCATGGCTTAATTTTTTTCAGAATATCGATGGGTATCGAGCCTTGATAAACTTGGTCATCGATGACGAAGCTGGGAGTGCCGGATATTTCCAGCTTCATCCCTTGGCGGATCTCATAGAGAAGTTTTTCCCGTATTAATGGGTGACGTGTGGCTGCGGCCAGCTCGCCAGGCGAGAAACCTGTCATATCTGCAAGAGTCTTGGTGTTGAATGGTTGTTTATCTTGCCCAATTGTGTAGAGGGCATCATTCATTTCCCAGAATTTATCTTTTGCTGCCGAATAGATGGCGATCATAGCCATCTTCCCCGAACCTATATGGAAAGGTTCTGGGACAATGATACTGTTGAATTCATGGTCCATGGGGTAATGGTGGTGGATCAGTTTGATCTTTTCAGGGTGTGCTGCGATTAAACGGCGAAGAAAAAGATGCATTTTGCGGCACTGGAAACACTGATAGTCTGCATATTCATGAATTATTATTTCAGGAGAACTAGACCCGATCCATGGATTGCCATCTTCTGTCATGCCACTGGATATTGCAGAAGAGGGGACTGGGAATGTATATTGCCAGTAGACTGGAAGAAACACCTTCAGGATGAGCAGCATTGCAATAAGGCTTAAGATACCGCTCAGAATTTTCCAAGAGTGAAAAAGCTGGCGAAATCCCTGGCCAACTCCAAACCAGAAAGGGTCTGAACAAAATCGACGCAGGATGATCCAGCTATAAAACAATAATGAAAAATTGATGGCATAGCTTACCAGACAAAGAAGACAATAGGCTTTTATCTTCGTGGCTGAAATATAGCCAAAATATATCGAGGCGGCAGAAAATGCTGCACTGAGCAAAATTAGTAGATACCACAGTGTTTTTGCGCCTGTTGTATTACGCCAGGTGCCTAAAAATAATACAAAAAACAGCAGGTATGCCCAAAAACCCCATATTGCCAGAGGAAGTCCGAATAAGTATTGACCATGGACTCTGAGAAACCGTGTCACAGTTGATTGCTTTGGACAGGGCGCAGAAACTACTGAAAGTGATGTCCGTGTAGTTCTGGTAATGCGAGTAAATCAGATACGAAGTGTCGACAAGTCCAATGACCAGAAGAAGGAGAACAGGAATACCGTAATAGTGGTAGGAAAGTCTTTTATTGGTGTGTGGATGGTTTATCTTCATTGGGTCTTATGATGGCTGAATCATTGGTCAACTGAGTGACAGCGTCTTGTGCTGCCTTATTGATCATCGGGGAAATTAAATCAACATCGATGGGGGCACCGGCAAATTCGGTGCGAAGCCTCTCCAGGCTGTCCTTTACGTTGACAAGGCTCTGGCTCGCTAATAGCTGCAAGGTGTAATCCTTTGCAGCATCAGATTCTCCGGCGAGCAGACGGTTTTCAATCAGGCTGCAGAGTATCCTTAAATCTTCAGGAAATTGTTGCAGGGCCAGATTGAGGAACCATAATCCCTGTTGCGCATAACCCGCCTTGCTTAACGCCACACCGGTGTTATAGAAATATCTCTCCTTGTTATAAATGGTGCGTCTTATCGCCTCGAGAACTACTCACCGCAGCTTCTTCCGGTCTATCTAACCATAAAAGCACCAATGTCTTAAGATTAAAAAACCGACTCTGCAGGTCGTTTTTTTCTATGACGATATTAATTTGCTCCAGGGCTTCTGTGAATTTACCCTGCAGCGTCAATGCATTGGCCAAATCAAAACGGGCATTAATGAAATTGGGATTACGTTTCAGCGACTGGTTATAATATGTAACTGCTTCGTCAAGCATCCCGTAATTGGCGTAGACTTTGCCAATATTATTAATTAATGCGGGTTCAAAAGAGGTCCTAGGGCTCTCCCGGTCGAGTGCTTTTTTCAAGAGAGCGACGGATATTTGCAGGTTTTCAGCCGTCTTTTCTTTTTGCCAGCCATAGATCTCTCCTAATTTTGCGTAGGGTCTGGCGTTGTCTGGTGCTTTTTTCAGGGCGTCTGTCCAGAGTGATTCTTCCGTTGCCCAGACAGCATTGCGACTGTAGGTGCCGAGGCCGATCATAATGAGTAAGTAAAAGGAATCGGCTAACTATTGTGTAATAGAGGAATCGATTTTTGTTGGCATAAGGTATTAAGCGCAAATCGGATGAAAGCAGCTATGGGCAGAAAGAGAAAAAAAGAAGGCAGATAGTTTCGATGTTCAAAGATCAACTCTAAAGGTATAATGGTTGATTCGATAAGATGATTGACGAAAAAAAAGAGAATTGCAAAGCTGATCAAAGGGTTTTTTCGATAACGGAGAATTGCAAAAAGGAGTAATGCCGCTATAAAGGATAGACGGCAAAGTAGTCCATGGATGGAAAGACGATGTAGACAAGAGGAAAACTATGGTCTATCGATAATCGTGCTGGATTGGGATAGAGAAGTAGAGAGAGATAAAAGAGCAGAATGGCGGGTTGGGTCAGCAATCGTTCATAAATGGAAAAGGGTCTGCTGCCGATCGGGGTCAAAAAAGTTCTGGAAAAATTAGTGGCTAAAGATGTAGTAGAGTCCAGCTATAAAAAAGCAGACATTGCGCGCCGATAAGAATTGTTAAAAATATTTTTGAGGATCGGTCATTGTTTTTATAGAGAAAAAATATTTCCAATAGGAGAAGGCTGGGAATAAGGGTGATGGCGTTTTCTTTACAACCTAGCGCAAGAATAAAACAAATAGCACATAATGAGTTATGCGGTAGAAGATCTGTTTGGGCTTTTCTGACTGGCGTGCACGATATATAGTTATAGATGGCAAAGATAAAAAACATGGCTGCCATCGACGCCATGCGCTGAACGATATAGGTAACTGCCTGAGTCTGGATCGGATTGATAGCCCAGAAGAGCGGTGGTGAGAAGGGCTATAAAAAGAGCATCATCTCGTTGATATTTTTTTAATGAAAGGGTGTTTAAGAAGAAGAGGGTAGCTTTGAAAAGAAAAACAGCGGTCAGGATATGAATGAGTAGATTTAATAATATGATAGCCAAAGGGATTATCTTGGCCAAGATACCAATTGAGGGCAAAGTGAAAGGTTCGCAATGGGCGGTAGAGTTGCCCCTCAGCAAAAGGTTTGGCATAAGGTTGCAAAGAGTTTGCCAGAGGGTTTTCAGTTCGAGGTTGTCGATGTGTAGATGGGCATAGTTCTCGAGTGAATATTTGGGGATCAATCTAAATGCCATGGGAACGGAAAATGTGTTAGTGTAAAACGAGGTAATGTGATACTAGTGCATAACAATGAATCCTAAGACAATAAAAGATGCTGTAAGAAAGCGTGATCTGGTTTACACCTGGGGCTTAATTATGAAAAAGAGTACAATGCTAGAAAATATGAGCAAGCTACTCTTAAAAAATGTGAAGTAATTATCCAGTTATTGTGCAACCACCTTCGTGTAAAGTCCACCTAGATCCATCCCATTAAAACCAGTGGGGTAGCTAGCTTGCGGCTACCTTTTGGTAATCATCACGGACAACGTTTAGAACATCACGTCGTATACGGTGATGGCAACGTTAGGATTGGGTTTAAACTCCACCAAATCGTGGTTATCCTGTAAATGTCACTCCATTTCCTACCATTATAGGTCATCTGGTGATGCGTTGCTGTATGAGTTGGAATAGAAAAATAATCCGAGACATGCCAGCTGCGATACTGGAGTTTGCATCAGACTCTCAGCTCCTGAGCAGAATGCTTTATCTCGATAAGCAATAAAGTTAGGAATAGCAATCGCAGCCAAGATACCGATGATCGCGATAACGATCATAAGCTCGATCAGGGTGAAGCCTTTTTCGTTGTGGTTAATACGCAGTTTTTTCATTTTGTTCTCCTTTAATTTGTGGTTTGTAACACCTCGTTTGGTACATCTGATCCAGTCTGATTCAGTATACGCAAAGACAATGCCAATAGTCAAATCGCTGCCCGCTAATTTTTTATATTTTATAGTCATTACAATAAGTTAAATCTTAAAAAACTGCGTATTACTGTTGTCTGAGCAATTTTTTTCATGAAATGCACTGTGACACTGTTGACAATAATAGGCTGGTTGGGTGACAATTAATGTCACTTGGTGGTGATGATATGACTTGCTGGGTATCTATAATGTGTGCAGCATATAAGCACTGTATTAAGATATAATATATCTAACTGCTTGATATAATATTGGAATATTTCACTTTTGGCTACTTGTCAGAAAAATGACCCGCTGGAAACAAAATGCTGTTTAGCGGACTAAAAATGCAGATAGCAGCAACTCTCGCTGTCCTGCTGGCCCTGGCAATCCTGCTTGGCAATATTGTTGTTATTGCTTTTTGGCAGAAGAGGGTCGTTCGGTCCGAGATAGAACATGTGCGATCTGGTTTTGCAGTCGACAGAATCCCCTGAGCATCTAAAAGAATTCTGCAAGTATACCGGAAGTCGTTGTCTTGGGGTGGTCCTGTCCAGCGGCGAACATTGGCTGAAGGAAAGAGCTGCCTGAGTTGCAGGCAAAAAGCCTCAAACTGGCGCAAGAATCTGTGGCGTCGCAGACAGAAATTGTCCGGCTGCAAAACAATCAATGGGGTTTTTTCTCCTTTGACAAAAGGTATCTGCTTATTGCTAAGCCGTTGCCTGCACAAGATGGCAAAGCTCTCACTTCAGCTGTCATTATGATTGCTATCGATTCGGTCTATGAAAGTATCTCGGAAAATTATCAGGCAATATTTGTCTATTGGCTGGTCAACGTGATACTCTTGACTGTAGTTGGTTTTTTTCGGATGATCGCGCTTACCGTCAGGCCCATTGAGCGGATGGTCCGGGTGTCCGAATCCTATCATGATGCTGATACCTTGCTTTTTTCTGGAGAAGGCAAGCGGAGTGAGATCGGTCAATTATCGATGACACTGCATGGTATGCTCTCCCGGATTGAGTCGGATCGGGAAAAACTGCGCAGCACGGTGACATCTCTTGAGGCGGCAAATGCCGCCCTGGTGAAGACGCAAAAAGAAATGATTCGAACCGAAAAAATTGCCTCAGTCGGCAGGTTGTCGGCAGGGCTTGCTCATGAAATCGGCAATCCTATTGGTATTGTCCAGGGCTATGTCGAATTGCTGCAGCAGGCGGATCTTGCACCGGCTGATAAACACCAGTTTGGTCAGCGGGCGCTCAGTGAGCTTGATCGAATCAATAAGCTGATACGACAGCTTCTGGATTACGCCGGTTCCTCCTCCCATGAAATGACCATAGTCAATGTTGCGGAACTGTTTACCGGGGTCTGTCAGATCCTTGCCATAAAGAAATATGATCCGCCTGTTGTCCTGTCGTGTGATATCGCTAGCGACATTTTTATTGAATGTGATGGGGAAAGCCTGCGTCAAGTTTTTTTAAACTGTCTGTTGAATGGTCTGGACGCTATTGAATCGAAAGTGGCTGCAATTGACGGAAAAATCAGCATTAACGCGGAAAAAGTTATCGACGATGCCGGCAAGCAGGCAAATGTGCATATCAGGATTAAAGATAACGGTATAGGGATAGAAAAGAAAGATCTTGCGGTTATCTTCGATCCGTTTTTCACCACCAAAGACCCTGGCAAAGGGACTGGGCTGGGGCTCTTTGTTTCGCATTCGATAATCGATGCCCATGGTGGAAAAATATGGCTGGAAAGTACTTTCGGACTGGGATCGACGGTTCATATCCTGTTGCCGTTGTATACGCCTGCAGCTCGAGAGGAGCGTAATGAAACTGCTGATCATTGATGATGAAGAAAATATGTGCCATATGCTTGGCGCAATGATCGAGCGGCATGGATATCATATTACCACGGCTTATAATGGGCAGACTGCACTCGGGCTGATCCAGAAGGAACATTTCGATTTCATTCTCTGCGATGTCAAGATGCCCCAGATGGACGGCATGACCTTTTTGAAAAAAGGTGTGGATGATCTCCAGGAATCGACTGTTATCATGATGTCGGCCTATGGAACTGTCGATCTGGCGATAGCGGCAATGAAGGCAGGCGCGTATGATTTTATTTCTAAACCGTTTAAATCCGATGAGGTGTTGCTGGCGCTTAAAAAAGCCGAAGAGCGTGAATCTCTCAGGCGGGAAAATAGGCGTTTGAAGGATGAAATACAAGAAATCCACGCACCCGGTGCATTTCATAAGATGGTTGGTGAAAGCGCCGCCATGCGCAAGGTGTATGGTCTTGCCGGAAAAGTTGCCGGCTACAATACCACGGTTCTGGTCACGGGTGAGTCCGGTACGGGCAAGGAGCTGATAGCCCACGGCATCCATACTTATTCTGAGAGGAACCACAAGCCGTTTATAGCCGTTAACTGCGGCAGTATTCCGGAAAACCTGCTGGAGAGTGAGCTGTTCGGCTATGTCAAAGGGGCATTTACCGGGGCTGATAAAACCAAGAAAGGCTTATTTGACGAGGCGCATGGTTCCACGCTGTTTCTCGATGAAATTGGTGAGTTGCCTCTGGCGATGCAGGTGAAACTGCTGCGGGTGCTGCAGGAGCAGGAAGTGCGTGCTGTTGGTGCGGCGCAGACCAGAAAGGTCGATGTCCGGGTTATCGCGGCTACGGCCAGGGACCTGCAATCGCAAGTGGATCAGGGAGAATTCAGGGAGGATCTGTTTTATCGGCTGAATGTGCTGAATATCTGGATCCCGCCGCTGCGGCAAAGAAAGGAAGACATTCCCTCTTTGTGTCATCATTTTATCAAGAAATTTAATACCAGATTTGCTGGCGATGTCAGGGCGGTGTCTCCTGGGGCGATGGAGATGCTGTTGAATTATCCCTGGCCGGGAAACGTGCGGGAGTTAGAAAATGTTATCCAGCGGGGAATGGTCCTGACCCGATCCAATATGATTGAACGTGAACACCTCCCCGAGAATATGGGTTCCATGGGCCGGCGCTTTGATGATGAGCTGGCCGTGGCCGAGGAACTCTCATTGAAAGTTGCGCAAAAGCAAATGGAGGCCAAGTTAATAGCCAGGGCAATGAACAAGTTTGCCGGCAATAAGAGCAAAGCCGCCAACGCTTTGCAGATCAGTTACCCCTCCATGCTCAGTAAGCTCAAAGAGTATGATATCAGCTGAACGGACAACTGGTACAACCAATTAAAAAGTATTAAAACTTTTTATATTATAAAAAGTTTTAATACTAAATATGCCGTCAATGTTTTACCTGAACCTTATTCCAAGAACAGCTGATTCGTCAAAAAAACACCTGAAAACAACAGGCTGCTTTAGTAAACCCTTACCAATCGTTAGATGGTTTGTAAATTGCATAGCCTAGTTTTGTGTAAGAAATTCTTTCTGAAGAAATCCAAAGGAGTTTGTTCTATGAAGAAGAAAGGCGTGGATACTTTCTTAGCATGTGCCCGGCGACAATGTGGATTCAGTTTAATCGAGCTGATGATAATCATTGCTATTTTAGGGACTTTATCGGCTGTTAGCTGTGCCTAATATTCTCAGTTATCGCGATAACGCTCGGGTAAAGGCCGGGGCGAACGAGATGCTTGCCCTGTTTCGAAAAGCCCAGGTTACTGCGGTTAAGCGGCATTACGACACGGACATTATATTTGATTTACCAAATGGCAGGGCAACCGTTTATTTACTTAACGGAGGCACACCTGGCGAGCAAATAGATGAATACCAGGTTCCTAGCGGCTGTAAATTATCCGGAAACAGCTTTCCCGGATCTATTGGTTTTAATACACGTGGCCTGCCGACAGGTCTAAACGGACAAATTGAAGTGCATTCAACAAGTGGGAGTGCAAAAGTTGCATATGCGATTGTCCAGTCGACCGCAGGGCGAACAAGAATAGATGTTTTATGAGATTTTTTTATAAAGTTTCATCGCGGGGAAACAAATAATGGAAGATGTTCGGCAAAAAGGTTTTACGCTTATTGAACTAATGGTAGCAATGGCCATATCAGGCATGTTGATGGCGGTTGTGGCCATGGCCTATACCGGCCAAAGCAGAAGTAATACCACCGTTCAGGATGTCAGCAATCTGCAACAGGATATGCGCAGTGCCTTGCAGCTTATGGCTCGAGAAATTCGCATGGCTGGTTATGATCCAACAGGAAATGCAAATGCTGGAATTACCACTGCTACTGCAACAAATTTTCGCTTTACTGAGGATACTGGTGACGGTACGCCAGGCGGAGCCGGCGACGGCGATCTTGGTGATGCAAATGAAGATATTCGCTTCGCCATAAATACCAACAATGCTCTGGGAAGGGAAACAGGTGGCGGCGGTGGTTTGCAACCCATTGCCGAAACTATCAATCAAGTAATGTTCGAATACTACCTAGAAAATAAAACATGGACGCAGACGCCCACAGCAGCGGAGCTGGATAAAATTCATGCAGTAAAAATCATAGTTTTAGGCCGTTCGGCCAGAGAATCTGCTGGCGCAGGCGACACTACCACCTTCATTCCACCGCTCAATAACCCAACAGTAAACTGGACACCAGCAAATCCGGGCCGGTATCACTGGCGCATGATGTCGCTTATTGTCCAATGCCGAAATCTCCAAATAAAATCGTGAAAACTATGCTTTCTTTCAATAAAAACAGCGGAATTGTTAAAGATCAGCGCGGGTTTACCCTGATCGAAGTCTTAGTCTCTTTGGCCATCTTTGCCATCGGCATCATTGCCTGCTACGCCATGCAGGTTCGCTCTACCGGTACAGCCGGACGTGCCAACAGCGTCTCCACCTCCTCGACCTGGGCAATGTATTTACAAGAAGCTTTTATGGCTCGCGATTACAACGATGCTCTTTTGAAAGATAAAGATGGCAATGTAGTCGCCGGCCTGAATGTTACCGCATCAGGAACACCTGATGGGACAATGCATGTGCATTCCGATGGTACCGTAAGCGCGCTTAACATTGCGACAAACGTAATTCCAACGGCCACAGATCTCTATTCCATTTATTGGAATGTGGTGGATAACCGGCCGATGGAAGGCGTGAAGCAAATACGTATAACGGTAGTCAAAAACAGTGGCCTCAATGCGGGTGTTTTGTATTCGCAAGACTATTATAAGCTGAATAAAAATTTCTGATGGGAGTAATAATGCAACGATCAGTCAAAACCGGCGAGGAAGGCTTTATTCTCGTTTTCACATTATTGCTCCTGGTGGTGGTTACCCTTTTAGGCGTTTCGTCAATTGATACTTCCGTTTTTGAATCGGCGATGTCAGCGAACGACGCCCTCTATAAACGAGCATTTTCTGAAGCAGACGGTGGGGCGAATGTGGCGGGGGTGATTATCGAGGAAAACGTCAGTTGCCCTACGGGTTTTGGTGCAACGGGGGAACCTAATGGCGGTGCCCTGATTGGTGGCAATGTTATGGTTGAGAAAGCCCCACATTTAGCCTTATGGAAAAATGCTCCTGTAGTTCTTGGTGTGAAGCCCACAGATGCAAATCGAGACGCCTATTTCTTTTATGATGCCGCGGATCTCAACGGCACTCAACTACCCCGCACAAATATATTAGTTGGTGGAGAGACTGTTATTGCCACAGGCAGTGCTTTGCAGATGGCGGCAGGTTATGAAGGACGCGGTAAGGGCATTGCCGGCGGGGGAGCTCATATAGATTATCATGTTTTTTCTCAACATATAGGCAGTCGACTAAGTGAGAGCATTGTCGAAATCGATTGGCGGCATGTTGTCGGTATTCAGGGTAACTGCAAGTATTGATGGCGCCGCATGGTAACTATAATCCCATCAATTCTTTTACGACAAA
This sequence comes from uncultured delta proteobacterium, assembly GCA_963804605.1. Taxonomy (GTDB): domain Bacteria; phylum Desulfobacterota; class Desulfobulbia; order Desulfobulbales; family Desulfocapsaceae; genus Desulforhopalus_A. The sequence continues at coordinate 118,515 of CAWDRB010000002.1, forward strand.
TAAAGCAATATAGTCCTGGTGTAAAATGACAGAGAGGTATTTTATGAAACGAAGTTGGGCTTTCAAATGTTACATGGCAATTTTAACTGTGTTGCTGGCAGCACATTCCGCCTTTGCAATAGGAATGTGGGTTCCAGGCAATGTTGCTAAAAGTCCATGGTACAGTGATTTCCATTATATGGTGGTTGATAAGGTTAAATATATCATTATGGAAGAAGCTTTTGCTCGGGAAGTGGTAGAGAAAAATGGTGTAGTCGATAAGTCGGTAATTGATATAAAGGATATTCGCCTGGGGGACAAGGTTCTTATTCTGGCTGAAGGGAATCGTATTTATCAGATTGAAATACTTCGATAACAGGTGGAGATATGTTGAAGAATAAAATAGCTCTATTGTGCTGTATTTGGTGTGGCTCTCAGATGTTTTTTGGAGTGGAAAGTTTGTTGGCCGCCACAAGCCTGGATTATAAGGCAGTTCCTCCTTTTATCAGTTCGGGAGCACCGCCGTTGGTTATGCTGGTGATGGGGCGGGATCACAAGCTCTATTATGAGGCCTATAACGATGCTTCAGACCTTAATGATGATGGGAAACTTGATATACGTTATACCCCGGCTATTGATTATTATGGCTATTTTGACAGTCATAAGTGCTATGAATATTCCACCGCAGCAGCAGAAGGAGCAAGATTTAATCCCAAGTTTAAGACCACAGATAAAACCTGTGACGGAAACACATGGAGCGGTGATTATCTCAATTACCTGACCATGAGCAGAATGGATACGATACGCAAAGTGCTTTACGGTGGATTTCGTTCCACCGACAGCATGTCTGAGACGGTGCTGCAGAGGGTGTATGTCCCACAAGACGCACACACGTGGGGAAAAGAATATACCAGTATTGCCGTTGATAAGTACGATATTCATAAATATACCCCTTTTACCGAGCCGGTAAGCGGTTTGAATCTGCGGCATCTTTTTGCGTCAACAACATTGTCGGCTAATGGAACCCCAATCTTACGTTATGCCCTAAATAACACCACACGGATATGGAAATGGGTGGCCGATGAAGGAAAAGCGGCAAAAAACACTATCGGCACCGGGGCTACCGGCCATCCTGGGCATCCGAAGACGCATGCTGAATTTGAAACGATGGTAAATAAATATGCAACCAATGGTCTGCAAATGGGCAGTGGATCCGTTGGAACCATCAACGGAAGTGGAAATCCTTATGACGCTTCAGTTCAAGATAATTATCTGGCTATTTTCACTGGGAAACTGAAGATTGAAAAATCCGGTACATATTATTTTGGCGTGGATGGTGATGACGCCGTTGAGGTTATTATTGATAAAGGAACCCCTAACGAAAAAATCGCCGGCTACTATGGAGGACACGGCGCTCTTAATCGTGTAGCGCAATCATCAGACAACACAACTGACCATCCAAGCACAGGCCCGTTATCAGTCAATCTCTCCGTAGACGATAATCCTCATACACTTGAATTCAGGATGGAAGAGGCTGGCGGAGGCGATAACTATTATCTTTATTGGCAGGGTCCAGATGATTCATCCTTCAAGATTGTTCCGCAAACAAGTTTTACTGATTTGACGCTCTCCACCTACCGGCTTTCCGTGCCGGCATCAACGGTTATTGATTTGGTTGTAAGGGTAAAGGTTTGTGATCCGGATCATGGCGGTCTTGAAGCAAACTGTAAGCAGTATCCAGATGGAAATTATAAACCTATTGGTTTGCTGCAGCGTCATGGGGAACCTGAACGTATGTACTTTGGACTGCTGACCGGTTCCTATGCCAAAAGTACATCTGGTGGTGTATTGCGAAAAAATGTCAGTGATATCAACGATGAAATTATTGCAGAAACCGGCCAGTTTCAACCGGAAACAAACGCAGGGGGCAATGGAATCATTCAAACACTGAATAAGCTCCGTATCTATGGCTACGATTATGGTGCTGGGAACTATCCAGCGGATGCAACCAAAGCGAATTGCGGTTGGATTACCAACGGAGCGATGACCGAAGGTCATTGTCGCGATTGGGGTAATCCTCTGGCAGAGATGATGTATGAAACGCAACGTTATTTCGCAGGAAAATCGAGTCCGAGATCTGAGTATAATTACGAGACCACCAACGATGATGACAATAAACTTTTTTTGCCCTCAGGTACAACAGGTTTACCGCAACCTGCCTGGAGGGATCCATATAACAAAAACGTTAGTGGATTTGACGATTGCTCGAAACCATTTATGCTGATGTTGAGCGACATCAATCCATCGTATGATTCTGACCAGCTTCCTGGTGTGGATCTCAGTTTTGGTACCGGTATTACCGATGACTTGCCGGCGGTTCTACCCACGCTTAATGTAAAACAACTTGCCAAAACTATTTCTGATAATGAACTAGGGAGCACCGGCCAAAAATACATAGGACAGAGTGGGAACGACTCTGATTCGATATGTTCGGAAAAAACTGTAACCAGTTTCGGCAATATTCGTGGACTATGCCCGGAAGAGCCAACCAAAAGGGGAGGTTATTATTCTGCCGCAGTTGCTTATTATGGCCATATAACCGACATGCGGAATGACAAAGCCGAAGGGAAGGATACGGAGTATGATCAGAGTGTTACCACATATTCGGTGGGGCTTGCCTCTCCGCTTCCTCGAATTGAGTTGTCTCTTGGGGCTGATAAGAAGAAGATTACTTTGGTTCCATATGGTAAGACGGTCAGTGAAATAGGACAGACAAAGTTATGGAATTTTAAACCAACCAATACCATTGTCGATTTTTTTGTCGAGACTATTACTCCTACTTACGGAAAATTCAGAATCAACTACGAGGATGTCGAGCAGGGTGCCGATCACGATATGGATGCCATCGTGATTTATGAATATCAATTGATCAACGACGCCCTTGAAAATGTAGATGATTCTGAAGATGCTACAAAAGTCAAGATCTCCTTGGCGTCTGAATATGCATCCGGATCTTATATTCAACACTTAGGATACATTATTTCCGGCACGACTGCTGATGGACCATATCTGGAGGTTCGAGATCATGATACATCCGACATCCAGGATATTTTTTATGCCGATGGTGATACACTTCCGGTTGATTATACCTATACCCCAACCAAGCTTCCTCAGAGCACATACAGGATTTTTACACCGGCAACAGGGACAACAACCCCAGCGCAATTATTAACTAACCCGCTGTGGTATGCGGCTAAATGGGGCGCTTTTGATGACAGGTCTGCTGTAGGCACGCCGGGTTTTGGCATACCGGATACCAAGGACGAGTGGGATAAAGACAACGATGGTGTTCCGGATACTTATTTTTATGTAACCAACCCCCTGCGGCTCGAAGAACAGCTGAACAGGTCCTTTGCTTCTATTCTCAATCAAGCTTCTTCCGGAACGGCTGCTTCGGTTATTTCCAATACCCGGAGCGGTGAAGGTGCCGTGTATCAGTCGATCTTTTATCCAACAATAGCTGATTCTTTATCCGGTAATTCGGTGAGTTGGGTTGGGCAGGTGCACAGCCTTCTGGTGGATGGCTATGGGAATATGCGCGAAGACTCTAATGGTAACAGAAGACTTGACTTAAAAACTGATGCAATAATCGAATATGATGGGAGTCAAGCCCATCGGTATTATGATATCGATGGAGATGGGATTCTGGAGGATATTGAAAAATTCAATGATAGTAATGGAGATGGGATTCTGCAGGATGATGAAACTAGCCTGAATGAGGGACCAGTTGTCGATACGACAAATCCATTGAAATATCTTTGGAATTCCACGGACTGGCTCAATGCGATAAGTGATGATGATATTATATTACAACGAAGTTCTTACGTATCAGAGACTAACCAGCGATATATCTTTACCTGGGTGGATGGAGATGGTGACGGAATAGTTGATTCTGAAGACACAAACGGTGATGGAATAGTTGATTCTGATGACACAAACAATGAGGTAAAAGATTTTATCTGGCCAAACACTGTTCCACCCGGTCTCACCGGCCTGGCTGATAAAAAGAATTTGTATGCCTATTTAAACCTCTATTCTTCTTTTGGGGACCGACCTGAAGCTATTACCAACCTGATTACTGCTGCTGTTGAATCTCCAGTTGATAATCCCAGATTTGTCGAATTTTTGATTAAGGAGACAGGAAGAGAGATTAACTATATTCGAGGGCTAGATGATGTAGAGGCTGGCAGTCCAAAACCTTTGAGCCTTGATGATAAAAGCGATATTGCTGGTACGGAATTACGTTCAAGACAGTTCAATGGTCACACCTGGCGGCTTGGGGATATTGCCTATTCTACACCGACTGCGGTAGATAAGCCTTCAGAAGGATACCATTTGCTCTATAGAGATGACACCTATGCCGATTTTGCAGCTCAATATGAAAAGCGTAGGACGGTCATTTATAGTGGCGCCAATGACGGTATGTTGCATGCTTTTAATGGTGGATTTTATGACCATTTCAATAAACAATTCTGCAGAGAAATAACTGAAGATTATGATCCCTATGATGCTTCGACTGATAACAATATAGGTTGTGTTGATGACGATACTACAACTATGCCGGAATTAGGCGCTGAGCTTTGGGCGTATATCCCGTTCAACCTATTGCCCCATTTACATTGGCTTACTGAGCCGGGTTACGAACATAGTTATTATGTCGATCAGAAACCGCGGATATTTGATGCCAAGATTTTCCCGCCTGATAGTGTTGGTGACCTTCATCCGCATGGCTGGGGAACTGTTATGGTTGTAGGTATGCGCTTTGGTGGTGCAAGTATAAAAGCAGATCTCGATAAAACTGTCGATACCGATGACGCAAATAATCCAGTCATGAAATCGGCCTTTATGATATTTGATATCACAGATCCGGAAATACCGCCGAAACTGTTGGGCGAAATTACCATGCCACAAATGGGATTTTCGACCAGTTATCCGACAATGGTTGTTATGAAAGATGGAGATCATGACAAAGTTTTTGAAAATTATAATGATTCAAACCCCAAAACGGGTGAAAATAGATGGTTTCTGGCCTTTGGCTCAGGACCGGCAAATAGCAACGGTGACCCTGACCACCTTTTACTGGATAGTGCTGCGAGCAACCAAACAGCCAAATTTTATATGCTTGATATGGTTAAACTTGCTTCAAAAAATGAAATCTGGACTTTGACGGATGATGCGTCCTCGCAACCTGGGGTGTTGACCCAAGGGCTTTATGCTTACTCGGATCTTGATGCTAATTCGTTCGTCAGTGATCCTGTCAGCGTCGATTTTAATCTCGATTATAACGCTGATGTGGTCTATTACGGAACCGTCAGCGGGGATAGTGCGCCTTGGAGTGGTAAAATGCGCAGGATTGTCATTCAAGACATTGGAAATAAATATGAAGATCTGGATTCGAGTTCTTGGGGTCCTGACAGTATCTTGTTTGACGCGCAACAGCCGATTACTGCTGCAGCTACTGTAGCTCTAGATGATGACGGGAAAAATTGGGTATTTTTCGGCACCGGCCGTTATTTTGTAGATGCAGACGAATCCGACATGAATTTACAAAGCTATTATGGCATAAAAGAGCCAGTCGATCCTAATAATCCAAAGCAAAAAAAATGGACCACAGTCACTAAATCTAATTTGGTTGATACCACGAAATATCGGGTGTTTACCGATTCCTCGAGAACTGTTGACCACAATGGAACTGCTACAAACTGGGCGGATATAGTGGCAGAACAAGCGCGGCTTGATGGTTGGTTTATCGACTTTAAGACAGATACTAACGGAGCTTTAGGTGAGAGGAACCTCGGCCAGGCGGTATTGCTCGGAGGTGCACTGGCTTTTACAACCTTTATTCCTTCGGATGATGTCTGCGTGGCTGAAGGGGAAAGCTTCTTGTGGGCGCAGTATTATAAAACCGGTACTGCTTATTTTAACGGTATCCTGGGTACAGGTTCAACGAGTATCTTATTTAATAATACTAATATCTTTTTGAGCACACGCAAAATCAGTCTGGGACAAGGATTAGCGACTTCTCCAAATCTCCATGTCGGTAGCGAAGATGGCTCAAAAGCGTTTGTCCAGACAAGTACGGGTGCTATTAAAGTCATTGATTTGCAAAACCCCCATGACCCAAAATCCGGCATGCGATCCTGGAAGGAGAGTGATTAATCGATAAGAATATCCGATAAGGTTTCCGGACTATATCAGCGGCAAACTGTTATCCTCCATGGAGGATAACAGTTTGCCGCTTTTTTATTGCATCTCATCGTATCCAGCTCTGATCGTCGTTGCCGGCCCTAAGAACGTTTTGATCTGATGCAGCGTTTGTCACCAGTTCATATCCGCACAATCAAAATGCCGTATAGAAGGGCGGGCTTGGAACCCGCCCCTACTGTAGGCGGATAGAATCTGTTTTATTGCGAGTTGACTTATGCTTATTTTTTGATATCATGATGTCCATCATAATGATCATTAAGTTATTTAATGGCCATTATAAAAGACATTTTAACTTATTGAAGCTATGAGCAAACAAAGAACATATTCCAGATACGCGCAAGAAGCCGCGCAGTTGCTTGGCAAACAGATTAAGCTTGGCCGTAAACAGCGTAAGTGGTCGGAGGAGAACCTTGCCGAACGTGTTGGAATCTCAAGGGCTACACTACGGAAAATTGAAAATGGTGAAATGAGCTGCGCCATAGGGCTGGTTTTTGAGGCTGCTACGCTTGTTGGCATAAATCTGTTTGAGCAAAACAGGGTCCCACTCTCTGTAAGGCTTGAACAAGTAGGCGATAAAATTGCTCTGCTGCCAAAACGTATTCAACCGCAAACAAAAGCAATAGACGATGACTTCTAAAGAAAACAAAGAAGCCTTTGTGTGGATATGGTTGCCGGAGAAAACACAGCCTATTGTAGCTGGTAAACTTACTGAAGATAACGGTTTTATACGATTTAACTATGGCAAGAGCTATCTTGAGCGGATCAATGATGCTGATCCGGCAATTCCCATATATGAGTCTGAACTTCCCTTACGATCTGGTGTGTTGCCCCTGCCCGATGGGTTATATATGCCAAACTCCATTCGAGATTCGGCTCCCGATGCATGGGGGCGCAGGGTAATTATTAACAAAATACTTGGGCAGAAGGGTAAAGATACTGATACAGCGGATTTAAGTGAAATCACTTATCTGCTTGAATCCGGCTCTGATCGTATAGGTGCTCTGGATTTTCAGAAATCTCCAACCGAGTATGTACCTCGATCAATTGCCAATGCCGGCTTGGAAGAATTGTTGGAGTCTGCTGAAAGAGTTGAAAAAGGACTTCTTTTAACTGCTGAACTTGATCAGGCGCTATTTCATGGAAGCTCTATTGGTGGTGCTCGGCCAAAAGCTTTGATCGAAAATCAGGGAACTAAATATATTGCAAAATTTTCTTCCAGTACTGATGTGTATAGCGTAGTAAAGGCTGAATATATTGCTATGCGACTAGCTGCGCTTGCCGGGCTTGACGTTGCTCCGGTTAAGATGGTTAATGCAGCAGGAAAGGATGTTTTGTTAATTGAGCGCTTTGATCGTATTTCTACGGATAAAGGTTGGCTGCGAAAATCGATGATCTCTGCCCTGACAATGTTTGGTTTAAGCGAGATGACCGCTCGTTACGCTAGCTACGAAGATTTTGCGCAAATCATCAGAAAGGACTTTTTTGATCCAAAGAACACTTTGAAAGAAATGTTCTCACGTCTGGTTTTTAATATATTGTGCGGGAACACAGATGACCACGCCAGGAATCATGCGGCCTTTTGGGATGGAAGAGAGCTTGCCCTTACCCCTGCATATGATATTTGTCCTCAAGGGCGCGCTGGAAACGAAGCATCTCAAGCCATGAAAATATCTGGTGATAATAATCTTAGCCAGTTAAAGCTTTGCCTTGACGTGGCACACCACTTCATGCTTGCAAAAGAAGATGCGAGAACCATTTGTCGACAGGTTGAAGCTATTATCCGTCAATATTGGAGTACTGTCTGTGAAGAGGCACAACTCTCAGAAGTAGATCAGAAGCTCCTCTGGGGACGCCAATTCCTTAATCCATTTTCGTTTGAGGAGTGACCGGCTTTCTTGAGAACCTGCCGCTTTTTTATATCATCCTCTTGTATAACAGGTCGAATACAACCCAACACGATTTTCACTTGACATTTTGGCCGATAAAACTATATATAAGCCTTTGTAAATGAATGACTGTTCATTAGATTGCCGCACAAAAGTTTGCGTGGCGTAAGCTTTATTAATATAAACTTTTAAAAAAGAGGATCTCTATGTCAAAATTAGTTGCACCTCATGGTGGAAAAGGTCTTGTTTGTGCTTTGCTTGAAGGTAAAGAGCGTGATGCAGAGCTCAAGAAAGCAGCCGGTCTCAAGCAGATTGAGATTTCTGCTCGGGCAAAAGGCGATCTGATCATGATGGGAATTGGTGGATTTTCTCCGCTGTCCGGTTTCATGACCAAAGCTGACTGGAAAGGCGTTTGTGAGAACTACCAGCTGGCAGACGGCACCTTCTGGCCGGTGCCCATCACTCTCGACGTTACCACCGCTGAAGCTGCTGATATCAAAGAAGGTCAGGAGATTGCTCTGGTTCGTAAAGGTGAAGTTTTTGCAACCATGAAAGTCACCGAAAAATATGCCATGTCTGAGGCAGACAAGAAATTCGAATGTGAAAAAGTTTTCATGGGTACTGGCGAAGAGTCTGTTGGTGGCAAATTCTGGGAAATCGCTCCCAAGGATCATCCTGGTGTTATCATGGTTTTCGCCCAGAAAGATGTCAACCTGGCCGGTCCTGTCAAAGTGCTCTCTGAAGGCGAATACCCGAAAGAATACCCAGGCGTTTATCTCCGTCCTGCCCAGACCCGTGCTATGTTTGACGAGCGCGGATGGGCCAACGTAGCCGCCCTGCAGCTGCGTAACCCGATGCATCGCTCCCATGAGTATCTGGCCAAGATCGCTGTTGAGGTATGTGACGGCGTGTTGATTCACTCACTCATCGGTAATCTGAAGCCCGGCGACATTCCTGCAGATGTCCGTGTTAAAGCTATCGACATCCTGATCGACAAATATTTCGTCAAGGATTTCGTCATTAACGCCGGCTACCCGCTGGATATGCGTTATGCCGGACCACGCGAGGGACTGCTCCACGCAACCTTCCGTCAGAACTACGGCGTCAACAACATGCTGATTGGTCGTGACCATGCCGGCGTTGGTGACTTCTATGGCCTGTTTGAGGCTCAGGAAATTTTTGATCGTATCCCGACTACCGGTGATGCCGGCAAAGATCTGCAGTGCCGCCCGATGAAAATCGACTGGACCTTCTACTGCGTGAAGTGTGACGGAATGGCTTCCCTGCGTACCTGTCCACATTCCAAAGACGATCGCGTCATCCTCTCCGGCACCAAACTGCGTAAAGCGCTTTCCGATGGCGCTGAGATCGTTCCGCACTTTGGCCGTGACGAAGTTCTCGATCTCCTCAAGGAGTACTATGGTGGTCTGAAAGAAAAAGTTGAGGTGAAGATGCAGGGTGCCGCTTCCGGCGATGCAATGTAATTTCTTACCTTAATCAGTACTAAAGGAGATACTGCGGCAACGTGGTATCTCCTTTTTTTTTGAAATATGAATTGAGAATGATATGCGGGAATTACAAGTTGGGCTGGGTGACAGGAGTTATGCGATTATTATTGAGGATGGCTGTCTGCGGAGAATAGGCGAGGAGCTGCAGACGAGAAACATCGCCAAACGATATGGCATCGTTGCTGACGATAAGGTCGCCGGGCTGTATGGCGATGAAGTGGCGGCAAGTCTGAAAACGGCCGGCATCGACGCGGAACTGTTGGTCTTTACCCATGGTGAGGCGCATAAAACCTTGCACACTATTGGTGATCTCGCCGGCAAACTTGCCCGCCTGGGATTTGACCGTAAGGACGCCCTAATCGGTCTTGGCGGCGGAGTAGCTGGGGATATAGCCGGTTTTCTCGCCTCATCCTATATGCGGGGAATCCCCTTTGTCCAGCTGCCGACGACCCTGCTTGCCCAGGTTGACAGCTCGGTCGGCGGCAAGACCGGCGTCGACATCCCTGAAGGGAAAAATCTTGTCGGGGCATTCTATCAACCCAAAGCGGTCTATATCGATATCTCGGTGCTGCAGACCCTGCCCCGGCAGGAATTGCTCGGCGGGCTGGCCGAGGTGATTAAATATGGGATAATCCGTGATGCGGATTTCTTTCATTTTCTTCGCGACAACCGCGAGGGGATTCTCACTCTCGAGCCGGAGCTGATCAAAAAAACCGTCCACACCTGTTGCCGGATTAAATCGACGGTCGTTTCCGAAGACGAACGCGAAGGCGGGATGCGAAGAATCCTCAATTACGGTCATACCATCGGCCATGCAGTGGAAGGGGCGTCGGATTATACGCTTATCCATGGCCTGGCTGTCTCTATCGGCATGGTCGCCGCGGCAAGGCTTGCCGTGCTCAATGACCTTCTAACCCAGGCGGATTGTGATACAATCATCGACATTCTCAAGGCATACGACATGCCGATCGAGGTGCCGAAAACACTTGATAGAGTCCGAATTAAAAGATATCTTTTAACGGATAAAAAAACTGTCGGGGGGAAGGTGTTTTTTGTGCTGCCCACCAGAATAGGCAAGACGGTTGTCACCGACAAAGTTACCGAACAGCAGGTTGATCAGGTTTTGGGATAGAGCTATGCCAATCTACGAATATTATTGCGATATATGTCATGTTATTTTTAATTTTTACTCAGCCAGAGTAAACACTACCAAGATTCCAGATTGCCCCCAATGCGGCAAAAAGCAACTTGCCAAACAGATATCCACCTTTGCCACCATCAGTAAAGGCAAGGAAGAAAGCGACGATCCGTATGCAGGACTTGACGAATCGAAGATGGAACACGCCTTTGAGTCGTTGATGCGCGAGGCGGAGCATATCAATGAAGACGATCCCCGCCAGATGGCCTCGCTCATGAGAAGGTTTACCGAATCGACCGGCGTTCATCTCGGTGATTCAATGGAAGAGGCGATCTCCAGAATGGAGGCAGGTGAAGATCCCGAACAGGTCGAAAAAGATATGGGCGAGCTGTTGAACGAAGACGACTTCAGTATCGATTCCTTGAAAAAGAAGGTCTTGCGGCAGGGCAGTCAACCGGTGCATGACGAAAAGCTTTATGAATTGTAGGTAAACGTTTATCAGCACCCCATATGCGCACGATCAGGCTGCCGGGCATAGGATACTATGGCCCATCAGCCTGCTAGTACGCCTCTGGCGCACTGATAAACGTTTACAATTTCGGGGGATTTGTTGTTCAAAAAGGTCGCAATTAATGCACTGTATTGGTATCGTCGTCATTAAACATCTGCAGTAATTGATGTTCCGCTTCTTTTTGCTCGATGATCTGTCTCGCTTCCTCTTCATCAATGCCAAGTGATCCGGCCAGTTCCCCAATATTATAGCAGGCCTGTCCATCAGCTGTGTAATGTGTTGGTTTGAGGTCCGGGAAAGAATTCATTGTCGCCGTCATTGAGGCGTCGAGTAAGAGCTGACGGATTTCAACCGGACCGTAGAGGATCAGCCATTCAACAGCCTCTGCCCATAATTTACTGTCAACGCTGTCGTGGGCCAGCACCTTGAGCGCACTTTCCAGATCCCAGAGATCTTTAGCTTCCATTGTTATTTTCTCCTGCAAATATACGTTTATTATATGATAAGATTATCTATCATATCATTGTTACGTTTGTCTGCAAAAAAAATTATGTCTTAAAAAACACTGCGAAAGGAGATATCATGAACCGGTTTGACGGCGGGCTGTTTCTGGAAAATATTGAATGGTTCGATGAATCCGGCCAGGAAATCGTCCATCGGCTACCGGAGTCAGGATCCGGCGAGATAAAATTCGGCGCCCAGTTGACGGTCAGGGAGAGCCAGGCGGCAGTTCTCTTTTATAAAGGCAAGGCCTGCGATTGTTTCGGGCCGGGCAGGTATACCTTGCGAACCGGCAATCTTCCATTGCTCACTAAACTTCTGTCGATCCCCTGGCGGGGTGATAGTCCGCTGCGTGCTGAAGTCTATATGGTCAATTTAAAATATTTTCCCAATCTCAAATGGGGCACACAGAACCCGGTGGCCTTCCGGGACAACGAACTGGGACTGATCCGCCTGCGGGCCCATGGCATGTATAATATTCAGGTGGTGCAGCCGGTATTATTTATCAATTCTCTCGTCGGCACCATGGGAAAATTCGATACCACCGGCATTGCCGACTATTTGAAAATGGTCATTGTCTCCCGTTTTAACGACTATCTTGGCCAGACCCTTGATTCCATTTTTAATCTTCCCGGCAAATTTGATGAACTCTCCGATGAATTACAAAAACGTCTCGCCATAGATTTTTCTGATTTCGGCCTCTGTCTCACTCATTTATATATAACCTCTATTACTCCGCCGGAAGAAGTGCAAAGCGCCATTGACGATAAGAGCCGCATGGGATTGATCCACGATATGGATAAATTCCTCCAGTTGAAGACGGCCATGGCCATGGAAAAAGCCGCTCAATCCCAGGGAGAAGCCGGGGCTGGGCTGGGTATGGGGATGGGGATGATGCTGCCGGGAATCTTTGCCGCAAACAATACGCGCGCTGGCGGGGGAGGCAACCCACAGGCTCAGGCTGTGCTGGTGCAATGCCCGGATTGTCATGGTGACATTCCGGGGGATGCCCGCTTTTGTCCACTGTGCGGACATCAGCAAGTCCTGTTGATCAAGTGCGGCAATTGCGGTAAAAATCTTACCCCGAAAGCCAAATTTTGTTCCCAGTGCGGCCAGGCTGTTGAGCTTAAGAAACAACCAAAAATATGTCCCGGCTGCAAGCAGGAAAATCTTCCCGATTCGATGTTTTGTAATTTCTGCGGAGAGAAGTTAGCTGTCTTGCGCTGAATTGTATGGATGTTACGATAGAACAGAGCTGTCCTTCCTGTGGTGCGGCAATTAATGTCGGCGAAGATGACCGGCTGATCCAATGCGATTTCTGCTCTGTGCACAATTACAAGATAGGCAACGGGGCAGCTCGTTTTGTCCTGCCGGCCAGACTTCCGGAAAGTGTCGATGAGAACCAGCTGATTTTTGCCCCGTATCTGCGTTTTAAAGGATCGATTTTTTATATACGTGACAACGAGGTACATCATAAAATTGTTGATACCACGCGTCTTGGCCTGAACAACCAGCTCTTGCCCGTTTCCCTGGGGCTGCGGCCCCAGGCGATGCAGATCAGGCCGGTCGTATCGGCCACTCGTGGCGCATTTATGCAGCAGTCGATACCGACAAAAACTGTCTTTGCCCATGCGGCAATGGTCGTCGATCTCTTTGATGAACATAATAAAACAATGTGCCACCATCGGGCGTTTATCGGGGAGACGATTAGCTGCATTTATCAACCCTGCTATATACAAGACGACCATCTGTATGATGCAGTGACCAACGAGGTCGTTGGCCATCGCACCTTGCTGGGCGATGATCTGCATACGACATGCGCTGGTCAAAGTTCCTGGGAGCCCCGGTTTATTGGCACACTTTGTCCAAAGTGCGGTGGACTTCTGGGTGGGGAGCGAGACACCCTGGTCCTGCAATGCACGAACTGTCAGAGCTTATGGCAGGAGCAAAATGGCAAATTTACCGCAGTAGACTGGACCGTAGTTCCCACCGAGAATTGGGGTGCCCGGTATCTGCCGTTCTGGCGAATAAGCTTTACGACTGCAGGCTATGTGTTAAAGTATTTTGCTGATTTTCTCAGATTTACCAATCAGCCTCTGGTGCCCATGCCACAATACGAGAGTCGGCCACTGGTTTTCTGGATTCCGGCCTTTAGGATAAATCCGAAAGCCTTCCTCCAGCTTGCCTCGCAGCTGACCGTCGCCCAGACGCGGATTCCATCCGGGCTGGGCAGACAGGTGACCAATGCGTATCCGGTGACGCTGGATCAATTGGAGGCGCTGCAGGCCATTAAAAGCGTTCTGGCATATAGTACCCTCAGCAAAGAAAAAAGATTGTCGATGTTGCCGGAAATTCGCCTCAAAGCCAAGAGCTGTGAACTGACCTATCTGCCCTTTGTTGCGGAAACCCATGACCTGGTGCAGGAACATACTTTTGCTTCCGTGCAGACTGCGGCTTTGCGTTATGGCCGGGTACTTTGATGTGAATGGGGAGCAGTATGAACCGACATGAAAAATATATGGAAATTGCCCTGGAGCAGGCCCGTCAAGCCCTGGTGGGCGGTGACTTTCCGGTGGGTTGCGTTGTTGAATACCAGGATGAAGTTGTCGCCACCGGCAAACGATGCAACAGTTTTGGCAAAGTCAATGAGATGGATCATGCGGAAATGGCGGCCCTGCGTGCCTTGCTTGACAGTGAACGGCGGATAGATATCGGCGAGGTGACAGTTTATTCGACTATGGAGCCCTGCCTGATGTGTTTTGCAACTCTGCTGGTCAACGGGGTGCGCAAAATTGTCTATAGTTATGAGGATGCCATGGGCGGCGGGACAAATTTACCCTTGCAGCTCTTGTCTCCGCTCTATTGCAATCTTAAGGTGAGGATAACAGGTGGCATTTTGCGGGAGAAGGGGCTGGCCCTGTTTAAGGAATTTTTTGCCAATTCGGACAACGACTATCTGGCTGATAGTTTGTTAGCAAAGTACACGCTTGACCAGTAAGATTAAGAGAAAAATGAACAACACCCCCAAAACAGTCGGCTTTAAACCGGGTGAGCGCAATATATTTCTTCATATATTAACGGCGTGCAACCTGTCCTGCCGCCACTGTTATATCAATAAAGCCCAGCATGGAACCCAGCAGTTGACCAAAGAGCAGCTGGACCAATGGATGACCCTGTTTGCCGATGCCAAGAGGCGATCGAATATGATTTTTTTAGGTGGAGAGCCGACCCTGCATCCGGATCTGCCCTTTGCCATTAAAAGGGCGAAAGAGCTTGGTTATTTTGTCACCGTTGATTCCAATGGCTATCTGTTTAACGATCTGCTGACCAGAACCAGTCCGGAACTTCTCGATTATCTCAGTTTCAGCCTTGATGGACCGGATGCAAAGACCAACGATCCTATTCGGGGAGAAGGGGTGTTTGACATCTGTGTGGCAAATATCAAGAAGGCAGCGAGCGCCGGATTTCAGGTCAGTGTTATTTACACGGTGAGCAGGAAAAACCTCGAAGCCCTCCAGCGGATGGTGCCGCTTCTCGAGCACTTGCAAATAAAGAAATTTTTCATCCAGGTCCTTGGTTTACGGGGTAAATCGGCCATATCGGACAGCGCCGAAGTCTCCCAGGTGAGCAGGGAGCAATGGCTTGATACCGTTCCCGAGGTCGCACGTCAGGCGGCGGCCAGTGGTATTCATGTCACCTATCCCAAGGTGTTTCTCCTGCCCGGGGAAAAATTCGAGTGTGCCGGGGTCGTTGCCGAAAACTTTTTTATTTTCCCTAATGGCCGGGTCTATCAATGTCCGCTCTGCGAGGATCATCCGATCAACGCCTATACCATACAAAATAACCGTCTTGTTAAAACCGCGGGCTTAAACGAGAACAATTTCTTTCAATTGAATATTGCCGAAGGCTGTGTCATGAACAAACTGCTGCAGCCGGATACCATTGAATATGATGAAAAGGGCTTGCCTCTCTATCGAATCTCCTGCTGTTTGCTTAAACAAGAAATCGGCTAATTTTCACTTGTGGTTTTTTTTCGATTGAACAAGGCACTGAGGAAGATCCCCGACTCGTAGAGGAGGAACA
>CAWDRB010000003.1:0-46361 GCA_963804605.1 uncultured delta proteobacterium
AATCAATTTGTAAAAAATAGTATTGTCATCTTGTAATATGAGCTATTATGTGGCGAATATTGTTATAAATGTGTGATTTGTGCTATAAAAGAGAGGGATCTTCGCCAGACTATTATCAATTTGATCAATCTATCTCCACTAAATTCTGTCTTTTTTTACAAAATAATGAAAAATAAAATCACCTTACTTAAAGCTTTGCCCAAAGTAGATGAATGCATTGCTCTGCTGAAAAGTGACTTACCGGCTGACACTCCACCCAATATTATTAAATTGGTAGTCCAACGCTCAATTGATCTGGAGCGTGAAAAAATACTCCGCGAAGATTCAGAATGTAAAGAGTTAACTGTCGATGATTGGCTAAAGGTTTTTCAGGAAAATATAACTAGAAAACTCTCGCCTCATTTCAAAAGGGTGATCAATGGGACCGGTGTTGTCATTCACACTAATCTCGGTCGATCCATACTCTCACAAAAGACTACCGACAGTCTTGTGCAGGCAGGAGGCTATTACTCAAACTTGGAGTTTAACCTGGAATCCGGCAAAAGAGGCAGTCGTTATAGCCTTGTTGAAGACATTATCTGCGAATTAACCGGTGCCGAAGCTGCCCTCGTGGTCAATAATAATGCCGCCGCGGTGTTAATTGCCCTTGATACCCTGGCAAAAGACAAGGAAGTTATTGTTTCTCGCGGTCAGCTGGTTGAAATTGGTGGATCGTTTCGTATTCCCGATGTCATGCAGAAAAGTGGGGCAATTTTACAAGAGGTTGGCGCCACCAACAGAACCCATCTGTATGATTATCAGCGGGCCATTACCGAAAACACCGCTTTATTATTGCGGGTGCACACCTCAAATTTTCGGATCATCGGTTTTACTTCGGAGGTGTCAGCCGAAGAAATGGTCAATCTTGCCCGGGAAAACAATCTGACTACAATGGAGGATCTTGGCAGTGGCAGTTTGATTGATCTGTCCCAGTTTGGTTTTCCCAAGGAACCGACAGTTCAGGAAATCGTCAAGGCCGGAGTTGATGTGGTCACTTTCAGTGGCGACAAACTGCTTGGCGGACCACAGGCAGGAATCATTGTCGGCAAAGATAACGTTATCACAGCAATAAAACGAAACCCGTTAAATAGAGCTCTACGCATAGATAAATTTACTCTTTCTTCGTTGGAAAGTGTTCTGCGTGAATATTTTGATTTCTCCCAGGCGCTTAAGAATGTCCCAACCCTGGCAATGTTGACCATTGCCTCGAGTGAGCTCAAAAAAAAGGCGCAGAAGATTGAGCGCCGGTTGAAAAAGAACATAACGGCTCAATGCAAAGTAACCATTGTGCCGACTGTCTCGCGGGTTGGCGGAGGCGCTTTGCCCGAAACCGGTATCGATAGTTGGGCAGTTGATCTTGAACCGATCAAGATGAAACTGAGCTTTTTTGAAAAACAATTAAGAAAGCTGGCCATTCCTGTTATCGGCAGAATTGAAAATGAGCGATTTCTTCTCGATGTCCGCACAGTGCAGGATCGTGAAATACCTGATTTGGTTGCTCTTTTAACTGATTTCTTTGGTAATGTCAGTGCCGACAAAGGAGAAGTCAATGCTTGAATCATTTCCAACATCAGCCGATAACAGCAAATTGACTGTTGCCGATTTTTCCCGTTTTTCGTTTAGTTTCGGTGAAATCTTGCAAAAATCCCTCCCTACTGCCAAACAAGTCGTCTTTTTCTCTTCAACCGAGCAAGCAGAAAAATTTTTTGCGGCAAATAGCTCTGCAACAGAGCTGTTATCGCTATTCGGACGAGTCAAAGAGGGCGTTGTTGCCGACGGTACGTGTCTTGATTACCTGATGCTGCCATTTACGGTAAAAAATGAGCAGAATGTTGTTGCGCTCATTTCCGGAGTCGATTCTCTTTTTCTGCAGAAGGTGAGTGCCGATTGGCTGGCAGAGATTAAGGAAACAGTTGAACATCAATTTCTTCTGATAAAACAGGCTCGGGTGGACCACCACACGGGTTTGCTGAATACAGCCAATCTGTATTCTCTTCTGGACAGATACGGAACGAACGAAGGTGTGCATCTCATACTTTTGGAACTGATCCCGAAAAGGACTTCTTTTCACGAAGCTCTTCGATACTCTCAAAAGTGTGCGACACTTCTTGTCGATTTTATGCCGGCAGATTCAGGCCTGCATTCTCTTGGTTATTCGACTTTCGCTCTAGTTCTACAGCACAATTTTGCTGGAAAACCTCCGGAAATTGAGCGGGCTCTGGTGAACTATCTGAAAAAAGAAAAGTGCCATAGAGTTCATATTGGTTCCAGCTTTTCTAAAGTTCAGCCTGAAGAAGACAGGCAAAACCACAATGGCCGGCAACTGCTCGATCAGGCTTGGACCGCACTTCGCCACGCTTGCAAACGGGGCCCTTTCAGCTTTTGTGATTTTGCCCAGCTGGCTCACCCGGAAAACCATCCGCTTGCACCTCCCGATAGGAACATCATCCGCAGACTGAACAGATTGTGGTCCTCTTCGGATAATTTCTGTCTGGTACAGTTTCGCTGCGATAATCAGACCTGGTCTGCAAGCAGCGTGGTACCGGAACATGTCACTCGAGGCACACTTCTTATCGATGGCGACACTGTCTTTGTCTATTTGGACGGAGCAAGGGCGAGTGAGGCACTGCAATGGGCACAAGAAATAATTGGTCGGGCCGATGATCCTGAGAAGAATATTCATATCTCCGCCGGAGTGGCCAGTTATCCTTATTGTGGTTTCAGAAAATCGGAGCTGGTTCTGAATTGTCGCAAAGCTCTTTTGCATGCTGCATTTTTCGGCAAGTCGAGTGCTGTAGTCTTCGATGCGGTGAGTTTGAATATCAGCGGCGACATCTATTTTGGTGACGGGGATCTGGCGAAAGCGGTAAAGGAATATCAAACAGGATTGAAATGTGACAATCGCGATGTCAATTTACATAACAGTCTCGGTGTTGCTCTGGCTATGATGAATAAACTTTCACCGGCTTTACTGAGTTTTAAACGCGGACTCGTTCTTGAAAAAAAGAACTTCATGGCACTCTATAATCTTGGCTTGGGTGAACAAGCCCGAAACAGAAAGACTGAAGCTTTGGCTTATCTCGAAAAAGCCTTGCAGCATTACACTCCGGAAGAAGGTGGAAAAGAGCTTGCCAGCGATCTTACCCTGCAACTTGGCATACTTTCCTGTGAACTCGGCAAGTATGAATCAGCACTTACTCACCTAGTCTCTTGGCTGGCGGAAAATAAGGTATCGCCGAGTGCTGGCCGGGTGCATTATTATCTCGGAGAGGCTTACCATGGTATAAAAGATAATCGCAATGCCATGACGGCCTTGCAGCGAGCCTTACGATTTGATGAGATGGACGACCGGGCCATGAGTTTGCTCGGAGGGGTCTATCTTGAGGAAGGTGAAGGGGACCAGATAGCTCTGAGCCTGTGCCGTAAGAGTGTTGAACTGGAACCGTCCAATCTCCATCATATATTGTATTTTGCCAAAGCCTTGCTGCAGTGTGGATTTTATAACGAAGCCAGGGATAATCTCTACCGCTGCCTGAAAAACCGAGAGTGCAAAATAGAAGCTCAACTTCTCATGGGCAGGAGTTACCAATCTGCAGGACAGTATCGGCGGGCCAATAATTGGTTTGAAAAAGTGCTTATGCAGAAAAATATAAAGAAAGAGTTTAAGGCAACGGCAATGCAGGAGGTAAAGAAAATCAAAAGTAATAAGTTGATAGAGAAAATATGACACCTATAGATAATGGCAGAATAATCAGAGAACCGAAGTATGTCCTGGATAATACCGTTGTCGGTGACTCGTGGCGGATGTTCAGAATAATGTCCGAATTTGTTGACGGGTTTGATGCAATGTCGGCGATTCATGTTCCGGCTGTGACGATCTATGGGTCGGCGCGTACCTCCGTGGACCAGAAATATTATCTGCTTGCCGAAAAAATAGCCGCAGGTCTGGCAGTTGCCGGGTATTGCGTAATAACGGGCGGCGGGCCTGGCATCATGGAAGCGGCCAACAAAGGAGCTTTTGAAGCCGGTGGCGTATCGGTCGGCTTGAATATCGACCTGCCTCATGAACAAGCCCCCAATCCTTATGCAAATTTTCCCTTGAATTTCAAATACTTTTTTGTAAGGAAAGTCTTGTTTATGAAGTATTCAACTGGTTTTGTCTGCATGCCGGGTGGTTTTGGCTCTCTTGATGAACTTTTTGAAGCACTGACACTGATTCAAACGGAGAGAATTAAGCCTTTTCCTATAGTTCTGGTCGGAAGTGAATTTTGGACTGGACTTGTTGACTGGATAAAAGATAAACTTCTGGGAAGCGGTAATATCAGTCCTGTAGATCTGTCGTTGTTCAGGGTGCTTGATGATGCCGATGAGGTAGTGAGTTATTTGAAAAAAACTATACAGGCCTGATCGTGTGCATATGGTGTGCTGGTGGGCCTTTACAGTTTTTGGGGTTATGGCAGCATTTTGCTATTCGCGATTAACTATTGCCAAGGTTTATTTTTTAGTCTTACGCGTTCAACGGAATTAAAATATTTTTTGTTTTTAACTGGAAATTGGAGTGATAAATGGCTCAAATTGATGGGTTTTTCAAATTAATGAATGATGAGGGGGCATCCGATCTGCACATGGTGTCAGGTCAACAACCATTGCTGCGTATTCGTGGTGATATGGAGCGGGTCAAGTTTAAGAAGTTAGGCAATGACGAGCTTCGCGCTATGCTCTATGAGATCTGCCCCGAAGAAAAAATCAAACTCTTTGAAGAGACCGGGGATATAGATTTTGGCTATGAAATCCCGGGGCTTGCCCGCTATCGCTGCAACTATTTCCAGCAGAAATATGGCATTGGTTCAGTTTTTCGTGAGATTCCCAGTGAGATAATGACCGTCGAACAACTTGGCCTGCCGTCGGTTATCTCCCGTTTGGCCTATTTGCCTAAAGGGCTGGTTCTGGTGACCGGCCCAACCGGTTCGGGAAAATCGACGACTCTTGCGGCAATAGTCGATGAGTGCAATAAATCCCGCAAAGATCACATCCTGACGATTGAAGACCCCATTGAATTTGTTCATAAGAGCCAGAAGTGCATCATCAACCACAGGGAGGTTGGTTCACATACTAACAGCTTTACCGCGGCCCTGCGGGGAGCTCTGCGTGAAGATCCAGACATAATCATGGTCGGCGAGATGCGCGATCTTGAAACCATTTCCCTGGCCATGGAGGCTGCCATGACCGGGCATTTAGTGTTCGGCACCCTGCATACGATAAATGCCATGAAAACGGTTGATCGTATTATTGAAATATTCCCGGCGAGTCAACAGGGACAGGTGCGCTCGACGCTCGCCGACGCATTGAAAGCTGTTATCTCACAGACACTGTTTAAGCGAGTAGATGTAAAAGGCCGATGCGCCGCTCTCGAAATTCTTATTGCCACGCCTGCGGTACGAAACCTTATTCGTGATGCCAAGACGTTTCAAATCCTCTCAGCTATGCAGACCGGTAAAAAATACGGCATGCAGACCCTTGATGACGCGATTATGATCTTGCTTGAAAAGAAAATGATCAGTCCAGATGACGCGTATTCCAACTCCATAGAAAAGGCACGATTTCTTAAATACCTCAAGAAAGCTCCGTCAGACTTTACAGAGGTGTAATAAAAGTCTTTTCGTCGAGTTGTACGGGGACGTAGGGAAAAAGAGGATTGTCGCCTTTTCTGTTATGACCGTAGACCCGGTAACCATCCTCTTTGGCGATGATGTGTAGAGTCCCCTGATCGGAAGTTGTAAAAAGATCAATCTGTTGGCTGTTGCATACCTGGGCCAGACCTTTATGGGGGAAATATCCTTTTCTGGACCGACCCGCCGACACCAATAGATATTGCGGGTTGACTGCTGCCAGGAAGTTCTGTGAATTTGAGGTGATTGACCCATGATGTGGAGAAAGCAGGAACTCCGCCTGCACATCAAAACCTTGATCTACCAGGGATTGTTCACTGTCTCTGCCGATGTCTCCGGGGAAAAGGGCGCAGATGCTGCCCGCACATGCTTTGAGGATAAGGCCGTTATTGCCTTTGGTGCGGTTAGCGGTGCGTTCTTGTCGGTCTGCAAGATTGGTCAAGCAGATCAGGGACTCCTCTTCCTTTAGTAAACGATCATCCGGTTCCGGGATGAAAAGTGCAATCCCCCTCTGTTCAGCCAGGTGGGTCAATCGTTGGAAATTGTCATCATGACCCATTGTATCGCTGACCCACAATGTCTTTGGCGAGAAATGATTGATAATAAACTCCAGGCCGTTATAGTGGTCGGCATCGGGATGGGTAATGGCGATAACATCAATTTCGCGTATCCCCTTTTTCCATAAAAAAGGACCAATAATTCTTTCACCGACGGTTTGTTCTGTAAAAGAAGAGCCACCGCCATCAATCAGCACCCGAAAACCAGATGGATATTCCAGCAGGGTGGCAGTACCCTGACCAACATCGAGATATGTGATATGAAAAGATCCTCCATTTTCCGGAAGGTTTTGTCTCAGGGGATAGAAAAACAATAGGATACATACGACAAGAGAGATAAGCGCCGCCAATGATACCCATCTTTTTTTCCAACCGGAATAGACAAAAACAATAAGGCTGACAAAATAGATCGAGATGAGCCATGCTGGCGGTGTCGCCAGCCAGATGGTGGAAAAAGACCAAGAGGAGAAAAATCCTGCCACAAGTATTGCTGCATCGAGGCCAAGTCCTCCCACCTGGAGAAAAAAGGAAGCAATTTCCGGTTGGATGAACATAAAAAATATGGCAAACAAACCTGTTCCGAGACTCCAAAAGCAGATAAGCGGTTCGACAATCAGGTTCGCCAGAGGTCCGACCAGGGAAAACCGGTTAAAGGCATAGAGGGTAATGGGGACAGTAGCCAGATTGGCCACAAGAGAGACTAAAAGACCTGCTGTGAACCAATTGATGACTTTCTGGCTGATAGACGGAGCAGAAGAAAGGTCGGGTGAATAGTCGAGTAGTTTTTTTAAGACCGGCAGCAAAAAAAGGATTCCTGTAATTGCTGCAAAGGACAATAAAAAGGAGATTGTAAACAGCTGTAAAGGGTCAATTATGAGAATCAGCATCGCCGCAAATGCCAGCAGAGCTCCTGGAGACTTTTGCCGATTTGAACAGATGGCGATAATGACGATAGCGCTCATGATGACCGCCCGAAAAACCGGGGTGTTCATTCCGGCCAGCAGACCATAACCAAGAAGCACCGGCAAACTGAGAAAAGCCGCCCATTTTTTCACGGTGAAATTAAGGAGTAGTTGTTCCGATCGACTGAACAACCAGAAGAGCCCTGCATACAAAATGGAGCCGATAACGGCTATATGCAGTCCGGAAATAGCCAGGATATGCATTATCCCGCTCCCTTTGAAAATTTCCAGGGTATCTTCGTCGATATGACTGCGGTCCCCCAGCAAAATGGCCCGATAAAGACCTCTTTTGTCCGGTGAGACCGCATGGTCTATCTGTTTTCCTATTTTTGTCCTGATTCTCTCCGGTAAATAACGCAGGTTGTGGAGCAGCGATCCGGGCTTGGTAACTTTATGTAAAAAGAGCGGAGAACGAACAAAACCGGTAATCCATATGTCTTTTCGGGCCAGGTATCGGGCGTAATCGAAAACCCCTGGTGTTCGGTGACTGTCAGGTCGTTTGAGTTCGGTGCGAATGGCAAGAGTATCTCCAGGAGACAGATCATCGGGCCAATGTCCCAGCAGTCGTAGAGATATTTTGCCTTCTATGGCAACCAATTCGGCATCTTCTTTTAGACGCAGGCTGTGCGCTTTAATCGTTACTTGACTGGTTTGGCCGTTAAAGCCCGCCATAGTTGCCATAGTACCGATGAGAACCACATCAGTCTTTGCCTTGATGATATGGTATACATGATTTTTCTCCACCGGCAGCTGCAGGTGCAAAGAGCCATGATAACAACCGATTGCAAGCATAAGAGGAAGAAGTAGCCAGATGATGAGCTGCGTTTTTTTAAAGAATTGCAGGACGACGAGACAAGTCAGTAAACACAACAGGGCTAATACAAAATAATCAGAGGGTATCTTTGAGAACTCAATTTGGGAAGCAAGACCAATCCCGGCGATAAAGGCGAGCGTCATGACCGGCAGAAGATGGTCGGAAATATATGCCGCCGGATGTTTCACAAAATCCGGTCGATAAGTTCAAGATGCTTTTCTATGACGCCCCGCTGTTTTTCGATACATCGCTTCGCGGCCAGACCCTGCGCAGTTCGTACGTCCGGAGATGCAAGCAGTTTGTTGAGCAACGCAGTTAGATCGCTGCCGCCGGATATCGCAATGGCCCCTCCTGCGCGGATCAAGGCCTCGGCAATTTCACTGAAGTCCTGCATGTTGCGGCCAAAAATCACTGGAATACCCATTGCCGCCGGCTCAATGGGGTTATGGCCTCCCCGTCTAACCAGGCTGCCGCCGACAAAAGCAATGTCGGACAGAGCATAAAAATCGATGAGTTCACCGATTGTATCAAGGATAAGCAGGTTGGCGGTGGCAGCACTATTTTCTGATCTTAATTGGGTCGTCAGGCCCTGAGATGCGGCCAGTGTTTGGATTTCCGTTGCCCGGCCAGGGTCTCTGGGAGCAATAATCAGAAAAAGTTCTGGATGGGATTGTTTGAGCCGACTGAAACATTCGATAAGAATTTTTTCTTCCCCCGGATGAGTCGAGCCGCAGATAAAATGAGTGCGGTTTCTGGGAAGGACAGCCCCGGCTGGTTTCAATGCAAGATGCGCATGTCCAGCGACACTATCGAACTTAAGATTTCCCAGAGTTCGGAGCTTTTCCGGATGAATTCCCAGATCCTGCATTTTTTCACGGTCATGCTCGGTCTGCATACACAGAAAAGCAAAACTTTCAAACAGGGAGACAAAGAACACACGCAGCCTTTGATAGCCCTGCATAGACTTTTCTGAAACCCGGCCATTCACCAGAATTGTCGGCACTTTTTTTTGTTGCAAAAAAAGAAGGGTGTTGGGCCAGAAATCTGTTTCAACCAGGATATAAAGGTTCGGTTGGATATATTTGGTGAAAAAGGCGACCACCGGCAAAATGTCCAGCGGTCCATCGATGATATGATCTACGGATGTCTGCAGCAGATTGTCCGCCAACTTTTTTCCGGTACTGGTGGTAACCGAGACAATAATCCTGCTTTGGGGATAGGCTTTACGCAGTCCGGCAACCAAAGGAACGGCGGAGGTGACTTCACCCACCGAAAGGGCGTGCAGCCAGATGGTCTGCCGCAATGCCTCATTGGTAGATATCCTGGACTTGGCAAGTTTGCGGCCAAGTCCCAGCCCAAGGCGGGCGGGAATGCGATCGCGATACTTAGGGCTGACAAGGATAAAGAGGGTGATGAACGGTAAAAAAACAGCTAGCAAGACCAGCTGCACAATATTATAGAGTACGAACATGTCAATCTATCCTTGGCCTGTTGCCGGTTTTCGATCACTCTTCAAGGCTACCCGATAGAACTGGTAAAGACAACTGAAAGTGTTTTCTCCGCCGATAAATGGGGAAGAGTAAGCGAATCTGGATGAAGAAATGAATATTATTCTGGCAGAGGCTGAAGAAGTTGTTGACGGTCTCCTGATCCTGACCGATCATCGGGCCAAACATATCATTAAAGTTCTGCAGGCTCAGGTTGGTGATCAGGTACGGGTGGGGTTGATTGACGGCAACATGGGTTTTGGGACCATTTCGGCGATCAAGAAAAAATATCCTTTTTACGTGGCCCTGAATCTGAATCTTGACAATCCGCCACGAGTACCGCCGACAATCGATTTGATCTTAGCCCTGCCGCGACCGATCATGCTCAAACGAATCCTCAGCCAGGTCACTGCGCTGGGGGTGGGCACTATTCATCTTATTCATGCCAATCGGGTTGAGAAAAGTTTCTGGGAGGCGGGAATCCTGCAGCCTGAAGAATATCGCAGCCACCTTCTGCACGGGTTGGAGCAGGCAGTGGATACCCGCGTGCCTGACGTTCGACTGCATCGTCAATTCAAACTTTTTGTGGAAGATTATTTTCCCCCCCTGGCTGTCGATTATCATCATCTTCTGCTGGCGCATCCAACAGGGAATCTGCGGTTCGGTGATGTGATTGACCAAAAGAACGACCGGATAGCCCTGGCCGTCGGGCCGGAGGGTGGTTGGGTGGAATATGAAGTGCAAAAGTTCCAGGAACAGGGCTTTTCCTGCTGCACCATCGGTGAAAGAATTCTCAAGGTCGATACTGCAGTTGTCGCCCTGCACGCCCGAATCAGCGCCTTGCGCGAGGTGTTGCCGGAAAGATATACATAAACAGATGGGCCCAACAAACAGGTCCATGGGATTAAGCTGATACTCTATGATATACAATGCCTACAATCTAAGTTCTCAGTTCATTGAAGAATTATCGAGGCGGATCCATCTCCTCATCGAATCAACTGTGCCGACCACCATCGTTGGCAGCCTCTTCCAAAATATTTCTTTAATTCCTTCCCCACAAATTATCTCGCAAATAATTGATGCTGCTGTGTGGACGAGTTTTGCCACAGATGAGGGGAATACCGTGACCATCTCGATCATCCTCAACCCCGCACAAGACTCATTTGATACGTTCATTTTCGATAAGCCAATCAGCTTTGATGTTAAACATCTGGTGAAATTAGGGGCCGCACTGGAAACCCCCCGGGCTGATATTGGTGTCTGGCCAGACCAGGAAAATAAATTAGTTGTCTGGGGGTTCAAAACGCGATCTGTAGCCGCACTCGTTCCCAATCTGTGTGTTGAAGCTATGGGACCAGGGAGTGTGCTCATAACTTTTGGCGGGAAAAGTCTTGCCGCGCTGATTGGCAATGAGGCGTTTTTTATTGATCACTCTATTTTTATGAGCAAACTTATTCCCAGGTTGTCATCATCGACAGATCAACAAAATGATACAATACTGCATTTGATGCGGTATCTGTCGCTCTTGAATACCACCAGAAAAATGCGTGAGCATGGCAGAGGCGGGACCCTGCTGTTGGTACCTGGCACTGCGGAATGGCGGCACTCGATTGATACCCCTGTTCCCTATACCGGTGGCGCAATCTTTCTTGAGAGCGATTACGATGTGACCCAGAAGCCTTCCCTGATTTCCACTGTTAAAAATTTCTTCGGCGCATCATCCCAGAATAAAACCGTAATGGAACAAGAATATCTGGAACGTCTGGGGCATCAGCTCGAGCAACAGTGCAAACATATCGCCAGATTGACTGCTGTTGATGGAGCGCTGGTGATGTCTTTTGATCGGTTTGTCTACTGTTTTGGTGCCAAAATAACCTCTGGTCAAAACCGGAATCCTCCCTCCAATATCCGCGTTTATAAACCCATGGAGGGAGACACCGGCACAACATTAAATCTGATGGATCTGGGCGGCACCAGACACCAGTCGGCTGCCCATTTTGCCAACGCCCAACCGGGAGCAGTTGCCATTGTCGTATCACAAGACGGGCATGTTTCCTGTATATCTTCTGATCCGCATACCAATGAGCTGATAGTTATTCAACATGCAGAACTGGCTGTAATTCCCGAAGGACTCGGGGCTGTTCTGTGGACGTATTCTCTGTTTGCCGAAATGGATCTTTTGTAGCTCCGTACAAGGTTATCAGCACCCCCATATGTGCACGATCAGACTGCTGGGCATAGGCCAAAAATCAAAAGAAATCACAAGGAAAATCGAATCCCCTGGGCAAGAGGTAGTTCCGAGCCGTAATTGACCGTCACGGTCTGGCGGCGCATATAGCTTTTCCAGGAATCAGAACCGCACTCCCGCCCGCCGCCGCTATCTTTTTCGCCGCCGAAAGCGCCGCCTATTTCTGCCCCGGACGTGCCGATATTGACATTGGCAATGCCGCAGTCTGACCCTTTTGCCGAAAGAAATGTCTCAATCTGCTGCTGATTGGTGCTGAAAATTGCCGAGCTCAGACCCTGGTCGACCGCGTTGTGCATGGCGATGGCGTTTTCCAACGCGCCGGCATATTTAATCAGGTAGAGTATCGGGGCGAAGGTTTCTTCCTGAACAATCGGCAAATCTTGGACTACTTCGGCCAGGGTCGGTTCAACGTAACATTGTGAGGCAAATTCCTCAGCTTTTAAGACATTGCCGCCAAAGAGAATGCTCCCGCCCTGTTTGCCGATGGTTGTCACCGCTTTTTGAAAAGCTTTTACCGCATTTTTATCGATAAGCGGGCCCATATGGTTGGCTTCAAGCAGCGGATTGCCGATTTTCAAACTGGCATAGGCGTTATACAACCGTTCTTTTACCTCGTCGTAGCACGTTTCATGGATGAACAGTCGCCGCGTTGTCGTGCAGCGCTGGCCGGCGGTGCCGACTGCGCCAAAGACCACTGCGGGTACAGCCAGTTGCAGATCGGCATATTCGGTGATTATGATGCCGTTGTTGCCGCCCAGTTCAAGAATGGTCCGCCCCAGCCGCTGACCGACTTTTTGGGCGGCGGTCCGTCCGGCGGCAACCGATCCGGTAAAGGAAACGAGGGGAATCCGTTTATCCTGGAGTATTCTTTCCCCAACGATGCCGCGATCGCCGATGATCAGGGAGAAGATACCCTCCGGCAGATCGCTTTGATCAAGGACCCGGGCGATAATTTTTTGCAGGGCGATAGCTGAAACCGGGGCCTTGGAAGACGGTTTCCAGATGCACACATTCCCGCAGATGGCGGCGAGCATGGCATTCCAGCCCCAGACCGCCATGGGAAAATTAAAGGCGGTGATGATGGCGACGATGCCCAGCGGATGATATTGCTCAAACAGCCGATGGTCCACTCCTTTCCGAAACCGTCGTCATCCCATAGAGCATCCGCGACTGGCCGACGCAGTAGTCGCAGACATCGATGACCTCCTGCACTTCGCCAAGACCTTCCTGGAGGGATTTTCCGGTTTCATAGGAGATGAGGGTGCCGAGCGGGAGTTTGAAATCCCGCAGCCGAACCCCAATCTGCCGGACAATTTCTCCTCGCCGCGGCGCGGGAATCGCGCGCCAAACCCCAAATGTCTGATGCGCCTGCTCGACTACCTGGTCATAATCCTTGGCGGTGGCCTTGGTGATAGTGGCAAACGTCTCGCCGTCAACAGGGGAGGCCGCTTCCAGCTGCTTTTTACTTTTGCCGGTGAGCCACTGGGTGCCAGTCGAGGTGCCGGACATCTGCTTTTCCAGATACAGTTCGTCGAGAAAGTTCATAGCGCTCCCTTCAGGGTAATATTGACAAGAAAAACCACTCTGTCGATTTATTACATTTTCGGACCATTGCGTCAAGAAGCCTTGTCAACGCCCACTGCATGCGGCATGATTTACACCGGATGAAAAAAACTGACGATCTCTTGAGCCAATTCCTGACCTATTCCCTTTACTTCCATGAGTTCAGCAAGAGAAGCGGATTTGATTCTTTTCAAGCTGCCCATATGGTGCAGCAACTGTTTCTTTTTTTCGGTTCCGATGCCGGGGATGAGATCCAGATCGGAGGCAAGCGTCGCCTTATTGCGCAGTTTGCGATGGAAAGTTACGCCATAACGGTGCGATTCGTCGCGTATCCGCATAAGGTAGAGCAGGATGGGATTGTGCCCAGGGAGAATAATAGGGTTTTTTCGCTTCGGTTTATACAGTTTTTCTCCTTCCTCCTGCTTTTCCTTAGCAATGCCGATCCAGTCTATCTGGTCGGTGATTCCCAATTTCCCGGCCACGGCCAAAGCCATTCCCAGTTGTCCTTTGCCGCCGTCCACGACAAAAAGATCGGGTAGATTTTGTTCCTCAACGCCGCGCTGTAGTCTCCGCTCCAGCACCTCGTTCATCATCGCGTAGTCGTCGGGGCCGTCGACGGTTCTGATCTTATAGTGCCTAAAATTGCTTTTATCCGCTTCACCGCGGGTAAAACAGACCAGGGAACCAACCGCCTGTTTGCCGCCGATATTGGAGATATCGAGGCATTCGATCCGGTTCGGCGGACGGTGCAGGTGCAGCACTTTTTCCATGGTCTGGCTGAGGTTCTGCCATGACTGTTTCTTTTTTTCTTTTTCTTCAAAGAGCTGCAGGGCATTGGTATTGGCAAGGGCGATCAGCTGTTGATTATCGCCGCGCTGGGGGATTTTGACCTGGACCTTTATCC
This sequence comes from uncultured delta proteobacterium, assembly GCA_963804605.1. Taxonomy (GTDB): domain Bacteria; phylum Desulfobacterota; class Desulfobulbia; order Desulfobulbales; family Desulfocapsaceae; genus Desulforhopalus_A. The sequence goes on from CAWDRB010000003.1 coordinate 14,244, forward strand.
CGGCACTGTCGTTTAAGTACTCCTGGTGCAACTCCAGATCCGGTGGGGCAAAGGGCAGCAGGATCTCTTTGGGGATGAGGCTTTCACTATCGTAAAACTGGCTTAAGGCCTGGGAAAGAATAGTGCCGTCCTCGCCATAGGGGTCGCCGAAGAAAAAAGTCCGGCTGCCATTGATCAGACCGTTTCTGATAAAGAGGATGGCGATGGTTACCGCCGCGTCTTTTCGGGCAAAGCCAAAGACATCCTGATCCTTGCTGTGGCTTGCGGCAATAACCTGTTTTTCCAGGGTTCGCGATAAGGCACTGATCTGGTCGCGGATGATCGCCGCCTTCTCGAAATCGAGCAGCGCCGAGGCTGCCGCCATCTGCTCTTGCAAAGCGCCGACCAGATCCTGATTGCGTCCTTCCAGTACCATAATGATCTTGCCGACATGCTCCAGGTACAGCGCGCGATCGGCATTACCGGCGCAGGGGGCAAGACATTTGCCGATCTGCCGATTCAGGCAGGGGCGCTCACGTTTTTTGAGCTTGGTTCCCTTGCAGTTGCGCAACGGAAAGAGTGAGCAGATCAGACGCAAAGTCGACCACATCGCCGTGGCGGAAGAGTAAGGGCCAAAGTAGCGGGCCTTGTCGCGAGCTTTTCTTCTGGCCATAAAAACCCGTGGCCACTCTTCCTGAACACTAACTTTGATATAGGGGTAATTTTTATCATCGCGAAGGATGATATTATATTTGGGTTTATGTTTTTTTATCAGCGATGCCTCAAGAATCAGGGCCTCTTTTTCAGTATTGGTGATGATGGTATCGACTTTGCGGACTTTTTCAAGCATCACCGTCGTCTTATTATATTCAGCTCCGGAAAAATGGGCGTAGGAAGAAAGTCTTTTGAACAAATCTTTGGCCTTGCCCACGTAGACGACAGAGGATTTACCGTCAAGCATCATATACACGCCTGGGGCATGGGGGGCTGAAGCGAGGGCTGTTTCTGGGAACATAGACAAAATGAATTGGTATTAAATATTCAGGAAAATGTGTATGGTCAATAACATATAGCATCTTCTGGGTATCGTCACCAGCGGATTTGATAAATTGAACTCTCTGATTTACTTTTTTGTTTTTGTTCGTTAGTATCGGCTCCGCAGTTTATACATATCTACTAGGTGCTTCCCGGACTTTTACACATGGTCCTGGTGGTGAAAAGGGAATACGGTGCAAATCCGTAGCGTTGGGCCAGCGCTGTAAGCGGGGACGACGACTGCTGGTAAACCACTGCTCAGTTCTACGAGCGGGAAGGTGCAGTCGAAGGAGGATCCGCAAGCCAGAAGACCTGCCTGGGAGAAAAAGACTTTTCTGTCCGTAATAAGTCCGTGTCACTGGGTATTGGTACCCTGGGATACGGACTTTTTTTTGTCCGCCGGATGGAGATTAAAGATGGGAGAAGTGTATCCAATGAAAACACAGCTTGAATTGGCACAGGAAGGGGTCACTACCAGCCAGATGGAGCGGGTAGCAAAAGAGGAAAACATCGCAGCAGAAATTATCAGAACAGGGGTAGCGGCGGGGCATATTGTCATCCCTTGCAACCCGAACAGACCCCTGCAGAAGATTTGCGGTATCGGCAAGGGGCTGCGCACCAAGGTCAACGCGTCGATCGGCACCTCTTCGGATATTTCCGATGTCGGCCTGGAAATCCGCAAGGCTAAAATAGCCGAACAAGAACATGCCGATACCTTGATGGAACTTTCCACCGGCGGTGATCTGGATGCCATTCGCCGGGCGGTGCTGGACAGCTGTTCGCTGCCGGTTGGCAATGTTCCGCTGTATCAGGCATTTGCCGAGGCGAGCAGGAAATATCATAATCCCAATAAACTCGACCCGGAATATCTGTTCGAACTCATTGAACGGCAGCTGGATGACGGCCTGTCGTTTATGGCCATTCACTGCGGTATAAATAGATTTTCCATTGACAGATTGCGCAAGCAGGGGTTTCGCTATGGCGGCCTGGTATCAAAAGGCGGTACCTTTATGGTTTCCTGGATGGAATATCACAACCGGGAAAATCCGTTGTACGAGCAGTTCGACCGGGTATGTGCCCTGATGAAAAAATATGATGCGGTGTTGTCGCTCGGCAACGGCATCCGCGCCGGAGCAATCCATGACAGTCATGACCGGGCGCAGATGGCGGAGATGATCATTAACTGCGAGCTGGCCGAACTTGGTCGGGATATGGGCTGTCAGATGATGGTCGAGGGGCCGGGACATGTGCCGCTTGATGAGATAGCCGGCAATATCATGCTGGAAAAGGCCATGAGCGGTGGTGCGCCGTATTATGTTCTCGGGCCGCTACCGGCCGATTCCTGTGCCGGTTACGATCACATCACTGCCGCTATCGGTGCCGCTCAGTCGGCCTGGCATGGTGCAGATCTTATCTGTTATATCACCCCAGCGGAGCATCTGGCACTGCCCAATGAAGACGATGTGCGCGAAGGAGTCAGGGCAACCAGGCTGGCGGCGCGGATCGGCGATATCGCCAAGTATCCGGAAAGACGGGAACTGGAAAAGCGGGTGGCCCTGGCCAGGCGGGACAGTGATTTTGCCGAATATTTCAAATTATCAATGTTTCCTGAGAAAATGAATGAGGTGCGCGACAGTCGAAAACCCGGTAACGAAGCCACCTGCACCATGTGCGGTGATTTCTGCGCCATGGAGCGGGGATTCAACCTGTTCAAAAATGACATCGCCGGTGATAAATGCCGCCATGGGCAAGTGCAGCAACTCGTTGCGGTAGAAGACTAAATCCAGTTAACCAAGCGCCGCAGTAAACAGCCTTTTGGTGTATTCCTGCTCAGGGGAAGTGAAAATCTTCTGGGCAGGGCCCGCCTCGACGATCCGGCCATGCTGCATGACTGCGACATAGTCGGCAAGGGCCCGAACCACCCGCAGATCATGGGAGATAAACATATAGGTCATCCGGTATTTGTTTTGTAAATCAAGGAGCAACTCAATTATCTGCCCCTGGATGGTGACATCCAGGGCGGAAGTCGGTTCATCGAGGATAAGGAACTTCGGTTGCAGGACAATGGCTCGGGCAATGGCAATGCGCTGCCGCTGGCCGCCGGAAAATTCATGGGGGAAGCGAAATGCCATCTCCTCTTCCAGTCCCACCTCAAGAAGCGTATCCAAGACCTTTTCGTATCGCTGTTCCCTGGTGGCGTCTGGCGTATGGATTTTCAAGCCTTCTTCGATGATTTCATGGACCGTAAAACGCGGCGAGAGCGAGGAAAACGGATCTTGAAAAATGATCTGCATATCACTTCGCAGTGGCCGCAGTCGGCGATTGGTCCAATATTGAATATTCTGCCCGTTAAAGAAGATATCGCCGCTGCTGCGCACCAGCTTTAATATGGCCAGGCCGAGGGTGGTTTTTCCTGATCCGGATTCGCCGACAATACCGCAGGTCGTCCCTTGGTAGAGGTCAATACTGAGGTTATCTACACCTTTGATAATCTTTTTTTTTCGCTTGAAAGGGTGGACCCAGCCCCCGTAAGTCTCGAACCGGCAGTTGAGGTTTTCTGTTCTAACGAGCAACGGACCTGACGGTGTTGTCTTTTTAGTGGCTTTGGGTAGAGCCGCCATCAGGATCTTGGTATACGCATGGGTTGGATTGGTGAATATGTCATTGGTTGTGCCGCTCTCGACAATCCGGCCGTTCTGCATGATGTAGATTCTGGATGCCTGTTTTCGGACCATTTCCAGGTCGTGGGTAATGAGCAGCAGACCCATGCCGTATTCTATCTGGATATCTTTAATGAGTTCAAGTATCTGGGCCTGAATAGTTACATCAAGCGCAGTGGTTGGTTCATCGGCTATCAACAGTGCCGGCCTGCACGCCAGGGCCATGGCGATTATCACCCGTTGGCGTTGTCCGCCGGACAGTTGATGCGCATAGGAGTTCAATCGTCCGGCCGGATCGTCAATGCCGGTACGGCTGAGGAGTCTGATAGCCTCCTGCTCCGCCTCCATTTTCCCCATTTTTCGATGGAGTTTGAGAACTTCCAGCAGCTGGTTGCCGATGGTGTACACGGGGTTGAGCGAGGTCATCGGCTCCTGAAAGATCATGGCAATTTTGTTGCCGCGGATAGCGCGGATTTCTTCAGCGGAGAGGGCAAAAACATTGTGGCCCTGGAAACGAATTTCGCCCTGTTGGGAAACATTGCAACTGTTTTCCAGAAGGCGCAGGATAGACAGGGCGGTTATCGATTTGCCGGAACCAGATTCGCCGACTAGCGCAACTGTTTGTCCTTTTTCAAGTTCCAGGGACACGTCAAAGAGTACCTGGTTCCTTACAGGTTGGTTTTGCTCATTAAAGCTGTTGAACCAGAGATTGAGCTGGTCTATTTCAAGGAACATATCCGCCCTAATACCGCACTTCAAAGGTGGTGAATTCTTCGTCTGGGGTGACATCGCTTGGGTGAAGCGTATCGACTTTAGACATCGGCGATCCTTGCTTGAGCCACTCGAGCATGGCTGTCACATCTTTTTCTGTGCCTTTTAAGACTGTTTCAACCGAGCCATCGCGCCTGTTGCGGACCCACCCGGTCAGGTTAAGCAGGAATGCCTGTCTCTGGGTATAATCCCTGAAACAGACACCTTGAACACGCCCTTTCACTATGACACGAATCGTTTTCATATCCTCACCCTTAATCCAATCGTTGGTATTATACGTTCTTATTGCGCAGAATACTGCCGATCTCGTTGTTGGCGATTTTATCCATTTCTTTAAACGAGGTGGTCATGCCGATATCGTAGAGGCCGTTTTCTTGGGCTTCTATTCGAACCACTGTACCGATCAGCATGACCGGTGGACTGTTGTTGACCGGAACCTTTACCTTGATTAAGGCACCAAGAGGCAGGGGGGTGTCGTTTTCAAAAAGTATTCCGCCTACACATATATCTTTACTCGTGCCGGAGAAAGTCTGCGAGTTGTTAAAATCAAGTTCTTTGGCCAGTATCGGCTGATGAATTTTAACCCTGAGATAGCGCCTTTTCTCCTTCTTGAAATGCGAAATTCTGTTCTTGCCAGCTCCTTTGGATAGATATACGGCATTATCTGCCATTTGCAGCAGTTGTTCCGGGTTTTGTGAGTTAAAGGGAAAGGATGCTATGCCGCCACTGATCGTGCATCGGATACACTGGTCATGGTAATAGACCTTACAGTTTTCAATTGCCAGGCGAAGCCTTTCGGCAAAAATAAACCCGCTGACATTGTCAGTATGCATCAGGAGCATGATGAATTCATCACCCCCATATCGGGCAGCGACGTCGCTGTCACGTTTCTGCCGGTTGATAATATCCCCCAATTGGCGGAGGACTGTATCGCCAGCCTGGTGCCCGTAGGTGTCGTTAATTTCCTTGAAGTTGTCTACATCTATAAAAAGGATGGTAAAATCGTCCTGGTATCGTTTGGCCAGAGAAATTTGCTGATTATACGCTTCATCAAAATAAGCCCTAATAAATAATCCGGTGAGTTTGTCATGGATAGTTTCATTGACGATGTTTTCGTAAAAACCGGCTTCAATCAGGCGAGGATGGTCGAGAAAATCGGTGGCGGTCTGCAGGTAATCACTGAGAGCCGTGGTGATATCTATATTTCTGCCAAGAAGATGGATTATCTCCCGGCGATGTTCCAGAACATTTTGCCAGTATTCTTTACTTTTTTCCTCAGGTATATCGATACCAGCGAGGATTTTGAAAAGAGCTTGATACACCACGTCTCCTTCTGAAAAATGGAGAGCATTGATCTTATCTGTCAATGTTTCGCCACTGCCGGTTTCGAGGATATATCCGAGAATTATTTTCTTGAGAGTTTGATCCATGTTCCTCACAATAAATGGCAGAAAGAGTTCTTGACACCATCAGGTCAGATCGAAGGTGTATTGGTACAATATGCTGCAAGGCCAATAAATAGCAAAGAAAATGATTATTAGCAACTCTTGGGAAATCCTTGGCCTTTAGAACAGGATAAAGTAAACTGCTTTTCCGTTTTCTGGGGATTGTTTTTTACCGACAAAGATGACATAAGGAGTTGCGAACATGGTTGATTTTACTTATCAGGAGCCCTTTCCACTTGGCAAGGACATGACAAAATACTGCAAAATTGAAGGTTCCGAAACTTTCGTCAGTACCGACCGCCTCAACGATCGGGAAATCCTGAAAATTGCCCCCGAAGGGTTGACGGTTCTTGCGAGGGATGCCATGAAAAATGTCTCCTTCCTGTTGCGGTCCGCCCATAATGAACAAGTTGCCAAAGTCCTGGACGATCCGGATTCTTCAGCAAATGAAAAAGGAGTAGCGCTGGCTTTTTTAAAAAATGCTGAAGTTGCCTGTCAATTTGAACTGCCTTTATGTCAGGATACGGGAACAGCGATCATCATGGGTAAAAAAGGCGAAAACGTCTGGACCGGAGCCAATGACTCTGAAGCTCTCTCCAAAGGAGTGTACCAGACCTATACCGGGGAAAACCTGCGCTATTCCCAGACGGTTGCCCTTGACATGTACCAGGAAAAAAATACCGGTACCAACCTGCCGGCCCAGATTGACCTGTATGCTGTCTCCGGCTCAGAATACAAGTTCTTGTTTATCGCCAAAGGTGGGGGGAGTGCCAATAAAACCTATCTCTTTCAGGAAACAAAAGCCCTGCTTAATCCCAAGACGCTTGAAGCCTTTTTAATCGCCAAAATGAAAACTCTCGGTACTGCGGCTTGTCCTCCCTACCATTTAGCCTTTGCCATTGGTGGGACGAGTGCGGAAAATAATTTAAAAACGGTAAAACTAGCCTCTGCCAAATATTATGATGAACTGCCGACAACCGGTAACGACCATGGGCGCGCTTTTCGTGATGTTGAGCTTGAAGAAAAACTGCAGAAGGCTGCACAGAATCTTGGTATTGGTGCACAATTTGGGGGTAAATATTTTACCCATGATATTCGTGTTATTCGTTTACCCCGTCATGGAGCATCCTGCCCTGTCGGCATGGGCGTCTCCTGCTCAGCCGATCGAAATATGAAGGCCAAGATTAATAAAGACGGTCTCTGGCTCGAGGAACTTGATACCAACCCCGGCCGCTTGATCCCCGAAAAATATCGTGCTAAACACGACCATGGTGTCCGGCTTGATCTCAATCGACCTATGCAGGAGATTCTGGCCGAATTGACGAAACATCCTGTTGGGACTTCGCTGCTCTTAACCGGCACCATTGTTGTTGGTCGGGATATTGCCCACGCCAAATTCAAGGAGATTCTCGATAGCGGGGCGCAGCTGCCGGAATATCTGCAAAAACATCCGATCTATTATGCAGGCCCGGCTAAAACTCCCGCAGGTAAGCCATCTGGCTCCTTTGGTCCAACGACCGCCGGCCGAATGGATAGCTATGTCGATCTGCTCCAGTCAAACGGTGGCTCGATGATAATGATCGCCAAAGGCAATCGATCGCAGCAGGTCACCGATGCCTGTAAGAAACACGGTGGATTTTATCTAGGATCGATCGGTGGTCCTGCCGCTATCCTGGCCGAGGAAAACATCAAGAAAGTCGAATGTATTGACTATCCTGAACTTGGCATGGAAGCCGTATGGCAAATTGAGGTTGTTGATTTCCCTGCTTTTATCCTGGTCGACGATAAGGGCAATGATTTTTTTAGCGGCTTGATGTAGAGATCATAGTTTATCACGAAAGACAGAATGCAGGCGGCCCCGATATTTTGGGGCGGCCTCTTTTCTGAGGTGGGTCTGCGGAGGAGTTCTGGATGCAGAAGAGATGTGAATGGTGCGGCGACGATCCACTCTATCGTGCCTACCATGATGAAGAATGGGGTGTTCCCGTTCATGATGATGGTAAACTCTTTGAGATGCTTATCCTGGAAGGAGCGCAGGCGGGTTTGAGCTGGCTTACCATCCTGAAAAAAAGAGACAACTATCGAAAGGCTTTCGATCATTTCGATGTCGAGAAAGTAGCCCGCTATTCTGACGATGACTTGGCGCGGCTGCTTGCTGATCCGGGTATTGTGCGCAATCGTCTTAAAATTGAATCGGCCATTAAAAATGCACGGGGAGTACTGGCACTACAAGATGAATTTGGTTGCCTGGATGTCTTTCTCTGGCGGTATGTTGATGGTATCCCACACCAGAACGCCTGGAATTCTATTGCCGAATTGCCGGCCTGGACCAAGACCTCCGCCATGATGAGCAAAGATCTGAAGCGACGCGGCTTTAATTTTGTCGGGCCGACAATTTGCTATGCATTGATGCAGTCCGTCGGTATGGTGAATGATCATACGATGGATTGCTTCCGTTATGACCAGCTGCGGCAGAACATATAACTCAAAGCAGTGTCTACGCAAGAGCATGGACCTCTATGTCGTTTCTAAAACTAAATAGACGGGAAATTACATCCAATTGGTTATTTTTCCTGGTCTTGGCCATTATTGCCGTTGTTCTCTTCTTTGGCCTGCGACCAAAGAATTTGTCCGGTGGCAACAATGTTCATTGGCTGCCTGAAAAAAAAGCGCTGAGTTTCCATGACCCCAGTATCGCTTATGTCGATGATGTGCATATCTTCACCTCCAGACAGCAGGTTCATGAATGGACCTGCCAGATAATTGCATCAGCAGATAATGGAGGTAAGCCCGGTTTCAGGCCTTTGCTGATGGTCCACAATGGCGATGACCTCGATCAATTTGCTTTCTGGCAGTGGGGGGATGAAGTCATTGTTATGAATGGCGATGACTACGAATATTCCCGGAGATTGCCGAGGATTTCGGCGATGAATGCGCTCAGGCCGGGACAGGTGAGTTTTCTGACCGTCACATCTTCTGTTCTTGGAACCCGGTTATTCATCAACGGTGCTCTAGTGCAGGAAGTAAAAAACTGGCAGGTAAGCCTGCCCGACGACGGAAAAAAACAACAGCTTATCCTCGGTAATTCGGTCTACGGGAAACACAACTGGGAGGGCGAAATATACGGTTTTGCCTTTTATGCCAGTGCCCTTACGCAAGACAGAATACAGCTCGATTATGAACAATGGCTGGGGGAAAAGATTTTCGCCCCGGATGTAAGCGATGATCTACAGTTACTGTATACATTCAATGAAGATACAGGCCATTTGGTAGTGGATCGGACGGGGAGGGAGCAACAATTGCAAATTCCTGCCCGTCAGGTAGTTTTAAAAAAATCATTTTTAGGCCCGCCATGGAATAACTTCATTTTGAACCAGTCTTTTATCGTTGATGCAGTCCTTAATCTTATCGCTTTTATTCCCCTGGGGGCAGTGCTCTTTTTATGGTTGCGGCAATCATCGCCTGGGCCCCAAAAAAATGCGACTCGCATTACTGTGACTTTTTGCTTTTTGCTCAGTCTGGGCATGGAAATCGGCCAGGCATGGCTGCCGAGCAGAGATTCAAGCCTGTCTGATCTTATGCTTAACACTCTGGGCGCCTGTCTGGGGGTACTTATAATAACAAAAGGTCTGAATAGTCACGCTATTCAAACCTTCGCCAAGTCTCATAAAAAGGATAGTAGTCGTTGACGCCTAACCGCCGCCGATAACCGGAAAGATCGCCAGCACATCATTGTCAGCCGGCTGGGCGTTAAACTGGGTATGCCGGGAATTTATCATCAACACCCCCACTTCTTCCCGATCGATATGCAGCGAATCGACGATATCGCCCACTGTTGTGCCTTCGCCTATCTCTCGCTGTTCAACCTTGAAACGATTGTCGCGAAAGAAGGCGAAGAGTTTTACCGTTATCTGCATTGATAAACTTTATTATTTAGAAAGCCCAGAAGGTATCAATTTCCTCGCCGGTAAAGTCGAAAACGACATTATGCGGTGGTAATGGTTCGTCGTAGAAGAATTCCGGCAGTCTATCGTCGGCTGCGGTGAAACCGGCGGCTATGTTGAATGCTCTTTCGGTTTTCAGGATATATTTGCCGAGGTTGACCACATCGTCTCCGGTAAGTCCAATACCGAAGCGAGCATTGATCAGATCGATCAGAGCTGGCAGACATTTCTCATTATCAAGGGCGGCAAAGGCGATAAACAGACACATGCCGGTGGAGTCTATCGCGGCGGTGGCAATCTGCAGATTACGCGACAATTCAACCTGTCCGTCTTTGCTTAAGGGATCAACCTGACCGCCGACATTAAGGATATTGGTGGCGACGGTATAGCCCATGGTATGATCCGCCCCTTGCGTTGAGGTCGCATAAGTAATTCCCATTCCTTTTATAGCTCGAGGATCGTATGCCGGAATTGCCTGATTTTTTACAACCGGGACGCGGGTAACACCATAGGCACGGCCGACTGACCCGGCGCCATTGCCGATAATTCGACCGAGTCCGGTTCCTTTGGCAACTTCTTCCGTCAATATTCTGCAGATGCCGGCGCCATCGCCAAACGGCAGAACACCAGCCTCCATGGCTACACCCATGGCCACCGATGTTTCAATGGTATCAATACCGATATCATCCATGATCTGGTCGGCTTCAGCAATTTTGTCAAGATCGTCGACACAGCAGTCGGCGCCCATAGCCCAGATTGATTCATATTCAAAGCCGGAGGTTAATTTATTGCCACCCGCGTCATTATAGATCTGGGAACATTGGATGACGCATCCTGCATGGCAGCCATGTTTCACCTTCCCGCCTCGCGCTTCAATGGTGTCGTGCATGGTTTCACCGGAGATGAGATCATGCCCCTCGAACTGGCCCTGAGTAAAATTTCTGGTCGGGAGGCCACCTGATTCATTTATTATATTTACCAGAACATTGGTGCCATACTGACCTAGTCCCTGGCTGACCGGATGATCGACCAACGCTTTGGCAAAGGTCCGGTTTGCCTCTTTAAACTTATCCGGCTCGGCTATGGCCACTTTGCCGTTTTTGGGGTCAATAGTGATAAACTTGATTTTTTTCGATCCCATCACTGCGCCCAGTCCGCCACGGCCACTGGAGCGTATACCTCCATCCGGATCTTTGATGGAAATATTGGCACTCGTCAGTTTCATCTCACCTGCCTGGCCTAAGGTAACGATGCCGGGCTTTCCTTCAAGCCGCTCCGACAGGGCTTTAACCACCGCAAAATTGCCCTTGCCGACCAGTTCCGTCTCTTCGCTTATGGTGACGCCTTCCGGGGTCAGGGCCAGGCTATACCATTTATCTTCTTTGGGCAGACCTTCTATAATAAGCGCCTTGCAGCCGGCACGGGCGAGGAGTGCAGCTGAGGTACCGCCGGCGTTGGACTCCTTGATGGTCCCGGTGAGCGGGCTCTTAGCGCCGATGGACAGGCGTCCTGAGTTGGCGGCTGGGGTGCCTGAAAGTAGGCCCGGTGCAAATACCAGCTTGTTTTTAGCACCCAGGGGATGGCAGGTCGGCTCTACTTCCGCGGCGACAATTGTTGAGGTAAGACCGCGACCTCCATGGCCCGCCCAGTCTGCAGGGACATCTTCCATGGAGGTTGTGAGATTGGTCATGTTGACACGAAAAATTTTATCAGCCATTGTGAGCTCCTTTGTTAAATTAATACCGCTTGTGAAGCTGGTCCCCATGAGTGCATGGGAACAAGATGCTGCAATATGCAAACGTTTTTTGGTTATTGTTCATACATAATTTTGCCGCAATCGCGCAGGTTGTAACCGCCAAGGGCCAGGATTGCTGTGTGGAACGTCGCGTTGGTCCGGATCAGTTCAAGCACAGTGGCAACCTTGCTGTCATTCTGATGCCGAGCGGGCACAACAAGGTCATAACGCTCTTCGGCGATGGGCACGAAATCGAGATCAAGGGCATTGGCCGCGGCCCTTATGCCGAGACCGGCATCAACGCTGCCATTGGCAACCGATGCGGCGATGCTCATATGGGTATATTCTTCGTGGTCGTAGCCGATTATTTCTGAGCTGTCGATTCCCTCATCATGTAAAATCTTGTCAGTCAAAAGCCGGGTTCCAGCTCCATTCTGTCTATTGATAAAAGTATGTTTTCCGGCAGCGATATCTCTGAAACCGCAAATGTTTTTCGGGTTCCCCCTGGCGACCATTAAGCCTTGCTCCCGGTAGCAGAGGTTGATCAATTGCAGAGGTATGTTCTGCAGAAATCGCCGGATAAAACTGACATTGTACTCTCCGGTCTCTTCATCAAGGAGATGGGTCCCGGCAATATGGGCTTCACCGCGTTTGATTGCCATGATCCCTCCCATCGAGCCGACGTGGGCCGAGGAGATACGGACGATGGGCCGCTGTTTATGGAGCTGATTGGCAAGCAAATCGAGGATATTGTCATGGCTGCCGATACAGACAAGGGTGCTGTCTACTTCGGTTTGGGGCCGCAGCAGTTCTATCTGCACCTTTTCGCCGGCACCGATCCCTTCGCAGCGCGAAGGCACGGTCAGCAGACCGTCGGCACGCACCAGCGACATTACCGCCCCGGCACCTTTGCCGGAAGGGGTTGCCATCAGGTTATCGCCGACCCGGCCAAGGGTTATTCGGACGAATTGATCGACACCCATTGCCGAGTGCAAAGGTCGGCACAGCGTGGCCTCGACATATTGTGACTGGGGGAGCCCCTGGCCGAGAAATAAAGAGATCATCTCTCGGACAAAAATCCGCATGGTCAAAAGAGCTGAGACCGGATAGCCGGGCAGACCAATGACCGGGGTGTCGCCAATCATCGCCAGGATCACCGGTTTTCCTGGTTTGATGGCGACGCCATGAACTATTACCTCACCTATCTCAGCGAGCACATCGGCGCTGTAATCCCTGGTACCGGCAGACGCACCGGCATTGAGGATAACGAAGTCATTTTCAGCTACCGCTGCGAGAAGTGTTTTTTTCAAAAATTCAGGACTGTCGACAACCGGCAATCCACGACTGGCATCGGCCCCCCACTCATTGAGATATCCTGCCAGAATCCGGGAATTAAACTCAATAATCTGTCCGGCCTTCGGCTTCTGGCTGGGCTGGATCAACTCACTGCCGGTTGGGATAACATGGGCTCTTGGCAAGCGCTGGACCTTTACCTCAGTGACCCCGGTTGCCAGCATGGCACCCTGGTCAATCGCCCTGATTCTGTGGCCTTCAGGGAGAATCAGCTCGGTTGCGACAATGTCTTCACCTATGGTTCGCACATGCTGCCAGGGGGTTGCGGGCATATGCAGCTCGACTTCGGTTTCGCTGAGGTAGTGGACGTCTTCGATCATCACCACTGCATTAAAGCCGTCGGGAATGGCGTTGCCGGTGTTGACGGGAATAAACCGACTGTTATCAAGGCGGAAAGGATGTGCCTCGCTGGCCCCGGTCAAATCGCCGAAATGTACGGCGATACCGTCCATGGCCGCTGCATTGTACGAAGGTGAAGAGCGCAGGGCGAAAACCGGTTCAATGGTGATTCTGCCAAGGCTGTCATCGACCTCGATTGTTTCCAGCGGATCTCTCTCATAAAAGCCACGTCGCTGCAGAGCCGCATGCCACAATTCTTTAGCTTCAGCGAGCGGTTTGTTGCTGAGGTAGATGTTTCGTTTGTTCATTGGAAAAGATACACCTTAACTTGAGAATGTTCGGTTAGCCCCTGGCTGTCCTCGTCGATAAAAAAGTAGCCGTCGGAGCGCGAAAGGGTTGATATTGAGCCCGATTTACCAAGAACAGGCTCGGCAATCCAGCTCGTACCTTCTTGACTCATTTTTACCCGCACCACATCACGTCTGCCAGGCGCCGAATTAATATTTCGCGCTAAAGTAGCTAAAATGTATGGGGCTGGTATTTCCGGTTCGTTGATCTGCCCGGACAGATGCCGGATTGCCGGTCTGACAAAAAAATCAAAACAGACCAGGGCGGAAACCGGATGGCCCGGCAGTCCAAAAATTGGTGTTGTTCCACTCAGCCCGATCAATATCGGTTTGCCCGGTTTTAAAGTAACCCCGTGGACAAGAATGCCAGGTGGACCGAGGTCGGCAATGACTTGTTCACCAAGGTCTTTTACCCCGACGGAGCTGCCCCCGGAAAAAAGGACCATATCATTTTCAGCGACGGCTCGCTTGATCGCTGCCAGGAAGACCTCTTTCTGGTCGGAGACGATGCCGTAATCGATAAAGACACCACCGGAACGCTGCACCATCCCGGCCAAAGCCAGGGAGTTAATATTGCGGATCTGGCCCGGTTCCGGTTGTTCTGTATGAGCAATGATTTCGTCACCGGTGGAAAGAATGCCGACCCTGACTTTTTCCGTCACCTGCACCTCGGCAATACCGAGTCCTGCCAGCAGGCCGATATCCTGAGGACGAAGAAGATGGCCTTCAGGCAGGGCCAGTGCACCCTGAGCAATATCTTCGCCTGTCTGGATAAGGTTGGTTCCGGAACCGACTCCCTTGACAATCTCGATCATGGTCTGATCGACGGGGATAGTGTGTTCGAGCATCACCACACTGTCGGCGCCACAGGGAAGAAGGCCGCCGGTGGGAATTTTATAACAGCAGCCTTTCTTCACTTCGCCTGCAGGCGCTGACCCCATCAACACCTCACCGGTAATATTGAGATAGCAGGGCATTGATTCACTTGCGCCGAAGGTATCTGTCGCCCTTACAGCAAAGCCATCCATGGTAGATCGTGCCTGACCGGGAAGATCCTCCGGGGAGAGAACTGCCTGAGCCAGTACGCGGTCGAAGGCATCAGTCAGGGGGATGGATCTGGAGGTGGTTCTGAGGCCTTGGATATGATTGAGGAGAATGTCGAGTGCTTCGGCAACAGAGATTAAACTACTCCGCCCAAGCATGTCTCTGGTATGTTTTTTTTCAAGCATTTTTACTGACAATTTTGACACTGACTCTGGACAATTCCTGGAGAATACGAAGAAATTTTTCGGAGTCGATTTCTTTGTCCGCCAGGTGTATGCTTTCGATGGATTGAATCAGATTGGGCCTTTTTAATAAAAAGCTTCTAAGCAATTCGGTTTTCAGACAGACCCCTGCCTGCAACAATTCCTGTCCGCGATCTCTGGCGATACTGTTAAATAATTTCAGGGTGACGAGAAGGGAATCCTGTTCCTGCTCAGATGAATGTAAGGATTTCGTTTCGGTTCGCAATGTTGAATGGAAACTGTTTTTACGAAATATTGCCCCAGCCAGGCCGGGCATTGCGGCCGAAAGGGCCAAGACAGGATGCTGCCCGGTGAGGGGCAGGGAAAGATCGTCTACAGCCGATCCATTGAGGAAAATAGTCTGAACGGTATCCGACAGGTATTCAGCGGTAAAGCCTGGAAATTTATTTAAAAAATTTGCCAGAGACTGGCCACGGGTCGTCTTTATCTCTATGCCCGACTGCAAAACAGTGGTAAATAATGGTAAGGCTTCCGGGGCAACCGTCAACCGAAGACAGGGGTATGAGCGTTGATCTTCCATGTATTAAGGTTACAGTATGTTGAGTTTCCAGTGTCGCAGCGTCTATCACCCTGTGGCAAAAGAAGAAAATTATTTTTGAGGGGCAGTGGCGAACTATACCAGATTTTCCTGTCCTTGAAACTTATAATTACTTAAAAGGATTCAAAATGACAACAAAACCATTATCTGTTCTGCCCGGATACAGGGGTTTTACCGGGCCGGTAGTCACTGTTATAATGGATGGTGTCGGCATCGGTTCAAGAGATGAGCGCGATGGTGTGTTCATGGCTAATACCCCTGTCCTGGATGAGCTCTTTACCGAACCGATGATGATGCAGTTAAAAGCGCATGGCAAGGCAGTTGGCCTGCCGACGGATGACGATATGGGCAATTCCGAAGTTGGTCATAATGCCCTTGGCGCAGGTCGGGTATTTTCTCAGGGGGCAAAACTGGTCAATGAAGCCATGCAGTCAGGTACTGTTTTTCAAGGCGAGGCCTGGCAGAAACTCAAAGCGATTGGTCGTGCCGGAAAAACAGTACATTTTATCGGCCTGTTGTCCGACGGTAATGTGCATAGCCACATCGATCAACTCTTTGTCTTGCTCGATCGATGTGGTGCTGATGGCATGAATAAGGTCAGAGTGCATGTTCTGCTTGATGGTCGTGATGTTGAACAGAAGAGCGCTTTGCGATACCTCGAACCACTTGAAGCAAAACTGGCGACTCTGTCTCAAGAAGGCCGGGACTTTCGTGTCGCCTCGGGGGGCGGACGGATGGTCACGACCATGGACCGTTATGGTGCCGACTGGCAGGTGGTCGAAAAAGGCTGGAAGGCACATGTGCTTGGGATCGGGCGGACTTTTTCAAATGCGTCTGAAGCGGTCCGGACGTATTATGCAGAAGACCTGGAGATGACAGATCAATATATGCCCAGCTTTGTGATAACCGGCGACAATGGTCCGCTCGGTACCATTGAAGATGGTGATGGAGTGGTTTTTTTCAACTTTCGCGGCGATAGGGCGATTGAAATATCCCGGGCTTTTGAGGAGTCTGATTTTAAGGAGTTTGACAGGGTTCGGGTGCCTCAGGTGTATTATGCCGGCATGATGCAATACGATGGAGACGCGCTGATTCCGAAAAATTATCTGGTTTCGCCACCCGCCATCGACCGTACTCTGGGCGAGTATCTCTGCAGCACGAAAATCACCTCCTATTCGATCTCTGAGACCCAGAAGTTCGGGCATGTCACGTACTTTTGGAATGGCAATAGATCAGGGTATATCGATGAAAATCTGGAAAAATACGAAGAAATTCCTTCTGATAAAATAGCTTTTGATCTCAAACCCTGGATGAAGGCAGGAGAAATTACCGATAAAGTTGTTGCGGCAATTGCAAGCGGCAACTATAAGTTCATCCGGCTCAATTACCCCAACGGTGATATGGTTGGACATACCGGGATGGTGCCGGCTATTCGGATCGCTGTGGAAACAGTCGATCTTTGTCTGAACCGGATTCTCCGGGCGGTAAAAAAGGCTGGAGGCATTGTGGTTATAACAGCCGACCACGGCAACGCCGACTGCATGTGGACGGAAAAAAACGGCAAGAAAACGCCAATGGTTGCCCATACTCTCAATCCAGTGCCTTTCATAGTTAAGGATTACAGCGGTGCCAACAGTTTTGTGCTGGCCGGGGTCAAGAGTCCGGGATTGTCAAACGTTGCCGCGACCATTTGTACTCTTTTAGGTTTAGCACCACCCGAGGAATATGATCCGTCCCTGGTAAAATTAGCCAGGTAACTTTGAGTATATGGTTAAAATGACAGAACGAATTAGTAAGTCTGCCCAGAAAAGACGTTTTAAGGACGAGGAAAGCGCTGCCGCGGAACTGGCACTGCTGACCGATAAAGACCTGAAAAAGCTGGCCGTCAGCCAGACGTTAACAGACGAGATTATCCGCTGCAGAGGCCAGAAGGGTGGGGCCTTGAAGCGACAGATCAAATATCTGGCCAAGGTTATGCGTGAAGATTCAGTCGATGCAATTTTCGATTTTCTGGCCGAGCGAAAGGGCTCAAAAGCCAAAGAAACCAAGCTGCATCGGGAAATTGAACGGTTGCGGGATGTGCTTATCAATGAGGCCATCAATTCACAACAAGCATGCCTGCAGCAGGGAATGGTCTGGGAACCGGACTGGCAGGGAGAAGAAATTAACTCTTTTGTGCGACGATATCCGACGGACGAGGGTGATCTGCGCAGGACAGTCTTTCAATATGTCAAAACCCGGCTCCACAATCACAACCGGGAAGTATTTCGTATTGTAAAAGCGGCGGTTGATAAGCAGGAAATGATGCGAAAAATGAATAACGCAGGTTTGGAGTAAGACATGTCTATCCGGTCTTTAGCGCGGGAACTCTACAAGGCCCAGCAAAACGTAACCGCATTGCAAAAAAAAATCGACAGCGCACCACGGGGTGAAAGAGATTTGCTGGTTCAGGAATTGAAGCTTGCCGAGAAAGAACTGGAGATGCTGCGCCGGATGCTCGATGGAGAAAAAGAATCCGGCACCTTTCGTCAACGTTTTAGCGGATTTGGCAATACCAGAAAATGATGGAGTAGTAAAAACTCATCTCAGCCCTCTGGAGGGACACTGACAAAATCTCGGTAGACGGAGGCGTACTGTCTGCTACGGCGATTTGGTAGCACATGCAGTACAGCAAAGCGTCGTATCAGGACCTGCAACGAAGCAGATCGGGCTTTTTACGGGTCCATCAGATTTCGTCGCTGTCCACATAGGCGTAGGCACTGTGTTTGTGGATTGATTCAAAACTCTCCACCCCGGCGGAGAACCAGGTTATGTTCGGATCAGCCTGGGCGAGCACGGCAACCTTTCTGACGACATCTTCTACGAACATAGGATTGTTGAAGGCTTTTTCGGTAACGTATTTTTCGTCCGGTCGTTTGAGCAGGGCATATAATTCGCAGGAGGCTGATTGCTCGACCATCGCTATTAAATCTTCTGCCCAGATGAAGTTGTTGAATTTGACATTGAGAGAGACCTCTGCTCGCTGGTTATGGGCACCACCGGTACTGATCTCTTTGGAACACGGGCAGAGAGTGGTTACCGGAACGGTTACGGAAAGAATGAATCCTTCATCGTCGCCGATGCCGCCGGAGAAACTGCAGGCATATTCCATAAGACTGTGGGTGTTGCTTACCGGCGCTTTTTTGTCGATGAAATAGGGAAAGGTCATTTCCAATCGGACGCTTCTGGCCTGCAAATCTTTCTGCAATCGTTGCAGAATCGATCGGAAACTGGTGACGGAAAGTTCGCCGAGATATTCGCTTAAGACAGAGGTGAATGTTTCAACACAATTATCCCTGTTGCTCTCAGAAAGTCTTGCCCGCATGGAAATGGTGGCAATAGTGTTTTGCAGCTTACCGGTTTTCTCCTTTACTCGGACTGGAGTTTTAAGACCTTTCAGGCCAACCGTCTGAATATGCATAGGCTTGCTCAATCTTGATGCTATGAAATTAATTTAAAGGACATATGGTCATAGATTTTGAACCACGCTGCCTTTCTCCATGCAAATATTACTTGCACGAAGACGACTGTTACTTACCCTTTTTGACTCTCTTCGACAATATTCTTTTTCTACCAGGTTGCCGGCGATTCTTATTTTTCATGCGCTTCTGCAAGAATCGGTGTATTCTACACGTTTTCTCAGCCGTTTCGACCTTGGCGCATTGCTCTCTTCAGGTATTGTGAGACATGGACACTCCTAGCACTGCCATCAGACTGGATAAATGGTTATGGGCCGCTCGTTTCTTCAAAACCCGGTCCATGGCGGCCCAGGCGATAAACGGTGGCAAGGTGCATGTCAATGGCAATCGGGCCAAAGCAGCCCGCAGTGTCCTGCCGGGCGACCGGATGCGGATTACAATTGGCAGCATGGAGTTCAATATCACCGTAATGGCTCTGGCCAAGTTCCGGCGTCCTGCTAAGGAGGCGTGCCTCCTCTATTTTGAATCGGAGGAAAGTATCAAGGCTCGGCATGAGCAGCAGGAACTGCGGAGGATGGCCAATGCCGGTTTTGCAGGACCGGCGAAAAAACCGAGCAAACGCGATCGACGAAAAATTAAATCTTTTACTCGAAAAGATGAACAGGAGTAAGCTATGCAAAAAATTGAAAGAGCACTGATAAGCCTGACTGATAAAGCGGGTATTGAAGGCTTTGCCGGCCAATTGGCCAGCTTGGGAGTTGAGCTGCTCTCCACCGGTGGTACCGCTAGAAAACTGCGCGATGCAGGGCTGACAGTGATGGATGTGTCGGAATTCACCGGATTTCCGGAGATGCTTGATGGCCGGGTAAAAACCCTGCATCCCAAGGTGCACGGCGGTATCTTAAACCAGCGGGCCAACAGCGATCACCAGCAGCAGTGCGCCGCTCATGGCCTGAAAAACATCGATCTTATTGCCGTCAACCTCTATGCCTTTACCAAAACCGTCGCCGATCCCAACTGCAGCCTGGCTGATGCCATTGAGAATATCGATATAGGCGGCCCCACCATGTTGCGGGCGGCAGCGAAGAATTTCCACGACGTGACCGTCATCGTCGATCCTGCAGATTATCCGCAAGTAATTCAAGAAATTAAAGCGTCCGGTAACACGACGCTTAAAACCCGGTTCCAACTGATGCGTAAGGTCTTTGCCCTTACCTCCGTTTACGATACGGCGATTTCCGAGTGGTTGGAAAAAGTCGATATAGAGACCAATAGTTATTTCTCCGGAGAATAGACGATGCTTAAAATGGCGGTTTTACTCTCCGGCAGCGGACGTACCCTTGATAATTTTCATGAGCGTATTGAAAATGGCAGCCTTGCCGGAAAAATTGAGGTGGTCATCTCCAATGTTGCCGGGGTGCTCGGGCTTAAAAAGGCCGTGAAATATGGCTATCCTGCCCAGCATTGTTCTGATAATACTGCCACTAACGAGGTCCTGAAAAACTACGATATCGATATCGTCTGTCTTGCCGGTTACCTGAAACTTTACACACCGCCGCCGGAGCTTGCCCGGGCGGTCATCAATATCCACCCTTCGCTTATCCCGAGCTTTTGCGGCGCTGGATTTTATGGCCACCATGTGCACGAGGCAATCAAGGCACGAGGATGCACCGTTAGTGGCTGTACTGTCCATTTTGCCAATGAAGAATTCGATGAAGGCCCTATTATTCTGCAAAAGTGCGTCGAACTCGACTATGAGGATGATGCCGATACCATCGCCGATAAGGTTTTTGCCATCGAATGCGAGGCTTTTCCTGAGGCGATTAACCGGGTTGATGAGCGGGGAATAGATTTCTTCTGGAAAAGGGTAGGAATGTGAGTGTGGCTGCCATAGAACTGCTTGCCCCCGTTGGAACCGTCGAAACGTTTGGTGCTGCCCTAGCCGGCGGCGCCGATGCCGTCTATGTCGGGGCCCCCGGATTCAACGCCCGTAATCTGGCAAAAGATCTGTCTCTTGAAGAGATAGGCGCCATGATCGCTCATTGTCATAGCCTTGATAAAAAATTCTATATCGCCGCCAATAGCCTGATCCTGGAAAAAGAATTACCCCTCGTAATCGAAAATCTGGCCCTGTTGCAGGAACTGAAGCCGGATGCGCTCATTGTCCAGGATCTTGGCCTGATTCGTCTGGTGCGCCGTTATTTCCCGGAGTTGAAACTGCATGGCTCAACCCTGACGACGGTGCATAATTCGGATGGGGTGCGTTACCAGGCCGAACTGGGTTGCGAAAGAGTCGTTTTGGCGAGAGAACTGACGCTCAAGGAAATCGAGGCAATCGCTGCTCGAAGAGGCCGGACTGAGCTGGAGATTTTCATCCATGGAGCTATGTGTTTTTCCTACTCCGGGCTATGTCTCTTTTCGACCTATCTTGGCGGTAAAAGTGGCTTGCGGGGACGCTGTGTACAGCCGTGCCGCCGCGCCTATAGTGCCGGCGGCAGGATTTCCGGTAAAAAAAGTACCCAGACTGCCGGAAAAAAAGGTGATGCAGGACGCTATCTCTTTTCCATGAATGATCTGTCCGGCCTGGAAGCGGTGCCGGTGTTACGAGAACTTGGCATTTCTTCGCTGAAAATAGAGGGTCGGTTGCGTTCGGCCCATTATGTGTATTCTATTGTTGCGGCGTATAGAAAGGTTCTCGATGCCGACCTCCAGCATCAGGGCGAAGCATTGGCTGCAGCCATGGTTCTCGCCGATGAGGCGATGAGTCGCAAGACCACCAGTGGCTATTTTTTCTCGCCGCAGCCGGCTGAAGCGATATCCCCCCAGCATTCAGGAAATATGGGCATGCATATGGGCCGTTTCACGGCAACCCGAATGGTTGGCGATCGGCTTACCTGCAGGTTTGTCACCAAGGCCGGCCTGGCTGTGGGTGACAGGTTGCGTCTGCATATTGAACCCTCAGGTGAGAGAACTGCCTTTCGTTTGAAATCTTTGTTTGTTCTGGGGGAACAGCAGCAAAACGCCGAGGCCGGCAGCAAGGTCTCGATTGAACTGCCGGGCGATTTTCAGGCTGATGACAAAGGCCATGTCGAGGTGTATAAAATCGATGGCGGATCACGAGCCGGTTCCGGCTATGATGTTGGGCCGCGGGCGGCACAGGTTGGCCGGGAACTGGCAGTGAAAAAAAAGCACCTGGCGGCAACTGTACAGCGGATTGTCAGCCTGGTCTGTGCTGCGGATCGGCCAATAGATAAGGATGAGCAGTCGGAAATAAAGATACAAGGTGCCACGGCAAGAAGGCCGCATCGCCCGCAACCGGTACGAAAAAAATTACCGATGGACTGGTGGCTGAAAACCGACTCGCTAAAGCTTATCCTGGGTGATTTACCGTTCACACCGGATCGCTATCTCCTCAGTTTTAATAAGCAGACGGTCAGTCAGGCCGGCAAGATGAAAGGAGCGCTTGGCAAAAAAGCCAGGATGTTGACCTGGGCGCTTCCTCCGGTGATCATGGAAAATGATCTGCCCAGAGTCCAGAAACAGATTCAGTTGCTTCTTCGCACCGGCTTTCGCAGTTTTCAGCTTGGCCATCTCAGCCAGAAATTATTCTTTAAGGGCGAAAAGGCCCATCTCTTTACCGACTACACCGCAAATATGTTCAATAACCAGGCGGTTGCCATGGCTTCCGAACTCGGGATTGCCGCTGCCCTGGCCGGCATTGAGATGGATCGTGCAGCACTGCAGGAATTGTTCAATGGCTGCAGGGCGACTGGGGGAATTCCAGGCAATGGAGGCAAGAATATACCCCTTGGCGTCATGGTGTATGGTGCTCCAGCCTTGTACACATCCAGGCTTGCTCCGGACCACTTTCCTTACGAGAAACAGATCCTCAGCCCAAGAGACGAGCCCTATGTAATCAGGAAAAAAGAAGGCTACACCCAGACTTTTCCAGAAAAACCGTTTTCGCTGTTGCCGTATCTGGATGAACTCAAGGAGATGGGGGTCAAGTATGTGGTCGTCGATATTTCCGGCGGCACCAATTCGAAGCGGGAACTGCAGGAGTTGGAAGACCGGTTACGTAATACCGGTCGATATGGCAAACTGTCGACCTTTAATTATCTCGGCAAATTGGAATAATTGTGACAACGGTTCCCATGTGGCACATGGGAACCCAAAAGTCATCAATTTGTCTTCTGGCTTTTCCCTTCATCCAGCCTGCGCATTCCTTCCATCAGCAGTTTCATGAAAAAGCCTATTTCCGGGGTTCGAAAATCTTCCTGGGCGATACCGGGAGTGAATCGGAACCGGCCCGATTTCTCTTTAAGTATTTGATAGAAAGCCATATCTCCAGCATGTTCGTCATATTTTGCCTTGATCAGAGCACCTTGTCTAAAGGAGAACCGGGCGGTACCCTTGCTCAGGTTGGAGAGCGTCAGGATGCCGGTTTTGTTGTTCATGTTTAATGTCTGGAACAGGGCCTCCGGCGGAATTTCCGCGAGGTTACCGGTAATCCCTGAACTGAGATCTTCAGCGCGGATTCTATTGGACTTGTTCAATCTCTCGGCCATGAGTCTTGAAAAATAACGCTGTATTTCCGGATATATGTCCAGTATTTTATGAAAATTAGGCTGATCGATATACAGGATTGAACTGGGTTCCTTGACCTGGATGGTTGCGTTGACGTTATCGTTGCAGATAAGACTCATCTCGCCAAAAACTTCGCCGATATCGAGGGTTGAGATGATAATTCCGGCATGGTTCAAGACATTGACGGATCCAGATACTATTATATAAAACCTGCCACCGGGATCGCCCTTGCTGATAACAATATCGCCAGGTTGATATCTGTTCAGCTTGAAATAGCTGATAACCGCATCAAGATTTTTTTGGTCGATATTTTTAAAAAACGGAAAACTGCTCAGCAGGTGGACAATAGAACCGAGTTCGTCAGAGAGGGTATCCTGGCCAAGTTTCTGGAGATGGTCGTCCTTGCTGTGTTCGAGCCTTATAGAGCCGCTACATCCGCTGCAATTGATCATGCAGACAGGAATTTTGTCACCTTTTTCATACTGGATGACCAGCTTGGAGAGGTCGGCGTTAAGGGTTTTGCATATTTTTTTCCCAGCAGGATAGGTAATGATCGAGGTCGTGATAAAACTATTCTCGCTGTTGCTGATCAGGGGGATGGCGATCCCCGAGAGCGCAAAACTATCATTGAATGTGTAAATGGGACAACTGTGATTTTCAACGATTTTGAATGATAATTTGGGAAATCCCATGGCAACCGGCCTTCATTGTGCGTAGTTGTTCTGGTCAAGCCAGACGAGTAATTCTATCAACAGTGTTGCTTTCAAAGCATATCGCATGTTCCGGCAGTGTGTCAAACCGATGGTGAAATATATCGGCAACAAAATGACGATGATTGCCTGATGATATCTGTTGACAATGTCATTTTCTTGCATTATAAATTGTTGGCTTCACATTATGAAATTTTCAGGATCGGCGTACATTTCCGCGATTTCGGTCACTGATGCATAAAAATATATTTAACTCATCTAATCGAAGAGATAGGATAATTACAGGAGGAAGTACGTGGCAAATCATAAATCCGCTGAAAAAAGAAACCGTCAAGCTCAAGCCAGCCGTTTGCGCAACAAGATGAATAAAACCAAAATGAAGACCATAATTCGCAAACTTGATGCAGCTGTGGTTGCCGGAACAGCAGATGCAGCAAAAGATGTTCTGAAGGAAGCCACCTCAGTTATCGCCAGAACAGCGAGCAAGGGCACTATTCACAAGCGGAATGCCTCACGAAAAATTTCTCGCCTTACCAAGCGGGTAAATAAAATGACTCCTGCTGCATAAGTTATTTTTGGCGCCGTTGCCTGACAACGGTTGACTAAGCGTGTAAAGAGCCATGGAATCGTACGATTTCATGGCTCTTTTTTTTGTTCTTTTTACGCCTAAGAGGCTGGACAAGACTGCCAGGCAACTGGTATGTTGCATTCCATCTTATACGTCAACAATTCTTTCACCTTTCCTTTGATCGAGCCGACAAGCATGTTTTTACCGGACAGACAGCAATTTACTCGTGATATGGCCAATGCCCGGTTAATCCCGGTGTGTACGGAAATAGTTGCCGATCTCGATAACCCGCTCACTCTTTTTGCCAAGATTGCCGAGGGGCACAGTCATGTTTTTCTCTTTGAAAGTATGGAGGGTGGCGAAAAATGGGGTCGATTTTCTTTTATCGGCTACGATCCACTGGTAACGTTTACTTCTAAAGCTGATTCTATCCAGCTGGATGCATTGCAAAGCGGTATCAGAACAAGCCGTAGCTTCTCTTCCGACCCACTGCAGGCGCTGAAATCGATGATCGAAGAGCTTGCTGCCGCGGAATATGCGCACCTTCCCAGGTTCTGTGGCGGTGCTGTCGGATTTCTCGGTTACGACATGGTCCGATTTATGGAGGACCTCCCCGACAATCGTCCGGCTACGGAGTTTCCTGATTCCTCCTTTATGGTGCCGAAAATCGTCCTGGTTCATGACAGCTTTAAACAGACAGTGACCATTGTCTGCTGGATGCAGATCGAAGATAATTGTGATGGAAATGCGTTGTACGATGAGGCGGTTCAGCTGATTAATGGAGTCATCAGCAAAGTCAAACGGCCGGTCTCTGCCGAATTTTTTGAGGCGAGTCGCAACGACGGCTCAGTCTCGCACGATTTTTCTTCCAATATGGCTCAAGACCAGTTTGAGGCCATGGTGGAAAAAGCCAAAGAATACATTATCGCCGGAGATATTATTCAAGTTGTTCTTTCCCAGAGGTTTCACACCAGAACTGAACTGACCCCTATGGTTCTCTATCGGGCGCTGAGGCATATAAATCCAAGCCCTTATCTCTTTTTTCTGCAATTGGGCGAGGTTATCCAGATCGGCTCTTCCCCGGAGATTCTGGTGCGAAAAGAAGGCTCAAATATTGAACTGCGTCCAATCGCCGGCACCAGAAAACGTGGCTCGACTCCCGAGAAAGATCTGGCCCTAGAGCAAGAACTTCTGGCTGACCCCAAAGAGACCGCGGAACATCTGATGCTCGTTGATCTTGGCCGCAACGATGTCGGCCGAGTAGCCAAAGGTGGTCATGTCAAGGTCCAGGATCTGCTGGTTATCGAGCGATACAGCCATGTTATGCATATTGTCTCCGGCGTTCATGGCGAGCTTGCCGAGGACAAGGATCAGTTCGATGTCATGGCTGCCTGTTTTCCGGCAGGGACAGTCAGCGGCGCTCCGAAGATCAGGGCGATGCAGATTATCGATGAATTGGAAAAGGACAAGCGAGGACCATATGCCGGGGCTGTCGGCTATTTTGGTTTCTCCGGTAATATGGATTTCTGCATTACCATCAGAACCTTTGTCATGAAAGGCAAAGATTTGTATATTCAAGCTGGAGCAGGGATTGTGGCTGACTCTGTGCCGGAAAAAGAGTTTGAGGAAACAGTCAATAAATCATTGGGTTTACGCCGCGCTGTTGAACTTGCCGAGAAGGGATTTTAGAAAAATGCTTGTTATAATAGATAATTATGATTCTTTCACCTATAACATCGTCCAGACAGTGGCCGCCAATGGACTGCAAGAAGGACGAACCGAGGATATCCGGGTTTTTCGCAATGATAAAATCACCGTTCAGGAAATTGAAGCCCTGCAGCCGGATCGATTGTTGATCTCCCCCGGCCCCTGCACTCCCACGTGAGGCTGGGATTTCCATTGAGGCGATTAAATATTTTGCCGGTAAACTACCGATTCTCGGTGTCTGCCTTGGCCATCAGGCGATAGGTGAAGCCTTCGGCGGTACGGTGATTCGGGCGTCGCGGATTATGCACGGCAAAACCAGTCCGATGGAGCATGACGGTCGAGGTGTTTTTACCGGACTGCCACATCCATTCGACGGCATGCGTTATCATTCACTGGTGGTCCAGGAAAGTGACTTTCCCGATTGTCTGGAGGTCAGCTGCCGGTCCGATCAAAATGAATTGATGGGGCTGCGTCATAGAAGTCTGCCTATCGAAGGCGTTCAGTTTCATCCGGAGTCGATCATGACTCCAGCCGGGATAACTCTTCTTAAAAATTTTTTAGCAACCGATTATCTGCAGCTTTTGCGACCATAAGGCGATTGCTTAAAAATACAACTCTTAGAAAAAGTCATGAATATCAAAGAAGCAATCGGCAAAATTGTTACCAGCCAGAACCTGACGGAGCCGGAAATGGTTTCGGTAATGCATGATATTATGGACGGTAATGCAACCGATGCCCAGATAGGCTCCTTTATCACCGCGCTCCGGATGAAGGGCGAAACGATCGACGAGATTGTCGGTGCTGTCCGGGTGATGCGGGCTAAAGCAACCTTTGTCGATTCCGGTGTCGATACGGCCGGCGGCGCGGTGCTGATGGATATTGTCGGCACCGGCGGCGATGGCTCCGGCACTTTTAATGTATCGACAACGACCGCTTTTGTTGTGGCTGCTGCCGGGATTCCGGTGGCCAAACACGGCAATAGGGCGGTTTCCTCCAAGTGTGGCAGTGCTGACGTTCTTGAGGCACTCGGTGTCGATTTAAGCCTGTCTGCCGAGGCCGTCTCGTTATGTGTGCGATCGGTTGGAATTGGTTTTCTTTTTGCACCCATGCTTCATGGCGCGATGAAATATGCCATCGGGCCGCGCCGGGAAATCGGTATTCGATCTATTTTCAATATCCTTGGCCCAATGACCAATCCGGCGGGGGCAAATGTGCAACTGACCGGAGTTTTTGCCAAAGAATTGACCACGATCCTCGCCGAGGTACTGGTGCGATTAGGCATGAAAAGAACGCTTGTCGTTTGGGGTGAGGGGAATATGGACGAGTTGACCGTTACCGGCACCTCGTATATCGCAGATGGTTTCGACGGCAAGGTGACAAGCTACACCATTGAGCCTGAGGATGTCGGTTTGACGCGGGCATCGATTGTCGATATTAAAGGTGGTGCAACCGCTCTAGAAGCTGCGCAGCTGGTCCGATCAGTATTGCAGGGTGAACCGGGTGGCAAACTCGATATGGTGCTGTTGAATGCCGGAGCATCACTTCTGGCAGCAGGCAAGGCCGAGAGTATAAAAGCGGGCATTACCCAGGCAAGAGAGATTATTAAATCGGGAGCAGCATTGAAAAAGCTTGATCAGTTGGTCAATTTTTCCAGTCTGGCCGGCAAGGCCCTAAAAGCAAATTGATATATGGCCATGATTCTTGATACTATTGTCGCCCAAAAGAAAATAGAGGTTGCCGCATTACGTCAAAGGGGGATATGCCTGCCACCGGATTTCCAGGAAAAAATTATCGATCCGCCGCGTGGATTCACCCGCGCTCTGACCCAATACCCGGAAGTTGCTATAATTGCCGAGGTGAAAAAAGCATCGCCCTCAAAAGGCATAATTTGCGCCGATTTTCGACCGGTGGACATAGCCGCCAACTATCAAAAAAATGGTGCCCAGGCGATTTCCGTTCTGACCGATGTGAATTTTTTCCAGGGCGCGCTGCTCTATATGATGCAGGTGAGAGAGGCAGTATCGCTGCCGGTGCTGCGAAAAGATTTTATCATTGATGAATTGCAGATTAAAGAAGCCCACCAGCATGGCGCTGACGCTGTCTTGTTGATCGCAGCTATCCTTGATCTATCGCAGCTGCGCGATTATCAGGCCTTTGCTGCAGGACACGGGATGGATGTACTGGTTGAGGTGCATGACGAATGGGAAACCGAACGTGCCTTGGAAGCAGGCAGTACTCTCATTGGCATTAATAATCGGAATCTCAAGGACTTCTCAATGGATATTGCAACCACCTTCAGATTAAAGAAACATATCCCGACAGACATTCCGGTAGTGAGTGAATCAGGCCTTAAAACAGCTGATGATTTCAGGCGGTTAAGAGATGAAGGAATAGCTGCGGCTCTTGTTGGTGAGGCATTGATGCGGGCCGGAGCTGACAGTGCTCTGCTGCAGTCTCTTCGCGAATAAGGTTTTCGTTTGGCAAATAGAATGATGCAGAGAACGCGGGTAAAAATGTGCGGCACGACACGCATGGCAGATGCCCTGGCTGCAGTGTACTATGGTGTTGATGCCTTGGGTTTTATTTTTTATGCGAAAAGCCCGCGTTGCATCAACTCTGACGCAGCGGCCCGCATAATAGAGCAACTTCCCCCTTTTGTCGACCGAGTTGCGGTCTTTGTCAACGCTTCGACTGCCGAGGTGCTCAGTACAGCAGGTCTTGGGTTTTCTTACGTGCAGTTCCATGGCACCGAATCGGCGCAATACTGCAGAGAAATACGACAAAAGTTGCCTGCTCTTGGCATCATCAAGGCCTTTCGGGTCGGGGAAGAGAGTCGCGCCGATGATTTCACTCCATATAATGACTGTGTTGATGCATTTCTTCTGGATACTTATGTCATGGGGGCACGCGGCGGTACAGGCAAGGTGTTTGACTGGTCGATAATTGAGCGACTACAGCTGCAGCGACCAGTCATCCTGGCCGGTGGGCTGTCGCCTGAAAATGTGATCGATGCCATCACCGAGGTGCATCCCTTTGCGCTAGACATCAACTCCGGCGTGGAGTCGCAACCGGGAGTAAAAGATCACGCCCGCCTGCAAGAGTTGCTGCGGCTGGTTTATCAAGCAGCGACCGTCTAAAAAGTTACGTGACTAACCGCAGTTCATCTGGCGACAACAAATGCGCCGACCCAGCCACGTTCAACCAGTGCTTTTTCCGCTAGCTTGGCATGTTGGATGGTTTTGCCGACATATACCTGCACCATGTGAACCTTTGCTTCTCCTTCAGGATCTTTTAGAATGATGGCCGGATGCCCGGAATCGGTGAACCGTTTCTGTAGTTTTACCGCATTGCCTTCTTCGGTGAAGGCGCCAATCTGGACATAAAATTCACCGGCTGATAGATCCTGGTGAACCAGGATTGGCAGTTCTCCAGGTCCAGTGACAGCTTCTTCTCCGAGTGCAACCGCCTGTACTCTGGCAATCCCTTTTTGGCTAATGCCCAGCGACTTAGCGGCTTTGAAACTTAGATCAACTATTCTTCCCTGCACAAAGGGTCCGCGATCATTGATTCGGACCACCGTGCTTTTGCCGTTATCAAGGTTTTTGATCAAGAGCATGGTATTCATCGGCAGGGTCTTATGAGCTGCCGTCATCGCATTCATGTCATAGGTCTCCCCGTTCGAGGTCTTTCTGCCATGAAACTTGCCGCCATACCATGAGGCGATGCCGTTTTCGCTATAGCCCTCGGCGGAAGAAATTGGATAATACCGTATATTGTTGATCACATAAGATTTTTGGGTAGCGGGTGATTTACTGTCGGGCACCTTGGATTTGGGAACGGAACTAACGGAACAGCTGCTCATTAGAAGAAGGCAGCACAGCAATCGAAGAAGAATATTATCTGTCATAGCGTAATCAGTTGGACGAACTTTCAGGTGTACCAGGGATTATTTGAGCAGCACGTTCTGTTGCCAGAAATTGTGCTATACGCTCTTGGTAAAATAACCCCGCAGGTCCGGTAGTATGTGGAACGTAGGAGCGAAACCCCATGTTGGGGGCTTTTGATGAAATGGAATCAAATCGAACGTTTTCGTCTTCATCTATCCACGAAAGCTTATAGTCGAGAATTGGACGCATGGTGGCAATATTTCCTTCGTTGTCCCTGCCGAGCAGCACGGTTTCCCAGCGCCGCATGGTAAATCCCTTATGCCAGAGACCAACTTCTGGCTCATCGGTTATTTTGTCGGTCATCTCCACAGGAAGTTCAGTTTTATTAAAATCGTTATTGTTGTCAATAATTTTTTCAACCTCGAAATTACCCTGAACGGACAGATTGGCCCATATGTCAGCATCATCAGTATCCGATCTAAGAAAATGGTTGCCAAAATCGTTAAATGTCCACTGGGCATGGCATACCTGGCAATTGACATTACCTCCTTGCTCCTTGTGGGCGGGATGCTGCATGACAGGGATGGTGTGGTCCTTTCCGTTACGGCCATGAAGAATAAAGAAGTCTTGTTGAATAATAACCAGGGCAGGTAAAGAGCGTTGCAACTCCTCTAGTTGGTGACATTTTTTACAGGAAGGTTTTTCTCCTCCCGCTTCCATCAGTTCCCGGCCGGTGTGGCAGTCAATGCACAGCATGCCCCGCAATTGATGAATATCCGCTTTCAGCTGGTGATACTCAACACCATAGGGTCGAGAATGTTTTTCTGTTGTGGTATAAGGCGTGCGGTATTCAACATTGAAATCGTGTTCAAACCGGCCATAATAATCAAAGCCGACGTAGTTGCCGTAATGACATGATAGACACTGCTCATCACCCGGCCTCTGCCAGCTGTGCGATGCCGGTTTGCCGTCAACAAAGGCCATATGGCAGGCCGCGCAGCCGGTGCCATGAACAACGGCAGGGTAGTTGTCGCCGGGGCTGTAGAGATGACAGCGAAAGCATCGGCGGCGCAGCAGATCGTCGGCTAGTTCCAAGACGTTTTTCGGATCGTTTTTTTTGGGCGTTTGCCGAAAACTGCTCAGTTTGTTTTTTGCCCCAAATATTTCTCGGAACATATTGGTACTGTTGGCAAGAGTAAAATGGTCTGTACTGACGATTTTCTTGACAACTTGTGCATGGCAGCCGCCGCATGAATCAGTAAAATGGTTCGGGTGAGCGGGGAAGGGGACGTAGCCAAGATGGGCACTGGTTTTATCAGATGCCTGATTGTTGCCTTTATGGCAGCTGGTGCAGGAAAGTTGATGGTTGGAATCCGTGTGCACTTCGTGACAGTCAGTGCATTGCTTTATGGCAACTTTTTTCTGTTGGTCTTTATCTGTACAGCCTGAGAGAATAACAAGAAGAAATATAAGGCAGAATGCTCTGGGCATGTTCTCTCTGTAAGATAGAAAAATCGTAACAATGACGCTGATGAAGAATTTTCAATGTCATCAAAGGTATGGATTTCTTATATTGCATAATAGTTGAATTTTCAATGATTACCTGATATATAGGCGTACTGATATAAGACAGGGATATTGCTAAATAGGTCCTTGTTTGTGGTTAAATAAAGGCCAGCATAGCTCAGTTGGTAGAGCGGCGCTCTCGTAAAGCGCAGGCCAGCGGTTCGATTCCGCTTGCTGGCTCC
>CAWDRB010000004.1:0-92142 GCA_963804605.1 uncultured delta proteobacterium
CTCGGCGCGAATCGAACGCGCGACACCAGGATTAGGAATCCTGTGCTCTATCCCCTGAGCTACGAGGGCATACTACTTTTTGGTGGTGAAAATCAGGCGGAATAATACCCAAGTTTTATCAAAGCGCAATCTTTTTCAATCTTGAGAGCGACATTTGCACTCCTGATTGCCGATAAATTTTGTCGCCCAGTCAGGAGTCTTCACCGCCGACAAAGAGTGATTCGCCGTCCTCTATGACTTGTCCCAGGTAGTCGCCTTCAGTAATATTGCTGTTGACAACGCAGTTTCTGCCGATCTTCTGGTTGGCAGGTACTACGGCGCCCTTGCCGATCAGGCTGATACCGGTGTATAAATGACTCGGCTTGAGTCGGTTGACTATGGTGTAATTTTCCCCGAAACCGACTATCGCGCCTGCCCCCACTTCGACTCTTTTATCCAGAATGGCGAGATCAACAATTGCATCTTTTCTGATGATGCAGTCTTCAAAGAGTATTGAATTTTTTACAACTGCTCCTTTCTCGACAACCACTCCCGGTGCCAGAACCGAGTTTATCACCGACCCCTGGATATTACTGCCGGCGGAGATCATACAACTTTCGAGGTGGCAGGATGCACCAAACCGCGCCGGCGCTCGATCTGCAGTCCTTCCCTCGGTCTCAATATTGGTCCGGATCTGCCACATCTGTGGGGAAAGACCACTCTCTTTTTTCAAGACATCCATATTGGCTTCCCAATAGGCCTGGATCGTACCGACATCCCGCCAATACCCATAAAAAGGATAGGCAAAGACGTTGTCTTCGGCAATAGCTCGAGGCAAAATATGCATGCCGAAATCAATTTCTTCTTTATCGCGAACCAGGGTGTTACGCAGATATTGGTAATCAAATACATAGATTCCCATGGAGGCCAGGTTCGTCCGCGGCTCCTTCGGCTTTTCTTCCCATTCAATGATCCTGTCGTGTTTATCAACGATACCCGATCCAAACTGATACATCTCACTTTTCGGAACGACCATCATGCCGACGGTCAAATCGGCTTTTTTTGAGCGGTGAAACTCGATCATTGCATCAAAATCCATATGGTAGATATGATCGCCGGAAAGAATCACCACCTCATCGGCCGGATTAGCTTCTAAAAAATCAAGATTCCGGCGAACCGCATCGGCTGTACCCTGATACCAATCAGACTCCTTTTCCCCGGTACGCGGCGGCAAAACCGTCACGCCTCTGCTTCGCCCGGTAAAATCCCAGGCCTCACCCATGCCGAGATGACTCATCAGGGACAGAGGTTTATACTGAGTGAGCACTCCGACCTTTTTCAACCCGGAGTTCATGACATTGCTGAGACTGAAATCGATTATTCGATAAATCCCCCCAAAAGGCACTGCAGGCTTGGCCCTTTTCTGCACGAGGATATTTAAACGACTGCCGACGCCGCCTGCGAGAATAAGCACTAACGCTTCTTTTGCTCTTTTCATCGCAACACCTCCCCGGCCTTTAAGCTGACAGGCCAGTTAGTGTTGGGAATGCGGGGGTAGACCGTGGCCCCTTCACCGATTGCTGTATGGTCTGGAATCTTGTTATTCCAACCGATCATCGTCACCGGGGTAGTCGCCTCACATAGTTCAGGTCCAATGAGCACATTTCTGCCATAATTATTATTCACATCGGAGACAACTTTGTTCAAGCGACAGTTTTCATTGATGACATTACTGAAAAAAATCACTGAGTTTTCGACCACCGCCCCTTTTTTTACATGAACTCCCGGGAACAAAATCGAATTAATCACCGTTCCGTCAATCTTGCAGCCATTATAAACCATGCTATTGTGCACAACAGCCTCTTGACCCATCAAGGCCGGCTCATTATCGCGGATATGCCGATGTTCGAGATTGGTTCGAAACACCCATTTTTCCAGATCAATATGAGGTGCGTCACCGAGCAAGTCCATATTCGACTGCCAGTATTCATTAATTGTCCGGGTATACCCCCAATAGCCAGAAAATTTATAGCCGTAGACTTTACTGTTTTGCTCCATCAACATCGGGATGATGTCTTTGCCGAAATGATACGAGTCGCTCTCCTGGTTTTTTTCCAGGGCGCGATACAAAACCTCCGGCTTAAAACACAAAACCGTCATCGATGCCCAATCCGATTGGGGGTGTGGCGGTTTTTCCCAATATTGAAGCACTCTGCCGCCTTGAGCACCATCTTCATTATCCAAGCGGGCTATGCCAAACCTGTTAGCTTCATTTTTAGGAACTCTGGTGAAAGCCACTGTCAGGTCGGCATCCTTGGCGGTATGGTAGTCGATCAGATCCTGGTAATCCATTTTATAGATATGGTCGCCGGACAGGATCAGGACCTCTTCAGGACGGTGATATTTGACATACTCGAGGTTTTTATAGATAGCGTCGGCCGGTCCTCTGTACCAGTCAGTGGCTTCCGATCCGAGAAAAGGCGGCAGGATAGACACATGGCGATAGCGCCCGATCATATCCCAGGCGGATCCCGTTCCGATGTGATTAATAAGTGAGTAGCTGTGATACTGACTGAGGAGAGCAACCTGTTCGATTCCGGAATTGACCAGGTTGCTGAGCGAAAAATCAATAACCCGCCCAACTCCACCAAAAGGAACTGCCGATTTAGGACGATAATACGTCAAAACATTCAACTCGTCGACGCGACTGCCCGCGAGAATCATGGCCAGCGTGGAAGGTCTCAGCATGGAGGCACCTAAAGCAGAGTCAACCTACACGAGAATGTACCAAACGACTAAGAGCCTCAAGTCCATTCTCACCTAATAATTTTGTCTTATGCTAAAAGAAATCAGCCCATTGCGCAAGCCCGGACGTATGAGCCCTCTCAAAATCACTGTATATGCCGCATAATAAAACGCTTTAAGGTATCGGAAGTGAACTCTTTATCGCCCAGTTGAAGATTCTTCAGAGGCACTTCCGCTCTCGCTGCTCCTTTGTGCCCGCCTGCCGAGCCAAGAGAACCAAAGATTCTATCTGCTAACTTCCCAGCACTTTTACGGTAACCGTCGCAGCGGAAGATAACCACGAGCTTTTCACCGTGCACCCCGGAAACGAAGACCCAATCTATTTCTCCGACATGATTAAGGAAATCGGCAACAATCACCAGGACATCCGGGCTTCTCACTCTGCCTAAATGCGTGTAGTAACGTCCTTTGGAAAATTTCAGCTCGGCCAGAGCGATAGAAAAATATTTAAGCTCGGACTGACGAAGGTCAGTGAGCTCGAATTTACGGACCAAATCGCGGTTGGCGATATTAAAGAGATAACGAAAAGAGATGCCATCGGCCAGGACCGATTTCTGCTCAAAGTCCTGGGTATCAACTTTTATGCCGTAAAACAATGCGGTTGCCAGAGCCACCGAGGGCTTCATTCCGGCTGCCCGCAGGTACTCAACAGCCATCGTCGAAGTGGCCCCGTATTCCGGCCGGATATCGATAAACTCGCTGTCGAACTCGCCGGCCACCGGATGATGGTCGATGATCGCATGAATTTTAATTTTTTCAAAACAGGGCAGATGATTGGGCTGGGAATCGACCATTACCCTTTTACTGTAATGGTCGATCTTGACATCCTTGAGTCGCTCCAAGGGAATTCTCAATCTCTTGACCATCGCCTGATTGTTGAGACGCCTGATCTCGTTAGGATGCACTATAGTGACACTTTTTACTTTATAACGCAGCAGCCTCTTGACGGCGAGGGCAGTCGCCAGGGCGTCCGGATCGGCATTAATGATAACAAGAACCTCATCGTCTTTGCCAAAAACACTCCAGAAAGCGAGTAAACGATCTCTGGCAGTATTCTTGTAGGTCTGTTTGCACGTTGGAGTGGGTGAAACGGGATCACACTTTTTTTGTTTCTGAGCCATATACGGTCACAGTGATATAAATAATTGCTTAATATATCTTAAACTTCCGGGTTATAGTAGCATCACGACAACTTTCAATTATACCATATCGATTAATACAATTGCAAGGACTGGGTATTTTGCCCCACCGCCGACAAAGCCGGTTCTTGACGCACGGAAACGATAATGTTACCTACATCTGAACCATTGTACTCTTTTTAAATTATGTCAATCAAAGAGCAAACTATGAAAGGAATACTCGCCATTGGCCTTGGTGGCGGCATTGGGGCTATTGCCAGATATGCGGTCGCAATCTGTGCCGAAAAGTTGACGCCGGTAAACTTTCCGCTGGGAACCCTGGTAGCGAACCTTCTCGGCTGCCTGCTGATTGGTTTTTTCTGGAGTTATTTTGAAAGAGTACATATAAGTCATGAGTTCAGACTTTTTCTGTTTACCGGGTTTCTCGGGGGATTTACCACATTTTCCACCTTCGCAATAGAGACTGAAGAATTTTTTAAAGCAGGGGAATCGTTGCATGCGATTTCTTATTTGTTGATCAGCAACATCCTGGGAATATCCATGGTTGCCCTGGGATTTCTCCTCAGCCAGCGCATTATTCGATAGTTGGAGTCTTTTACGTGAATTTGCTTAACCGCTACCTGCTGGGCCAGTTCGTTAAATATTTCTTCACTGTCAACACCGGATTTGCCGCCATCTATCTGCTCGTTGATTTTTTTGAAAAAATCGATGATTTCAACGCTGCCGGCAAACCACTCTCCCTGGCCCTTGAATTTTTCTTCCTGACCATTCCCTTTATCGTCGATCAACTGGGTCCGGTGTTTATTCTGCTCTCCGGGGTAATCTCCCTTGGTATTCTCAACCATACCAATGAACTCACCGCCCTGAAGGCCGGCGGAGTTCCTCTACGGCTGATTATCAGACCGCTGATTTTCGGTTCCGTGCTTTTCACCATGCTTTTTATCGCCGCGGCTCAGTGGCTCCTGCCGACAACCATTGCCAGAAGCAACAAGATCTGGTACGAGCAGGTCAAGGGCAAGGTACCTCTGGGGATCATGCGCAACAACCGTTACTATTATAAAGGAAAAGAGGGGTTTTATTCTTTTGACTGGCCCAACCCTAAAAAGCACATCTTTAAAAATTTCTCCTATTCCTGTTGGGATGAAAAATATAATATCAAAACACTGACCACAGCGGCGGATGCCAACTGGCAAAAATATGATGCCAGCTGGCTCTTAAATGACGGCCAGATCCAACAGCAGGAAGATGGGAACAACTACCGGATCACCAACTTTATAACGACCAGGATAAAATTGCCTGAGCAGCCTGAAGACTTCCTGGTCCCCGCTAATAAAGCGGCGGAACAGTCACTCACCAATCTTTACAAGGATATCTCGCGAGCCACGGCTGAATATGAAAAACGAGCCACCCTGACTAATTTTCTTGGCCGCATTTCCTACATATTGCTCGGTATACCATTGCTCTTGCTCGGCTTACCCATTCTGCTTTATTCCTACCGAAAATGGGGGAGGGATCTCTCGGTGGCAATTCCAGTGAGCTGCGGCCTGGCCTTTTTCGCCTGGGGGATATGGGGCGCCCTGCAATCCCTGGCGATTGCCGGTTATCTCTCGCCGGTTATCGCTGCAATCAGTATCCATATCATCTTTTCATGCGCCGGGATTTTTCTGCTTATAAAAAACGATCGATAGTGCAAAGATATAATGATAAAGGCCGCCGGGAATGAATCCCGGACGGCCTTTGTCATTGTACAACTCATATTTCCCGCTCTATTTTATTTTTCGATGGAAAGCAGCTCCACATCAAAGACCAGAACAGAGTTGGGTTGGATCTTCGGGGCAGCACCATTTTCTCCGTAAGCCAGCTCAGCAGGGATGACCAAGTGTAATTTCGTCCCTACATTCATCAGCTGCAGCGCCTCAGCCCATCCTTTAATGACCTGATCGACTTGAAATTGAGCCGGTTCGCCATGGGCTTTTGTACTATCGAATTCCGTCCCATCGATCAACGAACCAACGTATTCCACCTTCACTTTATCGGTCGGCTTGGCTTTTTCTCCCTGCCCTTCCTTTAAAACCTGATAGTGCAGACCGCTCTCAGTAACAACCACACCATCTTTCTTTTTATTTTCTTCGAGAAACTTTACTCCTGCAGCAAGGTTGGCAGCTTTCATTTCTTCCATCTTGGCATTTTGCTGGGCCTGCATCTTCTGAGCAAATTCTTTCTGAATAGTCTGCATTTCCTCAGGAGTCATTGCCGGTTTCTCGCCCTTATAGGCATCTTCAATACCTTTGACCAAAAATTCCTGTTGAATATCTCCGCCCGCACCCTTAAAATAATTGCCTACTTCAAATCCCATACTGTAACTGATCTTTTCTTCAAAGCTCGCCGGCGGTGCAGCTTGAGACACGGCAGGGATTGCAATACACAGTCCGAGAACTGCCGACACCAAATATTTTTTCATCAGAAACTCCTCCTTAGAAGTTTTATAATTTACCGCATTTACGACCACAGAGTCGCGTTATAGATTTTGTACGCAGCAGAGGCAGAATCAAGCAGCCTGAGCTAAAGAAGTACCAAGGTAATACCCGGATTTCCTTTGTTCAAATGTTTATCGGTACCAAGCTGAGGATAACGACGGAGCAGGGATTTGACGATTTTCGATCGTTTGGTAAAATCCTCCCCGGGGATATAGTCGCTGATCTGGCCTTTGGTCTTTAAAAAATCCAGCATTTTTCTGCATTCCATTCGGATCGCGCCACCTTTACCGCTTGAGCCGTAGCCATGGATCAAGGTGAGCACACTGGTATGATTTCTTAACGAATCCCCGATTATCTGATGCAGGCGAGTCAGGGCAACATCCACCACCGGTCGCCCTGCCTCCAGGTTGACGGTGTTATGCACATAGCCCGCAGGTTTTTTAAGATCGGCCGCATCGATCTTGCTGCCGCAAAAGGGACACGCCAGGCTTGAGGTTGCTCTCAAGTTGCCACAGACATCGCAGACTATCTCCATCCTGTCACCACCACCCTTTTCGAGCCTCTACAACCGGCGCACGTTGATGACAGCTGGCAGTTGTCGGAGGTGCTGTATCAAGATATTAAGATGATCGAGGTTTTCCACCTCCAGTGAGATGGTCATGTCCGCCTGGTCAGAGGGAGTGGTATGCGCAGAAATATCGACAATATTCGCATTATCGAGATTGATGGAATTACTGATTTCTGAAAAAATGCCCCGTTTGTTTTCCGCACTGACATGAATGCCGACTTTATAGTTTTTCTCGGCAATACCAGACCAGGATACATCTATCCATCGTTTTGGATCAGAGCTGAGAAGGTTATGGCAATGTGATTTATGTACCGAAACACCCCGGCCCATAGTGATAAAACCAACTATCGGATCTCCCGGCAGTGGACGGCAACATTGACTCACTTTCACGAGCATGCCGTCAATCCCATCGATTGTTACTCCGGATATGTCTTTGCCCTCTTCGCCCGCATGCTGACTCACCATTCGACTGGCCAGCTCTTCCGGTGGCAGGTCAATGACGATAGGCTCACTCTCTTTACGCAATTCAGCCGGTTGGAGTCCTTTAATCAGGTTCTGGACGGTTATTGCCCCGCTCCCGACCTTGATCAGCAATTCATCCAGGGAGTTACAGTGCAACTGCTTGAGTATGAGGCGAATATGACCGCTTTTAATAATTTTTTTCAGCGAAGTGTCATATTTTTTAATCTCTTTTTCACAGATTTCCCGGCCAAGCTTAAGAGCTTTTTCTTTTTCTTCACGCCGCAGCCAGGAGCGTATCCTGGTCCTCGCCCGGCTGGTCTTGACCAGATCCAGCCAACCCCGCCTGGGCACCTGGGTGGGAGAAGTGACAACCTCTACGATATCGCCAGTCTGCAACTGATATTTAAGCGGCACCTGTCGACCGTTGACCTTTGCCGAAACACAATGGTCACCAACTTCAGTATGGATCGAATAAGCAAAATCGATTGGGCAGCTACCAAGAGGAAACTCCTTGACCTCGCCTGTCGGGGTCAGGGCATAAACCTCCGGATCATACAATTCGCCGACAAGGCTGTCGAGGAACTCCCGTGGATCTTCAACCTCCTGCAGGGAGGTGACAAGTTTTTTTAACTCACGAAAAAGTTTGACGTCGTTTTTATTAACCTTTTGCCCTTCTTTATAGGCCCAGTGGGCCGCAACCCCTTCCTGGGCAACCCTGTCCATCTGATCCGTACGAATCTGGATCTCAATAAAGTGATCACGAGGGCCAACCACCGTGGTATGCATGGACTGGTAATTATTGGCCTTGGGAACAGAGATAAAATCCTTTATTCGACCGGGAACTGGTGACCAGTTGGCATGAATGGTGCCAAGCGCCTCATAGCATTCGTTTACCGTATCGACGATGATCCTAAAGGCCACTTTGTCATAGACCCGGTCAAGAGAGATGTTCTGGGCAATGAGTTTTTTATAGATGGAATAGAGGTGCTTGGGACGACCTATAATACGGATAGGTTTGATATTACTTTCCCCCAATTTTTCATGGAGGATGGCGATAACTTCATCGACATATCGCTGCCGCTCGTCCAGTGAGCTTTCCAGGGTGTGCGACAGAGTATAGTGTTCTTCCGGGAATAAAAATTTAAAGGCATTGTCCTCAAGTTCACGTTTGAGCCAGTCGATACCAAGACGGCTGGCCAGAGGAGCGTAAACATCCATGGTCTCTCTGGCCATGTCGAGTTGCTGCTCTCTGTCGACCATATCGAGCAGGAACATATCAAGTAATCTGTCGACCAGCTTTACCAGCAACACCCGGATGTCGGTGGCGATAGCCAGCAGCATCTTCCGCAGGTTATCCGCCTGACTGATCAACTTGCTGTTATAGGTGACTTTGGTTATCTTGGTCGATCCCTCAACAATGCCCGCCACATCCTTGCCGAACTTATCGGTAAGCTCCTTGACACTCACCCCTTCTTTTATAACCCCATGCAGCAGGCCAGCCAAAATCGTATCAAGATCAAGGTGCATGGAGGCAAGCATCGAAGCGACTTCCAGCAAATGGATGATATACAGTTCCCCGGAAAAATGCCGTTTTCTCTGATGGACCCGGCAAACGATCTCCCATGCTTCATCTATTGGCGCCAGGTCGACGCCGTGCAGATAATTTGCCGCAAGAACTTTCAGCCCATTCGGGTTTATTGTCGATGGATTGGTCATGAACAAGGTGTCGGTTATTTACTCAATTGGCCCCAAATTACTGTTTTAAGACGCCTGACGGTTTCTTCCGGCAGCAACTCCTCGACGACACCATCCCGGCGATGCTTTATTTCCATTGTGCCATTTTCCACAAAACTTTTGCCGACTGTCACGCGATAAGGAATTCCGAGCAGGTCGGCGTCTTTAAATTTGAACCCCGGTCGCTCATCCCGGTCATCGAGCAGCACTTCCAGACCTGCCGCCATGAGATCCTGGTAGAGTTTTTCAGCCGCAGAGTTGATTATCTCATCGTTGCCGCCAAGGTTGACAATAATGACGGTAAATGGTGCCAGAGGCACGGGGAAGATAATTCCCTTCTCATCATGATTCTGTTCAATGGCGGCGGCGACAATCCTGCTGACGCCGATGCCGTAGCAGCCCATGACAAAATGCTTGGTCTGGCCGTCTGCATCCTGAAAAGTGGCATTCATCGATTCGGAGTAGCCGGTGCCCAGTTTAAAAACATGGCCGACTTCGATGCCTTCCGTGGTTTCAAGCTTACCCCCACATTCTGGGCAAGGGTCATCGGTGGTAATCTGGCGCAGGTCAGCGACAGCCTCCACCTGAAAATCCCGCCCCAGATTAACGTTTTTAAAATGGCAGTTCTTCTCGTTGCCGCCGACGTAAAAATTGTGCATGGCGGCTACTTCCTGGTCGGCAACGATGCGTATATCAACTCCGACCGGCCCCAGATAGCCGGTTGGCACCCCTGTGGCATCAAAGACCTCTTTATCATCGGCCAGTTGAACATCGGTAACACCGAGCAGGTTTTTCAGCTTCACTTCTTCGACTTCCCGGTCACCACGAACCAGTACTGCAACCGGCTGATCATCTGCCTTAAATACCAGCGTTTTTACCAGTTGATGCGGTTCAATACCTAGAAAGTCACAGACGGCATCGACCTTACGCTTGCCGGGAGTGTCAATTTTTTCCATCTGCGCAAGTGCAGCCACCTGGTCCACCGGAACCAGTTTGACGATCGCTTTTTCCATATTGGCGGCATACTCACAATTCTTGCAGACAACAATAGTATCTTCTCCGGTATCGGCCAGTACCATAAACTCATGGGAGAAACTGCCGCCAATCGCGCCCGAATC
Organism: uncultured delta proteobacterium; assembly: GCA_963804605.1. Classification (GTDB taxonomy): domain Bacteria; phylum Desulfobacterota; class Desulfobulbia; order Desulfobulbales; family Desulfocapsaceae; genus Desulforhopalus_A. Next base: position 10,283 of record CAWDRB010000004.1, read on the forward strand.
GGCCTGAACAGCTCGAAAAGAAAGACCGCAACGGGTAAAAATCCGCTTGTAGGCGTCATACATTTTCTGGTAGGAGAGTCCAGCCGCTTCATCGCTTACATCAAAGGAATAGGCGTCTTTCATGATAAATTCTCGACCCCGCATAAGGCCAAAGCGCGGCCGGATCTCGTCACGGAACTTGGTCTGGATCTGGTACAGATTGATGGGCAGATTCCGGTAGGAGTGCAGTTCTTTGCGGGCGATGTCCGTTATCACCTCCTCATGGGTCGGTCCGAGGCATGATTCCCTGTCGTGACGATCCCGAAAGCGCAGCAACTCCGGACCGTATTTTTCATAGCGTCCGGTCTCAACCCATAGATCGGCCGGCTGAACCATCGGCATAAGCAGTTCCTGGGCACCGGCCCGGTTCATTTCCTCGCGGACAATATTTTCAACCTTACGGATGGCGGCAAGACCAATCGGCATATAGGTGTAGATTCCCGCAGTCAGCTTACGGATAAAACCGGCCCGCAACATAAGTCGATGGCTGATGACTTCCGCTTCGGCGGGTGTTTCTTTCAGAGTTGGCAACAGTGTCTGTGAATAACGCATATTATTTTTTTTGTCCCTCTTGTTCCATCTTTTTCAACTCTGCCATAAAGACTTCCAACAGTTTGTCTTCATGAACCTTTTGCCAAATTTCGCCTTTCTTGAAAATTATGCCGAAACCATTACCTCCGGCAACGCCAATATCGGCATGCTTCGCCTCCCCAGGGCCATTGACGACACAGCCCATCACCGCAATCTTCAGACGACTCTCCATGGTCTGGACGTAACGTTCAACCTCTTCGGCCAGCCCGAATAGATCAATCTGGGTGCGCCCGCAGGTGGGGCAGGAGATCAACTCCGGGCCGCGTTCCCTGATTTTCAATGCACGCAACAGCTCAAAGCCAACCCGCACCTCCTCCACCGGATCACGGGTGAGGGAGATGCGAAAGGTATCACCAATTCCCTGATTAAGCAAAATGCCAAGGGCAACGCTTGATTTGACGGTGCCGGCTATCAGTCCACCGGCCTCAGTAACCCCGAGGTGCAGAGGATAGTCGCTAATCTTTGCCAGCTGTTGATAACTGTTGATCGTGGTCAGTACATCCGCTGATTTAATGGAAATTTTTATCTCATGATACCCATGTTTTTCCACCAGTCGAACATTGCGCATGGCGCTTTCGATCAGGGCTGAGGTGTTATCCGGCGTAGGATAGCCATGTTTTTGTAACAGATCTTTTTCGATGGACCCGCTGTTTACCCCGACCCGGATCGGTACCATGTGCTGTTTGGCCGCAGCGACAACCAAGGCGATTTTCTCTTCACCGCCAAGATTACCGGGGTTAATTCTGATGCCATCAGCGCCGTTTTCCATGGCGGCGATAGCCAGTCGATAATCAAAATGAATATCGGCAATTAAGGGAATGGTGATGTTATCCTGGATGGCACGAATAGCCGCAGCCGCCTCCTGGTCTAAGACAGCCACCCGGACGATATCGCATCCTGCGGCCTGCAGGCGGCCGATTTGCTCAACGGTCAGCGGGACATTCTTGGTATCAGTGTTGGTCATCGACTGGACACTGATACGGCTATCACCGCCTACAGCAACATTGCCAACCTTAATCTGTCGTGTTTTCTTTCTGATAATCATTGGATATCGAGATTTCAGTCCGGTAAATCCACTTTTTTCCGCAGCAGACTCAGCTCCGCATCAGAGCTGCGGAGGTACAGGGGAACTGCCTCTGCCAGATTAAGCGTATCGCCAACGAGGAATTTTTCACCAGCCAGCATACCAAGCGATACGGCGGAAAGTTCGTGCAGCGAGGCTGGTGCAAAGAGAACCATTTCCCCAAGCAGGTTCTGAAACAGCTCGCCATACACCATAACGCCGTCACCAATCATGACAACCGGATCGGTAATACCGGCACAGATTTTTTCCGGTGCCACAACAGTCATGTCGCTGATTCTTTCGGCAAGTCCATTGCTACAGCAACGATAGAAGGCGGAATATACCTCTTTTTTTCTTGCATCGATGACCGCACAGATGAGCCGAGAAGTAGAACATTTTGCAGCAAGTGAATCAAGACTGGAGATGCCGAACAAAGGTTTTCCGGCAGCGGCGGCGAGACCTTTGGCGGTGGCCATACCAATCCTCAGTCCGGTAAAGCTTCCCGGCCCCAGGCTCACACCAATTCCAGTAATATCCGGCCAGTCAACCCCCGCTTCCTGCAGCAGATAGTCAATTGCCTTTAATAAGCGCCGGGAGTGCGTAACACTCCCAGTAAGGCTGAGAGAAGCCAAGACTTTCCCGTCTTTTCTCGTCCCGGATGTCAGAGCAACGGCACTGCACGAAGTCGCCGTGTCCATCGACAGTATAAGCGGATGTTGTTGCTCTATCAATTAAAAAGCCTGACGATATCGTTATAGAAGACAAAGATCATCAGCGTACCAAGAAGGCCGATGCCTACCTGCTGGGCAACAATCTGCGCTCGTTCGTTCATCGGTTTTCGTCTGAGGCCTTCAATAGTTAGAAAGACCAGGTGACCACCATCCAGAACCGGGATTGGCAGGAGGTTGAGAATGCCCAGGTTGACACTGAGCAGGCTCATAAAATATATGAGATTCATCCAGCCTGCCTTCATCTGTTCGCCGGCAATCTGGGCGATAAGAATAGGACCACCTATTTCCGAGGCTGGAACGACCCGCTGGATAATTTTCACAAAGCCCATGACTGTCAGCGACACATACATCCATGTCTGGCGACAGGCACTGACAAATGCACCAAAGACACTGCTTTTTTCGTAAGTAAGATCATCAGCTTTCATTATGCCGATCATAAATCGCTGTTCGACTTCTTCCCCGAAAACATTCTTGACGGTATCGATAGCGGGCACCACCTCTAAATTCAACTGTGCACTGCCCCGCGCTACCACCATCTGGATGGCTTTCCCCTGACTGTTTTTTACCGCCTCCAGCACATCCATCCATCCTTTTGTCTCTTTATTGTCAATGGAGACTATCACATCGTCTTTCTGTACCCCGGCCGTTGCCGCCGGAGAATTATCGTTCACTTTGCCGACTCGAGTGGTATCGACCGCTGTTGGAATACCAACGAAAGTGAATACCAGAAAAAAGAGCACAATCGCAAAAAAAAGATTAAAAAGCGGTCCGGCCAGAACAACCATAAACCGTTGCCACACCGGCTTATGAGCAAAGGAAACATTCTTATCTTCGGCAGCTATCTGCTGTTCGTCAGGATTTTCACCGAACATTTTGACAAAACCACCAAGTGGAAAAGCGGAAATGACATATTCGGTCTCGCCGATAACCTTGCCGGCGATCTTAGGTCCAAAGCCAAGAGAGAATTTCAGCACCCGTACGCCAAATAATTTTGCAAAAAGAAAATGCCCCAGCTCGTGAACAAAGATAAGCAAGCCGAGAACGAGAATAAACGAAAATAGAGTAGTCATAGTGTAAAACAGGTATAGATTAAACGTCGCTGGAATTCAGCAACGTCGATTAAAGTTACTCAGTGAATATTATCAATGACATTTTGGGCTTCTCGTCTTGCGGCTTTATCTGCTTCAAGGATGTCCTCAAGAACAGTCTCACTGCCCTGATGTACAATATCCATTGTTCGGGCAACTGTCTCCGCTATTTGTGGAAAAGTTATCTCCAAATTAAGAAACGCGGCAACTGCCACTTCATTGGCACTATTTAAAACCGCCGGCAAGACACCACCGCTGTCAAGTGCAGCAAAGGCCAACTTTAAGGCTGGAAAACTGACATAGTCCGGCTCAAGAAAATCCAGTTGCCCACACTGGGTCAGATTCAGCGGCTGCAGCGGCAGAGGGAGTCTGGCGGGATAGGAAAGAGCGTAAGATATGGGAATGCGCATATCAGGAATACCGAGCTGTGCCAGAATAGAGCCGTCTTTATATTCGACCAGGGAATGGACGATCGACTGGGGATGGACCACCACTTCAATTGAGCCACCGCCCACTTCAAAAAGCCATCTGGCCTCTATCACTTCCAGGCCTTTATTCATCAGCGTTGCCGAATCAATAGAAATTTTTCTGCCCATGTTCCAGTTGGGATGATGCAAGGCCTGTTCCCTGGAAACATGCTGTAACTGCTCAACACTCATCCCGCGAAAAGGTCCACCGGAAGCTGTAAGGATAATTTTGCGCAGATCCTTTTTCCGGCCCGCTTCAAGTGCCTGAAAAATTGCCGAATGTTCAGAATCGACCGGCAATAGTCTGACACCTTTTTTTTTCACTGCACTCATGACGATTCGGCCCGCCATAACCAGAGTCTCTTTATTGGCCAGGCCAATATCCTTACCCGCTTCAATGGCTGCCAATGTTGGCAGCAGTCCGGCTGCACCGACAATAGCCGAAAGAGTAAGATCGGCCGATGGAAAGGCTGCCACCAGAATAGTTCCCTCTGTTCCATGGACAATTCTGTCGTGAAATGCTGAAGGCAGCAGCTGTCGCAGCGCATTCGCACATTGTTCGTCACCGACGGAAATCAGCTCAGGCTTAAATTCCTTCACCTGTTCGGCAAGTCGTATGATGTTCGTCCCGGCCGCCATGGCAACCACTTTGTATTGTTCGGGGAACTGCCTGATAACATCAAGGACATTCATGCCGATTGATCCGGTCGCTCCCAATAAAGAAATACTCCGCATTATAGCACCAGGAGGACCAGAAGATAATAGAGTATCGGACAAACAAAAAGCAGAGAATCAACACGATCGAGCACCCCTCCATGCCCGGCAAGACAACTGCCGGAATCCTTGGTGCCCGTGCCTCGTTTTATAATTGATTCCGTGAGATCTCCGATAATACCGGCTCCAGCCAGGAGTATGGCCGCTCCAACGAGAAAGAACCAGTTGACTACCGGTAGCAAGAGTGCAGCAAATAAAACCGCCCCAAAAAGACCGCATAATATGCCGCCTGCAGCACCTTCAATAGTTTTATTAGGACTTATGTGTCGGCAAAGTTTCCTTTTACCCAAAGATTTGCCGACAAAATAGGCACCGGTATCGGAACAGGCGGTTATGGCGGAGGCTATTATCAACCAGCTGCCACCCTCCGGCAGAAAACGCAGCAGGACCAGATGTCCACCAAGCACGCCCACGTAGAGTATGCCAAAGCCGAGGCGGCAGAAGAGATTGTAGCTGTCGGTAATGTGCCGGTAGCGAAAGATGACATAACAGCTCAGCGCGAGAACAGAGCAGAGGAGAGCTCCGAGAAGCGAAGCAGCGTTTGAATGAAGGCAGGCAACAATAACCGGCACGGCCACAATAACGATCAGAAGCCAACGTTCAGGCAAGGATATCTGCCGGGCGTCAGCCATTTTGACATATTCCCCGGCGGCAACCAGTACGACCATAATGATCATCAGACAAAACAGTAGTGTCGACCCTTTCAGAAGCAGGAGAAGCCAGAAAACAGCAATGAACAACCCAGGGACAATACGTTTCATAATCTTATACGGAATTCAGCTGATCACCTGTGCGCCCAAACCGTCTCTCTCGAGACTGATATTCTGAAAGTGCTTGCAGGAATGCCTCTTTTCGAAAATCCGGCCACATGGTTTCGGTGAAATATATTTCAGCATAGGACAACTGCCACAGTAAAAAATTAGACAACCTGGCTTCCCCACCGGTACGTATCAAAAGGTCTGGATCGGGGAGGAGACGGGTATCAAGATTTTCGGAAATGGATTGATCGGAAATAACTTCAGGGCTCATTTCACCCTGTACACAGAGGGTACTTATCTTTTTTACTGCCCGGACAATTTCATCGCGACTGCCGTAGCTGAGGGCAAGATTCAGAGTAAGTTTAGTGTTGCCGGCAGTCTCTTTGATCCCACGTTCCAATGCCTCCCGAACCACTTCAGGTAAACGCTGCCTGTCACCTATTGACATGAGGCGCACGCCATTTTTCTGCATGTGCGGCAGTTCCGCTTCGAGGTATTTTTTCAGAATACTCATCAAGCCGGTCACTTCCTGATCAGGCCGTCGCCAGTTTTCTGAAGAAAAAGCATACAGGGTAAGATACTCTATACCGATTTCCCTGCAGCTTTCAACAACCTCCCGAACAGATTCCGCCCCTGCTCTATGACCAAACAGCCTAGGTTGTCTTTTTCTCTGCGCCCATCGGCCGTTGCCATCCATAATAATGGCGACATGACGCGGAAGACGATCTACATCAATTGAGAGAGAAGTGGACATACCAGGACCTGTGCTAAAATGTTTTGTGAAAATGACGGCAGGAGAAAAAGGAAATCAAACCTCCATTACTTCCTTTTCTTTGTGAGCGGTCACTTCATCAACTTCCTTAATGTACAAGTCCGTTTCACTCTGGACTTCATCCTGGAATTTAAAGAGTTCATCCTCAGAAATTTCCTTATCCTTTTTTTGCTTCTTGAGTGTCTCGATGGCATCTCGTCGGACATTACGAATAGCCACTCGAAATTCCTCAGCAATCTTCCTGACCATCTTTACCAGTTCCTTGCGGCGTTCTTCGGTAAGCTGGGGGATATTCAGACGAATAACCTTCCCGTCACCGATTGGATTGAGTCCAATGCCGGATTTCAGAATGGCTTTTTCAATTGCCGGAAGCATCTGTGGATCCCATGGTTGAATGACAATTAATCTGCTCTCCGGGATAGTAATCGTCCCAACCTGATTTAGAGGCATGGAACTGCCATAGGCATCGACCAAGATACCATCGAGAATGGACAAAGACGCCCTCCCGGTGCGAATCTTCGCCAACTCGTTTTTAAAAGCCTCAACACTTTTTTCCATCTTGTCAGACGATTCCAGGATCACTTCATTCATGATTTCACCTCTGCTGTGTAGATCAGTTGAACGATCAGGATTTATGATGTTATTAACGTGCCGACATTTTCACCCATGGCAGCACGCTTTATATTCCCGCTTACCGACATGTCTAGAACCATAATGGGCAGCTTGTCTTCTTTGGCAAGAGATATGCCAGCGGCATCCATCACCCGTAAACCTTTCTGCAGGACATCATCATAGGTAAGCCGATCAAATTTTATGGCATCTGGATAAAGCACTGGATCCTTATCGTATACCCCGTCGACTTTGGTTGCCTTAATAACGAGATCGGCGTCGATTTCGAGAGCACGCAAAACCCCCGCCGAATCGGTGGTAAAATAAGGGTTCCCAGTTCCGGCAGCAAAAATGACTACCCTGCCTTTTTCAAGGTGCCTGGTTGCCCTGCGGCGAATATACGGTTCAGAAACAGATTGCATGGGAATGGCAGACATAACCCTCGTGATGACTCCCGCTCTTTCAAGGGCGTCCTGCATAGCCAGGCTGTTCATGACCGTGGCCAACATACCCATGTTGTCGGCGGTAGTCCGATCCATGCCTTTACTTGCTCCAGCAACTCCCCGGAAAATATTCCCGGCACCTATCACCAGACCAAGTTCGACCCCGGTTTTGACCACTTCTTTCACTTCTGCCGCAACAAACTCGAGTACTTTGGTATTGATGCCGTAGGCATCGCCACCCATGAGCGCCTCACCGCTGAGTTTCAGCAAAATTCTCTGGTACTGTAACTTTGAGGTCATAGTATTTTCCTTGAAAGAAATTTATCGAGAAGACGACTGGTTTTCTAGTACCTGCCAATAGATGAGCTATTTTGTTCTCAATAGAGGCGATCGATGGATTTGACCACTGGCATATAATCGATATCGTAGTCTCACTCTATTCGCCTTTCCTGAAGAATCACAATCTAGAGCAACGAATAGGTTGGACAAATGAGCCATATAAGATCAGACACTTTCCAGCAGGCAACGATCAGAGTGCCTGCCGGAGGAAATACTATCGAAAGGCTATTCCACACCTACCTGAAAGCGAGCAAACCTCTTGATCGAGATATTTTCACCTATCCGGCCAACAAGTTCATTCAAAATATCCTGAATGGACAGGTCTGGATTTTTGACGAATTTTTGCTCGAGCAGAACAATGTCGGCGAGGAATTTTTCAATTTTTCCAGAAACCATCTTCTCAACAATCGCTTCCGGTTTTCCCGATTCAAGAGCCTGCTGGACATAGATCTCTTTTTCCCGGGCAATCACTTCAGCTGGCACCTCATCCCTATTGACCGAAATTGGATTGGTCGCAGCAATGTGCATTGCTAAATCGCGGGCAAACTGACGAAAGTCATCATTTTTAGCTACGAAATCGGTCTCGCACCCGAGTTCCACCATCACTCCGAGCTTCCCTCCGGCATGAATATACGTTTCTATCACACCTTCACTCGTTGCTCGACCAGATCTTTTTGCCGCTACAGCCAATCCTTTCTGACGCAGCAGATCGACAGCTTTTTCCATATCGCCATCAGTTTTCTCAAGGGCCTTTTTACAATCCATCATGCCCGCTTGTGTTTTATCGCGCAGATCCTTTACCATCTTACTTGTGATCGCCATGGTAAATCTCCTTTGACTATCATTTGAGTAATCTTCTTTTTCAGAGCACCCAGAAGGGTTTGTATTGAAAAATGATTATAGACTTTTACATACGAAAGAGGGGCAGTCACAAGACAGCCCCTCTTTATCAACGACTCTTGCTTTTACCAAAGCCCAACTGGTTGAGCCCGGGTAAAATTATGCCTCGTTTTCGACTGCATCACCTTCGATATCCACAGCACTGTTGTCGCTGTCGATTTCACCCATCGAAGCAGCGATAGCTTCTTCCGAGGCATTTTCTCCATCACGAAGGGCTTGTCCGGTCAGTATCGCTTCGGCTACATGCATGCTGATGAGTCGGATCGATCTGATAGCATCATCATTGCCGGGAATGACAAAATCGATGTTATCGGGATCACAGTTTGTATCAGCCATAGCAACTACCGGGATACCAAGTTTATTGGCCTCACTTACCGCAATTGTTTCCTTGCGCGGATCGACAACAAACATCACCGAAGGAAGAGAGCGCATATTCTTGATACCACCAACGTTTCTCTCGAGCTTGATCCGCTCTTTTTCCATGAGAAGTATCTCTTTCTTGGGGAATCGATTGATGGACCCGTCAGCCTGCATCGATTCGATGGATTTCAAACGATCAATGCTGTTTTTGATGGTTTGAAAATTGGTGAGCATCCCACCAAGCCAGCGATGATCAACATAAAACATACCCGCCCGTTTTGCTTCATCGCTAATAATAGCCTGGGCCTGGCGTTTGGTGCCAACAAAGAGGACCGAGCCACCATCTTTAACTTCTTCAGTGATAAAATCGCATGCTTTATCAAAAAGACGTTTGGTGACATCAAGATTGATAATATATATCCCATTACGCGGCCCATAGATGTAGGGCTTCATTTTGGGGTTCCAGCGCCTGGTTTGATGGCCGAAATGGACACCGGCTTTCAACATGTCTTTAACTGTTGCACTTGCCATAATTTTCTCCGTTTCTGGTTTTTCCTCCACCTTCTGTAATCGTGAGCAGCACGTGCCTGCTCTCCGACACCAGTTGTGAGCGAAGATGTGTGTTGTAGACCTATAAAATAGTCAAATCCTTTGTGACGAAAAGCTCTCTTATAGGCCTTTGGGTCCAGCAAGGAGAAATATAAAATCCACCCTGCCTGGAAATTATTGCAGCTGATCTACCGTCTATTCGTTAAAATGGACAACACTATCGTATACCACTAGTTGACAATTATTGCAACTCCTGGTTGAAAAATTGCAAGGTAATTTTACTTTCGCACCAATGAAGATTTTCCGGTAAGGATGAGCTTCAACCATTGCCAACCAAATTTTAACAACTCGGCGTCTTCCCGGTTTATTCGCTTTTTAAAATCCTTGTCGAGCTTAAATTGTTGCAGGAGCCTCTGTTTCTCTACCAAGCGGCGAAAACCATCTATATTGTAACATACCATAAAGGCCAGTTGCTGCATCTCCCCTGCAACTCCTTCGCCACGCCATGGATTCTGCCGAAAGATAGTGTCGATTTCCGCCCATAGTTCGTTCATGACATTATAATCGACAAGCTTCTGATTTCTCACCCAACTATTTACCTGCCAATGTTTGACTTCATTATGACCGAGGCAGTAGGGATGGTTCGTCAAGAAATAATATTCATTAGCAATACCGGTAACATTCGACCGGTCTACGGCTCTTTCAAGGGGATATGTTCTGCATGCCGAGGGCCGATCATCATAGACGGCACAACCGGCATCTTGTAAAAAAGGGCAACCATTTTTCTCATCGGTAGTTAATTTGAGTTTAACAGTGGGAAAATACGGGTTATCACCTTTTTCGAGAACTGTATGCTGCCGCATAAACTGTTCCGAATCAATGCCCAGCGCATTTTTCAAACGAATGATGTCATATGGGTAGAGGATCAGGTCCACATTTCGACAACAAAAGGTAAAACATGCAACTCCGGGATGACAGGCAAATTGAAACTCTGATTGGTCTAGTGGAACCATCCCCGCAGGGAATTTTTTTTCATGGCTGGCCAACAAGCACCTCCAATAATACGAGCCGATACCAAAAAAAAAGCTGGCAGGAACAGACGCTCCAACCAGCTTTTAATGCATTATAGAGAGCACTTTAGCTATCAGCCTTCGGTGCCTCTATGATTTCTTCATAACCAACCAGTTCAATGATGGCCATCCCGGCAGCATCGCCTTTCCGGACACCCGTTTTCAGGATTCGGGTATACCCACCCTTGCGATCAGAAAATTTGTCTTTAATGTCGGTAAAAAGTTTCTCGACAACATCTTTACTCCGTATAAAAGAAAGGGCCTGCCTTCTTGCATGCAAATCGTTTTTCTTTGCCAGAGTGATCATCTTTTCAGCTATCGGGCGGAGTTCTTTTGCCTTTTCAGCAGTAGTGACAATACGTTCATGCTCAAACAGAGAGGTGACCATATTTCTGAACATTGCCATCCGATGTGATGTGGTTCGTCCTAATCTTCTACCTGCTAATTTATGTCTCATCTCGATATCCTCAGCTACAGCTTCAACCCAGCTATGGTAACTTTCAGTTAATTAAAATAATTGTGGCTAGTTCTTCACTGCCCTTCTTCTCTTTCCGCACGCTGATGCGGGGGAATCCAGTTCTCGAACTTCATGCCAAGAGTCAAATCCATTTCGGCGAGAAGAGCTTTAATCTCATTGAGTGACTTACGCCCAAAATTTTTGGTTTTCAACATCTCTTGATCAGTTTTCTGAGCCAGATCACCTATATAATTAATATCAGCGTTTTTAAGACAGTTTGCTGAGCGAACAGACAGTTCCAAATCTTCCACCGGTTTATCGAGGTAAGGATTCAAAGGCTCACTGTCTTTATTGCTGTCTTCAACAACCTCGGGTTCAGCATCCTCTTCGTCAAAATTGATAAAGATGGTCAATTGTTCCTTGAGGATCTTCGCAGCAAATGCTAGTGCATTTTCTGGTCGCAAACTACCATCCGTTTCGATCTCGATTATAAGCTTATCATAATCCGTCTGCTGCCCAACACGCGCCTGCGAAGTACTGTATTGAATCTTTTTAACCGGAGTAAAGATGGCATCGATTGGTATCTGACCAATCGATAAATTTTCTTTATCCATCTTCTCGGCCGGTTGATAGCCTTTTCCCCACTCAACGGTCATCTCAGCATGAAATGTGGTAGGACCGGTAAGGGTGCAGATAACCTGCTCTTTATTCATTACTTCAACATAGCCGGATTCACTGATGTCTCCTGCCGTTACTACACCAGGTCCATTCTTTTCAACGGTGATTTTTTGCGAATCTGCTGAATGGAGCTTGATCCGAACCTGCTTTAGATTAAGTATAATCTCACTGACATCTTCCATGATATCTTTCATGGAGGTGAATTCGTGAAGTGCACCCTCAATCTTAACCGAGGTAATTGCAGCCCCCTGAATAGAAGACAAAAGGATGCGGCGCAAGGAGTTACCGATAGTGGTAGCAAATCCTCTCTCAAGGGGCTGACATATAAATTTACCATAAATGTCGGTATATTTCTCTCGGTCAACCTCTAACTTCTCAGGTTTTATCAGCTCGTGCCAGTTTCTGTGAAACGGTATTTTTTCGTCGGCAACTTGAGTCATAGTTTCCTTCTCTGCTTTTCTACTAACTTAGTAGTGTATGCCATATGAGCACCTTTCTGTTATTTTCCTGTCGTGAAAACAATTTATGAGGTGCTTATGCCCCTTTGCAGGGGTGCCAAAAAGAGTACTGTTCATAGAAATTGACTCTTTTTTTGGTATCAAAATAGCTTTCTCGTATGTGACATACGCGCACAACCAATACGTATATCTCACATCAAGCTCCGTTATTTGGAGTAAAGTTCTACAATCAACCTTTCCTGGATTGGCAATGTGAGCTCTTCTCTATTGGGAAGTGCTTTGACCGTGGCTTTGTAGTTGTCTTTATCCAACTCGAGCCAGGTAGGTATTCCACGTCGCACTACGGCTTCTAAGTTTTCATTGATCGTACCATTGGCACGACTTTTTTCCTTTACGGTAATAACATCACCTGGCGACACTAGAAAAGATGGAATGTTAACCTTTTGTCCGTTGATCCGAATGTGATTATGCCGGACAAACTGTCGTGCCTGCTTCCTTGAAGAGGCAAAGCCAGCGCGAAATATTGTATTATCTAAACGCCGTTCAATCAGAACGAGCAGGTTTTCACCAGTGACGCCTTTCTGGGCATCGGCTTTCTGAAATGACAACCGAAACTGCCCTTCAAGCATGCCGTACATGCTCTTCACTTTCTGTTTTTCCCGCAGCTGGACAGCGTAATCCGACAATTTTTTAAATCTTGCCTGTCCATGCTGACCTGGTCCAAATGCTCTTCTTTCAAATGAACATTTATCAGAGTAGCATCGATCGCCTTTGAGGTACAATTTTAAATTTTCTCTTCTGCATCGACGGCATGCAGCACCTATATTTCTAGCCAACTTAGGCCTCCATTATCTTTAGTACCTTAGAATTTTTTTTTACTTAAAAGAAAATCCCTCAAGGTTCTTATCCCGCTCAGAGCAGCAGGGTTAGATTTATAACAGTAGTATATGTATTTACACTCGACGGCGTTTTGGAGGTTTACAACCATTGTGCGGGATTGGAGTGACATCGTAGATCCGACTCACCTCAAATCCGGTAGTGATAAGAGCACGCAACGCCGCTTCCCTCCCGGGACCTGGACCTTTAACCTTAACTTCAACCTTTCGCATCCCGACATCAGCCGCTTTTTTGGCTGCATCGGTCAAAGCGTTCTGTGCCGCAAAAGGAGTGCTTTTACGTGATCCCTTAAAACCGAGGACGCCGGCACTGCACCAGGAGACTACGTTCCCCTGTTTATCGGAAATGGTAACGATAGTATTATTGAAAGTAGAATAAATAAAAACGATACCTTCAGGTATGTTCTTTTTTACCTTTCTTTTTTTTGCTACAGCCATAACTTACACCTGTATTGAGTTCAATTATTTGCGGCGACCCGCGTTCCGGCGAGGTCCTTTACGGGTACGGGCATTGGTCTTGGTTTTTTGTCCGCGGACAGGTAACCCCATGCGATGACGACGGCCTCGATAACATCCAAGATCAGTCAACCTCTTAATGTCCATGGACACTTCCCGCCGACGATCCCCTTCAACAATGTACTCCTCTTCGAGTACCTTCCGAATCCGGTTTACGTCGTCACCGTCAAGATCATCGCTATTCATGGTGAATGGCAGATCGACTTTTTCAAGAATCTTGCGAGCGGAAGTTAACCCAATACCATGTATATAGGTTAACGCTCGGTCCATATGCTTATTTTTTGGAAGGTCAATTCCTGCTATACGTGCCAAGGTACATCTCCTTAAAAGAAGTAGGTAATTAAAAGCGGCAACACTTGTTTATCCCTGCCTCTGTTTATGTTTTTTTATCTTACAGGAAACGCGAACAATTCCGTGTCGCTTGAAGATCTTACAATCACTGCACATTTTTTTTACAGACGCGCGTACTTTCATGATAAACAAACTCTCTATTTATTCTTTTTGGCATTTTTTGCCCGAAACGTAACCCTGCCCCGACTCAGATCATAAGGAGAGAGTTCGATAGTTACCCTATCTCCGGGTAAAATTTTAATAAAATGCATGCGCATTTTTCCAGAAATATGAGCGAGCACCTTATGACCGTTATCCAGTTCGACGCGAAACATCGCATTTGGCAACGGTTCAATAATAGTGCCTTCTACCTCAATTGCTTCTTCTTTTGACATGTAGTATCCTGAAAATTCGAAGTTCAGTTAAAAACGGAGCAGTATAATATAACTTCCTACAAAAGAGAAGCAATATTTTCCTGGACCGCTACGATTTCAAGGAACTCAGAACGAGCGGTCCGTATTCTGTAACGGCTATCGAATGTTCAAAGTGAGCCGAAGGTTTTTTGTCAGCGGTTATGACCGTCCACCCATCGCGCAATACTTTTACTTTGTGGGTCCCCATGTTGACCATTGGTTCAACAGCCAACACCATACCCGGGAGTAAACGTACAGTCCGCTCTCCCTGATAAAAGTTTGGTATTTCCGGTGCTTCATGCAGCTCGCTGCCAATTCCATGACCAACGAATTGACGAACGACGGAAAATCCATTTACTTCGACATGCTCTTGTACCGCCTTAGAGATATCTCCTATCCTGTTCCCGACAACTACCTGTTCTATTCCTTTATCCAAGCTTTCCCGGGTAACACTTAACAGGCGTTGTACTTGGTCTGTAACTTTACCAACAGGCAACGTGACGGCAGAATCTCCGTAGAAGCCTTTATAAAGAACACCGAAATCGAAAGAAACGATATCACCTCTGGCGAGCTTTCTTTTTTTCGATGGGATCCCGTGCACAACCTCTTCATTTACAGAAACGCACAAGCTGCCTGGAAAGCCTCGATACCCCTTAAAAGCAGGCTGGGCCTTTCTCGCTAAACACAATTCTTCGGCGAGTTTGTCAAGTTCCCAAGTAGTTATCCCTGGAGCAAGTACATCCTGCATCAACTTCAAGGTCTCAGCGACGATTTGATTGGCCTCGTGCATGAGCAGAATTTCGTCTTGATTCTTAAGAACTATATTTCTGCCCCGATTCATAGCATCGGTCGCCGTCACTCTTCTACCTGCGTCCCTTAATCCGGCCCTGTTTCATAAAACCTTCATAATTACGCATGTGTAAGTGGGATTCGATCTGAGAGATTGTATCGATTCCAACGCCCACCACAATTAACAGAGCAGTACCCCCAAAAAAGAAGGGGATATTAAATTTAGATATTAGAATTGTTGGTAAAACACAAACCGTGCTGAGATAAATAGCTCCAACCACGGTAAGGCGAGTCAATACTTTGTCAATAAATTCGGCGGTCTTTTTGCCCGGTCGAATGCCCGGTATGAAACCACCATTTTTCTTTAGATTCTCAGCGACATCGTCGGGTTTAAAAGTTACGGCAGTATAGAAAAAACAGAAAAAGACGATCATTCCGATGTAACAGATATAATAATAAATAGTTCCAGGAGACATTGCTGCCGAGACACGCTGCACCCAATCGATTTTGATGAAGCTCCCAATAGTTGCCGGAAACATCATAATCGAAGAAGCAAAAATAGGCGGAATTACACCGGAAATATTAATTTTCAAAGGAAGATGTGAGCTCTGTCCACCATACACCTTCCTGCCGACAACCCTTTTGGCATATTGTATTGGTATTCTTCGCTGCGACGTCTCAAAGAAAACAATGGTTGCTACTACAGCCAGCATGAACAGAATGAGAAAAGGGACAAAGAATAAAGAAATTTCGCCTGCTTTAACCAGTTGAATAGAGTTGACGATAGCCGCCGGGCCTCGGGCAACGATACCGGCGAAGATGATAAGGGAGATGCCATTGCCAATCCCTCTTTCGGTCATCTGCTCGCCAAGCCACATAATAAAGGCCGTACCAGAAGTAAGGGTGAGCATGGTCATCAGCTTAAACTGAATTCCCGGTGCAAGAACGATCGCCTGCCCACCCGGGCCGGTCATTCCTTCAAGTCCCACTGCTATAAAAGTTCCCTGGATGATACTGAGAAAAACCGTGCCGTACCGAGTATATTGGGTGATCTTTCTCGTTCCGGACTGCCCTTCTTTTTTCAGCGCTTCAAGTTGCGGGATAACCACGGTTAACAGCTGGATGATAATCGACGCGCTGATATACGGCATAATTCCGAGGGCGAAGATGGAAAAATTCTCTAACGCCCCACCGGAAAACATGTTGAACATGCCAAATAATGTACCAGCATTCTGAGCAAAAAATGCCGATAATGCTTCGCCGTTTATTCCAGGAGTAGGGATCTGCACCCCCATTCTGTAAACCGCAAGCATGATAAGCGTAAACAATACACGCCTTCGTAGCTCAGGTATATTTGCAGCACTCTGCAGTCCACTCATTATCAGTACCTATTTGCGATGCTAGTCAATAAAATGATCATATTTCAGGAAAGAAATCTGCTCAAGCCTCTTTTTCTTCCCCAGAAATTACCGTACCGCCCGCAGCTTCAATGAGATTTTGCGCAGCTTTGCTGACTTTATCGACCTGAATTTTGACTGCCTTGGTCACTTCGCCATTGGCGAGAACTTTGACAAACATGCCCTTTTTGACAATTCCAGCTGCTACAAGTGTATCAACGGTAATTATCTCTTCGCTTCCCAGGTCATTGAGCTGGCTAAGAGAAACCAAGGCAAATTGTTTCTTAAAGGTGTTGGTAAAGCCCCGTTTTGGCAAACGGCGCTGCAACGGCATCTGACCGCCCTCAAAACCCGGTTTAACCCCGGATCCGGATCGAGATTTAAACCCTTTATGGCCTCGTCCAGCCGTTTTACCATGCCCACTGCCGGGACCTCTGCCTAAACGCTTTTTTTGTTTCGTAGAGCCGGCTTGGGGAGAAAGATTCGCTAAGGATAACATGCTATACCTCTTCCATACGAACAAGATGCGATACCTTACGCAGCATTCCACGCATTTCAGGGCTATCTTTTCTTGTTACAGTTTTATTCATCTTGGTGAGCCCAAGCCCGATTAAGGTCGCATTAATTTTCTTGGTACTGCCAATACCACTCTTCACTAGAGTAAAAGTAATTGTCTCGGCCATTTAACTACCTTCTTTAATCAAATATTAGACAACAAACGGTTTCGGAAACCTGTCCGCCAGCGTTTGTTGTAATTATGCAGTAATTTCTTCTATGGTTTTGCCGCGTAAATCAGCAATACTCTGCGCGGTTCGCAGAGCCCCTAATCCATCCAGGGTGGCTTTTACCATATTATGTGGATTATGCGATCCGAGGCATTTAGTCAGGATGTTAGAAACGCCGGCAGCCTCGAGTACTGCACGTACCGGACCACCGGCAATGAGACCGGTACCATCTGATGCGGGCTTCAACAACACTTTCCCGGCACCGAATTTTCCGACCACCTGATGCGGTATTGAATTTTCAGTCAGAGATACCGCAAACATATTCTTGCGAGCCTTCTCAATCCCTTTCCGGATTGCATCAGGCACCTGGTTGGCTTTACCCAAACCGTAACCGACTTTGCCTTTCCCATCACCGACCACGATGATAGCACTAAAACTGAACCTACGGCCACCTTTAACAACTTTTGCTACGCGGTTGATGAATACTATTTTTTCGATCAGTTCCTCAGTAGGAGCACTTTTGGAACGTTTGAAATCAGACAAGGGACACCCCCGTTATAATAAAAATCATTAAAATTCAAGACCACCTTCCCGAGCACCCTCGGAAAGAGATTTTACTCGGCCGTGATAAACCGATCCTCCACGATCGAAGATCACTTTGCTAATTCCAGCAGCCTTTGCGCGAGTAGCGAGTATTACGCCAATCTTCTTCGCTGCAGCGACCTTTCCTTTTTCGTCACCCAACTCAAATTCTTTATCGATCGTGGACATGGAAATCAGGGTATGTCCAGCCATATCATCGATGATTTGAGCATACATATGTTTATTACTCTTAAAGACTCGCAACCTTGGGCGTTCGCTGGTGCCGGAAATTTTCTTCCTGATCCGGCGAACACGTTTGGCCCTCGCTGTAGTCTTGGGATTTGTCTTAGCCATTGTAATTTACCATTCAGTTTAATATTGACCTGTTCGACCGTACATATTACTTTGCACCAGCTTTGCCAACTTTTCTTACGATATGTTCGCCTTCATAACGAATACCCTTGCCTTTATATGGTTCAGGCTTTCTAATCTGGCGGATTCTTGAAGCAACCAGTCCAAGCAGTTCTTTATCAATGCATTCCACAATGATCTTGGTATTTCCTTCAACTGTAGCAGTAACCTCTTTCGGCAACTGAAAGTCCACCGGATTTGAATATCCGACATTCAGCGTTAAGGTCGTCCCGGCGACATTGGCTTTATAACCGACGCCCTCTATAATCAGAACTTTCTTAAAGCCGTCGACGACTCCGATCACCATGTTGTTTATCAAACTTCGGGTCAGACCGCGGAAGGCATTTACCTTGGTGTTTTCAATACGATTATTGACCTGGATGACATTATCCTGGATCTGTACATCTATATCCTGATTAATTTCACGCTTCAAAGTACCTTTTGCTCCGGTGACCGTCAGTTGCTGACCCTGTAGATCAATCTTGACCCCTGCGGGTACCGGAATTGGTTGTTTACCAATACGAGACATAATTTCCTCCGTTATCCGCGGGTCTACCAGACCTCACAAATTATCTCACCACCCGCATTAAGTGCCCTGGCTGTCTTATCAGTCACAACACCCTTGGAGGTAGATATAATAGCGATCCCGAGACCGTTCAATACCTTCGGAACAGCATTGACCTTTGCATACCTACGCAGGCCGGGTTTACTCACTCTTTTTATACCTGTGATAACCGATTCCTTGTCCGGACCATATTTCAGGTCAATCTTCAAGGTATCCTGCTTATCACCGGGGACAATCTTATAATTGCCGATGAAGCCTTCGGCTTTGAGAACCTTCGCAACATCGACTTTGACAGTGGAGGTTGGCATCTCAACCGAATCAAACTTCGCCATTACTGCATTTCGTATCCTGGTCAGCATATCTGCCAGGGGATCGCTCATTGACATAGCGAACACTCCTTTTTCAAAATAGTAAACGGGTCTTACAGCGATAGAGAAAAAATCTACCAACTGGACTTGGTGACACCAGTAATTTCACCGCCGAGAGCCAGTTTACGGAAGCAAATTCGACACACACCAAATTTTCTAATGAACGCTCTTGGACGACCACAAAGTGGACATCTATTATACTTTCGCACACTGAACTTAGCTTTGCGTTGCGATTTTGCGATTATGGATTTCTTAGCCAAACCGACCTCCAGATTATCTCTATTAAAATGATTTTGTTAAAACGAAGTGAGTTATTTTTTAAAAGGCATTCCCAGCATCTTGAGAAGAGAGAGTCCCTCTTTATCAGTTTTTGCCGAAGTTACAATGGTAATATTCAGCCCCTTAATTTTATCAATTTTATCGTAATCAATTTCCGGGAAAATAATTTGTTCCTGAACACCCATCGAGTAGTTGCCGCGCCGGTCGAATCCCTTGGGGGATAACCCCCTGAAGTCACGTACCCGTGGTAGAGCGATGTTTACCAGCTTGCTGAAGAAATCATACATTTTATCCCCACGCAGCGTGACACAGCAACCGATAGGCATCCCCTCGCGCAGCTTAAAGGTGGCGATGGATTTTTTGGCCTTGGTAATAATAGCCTTTTGACCGGCTATCTTGCTCAATTCATCGGCAGCACCTTCTACAATCTTGGGATTTTGTACTGCTTCACCAAGACCCATATTAAGAACAATTTTTTTTACCTGAGGAATCTGCATGGCATTTTTATAGCCAAATTCCTCTTTGAGTGCTGGAACACACTCATTTAAATACATATCTTTTAGCGTACCCATGTATAACTCCTAGCGTACCAGTAGTTGATAATCTATGATTTACTCTCGATGGATTCGCCACAACTCTTGCAATAGCGTACCTTGCTGCCATCATCGAGGACCTTCTTTCCTATGCGACCGGTTTTGGTGCACTCAGGACAAATAAGCTGAAGATTGGAAACGTGGATAGGTGCCTCCTTTTCCACAATCTGGCCCTGCTGATTCATCTCTTGCGGCTTGGTGTGTCGCTTAATTAGATTAATACGCTCAACCACAGCCTTGTCGTCTTCACGAAGGACCCGAAGAACCTTTCCTACCCTGCCTTTATCTTTACCGGCAATTACTTCAACCTGATCGTTTTTCTTCAGGTATGTCATACCCTGTCTCATTGCTCTACCTTTATCCAATCATTGTATCTTTTTCCCGGACACTGTGAAAAATCCTAAAGTGCCTCTGGAGCCAAAGATATAATTTTCATGAAACCCTGGTTACGTAACTCTCGAGCGACTGGTCCAAAAATACGAGTACCAACAGGCTCCCCCGAAGTCGCCAGCATAACCGCTGCGTTATCGTCAAACTTGACCCAAGTATCATCCATGCGCTTCATTTCTTTCGCTGTGCGTACAATAACAGCTTTCATGACATCGCCTTTTTTTACTTTGGCATTTGGGATAGCTTCTTTTACTGCTACGACTATTACATCGCCTATCGTTGCGTAGCGTTTGCCGGAACCGCCAAGAACCCTGATGCAGAGAACTTTTTTGGCACCGGAATTGTCAGCAACATTAAGTACTGTTTCTGTCTGTATCATAATTTCACCTGATTTCTCATCCGAAACAAGTCGTTTTTATCGACTTGGCACATAAGGCCAGTATCACACCGCCTGTTCCAGTATTGTCATAACCCGCCATCTTTTCCTTTTACTCAGCGGGCGACATTCTTCAATAAGAACGGTGTCTCCGATGTTGCAGCGGTTCTCAGGATCGTCGGCCAAATACTTGACGCTTGTTTTCATGAATTTACCATAAAGTTTATGGCGAACCTTGCGCTCTACTCGAACGACAACACTCTTTTCCATTCTGTTGCTGACAACAGAACCAGTTCTTGTCTTTCTAGATTTATTTATTTCACTCATAATTTAGTCAATTAGTGATGTTTTTTAGAACTCGTCCATCTGTACTAAATTTCTTGTCAAGACATCAGCTGACGCTTTGACCTTTGATGGTTTCGATTCTAGCAATGTCTTTTCTAATTTTCTTTAGTCGCGATGTGTCTTCTAAAGGCCTGATGCGATGTTGAAAAGAAAGATTCCCCAATTCCTCGCGCAGATCATGCAATTTTTTTTTCAGGTCATCTGCGGACATCTTACGAATTTCTTCCAATTTCATAGGGTACCTCTCTTAGTCACAACCTTGGTAGAAAAAGGCAGTTTAGCGCCAGCAAGCGTCAGTGCCTTGATGGCCACATCTTCGCTCACTCCGGTAATCTCGTAGAGGATCGTACCGGGCTTTACTTTTGCAACCCATGAATCAGGTGCGCCTTTACCTTTACCCATACGGGTTTCAGCAGGCTTTGAAGTTAATGGTTTATCAGGGAAAACACGAATCCACACTTTCCCCCCACGTTTCATCGTTCTATTGATAGTGATACGAGCAGCTTCTATCTGCTGTGCCGACATGAAACCGCATATGGTTGCCTTGAGGGCATAATCACCAAAGGAAATTGAGGATCCCCGCAGGGCAACCCCTCTTGATCTTCCTTTGAAAACTTTTCTATGTTTAACCTTTTTAGGACTTAACATCTTTTACTCCAAATAATTTATGGAATCCCTTGAACAGCATACTTACTGCGCAGTCCCTGCATCAGTGTCACTCAGGACTTCGCCATTGAATATCCACACCTTTACCCCGATAATTCCGTAAGTAGTATTGGCTTCCGCTAAGGCATAGTCAACGTCGGCACGCAAGGTATGAAGGGGAACTCGTCCCTCTCGAACCCACTCGCATCGCGACATTTCAGCACCGCCTAGTCTACCGGAACAGGATATTTTAATCCCTTTTACGCCAAAACGAAGAGCAGAGCTGACCGCTTTTTTCATTGCCCGACGAAAAGCAATTCGTCGAATAAGCTGCTGAGCAATATTTTCTGCCACAAGTTGCGCATCGGCTTCAGGACGTCGAACTTCCTGAATATCAAGCGTTACTTTGCGGGTTATGAGTTTTTCAAGCTCTTTTTTAAGTATCTCAATTTCCGCACCTTTCTTGCCGATAACTATCCCCGGCCTGGCGGTGAAAAGCTTGATCCGCACCTGCTCACCTGTCCGTTCAATCTTGACATTTGACAGACCAGCATGCTGGAGACGCTTTCTGAGAAACTTTTTAATTTTTTGGTCTTCAATCAGATAAGTGGAATATTCCTTATCAGCATACCAGATTGAATCCCATGTCCGGGTAATATTCAGTCTAAGTCCGAGTGGATTAACCTTCTGCCCCAAAACAGTCCTCCAACAAATCCATTGTTCAATTAAATGTTTAGTACTCTTGTCATGCGTTGCTCAGTTTCAACAGTGCATTTCAAGCGAGTACTGATCCCGTTTATCGGGTTACAATTCTCTAAATATCCTGTACTGCGATTAACAGACTAGTTTTCATCCAAAATAACGGTAATGTGACTCGATCTTTTAATGATGCCTGTCGCTCGACCTTGTGCTCGGGGACGAATCCTTTTCAGAGATGGTCCACCGTCAATTACTATTTTCTTTACATACAGATTATCAACATCTGCCTGATCGTCATGAGTGGCGTTGGCCACAGCCGACTCAATAACTTTCTGGATTATACCGGCTCCTTTTTTGGGCATGAAACGGAGTGTGGTTATCGCCTGATCAACCCCCATACCCCTCACCACATCCGCAACTAAACGCGCTTTCTGTGGGGAGATCCTAATATATTTTCCTACGGCTTTTGCTTCCATAGTTAATGCTCCTGATGATTCCTGCCGGAAACTACATATTTCTTTAACTATCTTTTACCTTTTTTGTCCGAGGCATGGCCATAGTAGGTCCTGGTCGGAGAAAATTCTCCGAGTTTATGCCCGACCATATTCTCTGTAACAAAAACCGGGATGAATTTCTTCCCGTTATGTACAGCGAAGGTCAGTCCCACCATTTCCGGACTTATATCGGATCGTCTCGACCATGTCTTGATGACCTTTCTGGACCCGCTTTCAAACGCTTCAGTCACTTTCTTTTGCAGATGATCATCAATGAAAGGACCCTTTTTGATTGAGCGTGACATACTTAAACTCCTCGTAACTTAAGATCTCTTCTTGACAATCAGTCTGTCAGAAGCCTTCTTTTTCCTAGTCTTGAAACCTTTAGACGGAATTCCCCAAGGACTACATGGATGCCTTCCACCCGAACTTTTTCCTTCACCACCGCCCATCGGATGATCGACCGGGTTCATTGCCACTCCACGTACGTGGGGACGTTTGCCCATCCACCTGGTACGACCGGCCTTTCCAAGCTTGCCGCTCTCGTGCTCGCGATTACCAACCTGACCGATACAGGCGCGGCAATTATTGTTAAACTTTCTCACTTCACCGGATGGAAGACGAACCAAGACATACGCCCCCTCCTTGGCCATCAATTGGGCAGCGGTTCCGGCACTCCGTACCATCTGCGCGCCTTTGCCAATCTTCATCTCGATATTATGAATAATAGTACCAAGTGGAATATTGACGAGAGGCAGGCAATTACCCGGCTGGATATCTACCGAATCCCCGGCCACAATAGTATCGCCAACTGTGATACCATCAGGTGAGAGAATGTATCTTTTTTCGCCGTCTTTGTAGTTCAACAGTGCGATGTTCGCAGAGCGGTTCGGATCATACTCGATTGCGATCACTTCTGCATCAATATCAATCTTATTTCGTTTGAAATCGATGATGCGATATTTTCTTTTATGACCACCACCTATATGCCGCGAGGTGATACGACCATAATTGTTCCGCCCACCTGACTTACTCAGACTGCAGACAAGACTTTTTTCCGGTCGTTTATTGGACAGATCCGGATTTTTGGACGACACGTGCTGCCGCTTCCCAGGTGATGTTGGTTTGTATACTTTAATAGCCATGATTTCCCAATCGCTCCATCATTATTAGCACCTTAGCAATTCATTTCTTGTTTTAAGAATGTTTCTTGAGCAGGTACTTATCCCCTTTAGCGGGGTTAGATTAAATAAAATCTTGCAATGTAGAAGGTAGATGATCGTATGAATTGATAACGTATGATCTACAATTCATCCGCAAAATTTATAGTTCCTTCCGACAAGGTTACATAGGCCTTTTTCCAATCATTGGTAAAGCCGACAGTCTTCCCTACCCGTTTCTTTTTACCGCGAAGAGTAACGGTTTTCACATCTTTCACTTTTACATTGAACATCAGTTCAACCGCATTTTTTACTTCTATCTTATTGGCCTTGGGATGCACTTTGAAAACGATTTGACCATTTTCTTCCTGCATCAAGGCAGCTTTCTCGGTGAGGCAGGGCCCCTGTAATACGCTATAGATGTTTTTCATGCCATTAACCTCTTTTCAAGGCTCTCGATTACCGGTTGCAACAAAATCACCTTTTTATGTAACAGCAGGTCATAGACATTGAGTCCTTCAGAAGACATCACCTTGTAGCCGTTGACATTCCGTGAAGATTTAGTCAGAGTTTCCGGAGCGTTGTCAGTTACAATGATTCCGTTATCCACATCGAGAATATTCATAATCTGCACAAAATCTTTCGTCTTGATCTGCTCCATGGCAAAATCATCGAGAACAACAAGATTTCCTTCCTGGAAACGGGCACTGAGCGCCATCGCAACCGCCTGCTGGCGTACCTTGCGGTTCACCTTGAAACTATAATCTCGGGGTTTTGGTCCAAAGGCCACACCACCGCCACGCCACAAGGGCGATCTGTTGGTGCCGGCCCTTGCTCGCCCAGTACCTTTCTGCTTCCAAGGTTTTCTACCGCCACCACTGACTTCAACTCTTGTTTTCGTGCAAGCATTTCCGGCACGCCTTGCTGCACGCTGCATGCGAACAACTTCGTGAAGGATGTACTCTTTCACTTCACGGTTGAACACCGCATCATTCAGCTCGATCTGGCCAACACTTTCATTCTTTGTGTTAACTATATTTACAGTAGACATTATAATCTCCTCGAACCTGTCAGATCCAATTGCTATTATTTCTTAAAAATCTTCAACAGGCCGTTTTTTGCTCCAGGAAGCGGTCCTTTCAAAAGTACAACATTTTCCTCAGCTCGAACATCCACCACGATTACGTTCTTGCGCAGCACAGTGTCGTTGCCCATTCGCCCTGGCATTTTTTTGCCTTTGACAACCCTGGCCGGATACGCACTGCAGCCAATGGAACCTGGTGCTCTGTGGAACATGGAACCGTGGCCCGAGCCACCGCCACTGAAACCGTGACGCTTTATGACACCCTGGAATCCTCTACCTTTGCTGGTTCCTTGAACGTCAACCTTGTCACCAACCTTCATGACTGCATCAAGAGAGAGTTCCTGTCCCACTTCATAAGAAGAGCCAGCATCCACACGGAACTCTCGAACAAAGTAGTATCCATCGGAACTGGACTTCTTAAAATGACCCGTGAGCGCCTTATTTATTCTGGAGGCTTTTTTGTCGCCAAAACCAACTTGAATGGCACTGTAACCATCAACAGTTTCGGTTTTAACCTGGAGAATTTTACACGGTCCAGCTTCTATAACAGTGACTGGAACTGATTGACCCACTTCATCGTACACACGAGTCATTCCGACTTTCTTTCCTAATATACCCATCGACTTTGGCATAATATTACCCGATACTTCAATTTACCTTTACGTCGTGCCGTGTTACGGCAACTTGATTTCTACATCGACGCCTGCGGACAATTCCAGCTTCATGAGCAGATCGATAGTCTGCTGGGTCGGCTCCAGGATATCCAATAAACGGCGATGGGTTCTCATTTCAAAATGTTCTCGAGACTTTTTATCCACATGGGGTGAACGAAGCACGCAGAACTTGTTGATAGTAGTCGGCAAAGGAATAGGTCCCGCCACTGCCGAGCCGGTTCTTCTTGCAGTTTCAACAATCTCGGTTGTAGATTGATCAAGCAGTTTATGATCATACGCCTTCAACCGGATACGTATTTTTTCTGTTGGTATCATGACACACCTTTAAGCAATAATTTCACTGATAACACCGGCGCCGACAGTTCGCCCGCCTTCACGGATGGCAAATCGAAGACCGACATCCATGGCAATCGGCGTGATCAGCTCGACCGCTGCAGTGATGTTGTCCCCGGGCATTACCATCTCAACTCCCTCGGCGAGAGTGACAACGCCGGTTACGTCAGTCGTCCGGAAATAAAACTGGGGACGGTACCCGTTAAAGAACGGGGTATGACGGCCACCCTCGTCTTTACCAAGGATATAGCACTCGGCATTGAACTTGGTGTGCGGGGTAATCGATTTCGGAGCGGCAAGAACCTGCCCGCGCTCAATCTCCTCACGCTTGACGCCGCGCAGCAGCGCGCCGATATTATCACCCGCCTGGCCTTCATCGAGCAGTTTACGAAACATCTCAACGCCGGTGCAGGTGGTTTTCTGGGTGTCGCGGATACCAACGATTTCCAGCTCGTCACCAACATGGACCACCCCGCGCTCAATACGGCCGGTTGCAACAGTTCCACGGCCGGAGATAGAAAAAACGTCCTCTACCGGCATCAGAAATGGCTTGTCAACTTCGCGCTTGGGCTCAGGAATATAGGAGTCAATAGCCTCCATCAAATCCCAGATGCATTTCGCCTTGGCCTCATCTTCCGGATTCTCCAGTGCCTGCAGGGCGGATCCCTTGACAAAAGGAACATCGTCGCCGGGAAAATCATACTTGTCAAGCAGCTCACGAAGCTCCATCTCTACCAGCTCGATAAGCTCTTCGTCATCGACCATATCGCACTTGTTAAGGAACACGACAATCGAAGGAACACCAACCTGGCGGGCCAGAAGGATATGCTCCCTGGTCTGCGGCATGGCGCCGTCGGTAGCCGCAACAACCAGAATCGCCCCATCCATCTGCGCCGCTCCGGTGATCATGTTCTTGATATAGTCGGCGTGACCAGGGCAGTCAACATGGGCGTAGTGACGTTTCGTCGTCTCATATTCCACATGGGCGGTGGCGATGGTGATGCCTCGCTCCTTTTCTTCCGGTGCTTTATCGATCTCGCTGAAGTCAGTGAACTGGGCCTGACCTTTAAGAGATAAGACCCGAGTAATTGCAGCGGTCAGTGTCGTTTTACCATGGTCAATATGTCCGACGGTACCTACATTAACGTGCGGTTTAGTCCTTTCAAATTTTTTCTTTGACATTGCGTTTCCTCAATATGCTTGGACTTAGATCCCTCTAATCTTTTTAATAATTACCTCTGCCTTTTGAGCAGGTACCACATCATATTCTAAAAATTGCATGGTAAAATTGGCTCTTCCCTGGGTTGCCGAACGGAGTGATGTCGAATAGCCAAACATTTCCGCCAGCGGCACATGCCCGTTGAGAATCTGCATATTAGCTTCAGCAGATACCCCAACTATCTTCCCTCTTTTACTATTAAGATCAGCAATCACATCGCCGATATATTCTTCAGGAGTAATGACCTCAAGCTTCATTACCGGTTCAAGCAGCTTCGGTTCCGCTTCTGAAGTTGCCCTCCTGATAGCCATCGCTCCAGCTACTCCGAAGGCCATTTCGGTAGACTCTTCCTCATGATAGGAGCCACCTATAAGACTTATTTTAATATCCGTTAACGGATACCCAATCAGCGGGCCGGAATCGAGACTGTCAACGATTCCCTTTTTAATCGACCCCAGGAATTGATCCGGGATCAGTTCTTTCTCTACACAACTGACAAACTCAATCCCAGCACCCCGCGACAGGGGTTCAACCTGGATGACAACATGGCCATACTGCCCCTTGGCACCGGTCAACTGATCAAATTTTGCTTCTGCTTTTCGGCGTATTTCTATAGTCTCTTTATAGGCAACCTGCGGTTTACCCACCTTTGCCGAGACCTTAAATTCATTCAGCAACCTGTCGACTATTATCTCCAGGTGCAATTCCCCCATACCGGAGATAATGGTCTGCCCTGAATCAGCATCTGTCGAAACTGTAAAAGATGGATCCTCCAGAGCAATTTTTGCCAGAGTATCGCTAAGTTTTTTTTCCTCAGCCTTACTTTTGGGCTCAATAGCAACACCAATAACAGGGTCGGGAAAGTCCATACTTTCAAGAATGATGGAATCGCCCTTGGCACATAAAGTATCGCCGGTAGTGGTGAATTTAAGTCCGACAATTGCACCTATGTCTCCAGCAGATATTTCTTGTACTTCTTCACGCTTATTGGCGTGTAGTTTCATTAATTTAGATATTTTTTCCTGCTTTTTCTTTACAGGATTATATACCTTGTCACCAACGGAAATCGTTCCGGAGTATACTCTGATGAATGAGAGATTCTCGACAAAAGCATCGCTCATCAGTTTAAAAACCAACCCGGCAAAATTCTCCTTCGGGTCGGATTTCCGGCTTACAATCTCGCCATCGGGGCCTTCTCCTTCAACGTCTTTCACATCAAGTGGAGAAGGAAGAAAATTAACTACACCATCCAGCAGCGGTTGCACACCCTTGTTCTTAAAAGCACTCCCACAAAGTACCGGGACAATGTCCAACGACAGAGTCGCCTTTCTGAGAGCTTTGTATATCTCAGGCGCAGATACTGTTGTATCATCTAAGTATTTTTCCATGATGTCCTCATCGAAGTCGGCCAACTTCTCGAGGAGCACCATACGTGCGGCCGCGAATTTTTCTTTATATTCGGCAGGAACTTCTTGTACAGTTACTTCCTGTCCAAGCGATTGCTCGTCAAAGACAAGCATTCTCTCTTCAATGAGGTCGATAATTCCGGCGAACTCAGCTTCTTTTCCAACCGGAAGCTGAATAGGCAGTGGATTTGCACCGAGCCTGTCGGATATCATCGTAACGCACCGTTCAAAGTTCGCTCCGATCCTATCCATTTTATTGACAAAAGCTATACGCGGAATGTGGTATTTATCAGCTTGACGCCATACGGTTTCCGACTGTGGTTCCACACCGCCAACGGAACAAAAAACTGCGACAGCTCCGTCTAATACTCGCAGCGACCTTTCAACCTCAACTGTAAAGTCGACGTGGCCGGGAGTATCAATTATATTTATTTTTTTATCTTTCCAGAAGCAGGTTGTGGCAGCCGAGGTAATTGTTATCCCTCTTTCCTGCTCCTGCTCCATCCAGTCCATGACCGCAGTACCATCATGAACCTCACCTAGCTTATACGATCTTCCTGTGTAAAAGAGTATCCGCTCAGTCGTGGTGGTTTTACCGGCGTCAATATGGGCCATGATGCCAATATTGCGCACATCTTTTAAATCCTTCAAGGCTGCCATAACAATTGTTTAGCTCTTATAAAGTAGTTCGCCAACCTTTTGTTGCGGCAACCTGTCACAAGGCTTGAACTCTCCGTTACCAGCGGTAATGAGCAAACGCCTTGTTGGCTTCGGCCATGCGATGGGTATCGTCTCTTTTTTTGACGGCAGCTCCGCGGTTGTTATAGGCGTCCATCAATTCAGCAGCCAGCTTCTCGGCCATCGATTTTCCTGACCTGGATTTAGAAAATCCAATGAGCCAGCGGATAGCCAGAGCGTTTCGCCGGGTTTGACGGACTTCCATCGGCACTTGGTATGTTGCGCCACCTACACGGCGTGATTTCACCTCGACCCGCGGGCGGACTTTCTCCATAGCTTCTTCGAAAACCGTTAAAGGATCAGCATCCTTAATCCGCTCTTCAACTATATCCATCGCGCCGTAAAAAATTCTCTGGGCGAGACTTTTCTTGCCCCGTTCCATCAAACCATTAGTGAATTTGGAAACCAGCACACTGTTAAATCGTGCATCCGGATCAATCGGCCGTCTTTCTATTGTTCTTCTTCGTGACATCTTTTATCCTCGCATCAAGCAGCAGCAAATCAAGCTGGTTTTTTTGCACCATATTTTGAACGACCCTTACGCCGGTTGGAAACACCCAGGGTATCCAGTGTACCACGAATGATATGATACCGAACACCGGGAAGATCCTTTACCCTGCCGCCACGAATCATAACCACCGAGTGCTCTTGAAGATTGTGTCCAATACCGGGGATATATGATGTAACTTCAATACCATTTGTCAACCGCACCCTAGCTACTTTCCTGAGAGCTGAGTTCGGTTTTTTTGGTGTCGTGGTATAGACTCTTACGCACACCCCGCGCTTTTGGGGCGATCCCTTCAACGCTGGGGTATTGGTCTTTTTAACAGACTTCTTACGGCCCAATCTTACCAGTTGATTAATAGTTGGCATTACGTTAACTGCTCCTGTTTACATACCTATTTTAGAAGCCCAGCTCTTCTTCAGCTGAGCTGGATACTCATTTCTAAACACGAAAGTGGTGATAATTACCCTAACGGCACGCCAGTGTCAAGGAAAAAATATACCTTGATTCACTTTGCCAGCTCAGTGTTTATTCGATAATCCAGTACCAGCTGAAATCAACCGACCCATAATCACGTTTTCTTTCAAGCCTGCCAGTTCATCGATCTTACCGGCGACAGCGGCATTGGTGAGCACTTTGGTCGTTTCCTGGAAAGACGCTGCCGAAATAAAGCTTTCCGTCGACAGTGACGCCTTGGTTACGCCGAGCAGTAGAGGCTCGGCTACCGCCGGAGTTTTACCTTCGGCCACAAGTTTGTCTCTTTCTTCTTCAAATTTCCACCATTCAACCTGCTCCCCGATCATAAAGCGTGAATCACCGGAGGAAGTGATCATGACTCTTTTGAGCATCTGCCGAACAATAACCTCGATATGTTTGTCATTGATCTTGACGCCCTGAAGCCGATATACCTCTTGAATTTCATTGACCAGGAACTTGGCCAGTTCCTTCACCCCGAGAACGGCCAGGATGTCGTTGGGCACGATGGTTCCTTCCATGAGTGGTTCGCCTGCCTGAACATAATCACCTTCATGAACGATTATATGTTTAGCTTTCGGCACTAAATATTCCTGCGGTTCACCATATTCCGGGGTAACAATAACCCGTCGTTTTCCTTTCAACTCTTTACCAAAACTGATTTTTCCATCAATTTTAGCAATGATCGCCGGATCTTTTGGTTTGCGGACCTCGAACAATTCAGCAACCCTTGGCAGACCACCGGTGATATCCTTAGTTTTCGTTGTTTCACGAGGAATTTTACCGACAATCGTACCGGGTTGAATAACGTCTCCCTCATTGACGGAGATAATCGACCCAACGGGTAAACTGTATCTGGCATACGTTTCGGTATCCGCCAGCTTTACCGTTTTTCCGCGGTCATTCTTCACGGTGATCCGCGGGCTCATCTGCGCTCCGCCTGCCGTATGAATAATGACCAGGGAAGATCGACCGGTTACAGCATCGACCTTTTCCTGCATGGTGATACCTTCGATAACATCACCGTATTTGATAGTACCGCCCACTTCAGCGACAATAGGTATCGTGTAGGCGTCCCAATCGGCGAGGATGGTATCCCGTGCGACAGCCTGACCTTCTTTCACTAACAGCTGTGCACCATAGTTGACCTTGAATTTTTCCCGCTCGCGGCCCAGGTCGTCCCTGACAGAGATCAAGGCATTACGATTCATGACGATCTCGGTACCCTCAGCATTGGTGACCGAATGCAGGTTTTTAAGCGAGACCGTACCGCCAATATTGGTTTTCAGTTCAGCCTGTTCAATAGATCTGCTGGCCGTACCACCGACATGGAATGTACGCATGGTCAACTGGGTTCCAGGCTCGCCGATTGACTGCGCCGCGATAACCCCGATAGCCTCACCTCTATTGACCATATGCCCACGGCCAAGATCACGGCCGTAACATGCGGCGCAAACGCCCCTCTTGGAACGGCAGCTCAGCACCGAACGGATCGCCACCCTGTCAATGCCGGCAGAGGTAATCTTCTCGACGATATCTTCGGTAATTTCTTCCCCGGCCTCAACGATGACCGTGTCTTCGTTAAAAGGATCCTCCACGTCATCAAGAGCAACCCTGCCAAGTATCCGATCGCCGAGCGGAACGATAATTTCCCCGCCGTCCATTAATGGCTCAGCAATAATACCATCAAGTGTCAAGCAGTCGATTTCAACAATGGTCGCCTCCTGCGCAACATCGACCAGTCTTCTGGTAAGATATCCGGAGTTGGCTGTTTTGAGTGCAGTATCCGCCAGTCCCTTACGGGCACCATGGGTGGAGATAAAATATTCCAGCACCCCAAGACCTTCGCGAAAGTTGGCTTTAATGGGCGTCTCGATGATTGCCCCACTTGGTTTGGCCATCAAGCCGCGCATTCCGGCCAACTGGCGAATCTGGTCTCTTGAACCACGCGCACCGGAATCGGCCATGATAAAAATGGAGTTAAAACTGGGCGACTCTATAAGCTTGCCGGATTTATCCCGAACATAGTCAACCTTAATTTCATCCATCATCGCGTTGGCGACATCTTCCGTTACCTTCGACCAGATATCGACGACTTTGTTATATTTTTCACCCGCCGTGATAAGGCCGTCAGTGTACTGCTGATCGACATCAAGGACATCGTTTTCGGCCTTTTCGACAAAATTTTCCTTTTCAAGCGGAATTTTCATATCGTTTATACAGATAGAAATTCCTGCTCTGGTGGCGTATTCGTAGCCGGTGTCTTTTAGTCGATCGGCAAGAATAACCGTGTCTTTCGTTCCGGCATGGCGATAGGTATGATCGATCAGGGTTGCCAGGGCTTTTTTGGTTAAAACCCTATTGACTTCCTCAAATTTTACCGAGGCAGGCAAGAGTTCTCCAAGCAGGATACGACCCATTGTGGTTTCAACCAGTTCACCAGCTTTACGCACTTTCACCTTGGCCTGCAGGTGCACTTCACCGTAGTCGTAGGCGATTATGGCCTCTTCCACACCGCTGAAGACCTTACCTTCCCCTGCAACATTTAGTCTTTCCCGGCTCATATAATAGAGCCCCAGCACGATATCCTGCGACGGGATAATGACCGGTTCACCGTTGGCCGGCGATAAGATGTTGTTGGTGGACATCATGAGAACCCGAGCTTCCACCTGGGCCTCAACGGAAAGCGGCACATGAACCGCCATCTGGTCCCCGTCAAAGTCGGCATTAAAGGCCATACAGACAAGCGGGTGCAACTGAATAGCCTTGCCCTCGATAAGCACTGCCTCAAAAGCCTGCATGCCGAGTCTGTGCAGGGTCGGAGCCCGGTTGAGAATGACCGGATATTCGGTAACCACCTCGTCGAGGACGTCCCAGACCTCTTTTACCTCTTTTTCCACCATCTTCCTGGCACTCTTGATGGTAGTGACAAAACCTTTTCTTTCCAGCTTGTTATAGATGAAGGGCTTAAACAGCTCAAGCGCCATTTTCTTGGGAATACCGCACTGGTGCAAACGGAGATGCGGTCCAACGACGATGACCGAACGACCGGAATAGTCAACCCGTTTCCCCAGCAGGTTTTGCCGAAAACGCCCCTGCTTGCCTTTCAGCATATCGGACAACGACTTCAGCGGCCGCTTATTGCCGCCGGTAATCACCCTGCCCCGTCGACCGTTATCGAACAGGACATCGACCGCTTCCTGCAGCATTCTTTTTTCATTGCGAATGATAATATCAGGGGCATCCAGTTCCAGCAATCGTTTCAGTCGATTGTTTCGGTTAATGACTCGTCGATACAAATCGTTGAGATCAGACGTGGCAAACCTGCCGCCTTCAAGGGGCACCAGGGGTCGAAGATCGGGGGGCAGCACAGGAATGACCTCTAAAATCATCCATTCGGGTCTGTTGCCGGAATCCCGAAAAGCTTCAACAACAAAAAGCCTCTTGCCCAGCTTCAGTCTTTTGGTCTGCGAGTTCGTTGCCAGCATCTCTTCCCGCAACTGCTTTGACAGTGCAATCAGATCTTGAGCAGCAAGAAGTTCCCGAATAGCCTCGGCTCCTATGCCGACAGTAAAGCGGGCACCATGTTCCTCGCGGGCTGTTCGATATTTCTCCTCGGTCAACAGCGTACCGACAGGCAGTGATTCCACCTCTGAGCTGATGACCGCGTATTGTTCAAAATAGAGAATTTTCTCTAGTTGTTTCAAGGTCATGTCAAGAACTGCACCGATTTTACTGGGCAGGCTCTTGAGAAACCAGATATGCGCCACCGGGGCGGCAAGTTTGATATGCCCCAGTCGCTCGCGTCGTACCTTCGACTGAATGACCTCAACGCCACACTTCTCGCAGACCACCCCTCGGTGCTTCATCCGCTTATATTTGCCGCAGTTACACTCGAAATCTTTTACTGGTCCAAAAATTTTGGCGCAAAAAAGGCCATCTCTTTCCGGCTTAAAGGTTCGGTAATTGATAGTCTCCGGCTTTTTCACTTCGCCATGGGACCAATCCATGATCTTCTCGGGTGAAGCTAGAGATATCTGAACACTTTCAAACCTTACCGGAGCTTTGGGTTTTTGAAAAAAATTGAATAACTCTTCCACTAAATCACCTCTCCCTTATATTTAAGGATGTGTTAAAGGAATTCTGGGGCGGTGCATCGTACCGGTCATATCCGGCGTCGAATCCGGCTTCATGATACCAATTGGTCGGAAGCACCTGCCATTGCATGCCGTTTTTCCTTTATCCTTCAATAAGTTCCATATTTAAACAAAGGGCCTGTAGTTCTTTGACCAGAACATTAAAAGACTCAGGTAATCCTGTTGTCAGAAAGTTATTTCCTTTGACAATCCGCTCATACATCAAGGTTCGACCCTCTACATCATCGGATTTGGCCGTTAAAAATTCCTTCAGCGTATATGCAGCACCATAGGCTTCCATGGCCCAGACTTCCATCTCACCAAGTCGCTGTCCACCAAACTGGGCTTTTCCACCAAGTGGCTGCTGGGTTACCAGAGAGTATGGACCTGTTGACCGGGCATGAATCTTGTTGTCAACCAGATGATGCAATTTCAACATGTACATGACGCCAACGGTAACTTTATTGGCAAAGGGCTCTCCGGTCAGACCATCGTACAGCTGTACCTGACCGACCTCATCAATACCGGCCTCTACCAGAAGTCTTCTGATTGCCGCTTCGGGAGCACCATTAAAAACCGGTGTCGCCATATGCAGTCCGGTTTGATGCCGTCTTGCCCACTCAATTAATTCCGCATCGGTCTGTCCTTCGGTAAGCGTTTTGAACTCGGACGCCGAGTAAACCGCCTGCATCTTTGCCTTAATCTCGCCCGCCGCTTCACTACGGGCGAGGATCTCAAGTTGCTCGCCCAGTTTCTTGGCGGCAAAGCCCAGATGCACCTCAAGCACCTGGCCGACATTCATACGCGAGGGCACGCCTAATGGGTTAAGGACAATATCAACGGTGGTTCCGTCACCAAAAAACGGCATATCCTCTTCCGGCAGCAATCGAGATACAACGCCTTTGTTGCCATGTCTCCCTGCCATTTTATCGCCAACCGATAATTTTCGTTTAGTGGCGACATAGACTTTGACCATCTTGACCACGCCGGGAGGAAGATCATCCCCTTTCTTCAATCTCTCGATAATGCCATCGTATCTTTCAGTGATGAGTTTTGCCTGCTTATCATAACGCCCATATACCGCGTCGATCTGCTCAATGTATTTAGCCTTTTCACTGAAATCGATATCACGCAGCAGAGAAAAACCAATCAGCTCAGCCTGCTCGGCGGCAATTTTTTTGCCGAGTTTAACGATGACCTCACCCTGTTTGTCGACAATATCGGTTTTGGCTGTCCGCCCTTCAAGAATTTTGCCAATTTCACGACAGGTACCGCGCTTAAGACTGCGCAGTTCATCGACTTTATCCTGATTGAGTTTGTCGATCTCAAGGTCTTCGATCAACAAAGAACGTTCATCCTTATCCACTCCCTTGCGGGAGAAGACCTTGGCATCGATGACAACACCACTGACTCCAGGGGGTACCCTGAGCGATGAATCTTTGACATCCTGCGCCTTTTCGCCAAAAATTGCCCGCAAAAGTTTCTCTTCCGGCGACAGAACCGTCTCCCCTTTCGGGGTGACCTTGCCAACCAGAGTATCTCCAGCTTTCAGTTCAGCACCTATCCTGACGATACCGGAGTCATCAAGATTTCTGAGAGTCTCTTCACTCACATTGGGAATATCCCGGGTAATTTCTTCCTTACCGAGTTTGGTATCCCGGGCCATGGTCTCGAACACCTCAATATGAACAGAGGTGAAGGTATCGTGCTTCAGCAATCGCTCATTGATGAGAATTGAATCCTCAAAGTTGAAACCTCGCCAGGGCATAAAAGCAATGGTTACATTTTTACCGATAGCAAGCTCACCGGCTTCACAGGATGGACCGTCAGCCAGCACCAATCCCTTCTTCACTCTGGTACCGGGCAAAACAATTGGTCGTTGGTTAAAACAGGTGTTTTGATTAGATTTCTTATTTTTTTCCAATCGGTACACGGCCACACCGGTGTCAAAACCATCCGTACCGGGTTCATCATACCTGACAACAATACGATTCGAATCGGCCTCTTCAACAACCCCATCACCGGCACTGAGCAGACACGCACCGGAATCGCGAGCGACATATCTCTCCATACCCGTCCCGACCAAGGGAGCAGCAGTTATCAGGAGAGGTACTGCCTGACGCTGCATGTTGGACCCCATCAATGCACGGTTGGCATCGTCGTTTTCAAGAAACGGGACTAATGACGCGGCAACACTGATCATCTGGTTAGGAGCAATATCCATGTACGTGACACTTTCAGCGACAGTGGTAATAACCTCACCGGCTTCTCGAACGATAAGATTATCAGGAACAATTCGATTTTCTTTATCAGATTCAATGAGGGCAGGAGCTATAAACTGGTTCTGTTCCTGCAGAGCGCTCAGATATTTTACATCATCGAGCACAATCCGATTTTCAACTTTTCTATAGGGGGTTTCGATAAAACCGTATGGATTGATCCGCGCAAAGGTAGCCAGTGATACAATCAGACCGATATTTGGTCCCTCCGGCGTTTCAACCGGGCAGATACGGCCATAGTGCGTCGGATGAACGTCACGAACCTCGAAACCGGCTCTTTCTCTCGACAAACCACCAGGTCCAAGAGCACTCAAGCGCCGCTTATGGGTAACTTCCGACAGCGGATTGGTCTGATCCATAAACTGCGACAACTGGCTGGTGCCAAAAAATTCTTTTATAGCGGCCGAGATCGGTTTTGGGTTTACCAGGTCGTGCGGCATCAAGGTCTCAACATCCTGCAGTGTCATGCGCTCTTTAATAGCACGCTCCATCCGCACAAGACCCATTCGATATTGGTTTTCCACCAGCTCTCCGACCGTTCGCACCCGCCTGTTGCCCAAATGATCGATATCATCCACCCCGCCTTGGCTGTCTTTTAAGCGGACAAGATGCCGGACAGAACAAATAATATCTTCCTTGGTTAAAGCCCGGTTGGTTATATCGATGTCTAAGTGCAGTTTGGCGTTAATCTTATAACGGCCAACTTCCGACAAATCATAAAGATCCTGATTAAAAAACAGGTTATGAAAAAATGACTCGGCGATTTCACGAGTCGGAGGACTGGATGGTCGGAGTCGGCGATAAATTTCAATAAGCGCTTCTTCAGTCGTCTTCGCTCTGTCCAGTGCCAGGGTTTTGCTGAATGATGGCGAGTATTTTACACCGTCAATGTGCAACACCTTGAACTCATGAATACCTTCAGTATCAAACGTTTCTAACAGCGTTTCCGTCAGTTCGGTATTACAGAGGGCAATAACCTCACCGGTTTCTTTGTTGACAATAGTCTCAGCCAAAATTTCGCTGAACAATGATTCTCTTGATACCGGCAGATGGGTAATTCCGGCTGCATCAAGTTTTTTACAAAGCACTTTCGAGACTTTCTTGCCTTTTCTGCCAAGTATTTCTCCATCTAGGGGACTTACGATATCAAACTCGAGTCGCTGTCCCTTAATCATCTCTGAATCAAAACCGAGTTTATAATGCTCCCCGTCCTTTATGACATCGGAGGTGGGGTAAAACTCCTTCAGCAACTCTTCACTGGTTAGCCCCAGGGCCTTTAACAAAGTGGTGACTGGAAATTTACGTCTTCTATCGATTCGAACGTGGAGGATATCTTTAATATCAAATTCCAGATCTATCCAGGACCCCCGTACCGGAATAATACGCGCAGAGTATAATAGTTTACCGCTGGAATGACTCTTGCCGTTGTCATGGGTGTAAAACAGGCCTGGAGATCGCTGCAACTGGGAGACAATAACCCTTTCCGTCCCGTTGATGACAAAGACGCCATCGCCGGTCATAAGTGGTAATGATCCAAGAAAAACTTCCTGCTCCTTGATGTCACGAATAGATTGAACACCAGTTTCTTCGTCCACATCAAAGGTGATTAGACGAACAACAA
This sequence comes from uncultured delta proteobacterium, assembly GCA_963804605.1. GTDB lineage: Bacteria > Desulfobacterota > Desulfobulbia > Desulfobulbales > Desulfocapsaceae > Desulforhopalus_A. The sequence goes on from CAWDRB010000004.1 coordinate 48,871, forward strand.
TTTTTAGAGGAATCTCATAGGTCATGCCCCTTTGCAGGCACTCGTGGATGGTGTATTTCGGTACGCCGAATTTATATCGTACGAATTCAAGTGAACAGATGCCGTTAAAGTCGTTGATCGGAAAAACATTTTGCAGTATACCCTGCAAGCCGTAATCTTCTCTTTCATCAGGATCGCAATCCATCTGGAGAAATTTCTCATAAGAGAGGCGTTGCATTGATATCAAATGGGGTGGCTCCAGAATTGCGGCAGCCGTGGCAAAGTTCTTTCTCACTCTTTCCATATTTTTTCCTCGAAATTGCCTATGAATCTAACTAGATGATTTGAATTTACTGCTCAGAAATGGTGTCCTACAGGCTAATACTTGGGTTGGGGAGGTTCTGGATGGTCACTGTAGCTACAAAACACTGAAAAATATTGACCGTCGATGTTCTGAGTATCGCCAGGAAAAACATAAGCATTATTTTCAAGCATAGTATCATTCCTTTTGTGCAATTTTCATTTAAACGACAAATCAGCTCCACGCCTAGTGCGGAACCACCTGATATCTCAATTATTGTAAAACAATAGATTCGCTACAAAACACAACACGCCACGATGCCAAGCTCGTAGCGTGTTGATATCAAGGTGGGTTGTTCTTATAACGAACAACTACTTGCAAAATCAATTACTTAATCTCAACAGTTGCTCCAACCGCTTCGATTTTTGCTTTAATTTCTGCAGCATCTTCTTTGGTTGTGGCTTCTTTCAAAGGAGCAGGTGCAGATTCGACCAGGGTCTTTGCCTCTTTCAGGCCGAGACCAGTCACAGCGCGAACTTCTTTGATAACCTTGATCTTTTCGCTGCCGACAGTGGCCAGAATAACATCAAACTCGGTTTTCTCTTCAACCGGTGCATCAGCAACGGCACCGCCACCTGCTGCGGCTACAGCAACCGGAGCGGCTGCAGAAACACCAAATTTTTCCTCGAATTCCTTGATGAGTTCAGAGAGTTCAAGAACAGACATATTAGCAATGAAATCGATTACTTCTTCTTTGGTTACTGCCATGGTATGTTACCTCTTTTAGTATTGAATAATAGTTTTCTGAAAAAGAATGTTAATTATTTGCGGCTTCTTTCTGGTCCTTGATGGCCTGTAAAGTGTAGACAAAGGAGCGTGGCACACCAGTAAGCACCTGAACAAGGCCGGTCGGCACATTCTTCCAGGTAGATAACAACTGGCCCAGCAAAACTTCCTTGCTTGGAAGTTTGGATAGAGCAATAAGCTCCTCCACTCCGATTTTTTCTCCATCAAGAGCTGCACAACGAATTATGAACTTTTTATGGTCATCGGCAAATTTAGCTACCACCTTGGCAGGGGCAACTGGATCTGCGTATCCCATAACAACCGCAGTGGTTCCAGTGAAACTATCACTGAGCACACTATTCCCGGTATCCGTAACTGCTCTTTTCAGGAGAGTATTTTTGGCTACTCGGATTTCAGAATTGCAGTTTTTCAATTCAATACGAATTTTCTGCAATTCAGAAACCTTTAAACCACAATAGTCAGCGACAACCGCGAAATTGGCTCGGTTGAACGAGTCGTTCAATGCCGAGACAACTGCTAACTTATCATCACGATTCAAAGTACTCCTCCTTGGTTAATGTGAACAATGTTCGAAACAGCAGATACGCACTTTTCAAGACCGGCAGAGAATAAAATTCGAACTCAGAATACTTTTATATTCAGCCTTTTTCGTCTCGGCAGGTCGTGATCAACACGATTAAACATACAGTGCCCGCTGTCTTCGACTAAACACATTGCCGGCCTTTTGGAGAAACAAGTCCGGCAATTAACAAAAAAAATTATTTGGCCAAGGCCCTTACTGCTAACGGATCGAGTTTTACCCCGGGTCCCATAGTAGAAGAGATGGTGATGGAGCGCAAATAAACCCCCTTACTGGTTGATGGCTTGAGCTGAATAAGTCTCTGGATAAATGCAATCAAATTTTCCGCCAGCTTTTCTTTCCCAAAAGAGATCTTTCCGATGCCGGCATGAACAATACCAGCCTTGTCCACCCTGAAGTCAACCTTACCACCTTTGATGTCGCGAACTATATTGCCGACATCCATGGTTACGGTACCAAGTTTAGCATTGGGCATCAGATTGCGCGGTCCGAGAATTCGACCAATTTTACCAACGACTCCCATCATATCGGGAGTGGCTACGGTCTTATCGAATTCCAACCACCCTTCTTTTATTTTTTCTACTAAATCATCGCCACCGACATAGTCAGCTCCGGCCTCGAGAGCCTCAGCTTCCTTTGGGCCTTTGGCAAAGACCAGGACCCTGGTCACTTTACCGGTGCCATGAGGCAGGCTGACCGAGGAACGGATCATCTGGTCGGCATGGCGAGGATCGACGCCAAGTTTCATTGCTACATCAAAAGTTTCATCAAACTTGGCATAGGCCGACTTGAGAACAATTTCGATCCCCTCGTCGACTTCTTTTAAAACGGTACGATCAATTCCTTGAGCTATCTTTCGGAATACTTTTCCATGTTTCGGCATATCAGCCTCCTACCTCTCTAAGATGCAAATCGTCTTAGCAGCAGTGTTTTAAAATTAGACTTAATTAATCGACAACAGTAATTCCGGCACTTCGTGCGGTGCCTTCAATAATACGCATGGCGCTTTCCACGTCATAGGCATTCAGATCAGGCATCTTCAATTCAGCAATCTCCCGAATTTTATCCCGGCCTATCTCCGCCACACGGTCAGCTTTTGGATTACCAGAACCCTTTTTCAGGCCTGCTGCTTTTAAAAGCAGGACAGAGGCAGGAGGTGTCTTGGTAATATAACTGAACGAGCGATCCTGATAAACAGTGATAACAACGGGAACAATAGTGTCCCCCATTGACTGGGTCTTTGCATTGAAGTTTTTGCAAAACTCCATGATATTCACGCCATGCTGTCCGAGTGCCGGACCGACAGGCGGTGAAGGGTTGGCTTTACCAGCTGGGATTTGCAGCTTGATATACGCCGTTTCTTTTTTGGCCATTATTTCACTCCACTAACTATTTTTCAGATACTTCCGGGTAAATTGAAATTCGCCTACTGCCCCAGGAAGTTACAACAATCAAGATTCTAATTTATGTATTGGTAACCTGGACGAATTCCAACTCGACCGGAGTCTCTCTTCCAAAAATCGACACCATAACCCGTACCCGCCCTTTTTCCGGGAAAACTTCATCAACCACACCCTGAAAATTAGCAAAAGGACCATCAACCACTCGTACCACTTCGCCGATATCAAAGACCACCTTGGGACGCGGGCGTTCCGATCCATCCTGAATCCTGCCTATAATCTTGGCCGCATCGACATCAGATAAAGGAATTGGATCCCGGTCATCGCCGACAAAGCCGACCACTCGCGGCATATTATCGTGAATTGTATGCCAGGTCTCATCATTGAGATCCATACTGACCAGCATATATCCTGGGAAAAATCGGCGAGAGGAGGTCTTTCTTGAGCCCTTGATCATCTCAACAACCTGTTCCGTTGGGACGAGTATTTCGCCAAAAAATTCCTCTAATCCGTCTTTTCGAATCCTTTCTTCGAGAGTTGCCTTAACCTTGTCCTCAAATCCCGAATGGACCTGGAGTATGTACCATTGTCTTGCCATGTGATCCAGAAATTATTTATTATGGAGATGCCGAGTTACGATATCGTAGCAACCCGTTAGGTAATTGATTATGACCTTCCCAACCGGTTATCGCAAAAAAGATGCGACAAGTTTGCCGAGAAGCAGGTCCACAGAGCCGAGGTAAATTGAAATTACAATCGTCAAAACCACCACTACCCCCGTAAGCCCAAGAGTCATTTTCTTATCCGGCCAGACAATCTTTAAAAACTCTACTTTTACCTCTTCGACAAATTTCTTAATTTGAGACGGTGAGAACGATGAGGGTTTTTCGGCCTTCACAGGACTACTCTTTTTTGATTTTGTGCTTGCTGCCATAGCAACAGAACCTCCATACCGTTACAACACTCACTCTATAGAAAGAACCGAGTTGTTTGAAGAAATATAGGCACCAACAGTCAAAACTGGCAGGCCAGGAGGGACTCGAACCCCCAACATCCGGATTTGGAGTCCGGCGCTCTACCAATTAGAGCTACTGGCCTGCAAAAAACCTATTTGGTTTCTTTATGCGGTGTATGAGCCCGACAAAATGGACAAAACTTACTGAATTCCAATTTATTGGGAGTGTTTTTCTTATTTTTTGTCGTTGTATAATTGCGACGTTTGCATGTACCACATGCAAGAGTTACGGTATCTCTCATTGAATCTTCCCATATGAAAAATCGACCTCATTTAATTCGGTCAGAAATGAGGGCAATATCATTAAACTATCTTATTAAGCAATAATTTCACTGATAACACCGGCACCGACAGTTCGCCCACCTTCACGGATGGCAAATCGAAGACCGACATCCATGGCAATCGGCGTGATCAGCTCGACCGCTGCAGTGATATTGTCCCCGGGCATTACCATCTCAACTCCCTCGGCGAGAGTGACAACGCCGGTTACGTCAGTCGTCCGGAAATAAAACTGGGGACGATACCCGTTAAAGAACGGGGTATGACGGCCACCCTCGTCTTTACCAAGGATATAGCACTCGGCATTGAACTTGGTGTGCGGGGTAATCGATTTCGGAGCGGCAAGAACCTGACCACGCTCAATCTCCTCACGCTTGACGCCGCGCAGCAGCGCGCCGATATTATCACCCGCCTGGCCTTCATCGAGCAGCTTACGAAACATCTCAACGCCGGTGCAGGTGGTTTTCTGGGTGTCGCGGATACCAACGATTTCCAGCTCGTCACCAACATGGACCACCCCGCGCTCAATACGGCCGGTTGCAACAGTTCCACGACCGGAGATAGAAAAAACATCCTCTACCGGCATCAGAAATGGCTTGTCAACTTCACGCTTGGGCTCAGGAATATAGGAGTCAATAGCCTCCATCAAATCCCAGATGCATTTCGCCTTGGCCTCATCTTCCGGATTCTCCAGTGCCTGCAGGGCGGATCCCTTGACAAAAGGAACATCGTCGCCGGGAAAATCATACTTGTCAAGCAGCTCACGAAGCTCCATCTCTACCAGCTCGATAAGCTCTTCGTCATCGACCATATCGCACTTGTTAAGGAACACGACAATCGAAGGAACACCAACCTGACGGGCCAGAAGGATATGCTCCCTGGTCTGCGGCATGGCGCCGTCGGTAGCCGCAACAACCAGAATCGCCCCATCCATCTGCGCCGCTCCGGTGATCATGTTCTTGATATAGTCGGCGTGACCAGGGCAGTCAACATGGGCATAGTGACGTTTCGTTGTCTCATATTCCACATGGGCGGTGGCGATGGTGATGCCACGCTCCTTTTCTTCCGGTGCTTTATCGATCTCGCTGAAGTCAGTGAACTGGGCCTGACCTTTAAGAGATAAGACCCGAGTAATTGCAGCGGTCAGTGTCGTTTTACCATGGTCAATATGTCCGACGGTACCTACATTGACGTGCGGTTTAGTCCTTTCAAATTTTTTCTTTGACATTTCCTTGTCTCCTCAGGCCGTTGAAAAATTTTCAGATTGTTACTCATGCATGGAGCCCACGACCGGAGTCGAACCGGTGACCTCATCCTTACCAAGGATGCGCTCTACCAACTGAGCTACGTGGGCCTTTTTTGCAGCATACAAGAACTAACTTTGGAGCGGGAAACGAGACTCGAACTCGCAACCCTCAGCTTGGAAGGCTGATGCTCTACCAATTGAGCTATTCCCGCTCAGGATATCAGCTACTTCACAAAGTATACGAGTGGTGGAGGGGGGAGGATTCGAACCTCCGAAGGCTGAGCCGACAGATTTACAGTCTGTTCCCTTTGGCCACTCGGGAACCCCTCCATGGGAGAACGTCTGAATTAGACTGACATTCTTTAAACTTTAACAGCTACTTTGTAAAGTGATATTTCTAATGGAGCTGGCGATAGGACTTGAACCCACAACAACCTCATTACAAGTGAGGAGCTCTACCATTGAGCTACGCCAGCTTACAAGACCGGAGAATATACTCATTTCAAAATTTTTAATCAACCTCTAATTTTATTTTTTTGACTTTTTTACTTCCCTGTCATGAGGATGAACTCACAAAAACAGAAGGTATAAATAAAAAGGCCGAGTCCAGTGACTCGGCCTTTTTATTAACAAAGAGCCTGCTGTGTAATTCAGGCGACTACGGAATTTTATGCCTCAATTTTTGGCATAGACACTTTCGCGATATTTCTCAAAAGTGTAGGCACCGGTCCTGTAGATCAGGTGAGCAAATTTGGTGTAAGGCAGATACAAAAACAGCATCATAATGGATACCAGATGCAGAAAGTATACAATGTATCCCAATACCGGCATACCAGCCCAGCGCAGCAATTCCGCACCAAGTCCGGTGACACCGACAGCGGTGATCTCCCAGATGAGAAACCAGTCATAAAAAGTTACCTGAGTGTTCTGTTCAACTTCAGCTTTTTTTCTATTGCTCCACAGTACCGCGATACCAAACAACAGGGCAATTGCCGATACATTGGCCAGAATCTTAAAGGGATCGGTCAACGGCAGAGGTCCATGCAGAGACGGCCATATAAGACCAAGGACATCGTTTTTCAAGAGAGACCAGCAGGTTACAATGAATAAACCGATAAATGCGAGCATGAGCGGCAGATGACCACGGACTCTGTCTACATTTACAGTACACTCACGAAATCGTGAATGCTTGACTATCTCAACAACAGATGGCCAGAGAAATTCCTTGACAAATTGAACAACCGAAGGCCGATAATCTTTATTGAGTCCGGCTTCTGCACTCATGGTCTTCCACATTTTGCTGATGCCCCTGAATCGCTGAAAACAGTCCAAGACCTAAAGACGGCACCATGATGAGAACAATAAAGAAGATATTTTTGGCATACCAGTAAAAATCCCAGGTACCGAAAAACTGCTGGTAACCATGACTGGCGAACTCTTCTTTGGTCGGAATATGCATCGCCCCGGACAGCAGCCACATGATAAAAATCACCACTACCGGAATACCTATCAGTACCGGCAGACCTTTGGCACTTGAAGCAAGCTTGGCGAGAGGCGCCGGCCAGCCGTAAAAGGTATAGGCATAGGCCCGGATAGCACCGAGGACATCACCCGGCTTTGCACCTCGCGGACAGTTTGCCGTACAATCACCACACTGATGACAAAGAAATACATCAGGATCAGTGACTAATTTTTCTTTCATGCCCCATTGGGACCAGATCATTTCTTTTCTGGGAAATGGTTTGCCATCTTTGGACAGAGGACACATTACCGAACAGGTTGCACACTGATAACACTTTTTCAGTGTATCTCCCCCCGCCTCCTTCAAGGATTTTATAAACTCTAAATCGGGTTGAACATTCATTTGTTCCTCCTGCATAGTATCAATGAAAATCATTCAATCAAAATCGGCCGTTCTACCGGCTGAAATGACCCGCAACAGAAATACTCCGCCTGCAGAGTCATGATGATAAAACAGCTTAGAAACCCTTGAATGGATTCGGTCCCATCTCAACAATTTCTTCTACGAAATCATTAATAATCTGCGGGATTTTATCGTAATCAGTGATAGCTACCTGATTTGCAGCACATCGTTCCGGCTCAAGGCCAAGAGTCGACAGGGTATCACCGATATTTTCCATACGCTTGTTGGCAATTTCCGAACCTTTGACAAAATGACATTGATAGTCGTCACCATAGGTACAACCCAGCAGCATGGCACCATCCAAACCGGCAGAGAGTGCATCCCTGATCCAGGCCATATTGACGGAACCAAGACAACGAACCGGAATAAAACGAACCATATGACTGATGCCGTTGCGCTTCATCCCTGCCATATCAAGGGCAGGATAAGCATCGTTTTCACATACCAGGACAAGGATTCGTAATCTATCTTCATCGTCTTCCGGAACATCGATCGATTTAATCATGGAACCGATAAGATCGATGTTGTAATCCTTGAAGCCGATAATTCGCTCAGGACAAGCACCCATGCAGGTACCGCAACGTCGACATCGAGTCGGATTGGGCAGCGGTGTTCCTTTATCATCATCATCGAGTGCGCCGAATGGACATTCCTCAGTGCAGCGTTTGCACTGGGTACATCGCTGCATGAAGAATTCGGGATAGGTGGCATCACCGGAACGTGGATGAACGGACACGCCACGATCGACCGATTCGATACACTGAATGGCTTTTAATGCGGCACCGGTCGCATCATCCACGGCTTCTTCCATCGTTTCAGCTTTGCGCACACCACCACAGGCATATACACCGGTACGCCGAGTTTCATAGGGAAAGCAGATAAAATGCGAATCTGCATAGCCATCGAACAGATCGAGATCGTTAAAACCCGGTCCCTGTCGATAGGCCAGATTAATGCTCTTTTCATGAAGAGTGGTCGGCTCCATACCGGCAGCAAGAACGACCATGTCCACATTAAGATTTATATTCTCGCCCAACAGGGTATCTTCTACTGCAACCGCAAGACTACCACCGTTCTCTTCTACCTTCATGACATTGCCTTTCGTCATGAAAATACCATCATTGAGCTGGGCATTTTTATAAAACAACTCCATATGACCTGGAGTTCGCATATGCTGATAAAGAATATAGGCCTTACCTTCGGCATTATCCTCACAGACATACTGGGCCTGCTTCAGGGCGACCATAGAAGTAACCGAGTTGCAGTAGGGGAAATCCTTGTCGTCATCCTTGCCGCCTGGGCTCTGGATAAAAGCGACATTTGCAGGAACCTTTCCCTCCTTAGCCATTTTTTCAAACTCGGCATTGGTCACAACATTTTTTACTTTACCGTAACCAAGATGCTCGTACTGCGAGACATCGGCGGGCTTCCAGCCGGTCGCCAGGACGACGGCACCAACCATAACAGCGTCGGGGTTGAGCTTGGTGTACTTCATAAGACCAACATTGGGATCTTCTTTCTCCCCTTTGCTGATCAGATCAGCCTCCTCAGTAGTTACTTTTGCCGGAGCATCCCATTCGTTTTGGGAACCGGCGGCCTTGAAACTAATCCCGAAATCCCCTGGAGAACCAGTAATACGCGCGACTTCAACACCAGTCTTAACGGTGATTTTGCTATTTGCTTCAACCTCGGCAATAAGCGTATGAATTGGATTTTCTTCCAAATCTGTCCAAGGTGCTTTGGTTGGAAAGCTTTTTCGCCAGCCAACAGCTTTACCGCCAAGTTTTTCTTCTTTTTCAGTGAGAATGACATTGTATCCGGCGGCTGCAGCTTCTTTGGCTGCGGTGAGTCCGGCAAGTCCCCCACCCATAACGAGAATAGTCTTATTAATAGCTTCCAGCTTGTAGGGATCGGCAGGCTCAGTTTTCTTAGCGCGAGTACAGGCCATCCGCATATAGTCACCGGCCGTCTCCTGCAAAAATTCAGCAGCTTCACTGTGAGGTTCCTCACCTTCGGCTGGTTTCACCTCTGACCATACTACCTGTTCCCTGAGATTCGCCCGCACAGTAATTTTATCTTTGCCAAAATCGAACTCCTGGGTCATAACGCGGGGAGAACAGGCTCCGACGACAACGGTATTGATCCCGCCGGCGATATCCTTTTCAATCAGGCTACGACCCTCGGGTCCACAGAGGCACGCAGACGTTTTGCACTCCATGGACATCTCACCAGTAACAACTCCGGCGAGAGCCTCAAGGTCAAGCGCATCGCCAATGCCACAACCGGCACAAATATAAGCGCAATATTTCTTATCCATCGATATTTACCTCCTGGAAACCTGAATTGCCTTTAAGGCAGCTGCAGTTGAAGATTGAGTACAGGTAACAACATCCGCGGCTTTCTTTGCACAACCTGCTGCTATCATAGCTTTATCAAAGTCTGAAATGACAAAACCACTGCTATCCATCGACAGAGCAGTTGGTGCACCCTGCAAGCCAAGTGAAGGCTGCATTCCAGTCGCCAGAACGGCCATGTCGACTTTTTGGGTAATCTTTTCAGCGGTAACAGCATTTTCAGCAACAACTGAGACACCACCATCAGCTTCCGGGATTATTTCTGCAACTTTGCCCTTAATGAAAACGGCATTTTCGTCGGCCATACGAACTTCACGGAATTTTTCATATTTTCCAGGAGTTCTCAGATCAATGTAGAAGACATAGATCTTCGCATCAGGATACTGCTTACGCACGTAAGTCATCTGTTTAAATGTCGCCATACAACAGATATGAGAACAATATTCCAGATGATTTTCGTCGCGCGAGCCGGCACATTGGACAAAGGCGATGGATTCAATTTCTTTTTCATCACCAGGTCGGACAATCTTTCCACCAGTTGGTCCACTTGGAGCTGCCATGCGCTCAATCATCATATTGGTAACAATCGCTTTTGATTGACCAAACTTGAGATTTTCCATCTTGGTCGGCTCATAGGGTGTCCAGCCGGTAGCCCAGATAATTGAGGCCACGTTGATTGTGCAGGTCTCGGTCTGCATATCCAGATCAACTGCATTATACTTGCAGGCTTCTTTAACCGCTTTGGCACCAGCCCCACTCAAACCGGCCTTATTGATGACATATCTTCTCGGAAAGGCCATTTCATGGGGAAGATAGGCAGCCTTCGATTTGTTCATGCCGAAGTTAAACTCATTATCGATCTCATCGGGACAAGCAACTGCACAGTCACCACAGGCGGTACAATTGCTGTTAACGTACCGTGGAGCTGTCTCAAGGGTAACTTCATAATTGCCCGGACCGCCACTCACAGATTTCACGGTGGTCATTGTGTACGTTCGGATCTTACGGTTGTCCCTCACTCGCCGGAAATTGATCTCCAGCCCACAGGAGGGGGGACATAATTTCGGAAAATATTCATTTAACTGCGCTACGCGTCCGCCAAAAGATGCACTTTTTTCAACAATAAACACATCATTTCCGACTTCAGCGGTCTCCAGAGCAGCAGTCAATCCACTGATGCCCCCGCCTACGACCAATACTGCACCAGAAGTGCCTTGCTCGTCAGTCATACCTAACCTCCATAATTGCTCTTAAAATATTGTACTATCATCATCTTTAGCAGATGCTCATTCTACTTAGAAAAGCACAAAAAATGACAACTATTAAACACAGAGGGACAGCCGTAAAACTTCATAAAAGTTTTTTAGCTTATGTCGGCAAGAGTTGCAAGAATCTCTTGCCGACATAAACCAAAAAGGCCGCTCACAAAGCGTACAGCGGAGAATCTGAAAATGGTAAATTTACTGTGCTGCAAACAGTCTTAAAAGCAGTAGTCTCACATTATTCGGTGGTGGAGAACGTTCACCTGAACACTAAAAAATCTCCAGGAGTCAAAGACCCCTGGAGATTTTCTTTACATCAGCTCAACTGCATCCCCAGCTATTACAGCCAAGGATCGGTTGGGAAGATATTGAGACATTCAACTTTCTCACACTTCCATTCCTGAGTCTCAGGATTGAAAGTAGAGTTAACGAAACACTTCCAGTTCTCGTCATCACAGGTCGGGAAATCTGATCTGTAGTAGAATCCTGGGTAACGGGATTCTTTACGGAACTCGATGTGACGAATATGGGTCTCAACACACCAGATACGATGATAGTTCTCCCAGCAACGGAGCAGCTCATGCAGATCGCCGGCAGCCATCTTCGCAGCATCTTCACGAAGAAGTTTGAGAAGATCCAGACAGATATTGAGCAGTTTGCCGGAGGTCATATAATAAGTCGCAACACCACCACCATATTCGTCAGTGGCTTTCATGAGACGCATCATCAGACCTGCAGGCTTGCAGTAGTTAGGATTGACATCGGCAGCAGTAGAGGCGCCTTTGAACTCCTCATAGAGTTTAACTGGTGCATAGATCTCATCGGCGATTTCCTGGGCAGTCTGCTTCAACTCAGGTTTGAAATCGTTATCGCGGCAGAATTTAACCATCTGCTTGGCAGCAATACGACCTTCAGCATGGGAACCGGAAGAGAACTTATGACCGGAAGCACCAACACCATCACCAGCAGTGAAGAGACCGTCAACCGTGGTCATACGGTTGTAGCCCCACTTGTACTTATGCACACGTGAGTCATTTTTTACATCAGGTACCCATGATTCTTCCGGACCAGAAGTCCAGATACCACAGCAGCCTGAGTGAGAACCAAGCATGTAGGGTTCAGTCGGCATAATCTCAGAACCGATTTTCTCAGGTTCAACGTTCGCACCGGCCCAGAGACCAGCCTGACCGACAGACATATCGAGGAAATCTTCCCAGGCCTCAGACTCGAGATGCTTCCAGAACTTCTTCAATGATTTGTCGTCCATGCCTTTTGCTTTACGATCATCAAGGAAGGCGTTCAGAGCAACGTCGGTAGCCATGTAGATCGGGCCACGACCTTCACGCAGCTCGTTGATCATCAAGTGATTACGCAGACAGGTAGGAGTAACCGGAGAAGCACCATAAGGCATGAATTTCTCAAGCTCGTCTTTTACTGCATCGCTGTTGGCATAGAACTCACCAAGGCCGTTCTGTACTTTTGCTTTGAACAGCAGGAACCAAGCGCCGACAGGACCGTAACCATCTTTAAAACGGGCTGGGGTGAAACGGTTTTCCATCATGGTCAGGGTAGCACCAACCTGAGCACACATGGTGTAGGTGGAACCAGCATTCCATACTGGATACCAGGCACGACCTTTACCTTCACCAGTTGAACGTGGACGGAAAATATTAACCGCACCACCACAGGCAACCATTGCAGTCTTGCAACGGAAAACGTGTACTTTGTTCTCACGGGTGGAGAAACCAGCAGCACCAGCGATCTGATTCGGCTTGTTTTTATCAAGGAGAAGCTTAACAATAAAGATACGCTCCATGATATTTTCGGCACCAAGAGCACTCGCTGCAGGCTCAGCAACGATTGGCTTGTAGGACTCACCGTTGATCATGATCTGCCACTTTACCGGTACGTACTGGCTGGCCGCCTTCACGCAGGGTCTTAGCGGGCTTGGCGCCGTCAAGGTTTTCACCATCGGCATCTTTTTTCCAGACTGGGAGGCCCCATTCTTCGAAAAGCTTCACAGACTCATCAACGTGACGACCACAGTCATAGACCAGATCTTCACGGATAACGCCCATCAGGTCGTTACGAACCATTTTTACATAGCTCTCAATCGGATTCTCACCGATATAGGTGTTGATAGCCGACAGACCCTTGAGCAACAGCACCGGAACGCTCAAGAGATGCTTTATCAACGAGAACAATTTTCATGCCTTCGGGGGCCCACTTTTTGATTTCAAAAGCAGTTCCACAAGCAGCCATACCGCCACCGATGATGAGACAATCAACATCATGCTCCACCACCTCTGGGTTCACTACGGCTTTGAGTTCACCTTTTGGTTTATTTGGTAATGCCATTTTCAAATCTCCTTACAATAAAGATTTTGTCGTTATAAAGTTTCTAACTCAGCTCAATTTAGGCATAGGAAGGTTGGACTCGAGAAGCAGACATTCGTCATCGAGGCTCGCACCTTTCTGGCCGGCATAAGCATTGGCAGCACCTTCAGCAGTGGTCCGAATAGGAAACTTGAAACGCTTCATGTTGCCATTACGGAACTTGACAGTCCACATAATGGAATCAGAAGATCTCATTGGATGAACCTGACCGCCCATTGGTACGAAGTCATCATAACCACGTACGAAAATTGCACCTTGCGGGCAGATCTTGACGCAGGAATAACATTCCCAGCACGCATCCGGCTCTTGATTGTACGCCAGCATCGCCTCAACATTTAAAACCATCAAGTCGTTGGGACAGATGTACATGCACGCCGTTTTGTCTCCACCTTTGCAGCCATCACATTTGGCAGGATCTACATAACTTGGCATTCAACTACCTCCTCAGTTTTGTATTAACTGTTGTAACCCTGAACCGACAGGGCCCACTTAAACTTTGTCCTACTAAAAAAATCCCTTCGTTTCCCGGAATCAACTTTACACCGGGTAACCAAGTAACACTTCACATAATTTCGTTTAGACTGGGAACAACTTATTTGGTTTTCACTGAATGACTACTCATTTTTCTCGAGAACTTTTTATATTAGGTTGCCTGGTAATTGTCAAGAAAATTCAACAATCCCCCAATTATGCCTAAGTGTAGTCATTGCGCACAATAACCTCACGCGGTTTCGCCCCATCCGCCGGCCCGACGATTCCCTCTTTTTCCATCATTTCAATCATCCGTGCAGCCCGGTTATAGCCCACCCGCAACCTTCTCTGCACCATGGATATGGAAGCCTGACCGGCCTCGGTGACCAACGCCACCGCCTCGTCGTAGCGATCGTCAAAATCATCATCATTATCATCATTCATCCCATTCGGTTCTTTTTCGATCTCCTGCATCACCGCCTCATCATAGCTGGAACTCCCCTGCCTCTTCCAGAATTCGACAATATCGGCAGTCTCTTTTTCCGAGATATAGGCACCATGAATACGTTTAATATTGGCGGTACCGGGGGCCAGAAACAGCATATCTCCTGATCCGAGAAGATGTTCAGCACCGGAGGCATCGAGGATGGTCCTGGAATCGATTTTTGAGGACACCTTGAAAGAAATCCTGGTGGGAAAGTTGGCCTTGATAAGACCGGTGAGGACATCGACCGATGGTCGCTGGGTGGCGAGAATCAAATGAATACCGGCAGCTCTGGCCATTTGGGCGAGACGGGCTATCGCCGCTTCGACATCCTTTGAGGCGACCATCATCAGATCAGCTAACTCATCGACAATCACAACTATATAAGGCAGTTTCTCTTCGTTTGTTTCATTGTAGGAATCGAAACTTTTAACACGAGCCTCCTCAAGAAGGCGATATCGCCGCTCCATCTCCCTGACAGCCCAGTTTAGCGCCCTTGAAGCCAGTTTAGGATCGACGACTACCGGATGCAGCAGATGCGGTATGCCTTCATAGCCGGAAAGCTCGATACGCTTTGGATCAACCATAAGAAAGCGTACTTCCTGCGGGGTCGCATTATATAATATGGACGCGATGATAGTGTTGATGCCGACACTCTTGCCCGCGCCGGTGGCCCCGGCGATCAGCAGATGGGGCATTTTGGCCAGATTAGCCATGGCCAGATTGCCGATCACATCAAGACCGAGAGCAATCGTTAGTTTATGCGAGTTGGCTCGATATTTCTCCGTGCCGATGAGCTCACGAATATAGACAATCTGACGAATCTCGTTGGGTATCTCAATGCCAAGTGCCGCTTTGCCGGGAACAGAACCGACAACCCGGACCGACTGTGCCTTGAGACCCAGGGCCAGGTCATCGGCGAGACCGGCAATTTTATTGATTTTCACACCTGGAGCAGGGGAATATTCATAAGTGGTTACCACCGGGCCCGGTGAGATACCGACAACTTTTCCCGAGACACCAAAGTTTTTCAACTTCTGTTCGAGTTGCTTTGAGAGTTTATAATACACTTCATTATCAATTTTTTCCTGTACCTTATCGCTTTTACTGAGCAATGACAGTGGCGGCAGTTTCCAGTCCCCCCTGGCAATCGGCTTTGCAGCGAATTCGTCATCAGCATCTGCTTCCTTAGCCGCCCGTGTCGGTGCTTTGACCTCGGGTACAGCAACCGTCTGCAAAACCTGGGCTGCAAGTAGGGGTTGGTCTTGTTTTTCGAAAATCTTGATGGACGTCCCATCTGGTCTTGGCTGTTTTCTTTCACGGGTTTTCATCTGATCATTTTCGAACAGTTCGAAAACCCATTTGATACAGCGAAAAAACAGCCTCTTCAAAGCTGCCATCAGTTGATAGGGAGAAAACTGACTGGAAAGCATCAGAGAAATGAGAAAAACCATCAAAAAAACAAGCACCGTTCCACCATGACCGACAGCGGAAGACAGCAGGGTAAAACCGGTTTTTCCTAAAAAACCGCCCGCGTCAAGGAAAGCAGGATCCTTGATACTCAATGATGAAAGCATGCCGCAAAAAGAGATGATCGCACCAGTCAACCCGGCTACCACCTGCGGCAAGCGCTGGAACGACATTCTCGGACTGAAAAAAAGAAAGGAAGACCACAGCAACAGGGCCGGCAACAGATACGCGCCCCAGCCGGTGAAGCCAATGAGGCTCCGGGCAATGAAGGTGCCCATTTCGCCGCACCAGTTCCCACTGGTTTTCAGCGAAAAGGAAATAAGACTGAGATAGAGAAAGAGGGAAACAAATATCCCGAGGACGGCAAGGGCCTCCTGCTTGAGCCCCGGTTTGGGTGTCGAGTTATTTTGAGTTTGTGCCATGAAGCTGAGCCATTCCTGAAGGTGCAATTTTGGTGAGTGTTCCGGCCAAAAGATGTACTCGGAATTGACAAGAATTGCAAGAAGAGGCCAAGTTGCACACTATCATCCGGCATCGAGAGTGGTTCGGACGGCGTCCAGCACGCCATTAATGAATTTTGGGGAATCATCTCCGGCGAAACGCTTGGCAATCTCGACCGCTTCATTAATAGCCACCTGCGGCGGGACATCGTCCATTTCAAGCATTTCCAAAATAGCGATGCGAAGCAGGTTTCTGTCGGTTGCAGCGATACGGACCAGGCGCCAATTGCTTGCCGCATCCGCGATCAACCGATCAATTTGGCCAAGATGAGCAGTGATTCCCTGCAATAAGCGGAGTGCATATGACCGCGCCTTCTTGTTCACCTGAAAAAGGGTGCAGAAGAGATCAAACCTTTCTGCCAGATCATAGCCAAATTGCTGTTCGGGGCCGATAGTGAAATCTTCCTGATAGAGAAACTGCAGTGCTGCCTCACGCGATATTCGACGCGTACCCATAACGTTTTATTACCATTGATAATCAACAAAAAAGGGGCAGTTGCCAGCAGGTTTTCCCTGCTCTCTGCCCCGAAATTTCAATGCGGCCAGCTGAGCTACACTGCCCCTCAAAGATGCGCTGAGATCAGTTCAGCTGGTCGATCAAGTTAGCCATTTCTATAGCGGCAATGGCAACATCGGCGCCTTTATTACCCGCTTTCGTGCCACTACGTTCGATCGCCTGCTCGATGGTTTCGGTGGTTAACACCCCAAACAGCACCGGGACCCCGGTTTCCAGACCAGCCTGAGCTGTTCCTTTGGAGACCTCGTTAACCACAACCTCAAAGTGCGGGGTGGCACCCCGGATGACAACACCTAACACAATGACCGCATTATATTTCTGCGCTCCGGCCAGTCTTTTGGCGATCAGGGGGATTTCAAATGCGCCGGGAACCCTCACCACATCGATATCATCAGCGGCCGCGCCGGAACGGACCAGACCATCCAGAGCACCTTCCAACAGTCTCTCGCTCAGAAAAGAATTCCATCTTGCGACAACTATCGCAAATTTCTTACCCTGTGCATTGAGATTCCCTTCAATAAAATTTGCCATTTTCACTCACCTGAAATTATGTTAATCATCGACGGCCATAAGATGTCCCATCCGATCACGCTTGCACATCAGATATTCCTTATTTTCTTTGTTGGACGGCATCTCTAATGGTAATCTTTCAACAACCTCGATCCCATACCCCTCGAGACCGACAATTTTTTTCGGATTATTGGTCAAGATTGCCATCTTTTTGACCCCAAGGTCACGAAGAATTTGAGCGCCAATGCCGTAGTCGCGAAGATCACTCTTAAACCCAAGACGATGGTTGGCTTCAACCGTATCAACCCCCTCATCGTCCTGCAGGCAATAGGCTCTTAATTTATTAACGAGTCCGATGCCGCGACCTTCCTGCCGCATATAAAGGACAATGCCGCATCCTTCCTGATCAATCATTTTCATTGCCGCATTGAGCTGGAGTCCGCAATCGCAGCGGGCGGAGCCAAAGACATCTCCGGTCAGACATTCAGAATGGACCCGGACCAGAACTCGGTCCGCCTTGGAGATATCGCCCTTGACCAGGGCCAGATGGTCAAGATGATCAACCGAGTTGGAATAGACGACGGCTTTGAACTCGCCGGCGTGCTCAGTAGGAACCCGAGCCTCTACTTCGCGTTGAACAAGGGTATCCTCCCGCAGTCTGTACGCGACCAGGTCGGCGATGGTTGCAATCCTTAGATTATGCTTTTCAGCAAATTTTTCCAGATCATTCATGCGGGCCATCGTCCCGTCTTCGTTCATGATCTCGCAGATCACCCCGGCAGGGATCAACCCGGCCAGCCGGGAAAGATCTACTGATCCTTCAGTCTGTCCAGCCCGGACGAGAACGCCGCCATCCCTTGCCCGCAGCGGAAAAATATGGCCGGGGCTGACCAGGTCCTGAGGCTTGGCGTTCGGGTCAACGGCTACCTGGACGGTTCGCGCCCTGTCTGCCGCTGAAATACCCGTTGAGACACCTGTTCTTGCCTCAATACTGACAGTAAATCCAGTACCATAAGGGGATGTATTGTTGGAAACCATCATCGGCAAGCCAAGCTTATCGGTGAGCTCCCCGTTCAAGGTCAGACAGATCAGACCTCGACCATAAGTCGCCATGAAATTAATACTTTCCGCATTAACTTTCTCGGCCGCCACATAAAGATCACCCTCGTTTTCCCGGTCTTCATCGTCGACCAAAATGACCATCTTGCCCGCCTTGATATCCTCGATTACCGCTTCAATTGAACTCACTGCCATAATAATTCACACTTATAAATAATGTATTGGTTGACCTTATCGCCTCCGGGCTCACATAAAACCGTGCTGCGCGAGAAATCCGGAATGAATACCCTCATTTTTATTACTCTCTTCATGGTCATCAGAACCGGTTGTCGATGATCGTGGGGCGAGTAATTTCTCAACATATTTACCGATTATATCCACCTCAATATTGACTTTGCTCCCAACTTTTAATGCCCCGAGTGTGGTCACTTTCAGCGTATGTGGTATAATTGACACGCTAAAAGTACCGGATCCACAACTGTTCACCGTAAGGCTTACCCCGTCAATAGTAATCGAACCTTTTTCAATAATGTATCGTCCCTGCTCACTCGGCAGGGAAAACGAATAAATGGTATAATTGCCGATTTCCTTCCTGCCGGTGACGGTGGCCAGACAATCAACATGCCCGGAGACAAGATGTCCGCCAAGCCGATCAGAAAGGCGAAGGGCCCGCTCAAGATTAATACTTGCTCCGGGGCCTAGCAATCCAAGTTTGGTTCGCGATACGGTCTCCGGGGAAACATCAACAGAAAAACTCCGGCCGCGAATAGTATATGCCGTTAAACAGACGCCACTGACAGCAATTGATTCACCTTCCACAGGCTTAGTCAGGTCGAATCCTGCTTCAAGATCATAGGCCAATCCGCCGCCAACCGTTCGCTTGCCGATTATCTTTCCTAATCCTTCAATTATCCCCGTGAACATTATTCTGTCGCTTTACCTCAGGATTCACTGATGAGTTGCTCGGCTTTTTTCATAAAATTAGCAGCCATGTTGTCATGGCGGAAATTTTTATGAATCGAGGCAATTGTCCGATACGTGTCAGCAGCTTTCTCTATCTTTCCGGCTTTAAAGTAGATTTCAGCCATCTCCTCCAGAGTTGTTACAGTTCCCTGAGGATCCCGGTTATCATGGTAATGATCCAGGATCGTCAGACAGTCTTTAATAGCCTCATTGTATTGGTTCAACCTGGTACGAACATCAACAATCTTTTTCATGACAGCCAGAATACTCATCCGATCGTTGGATTTGTCGCAGATGGCCAGGGCGCGCTCATAATGCTGCAGGGCATTGGTATATTCATTCCGGGCAAAACAGAGATGCCCCAGCTGATGACTCGCATTCGCTATCCCGGCCTCGTCATTTTTCTCTTTGAAACCGACCAGGGCATTGTGAAGGGCCACCGCCGCCTGGCCGTATTCCTGATTTTCTAAATATTTTTTGCCTTCTTCGTACTCCGCCTGCAAGGGATCAGACGGTTTCTTGGTTTCAGGTTTGCCTACAGGGCCTATATTTTCAATAGATTGTATATTATCAGTCATTTTTAGTTTCTCCTTGTATCATCTGGAGTGCTGTACGCGCCGCTTCAGCGACAGTAGAAGAGACAAGCTGTCCTTTCTCACAATAACAAAATTCTTCCTGATCGGCACCAAGCTCCATGAGCTGCATCGTCACCTCGGTTGCCTTGATACGGCCCATAAGCCGGGCGACCTGACCCCGTACCTGGGATTGAGGGTGTTGCAGGAAGTGGAACAGATTGTAAAAGGGGGTGTCGCGAATCAGATCGGGCCGCGTTGCAGCAATTTCAGCCAACGCCCATAACGTCTGGTTTTGCGTAGAAGAATCCCCTATATAATTCAAGAGATGCCGGGTAAAAGCCCCGAAGATATCCGTTCGCAAAGAAATAACATAACCGATTGTCTCAACCATCCCCCAGGGTGTTGCCGCTGAATCCGAGCAGGCCTCGAACAGCCGGTGCAGCAACTCAGAGACGGGACCAGGCTCGCGGGTTGATGTTCTGGCAGTGACCCGGCCGATGATCCAGGCGACCCGCCAGCGATTCTCTTCCATCGGATCATAGAGGAGCCGCTGCATCAGGCGCAGGGTTTTTTTATCGTCAAAGCAGAAAGCAACAAGGGCATCGATATCCTCTTTTTCTACCAGCTCTTTAATTGTTTTTTTATTGGCTTTCTTGCGGATTCGCTTTTCATCGGGTGCCGGTTCCATTACACAAGACTTCGAGGCTGGCCCACCTCCCACTGGTTTTGTTGCAGCCTCACCTTTTTTTTCTTTTATCCGCAGGGCAATATCGCGAATATCGGTATGCAGGCGAACGAAATAGAGCACCCCGCGTACCGCCCGACCGTCCATATTTCCGGTATCAAAGACCTGATGCAGAGCTTCGTCGTAATTCTCAATGCGTCCGGTTAAATAATCCTCTTCGGGCATTAATTCCCAGGCAAAATCAGCATTGTCATTGCAAGCGTAGACGAGGGTTTCCACGATAGCCGCACCAATATTATGGCCCGTTGCTTCACAGGTATAGACTGCACCACACTGACATTGTCCGACGGGAAATTCGGTCATTTTTCGGATCGGTGCATGGGAAGGGCGGCCAACTTTCTGACCACAAAACGGGCACCATGGTCGTACAATAATATGTTCTTTAGGCATGGAAACAGCTCTTTTCTTTCACTGCGCTCTCAACTTTTCGGCACTCGCCGCTTAAGCCAGTTTGTTTTCAACACTCGACACAAATTGAGGATCAACCGAATAGCCGAGCTCTTTTGCTTTATCCAGATGGATCTTGGAATCGGCATAATTGCCTTTAAAGTAGAGCGCTACCGCCAGATTATTATGTCCAAGCGGTGAATCAGGACTCAGCTCAAGACCTTTCCTGGCGGCTGTTACAGCACGATCGTCCTCGCCTTTCATAGTCAGGACCGCAGTAAGGTTTATCCAGCTGCTGGCCAGCTTGGGATTATATTGAATTGCTTTTTCGTAACACTTTATAGCTTTATCAAAATCGCTGCGCTGTTGCCAGATCAGTCCCAGATTGGCATGAGCTTGCGCGCTTTCCGGATGTACCGCGAGCGCTTTTTCGTTCAATTCCTGGGCTCTGTCCAGATCACCCTGTCCAAAATAAATAGCCCCCAGGTTTATCATGCTCTCACTACTGAGATCATCTATTTCAATAGCGCGCTCCAGGGCTTTAATTGCCTCAGGAATACGCCCGGCTTTCATATACACTAGTCCCAGATGATGGAAGGCCATTACCGATTTGGGATGTTCCTTACATTTTTTTTCAAGCTCTTCAATCACTTTCGGCAAATCTTCCTGCAACTGTTCCGACATAATTTCCCTCTATATTTATCCAGCTCATTTTTTTTGACAATTACCGCTGTTTTCCAGCCATACAAGCAAAGAAACAGTCATCGCCGGCAAGCGCTTTACCAATCATAACACGCGGTGTGTGCCATGCCCGCAACGAGCGCATACACTATAGACACCTTGACCGTACTTGCAACAATAAAATATGCCGATTCGGCGGTACAACCGTTAACCGCCATGCGGCAATGGATGAGCAAACAAGGACGTCTTTTATCGCTCAGCCAGAATTTTTTTTGCCAACAAGACATCCTTAGCTATCTGTTCCGACAGTTCTTTTGGCCCGGGAAACTTCTTCTCGACCCGTAGAAATTTTAGCAAGTTGATCTTGATAGGTTTGCCGTAAATGTCTTCGTTAAAATCAAAGATATGGGTCTCCGCCACCAATTGTTCTTCGCCAAAAGTAGGATTATAACCGATATTGAGGATACCTCCATACTCTCTGCCTTCACAGCATACCTGCGTGACATAAACGCCGTGCTTTGGGACCAGATCCTCCTCGTTAAATTTAAGGTTGGCTGTCGGGAAACCGATCACATTGCCACCGCGTTGTTTACCAACCTGCACCGTGCCGCGGATCTGGTAATAACGACCAAGAAGTTCTTTCGCTGCTGCCATTTCCCCATCTTTGACCAACTCACGGATTTTTGTGGAGCTGACAAGCTGGTCTCCGAGATAACAGGCCTCAACTACCGTCAACGGAAAATTATAGATTTGCCCCTGTTGCTGTAAAAAGTCGATGTTACCGCTGCGACCTTTGCCAAAAGCATAGTCATAGCCCACAACCAGTTCTTTGACCCCAATCCTTTTGACCAACAGTTCAGCGACAAACGCATCAGCCGTCGTCCTGGCAAAATCTTTGGTAAAAGGGATAACCAGAAGAACATCGATACCGGAAAGCTCGATGAGTTCTTCTTTTTGCCTGCAGGTCGAAATAAGTTTGATTCCACCCGGCAACAAAACCTGCAGCGGATGCGGATCAAAGGTAATGACCACACTTGTGCCGTCCAGCGCCCTGGCTTTTTCAACAACCGTGGCAAACAGTTGCTGATGCCCATAATGGACCCCGTCAAAGTTGCCGATCGTAACGCAGGCATTGGAGAATGGTTGAGTGATATCTTCAATTTTTCGATAAATTTTCATAGGAACAAGTTAAGAGGATTTTTTTATTGTTATATTTAAGAATGTCTTGACAAAACCTCATGCAGGAAGCATATTCATGCGCGTTGCCGAAGTGGCGGAATTGGTAGACGCGCTAGGTTCAGGGTCTAGTTGGGGTTTCCCAGTGAAAGTTCGAGTCTTTTCTTCGGCACCAATCAACAATTCAGGGTTTAGCCTCGTATGGGGCTAAACCCTTTTTTGTTTCTTCATGCTGCCCATTGGCTCTTACTCTCTTTTACCGTTTTCTGCAGCGCAAAAGATATTAATTTTCTCTAAACCATAATCTTTCATCCATCTCAGACTGCACGAACACGCGTTTATTGATATTTTTTATGTCGTGAGGAGCACCAAAATTTAAGGCAATGCCGGCAACATAAAACAGAAAGTGGCACCTTCTTGTTCATTTTGCTCCGCCCAGATACTGCCGTTATGATCTTCGACGATACGTTTGCAGATAGACAGGCCAAGCCCGACTCCTGCCGCACCTTTATATGCCTTACGACCCTTGACAAACTTGCCGAAGACTGACTCCAGATCATCTTTTTCCAGACCGATTCCCTGATCGATAACCATGATTTTCCAGGCATCCTGCCGATCGCCGTTGTTTGCCAGATAATCTTTTTTTAGAACGATCTTCACTTCTTTGTTCGGTGCAGTAAATTTCATGGCATTGACCAGCAAATTCCGCATAACCTGATAAAACTTGGTCTTATCGTATCGTGCGGGTGCAGGGTTAGACGGGGGATCGAAACTGAGTAATATGTGTTTTTCATCCATCATCGCCTTAAATTCAGTCACGACGTTTTCCAGGTCTTTGACCAGATCGTACTCCCGAAAACTGTAACAGGCCTTGGCCGACTCGAGGGTACTGAGGTCGAGGAGGTCGCTGAGCAATTCCAGCAACTGGTCACCACTGGTAACTATCAAGGTGAAATACGATTCCAGTTTTTCACGTGGTGCGGAGTTGACCCGTTTCAACCCCAACCTGGCAACACTTAAGATACTGTGCATGGGTGTTCGCAGTTCATGCGACATGCTGGCAAGAAATTCCGATTTGGCCTCATTGGCAAGCTGCGCCGTTTGCAAAGCCTGCTTCATAGTGGTCACATCGGTACAGATGCCCGCAGACGCGTAGATGGAACCACCACTGTCGCGTAAGGGAAATTTGTGCACAAGCAGATTCTTTTCCTGACCTCCGAGGGAAAAAGTACCTTCGAGTTCCAGCGATTCTCCGGTAACGACAATCTCCGGATCTCTGAAGCTTAGAAAACGGCCCAGATTTTCCGGAAAAATCTGCAGATCGTTCTTGCCCTGCATTGCATCCAAGGTACGACAGCAGAGTTGTTCAAAGGGTTTATTAACGGTGAGATAACATCCATTGAGATCCTTGCAATAAATAGGCAACTCAACATTCCGCAGGATCGCCTGCAAATATCCTTCACTCTCCGACAGGGATTTCTTCGTTATTTTAAGGGCATCTTCCATCTGCTTTCGGGCGGTAACATCGCGCAGGGTAACAAAGACAATTTGTTCTTCCTGCCAGCTTACCCGACGCAGATTGACATGGACCAGAAGAGGATTGTTCCTTCCTGGCTGGTTTACCGCACATTCAAAATCGTCTTCGGTTCCAGCAACCACTTTTCCCCAATGATCCTTGATGCTCAAGACGCTATCGGCAGGCATGGTGAACGATTGCAGTGGCAAGGTATCGACAATCTCTTCCCGGCGAGCGGCAAACATATCCAGCATTGCCCTGTTAACATCCAACACCCGGCCATCAAGCGCACAAATAACAATAGCATCGTTGGTGAGATTGAACAGTTCACGAACTCTGACTCGGCCATTTTCCATCTCGCGGCGAGCGTCCTGTTCCATGACAATAGTTTCCGCCAGGCGGCTATTCGTTTCCGAAAGTTGTTCCGCCTGTCTCTCAAAAAGATAGGCGGTAATCAGCGAATCCCAAAAATGAAAATTCCAGCGTTTTGTCTGGGCCAGCAGGTAAAAGACAAACAGGGCTATCCCAAAGACGGCTGGTAAGAGCCCGGTTTGCTGCATAAGTAGGCCGACAATAATGACCGGACCAAAAGAAAGTAAAAGGATATTGACGGTGAGAGCTCGCCAGATACAAAAATTCACCATAGATCCTGCCCCGATGCCCGATGACAGAACCAGGATGAGCAGAACCGGAAAGCCCTCAATATACGTATAAATGAAGATGGCCGTTGTTGTTCCCCAGACTGCAGCCATCAATAGACACGACCAGAAAAATATTCGGGTCCAGGTGGACAGGAGTTCCGCAGAATACCGTTTTATGCGACTGACAGCCAGACCACGCATTACAGCACCACCTGACATCAGGGCCGCCAGGGGAATACAGATAAGCGGCATTAAAAATATATACCCTGAAGTGGTAACCGCTAAGACAAAACAGAGAGGGACTATAAATGCGCCGGGTAAAGACCGCTCAGCCATTTCCCTGGCAGCTCTTTGGACTAACAATTGGTGTTCCACCGCCGATAATTCAATTGATCGGAGCGACAGGGTCTTAGTTAAATCTCTAAACTTCACCATAAAGGTTATCCAGTAGGAGATAGGAAGAAGAGATCAATGATCAGGAAAAAACAATATCGGAAAAATACAGGTACCATCGTCCTGATCAAACACTACCATATACTATATTTTCGCGCATTTTAGCCTTCTTTTCAACAAACAGCCCGGTACAGTCGGGTAATAACCACTTCATTCAATCGACCAGATCAAGCTCTGCAAGTCAACTGTTCAGCAAAAAACACCCGCACTAAAAGAAGTCAGGCATTGTCAGGGACCCACTCGACAACCATCACAATTACTTATACATATAGCAATGCATTGTGAAGAAAAGCGGTAATTATTGTTCCGATCGGACAGGGACAAACTAGAAACTTTAATATTAAAATCAAGACATTTTCCCCTTTATTTTTTCGGCAATCGATAGTTTCTGAACTTGACGGCTATCGGATAAGCTCCTATTATACGACGACTAGACTTGGTAGTAAGTCGATTATTTATCTATCAATGGTGCGAATCAAGCTATCATAAACAAAGGAGTGCAGAATGCTGGAACTGAAAAAAGGCGACGAAATTCTTGCGGTAGTTGGTGGCATCACCACCCTTGCAGATGCTCAGAAGGTATTTGCCGACAATATCGATGCAATCAACAGCAAGAAGCTGGCACTAATCAAAAATGAAGAGGCACTGATAAAAATTGCCAATGCCATAGCGATGTGCCGACCTGACAGCGTCTTTGTCAATACTGGCTCGACTGATGACGTGCAGTGGATTCGCGAATATTCCCTCAGACAGGGCGAAGAAAAAAAACTGGCGAAAGCCGGGCACACCATCCACTTTGATCTGCCGGAAGACCAAGCAAGATTGGTAAACCAGACGTTTTATATCATCAATGAGGGAGAAAAAATGAGTTCCCTCGCCAAAACTGTATTACGCAAAGATGCAACAGAATACGTCAAAAAATTTATGCCCGGCATTATGGTTGGAAAAACTTTGATAGTCGGCTTTTACAGCCGCGGTCCGGTTGGGGCCGAGGCTGCTTTTCCGGCTATCGAGATATCCTCATCCGGTTATGTACTGCACTCCGCCGAATTATTATATCGTAACTGTTTCAGCGATTTTGATGCCGAAGCACAACGTACCGGGCTCTTTTTCACCAATGTCCATTCCGAGGGCACGAACACTTCCGCAGATGTCCCAAATGCCCGAATTTTTATGGACAGAACCTGGATGACGACCTTTTCCACCTTTTGCACCTATGCCGGGAATACTCTGCTGCTGAAAAAAGGTAATCACCGGTTCAGCGTCGATTACGCTACCTACTATAAAGTTGAGCAACAGCTCTCAGAGCATATGTTTATCACCGGCATGACCGGTCCCGGCGGTAGAAAAACTTTTTTTGCCGGAGCGGCTCCATCCGGATGCGGCAAAACCACCACCGCTATGGTGGGTACTGATTTTATCGGCGATGACCTGGCCCAGTTCTGGATTGATAAAAACGGTGTGCTTCGGGCTATCAACCCGGAAAAAGGCATTTTCGGTATCGTCGAGGATGTCAATAATGAGGGCGACCCCTTTTTAATGCAATGTTTGCGCGGTGATGGTACAGAAGTCATCTGGTCCAACGTGCTCATTACCGACGGGATTCCGAACTGGGTGGGCAACGGCGAAGAAGTGCCGGAAAAAGGCGTCAATTTCCAGGGAGAATGGTTCCGGGGAAAAACCGGTCCGGACGGCAAACCAGTGCCGATGTCCCATAAAAATTCGCGCTGTACCCTTCTTGCCTCAGCAATAGCCAATCATGCAACTGCATTGTCTGAGGACCCCCAAGGCGTACCAATAAAAGTTATTACCTATTCCGGCAGGGATGCCGACACCATGCCCCCGGTCTGGGTCGCCAAAAACGCCAACGAAGGTGTGGTGATTGGCGCATCGATTGTCTCGAAAGCCACGGCGACAGAAGTAGGAGCAACCGGCGTCAACCGCCAACCCTGGGCCAACGCACCTTTTATTCCCGGGGCACTGGCCGATTATATGACCGCGCAGTTCACCTTCTTCAATTCGACCAAGTTCTCCGAAGCCACTCGTCCGATTATGGCTGGATTGAATTATTTTCTTACCCATGGGAATCGCGGCGGAACCGGCACCAACCTGCTGGGTGAAAAAAAGGACGTCAGAGTCTGGCTCGGCTGGCTGGAGCTATTTGCCAACGGCGACGTGCAGGCAATCACCACGCCAATCGGCTACCTGCCCAAATATCAGGATCTGGTGCCATTGTTTAAGACAATCGACAAGGAATACCCAAAATCGCTCTATGATATGCAGTTTGCTCTGTATATAGATAAAATTGTCGAACGCCTTGATCTACAGCAGGCGGCGTACAGTAAAGAACCCGGCATTCCACCGGTCCTGTTTGAAATCTACGGGAACCAGAAACAAGAACTCCTGCATCTGAAAGATACATTTGGCGCTGTTGTCCCCATGGAAAAACTTGGCTGATTTCTTCTTGCCACAACCCGACCAACCAGCCGGGTTGTGGCACTCTTTTGCTGCCCCCTCGTAAACATGAATCCCTCATCGGCCCAGACCTCCGAGTGTCTGATCGCCCAGGTTGCGGAGCCCAATCTTCTCAACACATACTCGCTGGTCCTCTCTGCAGCCGATATCACCCATCGCATACAATATATTTCCGCCGACCATATAGAGATTTATACGGCATGCAGGCAGCAGGAAAGAGCCCTTTACGAGATCGCGGCATATGAACGGGAAAATCGTAACTGGCCACCAGTTCCCCAAGTACATTCCTTCATCCCGACTTTTCGAGCAATGAGTGCGGTTGTCATCGGCTGCCTTGTTTTTATGTATGGCCTCTCCGGGGAATGGCATCCTGAATCTTTCTGGTTTCAAAAAGGGGCAGGCGACTCGTCGGCAATTATAGACAATCTTCAATTGTATCGTCTGGTGACCGCACTCACACTGCACGCCGATATTGTCCATCTCATGGGCAACTGTTTTCTGGGTGTTTTTCTGTTGCATTTTTTTTTCCACCTGACCGGCAATGGTATTGGCCTTGCCGCCATGCTCCTGACCGCATCCATGGCTAACCTTATCAATGTGCTGATCCGTGACCAAAACCACATGTTTGTCGGATTTTCCACTTCTATTTTCAGTGTTATCGGCATGCTCTGCACTATCAGTTTTGCCTTGCAGACCAAACGAATTTCGCTGCATTTTTTCATGCCGATTATGTCGGGGCTAGCGCTTCTCGCCTTTCTTGGTGCAAGCGGTGAAAGAACCGATCTCGGCGCCCATCTCTTTGGTCTTTTATGCGGCCTCGTTTTCGGCAACTTTGTCCGCCTGCCGCTCTTTGCCTCTCTAAGATCCTCTTTTGCGGTACAAACGCTGCTGGGCATCTTCAGCTTTAGTATTTTCGGCTTCTGCTGGATTATGGCAGTCTCTACATGAATCTCACCAAATCCCCAAAATGAAGGATGCAGATGAAGGAAAAGAGGAACAGTTTCGCACCAATTTTACGATTCAGATTGCAATCACTTCCATCAATTATTACCCTTGTACATTCATTGCAGCATTTTCAGGCTTTCCTCGGCAATTTATACTCATGGCGCAAATGAGTTTAATTACTAAGGTATGCTTTTAAGATTACTACGTTCAGGAGATTTTTATGGCCAATCAGGATCAACAGCCTCCATGGGGGAAAAAGCATAAGCCGCAAACCCCTGAAGAGATTGTGGCACAGCTGATTAACAAGTTGCAGGATTTTTTCTCAGACAAAAAGAAACCGCCTCCACCACCGGGAGACAACCAGGAATCACCCTCTTCACCGGGATCACCTTTTGCCAACTTGGGTAAGTTGCTGGCAGTTATCTTAATTCTTGTGGTCTTGCAGGGGGTGTATTCATCTTTTTTCAAGATCGCTCCCAGTGAGGTCGGCGTTGTTCTTCGGCTTGGTAAATATTCGCGTACGACACCTCCCGGCCTGCATTTTAAAATTCCGTACCTTGACCGTTTATATAAGGTTGATGTGGAAAATATTCGTAAAGAAGAGTTTGGCTTCCGAAACCGCATGCCCGGGCAGCAGACATCTTTTGAGAAACAGGCTTTTGACACTGAGTCACTCATGCTGACTGCTGATAAAAACGTTATCAACGTTGCCTGGATCGTCCAGTACAGAGTCGCCGACCCCTACTCTTTCCTGTTTAAGGTAGCCGATGTACGCCAGGCAATTCGCGATAATTCCGAGAGTGTCACCAGGCGGATTGTCGGTAATATGGATTTTGACTATGTATTGAGTAATCGTGATCTTCTTGCTGCATCGGTCAAAAAAGAGCTGCAGGAACAGCTGGATAAACTCTTTCCCAAAGGCGTCAGCGGCGTCAATATTGGCACCGTGCAGTTTCAGGATATTAATCCACCCGACCAGGTAAAACCGGCCTTTAATGAAGTAAACGAAGCCGATCAGGATATGAAACGCCTGGTCAATGAGGCCCAGGAAACATATAACCGGGTCATTCCCAAGGCATCCGGCGATGCTAAAAAAATTATAGAAGAAGCCTATGGCTATCAAGCCGAGCGTGTCAATAACGCCAAAGGTGAAACGCAGCGATTCAAAGATATTCTCAAAGAGTACAAAAACGCCCCTGAAGTGACGCGTAAACGTATGTATCTCGAGACCATGAAAGAAGTTTTGCCAAGCGTAGAGTCCGTCTATGTCATCGACAAAGATCAGCAGGCACCACTGCCTCTTCTCAACATCAGTTCCGGTGGTCTGCCGACGATGCAAGCGAAAGAGACAGATACTACAGAAAGGAAATAAATATGAAACAGATAGCTCAATTTTTTCTTGTTGGCCTCGTCCTGCTGGCGATTGTCGTAATTTATGACGGCTTTTTTATCCTCGATGAAGGCAAACAGGTTGTCATCACCCAATTCGGCGCGCCGGTAGGCGACCCCGTCACGGAAGCCGGCCTGCATTTCAAAATGCCATTTGTCCAGCAGACCGAAGTTTTCGAGAAAAAGATTCTCATCTGGGACGGTGAGCCAAACCAGATCCCCACCAATGATAAAACGTATGTTTTTATCGATGTTACCGCCCGATGGCGTATCTCGAATGCCTTGAAGTTTCTGCAAGCAGTCGGTAATGAGGCAAGAGCGCAATCACTTTTAAGTGATATTATTGATGGTACTATTCGGGATATGGTTAATAAGTACGATTTGATCGAGATCATCCGCAGCTCTGACTGGTCTGTGAACACCATGTCGGAAACTACTGCAGTATCGACTATCGGTGTTAAACCGAAAGTCGGACGGGATGGAATCTCGAACCAGGTGCGTGAGATAGCCTCGAAAATCACCCCACAATACGGCATCGAACTGATCGATGTCATCATCAAAAGGGTCAACTATATCGACTCGGTGCGGCTCAAGGTGTATGACCGGATGATTTCCGAACGGAAAAGAATTGCCGCGGAAAAACGCTCGACGGGTGAAGGTCAGAAGGCTGAAATCCTGGGTACGGTGGAGCGTAAGCTGAAAGAAATAATTTCCACCGCCAATCTTGAGGCGGTGACGGTTAAAGGTAAGGCCGATGCCGAAGCAACGAAGATTTACGGCGAGGCATATTCCCAGGATCCTGATTTTTACGGCTTTCAGAAGACCTTGGAGAGTTACCCAAAGACCATCGGCAACAACACCTCACTGGTGCTCTCTTCCGACTCCGATCTGTACCGATTCCTCAAGTCGGTGGATGGAAAATAAAGACCTACTTGGTGGTCTGGGTGTTGTCATCCAGGCCACCACTCGTTCCCGGATACGCCGGAGCCTGGGCCTTCCGATAGGGGATTCGGCCTTTTTCAGTTAGCATTTCGAAGAATGTCTCCAGTTGTTCCTCATCTTCGATAGCATCCGTCTCCAATTGTTCGAAACGACAATTGCAATAGCTCAGCTGCCCCTCACACCAGGGGCAGACCTCGACACTACATCCCAATAAATGGTGCTCGCCTTCCGGAACCCCGCATACCGGGCAAATTGCCTGTTCGGTAGTCTTGCCTGCGGCATATTCTGTAAGTTCGCCTACCGGCAGGCATAATTTCAAAAACTCATCCTGAGTTTCCAGGCCAAAAAAAGACAACACCTCACTGTCGATTGTTTGGAGGTATTCGCCCAGCAAAAGGACATGCTCGGCGGTGACCGCGTACAAATACGAAAAAGATGTGGTCGTGACCACAAAAAGATGCACTCCCTGCTGGTCAATAAGCCGGGCGATCTTAACTACTGCTTCTTCACGGGCCTCGGGCAGATTAGAATAATATTCACGAAATAAGCGGACAATAAATGCATTGGTATTATATCGGTCTACCAGGGCAAATGCCGACTGCTGGTCTTTCTCCGGCACGGAATATTGGATGAAGAGTTTTATCTCTTCGATTAACTGACGGGTTTTATTTTCCAGTGGCATAGTGGACCTTACAGTGGATGTCTGGCAAAAATTCTGTAACACTCCCGGCAGATTGCCTCATTTCCATGACCGTTTGCCGAAAAGTCAAACTTATATTATAGTACCTGCTTGTAAATCAATCCAGCAGCAAATTCCGGTCTTGCGTTCCGCGCAAGCCGGTCATATTTACGCTCGAAAGTTCTTTCCGGTACATTCAGCCAGCCGTGCACGCCGTCACTAAAGTCATCGTGTATCTGCCAAATAATGTAATTTCCAATGGTTGCCGGGATTTCATCAACTTCAATTGTGTTCCGATCAGGGGCACGGTTGCGCAAACTATGAGGAATTAACATGTCACAAGAATTTGCCACCCTGTCCATTGGAGAGAAGTCATATAAACTGCCGATCATTGTAGGAACCAGAGGCGATAAAGCTATTGATATCCGCAGTCTGCTGAAAGAGACAGGCTACATTACTCTTGACAGCGGTTATATGAATACGGGTGCATGCACCTCAGCAATTACCTATCTTGACGGCACAGAAGGTATCCTTGATTACCGCGGTTATGCGATTGAAGATCTTGCAAAAAACTGCAGTTTTACCGAAGTCGCCTATCTGATATTACACGGTGAACTCCCAACATTTGATGCCCTGGAAATCTTTAAACACGATATGCGTCGTTTCGCACTGCTGCACGAAGATATGATCCATTTTTTCGATCATTTTCCACCAAACGCATCGCCGATGTCGATCCTTTCGACAACCGTCAATTCCTTGCACAACTACTATCCCGAGATGGACGCCGACGACGATCCTTACGGGGGATATTCAGTAACCACCGCTCGCCTGCTGGCCAAGACCAGAACCATCGCGGCTTTTTCCTACAAAAAAAGTGTCGGCCATCCCCTGGTCTATCCGAGCCCGCGGTTGAACTATTGTGAGAATTTCCTCAATATGATGTTCGATCGGCCTAATTTGCCCTATAAGATAAAACCGGAGTACGTCTCGGCCCTGAACAAACTGCTCATCCTCCACGCCGACCACGAGCAGAACTGCTCGACATCGACGGTTCGGCTGGTGGGCAGTGCCGGGGCAAACCTGTATGCATCTATCTCAGCAGGAATCAGTGCACTTTGGGGACCGCTTCACGGCGGAGCGAATCAGGCGGTGATCGAAATGCTGCAAGCGATCCACAAAGACGGCAACAACTACAGAAAATATATTGCCAAGGCGAAAGACAAAACCGACCCCTTCCGACTCACCGGCTTTGGTCACCGTGTCTACAAAACTTTCGATCCCCGGGCAAAAATTATCAAAGAGGCATGCAGCGAGATAATGGACGAGCTGGAGATTCATGATCCGCTTCTGGACATTGCCCTGGAAATGGAAGAACACGCGAAAACCGATGAATATTTCATCCAGCGCAACCTCTACCCTAATGTCGATTTCTATAGCGGCATCATCTATCGCGCCATGGGAATTCCGACCAACATGTTTACGGTCATGTTCGCCCTTGGTCGCTTGCCCGGCTGGATAGCCCAATGGACGGAAATGAAAGAAGATCGCGAAAATGCCAGGATCGGACGCCCCCGGCAGATCTATTCCGGTCAAACGCGCCGGCCATTTGTGCCCATGAAGGATCGATCGTAAAGGACCCGCCGATACCGGTTCAGTGGCTCTTATTTCAGTTACCTGCATCTGCACCGGTTGTTCGATTATTTCGCCAGGCTCACTCCCACTTCAAAATTGGCCACAAGAGGCACATCAAGCTTCAGGGCATCTTCCATAGCCTCTTGAATTATTGGTCTGGTCTGCCCCAGCTCCGCTTCGGGGAGCTCAAAAACAAGTTCGTCATGGACCTGCAATAGCATTTTGGCAGAAAACCCGCTTTCCTCGATGGCCTTATCGCAGCGGATCATAGCCAACTTGATAATATCGGCAGCCGTCCCCTGTATGGGGGTATTGATTGCGATTCTCTCGGCGAACTCTCTTCGGACTTTATTTTTCGAATTGATCTCCGGAACAGCTCTCCGGCGGCCAAGTAAAGTGGTTACATACCCTTTCTCCCTGGCCTGGATGACGATGTCCCGCATAAATTTTTCCACCCCGGTGTACAGATAAAAATACTTGTCAATAAAACGCTGCGCCTCTTTTCGGCCGATATCAAGCTGACCGGCAAGACCAAAGCTGCTCATGCCATAGACGATACCGAAATTGATGCTCTTTGCCACCCGGCGCATCTCCGAGGTAATAAGCAGAGGCGATACCCCGAAAATTTCCGCCGCGGTCCTGGCATGAATATCTTCGCCTGATCTGAAAGCCGCGAGTAGCGCGGTATCCTGTGAATAGTGGGCAAGTACCCGTAAATCTATCTGGGAATAATCAGCCGAAAGAAATACCAGGCCATCGCCCGGCACAAAAGCACCACGGATACGCCCACCTTCCTCGGTGCGTATGGGAATATTCTGCAAGTTAGGATCGCTGCTCGACAACCGGCCAGTAGCAGCGACCGCCTGATTAAAAGATGAATGTATCCTGCCCGTCATCGGATCCTGCAAGAGGCTGAGCTTATCAACGTAAGTAGTGAGCAGTTTGGTCAACGTCCTATAACGTAGAATCAGCGCCGGCAATTCATGTTTTTTCGCAAGTTGCTCCAACACCCTTACGTCTGTTGAAAAGCCGGTTTTGGTTTTTCTGCCATGGGGCAGTCCCTGCTCTTCAAATAAGATCTGGGCCAGCTGGGCAGGTGAGTTAATATTGAAAGCATGACCGACCAAGGCGTAGATCTGTTGCTCCAGAATGGTGAGCTTGCCGGTAAATTCAAGCGACAGAGCAGCAAGGACGGTCGGATCAATGCAGATTCCAGCCAGTTCCATCCTGGCCAGGATAACCACAATCGGCATCTCAACATCCCAGAACAAATCCATGACTCCCTTTTCACTGAGCAATGGCTCAAATTCCTGCCACAACATCAGCGTACCATAGACATCTTCGCAACTATAGATCCCCGCTTGATCGATATCTACATACGCAAAACAATCCTCCCGCTTATCCCCGGCAACAACGTCGACAAAGGAGGTCATTTTCAACCCACGCTCCAGACAGAGTGCATCGAGCTTAAGCGAGCGTCCTTCGTTTTCCAAAAGATATGCGGCGATAAGCGTATCCGCCAGCGGCCCACCTAACTCGATATCCCACTGCTGTTTTATTACCGTAAAATCGTACTTTAGATTATGCGCTACCTTGATTATCGCATCTGACAAAAACAACGGTTTAAGGGCAGCCGCAACTTCCCTGACGTCGAGCTGCTTTTCAGCTAGATTTCCTGCAGCATCGAGGTGGCCGACGGGGATATACCAAGATCTGTTCAGATCAGCACAGAGAGAGATACCGACAAGCCGGGCCTTTCTGGCATTTAAAGAAGTCGTCTCGGTATCGACAGCCAGGATCTTAACGCCCTGCAGATCTTTCACAAGATCGGCCAACTGCCGACTATTTTGTACTGTCACAAAACCATTAACCGGCACTGCCGTTGAGGTGTCAATTCCTTTTAGCAGGCTGGAAAACTCAAGCTCGGTGTAGATTTCGGCCAATTGCTGCTCGTCCCCCTGCCGTACCAGATAGGTGTCCAGCTCCTCGGGAATTGCCACATCCGACTTCAGCTTGATTAAGTCTTTGGAGAGATAGGCCTGAGCACGATGGAGGGTAATATTTTCTTTCATCTTCGACTTTTTCAAGTCGTCAAGGTGGGCATAAAGTCCATCGAGAGTTGCAAATTGGCCGATCAGTTTCTCGGCGGTTTTCGGGCCGATGCCAGGTATGCCGGGAACATTGTCGGAACTATCGCCAATCAGGGCAAAAAAATCGAGAAGCTGATCAGGCGAAAGACCATATTTCTGCTGAACCGCCTCCTGGTCCATTACCTTATCTTTCATCGGATCCCACATAACCACATCCTCTGAGACAAGCTGCAGGAGATCCTTATCCCCGGAGACAACCACAATTTTGTGGCCCAGAGTTGTAAATCTTTTTACCACGGAAGCTATGATATCATCGGCTTCGACATCTTCCTCTTCCAGCATGAGGATGTTCGACGCTGTGACAAAACGCTTGATAAACGGGATCTGCACACTCAGATCATCAGGCATCGGCGGACGATTAGCCTTGTACTGATCATAAAGTTGATGGCGAAAGACCGGTCCCCGGGAGTCAAAGGCCATGACCAGGTATTGGGGATTTTTCTCCCTGATCAGCCGTTTGACCATGGTGACAAAACCAAGAACCGCATGGGTTGCCATGCCTCTACTGTTGGAAAGCGGGGCTATGGCGTGATAGGCCCGATAGATGTAAGCACTGCCATCAATGATATATATTTCTTCTTTCACAGCCGGCAACTCCAATTATGTTTGACAATTGTTCAGGGCAAGATCAGGCCGATGAGCAGGCAAATCTCTTTTTAATTGATTGGACTATAGTGGGTTTTCCCGCTTTTGCACTAAAGAATTGCTTCTTGTGCCAGCCGTAGAAAACATGTTGAAGCTGGAATTGAGAAACTGGCGCGCTGGCGAGGTCGCCAGCCGGAATGGATGCTCGGCATCCACCAGCTCGATGGTCCCCCAATGATCGGGCAGCGACGGCATCTCGTCGACCGGACCCGCGGTCCAGGGCGACTTGAACGGCACTTTCGGCCAGTCCGGCTTGAAACGAAACTTTTTGTCCGGCCAGTTGAAGCCCTCGATGTAATGCGCGCGCTCGAAAGCGGGCTGGCAATCGATCCAGCGCTCGCGCTCCAGCGTTTCGAGATCGCCCCAGCCGGATTTCTTCAGCGTGACGTCGATTAATTCGCGCGGCGTCATGGCGAAGCCTTCATGCTTGGCGCCGAGGCGTTTTGCGAGCCCGCTTATTACCTCGTGATTGGAGCGGCATTCGCCGGGCGCGTCGACCAGCTTCGGCCCGAGCAAGATGTATTGGCTGCCGCCGGCCGATAGACGTCGTCATGCTCCATGAACATGGTTGCAGGCAGCACAATATCGGCCACAGCAGCAGTCTCGGTCATGAATTGCTCGTGCACGCAGACGAACAGATCGTCGCGCGCAAAGCCGCGCTGGACCGAATTCTTATCGGGCGCGATCGAGACCGGATTGGTGTTCTGGATCAACAGCGCCGTCACCGGCGGCCCGCCGAACAGCGCGTCCGGCTCGCCTTCCAGGATTGCGCCGATGCGCGATTGATCGAGCATGCGCACCTTCGGATCGAGGTGATCGATCGCCTCGATGACGTTCTTGTTCCAGTGAAAGATCGATCCGTTATTGTGGAAAGCGCCGCCGCCTTCGTAGCGCCAGGCGCCGGTGATGGCGGGAATGCAACTCGCCGCATGCATGTTGACGGTGCCGTTGCGCGAGCGGGAAAAGCCGTAGCCGAGCCGAAAGAAGGCGCGCTTGTTGGCGGCGACGAGCCTTGCAAATTCCTCGATCGTCTCCACCGGACATCCGGTGATGGCCGAGGCCCATTGCGGCGTCCGCGTCTTCACATGCGCTTGCAGTTCGCGCGGCACGTCGGTGTAGCGGTCGAGATAATCCCAGTCGGCGGCGCCGTCGCGGAACAGGCAATGCATCACCGCACAGGCCAGCGCGCCGTCGGTGCCGGGCTTGATCAGCACCGCGAGATCGGCCTGCTCCATGGTGCCGTTCTCATGTAGATGTCGACGGCAACGATCTGGCGCCGCGTTCCTTTCGCGCGCGCGTCGCATGCGTCATCACATTGACCTGGGTGGCGACCGCGTTGGTGCCCCAGATCACCACCAGATCGGACTTCGCCATTTCGCGCTGATCCGCACCGGCAAGCCTTCCGGTGCCGGCGATGAAACCGGTCCAGGCCGGGTTCACGCAGATGGTGGTCTGGAAACCGGAATATTTCTTGACGTGACGCAGCCGGTTAATGCCGTCGCGCATCACCAGTCCCATCGTGCCGGCATAGAAATAGGGCCAGATCGCTTCGGCGCCGTGGCGCGCTTCAGCTTTCAGGAACGCTTCGGCGGTGATGTCGAGCGCATCGTCCCAGGAGATCGGCTCGAACGAACCCGATCCTTTCGCTGCCGTGCGGCGAAGCGGCGTCGTCAGCCGGTCCGGGTGATGGATGCGCTCGGCGTAGCGCGCGACCTTGGCGCAGATCACGCCAGCCGTGTAGGCATTGTCATCGGCGCCGCGCAGTCGGCCGATCCGTTGCCCGTCCAGCACCTCCACTTCCAGCGCGCAGGTGGACGGGCAGTCGTGCGGGCAGGCCGACGGACGGATTTCAAGCGAGGCGGGACGGACGGGCTTGTTCACCCGTCCAACATGCCATCAGACTCGATGCAGAAACTGAATGCTTGTGCGGAAATTCTTCCGGTCCCGGCGGATCGATGATCAGCGGCTGTTCCAGCATTTTCTTGTGCTGGTATTGCCGCAGCCAGAACCCCATTCCGACCACAAACACGGCGCCCGCGGCAGCCGCCCAGTAATGCAACATGTGCATCTGGTCGGGCGAGAGCACGCGCTCGAGCGCGGGATCCTTGGCCATGATGTCGCCCGCCACCGAGCCGAGCAGAGCCGCACCAGCCCAGACCGGGATTGGGAACCGGTCCAGCAACGACATCAGCAACGCCGAACCCGCGACGATGAGCGGGATCGAAGTCACCAGACCGAAAATGATGAGCACGGTCTTGATGCTCTCTGCGTGCGCCGGATCGACACGGATGCCGGCCGTCTCCGCCGCCGCGGCAATCGCGATCACGTTGTCGAGGCTCATCACGATGTCGGCGATCGCAACGATGCGGACCGCGCGCCACAGATTGTCGGCGGCCGCGACTTTGCCCTCCCCATGGTCTTCCTCGGGGACCACGAGCTTGACCGCGACCCAGAGCAGCAGCAGGCCGCCCACGAGTTTCAGGAACGGGTAGCCCATCGCCTGCGCGACCACGAGCGTGAACAGAATGCGCAGCAGCACCGCGACGCCGGCGCCCAGGATCATGCCCCAGAAGCGCTCCTTTGGCGGCAGCATGCGGCAGGCGAGTGCGATCACCACCGCGTTGTCGCCAGACAGGATGATATTGATGCCGATGATCTGTCCCGCCGCGACCCAGAAGGCCGGCGAGCAAGTCCCCCCATAACGCTTCCACCTGAAACCTCGTTCTGAACCCGGTATAATGTATTTCTACGACCGTAGAGTTACCGGGGCAACGGGCTTGATGTCACGGGGGGTCCTTTCGGGTTTCGGCTGGATTTCGAGGGTTTCGGGAACCGTCTCCTCAGCCGACGATCTCGTTGCCGGAGAAAAACTGGGCGATTTCCTTGGCCGCGGTATCGGCGGCGTCCGAGCCATGGACCGAGTTTTCCCCGACCGATTTCGCAAACAGCTTGCGGATCGTCCCGTCCGCAGCCTTGGCCGGACGGTGGCGCCCATGATCTCGCGGTACTTCGCGATCGCATTATCGCCTTCCAGGACCTGAACCACCACCGGCGCCGAGGTCATGAAGGTGACGAGCTCGCCGAAAAACGGCCGCTCGCGATGCACCCCGTAGAAGGTTTCCGCTTCGGCTTTCGACATCCGGATCCGCTTCTGGGCGATGACGCGCAGACCTGCCTTCTCGATCACCGCGTTGATCGCGCCGGTCAGATTACGCGCGGTCGCGTCCGGCTTCAGGATCGAAAAGGTGCGCTCGATCGCCATGAGAAACGTCCTTCAATGTCTATTGGAGAGGTGGCCCGGGTGGGATGCGCGCGGCTTATAGCGGCGGCCCCGGCTGGCGGCACGCGGCCGAAAACCGCGATTTTGGCCCCTCTTCCCGCCTAATATTATCGAACAAGCCATTGATAATATAGGATTATTACAGAATGCCGCAGCATTCGAACCACAGCCTAGCTACCGGCGACAGATGACAGGATGTGAGTCCCCACATCCCTTAAAAAGGAGAGACCCTCATGTTGCGCAAGACCATCCTGGGCCTCGCTGCCGGTGCCGCTCTCGTCACCGCCGCGTTTGCCCCGACGGCCGCTTCGGCCGGCTATTACGGCTACGGGTACGGCTATCGCTCGTACTACAAGCCCTATTACGGCTACAACTACTACAAGCCGTATTATGGCTATCGCTCGTACTATCGTTACTACTAAGCGTCACGCGCCATCATCGGCGCTGATTGCGAAACCCGGTCTCCAACGAGGCGGGTTTTTCCTTTCTGCGCATTGCCACATGTGCGCGCATGGATGTGCAGCGCATTCACCATGCGAAGCTGAATGCTCTTTCAGATCAAAGCATTGCCGAGAATTAATCGAACGTCTTGCGCGCGAGCGGCGACTGACACGCACAGGATGCAATCAAGCATCCCACGCCAGGAGGAGACTTCCAATGTTTCGCAAGCTCGTTCTCGCTTCCGCCGCCCTCGCCACTCTCGGCGTCGCGTCGATCGCTTCCGTAGCGCCCGCTTCGGCCGGCTGGCGACGGCCATCACCATCATCGTCACTGGGGGCCCCGCTTCATCGCGCGCCCGGTGATCATCGCCGGCGACTATGGCTGCTGGCGCAAGCGGTTTATCGAAACGCCGTATGGCGTGATCGTGAAGCGCGTCAACGTCTGCTACTAAGCAGGCATGCCGGGAGGCGAAGAAGTCCCGGGTCCCAAAAGGGACCGGGACTTCTTTCTTCTGAGCTCGATTTATTTCCGAACTCGGTCGGTTCGAAACCAGCGCGAATAGCCGCGCAACTCCCGCCGGTCGGATCCTTCACCTTGGAAGCTCCCACCACCAGCGTCGCACCCGAAGCCGGCACCTTGTCCAGGCTTGCGACATTCTCCAGACCCCAGCGGCCGGACGGCAGCCACGCATAATGCGAGGCTTGAAATCCTTCGACGGCCCGTGGTCGAGCGAAAGCGTGTCGACCGCAAGTCCCGCGACCTTGCGCTGTGTCAGCAGCCATTGCGCGGCATCGGGCGACACGCCCGGAAGATGGAAGGCACCCGCTGAAATCCTGCCGGTGAATTTCCCGGATCGCCGGCGTAACGCGCCCATCCCGAACTCATGGCGACACAGGCATTGTCGGGGATGCGGCCATGCTTCTTCTCAGAGGGATTCGAGATCGGCGCGCGTCATCTGATAATCGGTATTCTTGGCCGCCTGCGCGGTGACATCGACCACCGCGAGCGGGAGAGTGACCAGCGAAGACACCGCGATCTCATCGGCAGTCATGCCCTTTTCCGAGAAGTGAATTGGCGCATCGAGATGGGTGCCGGCATGCTCCACGATCCGCCACCAATAAGATTGAAGCCGTCCTTCTTGAAATCGAATTGCCGCTGCATCTCGATGCCGGGCACGCCGAAGAAGGTCGGAAATTCCGGCGACATGGTGTGTGTCAAATCGACCACGTTGCGGAAGCGGCGGGTGGCGGCCGCAGCCGGCTCCGGCATGACCGCCGTTGCGGCAAAGGCGGTAGCGGCCGCGCCCGCGAACAGGCCGCGGCAAGTCAGCGCATGGCGCACGACGTCTTCACATCCCGGAACGCACATGAAAGCTCTCCTGCGTGATCCTGCGAGGTTCGGCAGAGAATACACATATGGTCCGTCGCGCGCAACCGTCATCGGATGCGAGCGCGGGGTGATTGTACGCAACATGGTCGTTAACGACGACCGCGTCCGTGATTCGAGTGCGGATCAAGCGACCTTCACGGAGCCTCCTGTGCCGAACAAACTGAGACAGGCCTCGCGGTCGCCCTCGCCTGCACCGCTTTCGCAACCATCGATATTCGTTTCGACGCGCAGGCGCATGGCGTCCATCGCCAGCGGCTCGGCGCCAGCCACAAGACGCCCTCCGGTGCGCCGGAGACCTGGGGCACCTATTGCGTCACCGAGCTCGCGCCGCTGTTTCGAGAAGCCATCCAGCTGGCGCAGGCGAACCAGCCGGCACCGCCGGCAAGCGCACCGCACCCGCCGCTGCTATCAAGAGCCAGGCCCCGGGAACGGTGAATATCAAACCGCTCTACCCGGTGCCTCCGCAAGCCGCGGCGCCGCAGCCGGCGAACCTTCCGCTGCTGAAGAGCCGTTGCCGCCCTCGCTGTCCGCAAAACCGCAGCAGACCACCGACAAGATCACGATCTATATCGTGCGCGCAAGATCGTCACCATGGATCCCGGCTGGCCGACCGCAACCGCGGTCGCGGTGAAAGATGGCCGCATCCTGTCGGTCGGCACGCTGGAAGACCTGCAGCCCTGGATGAAGCGCTATCGGTATGAAATCGACAAGCGCTTCGCCAAACAGGTGATCTATCCCGGTTTCGTCGAGGCGCATGGCCACCCGGTGATGGGCTCGGTTGCGATCAGCCTGCCGCCGCTCTCCTTTTTCCCGCTGCGCAATCCGTACGGGCCGGACTTTCCGGGCGTGAAGAGTCGCGACGCCGCGATGCAGGCGCTCACCAAATACGTCAAGGCCGCCAAGCCCGGGTCGACGGTCCTGACCTGGGGCTATGACGTCATCGCGATGGGCGGCGATCTCCTGACCCGCGCCGACCTCGACACGATTTCGAAAACCCAGCCGATCATCGTCTGGGATGCTTCGGAGCATTATGTCTTCGCCAACAGCGCCGCGATCGAGAAATACGGCATCACTGACCAGCTGGTCGCCAAGACCATCGGCGCCGGCAAGAACCCCGACGGCTCCTCGAACGGACAGTTTCTCGGCACCGAGGCCGCCAAGATCATCATTCTGAAGCCGCTGTCGGAAATCCTGACGCCGGAGGAAGGCCGCAAGCGGCTGCGCTATCTCGGTGCGCTGATGCAGCAGGCCGGCATCACGGCGACCGGCGACCTGTTCTATGGCGGCGTCAATCTCGAACTCGAAACCATGCTGACGCGCGAGTATTTCGGCCAGCCGAACTCGATCGCGCGCATCGTGCATGTCGCCGACGGCGCCACCTTCCAGCAATTGTATGGTGAGCGCGCCGTCGAGGAAGTGACCAAGCTGCGCTATACCAGCAACGAGCGGCTGATCTTCAACGGCGTGAAGTTCTACGCCGACGACGCCTTCGTGTCGTTCGGCATGGAACTGCAATATCCCGGCTATATCGACAATGACCGGTTCAAGGGGCTGTTCATGTACAGTTCCAAGGACGAGTTCCTGAACGCGATGCGGCCCTGGTGGAATGCCGG
>CAWDRB010000005.1:0-176324 GCA_963804605.1 uncultured delta proteobacterium
ATAATATCCCAGAGAGGTTGCGGGCCACGGGTAGAGGTGATCCGGGCGCCAACCTTCATTTTGCTTTCTTCCGCTATGGTGATGTCTTCTTTAGTGTCTTTGTCCACAACATAGGAGGCTGACTGATATCTAACCGGCAGACTGGAGGGCATGGGCGGTGCAGCTACTGTTGCGGCCTGGGTGGGGGGCTGTGCAGCTTCCTGCGCCAGGTCGGCACTCTGGTCTGGGGCGGGTGTCGCTTGCACATGAGCTGAGCATCAATGAGAGTAGCAAGAGGCTACTGAGGAAAAAACAATATTGTCGGTACTTCATAAAAACCTCTTGGACTGAAAATTTTTGGAGAGAATCAGATTCCATTTTGTCTTTTTAATTAAGTTCGTTAGCAGCCAGTCGACCTTCAATATATTGCTTCAGATCGGAACGCATCGGAAAACCGGAAGCGAGAACCGCGTGATACTGCCGGGTAGCGTCTTTAGACCGCGCCAGTTTGTCTAAGACTCTGGCTTTTGCCACCATCGTGTCGAGGGTCTCTCCGTGATAGGAATGGTATTTTTCGATCAGCTTGAGTGCCGCTTCGTTTTGCCCGTTATTTTCACTGAACGCGGCAAAACTGAGCAGTGCT
Organism: uncultured delta proteobacterium; assembly: GCA_963804605.1. GTDB lineage: Bacteria > Desulfobacterota > Desulfobulbia > Desulfobulbales > Desulfocapsaceae > Desulforhopalus_A. Next base: position 623 of record CAWDRB010000005.1, read on the forward strand.
TCCTTCATCGGTGGTGAGTTACTGATGCTTTGGGCAAAGTATTCTTTTGCTTCAGGAATTCTTTGCATGTTGGCAGAGCCGATTGCGGCATAAAGAGCGGCACTGGTATTCTTTGGATCATGCTTGAGACTCTCCTTGGCAAAGTAGACGGCTTTGGCGTTCATACCAAGATTGACTAGGTAAAGTGTTGCCAGTCGGTTGGTGATCTTGGCATTATCGGGCCAGAGTTCAAATGCCTTGGTATACAACGCGGCGGCTTCCTCAAATTCCTCCCGTGTCTCGAGATTCTGAGCTTTGGCCATATATTCTTTGGCCTGCATTATTTCTTTTGATTGAGTCGCAGTTTTTTCAATTACCAGAGATTCTTGCTCTATGACTTTAATATCTGCTTCGAAAGCGAGATTGTCTTCTGCGCGTGTCGGCCAGACGAAAGCTTTCTTGCTCGGGTAGATAACGATGGTATTAAAACGTTCCTCTTTTTTCAGGTCCATCAGATTGAGAATGATGTCGAGAGCAAAGTCCCAGGGTACATCAGTCAGCGCCAGAGTCAGAACCCCTTTCACGTCTTCATCGACGATTATATTGAGGTCGGTGATCTGCCGGAAAAGACGAAAGACATTGTGAATATCGATCTTATAAAAATCGACACTGATCTGCTGTTTTTTGTATCCCGAAAAAGAGAAGTCTTCTTTTAAATTTGTGGCTTTTTTAGCAGCTTTGCCGGGGGCTTTTTTATCCGGTACCTGGCTGAGTAACCGTTCCGATGAGCCGATAAGTTTATCGAGAGTACTGTCGGCAGGCGCCGCAGCCTTGGCCTTTGTTTCCCCGCTAGGTGATGCCTTTGCCGCCATCGCCGACGATTTGGTCAATGCCGCCGGAAATAATTTGATCAGCAGGTCGTTGCCGGCTTTTTCCACTACATAGTCATGGCTGTCGGCCAGGGTGAATTCAAACCGCATATGCCGCGGAACCTGGTCTTTGGCATCAGACACCTGCAATGTGGCAACATCATTTTTGGGGAGTTGTGCTTGTTCCGCTGCAAGGTTCTTGCCGTAAAATGCTCCGGCAATATCAACAACGATCCTGAATGGCGCAAATCGCTCAGTTACATTATATATCGGCGGAGTTGTTCCGGTAATTTTGTAACTGATCGTATTATCTGCCACTGCAACCGCAATATCGGCTATTTCGTAGGAAACATCTGTTCCAGACCGTGCTCTTTCGGTCTGAAGTACGAATAAGATGCAAAATGCGATGAAAACAGCCGGTTTTATTTGTTCTAGCCATTTAAGCATTTTCTATTCTTCTCCCTCTTTCTTAAGTGTCATCACGACCTTCGTGATGATTTCCTTTCCTGCTCGCGTTACGGCAGTCTCTTCAATAATTACGGCATTCGGGTCGATTTCTTTGACAACGCCCCGTCTACCAATCTTCGTACCTTCAAGGAGGACATATCCCTTGCCGGTAAAATCTTCAACCATGGCGACATTACCAGCGTTTTTCCTTAGTAATGCCACGAGGGTAAGCTGGCCAGGTTCAAAAAGCTGCATGCCAGTGAGGGGTTTGTTGTCCTCGATAATTTCGTTCATATCCACAGATGACGTTGCTGCTTTTTCGGAGATGAACGGGACAAAAGGATCTGCTCTGTTTTCCAGTTGATATTCAAACGGTGCAGCAACTCCAGTCCCTGGTGCGGCAGGTGGTGCCAATGCCGCGTTTTGTGTGGCAAAGGCTGGTACCAGCGCACATATCAGACTGCCTGTACATAGAAGGGTGCTGAGCACTTTTTTCCTGGATACGCCAAGAAAATGCTGAGGTTGTGGATGATTAGTTAAACACGTCATGGGCTTCACTTTTTGGGTGGTTTGGGAAGTTCAACGTTTGTGAAACGATAAGTAACTAGTTGACAATCCGAGTTAAGCAGCATTTCTCCGCTTTCCTTTTTTGGAGAGCTCATTTTCACATTGGTGACTGAAACTATCCGTGCGAGTTTGCTGACTTGATCAAAAAAGTAACCCATGTTGTGATATGGCCCTCTGACATTGATAGTTACAGGTATCTCTGCATAAAAATCTTTTGGAATATCGGCAAGTGGTTTGAAAGTCAAAAAATCAAGTCCGGCGTTCCGCCCTAGTGAAGAAATATCTTTGAGGAGTTTCGGGATTTCTTTATCTTTGGGCAGCAGGAGTGCCGTCTCTAAAAATAGATTCTCCGCTTCTTCTAATTCCTTTTGAAATTTAGCCAGATTCGATGCTTTTAATTTAACTTCCTGGACCTGTTGCGCTAGTGTTACTTTCTGCTGACTGAGGCTTTTAATTTTCTTGGCTTTTTGCTGATAATAGGAGAAATAAAAAATCACCAGCGGAATAAGAATAATGCATACCGTAATGCCCAATTTTATTCTTGGTGCAAGCGGTATGTATTTCTCGTCAATAAAAGTTGCAAGTGCTGCGTTGTTCGTTTTCATACGCTCGTTTCGGGAAATAATTTTCGAACGTTATTTCGTATCTGCAGTAATTACAGGTGCTGTTTCTTCGGGCTGTGCGACAACACAATTAAGTTCAAAGCTTTTAAGGTTTCTTCCAGAAACAATTTTCAGGGAAGAACCGGCCAGAGTAACATCCTGCACAAATGGCGACTCTTTAAGGTTGTCCATAAATTGGGCAATGGTCTGGTTGTCGAGTGCCACGCCGGAGAGCCTTAGAGACGAAGTCTGCTGTTGGAGAGATTCGAGCCATATGCGTTGATTATCTACTCGACTGGCAACTTCATCGAGAACACGAACGGTGAGAGAAGAATCGGTTTTAAGTTTATTGATTATTTCAGTTCTTCTGACCAGTTCTATACGTTCTTGTTTCAGTTGTTCGATTTTTTTCAGCGTTGGGGTGTAGGAATCTTTTTCTTTTTGCAGCGATGCTATATCCGTTTCGTAACTGGAAATTTTTTGCGCTTGCAGAACCCCGGTAATGCCTACGACAGCAAGAACCAGGAGAAACAGGAGGAACATGCCAGAAAGCTGTTTTCTTGCTTTGGCTCTTTTCTTAAGTTGCCGAACCGGCAGCAGGTTGATTTTAAGCATACTGAACCCTTGACGATTTAAATATTTATATAACAGAGGGCCTGAGGGCTATTCCGGTGGCGATAGCCATCTCCGGACCAATATTAGCGAGGTAATCGGGGTCGATCTTTTTGCTGTTCGACGTCATATGCAAAAACGGATTAAAGAGCTCAACACTTAACTCAGTTTCCTGGGAAAGAAAATCAATGAGACCGGATACTTTGGCCCCACCGCCGCTCAAAATCAACTTCTTGAGCGGTTTTTCCGGATGATTGACATGGTATAAGTCTATGGCTTTTTTGATTTCCAGAATCCACTGTGTACAGGTTGTTGAAAAAATTTCTTCGATTTCTTTCCGTTTATCATTACTTGGGATGGAACCTAATTTAAGGGCTTCAGCTTCTTCAAACTCAATATCAAACACATTTTGGATCTGCTCGGTCAATTGCCTGCTACCGACAATTATATCCCTGGCCACCACAGATATCCCCTGTGAGAGAATGTTGATGCTCATCTTCGAGGCACCAATATCGACCAGGGCCACATTCTCGTTTTTCTGGTAGTTGTATTCATAGGTGTTTTCCAGGGCGAATCCGTCTACATCGACAAGTACCGGATTGAGATTGAGGCTGCGAAGCATATCGAGATAGTCGTCGACGATCTCTTTTTTGGCCGCGACCAGCATGACGTCGGTTCTGTCGGTTTCCTGGTGGCCAGTTTTAAGATCCTGAAAATCGAGATAAACATCTTCGATATCAAAAGGGATATACTGTTCGGCCTCAGCCATTATATGTTCTTCCAGCTGGGCCTCTTGCATAACTGCTAAATTGACCTTTTTAACAATGACGGAATAGCCTGAAATTGAAAATCCAACTTTCTTGTTTTTGATCTTCAAATTTTGAAAAAGATCGGCAATAGCCTTGCTGACGATCTCAGGGTCATTGAGAGTCCCATCCTCCACCGCGCCTTCCGGTAGAACGGTGCTGCCGAGAGTGAGTATCGCGTAGCCGCCTGATGTTTGTTGTAACTGACAAACCTTGACGGCGTGAGATCCGATGTCAAGACCAACGACCAGTTCATTTTGAGATAGAAACGGCAAATTCATGGCAGACAAAATGGGAAAAATTAATATAAACGGCAAAAATAAATATCGGCCGAGCTTGCTCTAAATATACTTACTTTTCGTGTACATATGAACATTAGGTCACAGAAAAAAAAATTTGTCAAGGAAATGGCGTCAGTTATTTTCGAAATAAATTTATTTGCAAGGTGGGCAAATGAGTCTTTGAAATGAGGACTGTTTTTATTGTAAAATAACGCCCACTGTTCTAGTTCAGATCCATCTGCAAGTGGCGCGTCATGAAAGGTAATTGACTTTTCAGCAGCTCGTTTTTTGTTGGTTCGCACCAACGAACCGGCTTGTAATTAGTTTGTATTTCAAGTAGTTTTGCGGGGTAATCTGCTGTACGTTCAATAACCATCCAAATGAGGTTGACTTTGTCCAGAATAGGAAAAAATAAATCAGTTTTCAGGGAATATTTTGAGGCGATCTGCGTTGCCATTCTTTTGGCGCTCTTTATCCGAACTTTTGTCGTTCAGGCGTTTAAAATCCCTTCGGGTTCCATGTTGCCGACCCTCCTGATCGGCGATCATTTGCTCGTCAATAAATTTATTTATGGGATCAGGATACCGTTTAGCGGCAAGGTTTTGGTGCCGATTAAGCACCCGAAATACGGTGATGTGGTGGTGTTTCGTTTTCCCAAGGATCGGTCTGTCGATTATATTAAGAGGGTTATTGGTACCCCAGGCGATACGATAGAGGTCAAAGATAAAAAGGTCTTTATAAACGGTAAACAGACTGAAAACAGCCATGCCCATTTCAGCTCAACTGTTGTCCTTAACGGCAAAGCGAGCCCGAGAGATAACTTAGGCCCGATACTGGTTCCCGACGATCATCTTTTCGTCATGGGTGATAACCGGGATAACAGCTATGACAGCCGGTTCTGGGGCTTTGTCGATCAGCGGGATGTTCTTGGCAAAGCGTTTATCCTCTATTGGTCGTGGGATATCGACAAACCACTATTCTCCATCGATCGTTTTACCTCAATTAGGTTGGGCCGTCTGGGCAACTTCATTAACTGAAAGTGAGTGGACTGGAAAAAAGGGAGCAGGGCAGCGATCGCACCACCTCGATTTTTTCTGGACTTACCTCAGCCTGATAGACAAGGACCATGACTCCGGCTGCAGCGGCTTGCTGCAAAGTATTGCTATAAACATCATCGATGTGTGAAGCCGGACAAAATTGATCCGCGTCAGTTCGCTGAACAAGGAAGAAAATGCAGGTTTTTTGCCCTCGCTGCGAGAGCCGCATAAGCTCATGCAGATGTTTCGTTCCCCTCGCGGTCACCGCGTCTGGAAACATTGCCCACCTGTCCACCGCCAACGAGCAGTTCTTCACCTCAATAAAGGTGGAGCTTTCCCCATGCACCACCTGCAGGTCAAGACGGGTATGATCGGAAGTCTTGATCTCGGTCTTGACTGCTTTTATATCGTCAAACTCGGCGATTTGTCCTTGTGCCAGAGATTCCACCACTAATTTATTGGTTCGTGCAGTATTGACTCCCACCCAGGTTGAATTATCCTCGACCATTTCCAGAGTGAATGGATATTTTCGCTTTGGATTATCCGATCTGGAAAGACAAACCCGACTGCCGGTGGTCGAGCAGGAGAGCATGGTGCCGGTATTGGGGCAGTGAGCCGTGATGATTTCGTCGTTGTCCATACGCACATCTGCCAGAAAACGTTTATATCTTTTTATAAGGCTGCCTTGCACTAGAGGGGGTGAGAATCGCATGAGAAATAGCCTGGTTTATAACATCTTAAGGTTGCGTATCAGCAGCGTTAGTGCTACATATTTGTGTAGACTGTTTTGTTGTAAGAAGAGAAGGTTATCGTTCCAATCTACTAAGATAGAGGAGGCATAGCTATGAAATTAGGCATCAACGGCTTGGGCAGAATTGGAAAACTTTCAATCTGGCATCACGTTTCGCGAAAGCATTTCTCAGGAATTGTCGCCAATATAGGTCGCGAAGTTGGCCGTGGGCTGGAGGATCTCGCGGCAATGCTTGAAAGAGATTCGACCTATGGCCGTCTGGGCAGCTATTTGCATGGTCATAAATGTCCTCGGGTAATTGAAGAATTAAACGAAGAAAAAGGGACAATGCTAATAAACGGCGTGCCGGTCACGATTTTACGCTCCACCAGGAATCCGGGCGAGATCGCCTGGCAGGAACAGGGCGCAAGGCTGGTTGTCGATACGACCGGAGTCTTTACTGACCCGACCACCGATGCCGATTCGGCCAAAGGCGCACTCCGGGGGCATATGCAGGCTGGAGCTGAAAAAGTTATCCTTTCCGCTCCCTTTAAAATTAAGTCCAAAGGGTTGGATATGCCGAATGACGCCATAACCACGATAATGGGCATTAATGAAGAAATGTACAATCCAGGGCAGCATTCCCTGATATCCGCCGCCTCCTGTACGACTACCTGTCTTTCCTATATGATTAAACCGCTTATGGAAAAAGTGGGGGCGGATAAGATCCTCAGCGCTTCGATGGTGACTGTCCATGCCGCAACCGGAAGTCAGCAGGTGCTCGATCGATTGCCCAAAGCCGCGGCTGTCGATTTACGAAAGAACCGCTCGATTTTAAACAACATTATCCTGACCACCACCGGCGCTGCCAAAGCTCTGTCGCTGGTGATTCCGGAAATGGCCTCCATCGGGTTTATGGCGGAATCAGTGCGTATCCCTACTTCTTCGGGCTCGCTCATTATCTTGGTGCTTAACCTGCAAGACGACCTTGAGAGTCCGATAAAGCGTAATGATATTAACACCATTTATAAAGAATATGCGGCGCATAACCGGTATCTCTTGTTTTCGGAAAATCAAAATGTGTCGTCGGACATCCTCGGTTCTCCAGCGGCGGCTGCGGTGATTGAAGGGACCGAGACCCATACCCGGACCGCTAACATTCAGGTCAATCTTGCCAAGGTAAAGGCCGAGAGCCTGGTGGCCGGCGCGGATCCTATCCTCAACGTGCCGGTAACCCAGGCGGTTGTTTATGGCTGGTATGATAACGAGTTGGGCAGTTATACCAATATGCTGGGTGATCTCACTGTGCAAGTGAGCGAAGGGATGTTTTAAGCGGCTTGATAAGAATACGGTCAATGATTGAAACCGACCTGGCTGAGGTAATGACTATGGAGGAGGAAAATCTTTCTCCCTGGTCGGTTCAATCGCTTACTCAGGAGTTGGCAGTACAGCAGGCATTGCAATACGTGGCCGAGGTGCCGGGTGGACACCTTGTAGGCTGGTGTGCCGGTCGTGTGCTGCAGCCTGATGCCGAGTTGTTGAAGATCGCCGTAAGAAAAAAATACCGAAAAGGTGGGATTGGCGGCCTGCTGCTGCAAAAACTTGTCGATGCGTTGCAAAAAAGAGACATAACCAGCCTGTTTCTTGAAGTCCGGACCAGTAATCGGGCAGCCTTGGGCTTTTATACAAAACACGGCTTTCTGCACGTGGGATCCAGGCCTGGCTACTATACCGATCCACCCGGCAGTGCAATGATTCTTAAAAAGAATTTGTCTTGGTAAGCCTAATCATTTCAATCTAGTAGAGAGGTGTGAGATGAAATCTGTTCAGGATCTTCATTTACAGAAAAAACGGGTGTTGCTTCGTGCTGATTTCAATGTGCCGATGGATGAGCATAAGCAGATCACCGACGACATCCGCATCCGCATGGTCCTGCCGACTATCCGCTACATCCTGGAGGCAAAAGGACGGTTGGTCATTTGTTCGCATATGGGACGCCCCAAAGGCAAAAAGGTCGAAGAATTCAGCCTCGCCCCGGTGGCCCGGCACCTTGAATCGCTCCTTGGCAAAAAGGTGATACTGGCACCTGATTGCATAGGCGATGAGGTAGAAGCGCTGGTCAGTAAGATGGCCGATGGCGAGATTGTCCTGTTGGAAAATCTGCGGTTTCACGCGGGTGAAACAGAGAATGATTCGACCTTCTCCGAACAGTTGGCGAGGCTTGCCGATGTTTATATTAATGACGCTTTTGCCGTTTCCCACCGGGCGCACGCCTCTGTTGTCGGTGTTGTTGAACGGGTGGCGGAAAAGGCGGCGGGCTTTCTGCTTAAAACGGAGATGGACTATTTCCATAAATCACTGGATGAGCCGGTAAGGCCACTGATTGCGATCATCGGTGGGGCCAAGGTTTCTTCTAAACTCGGTGCGCTGCAGAATATGTTGGGTAAAGTCGAGAAGATGATTATCGGCGGAGCGATGGCCAACACCTTTTTAAAAAGTATGGGCGTGGATGTCGGGGCTTCCAAGGTTGAGGATGATTTGCTCGACAACGCCAAAAAGTTTGTTGAGGCTGCCGACGCAAAAGGTATAAAACTATATTTTCCGGTTGATTTTGTCATCGCTGACAGGTTTGCCGCTGATGCGGTCACGAAAAATGTCACGTTCAAGGATATTCCTTCGGGCTGGATGGCTCTTGATATCGGCCCGGCGACGACCATTTTGTTTAGAGAAGCACTCGAGGATGCAAAAACTATTATCTGGAACGGCCCGATGGGCGCCTTTGAAATGGATGCCTTTGCCAGGGGCACTATGGCAATGTGTCAGAGTGTAGCCTCGGCCCACGCGTTGTCTATTGTCGGTGGTGGAGATTCAAATGCGGCAGTAAAAAAATTCGGCGAAGAGAAAAATATTTCTTATATGTCTACTGGTGGCGGCGCTTTTCTTGAACTGATGGAAGGAAAAATGCTACCGGGCGTGGCCGCTCTTGGCTAATGAACTTGTAGAAATCTGGAGAGATAGATGGGAAAACGAAAAGCGTTAATAGCCGGTAACTGGAAGATGCATAACACGGTGATAGATGGCTGTCATTTAGCAGCTGATATATTGCGTCAGTGTAGCAATTTTGTCGATCGCGATGTGTTGGTGGCACCACCTGCCACTATTTTGAGCGAGGTCTGTCATATTCTCAAAGACAGTCCGATTATAGTCGGCTGCCAGAATGTCTGCTGGGAGGACAGAGGAGCATTTACCGGTGAAATCTCGCCGGTCATGGTAAAAGATGCCGGAGGCAGGGCGGCTCTAGTTGGACACTCCGAGCGACGGCAGATCTTTGGTGAAACGGATCAGTTAATTAATAAGCGTCTTAAAGGGGGTCTTTTTTTTGGTCTGCTGATGATTCTCTGTATCGGGGAGACATTAGATGAACGAGAGGATGGACGAACCTTTACCGTTCTCGAAGAGCAGATAAAAAAGGGGCTGGCCGGGGTGAGTGCCGCCGATATGACCAAGGTCGTCATTGCCTATGAGCCGGTGTGGGCGATTGGTACTGGAAAAACGGCCAGCAAGGAGCAGGCGCAGGAAGCCCATTTCTCTATTCGGGGAGTACTCGAACAAATTTTTGAGAAAAACATTGCCGATCAAACACGAATATTGTATGGTGGCTCGGTTAAGCCAACCAACGTTGACGAACTCATGGCACAAGCAGATATAGATGGTGCGTTGGTCGGTGGCGCTGCTCTTGATGCGAAATCATTTGGGCGCATAATTAATTTTAGATAAATTTTAACTCTGTTATTGAATGGATACTTTACTTACAATTGTACACGTTGTTGTCTGCCTCTTTCTGGTTGGCATAGTTTTACTCCAGCATGGCAAAGGTGCAGATATCGGCGCGACATTTGGGGGGTCCAGCCAGTCGCTTTTTGGTACGGAAGGTCCTCTGCCGCTCCTCAATAAAATAACAACCGCAGCGGCAATTATTTTTATGTTGACTTCCGTAACGCTTGCGTATATTTCATCGCAAAGCAGTACTTCCTCCGTGATGAGTGATATAAGTGCCAGCCAGCCGGCAGCAAAGGTTGAGGTCGCGCAGCCCTTGGCTAAAGAAGATAAAGTGATGGATAAGCCGGCAGAGCAAGAAAAAGCGGCAACCGAGACAACCAAAGAGCCAGAGAAAAAACAATAAAGTTGTGCCGGAGTGGTGGAATTGGTAGACGCGCACGCTTGAGGGGCGTGTGGGGAGACCCGTGTCGGTTCGACTCCGACCTTCGGCACCATTTTTAAGAACCCGCAACCGGGAATGGTCTGCGGGTTTTCTTTTATTTATCTGGAATGGTAGGTAAAGTCGGCTTTCCAAATCGATTGAACATTATGTAATAATTTGGTTGAAAAATATTGACAGAGATAATGCAATAAGGTAGTTTTGTGCGCCTTATCTTATGGCGATGTAGCTCAGATGGTTAGAGCATACGGCTCATATCCGTAGTGTCCGGGGTTCAATTCCCTGCATCGCCACCATTTAAATCGCTATTATTTTTAGGCGTTTATATATAAACCCGCTACGAGAGATCGTAGCGGGTTTTCTGTTTTGTAAGTGACTGGTAGGCAAATAGTAGGCAGTTGTTTGAAAACCCGATCCAGAATTATCTGAACCGGGCATCTCTCCGATGTAGACCCCTGTAAGATGTAGCCGATATGCTGCTGGGCTGAACCTATAGCCTCAGATTTAACCGGAGAAAATACAGCATGACCAAAGCACAGAAGAAAGATTTATTCACGGAGTGGGCTCTCTACGAGCCGGTTGAGCAACGATTGGTGATCGACGAGTATCTTCCGCATCAGTGCGGGAAACTGCAGCAAGGAACGGTTTTTGTCTTTTCTGAAAGATAAGATGGGAATTGCAGGATATTGGGAGAAGGTAGGTTTGGCCTAACCTAACCAAGCTGGAAGATGGCATCTAATATGTTTACAGAATTTCTGCCCCAGTCATGTGCTCAGGGAGTCACCCTAGACAAAGAAAAGAAGTTTTGATCGAACATAACTATGTGGACTTTTGAAAACCAGAGATACCGTAGGATACACTTACAATTTGGGTATTGGCACAGGAAAACAGTACCTTCAATGTGGCAATATTAACCTCATAATTTGAGTTGGATGCAGTTTTCCATTAAAAGCATCTTTCAGAAAAAATGGAAGCCAGTTTTTGGTTGCTTCTAGCGACGAACTACCTCAATCATCCCATGATTTTTTGTCCGGCTCATTGAAGGTAGGACAGCATCATCGATTTGCTATCCATTTTTTCGATCTATCTCAGGTACAAAAATAATGTGATATTGGCAGCACCATATCGTTTGTGATAACTTGCTGAATGGTTATTTTCTACTTTCTATTCTTGTTGTATAGCAATGAGTCGTTCATGCGGCAAAGCATATGAACTGTGACCTTGGCCTAAGACCATGGCTTTCTAGGTTTGACTTGAGGAAAACTTGCCTGGTGTATTGAAACTGGCTAGGATTACTGTCGCTTGTTTTTTTCAATAGACTGCAATCGTTATCATGCAATTTTCTTTTAAAAGGTCCAGGACAGAACTTTTAAATTCCCGCCTTTTCATCAAAAGGACTAGTAAATGAGAAGTCTTAGTGAATCAGAATCCAAACAGCTTCTTGCTGGTTATGACGTCCCGGTAGTAAAGGAAATAATAGCCAAAGATATAGAAGATGCAGTTCGAGTTGCAGGCGATTTGAATTTTCCTGTTGTATTGAAGGGAAATGGTGCAAGACTTACCCATAAAAGTGATCGAGGATTAGTATGCCTGGGATTATCCAATGTTGATCAGGTCCGGGAAGCGGCACAGAGGGTCCTTGATGCAGCAGGTAAGGATTTGGAAGGGTATTTAATCCAGTCCATGCTAGCCGGTAAACGTGAGTTTGTCGCAGGCTTGATGCGTGACCCTATGTTTGGTCCAATTGTGATGTTCGGACTTGGGGGAGTGTTTACCGAGGCGCTGGAGGATGTAGTCTTTAGAGCTGTGCCAATCGATGAAATTGAAGCTGAAACTATGCTTGACGAGATAAAAGCTTCCAAACTTTTAGGAGAATTTCGTGGTGAACAGGCGGCAGATAGAAAAGTCCTGGTTAATTGTCTGTTAGGGCTCTCAAAACTTGCAGTAGAGCGACCGGATGTTGCAGAGGTTGATATTAATCCACTGCTTGTTGGTCCAGACGGTCAGGTCAGTGCTGTTGATGCGCTGGTCGTATTGAAAGAAGAGACGCCCAAGAAACATCGCCCCGTTGTATCTCCAAATCTGATTGGTGATATATTTCATCCTGGGTCTATCGCCTTTATCGGTGCGTCGAGCGTATTTGGAAAATGGGGGCAATCATTACCTGCTAACCTTTTGGCTCATGGATACAAGGGAGATGTCTATCTGATCAACTCCAAAGGCGGAACGCAGTGGGGAAGACCTGTTTATAAAAGTATATCCGAGGTTCCAGGATCAATAGATCTGGCGGTGGTCACTATTCCCGCTTCATTAGTACTCGGTTTGATTAAAGAATTACAACAAAAGGGAGTGAAGTCTGTTCTGCTGATATCTTCCGGCTTTTCTGAGACGGGAGAGGATGGCAAAATTTTAGAGAATCAGCTCCTTCAGGATGCACGTGATGCTGGAATCATCTTTCTTGGCCCCAATACAATGGGTATCCAGAATCCTCACGCAAACATTATCTTAACCGGAGTCCATGTAGCGCCGAAACCGGGTAGTACTGCACTTATATCGCAATCTGGGAATATGGGGGTTCAGCTCCTGAGTTTTGCCGATTCTCAGGGGTTGGGAATCAGAGCGTTCGGCGGAAGTGGCAATGAGGCGATGGTTGCCATAGAGGATTTTATGGAAGCTTTTGAGGTGGATGAACTAACCAAGACGGTTCTTCTCTATCTTGAGAGTGTGAAGGACGGGAAAAGATTTTTCGAATCGGCGCGCAGGGTTGGCAGGAAGAAACCCATAATTGTCCTCAAGGGTGGGAGAACTGAGGCTGGAGATCGTGCAGCGGCGAGCCACACGGGTGCAATGGCAGCAGACTTCAGGCTCTTTGAAGCTCTTTGTCATCAAACTGGTGTGGTTAACGTTCATCAACCGGCAGATATGTTAGATGCCTCGATGGTTTTTTCTTCATTACCAATGCCTCAAGGTCGCAGGGTTGCAATAATGACACTTGGTGGAGGATGGGGGGTTGTCACAAGTGATTTATGCAGCGAGCAGAACTTGCTTGTGGAGCCGCTCAGTGATGCAATTGTTGCTGTGCTCGATGGAATGCTCCCACCTTACTGGAGTCGTACCAACCCTGTTGACCTGGTTGGTGAAAATGACCTGGAGCTCCCAATGAAAGCCATTGAAGTGCTAGCGGCCTGGGACGGTTGTGACGCCATTATACATTTGGGAATTTCGGGACGGGAATATCTTTTAGAGACCTTACTGCAATCCATCAGTGCAGTAGAATCTGAGACTGATCCGAAACCGTCTCAGAAAATTCTGCAGGGGCTGCATAAATGGGGACATCAATATATCAAACATACGGTAGAATTGATGGAGAGATATAAAAAACCAATTCTTGGTGTGACTTTGACTGACGATCCTAAAAAACGTGCAATTTATGAAGTTGAAAATTTTAAATATAACGGTGTTTTCTTCACCAGTCCCGAGCGTGCAGTGAAGGCGTTGGGACATATGTGTGAATATCGTGATTTTCTAGAAAGGGAGTCTGCACGAGATTGGGCCAAATCGGCTGTGCGTAGAACCCTCTCCTGAAGTTCTATTCATCTTTGTCTTTAACCATTTAATGTAAAAGCACTTCATTTTCTGGTCAGTTCTCTAGTAATCCAGAAAGGTAGGAGGCATATGAACTTTTGATAACGTAAAAATCACCGGTTTATCCGGTGCATTTTTTTGTTTGAATTAAGTATCGTGTCACCGGAACTCCCCGGAATACATGCGGGATACCATCAAAAAAACGTGGTCCGACTCCGATTGTTTTTCCAATTTTTCATCATTTCCACTCAATTTTCCCGTCACGGTATGTTTCATCTGACGGAAAACCTACATTTGAATAAACTGTTTTCCCTTCTTTATTTGTCCAACTATAAACAGGTCCTTTTTGATTTTGGTTAGGCTTGTTTTGAGAATTTTTCGAGAATTCATTGGTAAACTGATTGAATTTATGAAGAAAAAAATCGTAGCTTATAGAATTCGATCCCAAATAACAGTAAAACGAAATGGCAGAAATATTTAAAATAACAGTGATATAAAATACTATCCGAAAGGATTGCTTTCTTGATTTGTGACGGAGCTTTCTTTGCGCAATGAGAGCACCTGGCCACCCTCCAATTAAACTGAAAAAATGGAGTTTATTTTCCGGCGTTCTCCACTCGTCATTTTTTGCTTTTTTCTTATCCTGCCTATAAAGAAAAAATGTAATGAAGCTTAACAATAAATACAGAATCAATATAATAGGGTTCAATTTTTTTAAAAAAACTAGAACGCCAATACAAATTAAAAAAATGCAGGACAAGCTCGAGTAGAAAACATCAAAAAATTTATCCGATTTCCTCGGCTCCCGTTCTCCTCGAAACAAAATCCTCTCCGCCCTTTGTTTCCCTTCCGGGTTTGTAGTTATTTCAAAAGAGACTTCGTCTCCGACAACTGGTCTTCTGGATTGGTTGAGAAAAAAACCCTCGTGAAAAAATAAATCTGGCATCCCATTGATTGGTTCAATGAACCCGAACTCTTTATCGTTTTGCCACTTAATAACTTTTCCTTTTAATCTCATCTATCCACCTGAAAATATGGTACAGCCCTGCTCATAAGGCAGGCGTTAAATTTTCACCCCACGACTATCATCCCCTTGCTCGATTTGTCTTCATCAATGCCTCTGAACCTTGCTTCTCTAAGGTCAAAATATTTCCAATACATCATAACCGGAAGAAGTGGTAACAGACAGTAAATTTTCCAGAAAATTTTAGGATCATTGCCCCATGCTGATTGTCAGATTGAGTCTTGATTCTTACATATAAATGCATGTCTCTCACATCCTTCAAAGCATAAAGTGATAAGTCCGCATTGAGTTAGTCCACACCACCCCTTTGAGCGAGAAAGCAACGTTTTGATTTAATAAGATTTGATAACGTGATCAATTTAGCTAGATTGTCCAATCTGCATTGCAGGTTGGACATTTTTTTCTAAGGAGGATTTATGAAATTATTAGACGGAGGACCGCAATTAACCATGACCAGTTTGGAGATTGCCGAACTGGTGGAGGCTAGGCACGACAGCGTTAAAAGAACCATCGAACGGACTCGTAAATAGTCGAGTTATCGAACTTCCACCATTGGAGGAAGTTAAAAACAACCTTGGGCAGATGGTTTCAGTGTACCTTCTCAACAAAGAGGAACAGCCTTGTAACGGTGGCTCAAATGTCACCGCAGTTCATGGCGAAGAAGAGAAGCCAGGAGCAAATTCAACGAGTAGGTGAGGATGGATTGAATACTAAAAGACGGAGACATAGTGGGAAAACTAATAATATGATGGTTTCTGGTGAGAGAAAACCTCTGTGAAGCATAAATTAAGGTGACCTGCATCCTCAGGCACTTAGGCTGGTCAACTTGTATATTCTATTGTTGGCTGTCAGGTAAAGTTGCTCCTGTAACAGATAAATACGCAGACTTTGGCCGGCTCCCAACATACTAAACTGATAGTCGGAAACCGGCCAGAAACATACATCAAACTTTTCAAAGTGTGCGCTTATCTACCAAGCTGTCTCTGAAGCGCATGATGCCATCATCTGGTCTTTCTAGAATTAAATAGACCCTCCATCATTTCGTTGAACAAAGAAACCAGCGAGGACAGAGACTTTACGTTAAACCGTCTTGATGTGACCTGTGGTTCTTCAACCGGCTCAGGAGTAACCTGCGGTTCTTCAACCGGATCAGGAGTGACCTGTGGCTCTTCAATTGGATCAGGAGTTACAATTTCCGTTGCTTGATAGTTTTCCGTTACTATAAAGCTTACTTTCTTTACGTTTTGGCTGTTGGCCAGGTAAGCATTTTCCTGCAGTTGGATATTACAACCATCAGCCGTGACATTGCTGATCTGGATAATATCCTGGGTGGTATTGTTGTCAATTACAGTATTGGTGATAATTCCCGGTTCTATATAGCTATTTTTAAAACTTATCCATACAGGAGTAGTGCCCACGGTCAGTTCACCAACTTCAAAGGTAAAAGATGGTAAAGAGAGTCGATCGGTTGGATTAAATCCCTTGAGGATCTCAACCCCATCAGGAAAGCCATCATTATCAGAGTCATTATCGACAAGGTTGGCTTTTCCATCGCCGTCACTGTCAACATCCGGAGTCATTCCGAGAGTCTGCCCAATGATCATATTCATTACCGTCGTTTATCCCATCTTGATCGGTGTCCCAGAGTCCCGGGTGGGTGTGAATGATACGTTCTTCCTCGTTAGTGAGGCTGTCGTGGTCACTGTCTTCTTCAGGATTGTATGGGGTAACGGCAATATAGCCGCCAATTTCTGCAGTATGAACCATTTCACTATCTGCTGATTGTTCCTCCAGGATGGTCAACCCGGCGGTAGTGACGGAAAGACCGTTCATACCGATTATTGCTGTATCTAAGCCATTGGTACTCTGCATATCAGCCAGGATAAACGGGATGGTCGGGAATTGCTGTTTGAAAGAAACTGTCGATGTTTTATCTGTGAGGATTTTTTCGGTTGCTCCTACCTCGACCATGAGTCCATCTACAATGCCGGTCCATTTTTCCATAGCGATGTAGCACATGGTCTCTTCAGCATGGATTCCATTGTTTAGTTCTTGTTCCTGCATGGTGATGGCAAAGCCTTGGTTGGTTATATCTTTCATCCTGAGAGTTGCCACGTCGGTCTCATTTTCAGTGACAAGCGAGGATAAAATCACCGGTTGACTGGAGAAAGAATTGGTGAAGTGTATCGACTGGTAGGTGTTGAGACCTGTTAGGCTGGTACATTCGGCGGCGGCATACACGTTATCGGCTATCTTGTGGTGGCCCCGTTCCATTACCATAAAGGAGACTATCTCTTCAGGATCGATTCCATCTGCGTTGTTCCACTCCCGGATCCGGATGTCGAATCCTTTGCTGGTCATATTGCGGATAGATACCGCACCTGCCTCCGAGGTGTTCATGGTTGTCGATTTAGCGATTACCGCCGGTGAGGTATATTCGGTGCTGAAATTTACATGTTTCCAATCTGATGTGACCAGTAGTTCACCTAATTCGAAGGCGAGTTCATTGCTTACTTCATTTATGAGAATAGTAACAGTGCCGATGTTGGAAGTAAGCTCGCCATCTTTTGCCAGAAAGGTAAACTGGTCTGCTTCGAAAGCATCAGCGTTCGGAGTATAGGTAAAGGAACCATTGTCGGCAACATCAAGAGTGCCTTGTGTGGGAGGTGTCACGAGGAAAAAGTGCAATGTATCTCCATCCTTATCCGTGGCAACAAGTTTTTCCTGGTGCGGAGTACCTCGATCGATTGAAAAGTTGCCGTTATTAGCGACAGGAGCTGTATTGACATGGAGTACGCTTATAGTCACCTTGGCGGCATTAGAAGTACTGGGGCCGTCACTGACCTTGAAGGTAAAAGAGTCGGAGCCGGAATAATCTTTATTCGGGGTATACGTGAAATGTCCGTCTGCCGAGATATTAACAGTACCGTTGCCAGCTTGCAGAGACTTGAGAGTAGGTGAGGCTGGTGCTGTTGCTGTCGATATCGCTTGCTGTGAGCTGACCGGGATAGGCGATGTCTTCATTTGTAGAAAAGCTGGCAGCTTTTGCAACAGGGGCATCGTTAACAGAAGCTAACTGAATGTTGACCGTTGCCTGGTTTGATGCTCCGGCACTATTGGCGGCTGTGTAAATAAATGAGTCATTGCCCCAGTAATTGGCGTCGGGGGTATAGGTAAATGAACCGGCAGCGCCTATTACAGTCAGCTTTCCATGGCCTGGTTGCGCAACAACCGTGTATGTTAGAGTGTCCCCACCGGAAATGTTGACGCTCAACTGCCCGGGTAGAGGTGTATCTTCATTTCCCTGCAGCGAAACATTGCCGGCGGTGGGCGGTTGTATCTGTGGCGGGGGAGGTGTCGTGGCAGGCACTGTGTAGACAACCTCGACGGAAAAATCACTCTGGTTACTTCCTGAGTATGCCGTTGCCCCGAAATAGTATGTTAGTCCTTCCTGCAATCCCTTCACCGTTCCAATGATCTTGCCATTTACTGCAGCCGGCAGCCCAACGTCAGTTACAAGAGTGTAACCGCGACTGCTTGTGCCGTAATGGATTTTGTAACCCGAAACCGGGTCGGTGTTCGGAGTCCAGCTGAAAGTTGCGTCAGCGGCATGGGCTGTAACGGTTGTTACGAAGAGTAGAAAGGCGGAAAAAATGAGGGTGAGGGTCTTCTTTAATACTGTCATGGGCTACCTCTTTCGGTGACCCCGCTGCCTTATTTCTCTGGTGAAAAACGTAGGCCGGTGGTTTTGCGTCACGCCCTTTCGGGAATCGTTTTGCCGTTGTCGGGAAATTTCCCAGGAGAAAAATCCTTACTAAAAATTGAACATCACGTACTTCATCTAAAGCAATTTTAATGCCATAAAATCAGGAGAGATTTTGGGGTGCAGGCGCGGACTATCTTATTATGCTGTTTATCTTGCACCCGGCACGCCAGAGATCATCAATAAGAGCATCGACATCTTCGCCGCGAAACCGAATAGTCAACATACGTCTGTCGGCGCTGCAATCATTGCAGACCGTCAGGTTTAACAAAAGCATTTCGTGCTGTTGGAAAAGATCGAGTGTTTTGTGCAGTGTATCGGCCTTACTGCCGATAGACATCTCGATTCGTACGCCTTCGGCATTGCCGCCGAGAATTTCGATAAAAGCTTGAAAGATATCCGATTCAGTGATGATGCCGACAAGTTTGTCCTGGACGACAACCGGAATGCCGCCGATTTTGTGTTTGCGCATCATTGCCGCCACTTTTTCCAGCGGTTCACCTGGATCAGTGGTGATGGGGTTAACGGTCATAAAGGATGCAACTTTGACTTGGTGGGCTAGTGCTCTGGCGCTCTTGTCAAAATTTGCATCGATAATTGATGGCAGGGCGTTGTGGATATCTTCTTTACTGAGGATACCCAGAAGACGATTGTCGTTATCGACAACCGGAAGTCTCCTGATTTTATGCCGGGTCATCAGATCCTCAGCCTCAGTGATAGTGCTGTCCGGTTGAATGGTGAAAATTTCCTCATGCATCCATAATCTTACAAACATTCGTGGTTTATCCCCATAAACTTCCGGCTAAAGGTCTTGAACATCTATCCGTCCGGAATTGTCGTCAATATAAAACTCTACAGCAGTGTATTCGTCGTCAAGGGTCCTCATCAGGTTGCCGATACGCAGTTGTGTCGCAATTGCAGCAGTTCCATGGATAGTAATCCGGGCATCACAGTGGTTAAAGGTTGGTTCGGTCCTGGAATAGAGTGGTGTTTCCGGAATGAGATTGAACCTTCTGAGTAAAGATTGGAGCTCTTGCAGTTCATCACCATATTTTTGATAGATTTCCTCAACCACACTCTTTGTTATGTCTCGGTCATTGAGAGTTGTCAGTTTAGCTTCTAAATCAGCTATCTGTTGTTTCAGCCTGGCATATTTTTTGTACCGTTTGTTGTCGACACCGGCGGCAATAGTGGCAGGACCCGCTTGATATGAGCCGACGTTGCCTCCCGCAAAATTACCGGTACAGCAAAACTCACCACCGACAATTCTACTTTCCGGGCTGCAGCAAATGTCGCTGTCCCCGATCACTGTGCTGTAATATGCCCCTTTACGAAGAATAATCCCACCGCCGGCGATGAGCTGCGCCCGTTCAATAAAATTGATATCTGCATCCCCTTGAGTTTCCAGGCGGGTAGTTTCGCCCAGTAGACCTCCTTTCACGACCACATTGCCTTTGCTACTGATGGTTGCGGCTTCAACATTGCCGCCAATCAGCAGATCACCTCCGGTTTGCACCCTGAACCCCGGATGGACGCAGCCTTTTATGTCGACATTGTTTTTTGATTCGATATTTCCCACCGAAAAATCGATATCACCGGAAATTGTCTGTTTGGCGCTTACTTTGATGTCGTTGCCGTTGACGGTGGAAAGAACACCTGCCCTGGTGGCGATAACCTGTCTGGTTTCCGGGATGTAGGCGGCGTCACCGGATATTTTGACAACAATATCTTTGCCCGGCCACTGAGGAATCGATTCCCCGGAAATATTTATTCCTGGAGAGCCTGTTGTCTCTGGTACTTTGCACGCGATAACCTGGTTTTCATCAACGCCGGTGAATATTTTTCGTTCCCGAAAATCGATGGTGCCGTCGCGCAAGATTTTACCTGGGATCGGACCAATTTCCAGTTCAAATCGGAGGTAGGCGTCTTTGCCATCAATCGGCAGTATGCCTCGGGCAATAGGAATATTGTACAGAGGTCTTTTGAGGTTTGCCAGTTGGTCGATACTTTCTTGAAGCATGGCCTGGTCGATGCCATAGATAATACTTTCTTCATGCAAAATGTCCGTAAGCTGCATTTTATCAAGAGGGGGGATATTGGTAAGTGCAGGATAAAGGGTTAAAAGCGCCTGCATATTATCCTCTGCAATATACACCAGGGGCACTATATCAACCTTTACCGAAAGAGATCCGCCGGTCATTTTCTGTTCCAAATGCGGATATCCGGTGATAAGCGCCTTCAAAGCAGAACCGTCCTCGGACATTTCACTGTACGCACCCGGGAGCAGCTCAAGGTGTTTTGGCTCGGCGTTCTTTTGGCCCTCTGTGCCCGCAGCAGCATTAGCCTGGATTTTTGAGATGAGAATTTGGTCTTTATGGATAATTTCTGCCGTGTATACTCCGGAAGTGGTTTCTTGCTCAACTTCGTGCAGGATTCCCGACTGATAATGAACCTTCAGGGCATCTTTCATGAACAGGACATTTCGAAGATGATTGATTCATAGTACTGTAATTGCATTATTCTTTTTCACGCTGGATTTTAATTGTCGATCAATCGCGGTTTTTTCTTCGAACAGGCTGGACGAACCTGTTTATATTGCTTATTTATTTAGGGTGGCCAAACAGTTATATGGAGATGGTCGGCAAAACAGAATCGGTTTTTAAGGTAAGGAGGAAATAATGGCCAAGAAGACGAAGAAAAAATGTTGCGGCAAGGGAAAAAAGGATGAGAGCAAACGTTGCAGCAAGTGTCCCAAGGGATGATAAAATATGGGAACATAATACCCAATTTAGTTCGCACCATATGAGCAATTACAAAATTCAAGAGTCGCATATTTTATGTTTGCAAATTTTGAAATTTCCAGCCGGCAATTGATTCCGCCGGGACGGGTTTGCTGATAAAAAATCCCTGTTGCAGGTCGCAGCTCATTGTCCGCAACGCATTGAATGTCTGCTTATTTTCCACACCTTCGGCGACAACCTGCAGACCCAGATTATGACCAAGCTGGATAGTTGCATTGACGATCGTCGCATCACTGTCATTGGTCAGCATATCAGTGACGAACGATTTGTCGATCTTCAATTCGCTTACCGGCAGTTTTTTTAAGTAGGCGAGAGAAGAATACCCTGTGCCGAAATCGTCAATGGAAAGGTTGACCCCTTTCTTATGGATTCTGTGCAGGATCGCCAGGGACCGCTCCGGGTCGACCATGATCGAGGTCTCGGTAATTTCCATAAAAAATAAATGAGCCGGAAAATTATATACGGTCAGTAAACTGGTCAGCATCTCAGAAAACTCAGGATTGAGCAGGCTGAGGGCAGAGACATTGACGGCAATGCCGATGTCTCTTTGTTGTTCGTGCCAGAGAGCACCTTGACGTAGAGCACTCTTCAATACCCACAGGGTTAATTCTTCTATTAAACCGGTACGTTCTGCAAGAGGTATGAATTCACTTGGCGGCATGATACCATGCGCGGGGTGGTTCCACCTGACCAGCGCTTCGACTGCATGAATTTGTCCCGTCTTACTAGCGACCTTGGGTTGATAGTGCAGGATAAGCTCGTTGTGGTTTATTGCCTGGCGCAGCTCCCCCATAAGCGTCAGCCTGTGCGGGCTGTGCTTGTCAAAATCCTTGGCGTACAACGCATATCCCGTCTTATTCTGTTTGGCGGCATACATTGCCACATCCGCTTTCTGGATGAGGGTGTCGGCGTCCTTGCCATGTTCGGGAAAGATTGTGGCGCCGATGCTTGCCTGGACTTCAATGGAGAGGTCTTCAAGTGTAAACGTGCCGCCCAGAGATTTCTTTATCTTCTTGGCCACTTTCTCAACATCATCCCTGCCCTGCAACCTTGGCAAAATAAAGCCGAACTCGTCACCCCCAATGCGAGCCAGCGTGTCCGATTCCCGGATAACCGCCGACAGGCGCAGGCCGACCTGCTTGAGCAGTCGGTCGCCATTAAAATGACCGAGAGTATCGTTGACATCCTTAAAACGGTCCATGTCCAGGATGAAAACGGCGAGCATGGTACTGTCTCTTTTTGCGGCAATGGTTGCCTGCTGCAGCCGATCGATAAAAAGTGTCCGATTGGGCAAGCCGGTAAGGGAATCGTGGGTGGCCTCATAGGCTGCCTTTTGCTTAAGAAGAGCGGACTGCTCTCTGAGGTCTCTGGTCTGGTTGAAAATCATTTCTCCTGCTTCATTGGACAGTATCGAACTGACATATTGTCCCCATATGGCAAAAATAAAAGGCATTGCATTGAGAAACCAGAGGACCATGTTGGTCTTCTGGGCATTGAAGACTGATTGGAAGCTTATTTCATTGGTGGTCACATAGGCCGAGGACATTGTGGCAATAAGAATTGCCGCAATGGCGATATAGACACCGGTAATCGAGTGTTTGGATGCTTTTTGTCGAAGCAGTGAAATGTTGTTGCCAAGAGATTGCTGGAAGGAATGATCCATGGTATTGCAAGTTAAGGTGAAAAAAATGGGGACATACTACTCATTTTGGTTTGACGCCGGGGTTATAAATCGGACTGGGAGGCCGAAATGAGTAGTATGTCCCATTTTTTGTCCCAGCGCATTCTCAGTATATAACATTCGCTATTCCTTTTACAAAAAATTTGTATGTCTTAACCCGCAGAAACCTTATGATTGGCAAGAGAATATGAAAATGTTACCATGAATGAATCAACATCTCAGAACGCAATACACGCCAAATAACAGTATATTTCTTAGGCCGAAAGGACAATCATGGAAGAAAAATTTACGATACGCTATGCCGAGCGGATGAATCAGCTGCCGCCCTATTTGTTTGGTATGATCAATAAAATGAAGATGGAGAAGCGCTGGAAGGGTGACGATGTGATCGATCTGGGCATGGGCAACCCCATGGACCCGACACCCGGCCCGGTGACCGATAAATTGTGCGAGGTTGCAATCGATCCCAAAACGCATCGCTATCCGGTAGCCGGCGGCATGAAGAATCTCAAGCGAGAGATCGCTCTCTATTATAAGCGTAATTATGGGGTGGAACTGACCGGAGATGACGATGTTATCTGTACTATCGGTTCAAAAGAGGGCATATCCCATCTTTGCCTGGCACTGCTCGGGCCAGGAGATACGGTGCTGACCCCGGCACCGGCTTTCCCGATCCATGTCTATGCCGCGGTGATTGCCGGCGCCAATGTGCTGCGCATCCAGCTCAGCTCGGAAGACACCATGCTGGCGCAGATCGTCGGCATGTGCAAATCACTGTATCCTGGTCCTAAATTGCTGATGCTCAATTACCCGCATAACCCTACCGGCACGCTTGCTTCAAAGGAGTTTTTTACCGAGGTGGTGAAGTTGGCGAAAAAGTACAATTTTATGGTTATCAATGATTTTGCCTACGCCAAGATTACCTTTGATGGAGTGGTCGCCCAAGCCTGCTTGAGGTGCCGGGGGCAATGGATGTCGGGGTGGAGTTTGGTTCGTTTTCCAAATCATACAATATGGCGGGTTGGCGACTTGGTTACTGCGTCGGTAACGCCGAGATGATCGGTGGTTTGGCCAAGATCAAAGGGTATTATGACTACGGGATCTTTTCGGCTATCCAGGTGGCCGGTATCGTCGCCATGCGGGATTGCGATGATCAGATCACCGAGCAGGTGGCGGTTTACCAAAAGCGTCGGGATTTCCTCTGTGACGGCCTGAAAAAAATGGGTTGGGAGGTTGAAACCCCGAAAGCGGGCATGTTCCTTTGGGTAAAAATTCCCGATCCATACGTCCGGATGGGATCAATAAAATTTTCCATTGAGATGATGAACCGGGCCAATGTCGCACTCGCACCCGGTGCGGGTTTCGGCATTGAAGGAGATGATTATCTGCGGCTGGCGCTGGTGGAGAACGAAAATCGAGTCAATCAGGCTCTCAAGCAGATGCGACGGGCGTTGAAAGAGATTGACGATGAAGTTGCCGCCGGTACTTTTCAGCTGAGTAAATAAAACGCAATTTCATAACAGACCGGGTAATTCGGCAAAAAATTATAAAGCAGTTGATTCGATAAACAGTAACAGCATTTAACTATTTAAAGGAGAGTTTCATGGCGACAACAACAGAAAATCTAAAAGACGCTTTTGCCGGAGAGAGTCAGGCCAATCAGAAATACAAAGCCTTTGCCAAAAAGGCCGAAAAAGAAGGATTTAAAAATATTGCCAAACTCTTTCGTACCACCGCCGAGGCGGAGCGTATCCATGCAGAAGGACATTTGAAAGCACTGGAGATGATCGCCTCCACAGCGGAAAACCTGCAGGCGGCAATTGATGGCGAAACCTATGAGTTTACCGAGATGTACCCGCCGATGGTCGAGCTGGCCCAGGCCGATGGTCATAAAGCCAAAACCATGTTCAAATTCGCCGTCGATGCCGAGGAGGTTCATGCCCAGATTTACAAAAAAGCCTTGGCTGCGGTTAAAGCCGGCAAAGATATGGATGTCGCCGATTTTTATCTCTGTACGGTTTGTGGCTATATCGAGCTTGGCAGTGCGCCGGAAAAATGTCCTGTTTGCGGGGCGGTAAAAAAAATCTTCGTTCAGATGGATTAATTCTGTTTGAGGGCGGGTTCCAAACCCGCCCCTACAGCCTGCCTGTTCACTGTTTGAGCTGATTTTGCGCGAGTTGGGCGAGTTCACCCGTCATTGTCAGCACTTTTTCCGCCAGCTCCCGGGTCAGCGAACCGGTGCCGCAGGACGGGGCGATAAAGGTCTGCTGCATCAACTGCTCTTCGCTGAAACCAAAGCTTGCCAGGACCGCCAACTGTTCCTGCCATTTGGTAAACAGGGAGGCAGTTGTCTCTTCGGCCACCACCAGCGGGTCTCCTGTTGGAACTATGCCCCAGGCCAGGATACCGCCACGGCTGAGAAAACTGATCAGTTGCTCCTTGTACAAAATAAAGTTAGCAAAATAAAAATAGGCGTCAAAACTGATAATATCTGCGGCTGAAGAGAGAGCCGGACCCCAGTCGCCATTGGCGCAGATATGTACACCGGCCAATCCACCGGCTGTTTTTATCGCCGTAATTACCTCGGCGACTGCATCAGTGACCATTTCCCGGGATATTCCGCCAAAGACGCTGGAGCCGAAACTGACCAGGCCGGGCTCGTCGATAAAAACAATTGGCGGTATATCGCCGATGCATTTCTGCAATTCTCCAACCTGCCACCGTCCCTTCATCGACAACAGCTTGATGAGTATATCGCGCAGGTTGTCGTCATAAAATATTGAATTGCCATGCTGGTCCTTGACGCCGATTCCGGTTGTAACCGGTCCGGTGACCTGGCCTTTGGCGGTCAGATGGCCGGATTTTTTCCGGGCAAGAAAATCCATCAGGGTAAAAAAGCCCGGTGCTGAATCCATGGCCAGGGCAAAGCGGGAAATCCTGAGATCCTCGGGATTTTCTTCCACCCGCATATACTCTTCGTAAAAAATAGCCATCTCCTGTTCAAAAGCCTGGCTGTCGGTATCAATCCAGTACCGGTTGCCGTCATCGACAAGACCTGGAAAACCGGTCAGAAATTGACGAACCATCCCCTCTCGAGGGTTTTTCGGCAGCTGCGGCCAGAGCGGGATCTCGGGCGTGTGGGTGAGGATAAGCTGCATTGCTTCCTGATGGTCTACAAGAGGCAGGCTTCCAATTAAAATGGGCAGGCAATTGGCATAAAACATTGTATTGATTGATAACTCCTCTTATTTTTTTATCTTATTCCATGGATTAAGCGTATCGATCAGCTTAATGGGAGATTCGATGGTCCGTTTGGCAAGATTGAAAAGATTCGAACTTACTGCTGAAACCGGCGAAACTCTGACTTTTGGATCAGTAAGGGTGCCGCTGACGCTGACGGGAATACTGACCAGGCCATCTGCCAGAAGATAATTCACCCCGGGAATGTGTTTGACGAGGTTGTTGGCAGTCTGGAACGGTACCGCCAATAACTGCATATCGACGGTTCCCTCTGCCAGATTGATTTCGCCTTTACCGATAAGATCGAGGGTCTCGCCATCCATATAATATTTGTCGATGGTCAGTCTGCCGTTTTGAAACTGACCCACCAGCGTCATGGTTTTGTAGGCGAAGCCATTATTGGTCAGTTTGGGCAGGCTGAACTTAATCATTTCTTTGATATTAATCGCTTCCAATACCCTGGATAACATCTTGTCCTGCTCGATCAGGCCATTGCTGAAAGTCATCTGCAGAGGACCCTGCATGCCATTGACAAGTCTGCCCACTTGCTCTCTGGCGATGATCTTGCTGGAAAAATCAAGGCTGCCGGTCATTTTGACTCTGCCTTTGGTCAGGCATGTATAACTGTTGGCAACGTCCAGGTTCTGCCCAGTGAGGGCCATATCGACGGAAAATGTATTTCCGGTCGTTGAAATCGTTCCCGATGAGTCGATGCCGCATAATCTGGCCTCGACAAATTTTATATCGGTGCGGTTGCCATTGAGTGAAACCATGGCCTTTACCGGCGCCCAACTCAGATCCTCCCATGTCATTCGGGCGATGTCAACCCCGATGTCTGAGCCATCTCCTTGCAGCATGACATGATCAATATCCACCTTGTCACCAGAAGGCAAGACAATCGGCAGTTTGTCACTGGCCAGTTGTCCCTTCGCTGTCACAGCAGCTTGTCCGGTCGGCGGAATAGAGACGGCCAGATCTCCTTCCAGTCGACCAATGTTGAATGCGGTATCGACGAACAGGGTCTGCAGGGTTTTATGCTGCAGGCTGCCGGTAAATCTGCCATCGCGCCGGTCACCCACGAGATTAAAGATCATGGCCGCATCGGAATACCGGTCCTTGATGGTCAACTGGTGGACTTGGAGCCGGTTGGGAGAAAAGTCGACATCGGCAGTGATTGCAGGACCATTCTCGATCGACACCAACCCCTTGAACGATAGGGTGGAATCGGGTTGCCACGATATCTTGGTATCCTTGATGTTGAATGGTGTGTGGATCATGTAGACATTCGGTAACGTGAGTTGGGTCGAGAGCCATGCGAAGCACTTCGCTCCCATGTCGCCGTTCAGGGTAAGATCGATGCGGTCGAGTTGCCGTGGAAATCCTTTGGCATTGCCGGCTAAGGTAAGTGCTGCATCCCGGCTGGTCGCCTTGAGTTTCTTAAAGCTTAACAGCTCGGGGCTCAATACAAACTCACCGCTTGCAAGGTTAATGGTGTCCGGGAAGTGTTCCGTCACGATTGAAAGGTTGTTCAAGGAACCTGTCGAGGAGATCTCCCAGGCAGACGGCGTGTTGAGCTTGCCTTGCAGTTTCAAAGAAGACATGTCGATTCGACCGCTTACCTGTTGTACTTCCTGCAGATGGCCTTGCAGCCCTTTTAAGGAGATCAGCCAGGGATAGACTTCGGCCAGGTCGGCGTTCAATGCCAGCTCCAACAGAAACAGGTTGTTGTTTTTGGTCAAACCTATCTGTAAAGAGCCGTTTTTCGCGGTAGAATTTTTCAGGCGGGTTGACAGCTTGCTCCCCTGCAAAATTCCCTCACTGATAACTACATCACCGACCAATTCGGTCAGTTCGAGTTTGACTTCCGGAATCGAGATCCAGCCGTCCTGTAATTGTCCTTTGATCACGATGTTGTCCAGCGTACCCAACCCAGATACGTTTTCTCCATGAGTGGAGAACGTGATCTGCGGCACCCGCCCACCGTGCAGGTACTTGAAGATCTTCTTAACGGGGGTGATGTCGCCTGCCAGGGCTAGAGCCGTCGCACAGCTTGCAGCAACATCGATGTCGCTGCCGGACAGGTTTAGTCTGAGATTTGGTGTGGTCGGTGCGAAAATGAGTTCACCGGTTAAGGCGAGGTTTGGTTTGCCAAGAGCCAGTTGATCGACGGTGGCGATAATTGTATCGCCGGATATCTTAACGCTGCCGTTGAGGGCAATATCCTTGATAGTCTCCCGGTGGCCCTGTCGATAAATATTCAGGTCGACAATTGTCGTTTTGATTTTAACCCTGGTGATACTGAGCTTGGTCCCGGTGATGTCGCTCTGCAGGCTAAGTCCGGTGAGAGTAGCCAGCTTACGTTTACCTTGGGTAAGAGTCAGTTGAGCGTTATTGATCGTTACTTTCAGACCAGAAAGCATCGGGCCGGCAGCTTCATTCACCCTGGCCATATTCTCTTTCAGTACAGTGAGCGCTAAAGATTGGGCAGGGATCTTGTCTGCTTTGCCGGCAGGTAAGGCAAGAATGAGTTGCGGTTTATCCAACTTGAGTGCGGCCAGTTGCCAGTCGCCGGTCAGTAAAGGCAGTAATTTTGGGGTGATGCGCAGACTTGCAATTGTGCCCTGCACCTGTTCAGGGACAGCCAGGTTTACCCCTTGCAGTTCGATAGCCAGTCGGGGAAAATAACGAAGATCAATTGCCTGATAGTTAAGCCGGCCGCCGGTTTTTTCAGTAACTGCTGCCTGAATTTTTTGTTTGATTGAGGGAGAAGTAAGGATCTGCGGTGCAAAGAATATTGCCACTCCAGTCAGGAGCAGAAACGCGAGGACACCAGCCAGCAGCCAGATACGGAGGGAGTGGTCTGCGGGGATGGTGGGCTGTCGTTTATTCTGCTCGCTGTGTTGCATCTTTTAGCTCAAGATATAAAACTACAGGAAATTGACGTAAAATAAGCAATAAGAGTATTTTTGAATATATATTACTTTGCAAAAGGAGTAAGTCAAAGAGTTTAAAAGAACAGGACGTTGAGAGAAAGAGAAGGACTTGTATGCAATCAATTGATCTATTGGAACGGCAACAGGCGTCGGCAATTAAATATGTCTTGACCGACATTGACGACACCTTGACGCATAATGGCAGAATTCCTGCCTGTGCCTATCAGGCGTTGGAAAACCTGCAGAAAAGCGGATTTCACGTTATTCCTATTACCGGCCGGCCGGCCGGTTGGTGTGATCTCATTGCCAGAATGTGGCCTGTTGCCGGGGTCGTTGGGGAGAACGGTGCATTTTATTTTGCCTATGATGAGCACCATAAAAAAATGATTCGTCGATATGTCAAGAATGAGGAGCAAAGGGCGCATGACCGCATGAAGCTCTCTCAGGTTTGTGGTGAAATTCTTCAGGCTGTCCCCGGCTGTGCTGTTTCGGCGGACCAGCATTACCGCGAGGCCGATCTGGTCATTGATTTCTGTGAAGATGTCCCTCGACTGTCCAGTGACAACATCAATAAAATTGTTGAAATCTTTGAGAAACATGGGGCATCGGTCAAGATCAGCTCCATTCATGTCAATGGCTGGTTCGGCCGTTACGATAAACTGTCAATGACCAGAATACTTTTTGCCGAGCGATATGGTCTTGTTTTGGATGATATCAAAAAATCGATCGTCTTTGCCGGTGACTCACCAAATGATGAACCGATGTTTGCCTTCTTCCCCCATTCCGTCGGGGTGGCCAATGTATTGCGGTTTCAAGAAACACTCATCCATAAACCAACTTGGATAACTCCTGCTGAAGGTGGTTATGGCTTTGCCCAATTGGCAGATCATCTCTTACAGGCTATTTCTCCCTCTCGATAAGCCCCTTTACAAACCAGCGCTGCATCTACAGATTTAACGAGACTTACAGGTGTTTTTTATTTATTGTAGGAAAACGACAATGGCAAAAATACACTTTATTAAATTTCCATCGTCAGGGCCGACAGGCAAAGGAGGTGAATCAATGGCATGTTTGCCAGGCATCAGGTAAAAAGAGGGCGGATTCAAGTTTGTGTTTTTGATTGTGCTGGTTAATCTTTCCTTTAATCGGGATTCTACCCATGAAAACAGGTAAATTATTGTTTTACACTTCAATTTTTACTTTCGTCGTGGCGATAGTATTTTTTGCCTATCTGGTATATGCGTCGAAGGCTTTGTCTTACCTGTCAGCCGACCCGAAGGCGTGCATCAATTGTCATGTTATGAATACGCAATATGCGACGTGGCAGCATAGCTCCCACGCAGAGCGTGCCACCTGTGTTGAATGTCATCTTCCTGTGGACAATATGTTGAATAAATATGCAGCAAAGGCCCGTGACGGCTGGAATCATTCCGTTGCTTTTACGATGAATACCTTTGGTCAGAATATTGGAATTAGTGAAGATGGTGCCAATCGTGTCCAGGCGAATTGCATATCCTGTCATGCTACGCTGACACAGCTCATTATTGCGAACAGGGATCGATATCATGACTTTACCGGTTCTCCTGTAACCGACCGGAAATGCTGGGATTGTCATAGGGATGTGCCGCATGGTAAGGTGAGAAGTTTATCGTCAACGCCGAATGCTCTTGGTGTAAGAGAACTCTAATGTGTGGAGGAAAAAGTGAATAAGTATAAGATATTGCTTGGTGGTTCTCTGGTAGCTATCGCTGCGATGGGAGTTTTGGCCAATTCTATCAGTGGCAAGCAGGATGAAAAAGCAATAATCAATTCCAGCCCGGTGATAAAAGCGGAAGGTATTGAAAGCAGAAGCGAGGAATGGG
Organism: uncultured delta proteobacterium; assembly: GCA_963804605.1. Taxonomy (GTDB): domain Bacteria; phylum Desulfobacterota; class Desulfobulbia; order Desulfobulbales; family Desulfocapsaceae; genus Desulforhopalus_A. The sequence goes on from CAWDRB010000005.1 coordinate 31,661, forward strand.
CAAAATATTTTCCACGACAGTATGACTCCTGGAGACAGACCAAACAAAACGATACTATCGACGATATGATTAAAAAGAAACCGCAAATCGCCATTCTCTGGGCCGGTTATGGTTTCGCTAAAGATTATAATGCCCCTCGTGGTCATTTTTATGCAGTACAAAGCAACATCAACTCGTTGCGGACTGGTGCTCCCGTGGGTCCTGATACCGGGCCGATGCCGACCGCATGCTGGACCTGTAAATCTCCCGATGTCCCCAGGGTCATGCAGGAAGAGGGGGAAAATGAATACTTCACTGGAAAATGGGCACGCCTGGGTGACCAGATTGTCAATCCCATTGGCTGCGGGGATTGCCACGACAGCCAAACCGCCAACCTGACTATAACCAGACCTTATTTGAAAAGGGCACTGGAGGCCAGCGGCACCAAGCTCGATACAATCACCCACCAGGACATGCGCAGTCTGGTTTGTGCCCAGTGCCATGTCGAGTATTATTTCAAGAAGACCGAATATAAAGATAAAGCCGGTAAAGATCAGGTCGCCGCGGTTGTTACGTTGCCATGGGCGGAAGGCCTCAGCGCCGAAGGTATTGAAAAATATTATGACAGCTATGGCTTCAGCGACTGGACCCATCAAATCAGCAAGACGCCCATGCTGAAAGCGCAGCATCCAGGGTATGAATTGTATAAAACCGGCATCCATGCCCGACGTGGGGTGTCCTGCGCCGATTGTCATATGCCGTATGTTCGTGAAGGGGCAGTAAAATATTCCGACCATCATATTGCCAGTCCTCTCGACAATATTGCCAACACCTGTCTTACCTGCCATCATGAGAGTGAAGAAGAGTTCAAAGCGGTGGTGAAGAAGAAATATGAACGTAAGGACCAGTTGATGGAGCTTGCCATGGACAGTCTTGCCAAGGCACATCTGGCAGCGGGGCGTGCCTGGGAGGCAGGGGCCACCGAGGCCGAGATGACCGGTGTACAGCAGCTTATCCGCTCTGGCCAGTGGATGTGGGATTACGCGGTTGCCAGCCATGGTTCTTTCTTTCATGCACCTGAAGAAACTCTCCGGCTGCTCAGCGTCGCGAATGACAAAGGCCAAGAGGCCAGAGTCCAGCTGGTTGCCATCCTGGCCAAGCACAATGTCTTTGACTATGTCGCCCCTGATTTCTCCACCAAGGAAAAAGCGCAAGAAATTGCCGGAGTTCCTTTGCAGAAGTTGGTGGACGAAAAGCTTGAGTTCAAAAGGACTCTGCTCCAGGAATGGAATCAGAAGGCAGTCGCTGAAGGTCGCTTGAATCCGGAGTCGCGAAAGGGCATGAGTGATAACTCGTCGTATTCGAAATAACTGTTTTTGTATGTTGTACACCACTCTGGCGGTCGGACGGCCCGTCGTCGGGGTGGTGCCAATGAGTCTTTTCTTTCGAAACCGCCACAACCATTTCGCGGGTGGCAAATGACAAGGGATGTGGTATAATTGAGCTTTTTCCACTTCTCTTTTTTACCTGCGGAGCTATCCACCCTTCATGTCCATCTTATCGTCTCTTTTGCTGGCCATCCCCTGTTTGATTCCGGCCTTCCGGCGGTTATTGCACCATGGATTTACCCAACCGGTCGGACTGCTGTCGGATCTGGGAATGGCCTTGGTTCTCTTTATGCTGGTATGGCGCAGCCCGCGCTGGTTAAAGGCGCTCATGTTACTGTTCTGGGCTGCTGCCCAGATCATGGCGCAGGAGTTGATGGCCGCCATGCAGCGATTGCCTTCCTGGCAGGACCTGCAGTATCTGGTCGATCCAACTTTTGTTAAAAACACCACAGCCGGTCTGCATTTTGCGTATCCTGGTTTTACACTGGTCTTTTTGCTGGCGACCCTTACGGCGATAGCGGCTCCGCGTAATCATCCCGGCTGGGGCAAGGTGATGAGCAGTCTGCTCGCCGGTTTTCTGTTGCTTGGCCTGCACTATCCGCTTAGCAGAACGCTGAGCAGCCAAAGCGTGGCCGCCCGATATAATCCGCTACACTGGTTCGTTACCGATGCGGCCTCTAAAATTTTTCCTACCGATGTGCAAGGGTTGACTATCGCCGATTTGCCGCAAAGTCTCAAAACCCTCGATCTGGATGGAAAAAGGCTGTTACCTGAGGGGCGGGCGAAAAATGTTCTTATCATTATCCTCGAAGGTGTTCCAGGTATCTCTTTTGCTGATATCCGCCGGGAGATGCATGTTGCCGATAAATCTTTCCAGATGGACAGACTTGCGGCGAGCACCTCGGATGGCATGCTGGTGCCGGATTTCGTCGATCATAGCCACCAGACTATTCGCGGGCTGTACGCCATACATTGCGGTGATTTCAGTAAGTTTTCCTATGAAATGACCAAAGCTATGGAATTGCAGAACAACCCCGACCGAGCCGGTGAATGCCTGCCTGCGCAAATGAGCAGGCAGGGATGGCAGAGTCACTATCTGCAGGGTGCAGGACTGCAGTTTATGAACAAGGAGAGAGCCATGCCGACTATGGGCTTTCAGCATGTCCATGGGGTGGAGTGGTTTACCGAGCGGACCGAGACCGATTTTATCTGGGGTACGACAGATGGAGATTTCTTTAAGGGGGCAAAAAAATACATTGACGAACTGCAGGCCGCGGGGCAGCCGTGGCTGTTGTCCCTTCTGACAGTCGCCACGCATCAGCCATTTGCTGCAACCGATGAGCAAGCCAAGAAATACGGCTCACGGCTCAATGCAACGATGGCTCTTCTTGATGAGGCCGTGGCAACTTTTATTGATGGATTGAGGGAGAGTGGGGTTCTCAAGGACACCCTGGTAATTATTACCTCCGATGAATCCCATGGCGCTGATGGAGCCGACTGGTACACCAGCTGGGGGTTTGGCATCGTCCTGACACCCGAGCAGGAACTTTTACCTCGAATCAAAAAAGGGACTTACGGACTGGTGGATATAGAAGCATCGGTGCTCGACTATTTCAACCTGCCGATGCCGCCATCCATTATCGGCAGAAGCATATTTCGCGATTATAGCAGCTCGCGGGACATGGTTTCCTATACCAGCAGCAAATTGCGCTGGCAGACCGCCGATAATTTTCTGTACGAGTGCGGCAGGGACGATGCATGCCGCAAAATGAAAGACCAGAAAATCATCGGGCCCCGATCCAAGGCCTATGAGCAGGATACCGAAAACAGTGCCGGACGGCTTTTCGGCCTGGCAACGGTTCTGGATCACAAACTCTTGGGCCGGCAGGAAAAGCAGGTGCTCCAGTTTGCCAGTGGTGAAATAAGACATTTACCGGAAAAGATAAAAAGTGAATGGACAGATAACCTGACAGGCGCTCAATATCTTGATTTTCCTGAAAAATCGACAATTCATGTCGATATCCGCTTGAAAGCGGTGACTGCGCCGCCGGAAGGAATTCAAATGAAACTGACTCTCCGTCAGTTTGAGCACGAAGTAGGCGATATTGAACATCCCCAGTTTCCGCTGTTGCATGCAGGTGAAGAGGGCCATCTCCAGTTTGATTTTCAAAACCCGAAAGCCAGACAGGCGTTTTCCTTTCACCTGGTCGGAGAGGGCCGTAATTCATCCATCCAGCTGCAAAAATTTGCCGTGACTATCGAGCGGGCCAAGGGGTGAAGATGGGCATGGCTAGTAACCATCCTGCCCATCAATCCTCTCCCGATCGTCCAGCAATTCCCGTACTCTGGTTATAAGTTCTTTTCTTGAAAAAGGTTTCTGGATGAAGTGGATGCCTTCATTGAGCACACCGTGGTGAGCAATGACATCGGCGGTGTAGCCGGACATGAACAGGCACTTGATATTCGGGTGGAGGGAGATCAGGTCTGTCGCCAGGTCCCTGCCGTTCATATCCGGCATGACTACATCGGTCACCAGCAGGTGGATTGGACCGGTATGCGCCCGGGCAAGGTGGATGGCCTCCCCAGGTGTTGCAGCGGGCAGGATATCGTACCCCTGATGTTCAAGCATTATGGTGGTCATTTCCAGGATCATGGGCTCGTCTTCTACCAGCAGGATGGTCTCAATGCCCGCCTTGGGCTGCAACGTCGATTGCTTCGTTAATCGATCTGAGTTGGCGGCGTATCGAGGCAGGAATATCTTTATAGTGGTTCCCTGGTCGGGTTCGCTGTAAACATCGATAAAACCGTTATTCTGCTTGAGGATACCAAACACCGTGGCCAGTCCCAGACCGGTTCCCTTACCGATATCTTTGGTAGTGAAAAAGGGTTCAAAAATCTTGCCCAATATCTCTTGATCCATGCCGCAACCGGTGTCGCTTACGGTCAGCAATACATAGTCGCCGGGAATGGCATCAACGTGTTCAGCCTGGTACATATCGTCCAAGATAACGTTGCCCGTTTCAAGAGTAATCCTGCCTGGGCCGCTGATCGCATCTTTGGCATTTACACACAAATTTGCCAGGATCTGATCGATCTGGGAAGGGTCCATTTTTATGGAGTCGAGATTTGTGCCAGGCAGCCAGACAAGATCGATATCCTCGCCAATGAGTCGCTGCAGCATGGTGTGCATGCCCTTCACGGTCTTGTTGAGATCAAGCACCTTGGGTACCACAGCTTGTTTACGGGCAAAGGCCAGCAATTGTTTGGTCAGATCCGCCGAGCGTTGCCCGGCTTGCTGGATTCCCAGCAAAGCTGGACGAATGGGCGCGTTTTCCGCAATCTGTTCTAAAGCTATTTCCGAATATCCGAGAATGACCCCCAGCATATTATTAAAATCATGAGCTACTCCCCCGGCCAGGCGGCCGATTGATTCCATTTTTTGTGCCTGGGTTAGCTGGATCTGCAGCTTTTTTCGTTCTTCTTCCGCCTGCTTACGTTCGGTAACATCTCGAACAGCGCTTACTCGCCAGAATTCATTTTGATTCTGAAAATCACGCGCTTCTATTTCGGCAAAAAAATACTGGCCATTTTTCCGCATCATGCGGACGGTGTATGGCGAAGCGTATTTTTTCGCCATATTCTTCTGGACAGTTGCCTTATCGTCCTGATGGACGAAATCCATAAAATTCTGGTTGAGCAGTTCATCGCGTCGATAATCGAACATTCTCGCCAAAGATGAATTCATATCTTTCGCGACACCGCTTTTGTGCAGCAAAATGCCTTCCATTGTCACATCTGAAAGGAGACGATTACGTGCTTCACTCTCCAGGAGCTTAAGTTCTGTTTGTTTTACTTCGGTGATATCCATGGCAAAACCGTCGATCACCTGCTCGCCCGCATCGCCATTATCCGAGTCGGATCTGGTCAGTCTGGCACTCATGGAGATCCAGATAATCTGGCCATTTTTTTTCTTTCCCTGATACTCGAAGTTGCTGACCTCACCGTTTTTTTGCAGCAGGGCGATGAACTGCTTCCGCCTTGCCGGATCGACATAGAGGCGACTGCTGAGATCGGTGAAATCCCGGATTGCTTCTTCCGGGCTGGCACAGCCGATGATTCGCGCCATCTCAGCATTCACTGCCAATGCTCTGCCGTCTATACTGGTGCGGAAGATGCCCAATGGCGAATGCTCAAAAAGATGGCGGAATTTGGCTTCACTTTTTTGCAGGGCATCCTGGCTTTCCCGCAGTTTACGATCGAGCATAGAGCGATGCAGGGACATTGAAATCGTCGCAGCCAGCTCTCGTCTGGCCACCGGTTTAACAAGGTAGCCATAGGGTGAGACCAATTGCGCCTGCTCCAGAAGCTGCTCATTGGCAAAATGAGTGAGAAATACGATGGGAACGTCAGAGAAACGGCCAATATATTCGGCGGTCTCTATGCCTCTCAGTTCTCCGTTCAGATCAATATCAAGAAGTATCAGATCCGCCGATGTGCTGTTGAGCAGGGCGATGGCATCTTTGCAGGTCGCTACAGGGCCCAGCGACTCGTAACCAAGCTGGGCAACAGTTTCCTGGAGTTTTTTTGTCTGAATGCCGTCATTGTCGACAATCAGTAGGGTAGCTGGTAGCATTGTTTGTCTATAATTCTTATTAGAACTGTAATGTATCATGATCCCTGAACCGGTCAAGAACCCAGGCAAAGGAAGCGATCCGGCATTATACCATTGATATGGTCGTCGGAGGTATGGTACTGAAAGACTGTTGCCTCACCTTACATCTACCATAAAAATGTGTTGTGTAAAAAAGTTTTTCAGTAAAAAATGGGGAGTAAAAGATGATCCATGCAATAGCTTCAATACATGTCAAAGATGGGCGAGTGGCCGAGTTTTTAGCTATTTTTAAAGCAAATACCCCTGAGGTGCGGAGAGAAAAAGGATGTATTGAATATGAACCGACTGTTGACGTGCCGACGGGTTTACCTCCTCAGGTATTGAATAGCAATGTAGTGACAATTATTGAGAAATGGACGAGTCTTGACGATTTACGGGCGCATCTGACGGCGCCGCATATGCTTGCCTACCATAACAAGGTCAAGAATATCGTTGAAAAGGTGGCACTGAAGGTGCTGGAAAAAGCCTAACCTTGATTTTTACTTAACCATTGCAAATTTAAGGTTTCTACGAGATTGTCAACCTTGACGCGCGTGAAAATATGGGTGGATGCTGATGCCTGTCCGGTGGTGATCAAGGAAATTTTATACAAAGCGGCGCAACGCACCGGAGTGCAGCTGACGCTTGTCGCTAATCGTCCGATACGCATCCCATCGTTGCCTTGCATACATTTTGTTCAGGTTGCATCTGGCCTCGATGTTGCCGACAATGAGATTGTCAAAAAGCTTGCTGCCGGCGATCTGGTGGTTACTGGTGATATTCCGCTGGCGGCAAATGTACTTGAAAAAGGAGGCGTTGCGCTTAATCCGCGTGGCGAACTGTATACCGGGGATACGATCAATTCGCGCTTAAGTGTTCGCGATTTTATGGATAATCTTCGGGCTGCCGGCATAAATACCGGTGGCCCACCGATCTTAAATAAACGTGACCGGCAGAATTTTGCCAATCAATTGGATAGATTTCTGGCCCGAAACGCAGCAGGGAGCTAACCAACGCTCAAAAACACTTTACTTCGGATTTAGTCAAGGTAGTCCAGGCTGGACCGCAGTCGTTTTTGCCGGCGGTAACCGGAATCACCTGACGGTGATTGCAGAGCACGGTCTTGATCCTGCTGTCGGCAGTATGGTCTCGGAACAGAAAGCCCTGATGATTGCCACCCTGCTTTCTCCCTGGGGTGGGGTGAAAATTTCTCATTCGGATATAGTCAAGCTACCCGCCTATTTTGCCGAAAAAATCATTCCGGTCATGCATGGCATGCCGCCCTATGACTATTTTGCCATTAAGCCGAAGGTGGGCAGGATTCCGATCCATCGTACAGATGTTGGCCTGGTTATCCTGGCGGATCTGATCGGCTCTAGAACGGTCGTCTTTGTCAAGGACGAAAACGGCCTGTATACCGAGGACCCAAAGAAAAATCCGCAGGCTGAATTTATAGCCGAAATAGGTGCCCAGGATCTGCTCAACAGCGACCAGGATAACCACATAGCGTGAATTGATTTTGGGGTCTTGTTCCAATGCGTCGCATGGGAACAAAATCAAGGTTGGTGCAGCAAATGGAACAGGATTATTCTTCCTGGCCGTTAGTGGAGAGAAACTCGGTCATACGTATTCGGTAGTCGACGATGTCCTTGCGGAGGGAAGACAGATTCGCCATCTTTTCGTCAACTTTGGCGATATGGTTGTCGAGGATCTCAATCAATTTCGGGGTTATTTTGTTGAAATTTTTCGCATTAATATCAAAAATCTCCGAAAGTTGTTCTATTTCCTTCAAAGATATGCCCATCGTTTTCAGTTTCAGGATAAATTTGAGGCGGAGAATATCATCAATGCTGTAGGTGCGGGTGCTGCCGCCGAGACGTTCGTTCTTGCCCATCAAGCCTATCTCTTCGTAGTAGCGGATGGTCCGTGTGGTAATACCAAGACTTTTGGCCAATTCGCCAATTTGTACCAACTTGGACTCTTGAGTACTCATTATACCATCCTTTATTTAAACCGTGCCTACTGTTGTTGGTACTTATAGACGGCAGCCATCGCAGTCAATTCTGCGGCCTTTATTAAAAAATCATACAGCGGAAGAGAGGAATTGACATTTACCTTTACGTAATATGTTGCTAGCAATCTAGCATGCTGGCTATTCCTCTGTCAATTGAAAAAGAACAGATTAGCATAGCTCTTCTGTGGCGTTATGGACAATATAAAAAAGCCATTGAAATATCTTGACCTTTACGTAAGCTTTATTTATAAAGGGGGAATAAAATTCATTCGGGAAGTGCGTATCGGCAACGCACTGACACGATAAATATGTAGGATCAGTTATTGGAGAAGACCATGGAATTTACCCGAGAAATTTACTGGAATGTCGGTCATAGCGCAGGGACTCTGGTCCCGATGTATCTGTTCGCGTTTGTGGCAATTGGGTTGCTGGTGAAAGGATTCCTGCGACGAGTCGAAATATATAAACAGGGGCTGCCCCTGGACAGGACCGATCAGCGAAATCGAAGGATATGGCACATGCTGGGAAATATCCTGCTGCAAAAAAAAGTTGCCGGAGTCCGTTGGCCGGGACTGCTGCACGGCCTGTTCTTCTGGGGTTTTGGTCTGCTCTTTATCGGTACAACCCTTATCGTCATTCAAGCCGATTTCACCGATCTGTTCTTTGATGTCAAATTCCTGAAAGGCACTTTCTATCTGTTGTTTTCCATCATCCTCGATGTTGCCGGGCTGGTATGTATTTTTATGCTGGGCGGTCTTTTGGTGCGTCGATATTTTTTTGCTCCGGAAGGATTGGAGACCAAAAAAGACGATGCGATTATGCACGGGCTGCTGTTGACCATTCTCATCACCGGTTTTCTGGTTGAGGGCGCACGAATTGCGGTGACCGAACTCGGCACGCCGCTGTCCTTCTGGTCACCGATTGGCCTGCTGGTGGCGCATGGTATCTCCGGTATGGGTGAGGGTGGCTTGCGCGCCCTGCATAAAGTGACCTGGTGGTTCCACCTGCTTTTGGTCATGGGTTTCTTTATCTTGATTCCGCTGACTAAATTCCGACATATCTTTACTACCAGCATGAATTATTTCTTCGATGACCTAGGACCAAAGGGCAAACTCATCAACCTGGATCTGGAAAACGAAGATGCCGAGACCTTTGGCGCAACCAGCCTGAAGGAAATGACCTGGAAAGATATCTTTGACGCGGATGCCTGTACCTTGTGTATGCGCTGCCAGGACCGCTGCCCGGCGTTTAATACCGGCAAGCCGCTCTCTCCCATGAAAGTTGTCAATCAACTGGGCGAGGTCGCCTTTAACAATCCTGAGGCAAACCTGATCGATACTTTCACCAAAGACGTCCTCTGGGCCTGCACCACCTGCCGTGCCTGTCAGGAGATCTGTCCTGCGGCTATTGAACATGTCAAGAAAATCATTGACTGCCGCCGGGCCATGGTTCTTATGGAAGGTGAGTTCCCCGGTGAAGAGGTTATGACCGCCATGGAGGCGACCGAGGTGAACGGCAATCCACTTGGTATTGGCTATGCCGAGCGGGGCGACTGGGCTGAATCGCTCGGCATCAAACCATTGGCCGAGGATGCCGAGGTCGATATTCTCTATTTCGTCGGCTGCTATGGTTCCTTTGATAAACGAAATATCGCCGTGGCCAAGAGCTTTGTCAAGCTGTGCCAGGCCGCCGGAGTGAAGGTTGGAATTCTCGGCAAGGAGGAGAAGTGCTGCGGGGAGCCGATGCGCAAGATGGGCAACGAATATCTCTATCAGAGTCTCGCGGTGGAAAATATTGAGGTGATAAAATCGTATAATGTGCAGAAAATAGTCACCACCTGTCCGCATTGTTTCAATACCCTTGAAAAAGACTATCGCGACCTGGGCCTTGATATCGAGGTGGAAAGTTATGTTGTCTTTCTGGAAAAACTGATTGCTGCCGGTAAATTGCACATAGACGCGAAAGAACTTTCCTGCACCTATCATGATTCCTGTTATCTTGGCCGGCATAACGATGTCTATGCTGCGCCGCGCGCTCTTATAGCTGCTGCGGGTGGCAAGCTGGTGGAAATGGACAAAAACAGAGCCGAGGCGTTCTGCTGCAGTGCTGGTGGTGGCCGGATCCTTGCCGAGGAAAAAATTGGCGAGCGGATAAATATCAAACGGGTCAGGATGGCTGCTGCGACCGGTGCGCAGACGCTGGTGTCCAATTGTCCGTTCTGCCTGACTATGTTTGAAGATGGAGTGAAGGGCGCGGAAGTGGAAGAGTCGCTTTGCCCAAAAGATATTGCTGAGATCCTTGCCGAAAGGATCGTCTGAAAAATATTCATGACAACTGGAGGAAAAAATATGAAAATTCTGGTTTGCATAAAGCAGGTTCCTGATATGGAATCGAAATTCAAGGTTGATGCCGGCGGTACCTGGTATGCGAAAACCGATCTTGCCTGGCGCATGAATGAATATGATGAATACGCCGTCGAACAGGCAGTTCAGTTGAAAGAACAGGTAAAAGACGCCGATCTGACCGTGCTGTGTATCGGTTCCGATAAGGTCAAGGAAACCATGAAAAAGGCGCTGGCCATGGGTTGTGACCGCGGCGCCCATATCGCCGACGAGGAGGCCGATAAAAAAGAGCCGTATCAGATTGCCGGCATCATCGCCGAATACGCCAAGGATAAAGGTTTTGATCTGATCTTCACCGGCATGCAGTCCCAGGATCGTGGCAGCGGTCAGGTGGGAATTTTGGTTGCCGAAATGCTTGGTATGCCGGGTATTACCACCGTGGTTCATTTTGCCTATAAAGATGGTGTCATCGAAGCCAAACGCGAACTCGAAGGCGGTGTCAAGGCCTGTGTTAAAGTTGCTGCGCCTGCGGTTATTACCTGTCAACTCGGACTCAATACCCCGCGTTATCCAACCCTGCCAAATATCATGAAGGCCAAGAAAAAAGAGCTGGTGTCGGTTCCGGTGGCTGATTTGCTCAAGGTCGAAACTCGCCAGGAAACCGCCAAAATGTACTTTCCGGAAAAGAAAGGCGGTGGGCTGGTTCTCGAGGGAGATCCTGCAGCTCTGGTTGATCAGCTGGTCAAGATCTTAAAAGAAAAAACAGCTGTTCTGGGATAGGAGAGGTGAGAGACGATGAAAGTATTGCTTATTGCTGAAAGTAGAGAAGGAAAACTGCTCGGCAGTTGTTATGAGTTAATGGCACTTTGCCGAGAAAATGGCGGCGGAAAGTGCCATGTTTCTGGTCGGCAGTGACACTGCCTTGCCGCAATACGGCGGCAAACTCTATCTTGCCGATGCCGCTGCTGCCGGGGAATATAACCCGGATGGACATAAACAATTGATTCTGGATGTTATTGCCAAAGAGCAGCCGGATATGGTGGTGTTCTCGCATTCTTCCTATGGCTGGGATCTTGCCCCGCGGGTCGCTTTTGCACTGAAGGCAGCACAGGTTTCCGAGGTGGTCGATGTCGTTGATGGCACAATGGTTGTGCCGGTCTGCAATGCCAAACTGCGCCGTGATGTCAAGGTAAAGACCGGCAAGACGGTAGTCACCCTGCAGGCCGGGGCCTTTGGCCTGGGTGAGGTGCCGACTGCTGCGCCGACGGTCGAGAAAATAAGCGGTGGCAGTGGCGGCAAGGTTGAGTTTACCGGATATGAGCAGGCGGAAAGCGGTGGCGTTGATTTAGGCAAAGCAAAGATCATTGTCAGCGCCGGTCGCGGTATCGGTAAACCGGAAAATGTGGCGATGATCGCTGATTTGGCCAAGGCCCTGGGCGGTGAATACGGCGCCAGTCGACCGGTGGTTGACTCCGAGTGGGTCGAGCATAATCGTCAGGTTGGCACGACGGGCCAGACCGTTGCGCCGAAGCTGTATGTTGCCTGCGGTATCTCCGGGGCAATTCAGCATCTTGCCGGGATGAAAAAATCGGAATTTATCGTCGCGGTCAATACCGATAAGGATGCACCTATCGGTGATGTCGCCGATGTTCTGGTTGTCGCTGATCTGAAGCAGTTTGTCCCCGCCCTTACGGCAAAAATTCTGGCTCTGTAGGCAAAGAGAGTAGGTGATGCTCGATACAATTTTTACCAAACTGCCGGATACCTTTGTCCCGGGAACTTTTACCAAGCCGACGAGCTTTTATTTCTCATTAGGGGATATAAAAAAATCTGTTCAATGCAGTGCAGACAGCTGTACGGTCAGCGATGGACGAGCGGTTGACAATGCCGACTGTGTCTGTAAAACCAGCCCGGAATTTTTTTTGAAGATCTGGCAGGAAAATTACCGTCCGGGCATGAAGGATTTCATGACGGGAACTATCAAGTCCAATAATCCTGGCGCGCTGCAGCAGTTTTTACGTTGCTTTGGTAAGGACGGTGGATGATTAACAAGCAATGGTGAACGTTATGGAATATCTGACGGAAATAAAGGTGCGCGGCTACCATGCCGATTTTTACGGTCATGTGAATAATGCCAGGTATCTGGAGTTTTTTGAAGAAGACCGTTGGGCGCTTCTGGAATCGAAGATCGATCTTAAAAAATGGGCAAAGCAGGGCATAATCTTTCTGGTGGTCAATATCAACGTCAATTATCGACTGGCCGTTCCGGTCGGTGAGACCTTGATTGTGACCACCAATCTGGAAAAAATCGGCAATCGAAGTGTTGTTCTCAAACAGGAAATTTTGCTCAAAGAATCGCGAAAAATTGCTGCTGATGCCCTTATTACTTTTGTGATTACCGACAAAACCGGCAGGGCGGTTACCATGGATGGCGAGATGCTGCAGGAGATTGAAAAACTGCGCTCAGTAGAGCCAGTATGATTTATGGTTGACATTCATTGTGGTTATATATTACAAGCGATAATAAGAGAAAGAGGAGACTTTTGTTTACGGGTTGACTTGAACGTAAAGGGAAGTTTGATTGGTGGAGGGGAGGCCGTCTATCCTGCAGTGCACTCGCGGATAGACGGAAAGGAGCGTCTGTCGACAAGATTGACAGATCTGAGTAATTTCAAGACCGAGGGGAGAGAAGTATGAAGAAAAAGATTTCTGTATTGGCCCTGGCATCAATGTTTGTTGCGGGCTCGGCAATGGCATCCGGGTGGCGTATTCCGGAGCAGTCGGTTGATTCAACGGCAAAGGCCGGGGCCAATATCGCCTCATCGACCAGGGCCGATACCGCCTATTATAACCCTGCCAATATGGCCTGGATGGAAGATACCTTCCACCTGGAAGCTGACTTCACCTATCTTTATCTTTCTGAGATTGATTATGAAGATGCTCGTAATTTTCCAGTTAGTGCTGACGGTAATTCAGAGGCGGAACATTTCTTTATACCGACCGGTTTTATGGTTTCGCCCTCCTATGGTGGCGCGCGTTTTGGTCTCGCCATAACTGCACCCGCTGGATTGTCCAAACAATGGGAAGACCCCTATCCTAAATCCTTTGCCGAAGAATTTTCACTGCAGGTCATTGAAGTCAATCCCACCGTTTCCTACAGTTTTGGCAATATGGTGTCGATCGCAGCAGGTCCCCGGATGCTCTATGCCAGTGCCACAGTATCCAGCAACAGTTTTGATACTCCTTTGGTTCGAAATACTTCACGGGAAATGGACGGCGATACCACAGAATGGGGGTGGAACGTGGCTCTTGCAGTTAAGCCTATGGAGAAACTGAACATTTCTACGACCTATCGTTCCAATGTCGATCTTGACTTTGAAGACGATGCCTATCTGAGATTTGGACCGGTAAATAATGTATTTGATGCAGCAGTTTCCGTTCCTGTTCCGGCGGTCTTTGCTATCTCGGTTGCCTATGATGTGTTGGATAATCTCAACGTCGAACTTACCTGGGACAGGACATTCTGGTCGGAATATGAGCAACTTGATTTTGATTTTTCACCGGTTATCCCCGGTAACCCATTTGAGGTTCCTCAGGATAGAAACTGGGATGACACCAATGCCTTTCGTATTGGTTTGACCTTTGCTATGAACGACTACCTGACGCTTATGGGCGGTTTTGCCTATGATGAAAACCCGGCTCCTGACGAAAATGTCGGTTTTGAGCTGCCGGATTCCGATGCATGGATCTATTCCATAGGTGCACAGTATAAAGTAAACGAGAAGATGGATGTTGGTATTGCAGCTCTTTATGACTATAAAGAGTCTCGCACGGTGGAAGTGTCTCCGACGAACCCGGTTTACGGAGAATTTACCAACGCTTCGGCGTTTCTCCTTACCGTCGGTTTGAATTACCGGTTCTAAAGAGGTTTTGTTTGCGGTAGTTTTGCAAAACCCCTTGTTGCGTCAGTATCAGCAAGGGGTTTTGTTGTTTCGGCACCAACTATAAGCCGCGCAGATATTCCGGCTTGAGACTGACTTTACCTTGGAGCGCTTTTTTTATCAGCTCGAGGGTTGCCGCTTTATCCTGGGGTAATTTGGCTTTAATCGGCAGATAGTTTGACGCATGATTGGCATGGAAATAGCCATCCGACAGTTCGGTATTGGCCAGCATGACGGCAAGTTCTTCAAGCATCTCCTGCGGCGATGGCAGAATGAAATCTCCTCTGTCGGCAGCTTCAAAGAGAGGGGTGCCGGGAGTGAGCATCAGGCTCAGGGCACCGACATATTCCGGATCGATTGCGCTGAGCACGCGACCGGTCTCCCGGCCATGGATATGGCGACGTTCTTTTCCGGCAATGCCGAGCAGGACGGTGATGGACAGTTTAATGCCGGCGGCGCGAATCTTTTTACCCATGTCGATCATCCGTGCGGCATCGGCACCCTTGTTGATCTTGTCCAGAGTGACATCGTCGCCGGATTCCAGCCCCATATAAGCGATTTGCAGTCCGTGGTCATGCAACTCCCGGAGTTGTTCAGGGCTCTTGCGCTTGATGCTCTTGGTATTGGCATAGGTGCCGATTCGGGTGACCCAGGGCAGTTTGCTGCGGATGGCGGACAGGATGTTGAGAAGACGTTCCTGGGAGATAATAAGAGCGTCACCGTCACAGAGAAAGAGACGGTCCTGACGCCGGCAGTGGGCGGCGGCAAAATCGATATCCGCCATGATAGTCCGGTCGTCCTTTATGGAAAATCGGCTGCCTTTATACATGCCGCAGAAGGTGCATTTATTATGGGAGCAACCGGTGGTAATCTGTAATAAAATGGAGTGCGCTTCGCTTGGGGGGCGGAAGATATTTCCTTGATAATGCATAGTCTGATTTTAAAAATTGGTTAATAAGAAGATGGCATAATACAACATGCCTTACCTGACTCGTTGCCATCATATATGTAGAATACTCACTCTTAGGTTCCTTTGACAATGAAAGATTCACAATCACTTTATCCACATCTGCTGCAGCCCCTTGATCTCGGCTTTACGACCTTGAAAAACCGAGTCCTTATGGGCTCGATGCATACCGGGCTTGAGGAAGAAAAAAATGGTTTTCACCGGATGGCCGCTTATTATGCTGCTCGTGCAGCCGGTGGAGTCGGCCTGATCGTCACCGGCGGAGTAGCCCCGAACAGGGCCGGGTGGGTGTCGCCTTTTTCGATTCGGCTGGCCGTCGGTCCCAGGTGAAGGATCATAGGATTATAACCGATGCGGTCCATGCGGCAGACGGCAGGATCTGTATGCAGATTCTACATACCGGGCGATATGGTTATCATCCCCTGTGTGTTGCTCCGACTTCGATCAAGGCACCGATAAACCGATTTAAACCTCGGGAACTGAGTAAACGTGGCATTCGTGCAACCATCAACGATTTCGTCAAATGTGCCGGACTGGCCCAGGAAGCAGGCTATGACGGGGTGGAGATAATGGGCTCGGAAGGCTATCTCATTAATCAGTTTATCGCCGCCAAGACCAATCATCGACAGGACGAATGGGGCGGCTCTTTTGCTAATAGAATCAAGTTTCCTCTGGCCATAGTAAGGGAAGTTCGCCAGGCTGTCGGGGAAAAATTTATCATCATCTTCCGGCTGTCCATGCTTGATCTGGTAAAAGGCGGTTCGACCTGGGACGAGATTGTCCAACTTGCCAAAGAGATTGAAAAGGCTGGAGCTACAATTATCAATACCGGCATCGGCTGGCATGAGGCAAGGGTGCCGACCATTGCCACCATGGTCCCGCGGGCCGGATTTGCCTGGGTGACCAAACGGTTGATGGGGGAGGTGCGGCTGCCGCTGATTACCACCAACCGGATCAATATGCCCCAGGTTGCGGAGTCAGTGCTGGCTGAAGGGTGCTGTGATATGGTGAGTATGGCCCGGCCGTTTCTTGCCGATCCCGACTGGGTGAATAAAGCACAAGAGGGGCGAATTGCTGAGATCAACACCTGTATCGGCTGTAACCAGGCTTGCCTGGACCAGATCTTTGCCCGGCAGACCGCCAGTTGTCTCGTCAATCCAAGAGCTTGCAATGAAACGAAAAAACCCTTCGACGAAAGCGGAACATGCCAAAAACGTTGCCGTGATTGGCGGTGGACCGGCTGGTCTTGCCTGTGCCACCACGGCGGCGGCAAGAGGGCATATGGTGACGCTTTTTGAAGCAACCGGGGAGATCGGCGGCCAGTTTCGGCTGGCGCGGCAAATTCCCGGCAAGGAAGAATTTGCGGAGACCCTCAGATATTACCAGAACCAGCTGCAACTGCATGGTGTTGATGTAAAGCTGGAAACTAGGCCGAAACCGTCTGAATTACATGATTTTGATGAGATTGTCATCAGCACCGGAGTTGTCCCGAGGAAGATTGAGATAGAGGGCAGCGAGAGGGGCAACGTTTCTCTCTACAATGAGGTCCTCACAGGTGAGAAAAAGATCGGCAAACGGGTTGCCATCATCGGTGCTGGAGGTATCGGTTTTGACATGGCCACCTATCTGCTGCACGGATCATCTGGCCCTGACAGTGTCGAAAAATTTATGGCCGAGTGGGGCGTTGATATGGACTACGCAGCCGATGGCGGGCTGGGTGAGGTGCAGATGAAGAATCCAGCGAGACAGATATATCTTCTCCAGCGCAAAAAAACCAAACCGGGTGCGGGCCTAGGTAAAACAACGGGTTGGATCCATCGGTCGGTGCTGAAAAAAAACAACGTCAAGATGCTCAGTGGCGTTGAGTATCTCGCTATCAACGACAAGGGCCTGCGCATTCGGCATAACGGTCAAGAGCAGTTGCTGGAGGTGGATGACGTGGTTATCTGCGCCGGTCAGCTGTCAGAGCTGGGGCTCGCAGGTGAACTTGACAAACAGGGTATTCGCTATCAGCTCATCGGCGGTGCCTTGAAAGCGGGCGAACTCGATGCAATGCGGGCTATTGCGCAAGGGACCGAAGTGGCAGACGCAATCTAGATGAGCTGATACGAACTCTTGAGAGTATGCAGCGCACCTTTGGGAGTTAACTGGCTTTTATAGAGATGAAAGTTTTCTATGATACATTCCGACGATTGGAAAAATGCGTTGCCGGCCAGAAACTGGTGCAGACGATTACCGGGGCAGTTGTTCATCCTGGCCAGGGTTAAATGGGGGGTGAACTTTTTTTTATCTCTCGGGATGTCGATTGCTGCCAGAGTCTTTTCGATGGCATTGCGCAGCGTAACAGTTGGTTGCATGGGTTCTACACCCGCCCAGATGATACGAGGTGTTCCGCGGGGAGCAAAGACGCCGACACCTTTTAAGGCCAGCGGAAATTTCGCCAGCCGAATTTCGTACAGGGCATCCTGAATATCAAGTAATCTGCTGCTCTCGACTTCACCGATGAATTTTAAGGTGAGGTGCAGCTGATCAACCGGGACCGCTCGAGCGTGGGGGAGAGATCTGCCCATTGCTCCCACTTCTAATTTTATAGCCTCGGGGATGTCTATAGCGATGAATAAGCGGATCATTGACAAACTGCCTCAATTTGCCCTTTATTTTTCCTGGATAGGTATTCTCACATGCAATGTAACGCTGGCAAATCCGTTTGCCAAGAACGATTAACTCATAAAAATCTACAGTCATGATCTGGTCAACCAAACAACGCCGTTATAAGTTAACCCTCGAATACGACGGGACCAATTTCAGCGGCTGGCAGAGACAAAACGATGCCCGCACCATCCAGGGCGATCTAATAAAAGGTGCTGAACGGGTTTTTGGTTCGGTTGCCATGGATGTTCAGGGCTGTGGGCGTACCGACAGCGGCGTCCATGCCCTGGCATATGTCGCTCACCTTGAGGTGGCAAGTACACTGGAACCGGATATTGTCCTGTCAATGTTCAACGATACCCTACCCAAAGATATTGCCGTGCTGGCGGTGGAATCGGTTGATCGGCACTTTCATGCCAGGCACAACTGTGTCGCCAGAAGTTATATCTACCAGCTGAAAAGACGCAAGTCGGCTTTTGCCAAGCGTTATAACTGGTGGATACGTGAAGAACTTGATATTAGCGCCATGCAGGATGCTGCCGGAATAATGGTCGGGATGCACGATTTTGCAGCTTTTGCGGAAAAGAAGGAACTGAAGAAATCGACCAAAGTTCTGGTCTATCAGCTGCAGCTGATTGAAAATGAGGATGGGTTGAGCATCAGGGTAGTAGGCTCACATTTTCTCTGGCATATGGTGCGCCGGATGGTCGGCGTGCTGGTTGAAGTTGGCTGTCACCGACTGACCGGCAACGATATCCGCAGTTTCTTGCACACAGCCGCACCCTTACCGTTTATGCATACCGCACCGCCCGCGGGTTTGTTCTTTGAGAAAGCTTTTTATGACAAACAGGAATTGAGCGACTTTTTCGTGGAGTGATTGGGATTTACGAGCGGATTTTTTGCACTAACAGCTGGATTGTCAGGACTACTCCCCCAATAAGCAAGGCGATAGCCAGGTTGACCAGCAGCAAAGGGATATTGCCGGCGGCGTGGTGCAGCACCGGAATATTATGGGTGAAGATTCCCCCTCCGACCAGCAGCATGGCTATCGTGCCGATGATGCCCAGAGCCCGGATGATTATGGGCAATGAGGCCACTAGACGCGCTCCTGACCATTGCAGGGTCCGCGACAGCCAGCCGCGCAGCTTTTTGCCGCGGGCTATGAGGTAAAAGCCGATATCATCCAGCCGGACAATGAGCGCCACCAATCCATACACGCCGATTGTCGCGAGAACAGCAATCAGGCTGACCACTATTATCTGCAGGAGCAGTTGTTGTTCCATCACCGTACCGAGGGCAATCATGACAATTTCAATCGACAGGATAAAATCGGTAAAGACCGCTGATTTTATCTTGGTCTTTTCAATCCTCAGCAGCGCTGCTTTATCGCTGACTTTTTCCGCAGCCGGTGCCTGTTTCCTGCTATGGGCAAGGACATGATATATTTTTTCGACACCCTCGTAACTCAAATACGTTCCGCCCAGCAGCAGGATCGGCACGATGAGCCACGATGCATAGGCACTGAGCAGAAAAGCGATGGGGAGAATAATCAGCTTGTTGACAAACGAGCCCTTGGTGATCGCCCAGAGCACCGGTAATTCGCGGGTCGCGAGAAAACCGGTGGCCTTTTCCGCATTGACCGCCAGGTCATCGCCTAAAATTCCTGCCGTCTTTTTGGCAGCCAGTTTGCTCATTGCCGCCGCATCGTCGAGCAGCATCGCGATATCGTCCAATACCGCAAAAAGTCCTCCAGTCATGGTCTATTCCTTAAGGTTGGGAAAGCCGCATAATCGCCTGGTTGGCTATGGTCAGACCAAAAATGCCGGTGATGGTCGGCAGACTGCCCAGCACATTTCGCTGTCTGCCGGGGCTATTGACCGGCGCGTCGCTCAGGACGGCTTGATCATTGGTTGACTGGTAGTCGAAATCTATTTTTTCAATTGAATAGACACAGGAAATACCTTCACCGACACCTCTTCTCTTTAATCTTTTGCGCAGATGTCTGGCCAGGGGACAGGTGGACGTTGAGAAAATATCGCCGCACCGAATGAGCGTCGGATCGGTGTGCAAGGCGGCACCCATTGAACTGATGACCGGGATCTTGCGCCGATAGGCTTCACATAACAGCTGGGTTTTGGGATTAAGTGAGTCGATGGCATCGATCAGCAGGTCCGGTTCCGGATCAAGGATTCCGGCAAGGGTATCTTCTCTTGCAAAAAGCTGCATAACCTCGACCCGGCACTCGGAATTAATGGCCAGCACCCGCTCCTTGGCAACCTCGGTTTTGGCACGGCCAAGCGTAGTTTCCAGGGCGAAGATCTGCCGATTCAGGTTGCTCGGCTCGATAATGTCATGGTCGACGAGCCTTAGATAACTGATTCCAGCCCTGGCGAGCCCTTCCACAACATAACCACCCACTGCCCCAAGGCCTACCACCGTCACCATTTTAGTCTGCAGGCGGCTGAACCGTTTCTCACCGAGCAGTCGTTTTGTGCGTATAAAACGGTCCATGGCAATTCAGCTAAAGTGTCTGCCCTTTCGGACGAATATAAAAACGAAAATATCCGACCAGATTGCTGCTGATAAAAATGATTTCCATCAGCACCGCCCCTGGTGAACCCGCAAGAAAATTATGCACGATCCATAAACTTGTCCCAATCAGCATTAATTGTCTGAGAAGTTTATCTTCTTTACAAAATGAGGCTACGGTTCCAAAGAGTCCGCCGGAGCAGCCGAGGATGGTCAACAGTCCATCATAGGTAACTATTGCAATAATAATCGTCGCAATAATAAAAAGCCCCATCAGTTTCTTTGAAGTGGAAAACAGACTGGTGGTAAAACGCAGGGCGGCAAGCAACCCGAGAAAGGCGGCGGTCCAGTGGCCCAGTAGCATGAAATGGACGGAGATTAAGATGCAGGAGATCAGCAGGCATGTCACAATCTTTTTTCGTTCCTTGAATTGAAAGGAGATTGTATCGGTGCAGATGGCAATCCCGATAAGGATCTGCGAAAGAAGAAAATTGGACATCAGGTCTTGATCCCGGCTGCTAGGTTACCACTTGCCGTTTGGCTAAGCGAAATCTGTTACTATACTAAGTTCGCAACCGTTCGTCTACCGGCATCGGTACAAGGGAGTCTTCGGCACCATTGTAGTGCTTCTGGGCACGCATTAATCGGGAAAACATTGACTTCGCCATAGCAACAGAGGCACTGGCAGGTTGCTGAAACATCAAGGATGAAATCAGCCAGCTCGGGATGCAGGTCGACGGGCAGTTGCCGTTCCGGTCCGGCAAACAGCAATATCGGTTCGCTCTGGCAGACAATTCGGCTATAGGCAATGGCCAGGGCAGCCTTGGCCTGCATCTGCTGGAGTAAAGAAAGATGTGCCAGGTCAGCTGTAATCTGTTCAAGTTGCAGTCTTATGCCTGAAAACTGCAGATCTGCGAGCTGCTCGTTGAGTTTATCTAGAAATAACCGGGCCTCACCTGGGGACTGTTCTTTGCCGGCATGTGCCCGCTGGGAGATCAGCTGCAGCAGGGAATCAACAGAGAGCAGTTCAGGATCGGTGCCAAGGACCACAAACAGGGGCAGCCGGGTACGGACAATGTCGCGGGCGGTTTGGAAATGCACCGCCCGCATGATCTTTGTATCTGTTTCTTCGATGAGTTGCCTGCAGTTTTTTTGCATTTCCTGCGGCAAGGTGTGCAGCCAACGCACCAGAGTGTCCGGCAATTGGCCGATGATCCGATCTGTTGGTTTCAAGGTGTGTAGATCACTTGGCGGGACTGAACTTTCTGGAGCTATCCGGCTGGACTTCGTCGATAATTCCTCTATCTCGGAGGAGATTTCGCTCCAGCGGGTCGAGGAGGCGAGCTCCACGAAATTGATCCACCTCGAGTAATCTAACCGCCTGCCCACTTCAATGCGGTCTGTTTCATAGAACCATTCGCCGATGGAGGTGAGTTTCCGCACCAGCGTGGGCGGAGCATTGAAGACGGCCAAGGCAACCGTTCGCTTGGCCGGATTTATCCGTCTGGTGTGGCCATCTTGGTCAATGCTGCCGGGCAGGTCGGCAAAAGGGTCGCGGGTTCGAACTGCGTAGGGCGGATTGATGGTTTGCAGGATTCGCAGAAAATTCCTGCCTTGCTCGGGACCCTTTGCACCCGGAAATTGAAACAGATTCAACTGAGGACTCACCTCAAACCACTGACTTTCCCTAAGTTTTCCTGTGCTCCGTATTCTTGCTTTAACAAGTTTCATTTATGATGGCGTTGTAAAAAGCTTTATATACTATGCATGCCTGTCCATAGACCGAGGAAAAAATTACGGGCATTCGTGCCAAGGGACCGGGAGCGATAGCCGCCTTCCTGCACGACCACTGTCGGCAGTTGCAGGGCCCCAATCATCTGGCCGTTCAGCTTCAGGTCGGCAGCGGATAAAGACCAGGTGCCGGTCGGGTCTTTCCGTACTGTATCCAGACCCAGGGCCACCACCAGAAACTGCGGCTTGAATTTTGTTATACGCTTGAGGGCCCGTTGCAATACCTGGCGGTAGCCTTCGCCGTCGAGCTCCTCCGGCATGGGGTAATTGCGGTTGTAGCCGAGCCCTTTGCCTTCACCCGTTTCGTCGGTAAAACCGCTGAAGTAGGGATAGGCAAAACTCGGATGACCATGAATGGAAATACTCAGCACATCGTCACGCTGGTAAAAAATATCCTGGGTGCCGTTGCCATGATGGTAATCGACATCGAGCACCGCTACCCGGCCATAGACGCTTAAATAATGTGCGGCGATGGCGCTGGAGTTCAAATAACAGAAACCGCCAAAGACCTTGCTCTCCGCATGATGGCCGGGCGGTCGGACCAGGGCGTAGCTGATGCGGTATCCCGATAAAATATGCTGCGCTGCAGTCAGGGCGCAATCAACGGCTCCCTTGGCTGCCGGGTAGGCGTTGCGGTTTAAGGGCGTAAAGGTGTCGATGCAGTAATAGCCGGCGCGGACCGGCATTTCCTTAGGCGGCTTGGTGGCGTTTCTGATCGGGAAGACATAGGGATAGACCGATTTGCCAAGTTCCAGGGTCTGGCACATCCGCTTGAGATACTCGACGAAGTCGGCTTTGTGCACTGCCTTGATATGCTTTTCGGGAAACGGGTGCACGGCAATGGGATCGAACAGCCCGGTCGGCATGATACCCTTTTTGATGGATGAAATTCGCACCGGAGCCTCGACATAGCCACGCTCATGGATATGATGGATATCGTGTCCCTCATTGACTACCAGGGCAATACGCTTGTCAATCGATACGGCTTCGGGAAAATGATTTTTTCCCACCGCCTTGATATAACGCGGAGCCCTGAATTTAACCGGATCGTCGCGAAAGGATTCGATGACCCTGGTATTATATTCTTCTGAACAGAGCTTGCCGTATTTTCTGGTGAGTATGGCATGGACCACCTTTGTAGCATACTCCCGATCAAGTGCTGTGGTCTGACCCAGGCCGTCAAAAAGCAGGTATGGCGGGTTTTCACCACCTTCTTTCACGGGCGTTTCGTAGGCTGTGTTGCTGATCACCTGCACGCCAAAACGCTCATAAAAACGAATTCTTGCCTTATTCTGTTTCAGGGTCGCTTTATCGCTGCACAGAGCCGGATCATCGGGCAGACATTCAAGAAAAATGGCGGTGGTTTTAAGCCGCCTGGCCTCATCACGCACCCTGGTATACAGAGCACCGCCGATACCACCAGAGGTTATCAGATCGACAGAAATAAAATCGAGATAGCAGAAATGCAGATCGGGAGCATGATTGAGGATGGCAAAACCTTTAATCCGGCCTCGATGGTCATTGGCGACGAACAGAATGGTCCGCAGGCGGTATTTAAGCGGGTCAGCCAGTTTCTGCAACAGACTGGAGCCGGCTCCTTCCGGTAAACCAGAGAACTGCAGGCGGAGGATTCGCTGCACCTCGGTTATCGCATCCTGGTCGATGGCCAGGGCATTGTCGTAGATGCGTCTAATTCTAAACATTGTAGTTGTGTAAACGTTCCCCAGCAGCCCATATGCGCACGATCGGGCTATTGGGCATAGAAGGGCTATGGCCCAACCGTCTGCTTGTGCGCCTCTGGACCACTGGAAAACGTTTAGAGGTCTCGGGTAATATTACCATTTGGCTCTTTATGGTTTGTGGTTATGATTTTCTGGTAGATCATCCTGTCGTCTCCGTCGCGATAAAAATCCTTAATATGACTGACCAATTGATAGTTGTTTTTTTCATAAAATAAGCGTGCCGGCAGGTAGCCCGGAGTTGACGAGGTTTCTACATAGATATGACCAGAACCGAGATTTTGCAGCCTTTGTTCCATCTCTTTCAGCAGCACGGTGCCGGTGCCGTGGCGACCGTGGTCCGGGTCGACGGCAATCCAGTAAATATCATAGCGATTGACGGTCAGCGGGATCGGGCCAAAACTGATAAAACCGATAAGCCGCGACTCGTCATCGAAGGCGGCCAGGGCCTGGTAGTCCTCTTCGGGGTTGAAGGTTTCGTCAATGACCTCGGTGGCGATGTCGATCTCACACTGGAGAAAATTA
Source organism: uncultured delta proteobacterium (assembly GCA_963804605.1). Lineage (GTDB taxonomy): Bacteria > Desulfobacterota > Desulfobulbia > Desulfobulbales > Desulfocapsaceae > Desulforhopalus_A. Next base: position 56,176 of record CAWDRB010000005.1, read on the forward strand.
TGCTGCTTGACGATAATTTGGATAAGCTGTTCCCGGTCTTCCGGGGTGATAGCACGAACCAGCATACTTATTTGCTCCTGGCGCTGACAAACGAGACGAATTTTTCGACCATAGCCCGGTAATCAAGTCCACTTTGCTGCACCGCCGCTGGAAATCCGGCATCCGGGCTGAGACAGGGATTGGCGTTTATTTCCAACACGTAGGCTTTGCCGTTTTGATGCAGCCGCAGATCAACCCGCCCATAATCACGCAAACCGAAAAGGTGGTAACACTCTGCGGCAACCGATGCCAGCTCTGTTGCCATACCTTCCGGCAGGGTTGGAAACGTCCTTTTGGATTGCCGGTATTCAATTGATTCAGGTTCCCATTTCGCTCGATAGCCGACAATTTTGAACAGGTCGTCGGGGAAACCGGAGAAGTCGATCTCGGCAACCGGCATGACCTCCGGGTCGCTGGAGCCGATCAAAGAGATATTGAATTCGCGTCCGTCAATATACTCTTCAACCACAATCGGCCCGTACGTACCGTGGAACTCCTTTAATGCAGCCGGCAGCCGAGCAGGATCGGTTATTACCGATTCCTGGTCGATGCCGATGCTCGCGTCCTGAAACTGCGGCTTCAAAATCACCGGAAATCGCATATGGCTGAAATTGACCGGTTCATCACCAGAAAAGAGAAAAGACCTCGGTGTATGTAATCCGGCAGCCTGCAGAACAAGTTTGACCAGATGTTTATCCGTCGTCGACATCAAGGACGCTGCCGGAGAGCCGGTAAAGGCAATATTCATGAGTTCCATGACCGCCGCCGGGTGGGCGACAAATTGCGGATTATCGTCGACCGATTCGCAGAGGTTGAAGGCCATGGAGACCCGGGCTTCTTCTATCTGCCGGACAAAATGCCCAAGATCCCTGGTAAAGGGGATCCGCACTGCTGTAAAGCCAAGATCGTTAAGGGCTGTTTCAATCGCCTCGACCTGTGCCATAACATCGGCCGATGATTCCCAGTTGGTCTGGCCCTCGGGGATCGGCTGGTTATGGACCAGGCCTATGGTTTTTTTCACTTTAAACCCAGTCTTTGGATGGCGGCATCAATGATACTGCTGATCAACTGCTGATAGTTGATGCCGTATTTACCGGCCAGGATGCTGAGATCGGATATTTCCGGGTGCAGTCCAGCCAGGGAGTTGATCTCGATAAAACTGGGCAGACCGTTGTTGTCCGAGCGCAGATCAACTCGGCCGGCATCATTACAGCCAAGAACTCTATAACAGGCCAGGGCCACTTCTACAGCTTTTTGGGCCTCAGCGTCGTCGACTGCTTGATAGTCTACCAGGTTCTCAAAAAATGCCTTGTTATGATAAGAGTATACATCCGGCTCTGAATCTGCAAGCAGAACTACTTCCAATACCCCGAGAGACCGGGCTTTGGGACCATTGCCGACAATGCCCACGGTAAATTCCCGGCCCGGCAGAAATGTTTCGACCAGGACCGGCTGTTTAAATGTTGCCAGCAGGTTTTCGCAGGTTGTCTGCAGCATCTTGCTGTTTGTGATTTTGGAGGAGGCGGTCACTCCTTTTCCCGTTCCTTCGGCTACCGGTTTGGCAAAAAGCGGATACGGCAGGTCGATGCCGGCAAGATCGCTCACGCAATTAATCACCGCAAAGGCTGGTGTCGGTAGTCCGCTGTCCCGTACTACATGTTTGGCAATGCCCTTGTGCAGGGTTACCGCCTGCACCAGGGGGCCGGAGAAAACGTAGGGGATCTGATAGGCGTCGAGCAGGGCCGGGACCTGTGCTTCCCGGCCAAAACCATGCAGACCTTCGGCAATATTAAAGACCAGGTCCCAACGTTCGTTTTTTGCAAGGTGCTGGACAAGACTTGTCACATTGCCGATCCGCACAGTTTCATGGCCCAATGCCCTGATAGCTCTTTCAATAGCCTCAATGGTATCAATCTTGTCGAATTCCGCAGTCTCCTCTTCGCTCATGCCGGCGGCCAGGTAGTCATCACGCAGGTCATAGGTCATCCCTATTCGCATTGGGCTTCCTCGCACTGCTGCGTGCCTGTGGTGCACTCCGCCAGATCAGGATAACGGTATACGTTGCCTTCGTAGTTGCGGATCAGCAGATCGTCACCGTCGCGCCCCACCACCGTCTCCGGGAGAAGAGGAATTTTTCCTCCGCCTCCGGGGGCGTCAATGACATAGGTTGGTACGGCGTAGCCGGTAGTATGACCCCGCAGCCCCTGGTAGATCTCAAGACCCTTCGAGACCGGCGTCCTGAAATGGGATGAGCCCATAATAGGGTCGCATTGATAGAGATAATATGGTTTGACTCGTATTTTCATGAGTCCGTGCATCAGGCTGCGCATTGTGGCAACAGAGTCGTTGATGCCGGCCAGCAGCACAGTCTGGCTGCCAAGCGGAATTCCGGCATCGGCCAACATGGTACAGGCTCGGCGGGACTCTAATGTTAATTCATCGGGATGCATGCAGTGGATGCTCATCCACAGCGGGTGGTATTTCTTCAAGATATCCACCAGCTCGGCGGTAATCCGCTGGGGCAGGACCATGGGCACTTTGGTGCCGATGCGGATCACCTCCACATGCTCTATCTGCCGCAGTTTGCTCAGGATCCAGTCCAGCTGCTCGTCGGCAAGAGTAAGAGGGTCTCCGCCGGATATAAGGACATCCCTGATCTCCGGGTGCCGGGCGATATAATTGATAGCCGTCTGCCATTGTTTCATCCCGCCTTTCTTGCGTTTGCCGACCATTCGTGAACGGGTGCAGTAGCGGCAGTAGCTTGAACAGTAATCGGTGACCAGAAAAAGTACCCGGTCCGGGTAGCGGTGAACTATTCCTTTTACCGGACTATGACCGTCTTCGCCCAGGGGGTCGCGCGCTTCTCCGGATGATACCAGAAGTTCGTTGGCTACCGGCACCATTCCCCGCCTGATAGCTTGCTCCGGATTGTCAGGGGCGATAAGGCTGGCATAGTAGGGGGTAATAGCCAGTGGCAGGGTCACATTTTGAAACTGGAACCCTTTGCGCTCGTTATCCGACAACTGAAACATTGTCTCCAGTTGTTTGAGAGTGGTGATGCGGTGTCGGAGCTGCCAGCGCCAGTCGTTCCAGTTTTCTTCTGTTGCATGAGGGAACCAGCGTTGGCGAAAGGAGTGGACATCTTGTTGGGCGGAAGAGGAGGGGAGAGATTTGCGCCAACTGTTTGGGGGCTCGTCTTGTTCCTCAACCAAAACTTTTTGTACTTTCATAGTGTAGGACCTCTTTTTAAAATAAAATTAATTTGTTACGACTTGACCAGGTATTCATGCGTCATGAAGATCAATCAGTAATTTCTTATTTTCAGGTAATGGAATTTCTTACTTCAAACAGACAATTCTTATGTTTGGCAACAGTTTCTTTCAGGTGAGTACCCATGTGTCATTGAACGCGTCATCAGGCTCTTTTATCTGCGAATTATTTTTGCGTACATACATTATTTAGGGAGCTTGAGCAATGCTTTTTTTGTGGTCATCAAACAGAAAATAAAATAAATTTTATTTGGTGAGCTGACTACTGAAAAAACAATGTCCCGACAGTGAGTTATAGTTCTTCGGCTCGCGTGTGTTATTGAGCTATATTGTTTGTCCATCGCTTGCGATGTCAATGGCTTTTATTCGATTATTGTGCATTAAATTGTATCGGAAGTGAAATTTTTTTTGATGGCTCAGTAAAAAATCTTTGTCTGCGTCGTTGCGGCAATTTTTCTATCTTCATGACATGCTCTAATGACATGAAATTATATGGAAAATATTCCTCCTTACAATGGAGAGTCTTTGAAGTCTGGCTTGTTTGCTCAGCTATCACCTGTCTGGGAATTTATGAAAAATTCTTTAAGTCCAGATGAAACTTGGCGGGAGGGTGCTTTCGATTGACAATTAAGGGAATTATTTATTATATCAACAGTTATATTAATCACTGCCGTACCTGTATTATAAACAGCAGACTGCAAAGGATTTTATGAATAGTAGCCGACAGGCGATCTCAGTTGAAAACCTGCACAAAAGTTTTGGTGAAAATGAGGTCCTGAAAGGTGTTCATCTCACCGCTTCGCAAGGAGAGGTTATCTCGGTACTCGGCTCATCAGGCTCGGGGAAAAGTACCCTGCTGCGCTGTATAAACCTGCTCGAAATCCCCAACAGCGGAATTATCAGGGTGACTGGAGAAGAGGTCCTGATGAAAAAAAACCGCCGGGGCGAGAATCAACCTGCCGACAAGAAACAGGTTGAACGAATTCGGTCAAAACTGGCCATGGTCTTTCAACAGTTCAATCTCTGGTCGCATATGACTATTTTGGAAAATGTCATGGAAGCGCCGGTGCATGTTTTGAAGCAAGAGTCCAAGAAGGCCAGGGAGAAGGCGATCCACTATCTTGAAAAGGTGGGGATCGGCGATAAGCTGGATGCCTACCCGGTGCATCTGTCCGGCGGCCAGCAACAGCGGGCGGCAATTGCCAGAGCTCTTGCTATGGAGCCGGAGGTCATCCTGTTTGACGAACCAACCTCAGCTCTTGATCCGGAACTGGTTGGCGAGGTCCTCCAGGTTATGCGGGATCTGGCCCTTGAGGGCCGGACCATGATCGTTGTTACCCATGAGATGGGTTTTGCCAGGGAAGTCAGCTCCCGGATTATTTTCCTGGATCAGGGGCTGATCATCGAAAACGGCACCCCGGCTGAGGTTTTTGATGCGCCGAAGACCGAGCGCTTTAAGATGTTTGTTGCCGCCATGATGTAATTGGTTTTTAAAATTAACGAGAAAGAGGGAAAAATGAAAAGGATACTAGCTGTTGTGTCAGTGTGCATGTTCTTAGCCGCAAGCAGTTCGGCTCTCGCCAAAGACTGGTCCAAGGTGCGAATCGGCGTGGAAGGGGCCTATCCTCCCTTTAGTTATGTTCAGCCCGATGGCCAACTGGCAGGATTTGATATAGACATCGCCAAGGCCCTTGGTGAAGCGATGGGTGTGGAAGTAACCTTGGTCGCCCAGGATTGGGATGGCATAATTCCCGGATTGCTGGCCAAGAAATACGATGCGATTATCGCCTCGATGTCGGTCACCGAGGAGCGGCTGAAAAAAGTCAACTTTACCAATAAATACTATCAGACCCCGGCCAAATTTATCGTCAAAAAAGGAACGATGGATGCTTTCTCTCGTGAGGCGATTAAAGGAAAATCGGTAGGCGTGCAGCGGGCCACCATCCATGACAAATACCTCACCGACAACTACGGCAAAGACGTCAATGTCAAGCGCTACGGCACCCAGGATGAGGCCTATCTTGATCTTTCTGCCGGACGGGTCGATATGCTCCTTGCCGACAGTGTCGCGCTGTCGGACGGTTTTTTGAAAAAGCCGGAGGGCAAAGAGTATACCTTTATCGGCCCTGATCTCAATGATCCGAAGTGGTTCGGCAACGGTGCCGGCATTGCTATTCGCAAAGAAGATAAGGACCTGGCGGAAATGTTTAATAAAGCCATTGACACCATCCGCGCCAACGGCACGTATAAGACCATTCAGGATAAATATTTTGACTTCAATGTCTACGGTGAATAAGCCTCTATCCGCTCATTTTCCTGCCGGCCTGGGCCGACCGGAAAATGAGGCTTTTTTTTGCTTGGCCGCGGCCTAGCCTATGTTCTCGCTGCACGGCTACGGGCCAAGTATATTTGAGGGAACCATCCTGACCCTTGAGGTTTCGCTGGCCTCTCTTTTCCTGGCGATTTTCCTGGGATTTTTCGGCGCGATGGCCAAGCTGTCGCGCTCCCTGGTGCTGAGCAGCATCGCCAAGATATACACCACGGTCATTCGCGGTATTCCCGATCTGGTCTTGATGCTGCTGGTCTATTTTGGCGGACAGGTGTTGATCAACAGGCTGGCTCCTTTGCTCGGGTATGACCAGTACGTTGATATCAACCCCTTTATCGCCGGTATTTCGACCATCGGTTTTATCTTCGGCGCCTATATGACCGAGACCTTCCGGGGAGCCATTCTCGCCGTCAATCCAGGTCAACTGGAAGCGGGATATGCCTATGGCATGAGCGGTATACAGGTTTTCAGCCGCATCCTGCTGCCGCAGATGGTGCGGCATGCTCTGCCCGGTTTTGGCAATAACTGGCTGGTGCTGGTCAAGACTACCGCCCTGGTGTCGATCATCGGCCTGGACGATATGGTGCGCAAGGCGGGCATGGCCGCGGGTGCGACGCGCAAGCCGTTCACCTTTTATGTCGTCGTCGCCATCAATTACCTGCTCATTACCACGGTCTCTATCTATTTGCTCAAATACCTGGAGGAGCGCTACAGTGTCGGGGTCAGAAGGGAATAAGGTATGGATTTTTCAATTATTGCCGAAAATATCGATATTTATCTGACAGGTTTGAAGAATACCCTGTTCCTGGTAAGCATCTCTTTGAGTTTCGGCCTGGTTTTTGCCATTCCCCTGGCGGTGCTCCTTACCTCCGGCAATCTTTGGATCCAGGCACCGATCAGGGCCTTTGTTTTTTTCTTTCGGGGAACACCGCTGTTGGTGCAGATGTTTCTGGTCTACTATGGTTTGGGCCAGTTCGATTTTATGCAAGAGAGTTTTCTCTGGCCGCTCTTTAAAGAGGCGTATTTTTGCGCGCTGTTTACTTTTTCTTTGAATACCTGCGCCTATACCACCGAAATTTTCCGGGGCGCCATCGTCGCCACCAACCATGGCGAGATCGAGGCCGCCAGGGCGGCGGGCATGTCAACTTTCTTGATGCTGCGCCGGATCGTTCTGCCCAGCGCTTTCAGGCGAGCGCTGCCCGCCTACTCCAACGAGATTATCTTTATGCTCCATGGCAGCGCGCTGGCCAGTGTTATTACCATCATCGATATCACCGGCGCGGCCCGAATTGTTAATTCCAGATTTTACAGCCCATATGAAGCGTTTCTCACCGCCGGGGCGTTTTATATGGCGATTACCTTTACCTTCGTTTTCCTGATCCGGCGGCTCGAAAAACGGTGGCAGGGGCATTTGCTGCCGGCTGACCCGACTGTCACTAAGATCGAGGCACCCGCATGAGCTGCAAAAAAGTTGTGGAACACCTGCTGCCGACAGCGGCTGTCGGGACTGAGAGAAAAGTCGTCAGTGTTCATTATGGTGCTGGGAACAGTGGCGTAAAGGCCTATATTCAGGCGGGGCTGCACGCCGATGAGGCGCCGGGCTACCTGGTGGCGAACCGCTTGCTGGCGCTGCTCGATGCCGCCGATAGCGCCGGGCGGATAAAGGGAGAGATCATCGTCGTCCCGGCCGCCAATCCCATTGGCCTCGCGCAATGGGGAACCGATACCATCCAGGGGCGCTTTGATGCCAGCAATAATATTAATTTTAACCGTCGCTACTATGATCTCACCGTCGAGATAGCCGATAGGATCGACGGTTTGCTTGGAGCCGATGCGCAGCAAAACATTGCCCTCATACGTAAAACTACCAGCGAAATACTTGCCGAACGACAACCGATAACCGAAGCCGAAGCCTTGAAGTTGCTGCTGATGCGCTTAGCCCATGACGCGGATATCGTTCTTGATCTGCACTGTGACCACCAGGCCCTGCTTCATATATACATGGGCACGGCACTCTGGCCGAACGGCGCCGATCTGTCGGCGCAGTTGGGGGCCGGGGTGACGCTTTTGGCTGATGATTCCGGTGATGTGCCCTTTGATGAAGCAAATAGTAAACTCTGGTGGGAGCTGGCGGCAAAATTTGCCGATTTTCCCATCTCTCCTGCCTGTCTTTCGGCAACGGTAGAGCTGCGTGGGCTGGCCGACACCGAGCCGGAGATGATTGAGAGAGATGCCCAGAATCTCTATATCTTTTTGCAGCGGCGGGACCTGATCGAAGGGGACGCGGGGCCTCTGCCGGCACCCGCTGCCGAGGCGACCCCGCTGCAGGGGGTTGATTATATCACCGCCCCGGCGGCTGGCATCCTGACTTTCCACAGGAAACCGGGAGATATGGTGAGCAAAGGCGAAGTCGTTGCCGAAGTGGTGAACCCCATGAAAAATGCAGGGAAGGGAGAAAGATTACCGATTATCAGCAAGACCTCTGGAGTGCTCTTTGCCCGTTGTGCCGATCGTTTTGCCCGGCCCGGAAAAATTGTTGCCAAGGTTGCCGGTAAACAGCCTCTTCCTGGCAAAGGAACGAATCTTTTGACCTTCTGATTTTTATATAGTCGTTGGTGCCGGCACGGCCAACATGGCAAGGTGGACATGCCGCACCACACGTTAAAAGCTGCAAATAAGGCGTTTTGCAATTACTGTTCTGGTTTCTGTTGTTATCGGCTGCCGGGTTCGATTCTCTTTATTACGGCCATAGATATCAACCGTATTGCCCGCCACTTCCATCTCAGTGACGGAGAAGTGCGCCGAAGATTTATTGAGAAACGGAACACCTTCAAGGTCAAAGACGATGGTTCCTGTATTTTTCTGCTGGACGGGAAACTGAACAAGCGCTGTTTACTCCATAGTGCACGGCCGCAGCAGTGTCGGGATTTTCCATATGATGGCTGCTGTCCTTATCTCGAGCGTGAAGATCTGCTGGCAATTATTTATCCTAAGATAAAAAAGAGCCTGATGGGCAAAGTCTCTTGATACCTTGCCGATTTCTGCAAAACACCTGATTTTTTCATTATGAAGCTGTTCTCGAAGATATACACCTACCTGCTTTTGGGTATCGTCGGTATGTTGATTATCGATGGCAATTTAAATTACGAGGCGGAATTAAGGCAGTTCGATATCGATATGGCTGATAACGCCAGACAGATAGGCTGGATTGTCTCAGGTATGATTTCGCACACCTGGAAGGAAAGTGGTCGCGAAAAAGCAATTCAGCTCATTGACGATGCCAACCGCGCCGACCATTTAATAACTATTCGCTGGGTCTGGCTCGATGAACTCAAGAAGGTACACCAAAAGGCGATTCCTGCACTGGAAGCCTTGACCAAAACTGAAGTGCCGAAGCAGTTTAGCTTTACCGCCCTCGATGAACAGCGCCAGGAACAACGTCATACGTTTATGGCCGTTGATATTCCAGAAGATCGGTCTGGGGCGATCCAACTCACCCAGTCTCTTTTACCGAGGGCAAAGTTTGCCCAGAGGATGCTTATCCGCTCGCTGCTGATTACCTCGCTGCTTGCTCTTGTCAGCGGAATTATCATCTATTTTTTCATTCATATAAAGATAAGGGGACCCCTGGAAAAATTGTCCAGAAAGGCGATTGAAATTGGCAAGGGAAACCTGATGCCGGATCTGGAGATCAAGGGAGAAGACGAACTGGTCGGTCTGTCCCGCATTATGAATGATATGTGTACAAGATTGCTCATAGCCAAAGAGAAAATTCATTTCGAACATCTTGCCCGGCTCAAGACCCTGGAGCAGCTGCGTCATACCGAAAAACTGTCCACGGTCGGGCAAATCGCCGCCGGCATCGCCCATGAATTAGGGACGCCGCTCAATGTGGTCGACGGCAGGGCCAAAATGATTATCTCCGAGCCGCTGGAGCCGGAGGAAATCGTTAATTGCGCCAGGATCATCAAGACCCAGGCTGAACGGATGACGGGCATTATCCGCCAGCTTCTTGATTATTCAAGAAAGAAAAAGTCTCAGCCGAAAACCCTGGAAAGCGTTGAGAGCGTTGTCCGTCAGGTTTTTCATCTTCTTGCCCCCATGGCCTCTAAACAGGGTATTGCGCTGGTTTTAAATATTGCCCCTGAAACAAAAATGGGCTGCCGTATGGATGTACAGCAGATCCAGCAGGTGTTTATGAATGTCATCATGAACTCCATTCAGGCGACACCGAAAGGCAAGAACGTGCAGGTTGAAATCGCCAATATCAACCTCAAATCAATGCTGCATACCGACGATCAGATAAAAAAATGTATTCGCATTGATGTGCTCGATGAAGGAGAAGGGATCGCCGAAGAACAGCTGCAGGAAATTTTCACCCCTTTTTTCACCACGAAGCAGATAGGATTGGGAACGGGTCTTGGCCTGTCCATCGCCCGGGAACTTCTTGAAGAGCATAACGGCTGGATTGAAGTAGAAAACCGACGGCCAAAGGGGGCTCGCTTTTCTATCTTTCTTTTACTTGAGGAGACGAAACAATGATCGGACGCATCCTTATCATTGAAGACGATAAAGATATGTGCGACATGCTTGAGGCTGGGCTGTCCAGGCGCGGCTTTACCACCTGCTGCCGGGTGACTGGACAGGAAGGCGCGGCGGCGATCAACCTTGAGCAACCGGATGTGATCCTGGCTGATATTAATCTGCCCGATGTCAGCGGCATGCAGGTGTGTCGCGAGGTGGTCGCAAAATGGCAGGAAATTCCGGTAATAATGATGACGGCCTTCGGCTCCATGGAAACAGCCATCGAGGCAATTCGGGTCGGTGCCTATGATTTTATCACCAAACCGCTGGATATGGATATCCTCGCTGTTGCCTTGCAGCGGGCGGTTGATCACCGCAGCCTGAAGCAGCAGGTGCAGGTATTGAGCGAGGCTTTTGCCAAGATACATTCTTTCTCCGGACTGCTCGGTGAGAGCAAAGTCATGAAAGATTTGTTTTCCCGGCTGGAGCGTGTTGCCGATACCGAAACTTCGGTGCTTATTACCGGTGAGAGCGGGGCGGGCAAGGAAGTAACAGCCAGAGCGCTGCATGAATACAGTCGACGAAAAAAAGGTCCATTCGTCGCCATAAACTGTTCGGCGCTGCCTGATAATCTACTGGAAAGTGAACTCTTCGGTCATGTCAAAGGAGCGTTTACCGATGCCTGGCAGGATCGTAAAGGCTTACTGCTGGAGGCGGATGGCGGCACGCTCTTTCTTGACGAGATTGGTGATATCCCCCTCTCTTTGCAGCCTAAATTGTTGCGGGTTCTCGAAGAACGCACCATACGACCTGTTGGTGGCAATGAGGAAATAACCGTCGATGTACGGGTGATTGCCGCAACCAACATTGACATAGACCGGGCTGTTGCCAATGGTGAATTCCGTGGAGACTTATACTATCGACTCAATGTCATTAGTGTGGATCTTCCCCCACTGCGAGCACGTGGCGCGGATATCCTTTTGCTCGCTGGAAAATTTATCAAGGATTTTGCCGCCAAACAGGGCAAAAAAGTGACGGGGCTCGCTGAATCAACCGCCAAGAGGTTGCTCGGGTATGAGTGGCCGGGAAATGTCCGGGAGCTCCGCAATGCGATGGAGCACGGAGTGGCGATGACCCTGTTCGATAAAATTGTGCCGGAGGATCTGCCGCAGAAAATCCGCAGCCATACCGGCAGCGTTCTCTTTCTTGAAACCGACAATCCGCTGGAGCTGATTTCAATGGAAGAGATGAATTCGCGATATATTGCCCATGTCCTGAAAGCCGCCAAGGGCAACCAGTCAGTTGCCGCCCAGATTCTGCAGATCGATCGGAAAACTTTGTATCGGAAACTGCAGAAAACCTGATACCACTCTCCATCATTTTCCCCTTCCTCAATATCCTCCTTCTTGCTTGTTGATGGGGCACAATGCCTCTGTGCACCATTTTGCCCCATCCTGCACCCTGCCCTCCTTCTTTAATAAAGTATTATAATGGATAAATATCAAATGGTTACAGATAGTGTAAACCATGGCACGCCATATGCTTATCTGGTGCTAGTATAAAAGACCTGGGAAGAACAGGAGTCCAGATAAGCAATTTTCCGGGATATTCACGGTGAAAATAATAATCGGTATTTTTCAGAACAAGGAAGACGTGACGAGGTTGCATAGATACCGCATGCTCGATATCTCTTCACTTACGGAAGTGGGACCCTTTTTTTCAAAAAATCAGGCGCTTTCCTGGATGAAGGAACTGCAAAGCCAGATCGATAACAGTGAGGTCGCCCCCATTCCCGAGAGCAATGACAACAAGCTGCAGTGGTATGGATTCACGTTTGAAGAGTGAGATGCACCCGCAAATCTTTTTATGGGAGTTACTATAAAATGTCCTCTATCTCAGCCAGCCAATCGCGCTCTGCCGCTGGTTCCTGTGCTCCAGCTTCGTCCTGCAATATAAAAGGGCGATTAATCCCCTATCAAGAGTTTCTTCCCCGGCTGAAAAATTTTTGTCTTTCTCTGGGCTTTAAAAAATCCGTGGTGATGATCCAGGAATCGTCGTTGGTCCTGAATGCTCCGGACGAGTTGGATCCTGCCCCTCTTTTGGCAATAAACGACTCTGTCTATACTGATGACACCGAGGTAGTGATCATCCTGTCAACTAAGGTTCCTTACGAGCCGAGCTGGGGCGTGTACAGCGGCCTGCCGCGGCCTCTCATCCATGAAATGACCGATCGCCAGACTGAGGGTACGGTATCGCATTTTATTGCCCCCTATCTGGTTCAGTATCACTACGCCCGGAACCATATGTATCTCGGCTGCAAAAAAACTGGTGGTTATTGCATCACCTTGCCGGCAGATCTTGTTGACGGCAGCAGGAGTCTGCAAATTCATCTGAATAAAATTGCCAAACCGGATGGCGAGGGGCATTTTTACCCTCTTGACACTGCCGAGTCCCTCGTTTCGTTTGCCTTGTCAGACCGTTTTGTCCATTTTCTTAATGAGAACAACTTTTCCTGGGAGGTGGGAAAGATGCAGCGAATTGGTGCATTGCTTACCGCCGAGCTGTTTGCTTGTAAAGAAATCGTTCAGGAAAAGACTCCGGTTGGCAAGAAGGGCAACAAGACCAATTTTGCCTCCTCACTGCTGCCGCAGATGAATCGCATAGTCACCCATGCCAACCCGCAGCTGCGGGCCGCGGTCATCCATCAGAAATATCAATTTGCTCGTCTTCTTGATGAGTTGGTGCCAACCCTGGTGAAAAAAAAATCGGCGAAGCTGCTATGTGTTGCCGGTCTGGACATTGATGTGGCGGCTTTCCAGGGCAGGGGAGAACGCTATTTTGTTCCATGGGCTGCCTACCGGCAGCTGGGCGCAAGACAAGATGATGCCGGCAGAGGCCAGCTGCAGCAGGATGATCTGTTTGTTGCCTTGATGGCGCAGAAAAAGCAATGTTTAGTTTCGTAACAGCTTGAATATCAAGAGGTCTTGGCTCATGGGGCATTGAGCCCGGCAGGCGCTAAGAGAGCGGACAACCACTATCTGACTATCAATAACCGATGAATTCTTTTCTCCTATCCCTGGCTATTATCATCATCGGGGGAATAATTCCCCTTTTGACATATCGTCAATTTGTTCTGACCAAATGCCTGTATATTGGTTTGACTGCCATTGGCTGCTTCTCCGGGATGTATTCGATACTTGCCGCTCTTGGTAATCCCGGCAGTCTGGCCTGGTCATGGTCGTGGCTCCACTCATTGACACTTTCCTTTGCCTTTGATTCGCTCAGTTTTTTCTTCCTGTTGCCGATTTTTCTTATCAGTCCCCTGGCTGCTTTGTACAGCTATAGCTATTTCGAGGATACGGAACATTCGTTTCGAATAGCAGTCAGTTACCTCTTTACCAACCTGCTGATCGTCTCGATGGCCCTGGTCACCGCTGCGGCCAATATGCTGGCTTTTGCCCTGGTCTGGGAGATAATGTCCATCTCTTCCTACTTTCTGGTGATGTACAATTTTGAAAAAGAGGCGACCAGAACCGCCGGGTATCTGTATTTTTTGTTTGCCCAGGCCGGCGCCCTGCTCATCTTCGCCGCTTTTGGCGTTATCTTCAGCCATACCGGCAGCTTCGATTTCGCGCAAGGGACGACAATACCTGCAGCTGCCAAGCTGGTGGTATTCTTTCTGGCATTTTTGGGCTTTGGTTCCAAGGCGGGAATCTTCCCCCTGCATATCTGGCTGCCGCATGCCCATCCCGCCGCGCCAAGCCATATATCGGCACTTATGTCGGGGGTGATGATCAAGATGGGTGTCTATGGCATTCTCCGGATGTATTTTATTCTCGGTTCCACAGATATCCGCATTGGCCAGGTGGTTCTGTTCTTCGGCATGGTTTCAGGGCTGCTTGGGGTTTTGTATGCCCTTGGCAAGCACAATATCAAAAGACTGCTGGCCTATCATAGCGTGGAGAATATCGGCATTATTCTTATGGGCGCCGGCCTGGGCATGATTGGCGTTGCCGAGCAGAATGCAATGATGGCCGGCTTTGGTTTTGCCGGCTGCCTGCTCCATGTACTCAATCATTCGCTCTTTAAATCGCTTTTGTTTCTTGGTGCGGGGGCGGTTATCAAGAAAACCGGCACCAGTCATGTCGATCAGATGGGCGGGTTGATGAAGAGAATGCCGATAACCGGCAAAACGTTCCTGGCCGGTTCGGTGTCGATCTCCGGGTTGCCGCCATGTAATGGTTTTATCAGTGAGTTTTTAGTCTATTTTGCCGCTTTCCAGGGCTTGCAATATACCCATTCCATCTTGCTCTCGGCGATGCTGGCCATTATTTCTCTAGCGGTTATTGGTGGCTTGGCATCTTTTTGTTTTACCAAGGTGGTGGGCATCGTCTTTCTGGGAGAGCCCCGCACCGCCATGACCGGCAGGGCAACAGAGGCCGGCCTGGCAATGACCGCGCCAATGGTTTTTCTGGCTGTTGTCTGTCTGGCGATTGGCATTTTTCCCTCGCATTTTATTGCGCTGAGTTTTGCCGGCCTTGCCGATATGGCTCTGCCCGGCCCCGCCGATGCGCAGCTGGTGGCGACTATCGGCGCCAATCTGGCCCTTGGCTCCCGTCTCTTTTTGGGGCTCTTGTTGTTTATGGCCCTGTTGCGAAAACTGCTGTATCGACGCAAGGAAGTGGATGCCGGACCGACCTGGGGTTGCGGCTTTACCCAGGGCACCACGAGAATTCAGTATACCGGCACCTCGTATGCGCGCTGCGTCATCGATTTTTTCCGGCCCTTTGCCCTGATACGAGAGAGCAATATTCGGCTGAAGAAGATCTTTCCGGAACGGACCAGCTACGACAGCCGTATCGACGATATCGCCGAGGTCGGCATGAATTGGGGTATAGCCCTGCCACTGCTGACTTTTTTGGGAAAATTCCGCTGGATACAGCATGGCAATGTCCAGCTTTATATCGGCTATATCATAGTAGCGATTTTAATGCTCCTGCTGCTCTTGTTGCTTTAGCCTGGATTTTATAAGGAATGGGTATGGAATCTCTCTTATCAGTCGCAATAGCTCTTTTATCAGCACCTTTATTCCCGGGAATGATCCTAAAGGTGAAGGCGTTTTTTGCAGGGAAAAAAGGCCCGCCGCTGTTGATCAAATATTATACCCTGATAAAACTGCTGCAGAAAGGATCTGTTTACAGCACAACCACCACCTTTGTTTTTAAGATGGGTCCGCTGGTTGCCTGTACCGGGGGGATTATGATCTTGTTGTTTTTCCCACTGGCAGCAGTTGCGCCACTGTTATCCTTTCATGGCGATGTGCTGGTACTGTTTTATGTTTTGGCCACGGGCAGGTTTTTTACCATCGCCGCGGCGCTTGACACCGGATCGCCTTTTCAGGGCATGGGCGCTGCCCGCGAGGCGTTTTTCGGCACTCTTGCCGAGGCCTCTGTTTTTGCCATCCTGATTCTCTTCTACCGAATGACCGGAGCACTCAGTTTCAGTGAATATTTCACCGGAACAACACCGATCAGTCTGACCGGGCCTGCCGGGGCACTTTTGCTGCTGGTGATTGTGGCGCTCTTTATGGTGCTGCTCACGGAAAACTCGCGGGTCCCGGTTGACGATCCGGCCACCCACCTGGAGCTGACCATGATTCATGAGGTGATGATCCTTGATCACAGTGGTCCCGACCTTGCTCTTATAGAACTTGGTTCTTTTTATAAACTGTTTTTTTATGCTGCCTTTCTTACCATGATTATCTGTCCGTTGAGTCCCTCCGGCGGCCTCTTGAATCTGCCTATTTTTTATGGGGTGATGGTGCTGGTATATATGGCCATTGGGCTGACTGAATCGATTATGGCCCGGTTCAAGATGAACATGGTGCCGAAGTTTATCCTGACCTCCAGCATCCTGGTGGTTTTCGCGGCAATTCTGACCATGGGGCTTATCTAATGAAGAATGTAAACGACATACTCATGGTGGTCATCCTGCTGTCCGTGCTGTTATCGCTGGCCTCCAACCGGCTGCTCTCCCTGGTGAAGATCATGGCAGTTCAGGGTGTTATGGTCTCTTTGCTTCCCCTGCTGCTCGAGCATCACAGCAGTATGGGCAGCGGAGGCCTGATTTTTTTCCAGGTGATGATCCTGATCAAAGGCGTTCTTATCCCCGGTCTACTCTACGTTGCCTTAAAACGTATGTCGATTCATCGAGAGATTGAACCGATTATCGGCTATCACGCGTCGCTCTTTGCCGGGTTGATCATTATTTTACTGTCGGTGTTCATCACCGATAAATTGCATCTGTCCCTGCCGGTGGGCCATGATCTGCTGCTGACGACGGCCATCACCACCATCTCGGTCGGTTTTTTTCTGATGATGAGTCGCCGAAAGGCTATTACCCAGGTCATCGGTTACCTGATGCTGGAAAACGGCATCTATCTGGTCGGAACGGCTTTGACCAAACATTCCCATACCATGTATGTGGTTGAATTCGGGGTACTCCTCGATCTGCTGGTCGGGGTGATGGTTATGGGCATCATCATGCACAATATCAATCATGCGTTCGATGACATCGACACCGATCTTCTTAATCGACTAAAGGACTGAAAAAATGTTGGAACTCATTTTTCTGCTGCCGATGCTGACCGGACTGGTGAGCCTGGTGGTGCCGGCGTATCTCGGACGGGGAATACTGGTTGTCGCGGCGGTACTCCATTTGCAGCTGACCGTCATGGCCTGGCTAGGAAAACTGCCGGTGTATGCCGCGAAGTTTTTTGCCGAAAGCCCGGAAGGGATGCTGGTGCTCCTGGTCACCTCGTTTATTTTTCTGTGCATTTCCGTCTACGCTATCAGCTATATGCAGGAGACCGAGATCAGCAATGAACAGGTATTTCCCGGCTGCATGCTCCTTTTTCTCGGCACCATGAGCATGGTCACCCTGGCTGATCATCCCATTGTTTTGTGGATAGCCATCGAGGCGACCACCCTGGTCAGTGCACCGCTGATCTTTACCCACCGCTCAAAGGAGTCACTCGAGGCGACCTGGAAATATGTGCTGGTCTGCTCCGTGGGAATTGCCCTGGCCCTGCTCGGCTGTTTTTTTATTACCCTGTCGATTGATATCGCCCAAATCGATACGTCTCTTAATTTTACCGCACTGAACCAGGTTGCTTTGCAGCTTGATCCGATGTGGCTGAAGGTGGGATTCATCTTCGTGGTCATTGGTTTTGGCACCAAAATGGGGCTTGCGCCGATGCATACCTGGCTACCCGACGCCCACAGCCAGGCACCGAGTCCGGCCTCCGCTTTATTGTCCGGGGCCCTGCTCAACTGCGCTTTTCTGGGCATTTATAAAGTACACACGCTGATGTATCTGGCTGGGCTTGGCGAGTTCTCCGGCAACATCCTGATTGGCTTTGGGCTGCTGTCGATGTTTGTCGCCGGGATCTTTATTCTCAAGCAACCGGATTATAAGAGGATGCTCGCCTATTCGAGCATCGAGAATATGGGAGTTATCGCCTTTGGTGTTGGGATTGGCGGTTTTGCACTCTATGGGGCGATTCTGCATATGATCCATCATTCGCTTATTAAATCTTCGCTCTTTTTATCGGCGGGCAATATTCTGCTGGGCTATAACAGCAAGCTTGTCGATAAAATAGGCGGGCTGAGCAAGCTTTTCCCGAAGACATTTCTGTCCTTTTTTGCCGGTTTCATAGGGATTTCCGGATTGCCGCCGTTTGGCATATTTATCAGTGAGCTGTTTATCCTGATCGGCGCCTTTCAGACTGGACATTGGCTTGCTGCGGCTCTGTTCATGTTCAGCTTGCTGCTGGTTATGGCCGGGGCGGCACAGATAGTCACCGATATGTCTTTTGGCGGCGAGGAGCCGCAGGCGTTTAGCCGTGAGAGATTACTGCGCGTTGTGCCATCTTATGTTTTATTGTTGGCCTCCATCATTCTCTGCGTCTGGATGCCAAGTGTGATGTTTGATACCATATTCAATACCATTAAAATAGTTGGCGGGGTAATTCATGGGTAATCTCCTGCAGATACAAAACGGTGAACCGGTTAAGCGGACCGATATTCCGCTGGTTTCCTTTGATCGTTTTGCCAGATTGATCACCGAATTTATCCGAAAAGATGGCTTTATCGTCCAGTTTTTCGCTTTTGTCGAAGGTGACAGCAACCGGCTGCTGGCCGTCGTTCGCAACAGCCGGCTGTATGTACTCAGTACCGAAGTGGGTGAGAATTTTCCGTCGTTTACCGCGTCTTGCAGTGAAAAGTTTCATATGTTTGAGCGGGAAATTGCCGAGCAGTACGGAATTACGCCGGTCAATCACCCCTGGCTGAAAATGGTCCGCTACCATGCCAATTATCGTGGTGTGGATGATGTTTTCGGCAATGATTATACGCAGGATATACCGGGGAACTACTCCTATTTTCAAGTGGAAGGGGAGGCCATTCATGAAGTGGCTGTTGGTCCGGTGCATGCTGGGATCATCGAGCCCGGACATTTTCGGTTTCAGTGTGCCGGAGAAGAAGTTTTTTCTCTTGAGATCCAGCTGGGATACCAGCATCGCGGCGTGGAGAACCTGTTGACCGAGGTTCCCCTCAAACGGTTGCCGATAATCTGCGAGGGCATCGCCGGCGATACTAGTGTTGGCCATAACCTCTGCTGCTGCCAAGCACTGGAAGCCCTGGCCGGTCATGCGGTTGACCCCGGTGCCAGGGTGGTTCGAACGATTGCTCTTGAGCTGGAACGTATCGCCAATCATATCGGCGATCTTGGCGCTCTGAGCGGCGATGTCGCCTTTAATCCGCCGGCTGCGTATTTCGGCAGGATCCGGGGGGAATTCCTCAATCTCCTGCAGGTACTGTGCGGCAATCGATTCGGTAAAAGCCTGGTACTGCCGGGTGGGGTGTCCCAGCTTATGAACCCGGAACAGGTAAAGATAATCGAGGATAAGCTCAAAGAACTCGAACCGGAGATATGCCATGTCTGCGACCTGCTTTTCACCGCCCATACCGTGCAGGCGCGATTTGAAAATACCGGAACAGTCGCCCAGCAGATGGCTGAGGACCTGGGGCTTGTCGGCTACAGCGGCCGGGCGTCGGGCATCGAGTACGATGCCCGGGTAAGCTTTCCGACCGAAGCCTATGGGCCGCTGCCCGCCAACCGAAACGAGATGACCAGAGGGGATGTGTACAGCCGGGCGACGGTGCGCCGGGAAGAAATTATGCACTCGATCCATCTGATCAGGATGTTGCTTAATAAATCAGGAGAGGCCAACTCCAGGACGCTAATGCAGGAGATATCGCTTGCACCAGACACGTTCGTGGTGACTGTAAATGAGGGATGGCGGGGAGAGTTGTCGCATTGCCTGCTAACCGACGTTGATGGGAAGATCGTGCGGTACAAAGTGAAGGATCCAAGCTTCCACAACTGGACGGGACTGGCTATGTCACTGAGGAATCAGGAAATCTCAGATTTTCCTCTGTGCAATAAGAGTTTTAACCTCTCCTACTGCGGCTTTGATTTGTAAATCAGATAGAACGAAGGTAAAACGATATGCTGAAAGTAATCAGGAACAGGATTGAACAGGGGTGCAAAACCACCAAATATCCAAAAGAGCCGATCAATCTGTATAAACGGTACAGAGGCCTGCCACGGATCAACAGTGACTGCGATCCGTCGATAGTTGGTCTCTGTGCGGCTGTCTGCCCGCAAGATGCCATTATTGCCGACGAGAAAAAGATCGATCTGGGTAAATGCACTTTTTGTGGTCGATGTGAAAATGTATCGGAAGGCGCCTTTGTCACGTTCAGCCAGGATTTCGGCATGGGGACTGCCTCGCGTGCAGCGTTGCTGTGCGATGGTTCTTTGCCGGTGCTCGCCGACCATGCCAAAAAACATTTTCGCAAGCTCTTCGGCAGATCCCTGCAACTGCGTCAGGTATCTGCCGCCGGCTGCAATGCCTGCGAAGCCGACACCAATGTTCTTGGTACGCCCTTTTTTGATCTGGCCAGGTTCGGCATCGATTTTGTTGCTTCCCCGCGGCATGCCGATGGCATACACGTTACCGGGCCCATTTCAAAAAATATGCAGGCCGCCCTTATCGCCACCTATGAAGCGGTTCCATCGCCCAAGGTCGTCATCGCCAGTGGCAGCTGTTCTATATCAGGTGGTCCGTTTTATGGCAGCAGGGAAATACTGGGTGATCTGAACAGCATTATTCCTGTTGATCTGTATATACCCGGTTGTCCTCCCCATCCATTGACAACCCTTCATGCCTTGCTGAATTTTTTTAAGTAAAATTTCCATGGTTGTATTTACTTCCATCGAAAAAGTGCACAATATTTTTAAATAAAAAAGTGTCGACGGTGGGTTGTAGTTGATAATTTCCTGTTATGGAAAATATCATTTATAAAGGTTAACTTGACTATCTGCCGCGCGAAATCAAATCTCAGGGAGTTTATTGTGGCAATTATAACTATATCAAGAGGATCTTACAGCCGAGGTAAGGAAGTAGCAGAAGCCCTGGCGCAACGTCTTGGATATTCCTGTGTTTCCAGGGACATTTTATTGGAAACGTGTGAAGAATTTTCCATTCCAGAAATCAAGTTGGTCAAGGCACTCCATGATGCGCCGTCTATCCTTGAACGTTTCAGCCACGGCAAAGAGCGCTATATCAGTTATTTTCGCGCTGCTTTTCTCAATCATATGGTCAAAGACAACGTTGTCTATCATGGCCTGGCCGGCCATTTTTTCCTAAAAGACATTGCCCATGTTCTTAAAGTACGGATAATTGCCAACATGGAAGATCGGGTAAAAGAAGAGATGAAACGGGAAAATTGCTCAGAGGAAGAAGCCCGATATTTGTTGAAGAAAGATGATGATGAACGGCATAGATGGAGCCTGTCTCTTTATGGCAAAGATACCTGGAATTGTAATCTTTATGATATGGTCCTGCATATTGATGCGATGACGGTCGAGGATGTTGTCGATGTCCTGGTTGGTGTAATCGAAAAGGGCCGATTTAATGCAACGCCTCAGTCAATCGAATTGCTGAAGACGCAAGCTTTATTGGCTAATATCCATGCCAAGATTGTTAATTACTCCCCACAGGCCGTGGTTGACATGAGCGACGACAGGGTGGTGACGCTCAGCAACCTTCATGGTGGCTTGAAGCATGATGGGGAGTTGCGTAAGAAAACCGCGGCACAACTTATTGAGACCTACGGCTTAAAAGATGTGTTGTTTGCTAAGCCGGTTCAGGCGAGAAAGGATCATATCAATACTTTTTACAATTTGGACATTAAGTAAATCCTCTTCTGAAAAAAAACATCCCGGTTGGCAAAGGGGTCTTGAACATTTTCTAATCGACAGACTCTTTAGCTGGTCCGGTCAAACTAAAGAGTTCTGTCGTATGGTCGGTTATTTCAGCCAGGAAAAGCTTGTTTTTCAGCTCCGAGGGCTTGCCGAGCAGTATGGTAGTGGCCTCGGCACACTCAACCGCAGCCATATACATCGCAGTAAACGGCAAGGTACCCGCTGTTGCTTCAATGCCTTTTTGGGGCGCTTTTCCGGGTGGTCCGTAGATGGCTTCCAGTCCGGAATCTCCTGGGAAAATGACTGTAGCCTGTCCGCTGCTGCCACCAATAGCCGCTGAAATAAGTGGAATCGATACTCTTCTGCAAGCCTCTTCCAAGATGAAGCGGTCGCCAATGTTATCAAGGCAGTCGATCGCCAGCTGGGCATCGTGCAGAATAGCCTGTCCATTATCTGCCTTGAAAAATTCAGCGACCATGCGGACCTCTATTGCTGGGTTAATCTGCTGAACCCGCAATTGCGCCGTTTCGGCTTTTAGTTTGCCGATAACGGAAGTACTGCTCAGAAGTTGCCTGTTTAAATTGCTTTCTTCAAAACAGTCGCCGTCCACCAGAGTAAGCCGGCCAACGCCGATTCGTGCCAGGATTTCCGTCACAGTGCTACCCAGTCCGCCAAGCCCGATGATCACCACATGGGAGCGGAGTAATTGGAGTTGCTCTGTGCTTGAAAGAGACTTCTGGTTACGGCTGTATTTTTCCGGGATTAATCCTGCTTCGAGGGCGGCACATTCAATTTTTAACAGCGACAGACCTGTTCTTTCGGCTATGGTAAGCGCATCGTCCATGAAAATTGCCTGGTATAAAGATGCATCTGGACGAGAGCGTTGCCGGGCATGCTCCTGCAATAAATTAAAAAGTTGTTTATTTGCCATAGGTTCTTCCTGGAACAGGGGAAAAGATGAAGGTCGTCGTCAATATTTATGCACGAGAAATTCAAGCTGGTAAAAACATGTTGACCGGAGAATCGTTGCTTGTCAAGGTGCAAACAGTGGTTTGCAACTCATCTCAGTATCGAGTATACAGTGATACTGGTAAAAGTGCATTCTTGGGGAATTTCTTTCTCTCCAGATTGGTGCGTCGTAAATATGGTAACTTTCTGAGGTGGATGGAGTATATGCAAACAGAAAAGAAGAAATCAGGTGGTGGAATTTTTCGAAAGCTTCGGACCAAGATGTCCGGGAAGGAAGTTGCAATTGAGGGAGGGCAGGAGCCAATGCCCAAGGATGCCGCGAACCTTATGATGGAAGAATTCGAGGCCGTGAAAAAAAATCCGGGTCACTTGACGGGCTGGGATTTCGACCGCGCCTTTGAGTTCATTGAAAGATATCCGGATACCCCCCAGTCGGAAATACTCATAGGACAAATGTACGCCACCTCGGGGCAGGCGCTGAAGGGTTTGAGTTACGCCAGTGCGGTAAAGGTACTTGAGCGAATGCCGGGTCATGCGGGTACTCCGTCTATCATCAAGGGGATGTATGCGCTTGAAAAAGATTTCATCAGGGAGTTAAAATCGGATGTTATCGCCCAGATGCTAAAAATCATCCCGGATCACCCGTTGGCCGACGAATTGACCACCTCCCTGGCTGTCAAAAATCTCACCAACGCCTACGATTTTGTCACCGCCAATCCGGAAAATATCTATTCAAAAAAACTTATCAAGGCAATGTTCGACAGAGACCCCAACATTGCCTTGCTGCTTCTTCAGGAAAAATTGGACCATCCGCAAGTGAGCAGCATTTTTGATGGAATCTATAACATCAACAAGAAATCAGATATTAAAAAATTGACCCCTAATGCCATAATCTTTATTCTGGATGTGGCACCGGACCATCCTAAAGCTTCTGAAATGATCGAGGTCCTGGTTGAAAATAATTATGTCAAAGCATACGATTTCGTCAAAATGCACTCAGATCACGTCAAGGTGGCAGAGATAAAGAAGCTGATCCTTGAACGTAAGCCGGAGCTTAAGAAGCTCTTTGATATCAACAATTGATGGCGTCGTAAAAAATCTTCACCTGCTTCGTTGCTGCAAAATTTTAATCATTACGACGTACTCTAGTACGCCGAAATAATTAAAATTTTGCGCGCCTCGCATCTGAAGCTTTTTACTTAGCCATCGTAGTTTGACGTTTTTACGAGATTATTGTTGCAAATTTTTCTATCATTCCGACGCACCTTGCACGTCGGAATGATAGAAAAAATACAATAACGGTGCAACCGACTATTCTTCTTTCATCATTTGGCGCAGCACATAGGGCAGGATGCCGCCATGCTGGAAATAGGTGACATCCACTTCGGTATCAAGTCGGGCGATGACCTCGAAACTGAAGGTGTCGCCGCTTTGTTTTTTGGCTGTCACTTTCAAGGTTTTTCCCGGGGTGATATCGGCCAGTCCTTCGATAGACAAGATCTCAGTCCCATCAAGACCCAGCGAGCCGATATTTTCCCCCGGCTTGAAGACCACAGGCAAGGCCCCCATTCCCACCAGGTTGTTGCGATGAATCCGTTCAAAGGACTCGGCAATGACCGCTTTTATGCCGAGCAGGTTCGTTCCTTTTGCCGCCCAGTCCCGGGAAGAGCCGGTGCCATATTCCTTGCCGCCAAGGACGATTAGCGGTGTGCCTTCTTCCAGATACTGCATGGCTGCCTCGTAGTTATACATTTGGGTATTATCCGGTAACTTGACGGTAAATGCCCCTTCTTTGGGTGAAACCATCTTGTTTTTGATGCGGATATTGCCGAAAGTTCCCCGCATCATTACCTCGTGGTTACCTCTTCTGGAACCATAGGAATTGAACTGGGCGGGTTCTATGCCCTGCTCGATAAGGTAGCGGCCGGCTGGATATTCCTTTGGAATAGCGCCGGCGGGGGAGATATGGTCGGTGGTTACCGAGTCGCCAAGGAGCAGGAAGGTCCTTGCCCCGATGATATCTTTGGGTGGTACAGGGATATCGGTGAACGTGTCAAAATAGGGTGGATTCTTGATATATGTCGATTTCTCGTCCCAGTTGTAGGTGGTACTCTCAGCGACCTTGAGTCCTTGCCAGAAGGCGTCACCTTCAAAGATCTGGGCATATTCCCTGGTGAAGGCTTCCTGGGTGACATGTTGCTTCACCAGGGCATCGATAGCCTCATTGGTCGGCCAGAGATCTTTCAGATAAACGGGTTGCCCGTTAGGGTCAAGAGAGAGAGGCTCGGAGGTTAGATCAATATCTACCCTGCCGGCCAGCGCAAAGGCTAAAACGAGCATTGGCGAGGCGAGAAAGTTGGATTTGATCTGCTGGTGGATACGGGCCTCGAAATTTCTATTGCCGGAAAGAACTGCGGCAACGTTTAGATCGTTTTCTTTAATGATTTTTTCCAGAGCCGGCTTCAAAGGCCCGCTGTTGCCGATACAGGTAGTGCAGCCAAAGGCTGCTATATGAAAGCCCAGTGCTTCAAAATATGGCATCAGCCCGCTTTCGCCAAGATACCTGCTCACTGCTTTTGAACCCGGCGCAAAAGATGTCTTAACGAAGCCGGGCACTTTTATGCCCCGCTTGACGGCTTCTCTGGCCATCAGGCCGGCGCCGATGAGGACCGAGGGATTGGATGTATTGGTGCAGGAGGTGATGGCGGCGATTACCACACTGCCATCACTGATTTTGACCGGTTTTCCGTTGAAGATGATCTCGATATCCCTCTTGCCGACGGCATGACAGGAGTCATCGCGGTGGGTTTCGCAACCGGATTCGTCAATAAAGGTGGAAACTTCAGCCTGGCTGCTGTCACGTTCGTATTTGCAGCCGAGGACGTTGGCGAAAGCTGATCGCATTTGCGACAGGGGAATCCTGTCCTGGGGGCGTGCCGGTCCGGCGAGAGACGGTTCCACGGTCGCCAGGTCAAATTCGATAACCTTGGTGTACTCGATGGCTGAGGTTTCGCTATAGAAAAGCCCGCTTGCTTTGGCCACAGCTTCAGTGATATTCGCTTCTTTGTCGCGACCGGTCAATTTGAGATACTGGATCGTTTTGTCATCAATGGGAAAAAATCCAAGGGTTGCACCATATTCCGGCGTCATGTTCGAAATGGTTGCCCGGTCGGGGATGGAAAGGCTCTGCATGCCGGGACCGAAATATTCGACGAATTTTTCCACCACTTTTTGTTTCCTAAGCATCTCCGTCAGGGTCAGAACCAGATCGGTCGCTGTGATTCCTGGCCGCATGGCGCCGGTGAGGTGTACCCCGATTACTTCCGGAATAGACATATAGTATGGTTGACCGAGCATAACAGCCTCGGCCTCAATCCCTCCCACTCCCCAGCCCATGACTCCTATACCGTTTATCATCGGCGTATGCGAGTCGAGGCCGACCACGGTATCCGGGTAGGCGTAGGTTGTATCGCCGGTCTTTTCGGTGATGGTTACCCGACCTAGATGCTCCAGGTTGACCTGATGGCAGATACCGGAGTTAGGCGGTACAACCCGGAAATTATCAAAACATTTCTGGGCCCATTTCAGCAGGGAGTAACGTTCACTGTTCCGCTCATATTCCATTGCCACATTGCTGGTCAGACTGAGACTGGTACCGGAGAAATCGACCTGAACCGAATGGTCGGCGACCAGTTCGACCGGTACTCGGGGATTGACCTTCGCCGGATCACCGCCGAGTTTTTTTACGGCATCTCGCATCGCCGCCAGATCGACAACCGCAGGGACACCGGTGAAATCCTGCATTAATACTCGGGCCGGATGATAGGGAATTTCAACCGGGGCAGCATAGCTTTTCTGCCATGCAGTTATGGTACGCAGATCCTTCTCGGTAACTATTTTGCCATCAAGTTTTCGGAGCAGATTTTCCACCAGGATGCGGATGGAGTAGGGCAGCCGGTTAATGTCTCCCAACCCGTTTTTTGATAGCTCCTTTATGTCAAAGAAGCTGTAGGCAACGCCATCAACCTGCACCTGTTTTACGAATTTCTGATTAGTAATCATGGGTTCCTCACGTTATTTTAGGCCATCTTTGCAGCTTATTGAGTTCTTAAGCGTTCCTTCTTTATGGATGTAGAGCAAGAAAAAGAATTGATGTGCCATGTATAATAGGCACGAACCACTGCCTGTCCAGACAAGAGAGTGGTCCCCAGCTTATTACTGGATTGCCTGCCCTCTTGAGGTAAACGAGATACCGAGCTGGGATTGGGTGCCAATCATGACTGTTTCCATAATTGGCGGATTAATCGGCTTATCTGCATGCCATTTAACGATGAAATTTGCTCCGGAGCCTCCGGTATTGTCCTTTTGGGGTACAATGAAACGCTCCGAATCGAGCGGCCCGAGTATCAAAGGTTCTTGAATGTATTGCTTGACCAGAGAACCCTGGGTCTCATGGTAGTTCACTGCAGTAACGGTCAGTGAATTCTTCGGATCGACATTTCGGATACTGAGGGTGACGGACAGCAACAGAGGGGTCTCTTTATTACCATGGTAAATGTGCGAATAGGCAGGAATATACACCGTCTGTCCTTGGGTCAGCGGTGGCGGTTCCGTCGCCAGAAGAGAAGGTGCCTGGAAAAGCAGGACCATGAAAAAGACCATCAATAAAAGTTGCGAATATTTTGATTGAGGCATGGTCATAAGATTTTTTCCACGTTGAGTGGTTTTAACGACAGGAGACGGATTCACTGCTTTTACAATCTGCCTGGTCTTCCATCTGTTCAAGTTTTTTGATGTGATTGCGTTCTTCTTTAATTATTTTTCGCAGTTGCCCAATTGCCTCTTTATCGTCGAGAAATTCAATGAGAAATTCATAGAACAAAATGGTATCCAACTCAAAGGCCTTCGATTTCGCGATTACTTCTTCAACGTTTGCCGCATTTTTAAGTTCAGTTTCATCGAGTAGAAAATTGTTGCCCTTGATCATATCTTGCAGCAGTTTGCGACCCATTTGCTCGATCTCCCGCTGTTCCGCCGTCAGAGGTATAGTTGACTTAAGGCTGGTAAACCAGTTGGCATGGCACTTTTCTTCATCTGCCATCCAGGCAAGCATTTCTGACACGTCGGGGTCTTTAGCCGCTTTACTGGCGTTGCGGTATGTCTCTTCCCCGTTTCTTTCAATTTGTATGGCTATATTACGAATATCACCCAGTGTGAACATTGCTTCCTCCTGCATTCAGGGATAATCTTCGGCCGATGAGAGTGTGTATGGCGCATTGTACAGGGTTTTAGCAAACAGAACAGTCTTTTTATGTAAAGAATCTGGTGAAGAGCTCCACATCCTCGCGCGGGGTTCGATAGTTATTGACCGGTGCCTCCTTGTCCTCATAGCCAAGAGCCATACCGCAGATAAGGATAGTTTCCGGGTTGTAGCCCAAAGCCTCTTTAACTAGGGCTGGATACTGGCCGAGAGCTGCCTGAGGACAGGTTGCAAGTCCTTCTTCGAGAGCTGCCAGCATGACTGATTGAAGAAACATGCCATAGTCGAGGAAAGAACCCTTTTCCATGAATGGATCGAGAAAGAAAAAGAGAATGACGGGTGCTTCGAAAGCACGGTAATTGGCAACCCACTGCTCAAGTCTGCGAGCTTTGTCCCGTCGTTCGATGTTGAGAGCGGAGTAGAGCTGAGCCCCACAGGAGACACGCCGTTTCTTGTAAGGCTCGTGCCATTCCAGTGGATAGTAGGTATAATCCATGGTGCCTAGCCCATCTTTGCGAAAGGCAGTTTCCATTGCCCTGGTAAGTTGATCTTTTTTCCCCCCGGTGACGACGGCCACCTGCCATGGTTGGGCATTGGTCCCAGATGGGGCATGTCGTGCAGCCTGGAGAATTTTGACGATTTTTTCCTGGTGAACGGATTTATCCAAAAAGGCCCGGACGGATTTTCGCTCCGTAAGCGCTTCATTAACATTCATAATTTTCAGAAGTAAAATTTGATTCTGAGTGGTTTTTATTTTTGTAAATCGTTGTTCCCTTGTCAACTTATCTAATAAAAGAATAAGAAGTGTCAAGAAGAGATCAATGACAGGAGTGTGCGAGAGAGCCTTCCAGGTTAAAAATTATAAACTTTGGTAGAAAAAATGTTTGATTTTAAATGCAAATGGTTATCTGTATTAATCATAGAATTTTACAAACCAATACGTCTGGAAACAAATTTGGACTCTTAATAAAAGTCGATAGGAGAGAAAGAATGGCCGAAGAAACGACTGTCTTGACCCCTGATGGAGTTGAATCTCCTGAGGATGCAAAGAAAACTGAATCCGGTAAATCACTGGTGGTAGCCAAGGATTTATTGCCGGATAGCTTAATGGTTATACCATTGCATGATCGACCGATGTTTCCCAAGATGATGGGCCCGATTATCGTCGATGATGGTGTTCTGCAACAGGCAATCATGAAACATGTCAATCAGAATGCCCCTCTTTATTTCGGACTTATCCTGCAGAGACCTCGAGAAGATGGACTCGCTCATGCAGCAAAAAATGCTGAGGAATTCTTTAAAGTGGGGTCCGTCGCCCGGGTGATTCAGGTATCGCCGTTTAAACCTGGTGAACCCCTGCAGGTGTTGGTGCAGGCCCTGGAACGGTTCGATGTTATAGATTTATTAAAAAAAGATTCCATGTTCATCGCCGATGTAAAATACTGGTATGAAAACATCCAGGAAAACACCGAAGAACTGAAAGCCTATTCGGTGGCTATTATTGACTGCATCAAGGAACTGGTCAATATGAACCCCTTGTTTAAAGAGGGGTTGAGTCTGCTTATCGAGCGAATCAACCTGAGCGACCCCGGTTCCCTGGCCGATTTTGCCGCCTCCATGACTACGTCTTCCGGCGCGCAGATTCAGAAAGTGCTGGAGACCTTCGATATCCGTAAACGGCTGGAGATGGTCTTGATCCTGTTGAAGAATGAGGTGGAAATCTCTAAGCTTAAAGCCAAAATTTCCAAACGGATCGAGGAGCAGTTGTCAAAACAGCAGCGGGAATTTTTCCTCAAGCAGCAACTGCAGGAAATCAAAAAAGAGCTGGGACTGGCCAAGGACGATACCCAGACAGAAATAGAGAAATACCAGGAGAGGCTGAAGAAACTGGTGCTTTCGGATGAAGCAAGGGAAAAAATTACCGAGGAAATGGAGAAGCTTAAGCTTCTTGGTGCGTCTTCCCCGGAATTCAATGTAACCCGGACCTATCTCGACTGGCTGACCATTCTCCCCTGGGGTGTCTATTCAAAAGACAGCTACGACCAGAAGAAGGCGGCGAGGATTCTCGACCGCGACCATTATGGCCTTGAAGACGTCAAAAACCGGATACTGGAGTTGATATCCGTGGGTGTAATCAAGGGGGATTTATCCGGTACCATTCTGCTCCTGCAGGGTCCGCCCGGTGTTGGTAAGACCTCGATCGGTCGATCGGTGGCCCAGAGCCTTGGCAGGGAATTTTTTCGTTTTTCTCTTGGCGGCATGCGCGATGAGGCGGAAATAAAAGGCCATCGCCGGACGTATATTGGGGCAATGCCGGGAAAATTCATCCAGGCGATTAAAACCTGCAAGACAGCCAACCCGGTGATCATGCTGGATGAGATCGATAAAATCGGTGCCAGCTTCCAAGGCGATCCCGCTTCAGCTCTGCTCGAGGTGCTTGACCCGGAGCAAAATCGAGATTTTCTCGATCATTATCTGGATGTTCGTTTTGATCTGTCGAAGATATTCTTTATCTGTACCGCCAACCAGTTGGACACCATCCCCGGTCCGTTGATGGACAGGATGGAAAATATCCAGTTGCCCGGTTATATTCTTGAGGAAAAAGTGGAAATCGCCAGGCGGCACCTGATCCCCAAACAGCTCAAGGCCCATGGTTTGACGACAAAACAGATTACCTTGTCAAAAGCGGTGATCGCCGAAATCGTCGATGGCTATGCCCGTGAGGCTGGAGTTCGTGGCCTGGAAAACAGTATTAAGAAGATTCTGCGCAAATCGGTCAATAAAATCATTGAAAACCCGGACCAGAATATCCGCATTAAGAAAGACGAACTGAAAGATCTGCTTGGCAAACGAATTTTCACGGAGGACCAGGCCTTCAAAAAGCCCCGGGTCGGCGTCATTACCGGCCTTGCCTTTACCAGTATGGGCGGCACGACCCTGCATATTGAATCAGTGCCCATTCCCACCGGGCAATCCGGCTTTAAACAGACCGGCCAGCTGGGCAAGGTGATGGTTGAGTCATCGGAAATTGCCTATAGTTACGTTCGTTCTTTGATGCGGGGCAATAGCGAGGGGACGGAGTTCTTCAAAAATAACCTTGTGCATCTGCATGTGCCGGCTGGGGCAACACCGAAAGATGGCCCGTCGGCGGGGATAACCATGGCCTGTTCGATTTATTCGATCGTTATGAATCAACCCATTCGGCCGAATCTTGCCATGACTGGAGAGTTGACGCTTACCGGGCTGGTTATGCCGATTGGCGGGGTGAAGGAAAAGATGATTGCTTCAAAACGGGCAAAAGTGCAGGAGGTAATCTTGCCCAAGGATAACGAGGAAGATTTCGAGATGCTGCCGGATCATATCAAGGAGGGTATAACTCCTTACTTCGTCTCGACCTTCGATGAAGTCAAACGGATCTGTTTCAAGCAGGGAAGCTGAGTTTATTTTAGGAAAACAGGCAGAAGAAAAATGGAGCGGGAAACGAGATTCGAACTCGCGACGTCAACCTTGGCAAGGTTGCACTCTACCACTGAGTTATTCCCGCATTATTTTTCGTAAGCGTTTACCAGCACCCCATATGCGCACGATCAGCCTGCCGGGCATAGCCAACCCGGCAGGCTGCTTGCACGCCTCTGGAGCACTGGTAAACGATTACAAGTCAGAAGTCACACACTCTTTTTTCAGTGGTTATTTATCATCTTTCCACTGAAAGGAAGTTTTTTAGCAAAACACCAAACTGAAGTCAATAATTTTTTCATACCTTTGCCGCACAGTACGTAATATTTCACTTGATAGTGACCGTATAAACAGGATCAGGAACGTTGATCCAGTGCGCCATTTTCGTTCAAGCAGGCCTTCTCGCTATAGCATGCTATGCGAGGATGCCTGATCGGACGAAAATGGGGTGCTGGTGGGCGTTCCCCAATCACTCTACTCGGGGAGGAGATCGTAGTAGTAGGTGAGGATGTCGGTTCGGGTAACAATACCTATTACTTTGTCATTTTCGACTACCGGCAGGTAGCCGACATCTTTTTCAATCATAATGCCGGCGGCAACCGACGGTGATGAGCCGGGGGCGATGGTAATTATGTCTCTAGCCATAAACGCCTTGACCGGACTGTACCAGTGCTGTTCTTTTTTTACCCGCTTCAGATCCCATAAAACAATAATGCCGTGGATTTCATCGTTCTCCATGACCATGATTCCTCTGACTTTTTCTTTGGCCATCAGGGCCTGGACATCGCGCATGGGGGTTGCCGGCGGCACGGAGATCACCGGAAAGGACATGATATCGGAAATACGGGCACTCTCTGTTTTATCCGATTTCAGTCCAGCAATGATTGTCTGCTTAATCTGCCGCGGCGACATCTCGCTGGTTTTCACTGTTGCCGAACCTGCGCCGGCATGTCCCCCGCCGCCGAGGACAGCCAGCGCCTTGCCGATATGGATGTTTTCCGCTCCGCTGCGGCCAATGATAGTATTCCTGTCATCACTCGTAAAAATCACAAAAAGGGCATCAACGTTGACTATCTTGCGGTACATATTGACCACGGCCGCCAGGTTGGTCACTTTCTTGTCGAGGCTTATGGTGTTGAAGCCGACTTTGCTGCCGTTGATAACCACTTTTTCCGTTTCCTTCATCATCTCAAAGAGAATCTCCTTTTGATTCTCTTCATAAGGCGGATTGAGAAAGAAAGCCGCCACGTTGAGGTCCGCCCGGTGTTCGAGCAGATAGGCTGCTGCCCGGGCGTCTTCCGCGGTTGTCGAGGGATAGGAGAGGTGTCCGGTATCTTCATAGAGCCCTATCAGCATGACGGTGGAGTCAAGTGGCGTCAGTTCCATCCGGCGTTTCTGCATTTCGCGGACAAGGAGTGTCACTGTTGAACCGATCTGTTCTTTGCAGGACCAGGTTGGTACGATGTCACCGGTCCCCATCATATGATGATCCCACAAATCTATCTCCAGGTCCTTTCGCTTAGCCAGCTCCTGGCAGCGATCCAGGCGCTGCCACTGGTCAGTGTCGAGGACGATGAGCTTCCTTACTTCATCGTGTGTAACCTCGTGGGGCAGGATGAGATTAAAAGCAGTCTTATGGGTCGACAGAAACTGCTCGACATTTTTGTTGGTCATTTTAGGCACCACCCCGATGCAGCCCGGGTACAGCAGCGTCGCCGCAATAACTGAAGCGAGGCCGTCAAAGTCGGTGTTCTTATGGGTCGTGGCTATAATCATAAACTTTACACGTCAAGGGGTAATGCGGATGAGCGGCAAACTCCAGTTGCCATACATGGCTGCTGTGAACCTAACGGAGTGGGTAGACCGGACGCGCCGAGGTATCGTGATAATAGCCCATCATCTGCTCAGCAAGAACGCTCAGTTTTTGTTGGCGATTGGCGGGGGAGGGGTGGGTGCTGAGGAATTGCGGCGGGCCGTCGCCGCCCACCTTGGCCATTTTCTGCCAGAGCGTAGCCGCCGCCCGGGGATCGTAGCCCGCCCGCGCAGCCAGTTCAATACCCATTTGATCGGCTTCTGCTTCGGAAGTTCTGCTGTTCGGCAGGGTTATCGCGGTTGCGGCGGCAAGAGAACTGCCGCTTAAGATTACGTCTTTGTAGACACTGCTGCCTGTGGCCATGGCCACCCCGGACAGGCCGAGCTGCGTGGCCATGGCCATCGACATCCTTTCTGCGGTGTGGTTGGCCAGGGCGTGGGAAATTTCATGGCCCATAACCTGAGCGATTTCATCATCGGTGGCGTTCAGCTTGTTGATCAGCCCGGTATAGATTGCCATTTTGCCCCCCGCCATGCACCAGGCATTGACCGTTTCCGGATCATCAATGACCTTGACCGTCCATTCCCAGTTTCTGGTATGCGGATAGAGCTGGATGGCTTGGGCGATGATCCGGCCGGTAATAAGTCGTACCCGTTTGGCGGTCGCGGGATTGGAATCGACTTTCCCTTCTTTTTGCAGAGGCAGCAGGGTTTGCACATACGCCTCGCGCGACGAGCTGATAGCCTCTTCCGGTGATACGAGCATAAACTGGGAACGTCCGGTGGGGCTGGTGGCGCAGGCGCAGAGGGTGATCAGGACCAGAAGGATGCTTAGTTTTTTCATTGTTGAACCTTTTACAAAAAAGTCAGCTAGAGTATAAAGACAGCCTAAAGTAAAACATACCATTTAAAATATCCACGCCACAAGGGGAATGCAAGCCTCAGGCAATTTAACAGCGAGCTGAACCGGGTAAGACCGGGAATCGGCAGAAGAAGACCATCATGAGCATTACTCTCGATATTGATAAACTGCAGCATCTCTGGCTGCAGCAGTTACAGCTTGAATTTGAAGAAATATGTCTGAGCTATAATCTGCACCTCAGGCCGCCGATCTTTGAAATATCGGACAGTAAAAAAGAATTTGGTGCCTGGCATTCTGCGACCAGGACCCTGCGCCTCAGCCGTCATTTGATTTATAATTATTCCTGGTCGGTGAGCGTGCAGGTGCTCAAGCATGAGATGGCTCATCAACTCTGCACGGAAATATTTCAGACTGTTGGACCTCCTCATGGGCAGGATTTTCAGCGTGCATGCGAGCTGCTGGGGGTTGTGCCGGAATATCGCCGCGCCGGCTCGGTGGTGCGCGAGATGGTGGAGCAGGCTGTTGGTGGATCTGAAATCTCCAGCCGGGGGCAGGCATGCATGGCCCGGGTGGCCAAACTTCTGGCGCTCTCGCAATCCGCGAACGAGCATGAAGCAGCGCTGGCCATGCAGAAGGCCAACGAGCTGATTGAAAAATACCATCTTGAAGAGCTCGGCAGTGACGCCCTGCATCGCTATGGTTTTGGCATAATCGACCGGAAGAGAAAGAGGATAGAGAGCTATCAGCGGCGAATCTGCACCATCCTCCATGATTTTTTCTTTGTCCGGGTCGTCTTGTCCAGTCTCTATGACCCGTTGCGCAACGACACTTATAAAACCATTGAACTGCTTGGCAAGAAAGAAAATGTGGCCATTGCCGAATATTGTTATTTTTTTCTGGAAAACCGGCTGGCCGCTCTCTGGTCTGTGCATAAAAGCCGTTTTAAAGGCTCGGTCAGAACCGAAAAAAACAGTTACTATCTTGGATTGCTGCGCGGCTTCTCGCAGAAACTGCAGGAACAGAAAAAAGCCAAAAAGGATCTGCGCAGTCAACCGCACCTGGGCGAGTTGGTGGTCGCCGATGAAAAAAGGCTGGGAGATTTTGTCGACATGCGCTTTCCCCGGCTGAGAAAGGCCGCAAGAAGTGGGGCCAGGATCTATCAAAGCACCTATAATGAAGGCGTAGAAACCGGTAAAAACATCACTTTTGCCGAGGGGCTTTGTGGTAAAGGAGATACCTTTGGTGGATTACTGCCGGGTTGAATCTGTTTTTTTTGTTGATGAAAATTTGACCGTATCGATTGACTTTACGTGAAAAACATGGGTAGGTGAACTACTCACTCGATAAAAAGTTCCAGGCCCTGGTAGAGAGCCGAAAACACCCCGCAACAATTTGCCAAAAGAGGTTTGACTACATGATGAATATTCTGCCGACAATAGAACGTTCCGCATCAGCGGTGGAAACAAGCAGGAATATCATCAGTCTCGTTGCCACCTGCATTGGTCTGATCGTTATCATCATCGGGCTGAAATATGCGCTGGATATTTTTTTCCTCATCCTGGCCATTCTGAAATCTCCGGCAGACCTTGCGACTCCTGTTGAGCAGATTGCGGATATCATCCGCGGCCATGCATTTGAGGGGAGAGCTGAAGGAGGGACCGTTTTCCTGGCCAATATAATTGCCCTGACAGTTTATTGTTGCGGGGTTCTGCTGTGTGCCTGGCTAACGCTGGCTCTGATGCACACCGGAGCCAGGATCGTATCGTTGACCGCAGGCGATCGAAGTGCTGTCAAGAAGCTTCTGCAAAGTGCATTCGGTCGCAGTCTGCGTCCGAAGACAGCAGCCGGAGAAAACGATATCAAGAACCGTGACGCCACCTGAGACCCGTCGAGCGTCCTATTGACTCTCGTTCTACAACAACTTCGATATCGCCACGCACTTACCCGGTTTGCTGGGAATATTATAAACCCATATCCTTACGGACGCGTAGAAAAGAAGGAAATTTCGGTAACCCGGACTGATACTTCCCGTAGAATTTAAAGGTGATCACTGCCCCGATCGGGGGTGGCGATTCTCTTTCGGCATCACTAAAGCCACCGCCGATTCTGCATTGACGACCATCATCAAGCTTTACCAGGAGGGCGCCGAGACGTCCGGTATTTCTTCCTGCTCCCGGCAGGTGGGCGATGACCGTCGCCTCTGCATCCTGATAGTTTTTAACCTTCAAAATCTCGGTGCTTCGCCCGGCAGCGTAGAGGGCGTCGGGCTTGCGGACAATTAGCCCTTCACCGCCGAGTTTCTCGATTTCTGTCAAATACTGCTGCAGTTCTGCAGGATTTCCAACGGTGATTTGTGGTATGACGAAGGCATAGGATGAGGGATGGGCGGTAAACCACTGCTTAGCTTTGGCGATTCGCTGGGTAAAACTACCGGGCGCCTCCGGTACATCGAAGATGGCCAGCTTTAGTTGCAGCCAGCCGTTATGGGGTGTTTCTTTCTTGACGATGGCAACTGTCTGCTCAAAAGTCCCCCGTCCGCCCCACAGCTCCCCTTCTACTGGAAAAGGCGGCAGGTCTCGAACGAATTCCGCGGGAGGATAAAAGATATTGCCGTTTTTCGAGACCAGCCGGCTACCGTCCCAGTAGCCGCGTACGCCGTCAAGTTTTTCACTCATCAGCCAGCCGGAAACATCAACTCGCTCGGTATAGACCTCCGGCAGCATCAAATTGGCAGCCTGGGCCGGAAGAATTAACAAGAGCCAGCAGTACCACAACGACCCGATGATTTTGCCTAGGTGTACCACCATTTAATTTTTTAACCCGTCGCCCACCTGCTTATGCCAGATATTCATGCTCTCCAGCGAACCGGCGATCTGGGTATTATTGGTCAGCGTGCCGGCGAAGGTGTAATCGTTTCTGGCGAAGGTAATGTTCATGCCGAAGCTGATCGCCCGGGCGATCGTATAGCAGGTCTTGACGCCTGATGTTGCCACCAGGTTTTCCAGCATCTGCAGCAAAACATTGGCATAACCGCGGTTGCGGCAATTTGGGTGGGTGGCAAAATCAGTCATCTCGGCATTGGCCATCTGCCAATCGACTTCGGCTGAACACAGAGCCAGTAATTGCTCGTCCTGCCAGATGCCGGCATAGATGACGTTTTCCCGCATTGTCTGATGCAGGTACTCCGGATCCTCGATGGGGAAAGGGTAGCTGGCGAACACCAGCCGGTACAGCTCGCTCATCTTCCGGCAATCGTATGGCGTTGCCAGACGGCATACCAGCCCCTGGCCGATGCCCGGGCGTTCCGGTGGCGCAGCTTTTTCCTGCGCTGCTTCAATGACCGTTTCGATTCGCGTGAGGGCAGGATCGATCATCCGCTCAGCCTCATAATAACAGGCCATGAACAGGCCGTCTTCCCGGCCCTGATAAAAATTGGGCACTGCTGCCTCGAGATGGTAGCCGCCCTGGGTGAAATGTTCTTCAGCGGATGCCGGCACCTTAACGAAAATTTTCGAGTAGCCGCGCTGCATGGCCAGTTGGTGGATATGCTCGATAATATCGGGGAGATCGGCCTGGTCCAGATGCATCAGGTAGACCCGATCGCTCCCCGGGCCATGTTGAAATTGCGAGTTGCCGAACGATTCAATCTGATCAATTGTCATCTCGTCGCTCCATACGGGCGTTGTTTTCAGGCGTCAAACTGATCGTTTTATCGCAGTCGGAGAGCAGCCGTTCTATGCCGGTGACAGCCGATTCATCGCCATCTTCCAGATTGAGCTGCAGATGGCAGTCAGCACACTCGCGATCGCAGAATTTGGCCTGGTAATTGTCCGGTTCCCGGTAAGTGGTGATGACACCTTCGTAATTTCGCAGGACCACTTTATTGGTCGACAGCGAGATAAGGTAATTGGGAATGAGGGGTATTTTCCCGCCGCCGCCCGGTGCATCGACCACATAAGTAGGTACCGAAAAACCGCTGGTGTGGCCTATCAGGGCCTCCATGATTTCGATGCCCTTGCCGATAGGGGTACGAAAATGGGACAGTCCTTCGGAAAGGTCGCATTGGTAGAGATAGTAAGGGCGCACCCGGTTGGCAACGAGCTTATGGACCAAGGCCTTCATGATCCGCTGACAGTCGTTGACTCCGGCCAGCAGGACCGACTGGTTGCCCAGAGGAATTCCCGCATCGGCCATTTTTTTCAGCGCCTGGCGCGAGCTGCTGGTTATCTCGCGGGGATGATTGAAATGAGTGTTGACCCAGAGAGGATGGTGTTTTTGCAGAACGGCTACCAGCTCGTCGGTAATGCGATACGGCAGGACGACCGGCATCCGCGTGCCGATACGGATGATCTGGACATGATCTATCTGGCGTAGTTCGGTCAGCAGCCAGTCGAGCTGTGTATCGCTCAGCATCAGGGGATCGCCTCCGGAAAGTAAAACGTCGCGCACCTCCGGCGTGTTGCGGATATAGTCGATCCCTTTTTTGATCTGGTCGCGGTTGGGGATAGAATCAACATCGCCGACTTTTCGCTTACGGGTGCAATGCCGGCAGTACATCGAACAGACATTACTCACATGGAAAAGGACCCGGTCCGGGTAGCGATGGGTGATACCCGGCACCGGACTGTCCTTGTCTTCGGCCAGCGGATCGGCCATATCACACTTGTCGATCTGCAGTTCGGCGACATTGGGAAATGATTGCCGGAAGACAGGATCGTTATGAAAGTCATTCCGGTCTATCAGAGAAAGATAATAGGGAGTGATCGACATCGGGAATTTTTTCATGGTCATCTCGATCTGCCGTTTCTCGAGTGGTTCGAGTTGGATGCCGAGTACTTTTTCCACTGTGGCAATATCGGTAATGGAATTTTTCAGCTGCCAGTGCCAGTTTTTCCACTGCGAAGAATCCACTTTTTCATCGGCGAGATTATCGGCAAGCTGTTGTTGACTGTTCGAGAAAATATTTATGGTCATAGTAACGAGGTTCCTTGCCTGCAACAACGCGCTGACGTGGCTGCAGAATAAAGAGATACTGCAGCCACGTCATGCAATTGACGGGCTCTATGCTGGTTGCACCGCGAAACGCGGGATGATTTTCGACGTTCGAACTCTGTTGCGAGTCTTCTATTGTTCAGAAGGCTCTGAGCGTCGGCTTATTATGGTTTTTTTGCAGGTTGCTCGTCGGTCAGTGAGCAATAGTTTGATAAACAAATGATTAGTACAGAAACTATATTATTACAAATTTGTTCGTTTGTCAAGGTGCCTGGCCCTTAAGGCCGGGCCTTCGATGGCTGGGCTGGTTTTATTCTTTGGCCTGGAGAGGGTTTGGCTGCACTATCGGCGATGCGCCGAGATGATCAATTTCCATCAAGTCGACCAGTTTTTCAAGCGTGAGGGTAATAGAGAGCTGCTCTGCTTCGGGAAGTTCCGCGAGCGCACTGATAAGGGTGTCCTGGAGAAGGGATGGTGCCGCGGCTATAAGATCGTCCCCGGCGGCGGTGATGCAGATATGGATGAGGCGTCGGTCCTTGCTTTCGCGTTTACGCTCCACCAGCTTTTTTTCCTCCAGCCTGTCGATGATGCCGACGATGGTACTGGGACTGAGGAAGATTTTCTGTGCCAGTCTGGCGCTGGTTATGGGGCCGTGTTCTTTTATCGCCTGGAGACATCCCAGTTGTGGTCCGGTAATTTTATGCCGGGTGGCCAGTTGATGCGAATGGAGATCTATCGCCCTGATGATGCGGCGAAAGGATTGGACGATTCGAAGTTCATAACTTTGCATCGGGGCTTGCGGCTCCTGGTCTCTTGTTGCTACGATTTTATATACTCTTCTGTGACCATTTTATCTATAAAATCGAGGACGAACTGTCGTTGTGCGGCAGTGGCATGGGCGATGCAGTGGCAGTGCAGATTGACCTGGCTGCGCACCAGGAGTTCGAATTTTACCGCGGTGTTGGTCAGCTCGACTCCCAGGTGATACGGACCATGCTGTTCTCTGTGTTCGAGCTGGGTTGCCGAAAGCAGGTCTTCCGGCACCTGCAGCCAGTACAGCCCGATCATCGGGCCGCGTTTGATGGTTCGTTTCAGGTAGGAATCGATATTGTCGCACTCCATTGGCGAGAGCTCATCAATGACGAATTGTCGCATATTTTCCCTCTGTTAGATATCGAGCCAGGTCGTATCGCTGTTCAGATTTTCACTTCCTTCTTCGCGGACGACATACATGTTCTCCAGGCGAATGCCGCCCCAGCCGGGAATATAGACCCCCGGTTCAACGGTGACCACCATGCCGGCTTTGAGGATTTTATTGCTGCGGCTTGACAGCCGCGGCTCCTCGTGGACGGCAAGACCAACCCCATGGCCGAGGGAATGGCCGAAGTATTCGCCGTAGCCGGCTCCAGCAATGATATCCCGGGCAGCCTTGTCTACCCCGCTGCACTTGGCGCCGGCATGGATCGCAGCAGCGCCCGCCAGCTGGGCTCGGCGCACCAGCCGGTGCAGTTCCCGGTACCGCTTATCCGGTTTGCCTGTTACCAGGTTGCGGGTCATGTCCGAACAATAGCCATCGAGAATAAGCCCCATATCAATCGTCAATGAACCATTGTCGGTGAGGGGATTGTCGCCGGGTACGGCGTGGGGCAGGGCTCCGTTTACGCCGCTGGCAACGATTGTCGCAAAACTTGGCTTTTCGGCTCCGTTGCGGCGCATGGTTGTTTCGATGGCCAGGGCGACATCGATTTCTGTTGTATAATCGCCGAGTTTGCGGTGTATATCAGCAAAGACCGCCTCATTGAGTCGAACGGCATTGCGGATCAGACTGATTTCCTGCTCATCCTTGATTTCCCGCATTGATTCCACCAGACCTTCGGTTGGCATAGTCTGGATGCCTTTTTCACCAAGTGTTGCCGTCATTTTATTGGCAAAAGAGTGCAGGGTATAGTCGCTTTCAAAACCAAGCGTGGTGATTGCCAAGTCTGGCAGCAGCCGATTCAGCAGCTTCAAGGCTCCTTTGGGGTAGATGACGGTCTCGGCCCAGGGGACATCCTTCTGCGCCTGCTGCTTAAAGCGAAAATCGGTGAGCAGGTGGACCTTACCCCTGGCCGGGATCAGCAGAAGCCCCGAGGATTCGCTTATGCCATGGTCGCCGCCCCGGTACCCGCTCAAATACCGTCGATTCTCCGGCTGGCTGACCAGCAGCGCGTCAATTTTTTTCCGGCGCAGTTTCTCCTGCAGTTTTTTTATCCGTTGCTGGTAGTCCATCTGTTTCCTTTCTGCAGGATCACTTTGCACCGGGAGAAAAACGCTCGAGAATCATTTCCTTGCGTTGTTTCATGGCGTCATTGTATTGATTGTTCAGGCTGGTGAGCATTTTTGCCAGTTCTTCCCGGTATTGCGGATGCATTGCCGGGTTGACGGGGGCTTGTCCTTTCTTGCCGCCGTGGGCCATCTGCTGCTCCAACTGGGCCCTGATGGCGTCTTCGAGCTGCTTGGTCATCTGTTCCTTGTGCTGCCCATACTGCTCGAGTATCTGCGACAATTCCTGACAGATCGACTTAATATCGCCACTCTTGCCGCCTAGGGAAAGAACACCCAGCAGGGCGATTTTACCCGATGCCTGGAGTTGCGCGTCCCGGGGGAGCACGATGTTGCGCAGCAGGGTCTGGGCCATTCCTTTTCGTATTGCCACCTGGTCTTTGGCTGGTTGGGCAGCTAGCAACTGGGCGAGATCGGTCTCCTGCTGATTGAGATATTCGGCGGCAAGCCGCATGCCTGTTTTGATGAGATCTTCGCTGTCCACTTCCGGTTGTGCCGCAGCGGCCATTTTTGCGGCACGCTCCAGCACCATGTCCATAGTACTTTTAATTTCGGCCATTATACGTGTCCTTGGTTGATGAAACCTGCATAAGTTGCAGATGAGGTCTGTTGGAGAACAAGAGTATACATACGTTCTTTATAAAATGGGCATAAGCTCAAAAAAGTCATCGTTCACCTCGGGAGTGTACAACAGACTATGACCCTTGGCAAAGAAAAACCAGTGAGAAAAGCTAGGTACGCTGCATTCGCGCTGCAAAAAAACCATCAATTGTCTCAGAGGGATGGGGGTTGAAAAATTTATTTTTTATAAACCGGTGAGCGGGTTCCGGGAGAAACGAGGAACAGTCGGTAAGGGTGAATTCCCGGTGCTTTTGTAAAAATTCATCGACGACCTGTTGATTTTCTTCCGGTTCAAGAGAACAGGTTGCGTATACCAGTAGACCTTTTTGTTTGACGAGCCTGGCGGCGAGTGAGAGCAGGGCTCTCTGTTCCGACTGATAACGCATCAGCTCTTCTTTTCGCCTGTTCCAACGGATATCCGGGTGCCGGCCGGTAACGCCAGTACCAGAGCAGGGTGCATCAATGAGGACTCCGTCAAAATGATCGGCACTCTGCAATGCAGAGAATTGTTGTAGATTTCCTTTATAGATAAATGGGGTGTCGCCGGGAAAAAGGCGGGTGATGTTTTCCTGCAGTTTTTTCAACCTGTG
The DNA here is from genome assembly GCA_963804605.1 of uncultured delta proteobacterium. Classification (GTDB taxonomy): domain Bacteria; phylum Desulfobacterota; class Desulfobulbia; order Desulfobulbales; family Desulfocapsaceae; genus Desulforhopalus_A. Next base: position 98,552 of record CAWDRB010000005.1, read on the forward strand.
TGGATCCGGCTCCACCGCCGTGATCTGGAGATCGTGATGTCTGGCCAGTTGCAGGAGATGGGAGGTTTTGCCGCCAAGACCGGCACATCCGTCAAGGTATTTTGCACCAGGGAGAAAAGGGCCGAGCAGAGTGGTGGCGAGTTGGGCAGCCTCGTCCTGGACCTGAAAGAAACCTTCGGCATAACCAGGAAGAGAGGCAATGGAACCGTGAAAGTCAGGCAGGATGACCGCATCCGGGGAATAGCTGCCCGGTTGGTTTGGGATGCTGGCCTCCGCAAGTATTCGGCAGAAAGCGTCCGGCATTATGCCGGCGGTGTTCACGCGCAGCACCAGTGTTGGTTCCTTGTTGTTGGCTCGGCAAATCCTCTCCGTCTCCGCATCTTCGAAGTTATGCCGCCACCTATTGATCAGCCACTCTGGATGATTGAGGATAGGCTGTCCGGCATTGTCAGTAAGCGCCTGGGTGGCGAGAGTTTTTTTTTGGCGAATGGCCTGACGCAGGATGCCATTGACAAAGCCATGGAGTCTCTGGGGGATTTTCGCCACCTTGCAGCTTTCCACGACTTCGTTGACGGCTGCAGATTCAGGGATACGTTGCAAAAAGAACAGCTGGTACAGGCCGACTGCCAGGGACTGGTGGACGAAGGGGTCTAATTTTCGCAGCGGTGTTCGGGAAAGAAGTTCCAGGATTCTATCGAGATATTGCCGATGACGAAGAACCCCGTAGACGAGGTGCATGGCGAGGCTCCGTTCATTGGTTGGGAGGATACATTTATGCACCATCTGCTCGAAAAGCGGCTTAACCGGCGACCGGCTCCGGTAAAGAATGCAGAGTGTTTCAATTGCGGTAAATCGAGCAGTTCTGGATTGTTTTTTTGGCAAAGTCCTGTAACCGGATTTAATTTACTGGTAAAACATGCTCAATGGCTGCAGCTGTCAGGGCCGTGATCCACGCTTATGGCGGATCACTGGCAATGTAGCAATTATCTCAATTAAGGCAAATGGAAAAGGACAGTACCGGGGCCGTTGTTCACCTGGGTCCTTGCTTTCGGTGGACAATCCCGCAGTCGACTGGTATGTTTTCACGACGCCGTAAAATACGCCCATAATATAATTATAATTTGATTACTTTAAAGTTATGAAGAGAATGAGTTGGCTTGTGGCCGCGCTGACAATAGTGCATGTCGCGGGCATGGCACAGGCCTACACCAGGGAAGAAGTTATCAAACGAGGTTTTGTCCAGTGCGGAGTCTCTACCGGCTCACCCGGTTTTTCCAGTGTCGATGCCAATGGTAAATGGACCGGTCTTGATGTGGACATCTGCCGGGCAGTGGCGGCTGCGATCTTGGGCGATGCGAAAAAGGTTGAATTTTTGCCGCTTGCGGAGAATGAATCTTTTACAGCTCTTCTGGCCGGGGAGATTGATATTCTTTCACGTCATTCAACCTGGACTTTTACCCGCGATTCGGCCCTTGCTGTTCATTTTGCCGGTATCAGCTACTATGACGGTCAGGGCGTGTTGATTTCCAAAAAGCTCAACGTCGAACATTTGCCTGACCTGGGCAAGGTGAAACTCTGCAGTTCTGCTGATTCTGATTTTGAGCCCAATATTATTGATTACCTTGAGAGAAATAAAATCGAATTTAGCATCGTCCCCTATGATACTCTCGATCTTGCAGTTAAAGGATTTGATCGAGAGGACTGCGATATGCTTTCGATGCAGCAATCACAGCTGCATGGAATCCGGCTGGGTCTTGCCGACCCGGATAGTGCCCTGGTACTCCCTGAAGTTATCGCCAAAAATCCTTTCGGACCGGTTGTCCGCCAGGGCGACGAAGCCTGGTTGAATATCGTCAAATGGTCGCTTTATGCCATGATTAATGGTGAGGAACTGGGGGTCACTTCCAAAAATATTGATGCAATGCAATTGAGCAATGTTCTCGCAATAAAGAGATTGTTGGGACGAGAAGGGACAGGAGGAAAGGGTATTGGTCTGAAAGATGACTGGGCGTTGCAGATTATTCGCCAGGTTGGGAACTATGGAGAGGTGTTCGAGCGAAATGTTGGATCGATATCAGAATTGAAGATAGAGCGGGGATTAAATAGTCTCTGGACCCACGGCGGGTTGCAGTACGCCCCCCCGCTGCAGTAACGCTCATGCATGGCTATAAAAAAGGCCGCCAGCTTAAAAATGGCGGCCTTTTTTATTTTTACCTCGCTGCCTGCTCAAGTGCCACCGCCATGGAGACGGAAGCGCCAACCATCGGATTATTGCCCATGCCGATAAGTCCCATCATCTCCACATGGGCTGGAACAGAAGAAGATCCGGCGAACTGGGCGTCCGAGTGCATCCTCCCCATGGTGTCGGTCATGCCATAGGAGGCGGGGCCTGCAGCCATGTTGTCTGGGTGGAGGGTACGGCCGGTGCCGCCTCCAGAGGCTACCGAGAAGTATTTTTTGCCCTGCTCGACACACTCTTTCTTATAAGTTCCGGCCACCGGATGCTGGAATCGGGTGGGATTGGTGGAATTGCCGGTGATTGAGACATCAACACCTTCCATGTGGTTGATGGCGACACCCTCGCGGACATCATCGGCACCGAAACAGCGAACCTTGCTGCGTTCTCCCCCTGAATATTGTGTTTCCGCGACAACGCTCAATTTACCTGCTGCATAGTCAAAGCTGGTCTGCACATAGGTAAAACCGTTGATCCGGGAGATTATTTTGGCGGCATCTTTGCCAAGGCCGTTGAGGATAACCCGGAGTGGTGTTTGACGTACCCGGTTGGCCGATCTGGCGATGCCGATGGCGCCCTCTGCTGCGGCAAACGATTCATGACCGGCCAGAAAGGCAAAACATTTCGTCTCTTCGGTGAGGAGCATGGCTGCCAGATTGCCATGGCCAATGCCGACCTTGCGGTCGTCAGCTACAGAACCCGGGATGCAGAAAGCCTGCAACCCTTCACCAAGTGTTGCCGCGATCTCTGCAGCTTTAGTCTGACCCTTTTTGATAGCGATCGCCGCGCCTAAGGTGTAGGCCCAAACCGCATTGTCAAAACAGATCGGCTGGATACCTTTGACGATCTTGGCCACATCTACCCCATATGTTCGGCAGACTTCCCCGGCGTCCTCAAGGGTCTTCATGCCATGTTTTTCCAGGACTGGAATGATCTGCTTGATCCGCCTTTCATAACCTTCAAACAGTGCCATGTTTCTCTCCTTATTCTTTGCGTGGATCAATGGTTTTGACGGCTTCAGCAAATCTGCCATAGGTCCCGGAAGCATCTGTTAATGCCTGGTCGGCAGACACACCTTTTTTGATGGCGTCCATCATTTTCCCGAGACTGACGAAGGCATAACCGATAATTTCATCGTTTGCATCAAGGCCGATGCTGGTCACATACCCTTCGGCCATTTCCAGATATCTGGGGCCCTTGGCGTTGGTGCCATACATCGTGCCGCATACCGAACGCAAGCCTTTACCGAGATCTTCCAGGCCGGCGCCGATGGGTAGACCTCCCTCGGAGAATGCCGACTGGCTGCGACCATAGACAATCTGCAGAAAGAGTTCACGCATGGCCACATTGATGGCATCGCAAACCAGATCGGTATTCAGGGCTTCCAGGATGGTCTTGCCCGGCATGATCTCCGAGGCCATGGCCGCCGAATGGGTCATCCCGGTGCAGCCGATAGTTTCAATCAGGGCTTCCTCGATGATACCGTTTTTAATATTGAGGGTCAGTTTGCAGGCGCCTTGCTGTGGGGCACACCAGCCGACACCATGGGTGAGTCCGCTGATATCGCGTACCTCTCTGGCCTGAGTCCATGCACCTTCCTGTGGAATAGGAGCAGGGCCATGGTTCGTCCCCTGGGCCACCCGGCACATTTCCTTAACTTCAGAAGAGTATTGCATTCTTTTCTCCTTGGCAAAGTAATAGTTTTGTTAGTTACATCAGAAAATAATGGAGATCCAGGCGGACGTGTTTCATTTTTCCGATGGCGGCAGCCACCTCTTTCTTCCGCCGCATCATTATAGTAGGATTGTAACAAATTACAAGAGCCGGGGCGCAGGTAGGAAAGCTCATCCTTACCCGGGCGTGAGACCAGGTAAAGATGAGGGGGAATGGATTGTGCAATTACAGTTCGGTGAGGCTGTTAAAAAGTGACCGATCCGTTTCGATCTTGGTGCGATTGCCGATAATGGATCGGTAGCTCCTGGGGATCATGTCGGCAAAAGCCGGAGCGAAACTGCGCAAATCAGCAAGAGTGGTGGCGGTGATCTCCTGCACCCGCTGCTGTTTATATTCGACATCAATGCCGTTCAGGTAGTCGTTTCTAGCCGTTGCGCCCTTGGCAGCGGCGCTGCGCAGGGGATCGAAGCTGCCATACGTTCCTATAATCAGCTGCTCCATCACTTTGTCTGGCAAATCCAGGCGGGCCACGATACCGGGTACGCCATTGTAGGCATCATAGGTTTTCTTAACCTGAGGGTCTCGATAACTGACAAAGGCAATATTGCCGCTGATCTGGCCAAACTGGATAAAACAGCCATATGCTCCGCCCAGTTGCCGGACGGTGTTCCAGAGATAATCCCGCGACAGATAGGTCTTAAGAACCTCGAAATGGCCGTTGTAGCCCTCTCCCTTGGGCAGCAGGTTACCGCCCTGAACGGCAAAGACCACTTCCGCCGCGGTGATGAAAGCTTCATGGTCGGCAAGTTCCAGCTCGGGCAGCGAATATTTGTTAACCGGGGTGTCGGCCAGGGCAGCGATGAGGCAACTGCCTGTCTTTGTCAGGTGACCGAGTTCCTGACCATCGGCGGTTACGCCGAGCAACAGGTTGTTTTTATTAAAGAGAAGAGTGGCGATTTTTTGCAGAGCTGTCAGGAATTGTTCCTCTTTGCCTGGATAATTAAGGGCCAGATCCTTTATCGCCAGGTAAGAAGTAACACCGTTGAACATTTCATTATATCTGCCCGCGATACTGAGATGGGCAAAGACCCGGGTGGCCGGCAGGTTATACCCTTCGCTTTGGACTGAATGTTCGGCCCACGCATACTCCCGACCGACAATCTCTCGAATCCTGGCCTTTTCACTGAACGAGACGGAGGCGAAGATCTCCGCCAGCAGCTGCAGGGCCTGCTCCAGATATTCCGGCAGACATTTCATATGCAGCCAGAAAACCGGTTGGGTCTTCTCCTGGTTGTTTATTCTCGTGTAGCTGGTCAGGGAGTGGGAGAACGAGCCGGTGCAGGTGGCTATCTCCTTGGCAAACCGCTGGTAGTTGAGCCTTTTGGTGCCGATCTCGGTTATAATTGTGCCGAAAAGATCGAGCCAGGGAAGTAGGTCCGGGGGCAGACAGGATATATCAAAACCAACATCGATATAGGAAATATGGTTGGTGGCGAGTTCACTGACCAGAACCTGCTGGCCAAACATATCTGTTGGCACGACGGCGTGGAAATCGATTTCGGTCGACAGGTCAGCGAGATCCAGCTGTGGCAAGAGCGCCAGGGTCTCCATGCTGTTAGGCTGCTGCTGTTGCTGCATCAGCTGCCCGGTTCGACTGACCCTTTCTTGTTTCTCCTGCTCGGTAATTGTAGCATCATAGGCGGCAAGCCGCTGCTGTTCCTCGGCCTGAGTCTTTTGCTGTTTGCTCGGATCGGGAACCAGGGTCACGGTAACGGTTGCCGGGTTGTCGAGCAGATATTTTTTAATTAAATCTTCAAAGTAGCCATCGTTGATTGCCTTATGGCGCAGAGTGAGGATAAGTTCTTCATTCATCAGATGGGCTATCGGGTCGGTGGCGTATTTCAATCCGGTCATCGCCTTGCCGATGAGATCAAGTCCTCGCTGGGGTTTACTTGCCTCCTCGCGGAAACTGAACTCGAACTTGTTCAATTCCGCCACAACCAGATCATAGTCAAGCCCCTCAGTCACCATCTTCAACAGAGAACTCCGATACAGCTCAAGAAAGCTGTCGCGATGTTTGGCCTCGCTGCCGACCAGATAGGTGACCATCAGGGTCCGAAACGATGAATTGGCGACATAAAAGCCGCCGAAATCCTTGCACAGACCACTGGACACAATAGCATTTTTCAGAGGTGAGCCATCGGAATTAAAGAGGATGTTGGCGATAATCTGGAAGGCGCTGTTGACCTCGCGCTCAGTAACGGTCGCGATATTGGTGCCGACTGCCAGAAAGGTCTTGCCGGTGGTATCGGTGGAGTCGACTGCATAGCTGTCGGTGATAAATACCGGCTCGGTTGGCAGCGTACCATTTTCTATAACCGCCTGGGCTACTGGAGTATCGAAGCTTGAAAAAAATCGATGCTCCAAAAAAACAAGCTCGTCTGCCAGCGGCGCGTCGCCATAGACAAAAAAGAACCCGTTTGACGGATGGTAATGATTTTTGTGAAATTCGCAGAACTGCTCATAGCTCAAGTCGGGAATATTTCTCGGATCACCGCCCGATTCATGGGCATAGGTCGAGCCGGGCATAAGCCCGCCAAAGATGTGATGAAAAAGAAAACGAATAGGGTCGGAAAAAGCGCCCTTCATCTCGTTATACACCACGCCCTGAAACTTGAGCGGCTCATCCGGGCCATCCTGGTGATAATGCCATCCCTCCTGCTCAAAGGTCGAACGGGCCAGCAAGGGATTGAAAACCACGTCGCAGTAGACATCCATGATATTGAAATATTCTTTCAGGTTGCGGGTGGCAAAAGGATAATAGGTGATATCGGCCCCGGTCATGGCGTTGAGAAAGGTGGTCAGCCCGCCTTTATTGATTTCGCCGAAGACATCCTTTACCGGGTATTTTTTCGAGCCCATCAGTACCGAATGTTCGAGAATATGGGCGACTCCGGTTGAGTCGGTGGGCACGGTGTTAAAGGCTGCGGAAAAGGTTTTATTGGTATCGCTGTTTTTGATCGCCAGCAGCGGGAATTTGAGTAATGTGTGTTCAAACACATACACATCGGATTTAATTTCCTGGATATATTTATGGGTCTTGAGGGTAAACCCTGAATAGGTGGAGCCTGGGGTAAATGTCATTGAAAGATCCTTAAGCTAAATGGGTGATCATCAAAATTGTTTTTCGGAGTCCAGCAGCAAGGTGACTGGACCGTCATTGACCAGTTCGACTTGCATGGCAGCCTGGAAAATGCCGGCGGCGACTCTTATCTGTCTGTCTTGCACCTCTTGGATAAATTGTCGGTACAGTGGTTCGGCAATTTCTGGAGGTGCCGCCGTGGAAAATCCCGGTCTTCTGCCTTTTCGGCAATCGCCGTACAGCGTGAATTGGGAGATGATAAGCATTTCGCCCTCAATGTCTGCAAGCGATTTATTCATTTTTCCCTGCTGATCGTCAAATATACGCAGATTGACGGTTTTTTCCGCCAGCCATTGCAGATTTTCTCTCGTGTCGCCGCTTCGTATTCCCAGCAGAACAACCATTCCATGGGAAATTGAACCATGAATCACGCCGTCAATGGCGACCGATGCCCTACGCACTCTTTGGATGACTGACCGCATTGAGTACCCCTTTGCAGTAATGATAAAAAATTGAAGATTCATCGCAACATAGTCTCTTTACTGCAAGGAATCTTCAATTTTTTTTTTGATATTTTTGCTTATCCTCAGATGTTTTTGATAGACTGTTGAAACAGGCAGAGAAAAGATAATTATGTGGCCTGGAAAAAGAGCAACAGAACCGAAAACATTGGCGAATATCATCACTGGGAGAAATCTCATAGCTGCCACCGGGAGGATTTTGCAAGTGGAGGAAATCTTAAAAAAAAGACGTACCCTACAGGAAACAATGAATTTCATGGCCGCGCTTTCGGCAGGGATTGAACCTATTCTTGGCCGCGGTGCCAACAGTATGACCATGTCTGCCGGACGTAATCTGGGCCGGAAGTTTTCTGAGGGAGCAAAGCAGACCAGTGATCTGCTCGAGGCGGTCGCTGAAGTTCGTCGCATCCTGGTAACTAATAATTGTCTGTGGAATTTTGAACCATTTAAGCCGGTCGGACAGGCTGAGGTTATTACCAGAAATGATCAGGGGCAGTTGCAGATGCTCCTTGTTTTTCGTGACTGCATGATTCGCCAGGCGCTGTTTCGTTTCGGTCATGCACAACAGGGTTCGCTCTGTAATATGATGTATGGTTTTTTTGCCGGAGCACTGGAAAGTATTATGGGCAAAAAGGCGACGCTTGAAATCAAACACGCCGGGGAAAACGCCTGTCTGAAAGTTTTGACCGTTGAAAACTGACATCTGTTACGAGGAGTTGCTATGAGTAATGAAAAAGTACGCCTGAATACCGAATGGCTGTGCGACTGCGGCGGCTGCCATGTTGCCCTGGTTGATCTCCATGAAAAGATTCTCAAGGTGCTGGAAAGCATCGAAATCCAGAAATGTCCGGTACTCACCGACATAAAAGGGTATCCGGAAGCCGATATCGGCATCCTCACCGGATCGATACGAACTGAGCACGATCGTCAGGCAGCGCTTGACATGCGTAAGTGCTGCACGACCATTATCGCTTTTGGCACCTGTGCGGTTTATGGCGGGCTGCATGGTGCAGGACTTGCCCACACGAGAGAGCAGATCATGGATCATGTCTATAAAGCATCACCGACCACGAAAACTGATTTTATTCCTGATATGAATATCAGTGGCCTTGAAAAAATGGTTGTTCCCGTTGATGAAGTGATTGATGTCGATCTGTATCTGCCGGGCTGTCCGCCGCATGCCCATTTTATCTTTGAAGCTCTGGCAACGCTTCTTGATAACCGGGCGCCAAAAACGGGTCAGGAAACGGTCTGCGGCGGTTGTTCCAGGGTGATGAAAAAAACCGATGTCACGACTATCAAGGAGGCGTATGAAGGTGTCCCCGAGGAAGATGTCTGCTTTCTCAGCCAGGGCTATATCTGTCTAGGTTCGGTAACGCTGGACCGGTGTCTGTCACCCTGCGTGAATAATGGCATTATGTGTACCGGCTGTGCCGGACCAACCATGCAGATCCTCTGTGAACCCAATCATGATATCAGAACAGAGGTGAGCGACAGGATGGCCAGGCTTACTAAAATAAGCAGGGGCGAAATTCTTGGTCATATGGAAAGGTCAGCAAAAACTCATTATGCCTATGCTATGGCTACTAAGATGATTGGCAATAAACCGACCTTTCTCATTCAGAAATGGATCGCCGACGTGGAGGCAGGAAAATGACAACCACTGTTAAAATAGATCCGGTAACCCGCATCGAAGGGCATGCCCGCATTGTCCTGGAATGTGAAGATTCAGGAGAGGTGAGCAAGGCCTCTTTCTGTGTCAATGAATTACGGGGATTTGAAAGAATCCTGGTTGGCATGGAGGCTTCCGCCATGCCGCAGATTACCGCGCGTATCTGCGGGGTCTGTCCCACTGCTCATCATCTTGTCGCCGCCAAAGCGCTCGACAATGCCGCCGGCGTCGAACCCCCACCCGCGGCAAAATTGTTGCGTGAGTTCATGTATATGGGGCATATGATCCATTCGCACAGTCTGTCTCTTTTTGTGCTGGCCGGGCCGGATCTGGTTTTTGGGTTGCAAGGGGCTGCGGCCACCCAGAATATTGTCGGCATGGTTAATGCTGCCCCTGAGCTGACCCAAAAAGGGCTGCGCCTGAGAAGCCTGGGCCAGAAGATCAATGAAACCATTGGCGGCAGGGGAATCCATCCGGTTACTGCCATTGCCGGCGGCATCTCTTTTACGCTCAGCGACGGACAGTTTACCCGGCTTAAGGAGCTGACCGCGGAAGCAGTCCAACTGGTGCATGAGCTTGCCGGAAAAACCAAGCAATTGCTGTTTGACTTGCTCGACAAGAACCCGGTCCTGCTGGAAAAACTCAATGGTCAGAGCTGGTACCTGGGTACTGTCCGTGGCGGCAAACACAGTGTCTACGACGGCGAGCTGCGGGCGATGGATAGCCGGGGCGGGATGCAGCCGGATTTCCCGGCTTCAGGCTATAGGCAGATGATGACCGAGCGCGCTGTCCATAATTCCTATGCCAAGGAAGTCTATCTGAATATGGATGGCGCTGAGCAGATGTACCGTGTCGGTCCACTCGCCCGTCTTAATGTGGTCGACAGCCTGGAGACACCGCTTGCCCAGAAGGAGTTCGAGATCTTCCGGCAAAACTTTTCCCGGCCCTGTCACAATGCAGTTCTGCAATTGTATGCCAAATTGATTGAGCTGGTTGCCTGCTGCGAGAAAGCCGATGAAATCATCAACGATCCTGCCCTTCGTGGTGCAACCCGGGTTCCGGCAAATTTCAAGGGCGGACACGGCATAGCCCATATAGAGGCGCCTCGCGGTACCCTTATTCACGACTATGAGATTGATGAACGGGGTATTGTCACGGCAGCCAATATGATCATTGCCACCCAGCAGAATACTGCGGCAATAAACAATTCACTTAAAGAAGGGGCAAATAATCTGCTCAAAGAGACCAGTGATGAGGCAATGCTCAACAGCCTTGAATTTATTGTCCGCTGTTATGATCCCTGCCTGGCGTGCTCGACCCACGCCATAGGCAAGATGGCACTTGATGTAATAATAACTCAGAAGGGTGACATTATCCGCAGGGTGAGGAGATAAAAAATGCTGGAAATGACCATAAAAGAAAAGGCCTGTCGCGGATGCAGACTCTGTCTTGATGTCTGTCCTACCGAATGTTTCAGCTTCAATGAAGAGAACGACAAGGCAGTTGTCACCCAACTTGATAATTGCATTGCCTGCCTCAGCTGTGCCTATATTTGTCCGTCCGGTGCGATCAGCCATAACAATCATCATGTGGTTGCTAATTTTTATCGAAATATTCACTTCAGCAAGCGAATGGAGAAGTTTCTATGATTGCGACATCGGAGTTACAGCTTACGGCGGAAGATCATGATAAGGCGTTTCATGAAGTGTGCTTCCTGCTGGATATTTTTGTTGATACCATCGAGCAGTTTGTCGGCAAGTCGACGCCGGCCCTGGCAGTAGCCGCCGGTCGGAAGATGGCCGCCAATATGCCGATATACCTGGCTGAGCCGACTCCGGAAAATGCACTTGCCGAGTTGATCAGGGTTTTTACCATGCAGCAGATGGAGATACAAGGTGCGATGCAGGGTAAAGATGCGGTCCTTTCCATTGCCCATTGTCCCATCGGCAGTGTCTGCAGGCAGCGAAGTATGGCTATCGATGGTTCCGCCTGCCAAATGTTTCACTATTATCTGGCTGGAATTATGGCTGAATTTACCGGTAGACCGGCTCGGCCCAAGACAATTTCGACCGGGGAAACCTGTACCTTTACCCTCACTTTTGCCGGGGGCGCAAGATAGATGGCAAATGCCCTTATTGTCTGTATAGGCAATGAGTTAGTGGCCGATGATGGCGTTGGCCATGCTGTACACCGGGTTCTTGCGGCGCAGTTACCCGCTGATATCCGACTGCGACTGCTTGGTCTGGGTGGCATGTCTCTTGTTGATCAATTCCAGGGTGAGGAACATCTGGTCGTAGTGGATGCCGTGCATCTGGGCGCCCCCGTCGGTACCATTCATGTGCTGGACTGGGCGGCGATTCCTTCCAGTGGTTCTCATGTCTCCTGCCATGGTATCGGTATTCGCGAAGCCATTGAGGTTTCTCGAAAGCTTTTCCCGGAAATGACGCCTCGGATCGTGCATCTTGTTGGTATTGAAGGCCGCTGCTTCGACAGGCTTGGTGAAGGATTGAGCGATGAAGTCGCCGCGGCTGTAGAGCCTGCGGCAGCAGCGGTGTTCGATTTGCTGGATAGAAGTGATGCTATTGCAGATAATTACTAATATTTTTGTATTGAGTGGATCAGCTGGTCTGCTCAATTTCAACAGGATAAAAAGATGATAAAAGTACTTCAGAGCCTTATTGACCAGATGTCGAGAGAGCTTCCCGGCATCCTGGCTGCGGCGGTGGTGACCGTGGAAGACGGCATGTCCATTGCCGAAGTGAGCCGCAGGGAGGATGTTGAACCTGCTGTCGCTGCGGCGTATCTGGCGTCAATTGTAAAATCCAATACCAAGGCCATAAAGCTTCTGGCCGATGATGAGATAATAGAAGACATCCTGATCACCACCCGCCAGTATCATTTTATAATCCGCCATGATGACAGTCAGCCGTTTTTTATCTTCTTGATGACGACCAAAGATGAATGGCTTGCCAAGGCCCGGCTGCTCATTAAAAAATATGAGACCCAGTTTGTTGAATTTGCCGACTATTTTGAGAAAAATTACCAGTAGCTCGTAGCTCCCCGTTAAACGTTCATCAGCACCCCCCGGCGCACGATTCGACTGCCGGAGACATAGAAAGGCGGGTTGAGAACCCGCCCCTACAGCCCGTCAGCCGGCTTGTACGCATTCATATTAAAGCGAGGCGACTTCCTGGATTTTCTTGGAATTTTTCTTGATGCTGATCCTGATCCAGCCAAGGTTGGTATCCTGGTCGGCAACGATGACCAGTACGGCGTCTTCGCCAACCGGAGCAAACATTACCGGTCCATTGGCAAACTCGAACATGGTCATCTTCAATTCGCCCTGACCAAGCTGATTGCCCATAGATTCAGCAGATCCAAAGCCGGATGACGCAATAGCGGCGATCATTTCCGCGTCTATGCCGGCTCGGGCGAGGCTGTCCAGTAGAAAACCGTCTCGACCAACCAGACACGCAGTATGGACACCTTCAATGTTGGTAAATTCTGCTAGAATTTTCTGAATCTCGGTCATTTCACAATCCTCTGTTAAAGTTGTTGCCTGATCTTCTCCGCTATCGGTATAGATCCGGGCAAATTCATCAGTGTTCGCACCTGCCTCCAGGTCAATTTCGGTAATCAATTCCTCTAATTTTTTTACCGACAGTTGTTCATCTTTCGAATACTGCCCCATCGAATCGATAAAAGCAGCCTTGTCAGCCGGACTGTTTTCGGCGGCAGACTTTTCATCGTTATTCACCGCCGCCTCAAAGAGCAGACTCTCAATACTTTTATGGATGCTGACGATGGGGGGCTGCACACCCCGGATATTTTGCAGGGATCCGCCATTAAAGCCGAGGATGGTGAAAAAGGCGTTTTCGCCGGTTTCCTGATCGCACATGGCATGGACGACGGCCCCATCCTTGAAAAAAATCATCCCTTCCCGCTCACCGGTTGTGACTTTCAAGGCAGCGGTTGCCCTGGAAAGGCTGTTGAACTGGACGATATCAATCAAATCAACGCCATCGACTGTTCCCTGAAAACCTTCATTTACCTTGAGAGCTTCCTTGACGATTGTCCGCACGTCATTTATGTCGAAAGGTTTTTCGATAAAGCGCAGGCTGCCGCTCATCATCGCCTTGTTTTCGTAGGCGTTTGATGGGTAGGCCGTCATAATGATGACACCGGTCTCCGGGAAGCGGTTATTTATTTCGATAAGAAGGTCGAGTCCGTTCATTCCCGGCATGTTGATGTCGGTGATGACCAGATCTGCCGGGCTGTCGCTGAGTATCGCCAGGGCCTCCTCGGCTGATTTGGCGGCGAGAATTTTGACATCCTCCATGCCTTTGTTGAGATTTCTCTGCAGCATCCAGAGCATATCTTCTTCATCATCAACCACCAGCACTCTTTTCATAGTTTCACCATTTTTTCTCTTGGCCCGACACACAGTGCGCCTGGAGAGAAGAAGTCACTCTCATGGATATCCGGATAGAAATCTTTAGTACTCGAAGCTATTAAGCAAAAAAGAGGCCAGTCAGCTTGGTATATGCTTTTTAATGGAATGAATATAATCTGTTGAATATAAAATGGATTTTCCACAGAGAACAGGGCATCCGGAAGAAACAAAGTGGCTAAAAACTGGTCAGGTGGTCAATTTCTGGTCAGTTAGAGCTTGTCGCGCAGGGTGGTTCGCGAAATACCCAGGATACGGGCCGCTTTCGATTTATTATTGTTGACACTTTGCAGAACTTTGTTGATGTAGTGCTGTTCCATCTCCTTGAGGCTGATCAGAGAACTATTTTTTACCGCGGATGTATGGTTGTTTATCCTGAGATCGGCAAGCGTAAGCCAGCCACTTGTGCCAAAAATCACTTCGCGTTCTATCACATTTCGTAACTCCCTGATATTGCCTTGCCAATCATGGTGCAACAACTTGGCACTGGCTTCGGGAGTAAATCCGATAAAATGCTTTTTCAGTTCTTTTTGCAGGTGATGGAGGAAGAAATCAGCGAGCAGTAGAACGTCCTGGCCGCGGTCTCTGAGTGGCGGTAGAGAAAGGGGAATGACATTCAGGCGATAATAGAGATCTTCCCGGAATGCTCCTCGATCTATCTGTTTCTCAATGTCCGCATTGGTCGCGGCGATGATCCGGATCTTTACTCGAATGTCTTTGAGCCCGCCGACCCGCCGGAAAGTGGACTCCTCTATAAGTCTGAGCAGTTTTGGTTGTATTTCTAATGGCAGGTTGCCGATTTCATCGAGGAAAAGGGTGCCGCCATTGGCAATCTCGACAAGCCCTCTCTTGTTGCTTCCAGCATCAGTAAAGGCACCTTTTTCGTGACCGAAGAGCTCCGATTCTATAAGGTGGGCCGAGAGGGTGCCGCAATCAACTTTGACGAAGATCCCGGTCTGACTCGGGCGACTTTCATGGATTGCCCTTGCAGCCAACTCCTTGCCGGTACCGGTTTCGCCGGTTATGAGTATCGATGAATCGACTTCTGCACTTCTGGTGATAATCTGTTTTACCCGCATCATTGGCGGGCTGGTGCCGATGATCGAATTGATGCCTGTCTCGCGAAATTCCAAAGCCGCCTTTTTACCCATTATTCGGGACTGGAGTATCCGGTTCACTGTTGCTTTAAATTCTATAATATCAAAAGGTTTCACGATATAATCTACAGCGCCGGCGCGGAGGGATTCTACTGCGGTTCTGGCTTCGTTGATGCCGGTCAGCATGACGATATCGATATCGTCTCCTGCTTGTTTTATCTTGCGAATAAGATCGATACCGCTGCCGTCGGGCAGGCCTATATCAAGAAAGACCAGATCAATGACGGATGAGTGGAGCAGATCCAGGGCATCCAGGCCGTTGGCTGCCGTAATGGCGCTATATCCTTCCTTCTCGACAATTTTGGCCAGTGCAAAGCGTATATCTTCCTGGTCGTCGACGATGAGGACCGCACTCATTGTATATCCGCCTTGAAAAACATGGTGAAGGTCGTTCCTTTGCCAACTTTGCTCTTGATCACAATAGCGGCATCGTTTTCCTTGAGTGTTCGATAGACGATGGATAGTCCCAGGCCGGCTCCGGAGGTTTTGGTGGTAAAAAAAGGTTCGAATACCTTTTCAGTGGTTGCTGGCGACATCCCTGTTCCATTGTCGGTAAAATGGACAATCAGATAGGGAGAATTCTGCAACAGCGCCGGATATTTTGTTTGATACCGCTGCAGCTCATCGCTGGTGGGCAGGCTGGCGCAAATGTCAATGCGGCCCTGCTGTTTTATGGCGTCTATTCCGTTGAGAAAAAGATTCAGGAAAACCTGCTGGAGCTGATGTGGGTCGGCGATGATCAGCGGCAGATCGCTGCTGATATCTACATGCAGTTCAATCTGGTTTTGGGTGAGTCGGCTGTTGATCAGTGGTTTTGTTTCGACAATAACGGATTTCAGGGAGATAGGTTGTTTGTTTGGTTCCGCCGGCCGGGCATATGAAAAAAAATCGCTGAGCAGGGTATTGAGACGATCCACTTGCCGGGTGATCCGCTGTGCGCATTCCAGTTGCTCGCTATTTTCTCTGGCGTCTTCTTCGATTGACTGTGCCATTATTTTTATGCCCGCAAGAGGATTGCGGACTTCATGAGCAACAGCCGAGGCAATTTCGGCAATAGTTGCCAGCCGGTTCATCTTTTCCATCTCCCTGCGGACATACTTTACTTCGGAAATATCCGCCAGAGAAATAATCACGCCGATCTTTCTGCCCGCAGTATCTTCAAGATAAACATTTGAGAAACCAAGAACCTTTTTGTCTCCTTTGGCATTGGCGAAAAGCAACTCCCGATCAAATTGGTTGAAATCGGACGACACAATGGTCAGAAGCTGATTGGCCGCCTCTTTTCCGACGATATCTACAAGCAGTTCTCCATCAATATTTTTGGTAAATGGTTTGAAAACAGACTGGGCGATTGCGTTGCTCTTGCTTATCCTGCCGTCCAGAGCAACCACGAGAAGGCCATGGTGGAGCCCCTGAATAATAGATTCGGAAAATTTTTTTTCTTCGCGCAGGCTGGAGATCGAGCCACGGGAATCATTAACCAGTTGAATGAGTTGCTGTTTCATTTGCCGGTTTTCCAGCATTATTGCCAGAATATGAGCCACTGCTCCCAGGAGCCTCTCCGTTTCTGGCGACGGCTGGTGTAGACCCGTTACATAGATGGTGAATATGCCCAATAGTCGGCCATCTTTACTAATGGGCACGCAATAATTACCGGCATATTTTCCGGGCAATAATGACGATATTGTGCCGTTATTTTGCAATGAGGGAGGACTGTCAAAAAAAGAAATTTTTCTACTCTTTGCAGCCTGTCCGCAATGACAGCGGCCAAATTGGATTGTACTGCAATTTCTTGTTTCCTGTTGGGAAAATCCTTTACAGGCTTTGAGTGCAAGAGTGCCTGAATCCTGTTCAGCAAGAAACAGTGCGGCTTTTGTGTCAAACTGCAGGTGCGGCAGGGAAAGGAGGTACTCCAGAATGAGGTCAATCTTTTTGTTGATCGGATTGGGTTGAAGAGCAGCCTGCAGCACCTCGCTGAGGATCAAATGCTGGCTATTTTCCTGGGCAAGAGATACGAACAATGGTCTTTTCTCCAGTGGGATTTTGTCTTTAAATACAGCTGTAATATTGTACATTGATCTTGATTGAAAAAACAAGAAAATTGCACTACTCTTTGAAATCACGTATCTTTTTAACATTAATAGGTTCGGTGACAAATTATAAGGTGCCGGTGTCAGTATAGGTCCGTATTGGTCATTATAAGGTTCGAAAAGGGCTAACGATGGAAAAAAACTGCAATCTTGAGTAATTAATTGCCGCGAAGGACTTGTGTAGAGAAGGAGAAGAAAAAGCACGATGAATGGTATCCAGGACGGAAAATTTCTCACCACCAAAGAGGTCGCCAAGCTCCTCCATGTCAACGACAAGATGGTCTATTCTCTGGTCAACGACAAGGGGCTGCCGGCGACGAAAATTACCGGCAAGTGGCTGTTTCCCAGAAGACTTGTTGAGGACTGGCTGGAAACGCACATTCTCAATTATCGCAAGCCCGGGTTCGGCAGCTCTTCGGATGAAGGGATACTGTTACTGGCCGGCAGTGATGATTTACTTTTTCAAAAAACGCTGTCGCTTTTCCACGCAAAAAACCCCGGGACCATTGGTTTTTTCGCCAATCTTGGCAGCATGGGTGGTTTGAAAAGTCTCAGGCGGGGGATCTGCCATATCGGAGTGTGCCACCTGCTCCAGGACGACAATGAAGAATATAATTTTGATTTTGCCAACCAGGAGCTTGATAAGGCGCCGGTCTTTGTCAATTTCAGTCGTCGCCAGCAGGGGCTCCTGGTAAGAGAAGGCAATCCTAAAGGAATCAGCGGGGTGGCCGACCTGTCCAGAAAAGATGTGACCATTGTCAATCGCCCACTCGGCACGGGAACTCGGCTGCTGCTCGATTATGAAATTGCCAAATCGGAAATTTCCTGCGGACAAATTGCCGGTTATGACAAGGAGGTTTCGCGTCATCTGGATGCCGGTCTGGAGGTCTTTGCCGGTCGTGCGGACGCCGCCCCTGCCATTCGGGCTGTTGCCGGGCTACTCGGCCTTGGTTTTATTCCTCTTCGCTGGGAAAGATTTGATTTGCTTATCCTCCGCGACCGTTTTTTTGAGCGGACAATTCAGAATTTCATCGGCTTGCTCCATGAGGAATCGTTCAGGCAGCTCGCTGGTACATTTGAAGGATACGATGTTTCGTTATGTGGGAAAATGCTCTTTCCTGATAATTTTAAAACTGAGGAGTAAGGTATGAACAAAAAAATGGTGGTTTGGTTTGGAGCCTTCTTTCTGCTGGGCGGTCTTGCAGGAAATGTCTATTCAGCGGATAAGGTATTGAAAATGTCGACAACGACCAGTACCCAGTCTTCCGGCTTGTTGGATGTCCTCCTGCCCGAATTTAAGAAGGATACCGGTATTGAAATTAAAGTTATCGCTAAGGGGACAGGGGCGGCTATACGGGACGGAGAAGATGGGAATGTCGATGTTATTTTTGTCCATGCCAGGGAGCGGGAGGATAAATTTGTCGCTGATGGCTTTGGTACCAAGAGATATGCCATCATGCACAATGATTTTGTAATTATCGGTCCAGCTGCAGATCCGGCGGCAATAAAAGGGGTATCTGATGGGGGGCAGGCTCTTGGTAAGATAGCCGCAGCCAAGGCAATCTTTGTTTCTCGTGGTGATGACAGCGGTACGCACACTAAAGAACAGTCTCTCTGGGAGGCTTCCGGGGTTCCACTTACCACGCAGACGCAGAAAATTTCCGATCAGGGCAAAGAGAAAGAGATCAGCTTCAAGATGCCGGCCGATTCCAAGGCGTGGTATATGTCAATTGGGCAGGGTATGGGCAAAACCATCACTTTTGCCGAAGAAAAGCAAGGTTATACCATGAGTGATCGGGGGACCTATATCAAATATAAATACGGCAAAACCCCTGCGGTTGATCTGGAGATCCTCAGTGAGGGGGGCGATGCCCTGGCCAACCCTTATGGTCTGATCCCAGTTAATCCGGCAAAACATCCTCATGTTCAGAATGAATTGGCCATGCAGTTCGTCAACTGGATGATTTCCGAGAGGGGCCAAAAGCTGATCGGCGGGTATACTCTTGAAGGAAAGCAGCTCTTTTTCCCGGACGCCTTATAGTACAAAGTAAGATTTTTTTTATATTGATACGACTCGGGGAGGCTATGTTCGCATAGACCTCCCTTGTCGTTCATACCCCCAAGATACTGGAGTGTAGAGAGCCGATGGATCTGCTGTTTGACAGTGTGCGGTCAGCTTTGCTGTTGTTCATGTCTTTTGATGCGGAATTGGTGGATATTGTAATGGTATCCCTCAAGGTAAGTTTTGCCGCCACCTTAATCGCCGCCATTCTTGGTATTCCCGGGGGCTTTATTGTCGCCTCGGCTCTTTTCCCTGGTAAGCGGATGGTGCTGACAATCCTCAACACCCTGCTGGCCTTGCCGACTGTCGTTATCGGGCTTCTGGTCTATTCTTTTATTTCCCGGCGGGGTATTTTAGGGCCTCTTGATCTTCTTTATACCCAGAAGGCGATTGTCATAGGTCAGGTTATCCTGATAGTTCCGGTGATCATGACCCTGACTATCGCCGCAGTCAGCCGTATTGACAAGCGCTATCGCCTGACTGCCCTGACTCTTGGCGCCTCCCGGTACCAGATGGCGCTGGTGATTCTCAAGGAGGCCCGTTACGGTATCTTCGCCGCGGTCATCGCCGCCTTTGGCCGGGTAATCGCCGAGGTGGGGATCAGTATGATGCTGGGCGGCAACGCCAAGGGGTTTACCAGGACCATGACGACTGCCATGGCCCTGGAATATGATAAAGGGGAGTTTGTCCTGTCTGTTGCCCTTGGCATTACCCTTATGACTTTTGCCTTTGTCATCAATATGCTGTTTCATCTTTTGCAGGGCCGGACCGGAGACGATGCTCTATAGACTGGAAGATATTAAAAGAAAGCATGGCGACCGTACGGTGCTGCATATCGATAAACTCGATATAGAGTCACAGCAGATTTATACCCTGATTGGCCCAAACGGAGCAGGAAAGACGAGTCTGCTGCAGATCCTCGCCTTCCTGGATCAGCCGAGCAGTGGCAGGATGCACTTTTTGGACAGGGACGTCACGTTTGATCAAAAAAACCTGTATGCCCTGCGCCGGCAGGTGGTCCTTCTCGATCAGACCCCCATCATGTTTACCGGCTCGGTCCGGCAGAATGTCGATTTTGGGCTGAAGGTGCGCAAAGTGGCCCGGAAGGCCTGCCGGCAAAGAATTGAAGAGGCTCTGGAACTGGTTGGCATGGAGCGTTTTGCCGATTATGATGCCCGGGGGCTCTCCGGGGGAGAGACAAAGCGTGTCGCCCTGGCAAGAGCACTGGTTTTACAGCCGGAAGTGTTGCTGTGTGACGAGCCGACAGCCAATGTGGATACCGAAAATCAGGAGATTATTCTTCGGATAATCGCCAAAATTAATCATGAACATAAGGCATCAATTATTTTCTCGACCCATTATCTTGCCCAGGGACAGCGACTCGCCCACCAGACGCTGCTTCTGCAAAATGGGGAACTCTCCGATGTCTCCAGCGAGAATATCTACCGGGTGACTGTTGTTGGCTGCCAGGAAGGCGGCGTCACCTGCCAATTGACCGGCCAGTTATTTCTGACCCTGCCGCACAATATCCTGTCCGATGGAACCAAGGTCGCCAAGCTCCATATCGATCCCAAAAAAATTGTCTTTAATCCAAAAACAACAGACCCCACTGAGGGAAACCGGTTGAGCGGGCATATCACTGATCTCGCTCAGGACAGCGGCTGTATACGTGTTGTCGTCGATGTGGGGGTGCGACTGGTTGTGGTGCTTTCTATGGTGCAGTATCGCCTGGAAAAACCAGGCATCGGTGAGAAAGTACAGATTTTCATCCCGCATAGCAGTACTTTTTGCCGCCGGATCGATCCGGCAAGCTGATTCAGTTCAGCCGGTGCGAACGATCTTTAATTATTTGCGACACTTCACGGACAAAGGCAAACAGACAATGTGCCGGACAACGATCAAGGTTTTTGCGGTTGAGACACTTTTCCGTACATTCTACCGTCTGCTGTTTGTTCTCCTCATATTTTCTGCCTTTAAAGAGTGAGAGAAATGTCTCTGCCTTCAGCGCCATTGTCGATCCGCACTCAGGCGTTTCATGGGTGAAGTAAAATATCCCTTCTTCGATGGTGCCGAAATCCGGCTGATATCCATTGAAATTTAGTTCCGGATCATCCAGAAAACTATTTTGGCATGACCAGTTTTTTCTGCACATTGGGCAGGTCTTAAATACCTGTTCTTTTTCCGTGCTCATCTTTTCTCTCAGTATGTAGGAATTTAACGATCCTAAAATACCTAAACCAATTGAAAATGCCATTCATATTTCTTAGCGATAATTTGCTTTTCTTCGAGGGTGTTAGGCTAAGTAATTGAATTGTTATTCATCTTCAGACAGGTGTTGGGTGATTTTTTGTCTTGAAATTGCATTGAATAGTTTGTTAAATGAAATTGATACCAAAGCGCCCCTACTTGTCAGCTTCTTTGACGTGATCGGGTCTTTCGTATCGATACATGCAATCTCCACTCTCCCTAAGAAGTAGTTAAACCCGGTAAACGGGTAACAAGTCGGGATAAGTGCCTTAACAGAATTGAATTCTTGCCAAAAAAACGAGGAAACAATCTCTCAGACACTAATCATTCTCATCTTACAGGAGGTTCAATGGACGCCGCTCAAAAACCCAGCACTCCCGCCGCAAAAAATTCTCCACACAAGTATACGCTCATTGCTGAGATCGATCCACCCAAGGGGGTGAATCTGGATACTTTCCTCAATACCGCTTTGCAGATAAGAGGGCGAGTGGACGGTGCACGGGTAACCGACAGTGAACATGCGATTATGCGTATGTCACCTATAGCACCTTGCCTGGCACTTAAGGAAAAAGGTTTTGAGCCGGAAATGATCATCACCGGCAGAGACAGAAACCGGATCTCCTTCCAGGCCGATCTCCTTTCCGCCGCCGCGCTTGGCATTAAAAAGATTGTTATCAAGGAAGGGCATGATCCGGCTGAAGGTGATCAACCGGTGGTCAGATCGAGCGGTGATCTCGATCTGGTTTCTATGCTGCAGTGTGCCGCGGCTCTGAATAACGGCAGAGATCTGGCCGGGGAGACTCTTGACGGGGCCACCGCGTTTGACATCGGGGTGGGGATTGATCTCTCTGATGACGTCAATTTTAACCGGGAACGAGCTGAATTTTTTAAGCAGCTGGAACAGTACGGGGTGCAATCGGTCACCCTCGGGCCGACTTATGACTTGAATATTATTGAGCAGTTTATTCCTTTTGCCGAGCAGACCGGCATCAAACTTTTTACCTCGGTGATGTTTTTAAAATCCGTCACCATGGTCCGCTACCTCAATAATTTACGGGGAGTGCCGTCGATTCCCCAGGAATTTCTCAAAAAAATGATGGATGCCCCGGTTAAAAAAGATGCCGGCATGCAGGTGGCCGCCGATCTGGTCAGAGATCTGGCGCCACTCGGTGCGGGAGTTGTTTTACATGCGATGGGCTGGAGGGACAGGTTGCCTGAATTCCTGGATTCTATTGGTCGGTAGAACGCTGTGAATACCGCAGCTGTTCTGTCAACAGCAAACAGGGATGCCGATTCCTTGCTCAGGGATCTGGGACCCTATCATTATCTGCATACCATTCTTGAAGAGACGCCGAATGGCGTCATGGTGGTCGGGCAGGATCATGCGATAATTCATGCCAATCCGGCAGCCAGCAGATTTTTGGGAGTCTCGTACGGCAAGCTTGATGGACAGAGCTTACGAGATCTGCTGGGAGAAGATAATGGCGATTTTTTCCTCCTTATCAGAGATCATTTTGAACAGCGCAACAAGGAACACGGGGGGAAGATCCGTCATGAAGTGGAATTTGCCAGAAAAGACGAACGATCCATCCTCAGCGCGGCAGTTGTGTTTCCACCAATCGATCCATCGTATTACCTTATCTATCTGATAGACATAACCCAGCAGAAAGATCTTGAAGGGGAACTCAGGCGGCGCAACGCTTTTTTCCATAACCTGATAGACAGCTCCGTCGATGGAATTATCGCCTCGGATATGCACGGCAGGATCATGCTCTTTAACCAGGAGGCTCAAGCCCTGCTCGGCTATAATGAGGATGACATAAAGTCCCTGCATGTCACCAAGCTTTACAACGAGGGAGTTGCCTACGAATTGATTAAAAGAATGCGCAGCAGCCATTTTGGCGGCAACGGCAAACTGCTGCGCCATGAACTGATCGTTAAACACAAAGATGGTCACGATATTCCGGTCAGTTTTTCCGGTGGGATTATTTATGACCGTGGTCAGGAGATCGCCACTTTTGGCCTGTTCACCGATCTTCGGGCCATGCAGCAGATCGAGGAAGACTTGGAGCAGAGCCACCGGATGTTGATGCAGTCGGAAAAAATGGCCGGGCTGGGGCGCCTTGCCGCCGGCGTCGCCCATGAAATCAACAACCCGATGTCCGGGATCATGCTCTATGCCAATCTGGTGCAGGAGGAGTTGGGAGCCGATCATCCATTGGCAAGTGATCTGCAGACCATTATTCATGAGGCGGAGAGATGTAAGGTCATCGTCGCCGACCTGTTGGAATTCTCCCATCAGACGACCTACGAGATGGAGCCGGTCGATCTCAACGACGTCATCCAGAAAACCCTGACAATCCTGCAGCACCAGCCGCTTTTCCAGAATGTGCAGATTATTCGGGAGCTGAGTCCTGAGCTGCCGCCCATCTACGGCAACGCCATAAGGCTCAATCAGGTGGTGATGAACATCGTGGTCAACGCGGTCCAGGCAATGGATGGCAATGGACGGTTGCGCATCACCAGCAGGACCAGGGCCAATCAGGATATCAATGAGATCACCATCCAGGACTCAGGGCCAGGGATTGAACACGAGCTTTTGGAAAAAATTTTCGATCCATTTTTTACCACCAAGGCAACGGGCGAAGGCACCGGGCTTGGGCTGTCGGTTTCCTATGCGATAGTCAAGGAACATAAAGGTTCCATCCGGGTAACGTCTTCGCCGGAAACGGGAACTACCTTCACCCTCAGGTTTCCGGTGGTCATGGAAACTTTGACTGGAGAGAACCATGGACAATAACAGTATTTCCCCAGATGAAAGGAGTGAAAAATTTCTCGGTAAACTGCGTACGCGCGATATCGACGTGCAGGCCTGTTATCAATGCGGCCGCTGTTCTGCCGGGTGTCCCATCGGCGATTTTTTTGATCTGAATGTCATGGAGGTCGTCCGGCTTGCCGCCTACGGTCAGGAAGAGCGGCTGTTACACAGCCATGCCATCTGGTTGTGCGCGGCCTGTGAAACCTGTGCCACCAGATGTCCGAACGAAATTGAGATTGCCCACCTGATGGATGTTTTAAGGGAGCTTGCCTTGAGAAAAGGCATACCGCCTGCCGAACCGCGGATTCCGCTCTTTCATCAATCGTTTCTCGGTTCCGTGGGCCGGTGGGGCAAGGCCTATGAGATCGGCATGATCGCCAATTACAAGATCAAATCCGGAGATCTGATGGGTGATATGAAACTTGGTCTGGATATGTTCTTAAAAGGAAAACTCAAGTTGATTCCCCACTCGATTGAAAATAAAGCCGAGATTAAACAAATTTTTTCCGGCAAGGGCAAGGAGTATGATCGATGAAACTCTCTTATTACCCAGGCTGCTCCCTTGAAGGGACGGCACTTGATTATGATCAGTCGGTACGCGAAATCTGCGCCAAAATTGGTGTTGAACTGGTCGACATTCCTGACTGGAACTGCTGTGGGGCGTCGTCTGCCCATATGACCGACCATGAAATAGGGCTGCGTCTGCCTATACGCAACCTGCTGCGGGCAGCAGAGGCGGGTCTCGATATCCTTGTTCCCTGCGCCGCTTGTTTTCAGCGGTTGAAGGCGGCGGACAAAGCATTGCGGGAAAATCCGGGATATTGGGATGTGGATGCCAAAAAATATGGACCAACGTTTGAGATCATCCATATCAGCACCTTTCTGGCTGAAGCGGAAATAATTGCCGCAATAAAAGAACAGGTTACCTGCAGACTCGATGAACTGGCCATAGCCTGTTATTACGGCTGTCTGTCATTGCGTAATCCGCGAGTGACCGATGCCGTCGACTGGGAGATGCCTCAGACTTTGGAGCGGATTGTTACTGCTGTTGGGGCTCGCCCCGTGGCCTGGTCGCACCGGACCGAATGCTGCTCCGGCAGTTTGACCATGGCCAGGCCGGATATCGCCGAGAAACTGGTGGGCGATATTGTCACGGCCGCGAAAAGGGCAGGTGCCGGGGCAATGGTTACTGACTGTCCGATGTGTCAGGCCAATGTCGAAAGTCGTCAGTCACTTGATGCTGGTTTGCCGGTATTTTTCGCAACTGAATTGATAGCAGCAGCGCTTAGCGGCAGCTACCCCGCCAAGCAGCAGAAGGTCCATCTGATCTCTCCGGCTGTCCTGCAGCGAGCCATGACCGATGCCGGGGGAGCTTCAAGCAGCAAGGAGGATTCGCCATGACAGGAAACCTCAGCACTTTTTCAGGCAGCAGCAAAAATCCAACCGGCGCGGTGATGGTTATCGGCGGCGGCATCAGCGGCATGCAGTCGGCCCTGGATCTGGCCAATGCGGGGATCAAGGTCTACCTGGTGGAAAGTTCCCCGGCTATCGGCGGTAAGATGGCCCAGCTCGATAAAACCTTTCCCACCAACGACTGCTCCATGTGCATCGTCTCCCCCAAACTGGTCGAGGTGGGACGTCATAAAAATATCCAGCTGTTCACCCATAGTGAGGTAAAAGATCTCAGCGGCGATGCCGGGAGTTTTACCGCCACCATCGTTCGTCATGCCCGCTATGTCGATGTTGCCGCGTGTACCGGCTGCGGACTCTGTGAGTTTGTCTGCCCGGTTACCCAGCTGTCCTATTTTCCGGAAGTACCTGAAGAAGGAGAGAAAAAGAGTCGAGCAAAGGCCAAGGAGAAACGTCTTATCAAGGGACCGGGTTTGCCTCAACCCACCTCCGCACATAAATGGACATTTACCGTCGATGACGAGGCTTGCGCCATGTGTGGAATATGTCACCGGGCCTGTCTTCATGGGGCGATCAGCTGGGAGAAAAAACAGAAGGCGGTCATCGACCAGGAAAAATGTACTGGTTGCGGTGCCTGCCTGGTGGCCTGTCCGGCAAAATTCCTGGCGATCAAAGTTGCTGATGCCCCCGAGATGGATAAAAGCATCGGCGCGGCACTGTATGAAAGATCGGTGCATTTAAAAAAAGAGTTTGCCGGAAAGAAAGACCATGATTGCATCCGCTGTGGTCTCTGCGCTATTGCTTGCGAAAAAGTGATGAACATCGGGGCGTTGAAGATGGTCGAAGAAGGCATCGAGGCCGGTGTCGATATCTGCCAGGTCTGCGGCGCCTGTGTGTCTTTATGCCCGGTAAACTATCTCACCATTGACCAGGTAACCAACCGAAAACCGCAACCACTGCTCAATCGATTTAATGAAGGGCTCAACGGGCGAAAACCGGTCAATATCCACTATCCCCAGGCAGTACCACGAGTCCCGGTCATCGATGAGAAAAGCTGCGTCCAGTTAAATAGTGGTGCCTGCGGCACCTGTGCCACGATTTGCGGCGTTGGTGCCATCCATTATGACCATAGAGAGACCGAAACGAAAATAGATATTGGTTCGATCATTTTCTCGCCGGGAATCGAGGTGTTTGACGCCAGGCTGCGCGGTGAGTTTGGCTACGGTCTCTATAAAAATGTGCTGACCAGCATCGAGTTTGAACGGCTTCTTTCCGCCTCCGGCCCAACCTCAGGGACGGTTGCCCGGCCGGGCGACGGCAAGCATCCCCGGAAAATCGCCTGGATCCAGTGCGTCGGTTCTCGCGACCATTCCTGTGATCGCGATTACTGTTCGTCGGTTTGTTGCATGTATGCGACCAAAGAGGCGTTTATAGCAAGAGAACATGATTCGGCAATCGAGCCGACCATCTTCTATATAGATATGCGCTCTTTCGGGAAAAACTTTGACCAGTATGTGACCCGCGCCAAAGAACATAATGTTCGCTATGTCCGGGCGATGGTCAGTAGAATCTTTGAGGATCCACTCACCGGTGATCTTGAGTTGCGTTATGTCGATGAGGCTGGCCAAAGACAACGAGAAGTCTTTGATATGGTGGTGCTTTCGGTTGGTATCCAGGTCTCGCAACCCACTAAAGAGCTGGCCGGTAAGCTTGATATTGAGCTTGACCGCTATGGATTCGCTGTAACCGACTGTTATCAGCCATTGGCGACTTCCCGACCGGGAATCTTTGTCAGCGGAGCCGTGGGCGGACCAAAGGATATCCCGGAGACCGTCTGTGAGGCCTCTGCTGCAGCCGAAGCTGCTTCCGCCAGTCTTGCGGAGGCACGCGGCAGTTTGATCACCATCGACGCGCTCCCTCCCGAGCGGATAATGGGCCCGGATGACGAGCTGCGGATAGGGGTCTTTATCTGCCATTGCGGCACCAATATTGCCTCAGTGGTTGATGTCGACGCGGTGACCGAATACGCCAGAACTCTGCCCGGCGTGGTGTACGCCGAACATCCTCTTTATACCTGTTCGCAGGATTCCCAGGAACGAATGCGGGAGATCATTGAGGAGCACCGGCTGAACAGGGTGGTCACCTCCGCCTGTTCGCCGACCACCCACGAACCGCTTTTCCAATCGACTCTGCAGCAGGCCGGATTGAATAAATACTTTTTTGATATGGCCAACATTCGCGACCAGTGCAGCTGGGTTCATCCTAATGATCCGGGCCTTGCCACGGAGAAAGCGAAAAGATTGACCAGGATGGCAGTCGCCAATGCCACCGCCGGGGAACCGCTCGACGAGATGGAATTTAGTGTTGATTCCCGGCTGCTTATCGTCGGTGGCGGGGTTGCCGGGATGACTGCCGCAGTCGAAGCCGCCCGACAGGGGTTTGGCGTCTATCTGGTGGAGAGGGAAGCGCAGCTGGGTGGCCAACTGCTGCACCTGCAGCGGAGTGCCGATGGCCGTAAATTCGCCGACTTTCTCACCTCACTGATGGAAAAAATAGCCGCCGATGAGCGGATCAGGGTCTTTACCAGCAGTGAAGTGGTGGAGCAGTCCGGTTTTGTCGGCTCCTTTGAGACGGACATTGTCATGCCTTCCGGGGCAACCAGGAGTCTGAAACACGGGGCGATCCTTGTCGCTACCGGGGCCGAGGAACATCGACCGGAATTGTATGGCCTCGGAACACTTGATTCCGTCCTAACTCAGACCGATTTCGGTGCGGCGCTTGAAAACGGCAGTCTCGCCGACCGGCACCACTCTCGCGTGGTTATGCTGCAGTGTGCCGGTTCCCGTGATGAAGAACATCTGCCGTATTGCTCGCGGGTCTGCTGCAATCATGCGGTTAAGAATGGCTTGCGCTTTAAAGAGATGTTTCCCGAGGCACGAGTCGATGTCCTCTATCGTGATATGCGCTGTTACGGCTTGGGGGAAATAGACTACCGGGCAGCCCGACAGGCGGGCATAAATTTCATCCGTTTTGATCCGGAGACGAATCCCGTCAACATCAACACAGAAGAGACAGGGATTGACATCACCGTTACTGATCCGTCCATTCGTTTATCGGTGCGGCTGCATCCTGATTTGCTGGTGCTGTCAACAGGCATGAAACCTCGAGAAACCGAAGAACTAGCCTCCATGCTGCGGGTACCAAAAAATAAAGCTGGTTTCTTTATCGAGGCCCATGCCAAGCTGCGGCCGGTTGATCTGCCCAGTGAGGGATTGTTTATGGCCGGCACTGCCCATGGACCAAAGAGCAGCAGCGAGACCATTGCCCAGGCCCAGGCGGCGGTCGCAAGGGTGGCGACGCTGTTGTCGAAAAACAGCTTGAAAATGTCGGGGATCGTTTCGAAAGTCGATCCGACCAACTGCGCAGTCTGTCTGACTTGTGTACGGGCCTGCCCATATGGAGTGCCGTTTATCAATGATCAGCATTCGGCGGAGATCAACCCGGCCCTGTGCCAGGGCTGCGGCATTTGTGTGGCCGAGTGTCCGGCCAAGACCATTACCATGGGCCGATATGACGACAGGAATATCAGAGCGAAGATTGAATCGTACAGCGCGTCCTGAGTTGTTGTTTTTGTAAGGTTGTAACCCCGCCAAAAAGCTTTGCGGGGTAAGTTCCTTCACGAAATAAATTTCTTGTAAAAAACACAAGAAATTTATTTCTAAGTCACTAAAACCCTGGAGGAATAAAAAACATGCATGATTTTTCACCCAGTGTCATTGTTTTTGCCTGCCGCCACTGAGCGTACTCTGCTGCGGACCTGGCAGGTTCGGAGAGAAGATCGTATCCCCCGGCAATCAGTATCGTTATGCTGCCCTGTACCGGACGCATTGATGAATCGCTGCTGTTGAAAGCTTTTGAAAACGGGGCGGATGGCGTGATGGTGATCGGCTGCCTGGAGGGTGACTGTCATTATGTCTCGGGAAACATTCGTGCCCGGGCCCGTGTTGAGCGGGTGTATGCAATTTTGGAGCGGATCAAGATCGGAGCCAACCGGATCAGAATGTATAATCTCAGTGCTGGAGAAGGCTCGAAATTCGCCGCCTTTGCCAATGAGTTTGTCGAGCAGATTCGGCAAATCGGACCAAGTCCCATCAACCTGGTGCGTGCAGCTAAGAAGACTGAAGCAGTAACAGAGAAGGAGGCAACATGATTACAGGAACACCGAAACCAATTGAAGAGATCATGGAGATGCTTGAGCCATATGACAACATTGTCCTGGCCGGTTGTCATGGTTGTGTGACTGTTTGTCGTGTTGGTGGGGAAAAGGAGGTGCAGGTGCTGGCCTCGACCCTGCGGCTGGCTCGAGAAGCTGCGGGCCGGACCATCAATATCCGGGAGGTGAGCCTCGAGCGCCAGTGTGATCCGGAGTATGTCGAGCAAATGCGTCCCTATGTCGGCGACTACCAGGCGGTTTTATCGATTGCCTGTGGCGCCGGGATCCAGTTTCTCGCCGAAAAATTTACTACCACGCCGCTCCTGCCCGGCATTAATACCGGTTTTCTTGGGGTTACCGAGCGCCAGGGAGAGTGGTCGGAGAGATGTCAGGGGTGTGGTGATTGTATTCTGCATCTGACCGGCGGTATTTGTCCCGTAACTCGTTGTGCTAAGTCTCTTTTTCATGGCCCATGCGGTGGTTCGGTGCGCGGGATCTGTGAAGTCGATAAAGAAGTTAAATGCGGCTGGCAGCTCATTATCGACCGGTTGGTCGCTCTTGGTCAAATGGAAAATTATGGCAAACTCAAGCCATATAAGGGCTGGAATTCCTCAAGGGATGGCGGTCCACGCCGAATTATCAGGGAGGATATGATCTAATGAAATCGGGAAGCAATCTGGAGAAGGTACTGGAAGCAGGCCACTTTTCCGTCACAGCGGAATGCGGTCCTCCCCGTGGTGCCGATCCGGACATCGTCCGGAAAAAAGCGGCCTTTGTGAAAGGTAACGTCGATGCTTGTAATGTTACCGATAATCAGACATCCGTAGTCCGCATGAGTTCGCTTGCGGGCTGCCTGTTGATTAAAGAAGAAGGCATTGAACCATTGATACAGATGGTCGTGCGGGATCGAAATCGGATTGCATTGCAGTCGGACCTGCTTGGAGCATCGGCCATGGGGGTCCGCAATCTGCTCTGTCTTTCCGGGGATCACCAGAAGTTCGGTGATGATCCCCAGGCGAAAAATGTTTTTGATATAGATTCAATGCAGCTTATTCATCTGGTTAAAACCATGCGCGATGACGGGATCTTCCCTTCCGGGGATAAACTCCAGGGGGCGCCGAAGTTTTATATCGGCTGTGCTGTCAATCCCTTTGCCGATCCTTTTGAGATCCGGGTACCGCGCCTTAAATTAAAAATGGAAGCCGGCGCTGATTTTGTCCAGACCCAGTGCATCTACAATATGGATAAATTCAAGAAATATATCGAGCTGGCCAAAAGAGAGGGACTCCACGAAAAGATAAAGATTCTCGCCGGGGTAACGCCCTTGAAATCGGCCGGTATGGCAAAATTCATGCGCAAGATGGTTGCTGGAATGGATATTCCTGATGAAGTGGTCAACCGTATCGCTGCCGAGCCGAAAGATAAACAGGCTGAAAAGGGCATCGAAATGTGTATTGAGCAGATCCAGGAACTGAAAGAGATGGAAGGGATTGCCGGTGTCCACGTGATGGCCATCGAATGGGAAGAGAAGTTGGCGGAAATCGTTGGTGGTGCTGGACTATTGCCCCGACCTGTTGTGGAGTAAAAGAGAAGAGAGCGAAAAAAACATTTTGTAATCATAACGGAGGAAAGAAATGTCTGAGAAAAAAAAGATCCTGCTGGTTGACGACGATCCTGATTTTGTTGAAGCTGTCAAAGTAATCGTTGAAAGTGGTGGTTATGAAGTAAGAGTAGCCTATGACGGTAAAGAAGGACTCGAGGCAGTTGAGGAGGAAAAACCGGATCTTATTGTCCTTGATGTAATGATGCCGGTCATGAACGGCCATGAAGCATGCGCCAAACTGAAAAGTAATGAAAAAACTGCCAAGATCCCGATTATACTGTTGACCGCCGTCGCCGATCGGGTGACAACCAGTACCTATACCCATCGGGATATGTTGGAAAGCGAAGCCGAAGATTATATGCCGAAACCGGTCGAACCGGCTGAACTGCTCGAGTTGATAAAAAGCTGGCTGAAATAAATGGGTTCCCTGCTGTTTCTCCCGTAAAGAGCGCGAGAAACAGCGGGAATCAGTATGCAAAATACCGGGACAACAACGCTATGGATACTGTGCGCATTTTGATCATTGACGACGAAAAGGTTATCCGGGAAGGTGTTGAACGAGCCTTGTCAAAAAGAGGGTACCATATCGAAAAAGCCGAAGACGGAGATAGGGGCCTGGCATTTTTAAAAGAGCAGCAGTTCGATATCGTGTTGACCGATCTTATGATGCCGGGGCTTGACGGTTTTGCGGTCCTTGACTGGATACGTGATAACCAGCCCAATGTGCAGGTTATCGTCATCACCGGTTTTGCTACGGTCACCAAGGCGGTTACCGCCATGAAGCAGGGAGCCTTTGACTTTGTCGGCAAGCCGTTTACCCCGGACTATATTCGGGTGGTGGTGGATCGGGCCATTGATAAGCTCTCCATGCGTGCGGAAACTGAAAAGCTGCGAGAAGAGAAAAACCGGGGGCTCGAGGCTATCGACAAATCTCAGAGTCGCTTGAAATCGGTGTTCAGTTGTATGGCTGAGGCGGTTCTTATAACCGATGCGGATGGCGTTGTCGTATTGCATAACCCGGCAGCGATCAAGATTCTTGAAATACAGACCGACCCGGTAATCGGCAAACCTCTTTCAGCTTCCATACGGGATCAGGCTGCGGCGGCCATGGTCAAAGAAGCGGTGAGTAAATCGGTGGTCGTGACCAGGGAGTTTGCGCCCGGATCAATTTCCCGCAAATACCTGCGTGCGTATTGTTCTCCGGTGACAACCGAACAGGGAGTCGTGATTGGCTCAGTGACGACCTTTGAGGATGTCAGCGCCCATAAAGAAATCGACCGGATGAAGTCCGAATTTGTCGCCATGGTGGCCCATGAACTGAAATCGCCCCTGGCCTCTGTTGAACAGATGATCTACGCCCTGCAGGTAGGTTGCAAGCATGAGGCAGCCAGCTCCTGCAACGCACTGCATAAGCGGATGACCACCCGGACCAAGGATCTTCTGCGCCTCATTGACAACCTGCTTAATCTGTCAAAACTGGAAAGCGGCACCGTCGTCTTTAATCTGGAACCGGTAAAGGGTGAGGATATGATTCGCGAGGTGATCGAAATCACCAGGCCCCAGGCGGAAGCAAAGAAAATAGACTTCAGCTATGAACCGTGCGGCGAAGAGTGGTGGTTCAATGTAGATTATGACCATATGCGTACGGCGATGATGAACATCGTCTCCAACAGCGTGAAATATACTCCAGATGGAGGACACGTGGTGCTGTCAACCTCAGTCTCCGGTGGCTTTGCCAATTTTTCGGTGAAAGACTCGGGGATCGGAATCAGTCAAGAGGATCTTCCCCATATCTTTGATCGCTTCTTCCGGGTCAAGGGTAAGGCAACCCGTCATATTACCGGCTCCGGTTTGGGCCTGGCCCTGGTAAAAGAAGTGGTTGAAGCCCATCAGGGCTATATTGATGTCCAGTCGACTCCAGAGGTGGGTACCACCTTTGTCCTCAGTTTTCCTGTTGTGCAGGCAAACGGCTCTTCAGTATCGGAGCTTGAATTGGCAGATTGATTAAAGAGTTAGCGTAAGTTAGCTGGTGGCGGGAAATGAAATAGGCTTTCTTTCCCGCCATTTTGTTCTTCTGCCGCAGTGTCCACAGATGTTCGTTTGCTCTCTTCCGTTCCTGTCACCGAGCTTATTCCCCTTCGTCGTTTTTTTAAAGATGATTTTTCATTTGTAACAACCTGGCGATGAAAAAATTTATGACGCCATCAAATTTAGCCTTCGTTAATTAGGTAAGATGATCTCATTGTGATATAGTGAGAATTGATGCGGAGGATAATTTTTGCTGAGAATTGTTGGTTAAGAGGAACTATAAAATGAAAAAAATATGGACAGCACCAGACACGAACTGATCAAACAGCATATCGACTCCTTTCCTGTTCTGCCTGTAACTGTGATGAGGTTAATGGCGGTTACCAGCGATCCGGCAAGTTCGGCACAAGACGTCATGGATGTTATTCTTACTGACCAGTCCTTGTGTGTGACGGTACTGAAAATTTCAAATTCTGTTCTGTTCGGTCGCCCCCACAAGGTTGATTCAATCAAGACGGCTGTGTCGATCCTTGGCTTTAATGAAGTACAAAAAATTGCTCTGGCCAAGGCGCTAATCAATTCGTTCAGTAAAATAGCCAAGCAGCACAAAGCCTCTATCGATAGGTTTTGGGAACATTCTTTTGTCTGTGGCATGGTGGCCAGGGTTGTGGCTCAAGATCTGAATATCTCCCCTGATCTTGCTTTTATGGGCGGACTTATTCATGACCTTGGTAAACTGATCATGCTGGAAACTTTTGCTGAGGACTATGCACTGGATTGGATGATTGCCTTCAGCAGCGAGCAAATGCATCATGATGAGCTGCATATGTTCTCTTTTACCCATGACCGGGTAGGTGGGCACCTGCTGCGGAAATGGCTTTTCCCAGAAAACCTCATTGCCGCAGTTGAAGCGCACCATTGCCCTGATCAGGCAACCATGGGAAAAGATGTTGCCGCTATTATCCAACTGGCTGATATCTTGTCGTTTTATTGCTGCAATCAGGCATCCATGGACAATAATGATATTGTCACGGCAGTTTATCATTCCCTGCCCGATCTACAGAATATATGGCAAAGCTGTGGATTGCCCTTGGAGAACGATGCAATAAATGGATGGTTTAACTGGTTGCTAAGCAATTATGACCAGGGTGCTAATCTCAAAGAAGCTTTTTCGAATTGAAGGTGTTGTAAGAAAATGCTTCATCCGAAATCTGCGTTTATCTGCTTCGTTGGTGCAATTTTTCTATCATCCCTACGTACTCTAATAATTCGTAATAATAAAAAATCTTACGCCTCACATAGTAAGTTTTTTGAAGTGTGCGCTTATCTGCTTAGCCATTTTGAAGTTGGATTTTTACGATACCATCAAGATTGATTTTTTTTGGCCGGCTCTATGGAAATTTTGAAACACACAGCTACAAAAATATTTAGAGAACAAGTACAGCTACTGTTTGCTAACTCAATGGTACCTATATTTTTCTCTATTGCCGGTGCAACTTTTTTATGTTGCTCGTTATGGGGCGTTGTCCGACACTCTATTCTTTTTGCCTGGTTAGGATTATTTTTTTCAATTTCGGTGGTAAGAATCAGCCTTTTGTTGCGCTTTAGAAAACAACAGGCAAAGGTTGTCAATGAAGAATACTGGCACAATCGTTTTCTGATCAGTACGTATGCCATAGCCATAGTATGGGGAGCAGCATCGTTTTTATTGTTTCCCGAGCACAGTCTCTCACATCAGATAATGTTCATTATGATTCTGGTCGGTATGGCGGCCGGGGGCGTTTTTTCACTCTGTCCGAGTCAGCCGGTTGTGATTGGGTTTGTAAGCTTACTGCTTCTGCCTTTGGCCATAAAAATGATAACTCTTGGTACTGGCGAGGGGATGTTTAAGGGACTGCTGGTTATCCTTTTCTGGGCAGTCACCTTGATTGGAGCCATGAAAATCAGCAAAAATCTGCGTGAGAATATTCAGCTGCGTTTGCAGAGTATCGACCGGGAAAAAATTCTCAAAGTCAGTGAGCAGCGGTATCGCCATATCTTTATAAATGCTCCTTTAGGAATCTTTCACTACGATGGCGACAGTGTCATTATCGACTGTAATGAGGAGTTGATCAGAATTCTAGGTTCTTCGCGTGAACAGCTCATCGGCTTAAAGATGGTTGACGTGCTTCAGGAGCCCAAATTACTGCATGCCATCAAAGACTCACTTACCATTGGTGAAGGGTATTATGAGGGTGATTACACCTCTGTTACCAGCGCTACAACCACACCGGTGCGGGCTTTTTTCAAAGCAATAAGTTCGCTGGAACAGATCATCATCGGAGGGGTTGGAATTGTTGAAGATTTCACTGAAAAAAAACTGACTGAGGAGCAGATTGAGTATTATGCGTCTTATGACTCCTTGACCGGGCTGCCTAATCGCCGTCTGCTACTCGAATACCTCAGCAATGAAATAGCCCGATCCGGGCGGCATGGTCATTATGGCGCGCTGCTGTTCATTGACCTGGATAATTTTAAAACGATTAATGATTCCCTTGGTCATTCGGTGGGTGATGAGTTGCTTAAGGTTGTAGCAAAAAGAATTGGCGAATGCATCCGGCGTGAGGATACCGCGGCTCGAATGGGTGGAGATGAATTTATCATCATTATCACCGAGCTGGATCATTCAATCGGCCTTGCCGCCCATAAGGTGCGAGGCATTGCCGAAGAACTCTGCCTCTGCCTTTCCGCACCTTGCAAGATAGAGGGGCGGGACCTGCAGATTACCCCCAGCGTCGGGGTGACCCTTTTCCCTAAAGACGATAAAGGAGTCGATGATATCCTCAAACAGGCAGATACGGCAATGTACCGGGCCAAGGCTGCCGGCCGCAATTCCATCCATTTTTTTCTTCCCACTATGCAAGAGGCAGCCGACGAGCGGTTGCGGCTCAACACCGAAATCAGAAAAGCTCTGGAAGAGAAACAATTTGTCTTGTATTACCAGCCGCAGGTCAATTTACCCGGGCAACTCGTCGGTGCAGAAGCTCTGGTGCGCTGGCATCATCCAGAGCGAGGCATTCTTCCTCCAGGGGCGTTTCTTGAGATAGCGGAGGAGACCGGCCTTATGCAGGAGATCGGACAATGGGTTTTACAAGAGGCCTGCCGAAACATCAGACAATGGAAGGATGCCGGTTTACTGCGTAAGGCACAGACTATTTCCATCAATATCAGCGGAAAAGAAATTGCTGTTTCTGACTTTGTTGCCACCGTGACCACTGTTCTCAGAGAAACCGGAGCTGATCCGCATCACCTGGGGATTGAGCTCACAGAAGGCAGTCTTGTTTCAACCGGGAGCGATATCGTCAAGAAAATAAAAGAGCTGCAGCAGATGGGCATTAAGTTTTCTGTGGACGATTTTGGCACCGGCTACTCATCGCTTAGCTATCTGCAGAGCCTGCCGCTCAATACGCTTAAGATTGATCGTTCTTTTGTCAATGATATCAAAGATGCCAGTCATGATATCGTATTGATCGATACCATAATTATGATGGCCCATAATCTGGGTTTGGAGGTTATTGCCGAGGGGGTAGAGACCGAAGAAGAACTGGGTTATCTTAACAAAAAGGGTTGTAAGGTGTATCAAGGATATTATTTTAGTAAACCTGTTCCCATTACAACCTTCACTAAAATGCTCGAATCTGAGACAAGCAACTTCGATGAAGTGGAGCTTGCATAAACAACACTCATCCAAAGATATAAAGAGGATATTACAGCTCGACCAGGCGACAAATCACTCGATTGCGACCACGCTGTTTGGCTTGATACAAGTTCTGATCTGCTGTCTCTAAAAAGGTTTGTGGCGATATCTTGTCGTCCATGTGTATGGTCGCAAGTCCAATACTGATAGTAACCCTGTCGGCAACCTTTGAAAGGTGGTGGGGAATGTTCAGTTCCGTAATAGTCTGCAGGGATTTATCAGCAACGATGTTTGCCGGGCCTGCGTCTGTTTCCGGCAACAGCATAACAAATTCCTCTCCTCCGTAACGAGCAATAAGATCTGCCGGCCGTCTGAGAACACTGTCCAGGGCTTTTGCGATTTTCCGAAGAGTGATGTCTCCCATTGCATGACCGTAATGATCATTATATTGTTTGAAATAATCTACGTCGACCATTGCCAGCGAAAATGGAGTTTTGTTTCGAGCGGACCGCGCCCATTCTTTTTGGAAAACATCCTCGAAACGTCGTCGGTTGGAAATTTCCGTAAGACCGTCCAGATAGGCTAACTGATCGAGAAGCTTGTACTGATGGACAATACGCAGGTGATTACGGACTCGCATTTTGACAATGGTTGGCGAAAAGGGCTTGATAATATAATCCACTGCCCCAAGTTTAAAGCCATGTTCTTCATCCTCTATTGATTTCAGGGCAGTAACAAAAATAACCGGAATATTCTTGGTCTTGTCGTTATTTTTCAGGTTTTTAATGACCTCATATCCTCCCATTTGCGGCATCATAACATCAAGCAATATGAGATCTGGTGGAAAGTCACTAAAAGCGTGTTGAAGAGCTTGTTCACCGCTTCTGGCCAGCACAGGCGTATATTCGTCTTTCAGCAGATCCGCCAGCACTTTCAAGTTCATTTTTTCATCGTCAACAATTAGAATACGTGGCTTTTTTTCCTGATGCATAATCAATTCTCAAGTTGTTTCTGTATTCTCTTCAGCAAACCTGCCGCCATATCTGCTGCACTTTCATATTCTATGTCATCAATGAAGTCGGCAATCGTTTCTAGTTGTTCATCAAGCCCGGTCCCTGCGAGGAGTTTTCTCACTTCAACGTACTGTTCTTCTGCGGCGGCTTCCCCTTTCCCTAATTGTTCAATGAGCAGCAGCATCAGTTTGTTGACTTTTTCTCCCCATGTGCCTTTAACCAAACTTTGATTTATCTGAGCAGGTTTTTCTTCTTGCAAAGAGGGGAGCACAGAGAGGGTGGAGAGGACTTCATCGAGTGCATTAATAAAGGCAACAAGATATCTTGCCGCATCGTCTTGCTGATCGTCTCTCAGGGCATCTTCCAGATTTTGTGCAGTCTTCATCAGTCGAGACGAACCGATATATCCGGAAACCCCTTTTATAGTATGTGCCATCTCCTGAATTTCCTGCCATTGACCTGTCATAGATAATTCCTGCAGGGTATTTGGGAAGGAGCTATAGTATTTTTTGAAATCATAGAGCATTTTAACAAATAGCTTTTCGTTATGATTCAGCACCTTGAGGGCTTCTGTCTGATTAATACCAGGCAGGTGAGGCAGTGCAGGAGGGTCCGTTGTCGAAACACGGATAGTGCTGTCGGAGAGAGCTGGAATTATCCCTGAATGTTTCTCTGTAATCCAATGCTTTAAAGTCTGGTAAAGGACGGTCTGATCGATAGGTTTGGTGATATGTTCATTCATGCCTGCGGCCAGACTCTTCTCCCTGTCTCCAGCCATGGCGTGAGCCGTCATGGCGATAACTGGGAGATCTTTAAATTGATTTTTCTGGCGTATCCTTCTTGTCGCTTCCAGTCCATCCATCACCGGCATCTGGACATCCATCAGCACAAGATCATAGGATCCCAACTGCAAGGCATCAAGGCACTCCTGTCCGTTTGCGGCCACCGTGACAACCATACCGGCGTCTTTGAGGTACTCAGTCGCCACTTCCTGATTGATGCTATTATCGTCCACGAGCAGGATCTGTGCACCCTTGATTTTTTTCAGGTTTGTTGCCTTTCTCTGCTTTTTAACGGTCAGAAACTCTGGAATCGTTTCGATGCCTAGAATATCCAGTAAAGTATTGTACATTACGGAGGCATATACCGGTTTTAACAGAAATCCATTTATGCCCACCTTTTCGGCCTCCAGGTATGCCTCCTCGCGCCCATTGGCAGTTACCATCAACATTGCTGGGATTTTGGATAGAGAGACATGGGCCTTAATCCTCCTGGCAGTCTCAATGCCGTCAATTCCGGGCATTATCCAGTCCAGCAAAACCACATCATAGGGATGCCCCTGCTGGATGGCCTGTTCGAGAAGAGTAAGCGCTGTATTCCCATCAATTGCCGTGGTTACTTCAATTTTTAATGATTGTAACATCGCGGAGAGCACCTCTCGGGCAGCCTGGTTGTCGTCGACGATGAGAGCCCGCAACCCCTGCAAATGTTCCGGTGTCTTTGTTGCTGGTTGGTGAATATTGTCTGAAACTTGTAATTTTGTGGTAAAAATGAATTTTGTTCCCACTCCGGGTTCGCTCTCAGCCCATATTTCTCCACCCATCAGCTCGGTCAGTTGTTTGCAGATGGCCAGTCCAAGACCTGTACCGCCATATTTACGGGTGATTGAATCGTCAGCCTGACTAAATGCTGAAAAGAGGTTTTCGAACTGCTCCTTCTTCAAGCCAATGCCGCTGTCACGGACGGAAAATCGAAGTATACGTTCGTCCTGAAACTGCTTTTCCAGATCTACTGCAATAACAATTTCGCCCTGCTCAGTGAATTTAACCGCATTGCCCGCCAGATTCATGAGCACTTGACCCAGCCGCAGAGGGTCCCCGACAAGGCTGTCGGGCACCAGGGGGTCTATCTGAAATACAAATTCCAAACCCTTTTTTTCAGCTTGCATACCCACAACATTGGTGATATTGCCGAGAATATCTTCCAGGTAAAAGGGGACTTTTTCTAATTGCAGCTTACCCGCATCTATTTTGGAAAAATCGAGAATATCGTTAATAAGCCGCAGCAGAGTATTGGCTGAGCTCAGAAGTTTCTCGGTATAATTCTGTTGTTTTGAGCCAAGCGGTGTTTTTTGCAGTAAAGAGGCCATGCCAATAATGCCATTCATTGGTGTGCGGATCTCATGACTCATGCGGGCAAGAAAATCACCTTTCGAAGCGTTGGCAGATTCCGCCAGTTCCTTGGATTGGATCAATGCACGCTTCATCTGTTTCTGCAGGGTCATATCCATGGCGGTGAAAAGATAGCCGACAATGCGGCCATCCGGGTTGAACAGACTGGTGATAGATAGACTCACAGGCAGGTACGTTCCGTCTTTACAGACATAAACCCATTCCCGGGCACGGCTGTGTTTCTGCTTTACAAACTGGTCAAAAACCTTCATGTCATAAAGGCCGGAGCCAAAGGTGCCACTTGCGCAACTCACCTCTTTACCATAATGAACCAGCTCTTCAGCCAAATGAAGGGACAGGATACTGCATTTTTCTATCATTTCTGATGGATTATAACCAAGCAGCGTCGAAGCCCCTTTGCTGAAGAGTTGGATAATACCATCAAGATCGGTGGTGATGATTGACAGCTGAGTGGCGGCATCTAAAACTGCCTGCCGTTCAGAATCAGCGGTCTGGAATCGATGCAGCATCCTTTCTGTCTGTTCAAATTGACGAACTACGAATTCGGCGGTGATCTCAGATGCTTCCCTGGCAACTTTGAGCTCGGCACGCAGCATGTCGATTTCCGTCTGCATCTCTTCTCGGGTTTTTTCCATCACCTGACGTCCTTCAAGCCGTGAGCGGCGATGGCGACACTCAGCCTGGCTGCCCGCTCAATTGTTGCTGTGGAACATTCTCCCTCAAGTCCGACAAGGACAATTTCCTCGGGAAATTCTCCGTCACACACCTCGGGAAGCACTGTAAGTAAATAGGCCAAACCTGCTTCATGACCAAAGTGAGATTGATCGAGGGTGCGCATTATATCCCGGCTGTTCAGCAGGACAATCTCGCCAGGTGCCCTAAATCCACTGACCGAATCGATAAAAACCACTCTGCCTCCCCGTTCCAACAGTGGCAAGAGGTTCAATCCGGCCAGTCCTCCTTCAATAATCTCAATTTCTGGCGGCAATTGGGGGATTTTTTGTAATATGCCAAGCACCGCAAGTCCAGCGGCGTCTTCTTTGACAAAGCGATTACCGATACAGATTATGTATGCTTTCACCGGTTAAATCCTCCGGGTAAGACCTCCCTTTTCTGGCCTTTCTTCACAGTGTGTACCGCACACACCAGACATGGATCAAAGGACCGGACGACATGTCCTGCTTCCACCGGATTGTTGATGTCTTTAGTGGGCGTGCCTATCAAAGCCTCTTCCCATGCCCCACGAACACCATGTTCATCACGTGGGGAACCATTCCACGAGGTTGGGGTAATTATCTGATAATGAGCAATTTTTTGATCCTTGATCTTAACCCAATGGCCCAAGGCTCCACGGGCGGCCTGAATCAGGCCGGCACCTTCACCGTCGGGAATATTTTTTACCGGGCTATAGAAAATGTCTTCTCGCTTCTCTAAAAGTTCTGATATCAATGTGGCCATAGGATTGAGGAGATAGGTGGGACGTACGAGGCGAGCCAGTTCTCTGGTGAAGACATTTGGGCCATTTTC
Organism: uncultured delta proteobacterium; assembly: GCA_963804605.1. Classification (GTDB taxonomy): domain Bacteria; phylum Desulfobacterota; class Desulfobulbia; order Desulfobulbales; family Desulfocapsaceae; genus Desulforhopalus_A. The sequence goes on from CAWDRB010000005.1 coordinate 140,283, forward strand.
TGCTATTAAATCCTGAAAAAGCGGAGTGCCATTGATTATCATTTCAGCCAGAGGCCCAGTTTCAAAGACTTCCCCACCATAGCGAGGGGCCTTAATCCATGAATATGCCTGGCTGCCCTGACCCGAGGCATAGGGTGTTGTCGAGCCGGAAAACGGGTGGACCGGCGCCACACCCTGCTCATACCAGGAATGAGAGATATCTTCGGAAATCTTCCCGGCTTCAAAAGGGAAGACCTCTGTTCCGACAGCAAAACCCGCACCTATTAATCTCCCGCCAATTCCTGGCAGGGTAGTTTCTGCGGGAAGGGTGAAATTGCCATAGGAGAGAAAACGACCGGGTCCCTTGCCTAATGAGTCGAGTCCCGCCAGGCGGGCAAAGCGGATAAAGAAACCAACCTCACTCTCACGATGTGCCGAGCTCTCATCAAGCCAGATGTTGAGATCGTCGATGCTTCGTATTTCCAGCCACCTGTTTATGGAACATCCTAGAATGCTTTGTTCATACCAGGAGCAAAATCGTTCATAAATAATTCTGCACTGGAGGATTTTTGAAATTTCTGGAATTGAAGTCACTCCTCCAGGAACCATAAAGGAGGTATGAGGCCACTGTCCGCCAATAATGGCAACAACCTGCAACAGACGCTTGCTTTCGCGAATTACCTCAATTGCTGATCTTCCCTTCAGAGGACTATAGCGTTTCTCGGCTTCCACTCCAAGTTGATGGTCCTGGTATGCCTCCCTGTTGGCGAAGTCGACCATAAACATCAACAGCGCCTGGCGGACATCGCTCTGTATTGTTTCGACCATCAGTGCCAGGTTGCGCAGACGCCGGGCGTTATCAGGAGGAGTAACATCGGCGATTGCATCCAGGGCCTCAACCGCAGCTGTCAGGTGGGTGAGACTGCATATCCCGCAAACCCGAGGGGTTATCACGAGCCCATCCAGTGCACCACGCCCACGCATCATATTTTCAAAACCACGAAATAGCGTACCGGCACTCCAGGCTTCGGTGATAATACCATCTTCAATCTCAACCTTGATTTGAAGATCACCCTCAGCCCTATTAAGAGGAATATTGATTCCTTTTATTGTTGTAACCATGCAGATTTTGTCCTTCTCTCTCGTTATACTTTTGATTTGCGGTTTTTAAGATGTTCAGGCGCAGCAGCAGCAGCCATGCCTTTGTAAACCATATAATGAGCGCGATTGACCCCCATGGGTAGAGAGAGCGGTATGCCTTCGATATTTGGGGTTTGGAAAAATGATGTGGCCCTCGGAAAGTCCGGATCTGTACAGCCAAAACATGGTACGCCAACTCTTGGTTTCGAGGAATGCTGATTCCAGAGCAACTTGTTGCAGGGGCCTGGTACCAGTGGCCCGGCACAACCCATATGAAAGAAGAGGCAGCCCATCTCGCCAAAACCGGATTCTTCCACCCGGTATTCGTGGTACTCATTTCGAGTGCAACCTTGATGAACCGTTGTGCCATACCACTCAAGAGGCCGCTGGTATTTATCCAGTTCAAGAATGACTCCATTGGCTACGGAAATTATTGCACCAGTAATAACATCATGATGGCATGGACAGCCGGCAAGATTAATTACCGGCTGTCCAGATTTGGCGACATAATTTACTCCAAGAAAACCACCTCGTTCTTTTTTAATAAACTGGAGTCCTGTCGCTTCAATAGTGGCATCGGAGCCAAAACCACCAAAAGAGGCACACGTTCCTACCGCTATGACTACCTGAGCCTTTGAGGCGAGACTATAGATGAGCTCTTTTTTAGGTTTACCGGCTCTTGTATGGAACATCCCGGTACCTGCCGGGCCGCAGATAACTGATCCTTCGACCATGAGCATGTCCAGACGTTGTTCTCCGGCTGAGATCCTTTTTAAGAGCAGCTCGTGATTTTCCGGGGAAATGTTGGAAAGTGAAGGGTGCCAGAGCAGCTTAACATCCAGGGTGCGGAACAGTTCAACCACATTTGGATACTCACTGCTTAAAAACGAAAATGTATCACCACCACATCCTCCACCCTGCAACCAGTAAGCTGTCTTCACAGTACATCTCTCTCTTTTGAATGTGATGATACGATACAACCCCTTGATCTGCTTCGTTATCTACTTATCCATCCTTGCATTGAGGTATTTATGACTTTATCAAACGCAAAAACAATAATTTACTTTTTCAATTAGTATCAGTGATACGTTGTATTATGTCAACATCAGGACGCCCTTTTTTGCGTAACAGTACAAAGTGATAATATGGCAAAATCGGACTTGTATTTTTTGCCGTAATCATTTAATTATCCCTGCCTGCATTGATGTAACGCGTCAGACATTCTTTCCCCGAAAACCATCGGGTATTTACCAATTTATAGGCGATCGCGCTGTTCTTATGCTGCAGGAGTTGGAGTTCCAGGTTCTGGAAGTTTATCGGGTGTTGGATATGGCGGTGGCTGGATTTGCCTCCCGGACGGGGCTTGCCTGCCCGGAGGGATGTGGTCAATGCTGCCTGTCGGAAAAGGTGGAGGCGACGGTGTTGGAGTGTATACCTCTTGCATTTGAGCTGTTTCGCACCTTTCAGGCAGAGCTTATCCTCAAGCGGCTTGAAAAAAATAACGATGCAAAGCAGTGTGTTCTCTACCGCTCAGATTATACCGCGGCGGGTCTTTGGGGATGTACCCAGTATCGATACAGGGCAGTGGTCTGCCGACTTTTCGGTTTTGCTGGCAATCTGGACAGGCAGGAAAATGCCCGGTTGGCAATGTGCCGGGTAATGAAGGAAAAGAACAGTGCCGACAGCAGCGAAATCGATCTCGATGACCTGCATACCCCGCTGCCTCTTTTTATGGACGCCGGTATACGAATAACTGCTTTGCATCCAGGTCTGGGGACTATACGCATGCCGATAAACAGAGCATTAAGGGATGCCTTGTTAAAGGTTGGCATGCTGCTCGAGTTGTCCGGGCAGGAAATGTCCGGCAAACCCGGCGATCGCCAACGCCCACCGACCAAACCAATGTTTCCTCATTCTCCGCCTGGCCGTCGGGCCGCTTAAGTTTTTTCGGATGATGGATTGTTCCGACGGATATTTTTTCCTGACGTCTCGGCAGTAGAGAGATAATTCTTCTAGTCTATATCCTGAAGGTGGTGTAAATTCATAGTCTTGGCAAGGTGATGTCTGTGATACAGGCAGGAAGTAGCAGGGTAAGAGGTATCTTCTTTTAATATCCGGCACATGAAAACCAGCAAATCTGAGCTGATCAAACAGCATATTGACTCGTTTCCAGTTCTCCCGATGACTGTGACCAGGCTGATGAACGTTACCAATGACCCTGATTGTTCGGTAAAAGACGTCGTTGCGACTATTCATTCCGACCAGTCGCTGTGCCTGACAATTCTTAAGATTGCCAATTCCGTTCTGTTCGGGCGTCCTCAGAAGGTCGATTCGATCAAAATGGCAGTCGTGATTCTTGGTTTCAACGAAGTGCAGAGAATAGCCCTTACCAAAGCACTGATCAATTCTTTCAGCAAATTGGCCAGACAGCATAAAACTTTTATAGACCGGTTCTGGCAGCATTCGTTTATCTGTGGCATGGCCGCCAGGGTTATAGCCCGGGATCAACATATTACCCCTGAAATCGCCTTTATGGGTGGCCTTATTCATGATATCGGCAAGCTGATAATGCTGCAAACTTTCGCAGAGGATTATTCTCCAGAACAATGGATGGCCGGATTGAGCAATGAGCAGACACTGTATGAAGAACTGCAGATGTTCTCTTTTACCCACGATATATTAGGTGGACAGTTGCTGGAAAAATGGTTTTTCCCGGAAAATTTAATCACTGCAGTTGCTTACCATCACCGGCCTGAGGAGGCGGTAAGAGAAAAAGCCTTTGCCCATGTTATTCAACTTGCCGATTTCTTGTCTTTTTATTGCTGCAACCGGCAATTGCTCAATGAGAGTGATATTTTAACAACAATGCAATCTTCATTGCCTGACTTACAATCGCACTGGGATGGCTTTGATGGCACTCTGGAAGAGAGTGCAGTAACTGGCTGGTTTCAATGGTTGGTAGCCAACCATGAACAGGGCGATGTTCTTAGTAAAGCGTTTTCACCCTGAGGGAAAAGAGGTGAGGGGGCGGTCAACGTTGAAAAAAGAGAAACAACGGAAAAAGACCGGGACGCAACTGCACAACAGAATATCTCGTTTTTTGCGGCAGGCCGCCATATGGTTTTTTGCCTCGTCTCTGGTCTTTGTTGTTTTATTCCGGTTTGTTCCTGTGCCTGTCACGCCTCTTATGCTGATCCGTTGTGTCGAACAACTGCTGGCTGGCAAGAAACCGCAGCTTGACCACACCTGGGTATCGATTGATGCTATTTCAAAAAACCTGGTTCTGGCGGTGATTTCCAGCGAGGATCAGAATTTCATGATTCATTTCGGCCTGGATATCAAGGCGATAGAACGATCGGTCCAAGCCTCGAAAAAAGGAGCAAGACGTCTGCGCGGCGCCAGCACTATTTCTCAGCAAACCGCCAAAAATGTATTTCTCTGGCCATACAGAAGCTGGGTTCGCAAGGGCCTTGAAGTGTATTTCACCATGCTCATTGAGATTGTCTGGAGTAAACAACGGATTCTGGAGGTTTATCTGAACAGTATCGAGATGGGCAGAGGAATCTATGGTGCGGAAGCTGCTTCCCAGCATTATTTTAAAAAAAATGCCCGAAATCTTTCAAGATCACAGGCAGCAGCCATTGCCGCTGTCTTACCTAATCCCCGCGAGTACAGTGCTAATTCGCCAAGTCCTTACATCAAAAGTCGGATCCACTGGATTTTAGGACAAATGGGTCAATTGGGGGAACTGAATATCAAATAGGATGGCAGATTCATAAGTAATCTGTATTTACAGCTTATTGACTGTGGTACGGCCTGGCCGGGTAAATAATTAACGCAAGGAGGAAGACGATGAAATTTAGACTGCTGGGAGTTCTTGTCTTAATCGGAGTTGCTATACAGTTTGTCCCCTATGGAAAAAGTCGTACAAATCCGCCTGTTATTGCCGAGCCGGGATGGGATAATCAGGGAACAAAAGAGCTTTTTTATCGCGTTTGCGGCAATTGCCACAGCAACAATACTACCTGGCCTTGGTACAGTTCAATTGCCCCGGTATCCTGGCTGATTCAGCGCGATGTGGATGAAGGGCGCGAACATTTTAATGTCTCAATGTGGGATGCCCAGAGCGTCAACAAGGGCCGTGACGCGGCGGGCGAGGTGAGTGATGGTGAGATGCCTCCCTGGTTTTATGTCATTGGGCATCCGGAAGCGAAATTATCGGATAGTGAAAAAATGCAGCTAGTTCGGGGCTTAACGGCGACTTTCGGGGATGAGAAGGAAAAAAAGAGTAGCAATTGAGATTATGACCGGGAATTGTCCGCTGCAGGATCGGATTTCTCTCTCTCGATCAGGCTGCAGGGAAAACCGTCCTTGGCAGCGGGGCGGATGCGCCGTTGTTTTGTTGTGCCTTGCTCTGATCGCCTGTGCCCCGGTCGGACCCGATTATCAACCTCCAGTAACACAGATACCGGGGCAATGGCAGGAGCTCGACGCCGAAAACTTTTCATCTTCCACCAGCCAGACTGGAGTATGGTGGACGCTGTTGAGCGATCCTTTGCTCGACACCCTGGTCGCGAAGGCAAGCTTTTCCAATAATACGCTTAAAATTGCCGAGGCGAATATCCGTGAAGCACGGGCACAGCGGATACTCGCTGCCGCAACCGTATCGATAGTCGGTGACGCGGCAGCAACCCGCAGCCGGCGTAGTGACAACAGTTCCTCTTCCGGAGGAAATCAGGATCTTTTTCAGCTTGGTTTTGATGCCGGCTGGGAACTGGATATTTTCGGTGGTGTTCGTCGGGCCACCGAAGCCGCCGACGCCAGACTTGCCGCAAGCCGTGAAGATTTGCGCGATGTCCTGGTTTCTCTGCAGGCCGAGGTGGTGAGAAATTATATAGAGTTGCGCGGTAGCCAGATGCGGCTGGCGACCACGCGGAGCAATATTGCCAGCCAGCAGAAGACTGTCGATCTGGTCAAAGGGCGTTTTGAGGTGGGGCTCGGCAATGAACTTGACCTGGTCCAGGCCCAGACCCAGCTGTCACTCCTCAAAGCACAGATTCCTGTCCTGGAAAAATCTGTCAGGCAGTCTATGCACCAGTTGGCTCTGCTTCTCGGACAAAGTCCGGAGAGCCTGCTAGCCGAACTGTCTCCACAGGCGAGTATTCCTCCCGTCCCAACGTTGCTCATGATTGATCTGCCGTCCGAATTACTTCGGCAGCGCCCGGATATCCGGTCTGCCGAACGGCGGGTAGGTATGGCAACAGCGGCGATTGGAGTGTCCACGGCTGAACTTTTTCCAAGGTTTTCACTTAAAGGTCTCTTAGGGCTGCAGAGTAGCAGCCTGTCTGATCTTGTTGCCTCTGGGAGTCGCTATTGGTCTTTTGGTCCGGTTATCAACGTGAATGTCTTTGACCAGGGAAAAGCCCGTGCCGGGATCGAGGTAAGCAAGGCCCGCCGCGATTCGGCCCTGGCTGTCTATGAACAGACTGTGCTTACTGCCTTCACTGAGGTTGAGGATGCCCTTGTTGCTTTTGCCAAGGAAAAGAGAACCTCGGAAATCCTCAGTGAAGCAGTCGTGTTCGGGACAAAAGCAGTACGGATTTCCAATGGCCTTTATGAAACCGGGCTTGTTGACTTTCTCAATGTACTGCAGAGCGAGCGGGCTCTCTTCCAGTCAGAAGACCAGCTAGTGCAAAGCAACCAACGCCTGGCCCTATCCATGGTGTCGATTTTTAAAGCCCTGGGTGGTGGCTGGCAGGGCCAGATCCCTGATGAAAAAGTACCGATGACCGATACGGGTTCGACCCCGATAGTATCAAATTCTTCTCCTCTCCATCAGCCAAAATGAACCATTTAAGCCGCCACTTCCTTGTCAATCCCGTGACTGCCGGTGCCCGCTGCACCGCCTTGAACGTTCTGATTATTATTTGTTTTCTCGTTTTCAGCGGATGTTTGGAACATAAAGAAAAAAACGACAAAAACGCAAATCGATCTCAAAAAAGCATGCCGGTAACTATCGGCCTCAGTACAATAAAGAGTGTCCCGGTGGTGTTGAATGGTATCGGCACAGTCGAGCCATTTGCAACGGTAGCAATTAAATCGCAGATAACCGGTATCCTGAAAAGCATCCACTTTAATGAGGGCGATGACGTTAAAAAAGGCGATCTACTGTTCACCATCGACGAACGCCCTTTTGCTGCCCTGCTCAATCAGACCATCGGCTCTCTGGCCAGGGACCGGGCTGAACTGGAAAATGCCCGCAAAGAGCTGAAACGCTATAATCTTGCTGCTGGCAAGGGATACGTCTCAAGTGAACAGGCAGATACGGCGGCAACCAGGGTTGCCACCCTGGCTGCGACGGTTCGGGCGGGCGAGGCTGCGGTTGAGAACAGCCGTCTGCAGCTTGAATTCTGTTCCATTGTCGCGCCCATTGACGGTCGCACCGGGGAGCTTCTGGTCAGCGCCGGCAACCTGATCAAGGCCAATGCCGACACGGCCATGGTGACCCTCAATCAGTTGATCCCCGTTAAGGTCTCTTTTACTGTCCCCGGCAAGAATTTACCTGAGATACAAAAATTTCAGGCAGCAGGTAGTCTGCAGGTGCAGATCCCCGGTATACAAAGAGAACCTCTGACCGGCACCTTTGCCTTTATCGATAACCGGATCGACAGCAGTACCGGGACACTGCTCCTGAAAGCGATTTTTGCCAATACCGGGCAGGATCTTTGGCCTGGCCAGTTCGTCGATGTCCGACTGATCCTCACCATCCGTCCGGAGGTTGTCGTGGTCCCTAGCCAGGCCATCCAGGTACGGCAGGACGGTGCTCATATCTACGTCGTAGGCGATGACCTGACGGTGGAGGACCGACTGGTCACCACTGGCATGATCGTTGACCAGGAGACGGTCGTCGAAAAAGGTTTGGCCGGCGGTCAGAAGGTTGTCACCAACGGTCAACTCCAGCTCAGTGACGGCATAAAAGTACAGGAACGAAGAAATCAGACAACAGGACCGCCTAAAAAACCTGCACCTGCAAACCTTAAAGAGACAGGGAAATCATGACCTCCATGTCCGCCATCTTCATTCGTCGGCCGGTAATGACTGTGCTGACCATGCTGAGCATCCTGCTCTGTGGTCTGATCGGCTATAAACGGCTGCCGGTCAGTGATCTGCCCGATGTCGACTTTCCGACAATCAATGTCAGCGCCTCTTTGCCGGGAGCCAGTCCGGCAACCATGGCCTCATCGGTTGCCACCGTGCTCGAAAAAGAGTTCTCGAGCATTGCCGGAATTGACTCCATGAGTTCGGTGAGTACCACTGGCAACACCAGAATAACTCTCCAGTTTTCCCTGGAGCGCGATATTGATTCCGCTGCCCAGGACGTTCAGGCAGCTCTCGCCAATGCCGCGCGCAGGCTGCCGGACGGCATGCCGTCACCGCCGTCTTTTCGCAAGGCAAACCCGGCAGCCATGCCGATACTGTATATTTCTCTCAGCAGTCCAACCCTGCCCTTGTCTGTCCTCGACCAGTATGGCCAGACCATGAGCCAGCGTCTTTCAACTATTCTCGGGGTAGCCCAGGTGCAGCTGCGGGGGACCCAGAAATATGCCGTCCGGGTGCAGCTCGATCCAAAGGCGATGCAATCGCTTGACTTGGATGTAGGCGAGGTGGCCAGTGCCATCGACAGCCAGAACACCAACAGCCCGATGGGCCAGCTTACCGGTTCTCGCCGGACAGTCACCCTGCAGGCCAACGGTCAGCTTAACGAGGCTGCACAATATAAGGATGTTGTTGTTGCTGTCCGTAATGGCCGACCGATACGACTCTCGGAGATTGCCACTGTACTCGACAGTGTTGAGAATGATCAGGATGCCGCCTGGTTTTTCACCCGGACAACCAAGGCGCAGTCTATCTTTCTCGCGGTGTATAAACAGACAGGAATGAACACCCTGGAGGTGGCCAATGCGGTAAAAAAAATCCTGCCTGTTCTGGAAGAAAATCTGCCGGCTTCAACCAAATTAACAATCCTGCGTGACGGCAGCCTGCCGATCAAAGAATCGGTAGACGATATTCAGTTCACCATGCTCCTGACACTCGTTCTGGTTGTCATGGTGATCTTTTTGTTCATCCGCAATATTACGGCCACGGCAATCCCCAGCATGTCCTTGCCGATGTCGATCGTTGGTACCTTTGCCATCATGTATCTGCTCGGCTACAGTCTGGACAATATGTCACTGATGGCGCTGACCTTGTCGGTTGGATTCGTGGTGGATGATTCCATAGTTATGCTGGAGAATATCGTCCGCCATATGGAAATGGGCAAGAGTCGAATGCAGGCGGCGCTGGATGGGGCTCAGGAGGTCGGTTTCACTATCATCTCAATGACTCTTTCGCTGGTGGCCATTTTTATTCCGTTGTTTTTTCTTGGTGGTATCATGGGCCGCCTTTTTCGTGAGTTCTCGGTGACCATCGGGACCGCCGTACTGGTCAGCGGCTTTATCAGCCTCAGCCTCATACCGATGCTCTGCAGTCGTTTTTTACGTGAACCCCACCTGCTCCATCATGGCCGAATCTACCAGGCCAGCGAGCACCTCTACCAGAAACTGGTCGGTCTTTACGAGCGCAGCCTGCTCTTTGTCCTCCGCTATCGGTTGGCCACTCTGCTTTTCTCCTGCCTGGTGCTGGGCGCCACAGTCTACTTATTCAATATCGTCCCCAAGGGTTTTATCCCCGCTGAAGACCGGGATATGATTCTGGTCTCTACTGAAACCGCTCAAGACATCTCCTGGCCTGCGCTGGTGGAGCACGCCATGGCCCTGGCGGAAATAACCCAGCAGGATTCTTACGTCGACCGCTTTCTGCTGGATGTCTCCGATACGGTTTTTATGTTGATTGTTTTAAAACCACGGGCACAGCGCACATTGAATGTGGAAGAGGTGATTGCCGAACTCCGCCCCAAACTCAATTCGGTACCTGGCATCAGAGCCATGCCGATCAATCGCCCGCCGATTAATGTCGGTGGCCGCCGCAGCCGCAGTCTCTATCAGATCACCTTGCAGGGTCTTGATATCGAACAACTCTATGCCGCCTCGGCAGTGCTGGAAGAAGCTATGCAGACGCAACCCGGCCTGCTTGATGTCTCCAGCGATCTGCAGTTGGAAAACCCTGAACTCAATATCGATATCGACCGTGACCGTGCCCTGCTGCTCGGTATTTCACCGCAACAGATTGAGCAGACGCTGTACAGCGCCTTCGGCCACAGAACCGTATCCACAATCAATGGGGCTAATGATCAGTACGAAGTAATCCTCGAATTCCTGCCGCGCTATCGAGTAGATGCATCGGTGCTGGATATGCTCAATATCCGCTCCAGCCAGGGGAAACTAGCGCCGCTTTCTTCAGTGGCCAGGATGCACGAAGGGGTTGGCCCGCTGTCTATCAACCACACCGGCCAGCTGCCATCGGTGACCCTGTCGTTTAATACCACCCCGGATGTGGCTCTCGGTGATATCATCAACAACCTGGAAAAACTTGCTGCAAGCGTTCTGCCTGATGGAGTTCACGCTTCCTTTCAGGGCAATGCCCAGCAGTTTCAGGAGTCCCAAGCCAGCATGGGCTGGCTGCTGGCGCTGGCCATTATCGTCATTTATATCGTCCTCGGCATTCTCTACGAGAGCTTCATCCACCCGATGACTATTCTCACCGCTTTGCCGTTTGCCGGTTTCGGCGCCTTGCTGACACTGTTTATCTTTCAGACCGATCTGTCCATCTATGCCTTTGTCGGGATTATTATGCTGGTTGGTCTGGTCAAGAAAAACGGTATTATGATGGTCGACTTCGCGGTGGTCGCGCAGCAGAAGGGCAAGACAGCCGAGGCGGCAATCCGGGAGGCGTGTGTTATACGTTTTCGTCCGATCATGATGACCACCATGGCGGCGCTGATGGCAGGCCTGCCGATAGCTCTTGGTTTCGGGGCGGGCGGAGAATCCCGTCGCCCGCTGGGCCTGGCCGTTGTGGGCGGGCTGCTGTTTTCCCAGACGCTGACCCTTTATGTCACCCCGGTTTTCTATCTGTATATGGAAAGACTGCAGCAGTGGCTGGGACGCCGGAAGAATACCATTGCTGATTCGGAAGCGTGAATTGCCGGGCAGATGACACCCTGTGCACTGAAGGCTTGCTGTATTGAACGTTGAGACTAATTTTTGAATGGATTTGTTATCAGCAAAGGACAATGAGCTCTTTTGAGGACCCGCTCCGTCACACTGCCGAGGAGAATTTTTTCCAGACCCTTGGCACCATGGGAGCTGATAATAATCAAATCGGCGTTTTTTCCCCTGGCATACTCGACAATTTTTTCTACCGGATCGCCAAGTATCACTTCTCCAGTGCTGCCCGGCAACTGCGTGATATTATCGGCAATGAGCCCGGTCATTTTTTCTTCCGCTGCCGCCTGCAGTTTTTTTCTGCATTCCTCGACATACGAAATCTCCAGCATCCCGTCACCGGTATAGATGTCGACAACGTGGACGAAATGGAGGACTGCATTCAGTTTGTCCGCCATATAGCTGGCGTATTCAACCAGACTGTCGGTTGTTTTGAGAAAATCTACCGGGACGACAATATGTGTAATTTCCCCCATTTTTAGTTCTCCTCATCAGCTATTATAGTTTCAGGTCAATAATTAAAACTTTTGATATCCTTATATTGAGGAGCTGGATATTACCCTCAGCAGTGTTTTTTGACCTGGTCCCTATACTTGCTTTTGCATGAATCGTGCCGCAAAGTAAATTGCGCAAAAGATATTGTGTGTAAAATAGATCAGATTACAAATACGCGGTTTTCTTTATGTTGAGCTGCCATCAATCCGGTTAATATAATTTTGCCGGAGAAGTGAGAAAGTGAAAAAGTGTCAGGATAATTGACACAGTGTTAAACAATTCGTTGGCTGGGTCAACAAGCACAACGATGTCAGTACCTTTAAATGAATGCTGAAAAGAGTCCTTGATTATTTGACCACCAGGACCGAGCAAGGAGCCATATGCAGTACCCTGGTTGTCACACTGCCAATAACAAGCCCCTCAAGATTGGTCAATCCACGGGAACCCATAATTATCAAGGAACATTGCTCAATCCTTGCTATATCGGGAATCACTGTCTTGGCTGGTTTTTCCATCAACCGTTCCTCAAAATCTACTCCAGCTTCGTGCAAGCGTTCCCTGTAGGGGATAATGAGTTTTTCTGCGTTATGCAGGATGTTGTAAATGATATCATGTCTCATTGGTTCCCCGAGTACAGTTGGAAATTTTTTATGGCAATGAACCAGTATCACCTTGGCATTTAAAAGCTTTGCATATTCTATTCCGGTTTCAATTACTTTGTCGGAATATTCGGAACCATCAACCGCGAGCAGAATTTTTTTTTGAGTCATTGCATCGCTCCCATGGAATCAACAGTGCTTTGAAATTTTTTACTTAACCATCGTAGATTCTGGATTTTTACGAGTCCATCAAAATTGAATCCAACCGCTATGCTCTCTATATCATATTGCATCTAATTTTCGGAACAAGGGTCAAGAAGCAGATTTGTCTCCTTCCGTCGATGGCGTATTACGCTCCCACCAGTCGAGGTAGAACTGCAGCAGCAAAGCTCAAGACAAAAAAGAAGCCGCACATATCAGTGACTGTGGTCAAAAGGGGGCTGGAGACCAGGGCCGGGTCCAGTTTTAATTTTTTGAGTATCAGTGGCAGCAAACCACCAAGAATAACTGAGACCAGGGTATTGGCTGCCAATGCCCCACCGACGACGATACCGAGCCATGGATTGCCTTTCCAGAAATAAGCGACTCCACCCAGCAGCAGGCCAAGCACCAGGCCGTTGATGATGCCGATCTTAGCCTCTTTTGCCAGCACCCAGAGCAGCTCACTGGGGCGAACCAGACCGAGGGAGAGTTCGCGCATGGAAACGGCGATCGCCTGGTTGCCGGAACAGCCGCTCATATCGCTGACCATCGGTAGAAAAACCGCCAGGGTAATCACCGCCGCCAGGGTGTCTTGATAGAGGGCAATGACACTCGCCGAGATGATATTGAGGACGATATTTACCGTGAGCCAGGACAGTCGGCGACCGGATCGGGTAAACAGGGGCATTGTCCGGAACTCCTCGCCGCCGATAATACCGCTCAGTCGAAGAAAAGTTTTGGTTTTCCGTTTATTGATTGCCTCTTCAATGGCATTAGGCAGGACCACTCCGACCAGGCGTCCATCATCATCAACAACCGGTGCACCATGCAGGTTATGTTCTTCGAAGAAGTCATCAAGCTCTCGGAGAGAAGATTTATCGGAGACACTAAGAGGAGAAGAGAGCATTATCTGGTCCAGTTGCGTCCCACGGGTCGGGAACAGCATGTCATGCATCCGCAGTACGCCAACCAGTTTTTCCTTTTGATCGACAACATAAAAATATTGTACGTGGTAATCGACGTATTCACTCCGGTTAAGCTGGAGGTCATTAAGGACGTCCTTGATAGTCTGATTGGTTCGATAGACCAGAAACTCGGAAATCATCAGTCCGCCGGCACAGTTCGGGTCATATTCCAACAACATCCTGGCTTCTTTGGCGTCTTCCTTGCCCATTTCAGCAAGAATTGCGTGACTGGTCTGTTCATCCATCTGACCGAGTACATCGACCAGGTGGTCGCTGGACAACTCTTCGAGAATGGCCGCAGCCTGTGCCGAGGGCATATCCTCGACCAGGTCGGCAGCCTGGGTCTCGGGAATATCCTCAATCATGTCGGCGGCATCTTCAGGGCTGAGAAGACTGAAGAGCATTTGCTGCTCTTCCTCTTCCAGACGGGAGATGGCCCTTGCTGTCTCAGATGGGCTGAGTGTTTCAATAAACTTTGTAATCTGCGCGCCGTCTTGGGTGGCGAGCAGTTCACTGAGGATTTCCCATGAGGGGATTATTTTACTCATATATGGCCTCTTGGTGGTACATCGGCAATATGTTCATTGGACTGAGACAGTGGGTTTGGTTAAGGATAAAAAAAATCTTTTGGCAGAGCTTATTCCCGGCGATGGTTGACGTCAATTAATAGTTTTAATGGCGTTTTAAAAAATTCGATCTCCTTTTTGTAACTTAAGGGCACCTCTTGAAGGGCCCGGTTTATCGTTGGCTTCGGACATTCTAAATGTATAGTAGCAAGCCAGTTCAAAAGACTGCACCTTGTATATCAAACCTTTGCCTTGGTTATTTCTGAGGAGTATTTTGCCTGTTTTATAAGGCAATCAATTGTGATCGACTCGTAAAAACCGAAGAGCTGCGATAGTTACGGGAAAAAAGCCACTGCTCGTACCGGTGAGCCATCGGCGTCTTTCAAGCGCAATGGGAAACAGCAGAATTCGAACTGATTGCCGGGAAGATCTGCCAGGTTGGCAAGGTTCTCAATAATAATGATATTTTGTTGTAACAGGGTATGGTGGACAGGGTATTCATGACTCTCCGGAGGATCGACCGAGATGGCATCTATGCCGAACCCTTTCAGGGTAAAGGTGCTCAGCCAATGTGCAGCTTCATCTGATAATACCGGATAATCGCTAAAATAGTTATCAGAACCCCAGTATTGGCTCCAGCCGGTATGGAGCAATAAAAAATCAACACGCTTAATTTGGTCCTGATACAATGCTAATTGTTCTACTGCAATGGTTTTGCTGGGAAGATTGACTAAATTCACCAGCAGAGCCGGTCCGTGAAAATGGTCTATCGGCAGCAGATCCAGAGTATTCTGCTCTTTGATCAGATGGGCCGGGGCGTCAATATGTGTGCCTGTATGCGAGCTTATGGTTAGTTCTCGCTCCAGAAAACCATTCTCGTCAATAGTACTCTCTATTTTGATTAAAGGAGATTTGGTACCGGGATAGACAGGCATATCCGGTGCAATGGGATGGGTTAAATCAATTGTTTGCATGTGTTTACCCCGCATCCTGTGTCTTCGATTAACGGTTGCATAGTCCTTATGCCAAACAAGATCTCGATATTAAAGGATTACCTGAATCCTTCAAACCCCCGACGGCCGGGAAACCATCTTTCTCAATCGTACCGTAATATTAGAAAAACTTCCGCTGCAAGAGAAGTGCATGCAACGACCATGAAGATTTTTTTACGATACCATCAAAAATACGTGCCGAATTGAATGGCCAGTTCTTCAACACCAGCTAGGTCAGCCAGCATCTGGTTGATACGTTCACGAATAACCGTTTGCTGATCTTCGGGGATCTTCAGGGAAATTGCTACAGCCCCATTTTCAACGGTTACAACCGCATTGGGAAAATCAAACAGTCTGGAACTGACCAGGGCATGCAGTGCCGAATTGGCCAGGGCTGCTGTTGATCCCTCCGTTTCCTGAAAAGATGGAAAGCTGACGGCGCTCACGATAAGATCGACGGCCTCCTCTTCGGATAAATGACCTATGCGCAGGGTTAGGTTGTACATCTCGGGGTCCATCAGGTCTATGCCATAGAGGAACATGCCCCACTTACGCCGTTCTTCGTCATCTTTTTTTAGAGTGTATCGGGCTTTTTCCTCGGAAATATTTTCCCGGGACATTTCGTCAGCAACCCTCTTCTCCGTGTCGGCGATGATTCTAACTTTGAGTACATGGGATATATTGCTGACAAAATGGTGGCCGACAAGACCGTGATAGATGACATTGCCCTGTAGAAAATGCTGCAGAATTGCAGATCGAATGGCCGCTTTATAACGTTTCTTCCCATGGGGGAAACGGTCCAGTACGGAGAACGCGTCATTGAGTCCTCGCACCAGCTTGATTTCCGGGAGATGGAATCTATCGAGGTTTTCAACGATCTGGTCCCGGGATAAACAGGCATAGCCTAATCTTTCAGATAGTTTTTCAGCAATTGACTTACCGTGGTAATAGCTCCCGCGGGAAATAGTGATAATCGGCATCATAACCTCCTGGTTGTGTAAGGTTGGCAGAGATGGGTTGGAGGAGATTACCTCCCAACGCAGCTTAACGCAAGCAGAGCACCGCTATTTTATATATTTACCACAGAGTAGATGGTTATACGACGCCATCTTTCTTGACAATACCCTGTTTGATGATGACAAATGATAGATAGCTGTGCGCGCCGGTAAGATTCGATGGCGACTCATCTCATAAAAAAGGAGAAGTGTGATGGCTGAAAAAAAAGAAAAGAAAGACAAGAAGAAAAAAGATTCTAAAAAAGAATGTTGTAGCGATTCTGTCTGTAAAACAAAAGGTGATAAAAAGGATAAAAAAGGTAAAAAGGAAAAGAAAAAAGATAAAAAAGGCAAGAAGAAGTAACCCTGTTTTTTCTGATCCGGTCCGGCTGTCTGACTTTTTGCAGGACCGGCAGGTATATTTCTCGGTTTCTCTGTTAAGCCGCTACATGATCAAGGCATGCATTGTCCTCGGTTAAGCCTGCTTCCTTCATTTCCAGATACTGATCAAAATTCATCATTGCGTCTGTTATTCCCTCCGGGGTGAGCTCGATAATTCTATTGGCCACCGTTGCGACAAACTGGTGGTCATGGGAGGCAAAGAGAATGACCTCCGGAAAAGCCATTAAACCATTATTGAGCGATGTGATCGATTCAAGATCAAGGTGGTTGGTCGGCTCATCAAGAATAAGCACATTGGCATCGGCGAGCATCATCTTCGACAGCATGCAGCGCACTCGTTCGCCACCGGAGAGGACCGAGGTCTTTTTGGTCGCCTCCTCCCCGGAAAAAAGCATTTTTCCCAAAAAACCGCGGATAAAGCTTTCATCGGTTTTGGGTGGTGAAAACTGCCGCAGCCAACCGACCAGATCCAGCTGATCGTTGGCAAAATAACCATTGTTTTCCTTGGGGAAATAGGCATTTTTGATGGTCACCCCCCAGCGGAAGCTGCCTGCGTCCGGTTCAAGCTCGCCGGCGAGAACCTGGAAAAGGGTTGTTTTAGCCAGACTGTTCGGACCGACAAAGGCGATTTTATCACCCTTATTGACGGTAAGCGTCAGGTCTTTAAACATGCAGACTCCTTCGACCTCCTTGCTCAACCCCTCAATCTCTAAAATGATGTCGCCACAGGCTCGTTCCGGTTTGAAGACGATGTAGGGATATTTTCGCGATGAGTTGGGCATGTTGTCGATGGTCAATTTTTCCAGCAATTTTTTTCGCGAGGTTGCCTGTTTCGCCTTGGAGGCGTTGGAGCTGAAGCGCCTGATAAATTCTTTTAATTCCTCCGCCTTGGCCTTGACTTTCTTGCTCTCGGTCTCTTTTTGACGGAAATGGAGCTGACTGGCTTCGTACCAGAAATCATAGTTGCCGACGTATACCTCAATCTTGCCGAAGTCGATATCGGCCATATGGGTGCAGACCTGGTTGAGAAAATGGCGATCATGGGAAACAATGATCACCGTGTTGTTGAAACGGGACAAAAACTCCTCAAGCCACTTGATGGTCTTCAGATCGAGCTGGTTGGTCGGTTCGTCTAGGAGCAGGATGTCGGGGGTACCGAACAGGGCCTGGGCAAGCAGCACCCGTACCTTGTCGCTGCCGTCGAGTTCCTTCATTTTTTTCTGGCGCATTTCTTCAGGGATGCCGAGGCCTTTGAGCAGCACCGAGGCCTCGGCTTCCGCCTCATAGCCGTTCATTTCCCCGAATTTGACTTCCAGTTCCCCGGACAAGATACCGTCTTCCTCGGTAAAATCGGTCTTGGCATAGATGGCCTCTCGGGCGGCCATGACTTTGTACAGTTTTTTATGACCCATGATCACGGTATTAAATACGGTATGTTCGTCAAAGGCGAACTGGTCCTGATTCAGCATGGCGATGCGTTCCCCGGGACCTTTGCTGACTTCTCCACGGTCGGCATCGAGCTGACCGGCCAATATCTTTAGGAAGGTCGACTTGCCGGCGCCGTTGGCCCCGATCAGCCCGTAGCAGTTGCCGGGGGTAAACTTAATATTGACATCCCGGAAGATGATTCTTTTGCCATAGGAAAGTGCGATATTGGAAGCGGTGATCATGCTGTGTCCTCGTTATGGAGCCAAAAGGAAAACTTCCCCTGGCCGGGAATGTACTGGAAAAAAATGCAGGGTACTGACGTTACGGTGCTATTCTTGCTCAGGAACAGACGGTTCTACCGGCGCATCAGGCTCTGCTTGCTTCTCCTGTTTGCGCAGCTTTTTTTCTTCTTTCTTCTTTTTTTTGGCGAGTTCTTTCTGTCGTTTTTCGTATGAATAGTTTGTTCTGGCCAAGATTCCCTCCTTCGCAGTTATGTATTCGGTATAAATCCGGATAAAAAAAGCCCCCGCAGGCTTGCGGAGGCTTTTTTTGTGGTCGAACTTAGTTGTTACTGCTGAACAACATTGGCAGCAGCTGGGCCTTTGGGGCCATCGACAACCTCGAAGGTCACTCGCGCGCCTTCTTCAAGAGATTTGAAGCCCTGAGCTTGAATTGCCGAATGATGTACAAATACATCGTTGCCGCCATCCTGCTCAATAAAACCAAAACCTTTAGAATCGTTAAACCACTTTACTGTTCCTTCAGCCATCTTGTACTACTCCTCTTTGCTGGGTTCCTTGGGAACCCTTTTTTATGTAGCCGAACTATCACTGTGATACCTCGACTGGAAGTCTGGATATCCAGACAAATCTGATTATCGTTGGACCGGTTTGCTCGTTCCAAAATCAAACGAGCATGCCTTACTGCGCCGGCTTTTGCCATGGGTGGCTGTTGCCGGTTTTCTGCTTTTCGGCGTTTGCCGTGAAAAATTATCCCTTCTGTTCTCAACCGCGTGTTCTTCAACTGTGGGAGCTGCGAAATGAGCAGGGGTTGCTTCGAGGACCATTTTTTTACCGAGATTACGTTCGATGAGCGCAATCATCTTGCCGTCTTCGCGGTCGGCAAAGGTCAAGGCCTCTCCGCTCCGGGTCGCCCGACCGGTACGGCCGGTGCGGTGGGTATATGTCTCAGCGGTGTCCGGTACATCATAATTGATGACATGGGAAATGCCAAGTACATCGATGCCCCGGGCGGCAATATCTGTTGCTACCATAATTGTATAGGTGCCATCACGAAAGCCGTCCATCGCCTGCTGCCGTTTCTGCTGAGACAGATTTCCCTGAAGTGAGGTGGCGTTGAATCCGGCCTTTTCCAGCACCAGGGCCAGACTTTTTGCCTTGTACTTGGTACGGGTGAAGATCAGCGTACAAGCCATATCCCGTTCTGCAAGAATGGTTTTCAGCAGGGAAGTCTTTTTTGCTTTGGCCACCTGGTAGAGAACATGGGATATAGTCGGAGCGGGCAGGGTGTGGTTGATCTGCACGGTCACCGGCTTATACAGAATTTCTTCGGCGAGGTGACGAATTTCCTGCGGCATGGTCGCGGAAAAAACCAGCGATTGCCTTTTGGTCGGCAGTTGTTTGATTATCCGTCTGATGTCCGGTAGAAATCCCTTATCGAACATATGGTCGGCCTCATCTAAGACCAATACTTCCACCGCTCTTAAGTTGAAAGCTTTATCGTTGAGCAAATCGAGCAGGCGCCCGGGGCAGGCAACGACAATTTCGGCACCGGAACGGATTTTGCTGATTTGTGGCTGTTTGCCTACGCCGCCGTAGACAACAACACTGCGCAGACCGGTCTGCTTGCCCATTTCGCAGATATTGGTATGAATCTGCTCGGCCAGTTCTCTGGTTGGAGCGACAATCAAAGCCCGCACTGTCTTGCGTGGTCCGTCTTGGAGTCGCTGCAGTATGGGCAGAACAAAAGCAGCGGTTTTGCCGGTGCCGGTCTGTGCCAGGCCAAGCATATCGCGACCGGCAAGGATCGCCGGGATTGCTTCTTTCTGGATAGGGGTGGGAATGGTATAGCCGCAGGCAGCAATGCCGGCGTTTACCTTTGGGTGAAACTGAAAATCATTAAAACTCATAATACTCCATTGTATTTCGTGGTGAGATGCCGGGGTTAATCCCTGGATCCTCGATCTACGAATCCTTTTGGATCCGTTAGTATATCTTATATACATCAGTATACTTTTTGTACCTGCGACGGACTTTTTCCTGGTCGCTATCGGCACAAATCCGATACTTTTAAATTGTCTTCTTAAGTGATCTCGACTACGTCAGCTATTAGCTAAATGAGAGTCGTCTGGTTGGCAATTGTGCTTGAACACGCAACTAAAAAAGCAATACTGTTTTAAGTAATCAGCATGTGCTTCGACGGCAACGAACGACGCTTGGGAAACAACGAGGTTAACGAGGACTACCTGAAGGGGATGTGCTCCTACTTAATTTAATTCAATAGCCGAGACAATACTATCTTTTACGGAATATGCAAGGGAATAAAAGCAAATACCCATAAAATGCTTGCAGCGCCTTCATGAACGTGGTGCGGTAGATGAGTTTGAAGGTGTTGAGAGGAACTCACTCCCAGGTGAATGGTATTTCTGGTTGCTGGTCCGGGCGATATTTACGCTGCAGTCCCTGCAGAAAATTGCGCAGGACCTGATCCTTACAGCTCCGATAATTCTTATGCTGCGGCTTGCGAAAAAAGGCACTGAGTTCATGCTTGCTCATCGGTAATTCTGCAAGAGCCAGGATGTTGAGGATATCATCGTCTTTGAGATTGAAGGCAATTTTTAACTTTCGCAAAATAATATTGTTGTTTAATCGCTTTTCCGGTCGTATCTGTTCCCCTTCTTTTTTCCCTCGCTTATCGTTGATCAAGCCGTTGAGAAAGATCGCAAGCTGCATGTCGCCACAGTTTTTAAAGGCATGATCATCCTCTTTTTTTAACCAATCGCTGAGCTGCGTCCGGGTGATTTGATAATCGGCCAGGCTAAAGAGTGCAATCATTTTCGAATCGGTAAAGTCGAAGATGTAACGAATGCGGCGTAATATGTCGTTGTTGCGCATAAATGTTTCCTTGGTACGGTCTTAAAATCAGTTGTTTTACAGGCAATATAAAATTGATCTTCAAATTTATGCAACTACGTATTACAGTAGGTAAAAAGGTCTGCTGGATTAAGCCAATCTCCACATCTCCACCGCCAAGCTCGCAGGATGTACCCGCAACAGACCAATAGACCATGAGAATGTAGTACGTTCGTCAGTAATGGTATGGAATTACTTGAGAAGAAACGATGCTGGTCCAGGTACCAGGGACAAGCATCAATAATCAGTAGTCCACTGCAAAACCTTAACCAAGGAGAATAACCATGTCTGAGAGTGTTTACAAAATTATTGAAATGGTCGGATCAAGCCCTAATTCTTGGGAAGAAGCTACCCGAAATGCGGTTAAATCAGCGGGAATGAGCCTGCGTGATCTGCGTATCGCCGAGGTCATCACCCTGGATATGAAGGTTGAAGGTGACCAACCGGCTTTCTTTCGGGCACGGGTGAAGCTGTCCTTTAAACTTCTTGCCGATTAAACTTCTTACTCCCATCCTCCAGGAAAACCTGGAAGATGGGGACAAATCTTCCTCTGCGGGCTCCTATTGACCAGCCGCTCTTCTCAGTGACTCAGTTATAATCCAGTGATTTTTTTCGGTTATTGCTTTATTCGAACCAGCCAGTGAGTTGGACTTGGCGGCAAGGGACCGAGCCTGCAGATATTGCTGCTGCTGAAGTTTGATTTCTGCCAGTTGCGACCAGAGCATGGCCTCTTTTGGGGCTATGCGCAGGCCTCTTTCCAGGGTTGCTGCCGCAAGATCAGATCTGCCCTGGCGAATCTGGTCGTTTGCCTGACGACTGAAGTCAGCGGCGATCGGACTGATCTGTTGCGGCACCCCTCCACTTGGTGCCGCTTCCGGGACCGGCACAGGTTGGGGAACGGGCACTGGTTCGGGGACGGGGATCGGTGCCGGGATTGGTTGGGTTTTCTCTTTTGGGGGTGGTGGTGGATAATAGACCGGTTTTTTTTGGGAATAGCTGGCACAACCCTGGAAGAGTAAGACGCTTATCATTCCGGTGCATAAAAGTTTGCAGGTTTTTTTTATGGTGTTGTTCATGGCATTTCACAGGTAAAATGAGTGTCGATTGTTAACTCGACCGGAAGGTCTTGAGCAATTTTTTACTGGAAGAAGTTTAAAATATTATTTAACCCTTTCTGGACAGTTTTTTCCATGGTGTTTTGGGGAAGTTGTCGGTTGCAGTTGACGACCTTGGGCAGGATTCCATCGCGAATAAACGGCAGCAGTTTTTGACGATCTGTACCACATTGTTGATTGTAGATTGTGCCGGCGTTGCTGTCCGCATAGTACCAGTTGATATTCTCAGGTGCCTGCAATTGCAGTGGACTGGTGTCGATTCCGGACATGACAGCCGCCCATACTCCCAGAGCGCCGGTTGCCCCGGTCAGACCGGTTGGCTGATTATCGTCACGTCCTACCCAGGCCACGGCGACATGCATGCCGGAGAAACCGGCGAACCAGGAATCGCGTAAATTATCGGTGGTGCCGGTCTTGCCCGCCACGGCAAGTCCTTGGGGTAAAAGGTGTTGCAGCGAGCTGGCGGTTCCAGAGGTGGTGACCGCCTGCAAGGCGTTTGTCAGGCAGAAAATTGCACCGGGATCTACAGTCTGCTGCACGGTTAACGGATAACGTTGCAGGGTGGCGTTCTGCTGATCGGTCACGGCCAGAATGGCCCGAAGAGGGGTCTGGTAGCCACCAGCCGCAATAGTCTGGTACATCTGCAACACCTCAAGAGGCGGCAGTTCGACTGCCCCCAGCAACAGTGACGGGTAGGCACTGATTTGTTCCTGTACGCCGAGGCTTTTCAAGGTGCCAACGACTGCGTCCAGCCCCAGAGTCATTCCCAGCTGCACCGTGGCAAGATTATATGAGTGGATAAGCGCCTGCATGAGCGGCAGTGGACCATGAGAGATATGGTCATAATTTTCCGGCTGCCAGTCCTTGCCACCGGCTATCGGCACAGTAATCGGCGTGTCGGAGATAGTCGTCAGAAGATTATATTCCTGAGGTCGCGCCAGAGCCGTCAGGAAGACCGCCGGTTTAATAATTGAGCCAATAGGCCGATTCATGTCGAGGGCACGGTTAAAACCCGCCTGCCCGGGGGCGCGATCGCCAACCACAGCGACGACCTCTCCTTGATCTACTGAAGCGATAACCAATGCTCCCTGGAGTGTGTCTTTGTTTTTGCTGCCTCGTCGTTTTTCGATGGCGGCAAGTTCGCCGCTCAGGCTGGCTTCCGCCCTATGCTGGATAACTGGATCGAGGGTAGTGAAAATTGATAAACCCTCACTCTGCAAATCCTCGTCCTTGTAATCCCTTGCCAGCTGTCTGCGTACCAGCCCCACAAATGCCGGGTAGAGGGTGATGCCGGATGGCGATTCCAGGGTTACGGACAGTGGCTTTTGACGCAACAGATCGGTCTGCTCGGGGCTGATGAGCTGTGCTGATGCAAGGGTACCCAGGATTTGATTGCGCAGTGATAGTGCCCTCTCAGGCTGATGCCTGGGGTTATAGTAAGATGCTCCCCTGACAATTCCGACCAGCAGGGCAAGCTGGTCCGGTTCCAGTTCGCCAAGGTCGCGGCCAAAATAGAACCGGCTGGCCATGGCAAAACCGTGGATAGCCCTTTTTCCGTCCTGGCCCAGGTAGACCTCGTTCAGGTACGTTTCAAGAATTTCGTCTTTACTATAATGGTATTCCAGCAGCAGGGCCATGATGGCCTCGTTTGCCTTACGGAGCAGGGTTTGTTCGCTGCTGAGAAAGATATTCTTTACCAGCTGTTGGGTCAGGGTACTGCCGCCCTGCACCGTCCTGCCTGCCCGCAGGTTAGCCAGGGCGGCCCGGAGGATCGCCGTCGGCCGGATCCCCACATGGGTATAGAACTTCCTGTCTTCAATTAGCAGCAGCATCTTGATCAGCAATTCCGGGGCATCTGCGCGTTTGATCAGCAGCCGGTCTTCATTATGGGTTGGGTAGATGGAGGCGAATTGAACCGGCTCAAGCCGGAACATGCTGACGGTTTCTTTGCTGTTGGCATCGGCAAGAGAGGTGATGGTCTGGTCACGCAGTGCCAATTTGACCAAGGCAGCAGGCTGCACAGCATCGGGAAAAGGAAAGGTGCGGCTGTAAATGGTGATTTGGTTGCCTTTAATACTATATTCACCGGGTTTTTTGGGGATGTCCTCGTGGCTATAGTGCAACTGACTCAGTTCCTCTTTCAGGGAACCAGCGGTAATTTTTTTTCCGACATACAATTCCAACGGCCGGGCATAGATCCGGGCGGGCAGTTCCCAGCGTCTGCCTTCAAACCAGCTGGTCAGCTGTCCATCCAGCTTGCTTATGTAGGGTACCGTGAAAAATGCCGATCCGGCCGCCACAAAAAGAACAACAGCCGCCAGCAGAGATAATTTCTTCATAATTTTATACTTGAACTTTGACCGGCAGGTGGCTTCGATTCACCCTGTTAACCACAATGAGCCCGGTTACCACGAGGACGATGGCACATATGAGATGGGCGGTAACCGGCTCGCCGAGCAGGGTTACACCCAGAAAAACACCAGAAATCGGCATGATAAAGACAAAAGAGTGGAGTGCCGTAGCCCCGAATTTTTGGATCATGGTATTCCAGGCGACAAAGCCGAAGGCGGCGGTGACCAGGGTCTGGTAGAGCATTGCCTTGATGATTGCGGCATCGACAAAGCGCACCATTTCGCCATCGAGCAGAAATCCGCTCAACAAAAACATCGAAGCGGCCATGGCTACCGGATACAGGGTGACCTGGATCGGGTGAAAGTCGTCGATAATTTTCTTCATATACACAACATGACAGCCCCAGACCAATACTGCAAGAAGAACAAACAGATCTCCCTGCAGGGCGTCTCCGGTAAGGGCAGCATTGTCGAAAAAAAGTACCAGCACACCGGTAAAACCGAGCACCAGGCCGGAGACTTTTTTCAGGTTGATAGTATCTCCCGGGATAAAATAATGCGCCAGGATCATAACCACAAAAGGCAGAACATTGGTGATCAGCGTCCCGTGGGAGGCGGTGGTTTTGCTCTGGCCGAAATAAAAGAGCGACAGCTGGACAAAAAAGAACATGGCTAAAATGACCAGCTTATGGATTTGGCCCGTCGTTACGGCCAGTGGCTTGCCTGTCCACCTGGCCCAGAGAAAAATGACCAGGGAGGCTATGCCAAAACGAATTCCCGCATTGGTAAAGACTCCCAATCCCGTCAGGCTGATTTTTATCGCCACCGCGTTGGCGCCAAACAACATACACAGGAATATGGTGAAGAGCGAGGCGCGAAGAGGCAGGCCGTGGTGCCCGGCGGCTTCCGGGATCAAGGCATCGACCCCTAATGTCCTACAGTTCGATTTCCTGACCAAATTCCATCACAATGGCCTTCTTGCCGATTGTCTCCACCTGTTTTTTGAATTCGTTCGGATCGGCCTGAATTACCGGAAAGGTATTGTAGTGCATGGGGATGGCTACCTTTGGGTTGGCCAGTTCCACGGCTTTCACCGCATCGGTTATGCCCATGGTAAAATTATCGCCTATCGGCAGGAGCATATAATCGAGCGGGATCATTTCGCCGATCAGCTTCATGTCGTAAAAAAGACCGGTATCGCCGGTATGGTAGAGCGATTTGCCGTCGATGGTCAAAATCACCCCGGCAGGTTCTCCCGCATAGGTGTTGTCCGGCGTCATGGAACCATGGTGGGCGATAGTGAATTTCAGTCTGCCGAAATCAAAATTATGCGCCCCGCCAATATGCATGTTGTGGGCCCGAAATCCCTTATCGGCGCAGTAGCAGGCAAGCTCATTGACACAGATAAAAAGAGGGTTTTCCCGCTTGGCAATCTTAAAGGCATCACCGACATGATCGCCGTGCGCATGGGTCAGAATAATGAAATCAGCGGAAAGCTCAGCAGATTTAACCGGCGATGTCGGATTGTCGTCGATAAAAGGATCAATGAGGAGAACTTGACCTTCGTTGGTTGTGATCTGAAATGAAGAATGGGAAAAGTATCTGAGTTTCATATCTGCCTCCAGGTTTAATTGAACAAATGGAAGGTAATGTCGACTGCAAACAAGGTCACAGCGATTTTACGATCTGACAGTAGCAGCAATGCACACCGTTTTCAATTTGTTTGTCGCGGTTTTAAGCCTGAGTGAGACAGCTGAATGAATTACAAAAGCAAAAATTCCCTGAAGTGGCCGCGCATGCAATGATTTGATGCCATAGAGGAAGAATACGCTCCGGCATTAATTAGGGCAATATATTTCTGGTCTGTCATGTCGGGAAGCATAAGGTCTTCATACCATATATCGAGCGCTTCATTGATGTTTCCTACCAGATAAAATGGCTCGTAGGTATCAGATTCACCGGAAAAGAGTGGTACCGGTTGCAAGGGCAGCTTGTAGTATGCCGGTTCCGGCGCAATATTAAAACCGGCATCCACACCGAGAAAATGTGTCTGTTTTTTCTGTTCCTTAAAGGTGATGCCCAGCAACAGGATACCGGCATCTTTGACCAGATAGTCGCCAGGTTCTATATCGACCGCAAGATCTCGAGCGGTGAAATGCTCTTTAATGATTTCCGCCCATTTGTGCAGATCAAGCGGCACGTCCGAGGCGATATGGGGAGCACCGAGTCCACCGCCGATATTGACCCGTTGCACGGTTGGCACCTGCTCGATAAACCAGAAACATTTTTGCAAAACTGCCTGCCACTGCACCAGCTGGTCGGTGAGATAACCGCATCCGGTGTGGAAGTGAATCCTGCGAACCGTCAGCCCGTGCGATGCAGCGACTGCCAGGGCTTCCTGAAACTGTTCCTGATAAATGCCGAACTTGGTGGTAACCGAACCGGCATATTGCAGGAGCTCGTTGCTGGCTCGACTGACCCCCGCCGCAGGGTTGATGCGAATGCCTATCTCCGTTCCCGGTTTTCTCCTGCCCCATTCGCGAATGGCATGCAGGGAATCGGCGTTAAACAAAAGGCCATCATAGCGTGCCAGCAAATTAAAATCCTGCGGAGAAAGACTTGTTGCGGTAAAGGAGATATCTGTAGCGGAAAAGCCACAGCCAAGAGCGTGTTCGACTTCAGCAGGCGAACAGGCGTCTATGCCGCACAGCCCAGTCTGTTTAAGAAAAGTAAGCAAGGGGGCAAATCGATTGGCTTTCATGGCGTAGAACAATCGGTGCTGCCGTTGGCCACCGATTGTCGATAAACTATTTTTTAGCCGGGCTATGTTTTCTTTGACTCGTTGAGCTGAGTAAACAAAGGCGGGAGTACCAAACTGCCGGGCAAGATCCGCAACCGGACGACCAGCAAAGTGAAGATGCTGCCGCTGGTAGGCAAGATCATCTCTTTCCCACCAGCCACCATAAGGTTGCTCGATTTTCATTAGCCGACAATAGACACGCCGATTTGTTTGGTGAGGATGATTTTTGTTTTGCGGTTTGATGCTGGTTTTTGATAGGGTATTTCCAGCCTGCCGGTGATCCAGCCACGGCAGTTTTCCGACCCGCAAGAGCAGGGAAACTGTTTAAAGAGATAGTCTTCCGTCTCAGCATAATCCATATAGAGGTAGCTGTTCGCCTCAATATCCTCCAGTGCCGTTACAGTCATTTTTTTCATGTTGACCGACACGTTCGGAGCGCAGGAATGCAGGAAATATCCAGAGAAATATGGGTCGTAATTATGACTTGTTTTTGATAATTGCAGGGTATGTTGTCTAATATCGGGCACTGATTGTCTGGCAATCCTGGCCATAATCTCACCCTTTTCAAAGGATCGGTAGGTGATTACTCCCATACCGGTCTCCTGGTCTTTGAAAACAATGGAAAAATCCTCAGCACGAGGAAACAGTGGATCATCGCCTAGTTCAGGGGGATATAACATTTCCGAGACTCCAGATATATAAAGATTGAGAAGTGGCCCGACAATCCCAGGAACGGGATTGGGGGAGTTTAAAATCGACTATATAAACTAAAATTTCAGGAATACAATTATTTTTTTATTATGCACTAAAAGTAATTTTTTTTTCCAGGGAAAAATGGTCGCTGGTAAATGTTTTTATTGATGGTGAAGATGTCAGAATATCTTGATTTCATTTGTGATAATTTTTTTCGCTGGGGAGTAGTGCCGCATATTTTTCAAGCGAGAGATATTTGCCTGCTGCAGCACTTTTTCAGCTCGCGAATATGGGTGGGACCGATACCGCAGCAGCCGCCGATAATTGTCGCGCCCATTTTGATCCACTGCTCTGCTGCCACACCATACTCTGCAGGGGAAATGATATTATTGAACTGCCAGCTCGGCATGATAAAACGTCCGGAATGGGCATAGGCTCCGAGGGTTCCCGGCCAACAGCTCTGCAACACGGTTAAAGCCTCTGTAGTATCGGCAACATCGGTATGCATAATGAGCGCTGCAGAGCCACCAATCCGGGAAATGGATTGCACCCCCTCGACGAGGCTGTGTCCACGTTCCCAGAGCATAATGTCACCCGCGTCATTACGCCGGCAGCTGAAACCCAGCCAGACCGGCAGGCCGGTGCGGCAGGCTGCCTGCACGGCAAGTGACCCCTGTTCAATATCTTCAATCATTTCGATGAGCAGTATGTCGACCCCGCATTCCGCCAGAAGCTCGGCCTGTTCGACATACCAGGAGAAAGCCTCACTGAGCGGCGGATAGCATTTCGTCGAATCAGAGCAGAAGGTGGTCGGCGCTATGGAACCGGCGATAGCGACAGGAGAGGTCGCTGCTTTTTCACGGGCCTGAAGAGCCAATTGTACTGCTGCGCGATTCAACTGTTCGAATTGTCCGGTAAGCCCGGCAGGAAGAAGCATATGCCTGGCGGTCGAAAAGGTGTTGACCGTTATGATATCGACCCCGGCGTGGATATAGTCTTCGTGGACCGCCTGCACTATTTCCGGATGGGTGATATTTGCTGCTGCAGACCAGGCTTTACTGTTCATCGGCACCCCGCGTTTTTCAAGTTCGGTCCCGGTGGCGCCATCAAGGAGAATGATCTGGCCCTGCTGCAGTTTTCTTTCGATAAATGTATACGCTGTCATAAGGTGCCTAAAATTTTTTATCTCTGTCTATAGTCATCTCCGCTCTTTATTACAACCGCAAGGCACGAAGAGGATATGGTTTTTGAAATTATTACGTTTTGTTGCTGGGAGTGTTATTGTATCATACAAGCTGCACCGCAACGAAGGGAGAAGAGATGAAACAATATACCATAGCGGGGATCGGGGAACTGCTCTGGGATGTGTTGCCGGATGGCGAGGTCATTGGCGGGGCGCCAGTAAACTTTGCCTACCATGTTAGCGCACTTGGGGCCAAGGGTATTCCCATCACCACCATCGGCGGTGATGCCCGGGGGCAGAAGGCACTTGCTGAACTGCAAGGGCGCGGCGTCGATATTGCCGCGATTGCCATATCTGATGAATATCCTACGGGATATGTCTCTGTTGCCCTTGATAAAGAAGGCAAGGCCAGTTATCTTTTTCCTGATGAGGTGGCCTGGGATCATCTGCTGATAAATGATTATGCAGCAAGGCTTAACACCAGGTTGGATGCCATTTGTTTCGGCTCGCTGGCCCAGCGCTCAGAACGCTCACGCCGGGTAATTTATGAGTATCTCGATAGTCTCAGGCCGGAGACTGTAAGGGTTTTTGATATCAATCTTCGCCAGGATTTTTATTCCAGGCAGGTGATTGAAAATTCTCTTGCACGGGCCGATATCTTGAAACTAAGTGAGGAGGAACTGCCAGTCTTGGCCGATTTGCTTGCTCTGCAGGAATCGAGTGATACATGGCTGCAGGCGCTTATCATGCGCTATGATCTGGCAATGGCGATATTTTCCAGAGGTGATAAGGGCAGCCTGCTCCTTACGCCGGCTAATTATTCGGAGCATCCGGGTATCGTTACCCAGGTTGAAGATACCATCGGAGCCGGCGATTCTTTTACGGCTGCAGCTATTATCGGCTATCTGCGGGGGTTGTCGCTGGGCGAGATCAATGAACAGGCTAACAGGGTTGCCGCCTACGTCTGCTCGCAGCAAGGTGGTATGCCGCATTTGCCAGAGTTTCTCATTTTTTAGGGGTTACTGCTTTTTGCCCCGGCAGAGGTTAATCTGCTTCAAGATCCACTTCCATGAAATTGAACCACACCCCGTTGTGCTGGGCATGATCCAGTTCGATCTGCACCACGTCAACGTGGCGGTCTTCAATATCCAGTAATTTTTCGAAGACGATTTTTATGTGGCCTTCCGTTTTGCCGCAGGCATCGCGATAAAAAGCCGACGTTTCTTTTTCCAGTTTCAAGGCGCCGGCCAGTGCCGATTTGATATCTCCCAGCATCTGCCGGGGGATTTCCGTCTGCAACTTGTCTATCCCTGATTCAAGCTGGTTTAAGGTGGGAATTGAGGATACCAGCCGATTGACATCAATGGCCCCATTGGCTTTTAATTGTTCGAGACTGTAGCGCAGAAAATCAATATGGCCTTGTTCATCGTCGCCGAGAGCCCGGAAAATGTCCTTGCCGCGCGTATCGTCGATTCTATCTTCCGCCGAACGATAAAAATCTCTGATTTTTTCTTCATATTGCAAGGCTGTTGCGAAAATCTCATGTGAATTCATATAATTTCCTCTGCCGAAGCTTTCGGATTAGTCATCTTGAAAATCGACTTATCGGGGGGAGTTCTTTAACTATACGTATGGAACAATAATTTGTCGACCGGCGATCCCTCTTCCACCATCAACCGTATACCTGTCGGATACTTGCTGCCAGGTCATCATAAAACTCGGTGACTGTGTCATACATAACGCTGGTGCCGACACTGAAATGCAGGAGAATATCATTGAAGCATTTCGGCATTCTGGGATAGATTTTTTTCAGATTGAAAATCCTGTCTTTGGACAGTAGAGAGAGATCATTGCCATGCAGGCTTGCAAAAACTTTTTCGCCCAGCTCTGGATCGTTCAGAACATCGGCCGGCCGAAAGTTTCTTCGCCCAAGGATATAGAGCAGTATATTGCCAAGGCCGATCAGGTCCAGGGCGAAAGGCCGTTCGGGGAGATAGAAATCGTAATCAAAGTCTATCCAGCGAAAGTGTCCGTCCTTCTGGTCGATGAGAATGTGATCTCTTCTGATATCCCCGTGTTTGAAACCGTGGCTGTGGAGCAGGACAATCGCCTCCACCGAACGAAGGAAGCGGCGCAGGAAATCTTCCGCATGACATGCCATATATATATCATGGTCACAGTCTATCCTGCCGATTGCTGTGTCCAGTCGGGTGCCTTGGATGATATCCAGCACCCGGACCAGGTTTCCGGCCTCGTCAAGAACCGAATATCCTTGCATAAACATTAAATTGCCGTGCACCAGATCCAGCACCTGTCCTTCTTTTTCCGGCCTGCGGTAGCAGGTTACTTTAAAAGGGCCAAGCGTCAGAGTGAAGTTTTCGTAGAAGACCAGCTTGAGAATTTTCCTCTCTCCTGATTCCAGGTCATACACTTTTGGTACCCACTGCTTTGGCTGTTCTTCAATGCCAAACCTGCCCTCTTTGGTATAGCCGACTACCAGGAAATACTTGTTGTCTACGTGAATGATATCACCATAATCTATCCGGGTAAAATCACTGGTGTCACCAAATATTGTTGGTTGGCGACGCTGGTGTTTCATGGCGTTATGGCTTTTGAGCAGCGGCAGGATGCGGGGTGGAAATTGGTTCCAGTCAACCATGATTCACCCCACTATCCAGGTTGTGAAATCGTTGCAGCGCCTGGCAAGGGCATTGGAGATGGAGCCGAACAGGAATTCTTCCGCTTTGGAAACCCCGCGCTTGCCGGTGACCACCGTGCCGAATTGTCCTTTCTTCTGTACTTCAAGGACGGTGTCGCTGATGGTCTTGCCTTCTGCCATATGGGTCGTGCAATAAATCGATTCCCGGGTAATGTCGGCATTCACCAATATTTCCAGGCATTTGGCAAAGATATGTTCGGCCCTGACTATGCGCAGGGCCTGGTATTCCGACAGCTCGCCGCCCCGCTGATGAAAATCCGGCGGCGGTTCGGGATAAACATGCAGGAGGCAGATCGAGGCATTTTTGACGTCTCGGATTATCTGTCCGACATATCTGACTGCTCGGAGTGAAGAATCCATTTCGTCAACCGCAATGAGAATATTGTGCCAATCGGCCATAGCATCCCCCCACTTTGAGTTACCCGGTGTTCTCTTTTATCTTGCCACCTTTACGGTTGCTCAACTCCCGGCTTCCAGCATTCGAGCAGTTTAATCAATTCCACCATAGTCTGGTGGGTGGGCACCTTCACCCCGTTTTCTTCCGCATAGCGGCAGATCGCCCCGTTCTGGGCGTCGATCTCAGTGGGCGTCTCGTTGAAGATATCCTGCAGCATGGAAGAAAGATTGTTGGCACTTTTCTCGCATGCGTCAAAGAGCAGTTCGTACAGATCGGGATAGACCAGTTCGATGGAGCAGCTATTGGCTACTGCCCGTCCTTCATCGAGCAGCCGTTTCATCAGGGTGATCGATTCCATCTTCGAGGTGAGCGAGCCGTTCGGTACCTGCAGGATGGCCGATACCGGATTGATCGCCGAATAGGTAATAACCTTGCACCACAATCTGCCGATAATCCGTTTGACCATTTGCGTCTCGATGCCGCAATGGTTGAACACATGGTTGATATTTTCCAGTCGTTTAGAGAAGCTGCCGTTTATTTCACCGACATAGGTCCTGGCCAGACCACCGCCCTGCCTGACTCGGGCGTCGCTCAACGCGGTGCCGGACATAAAGGTGATGCCCAGCAGGATGTTCTCTTTCGGCACGATTTTAGCGGCGACTTCCAGGTTGCCGAGCCCGGTCTGAATGCACAGCAAGGGACAGGACTCGCTGATGAGATGGGCGACATCCTGGACTGCGGCCAGGGTGTCCTGGGATTTCACCAGCAGCAGAACCAGGTCCGCCTCAGT
Source organism: uncultured delta proteobacterium (assembly GCA_963804605.1). GTDB lineage: Bacteria > Desulfobacterota > Desulfobulbia > Desulfobulbales > Desulfocapsaceae > Desulforhopalus_A. The sequence goes on from CAWDRB010000005.1 coordinate 173,405, forward strand.
GAGAGAGTCGGCGGAAAAGAGGGCTTGCACGGGGAAAGATTCGGCTTCATCAGGATGCTGGTCGTCACCGGCGATAAGGCCAATGCCCTTTTCCTGCAGGGCGCCCAGAGTGGTCTGGTCAATATCGATCAGAGTGATTTCATTATTGCCTTTGATCAAAAAATAGCCGAACAATCTGCCGATTGCACCACCTCCGACAATCACAATCTTCATAAACCGCCTCCCTAACACTATAAATTCAAGATAAAGAAATTTTATTCGCTGTCTTTTAGCACAATTATCTGGTCGATGGCAGCATATGGGTCGGACTGCCTTGAAATATTTCCGCCGCCTCCGCCTCGGTTTCCGATAGGCTCGGGTGAGGATGGATGGTCAGGGCGAGATCTTCAGCCAGGGCTCCCATTTCGATAGCCAGGGCCATTTCACTGATCAGGTTTTCGGCGCCCCGGCCTGTGATGCCGGCGCCAAGAATACGGCCTGATTCCGGATCGGTCAACAGTTTGGTGAAACCATCGGTTACGCCCATGGTCTGAGCCCTGCCGGAATATTTCCAGGGGAATTTCTGCACGCTGCAGGCGATGTCTTCCAGGGCTGCCTGTTGTTCAGTTAGGCCGCACCAGCTGATCTGCGGATCGGTGTAGACCACTGCCGGCAGAGCGCGGGCATCAAAGCTGGATTTTATGCCGCTGATGACCTCGGCTGCTACCCTTCCTTCACGGGTGGCTTTATGGGCGAGCATTAGCCCCCCGGCGACATCGCCGACGGCAAAGATTTGCGCATCAGTGGTCTGCTGCTGCCCGTTGATTCGGATAAAGCCGTGGTTGTCAAGCTCCACCTCGGTATGTTTCAGGCCGAGATCACTGCTGTTGGCGATTCGACCGATAGCCATAAGGGCGCGGTCGAAGTGATGCTGCTCGATTTTTCCGTCCTGCTGCCAGCGAACGGTAACACCATCGTTTTGTTCCTGCAGGGCGTCCACCTGTACCCCAAAAAGGAGGTCGGCAAACAGTTCGGACAATCGCTTCTGTACCGGCTGCACCAGATCATCATCGATCTGGGTGAGTAAACGCTTTTCGCGTTCCACCAGGGTGACCCGACTGCCAAGCGCGCCGTAGATCGAACCGATTTCCAGACCGACATAGCCGCCGCCGACAACCAGAAGATTTTTCGGGATGTCAGGGAGGGTGAGAGCAGCCGCAGAATCCATGATCCGCCCCTGTGGCGTGCGGAGTATCCCCGGTAATTCAAGAGGGCGGGAGCCGGTGGCGATAATTGCGTGGGTAAAACGTACCCGGCTGATGTCTGCCCCGGTAATTCGTGCGCTGGTTGAACTGTCAAAGCCGGCCATTCCCTGGATGAGCAGGATCCCGCGCCGCTTGGCAAGGGTGGCAAGGTTTTCCGCCATTGATTCGACGACCTGTTCTTTCCAGGCCCGCATGGCATCGAGGTTAATTGTCGGATCACCGTAGGTAATGCCCATATGTTTAGCTCGGGCCGCATCGACAATAAGTTCGGTAAGATGCAGAAAGGTCTTCGAGGGAATGCAGCCTTGGTGCAGACAAAGTCCGCCCGGGCGGGGCAGGGGATCGACCATGATCACATCGAGGCCAAGATCGGCCGCCCGGAAAGCAGCACCATATCCTCCCGGGCCGCCACCGATAACCAACAGGTCGGTGTTCATTTCCATATCGCCCATTACCATATCCGCACCCTCTCCTATATCATGGTGATGAGCAGTTCATCGGGATCTTCCAGGGCATCGATTACCAGGCGCAGAAAACGAATTGCATCGGCGCCGTCAACGACCCGATGGTCGAAACAGAGGACGATCGGCATAATCAGCCGGGGGATGATCTGGTGCCCGCCGCGCTCATCGGTGACGACCGCGGGCTGCATCCGTCCCTGGCCCAATCCGAGGATGGCCACCTCTGGATAATTGATAATGGCCGAAAAGGAGCTGCCCCCAATGGCGCCGGCGTTGCTGATGGTAAAGGTGCCGCCCTGCATCTCCTCGCGGCTGTGGGTGCCGGCGCGCACCCGGTCAATGGCCCCGTTCACCTCGATCGCCAGTTCCTTGATGCTTTTGCGATCTACGTCTTTTATGACCGGGACCATCAACCCTTTGGCAGTATCCACGGCGATGCCGATATTAAAAAAGCGTTTAACGATGATTTCCTGGGTCTGCAGGTCAAGGCTGGCGTTGAAAGAGGGATACGTCTTCAGAGCAGTGGCGACCGCCTTGATGGCAAAAAGAGTCATGGTCAGCCTGCCGCCGGCGGCATCGATTTCCGACTTATGCTTTTGCCGAAAGGCCTCGAGCTTGGTGATGTCGACAGTATCCTGGCTGTGCACATGGGGGATCTGGGTCCAGGAACTGGTCATCTGGTTGGCTGTTGCCCGTCTGATCGAACGAAACGGCAACCGCTCGATTTCGCCCCATCTGGTAAAGTCCGGCAGGCTGCTCCGGCCGGGAGCTGCGGGCTGCGGTGCAGCTGGTGTCGGGGGAGTCGACGCCGGGGATTCGGATGCTTTGTCGCTCGGCTTGGCGGTGGTCTTCTGCCGGGCGTGGTTTTCGACATCTTCCTTGGTGACAATGCCGCCCGAGCCGGTTGGCGTGACCGCATGCAGATCGACCCCTAATTCCCGTGCCAGTCTTCTGGTCGAGGGCGAAGCCGGAACCGGGGTTCTTTTTTTATTCTCGGCCGCAGGTTGCCGGGCAGTGAATTTCTCTACGGCCTCTGTCCTGTTGCGTGAGGTGTCGGTTGGTGCCGGCGGGGGACCGATCTTATCCGCAGCAGCGGCAAAGGTTATCAGCACATCGCCGACGACGGCCATATCACCGACCTCAACCAGAATCTCGCGCACCGTCCCGGTATAGGGGGAGGGTATCTCGACCGCGGCCTTATCGGTCTCGATCTCC
>CAWDRB010000006.1:0-134048 GCA_963804605.1 uncultured delta proteobacterium
ATCTTCCCCAGCAGTTACCCCACGGATAAGGAGATGGGTCTCGTTCTTGATTCCCCGTGTATCGAGGAATTTTTTGGCTTCTTCGAGAAATATATGCCTCGGTAATCTCTTGTTGGGTATTTTTTTCTCCGCCGGGCAGTCGAAGTGATCAAATATATTTCCCCAGCAAAGGCTTCAGCGTGTTCAACTGCGAGCTCAAGTAAATCTTTGCCAAGATTGGTACCACGATAGCCAACAAGAATTTTCATGTCTTAGTTCCTCGATATATAAGAGTTGAAGTACATCATGATTGTATACATTTAGGAGCAACTAAGCATTAAAGGGCGTTAATTTTTTCTGTAAGCAGAGGGACGAAAGCCTTCAGGTCGGCAACGACCAAGACGTCCGCAACCTCGCCGATAGGGGCGTCCCGGTCGGTGTTGATGGCGACCACGAACTCGGACTTCTTCATCCCGGCCAGATGCTGGATGGCACCGGAAATACCGCAGGCCAGGTAAAGCTTCGGCGCCACAATCTGACCAGTAGTCCCAACCTGTCGGTTATGCTCGGCCCATTCCGCATCGACGACAGGGCGACTGGCCCCGTATTCACCCTTCAGGGCCTGGGCTAATTCGGCAATAATTGCAATATTCTTCAGGCTTCCCGATACCACGGCCGGCACTCACTATCGCCTTGGGCCTTGGTCAGGTCAGACCCCACCCTTTTCAGCCTGTTCATAGCCCCCAAACACCAGTTTGCCGGTGGCGGCAGTACCAATTTTCACAATTGACGGGCTACCGGCTGGCTCCTCTGTTAGGCTGAACGCCCCTGCCTGCAGGGTCAAGACCGTGACTGCTGTCTTCGCGGCGACCTTTCGGAGCAGCTTGGAGTTGCATACCGGTAAGACAGGCACGCCATCGACGATATCCACCACCTCGGAGAATTGCGCCGCCTTCAGCGCAAAGGCAATCCGAGGAGCCAGATCCCAACCGTACGATGAGTGGCTGAAGACCACCATATCCGGTTTTTCTTGGGCAATAACCTCAAGCAGCAACTGTTTATGGCCGTCCGGATTGAACTCACCGCAGACCGCAGCATCAGCGAGATACCGGCTTCCCGGCAAATTTCGGTAAAGCATTTTCTGAGCCGGCCAAAAATAGCTCTCCGCCCCAAGTTTTTTGGCAAAGGCCATCAATTCGCTCACGCAGCCAAGCAGCTTTCCTTCTCTATATTCCGCAACAAGTAGTGTTTTCATAGGGTCCTACTTAGGCCAAAACGGCGGTTTTCTCTTGCAGAATCTTGATCAACCGGTCGGCAAGTCGGCAACATCCCCCTCAGAATCAGACCGGTTCCCTTCTTTTCGGCAAGTACAGGGAGGTGGTCTCCTCCAGGGCCGGCGCGTGCAGAAGATCGGCAACCGGAATGGTAAGCAGCTCCTTTTTTTTGGCCTTCAAGGATATTGGGCAAGGTCAGATAGCGCGGGCTGTTCAGGCCAAGCTGGCAGGTGACAAGCGCAGGTACCGAGGCGGTGAGCTTGGCCTTGACCCCACCTTCCAATTCCCGTTTTACCGAGATCAGGCCGCTCTCGAAGTTGAAATCGACGATAGTCGTGGCGCAGGGCATCCCCAGCATCTCGGCGACCAGGACACCTACCTGGGCGCTGCCCCGGTCCTGGGACTGCATCCCGGTGAATATCATGGCAAATTTTTTTCGGCCCGGCAAACTCGGCGATTATCGAGGCAATGGCAAATGGGCCTTTGTTAAATGAGGCGTCATCGACCACATGGACGCCGCGGTCGCAGCCCATGGCCAGCGCCTTCTTCATCGTCTCCTTCACCCGCTCGGGGCCAATGCAAAGCACGGTCAGATCGCCACCGGTCTTTTCCTTGAGCTGCACCGCCTGCTCGAGCGCATATTCATCATACTCATTCATCCGCCAGGCGAGATCGGCGCTGTCATACCAGGTACCATCTCCCCCACCTTGAATTTTGATTCCATATCCGGAATCTGTTTGATACAAACCAGTATATTCATTATTTTCTCCAGTTTTTTATCGTCGATTATGACTCGCTTCGTTCCGTCAGGATCTCGATGATATTGTGCGGTTTGCCTTTGTTTTCGAGCTCCACACCTTCCCCCATCTCTTCAATCAAGGGGGCAGGCAGAACGGACGAGAATGCCGTGGGCATAAGGGTGCAATAAATGTCGTTATGGCGGCCCGGGGAACAGGGGTTTTGCGTCAGGGTGCAACCAGATATTATAGAGACGCTCGTGCAAAAAGCGTTCTGAGCAAATATCTGATCAGCAACCCATCACGGATGACCGCATCATTTGCATCATTTATTGCAAAGGGACACAACCGCTTTTTCCAGCATGGCGATCGCCGTCTCATATTGCCCGGCCTTGAAACGCAACTGCAAAGCAGCCTTGAGCATATCCATGGTCAACACTTTATTCTGCTGGGCCAGGACAGCCAAGGCAACCAGCGCCCAATCCTGGGACTTAATTTTTTCGGCTTTACAGTCAATCTCGATTATAGACGCCTGACACGGCGGCAGTTCAATGCCGGACGCTTTGATGACCAGGGCTTCCGGTGCAAGATGGGCCAGCATTTTCTTCCGGCGGTTGACGCCTTCCGCTGCCAGGGCAATGACTACGAAGGATTTTCAATCCCGGTATATTCAATTTCGGTGTCGGAAAGGATGATATCGCTCACCGAGTGACCCCGCATGACGGTAATCGGATAATCGCTCTTCTGTGCCGCGTGACATCCCGCCGCAGCGCCAGCCAGACAGAGCAGCTCTCCGGCTGTAATAATGCGCTGCCCGGCACTTCCCAGTACAACCACTTCCACGCGGCCCTGCTGTGGCGCGGTGCAGGTCGGTTCAATACCAACCGGGTCGGTTGCGGGGAGGAGCTTTGCCGCCTCTTGCCGGTACGCCCAGCCATATTCCGATCGAGCATTGCTGATCAGGTAATCACCTAAATCCGGGAGCTTGCCCAGATCCGTTTCGATCTTCTTGGGGGTGATTTTATTACCGCGGGTGTAACGGCCGGGACAAATTCCCCAGATGTCGACCAGCGAAAACCCGTCAAATGCCATGGCCGCTTCCAGGCCTTCCACCAGCCCCTTATCGTAGGTGGAGGTGCGGGCTACATAAGCCGCCCCGGCGGCCCCCGCGACCTGACAAATATCAATGGGCTTTTCCAGCTTGTTCAAAAAACCGGAGCCCACCTGTGCATCCTGGGGAGTCGTCGAAGAACACTGCCCACCCGTCATGCCGTAGTTAAAGTTATTGAGAACCAAAAGCGTCAGGTCAATATTCCGCCGACAGGTGCTCAATACATGGGCACCGCCGATGCCAAGCCTCCGTCGCCCATGGTCACGACTACCTTTAAATCAGGCCGGGCCATCTTGATCCCGGTGGCATAGGTTAGGGCCCGGCCGTGAAGGCCATGAAAGGCATGGGTGTTAAAAAAGTATCGAACAGGCCGGAACAGCCGATATCGGATACGATAACCACATCTTTTCCCGGAAAACCCCATACGCATCAATGCCTGATCCAGAGCATGCAAAACCTGCTCATGGGAACACCCCGGACAGAATACGGGGGGACGTTTGCTGTTTAATAGACTATCCATTTTGAATCACCTCCTGAAGTCTGCCCCGGCTTGATCAACTCTCCATTCATCTGTCCCAAAAAGTCGACTTTTTTATCGGCCAACAGCCGCTGAAGTTCCCGGACATACTGGCCCAGATTCATCTCCGCCATAACCACCCGCTGGTACGGCGCGGCCTTTGCCAAAATCAGCTGTTCAGGAACGGGCCACAGGGTTTTCAGGATCAACAGGGATGCTTTTGCGTCGGTATGCTGGACTTTTTTCACCGCCGTCAAGGCCGCACGGGCGGTTACCCCGTAGGCAATCACCAATGTCTTGGCGCCCGGGACCTCATATTCATCGTAATACGTAAACGCAGAGATATTTTTTTGCAGTTTATCATCCAACCGCTTCTGAATTTTGGCTATCTGCTCAGGATCAGGTATGATGTAGCCATCAGTTCCATGGGTCGAGGAGGTTTGCCTAACCAGTCGTTCGCCGCCGATAGGCAGAAAATCCGGCACCAGTTGGTCATCCTGCACGCCAAATGGCAAAAAAGACCGATCCACTTCAGCAGTTCTGCGATTAATAATCTGCGGCAGATCCAGTTCATCCAGATCAATCGTCTCGCGAGTCATGGAGACTTCCTTGTTGGCAGCCACAAAAACCGGACACCGATATTGTTCAGCCAGGTTAAAAGCCTGCATGGTGAGCACATAACAGTCTTTTACATCCACCGGCGCCAGCACAATTACCGGCAATCCCCCGCTGTTGCTCCATTGCAGGAACTGGATGTCCCCATCGGCTGCTTTGGTAGCAGATCCGGTGGATGGTCCCAACCGTTGCACATCGACAATGACAATGGGGATCTCGCTGCCGATGGCAAAGGAAATCTGCTCGCTGTAAAGACTGATTCCCGGACCTGAAGTAGCGGTCATGGTCTTCATGCCCGACATCGAAGCGCCCGGCAGAATCCGATGGAGGCGATTTCATCCTCACCCTGGAGGCAGACACCACCTTTGGGCGGCAGGAGCTTGAGCATGGTATTGTAAATTGTTGTCGCCGGGGTAATCGGATAACCGGCAAAAAAGTTACAACCAGCAGCCATCGCTCCCCAACCAATGGCCTCGTTTCCTTCCATTAAAGTCAGTACCATGATATTCCATTAATAATTTATTAGTAAATTCCAGTCTCTTGTAAAGGCTGGTTCTCCAGTATGCGTACCGGGCTGAACATGGAGAGATCCATGGCGTGGGCCTGTTGAGTAATCAACTCGGCGATATACCGCCCAACTGCCGGAGCCTGTTGCAGCCCATGTCCGGAAAAGCCATTGGCCAGAAACAACCCCTCTAGTTCCGGCCATTCCCAGTATGGCATTTTCATCCAGCGTGTTCATAGCGTACAGGCCGGCCCACCCGCGAACCAATTTTAATTCTTCAAATTCGGGAACAAACTCGGCAAGCTCTGCCCATAACAGATCGTAAAACCTTTTTTCATCCCATGAAAAGGAAATTCCCACCGGATTACTGGCAGGGATTTGCCAAAAAGAATCAGCCCACCGGTTTCGGTTCTGAAATACATCCGGAAGGTAGAAATATGTCAGCGGCAGTGGTCCATCCGGCTTGACCTTGGTGTCCAGCGCAAATATCTGGCGTTTGACCGGCTCAACCGGCAGATGCACGCCGGCGGTCCGGGCAATCTCTGTACACCATGCGCCTGCGCAATTTACCACGGCACCGGCACTGATATCTTCTCCGCTCTTCAGGCGAACACCCGCAACCCGATTGCCGGTCTTGGTGATTTCAGATACCTCAGCATGGATAAATTCCGCCCCCAGGGATATGGCTTTTGCCCGGTACCCATCAGTACACCATACGCATCCAGATGGCCGTCTTTGGGGCCAAACGATGCCCCCACGTATCCTTCGGGATTGTAGAGCGGAAAACGATCTCGAACCTGTTCCGGCGTCCACCATTCAATGTCGCAACCAAGGTCCTGCTGCATTTTCAAGGCGGTGTCCGCAGCAATCCGGTTTTCTTCATTGACCATAAAGAGGTTGCCTTCCCGGCGATACCTGATCGAAGGCTCAATGCCGTCAATCGCCATTTCCTGCTCGAAATTTTCCAGAACTTCAAATGCATATTGGGATATCTGAACATTGGGCCGGAAGCTGAACTGGATTCTGGCGTTGGCCATGGACAGGGTGGTGGATGCGCGACTGTAGGTCCGGTCCATTTCAATGACAGCCACGCGCAGATACGGTGCGGTTTTCATCAGGTAGTAGGCGGTTGAGCTGCCATTATACCTCCGCCGACAATGACAATGTCATAATTTTTACTATTCATTCCATCTCCATTTGAGCATTTGACTATCACGGTTGCATTGGTCGAAGTTCGGCCATCTTGATTCGGACAGTGTTGTACCCGTATCAATCTTATTTAACCAATCATAGCCCAAACCATCGTTATTATTGACGAGTCAGGGCTATGATTTTCTTAACAGAATGTGATATACTGAACCTTAAGCTTTGGCCGACGGTATTTATTTACTCTGCTTGACCTCGCTTGCAGGAGATGTCACAAAAACCGGACTGCTGCCCTCACCAGTAGCATCAAACTGGTACATCGGGTTTCCGACGCCTTCCACCTTGACTTCTTTCAGGTTCTTGATAAAGGATTTGCGGTCAACTCCACCCAGCTCAACAACTTTTGCTGCAACCTTTACCGCATCATAGCCGTAAATGGCTGCCAGAGGAGGAAATCCGCCATATTTTGGAGTCCAGCGATCCACCAGAACTTTTGCTGCAGGCCGTGTCACATCCACTGTCGGCGACAACAAGATATACACTTCCCCCATATCATCACCGGCCAGTTCAAAGAACTTGGGTTCTATCAGTCCATCCGGACCGTAAATGGGAATGTCCCAACCCATTTGGCGTACCTGCTCCACCAGCATACCGCCTTCGTTATAGGTGACAAAAATTGGCCGCATACCGGGATTTTCTGATTTGGCTTTCAACAGAACGGATTTAAAATCAATATCTTGCCCAGGTGTGACCACGCTTTCATTGACGACTTTTATGCCGATCTCCGATGCTTTTTCCTTGAAGCCCTTGAGGAGCTGTTGCCCATAGTCCGCATTTTCGCTGATGATGGCAACACTGTCTTTTTGAATCTGTCCTTGACGGTCATTGCTATTTCTTGTGCGATACTTCGGGTGGTGTATGTCAAACGGGCAACGTTGTCAAACCCCTGTTCGGTAAGGGTGTTGGCATTGGCGTAGGTAATGATATTGGGAACGCCGTTACGGTTATAGACGGGTGTTGCGGCCAGCGCACAGGAGCTCATGGTGGGCCCCAATGCAACCAGATAGTCGCTGGAGGAGATTTTCTTGGCCACATTGGCAGACTCCTTAGGGTCGCCGCGGTCATCGAAAAAAGTCAGTTTCAACTTGTAGCTCTTTAACGGCCCGTCTTGAATGCCGCCCATTTCGTTGATCTCTTCAACAGCCAGTTCCTGACCCCTTTTTGTTCCCGCTGCCATAGTCGCCGTACTTTCCGGTGCAGGCATCGTAGCCGGCAATGTTAATGATTTTGTTTTTGTCATCAACCCCTTCTTTTGCCCACCCAGTGCCTGCTAACAGCAAAAACAGTGCTACCATAAAAATAGAACTTTTTTTGAACATTTCACGTCTCCTTTTAATTTAATAAATGGATGCCACACCTACACCTATGCTACACTTCCGCATGCCAAAATCACTGACCGCTCTTGTCAATAAAACGATTTCAATCACACTTACACTTCTCCCAGATAACATTTTCGGACTCGGTCATCGGCCACTAGATCCTTCGAAGCGCCGTGATAAAGAATTTTTCCCAGCTCCATAACATAGGCCCTTTGGGTGATTTTGAGGGCTTTCTTAACATTTTGCTCCACCACCACAATCGCTATTCCTTCGTCATGAAGTTGGCGGATGATCCGGAAAATTTCATGGACCAATAAAGGCGACAGCCCCATCGAAGGCTCATCCAGGAGGAGGAGTTTAGGCCGGGCCATAAGGCCCCTGGCAATGGCCAACATTTGTTGTTCGCCTCCGGAAAGGGTACCGGCCAACTGATTGCGGCGTTCCCCCAGAATCGGAAAAATTTCAAAGAAACGATTGATGTCTTTTTGGATTTCAACTGTATCCTTTCGGATAAAGGCGTTGATTTGCAGATCTGGTCATGACCGTTTGCCGGGCAAAAACATTGCGTCCTTCAGGGACATGGGCGATGCCTGCACCGACGATTTTCTCCGGGGCAAGCCCTTGAATATTCTTGTCCATAAAGGTGATTCGCCCCTGAGTGGGGCGAACCAGGCCGGAAATGGTCTTCAGAAAGGTGCTTTTCCCGGCTCCATTGGTCCCGATCAGGGCAACAATCTCACCAGGGCTGATTTCAAATGAGACATCACTCAACACCTTGATCTTGCCATACTGGGTATGAATACCTTCGACTTTAAGCATCAGCGCCTTCCTCTTCACCCAGGTAGATACTGGACGCCGCTGTCGGCTTCAATTTCGATCGGGGTGCCCTCTTTGAATTTTCTTCCCGTGTTCAGCACCACAATCCGTTCGGCTACCGTCATGATAAACCGACTGTTGTGCTCGATGTAAAGACGTTGTTCCCGAGGCCTCTAATCCGGTGGACAAACTCGGCTAAGGTGTTCATTTCGACCGGATTCATGCCGGCGCAGGGTTCATCCAGCATCAGCAAGTCCGGCTCAGAAGCCAGGGCACGGCAAATCTCCAACAGACGTTGCTCTCCGTAAGGCAGGTTTTTGGCCAGCTCATTTCTGCGATCCGCCAGGTGGGCCAACTCCAGGAATTCCAATGCTTTTTCCTGCGCCGCTTTTTCCCGTTTCCAGGCGGAGAATGGCCGCAGATACACATCTAACAGAGAGTTCTTAATCTGTGAGTGCCGGCCGATGAGAATATTGGTCATCACCGAAATATTCTGAAATACTCGAAGGTTTTGAAATGTTCTGGCAATGCCGACTTCTGTTATCCGGTGCACTGGAAGCCTGGTAATGTCCTGGTCCTTAAACAGGGTCTGGCCTTTGTCCGGCGTGTATATCCCTGTCAAAAGGTTGACAAACGTCGATTTGCCAGAACCGTTCGGACCGATCATGCCCAATATCTCACCCTTGTTTATATTCAGACTGATCTCATCGACAGCCACGATGCCGCCAAAGTGCTTCATCAACTGACGGGTTTCCAGCAAAACCATGAACGTTATCCTTTCTGAAAGTTTTAGTACCTTGGAAATTCGTTTCTTGTTTTTTGCACCGAATTTCGTGAAGGTACTTCTCCCGTTTATAGGGGTTAGTCCCTGAACGCGGCGGTGCCAAATAATCCCTGAGGCCTGAAGAGCAGGACCGTCACCATGATCACACCGATGATCAACATGCGATATTCGGCTAAGGACGAAAAGCCTCCGTCGCCAGGGTCATGATGATGACGCCGGAAATTGGCGCAAGAAGACTGCCCATTCCACCAACAATGACCATGATGATCATCAGACAGGATTCACCCAGCGTAAAACTGGAGGGGGTAATCGTCGTCTGATACACCGCATAGTAGCTTCCTGCCAGGCCTGCATAAAAAGATCCAATACTAAAGGCAAGGATCTTATACGCCGAGGTTTTGATGCCCATTACCGAAGCGGCGAGTTCATCCTCCCGTATGGCCACAAACGCCCGGCCGAAACGTGATGCGGTCAACAGCGCCATACTCAGATAAGTAAATGTGACCAGAATAAGCCCCAGGTAATAGAAATCCGTTTCGCTGCGAATCGTCCAGGCCAATATCTTCGGGATAGGGATGCCGACAATGCCCATGGCTCCGCCGGTAAACGGGATCCATGCCTGAGCGATCAAACGGAAGATCTCTCCGAAGGCGATGGTCAACAGGCAAAAATAATCTCCCCGTACCTTCCGGGTTGGAAAGCCCAGGAGCATCCCAAAAAAAAGGGCCACTAGACCGGAAATGAGCAGGCAGGGCAGAAATGAAAAGCCATACCGTGTCATGAGAATGGCCGTAACATACCCCCCAAGACCGTAAAATGCGGCGTGGCCGAGAGAAAGAAGTCCGGTGTACCCCAGAATCAGGTTCAGGCCCATACACAGGACCGTATAGATGAGGATCAGGTTGACAATGCCCATATAATAAGGATTGTCGATTACAATGGGCACCACGGCAAGCCCGATAACTCCGGCAATATGCAACAGAATATTGAGCTTTCTATCTGGTGTTATGTTGATCTTAGGCAACCTTTCTCCTCCCTATTAGACTTTTCCAGAATCCGCATTGCCCAAAATACCGGTCGGCCGAATGAGCAGGATACAGATTAGAATCAAAAAAGTGATTGGATCTTTATATGAACTGGACACATAGACACTGATCAGGTTTTCCGAAAGCCCCAGGATCATGCCACCAACCAGGGCGCCGCTGAGGCTGCCGATGCCGCCAATGACCGCTGCGGTAAAGGCGATAATGGTTCCCCGAAACCCCATGCTGATAGAGATGGCATTATAAGAGGCTGAATACAGCACTCCTCCCAGGACACCGAAAACACCGCCGAAAAAATAGACGACCGATATGGTCCGGTTGATCGGAATGCCCATTAGGCTGGAGGTGGGAATATCTTCAGAAACGCACAAAATTGCTTTCCCGGCCTTGTGATGTTTTAAAAACAGATTGAAGCCAACAATCACGGTCACAGCAACAAACAGAGTAAAAATATGAGTGACCGAAATCTGAGCACCGAAAACATTTATACTCTGGCTGGGAAAAAGCGATGGAAATGACAGCACTTGATTGCCCCATGCTAATTCTGAGGAATTCTGGATAACATAGGCAGCGCCCAGTGCGGTGATCATGGAAATCATGCGGTGTTGCGCAGCCCTCAAGCGCCGGTAGGCAACGATTTCCACCAGCGATGCGAGCAGCCCGCCAATAAGTGCAGCTGCCAGAACAGCGACAATGGGATTAACATGGAACTTGGCCAGTAGCGTGTAGCACAGCAGGGTACCAAAGATGTAGACATCTCCATGGGCAAAATTCATCAACTTCAGAATGCCGTAAACCATGCTGTAGCCAATGGTAACTAAGGAATAAATAGCACCGACCATTATCCCGACAATCAATACTTCAATCAGCATCGGTTCTTCTCCGGTTTAATTACCCAAAATATTACATAAATCCCTGAAACGGCCTTCGTACCAGGGCTGAGTGAACGTATTGAATCATGGTAATAAAATCAAATACTGGTCTTTGCACCGCAGCCTGAACGGCAGCGGCATAAGGCGGCAGATCGCTGCATTCGAGTACTATCGCGGCAATATCCGGGTCTTTATTCACCATTTGTTTGGCAACTTCGACAACTTCACGCTGAATTTGTTCCGAATCGAGCGTCCCTTTTTCCAAAAGAACGGCTTCACGGAACTCCACCTGATTTTCCATTCCTCCAAGTATCATCGGTATGTCCGGGACAATGCCCACGCTGGAAAAATGCTCGCGTGTCAACGCACTTGAATCCGCCGAAATAACACCAATTTTTCGGCCTCTGGGAAGCATCTGATAAATAAAAGGAACCTGGAGAAGGCTGGAAAGAAAGACGGGGATATCCAGCGCATCAGCGACCTGTCTCTGAAACAATGCCATAAATCCGCAGGCCCCTGTGACCGCCCTCACTCCTTCGTCTTGCAGTTCACGGGCCGCTTCGATAAACGGCTCAAGCAAGGACGGATCCCGTTGATTGAGCAGACGGTCGATTGAGGCATTTTTGACGACTTTATAGCGCACCGGAAAATCAAATGTGCAGGCATTACCAACATTTCCTGGAACACAGGGATATGCTGCATCCAGAATGAGAATTCCAATCGACTCTCCGTACCAAGACTGTAATTTGTTTCGAACATGAAAAACGGTCATTGAGGATATCTCCCACTTTTTTGTAAGAAACTTCAGAAGGTGCCTTCCGAAGCTGAGACGATACTGTCAATTGCAATTTGATTTCAATTATGCACTATTCATATCAGTGATATTTTTAACTGTCAACACAAAATATACTATTTAAATATCTCTAAAATACCACGAAGGTATTCGACATGCAAAGAGTCTGGCCAGATACAGTCCGCCTTTCCCTGAACATCTCGAACAATACCAGTCCTTCACGGTAAATACTTGGCAAAACAAATATTTGTTACATCATTCGAGAAAACATGCCCCAGTATATTCAACAATCTGGATATCCAGGTGAAGAAAGCATTCAAGGAGGGAGACAAAGAAAAATTCTTACGTATGAACTCAAACCAAAGCAGAGAGTCCAGCCATATAAGCCAAGAAGTATGGGGAAAGGATTCTTGCAACTGACACCCTGGAGATTGGGACAAAGATGAACTGGAATGGAATTACCCCAGACGGGGCAGACATCAGGAGGGGATTTCGAGAAATTTACGTTTGATACGTTCTACGTGGCGTAGCAGTGCAGATTTACGGGCTTCCCCGACTTCGATTGGATTTCGACGTAACAAAACTGAATGGATGCCATGTATTTCATTGGTCATGGCCGACACTTCCTCGGCCCAGTCTCCGTGCCCCATGGTCATAAACCATAGTCGAAAAGAAAGACTGTAAAGCTGATTGGAAATATCTCTGAGCACCTGGTTGTTGCCGGCATCGTAGAGAATCTTTCGAAGCGAAAAATCGATCATGGCCAACCCCTTAAGGTTTACCTGACCAATCAAGCCCTCACAATCCTTTTCGAGCTGCACCAGACTTTCCAGATGGCTCGGTGTTATCATCTCGGCAGCAAGCCGGCCGGCCATGGCCTCTATCTCGAGCCGTACCTGGAATATATTCATCATTTTATGAAACTCGATTTCAGTCACCATGGTCCCGGAGCGCGGCAGAATCCGAACCAGTTGTTCCCACTCCAGCCGACTCAGCACTTCACGCAGCGGAGTACGACTCACCCCGAACTCATCCGCCAGAACCTTTTCGTTCAGAATCTGACCGGATTGGTATTCAAGAAATAGAATCCGATCTCGGATTGTATTATAAATTTCTACGTTCATTGCTTCTGCTCATTAACCGGTTGAATAAAAGAATCATACAGTCATTTATACCATTAGTATTTTATTGATATTTGATATATATATCCATGCGAGATTGTTAAATCAAGCATAAAAGGTTCCTTTCCTACAAATAGAATTGCCTGTTTGACAAAAACGTAAATCCCAACTCATCTTCTTCAGGCATCAGATCCCTCGAATTATTGAGGGCCACGGCAGGTGCCTGCATATCCCATAGAAATAATGTGTATTATACCTTTGCTCTTCCAGCACTTAAAGCAAGATCTCTACCAGAGAGAACCAACGCCCACTGTGAAGTGATCTTCCTTAGTGGAGGACTGGCTTTAAAAACGAACAAAAATTATCGGAGATAAAAATGAATTTTCTAGAAGAACTCAATATTAAAGACAAAAATTTCGGTGCGTCAACTGGTTGTGAGTGGAACACCACCATCGATCAGGGCGAGATAGAGGTGAAATCACCAGTCGACGGCAGAAAAATAGCTTCTGTCTATCTCGCCTCGGAAGCTGATTATGAAAAATTAGTCACTTCCAGCCATAAAGCATTTAACATGTGGCGCCTGGTGCCGGCGCCAAAGCGTGGCGAAATAGTCCGTCAAATCGGTTTGGAATTACGCAAACACAAGGATGCTCTTGGCACCCTGGTATCATACGAAATGGGCAAGTCCCTGCAGGAGGGCAAGGGCGAAGTACAGGAAATGATCGACATCTGTGATTTCGCAGTAGGACAGTCTCGACAGCTTTATGGCAATACAATGGTGTCCGAGCGAGAGCAGCATCGCATGTACGACCAGTACCACCCTCTGGGCGTTGTCGGCACCATCTCAGCGTTCAACTTCCCTGTGGCCGTTTGGTCATGGAACGCAATGATGGCCTCTGTTTGCGGCGACACCAACCTCTGGAAACCATCGTCAAAAGTACCACTTTGCGCCATTGCTGTGCAGAACATTCTCTCCCGGGTGATCAACGACAACAACCTGCCCGAAGGATTATTCAGCCTGATAGTCGGGCGTGGCTCCGCCATTGGCGAAAAGATGCTTAATGACAAGCGGCTGCCCTTGATTTCAATCACCGGTTCCACGAGGGTTGGTCGACATGGTGCCGAGGTAATCGCTAGACGATTCGGCAAATCCATCCTAGAGCTGGGCGGCAACAACGCGATCATCCTCACCCCCCATGCCAACCTGACAATGGCCCTGCCCGCCATCGTCTTTGGCGCTGTCGGCACCGCCGGACAACGCTGCACCTCGACCCGTCGATTAATTATCCACGAATCGATTTACGATAATGTCAAAGAGGCCATTGTCGGTGCCTATGCTGGTCTGAAGATTGGTAACCCTCTTGATGAAAACAACCATGTCGGCCCTCTCATTGACTGCGATGCAGTAGGAGGTTTCCTGAGTGCACTCGATAAAGTTCAAGAAGAAGGCGGCAAAGTTATTTGCGGCGGCTCGGTCCTTACCGGTGAAGGTTTTGAGTCGAACTGCTATGTGGTGCCGGCGGTAGCCGAAGTGGAAAACAGCTACAATATCGTCCAGGAAGAGACCTTTGCCCCGATCCTCTACCTGATTAAATATCACGGCGAGGTCGAAAATGCCCTTCAGCTGCAAAACGATGTTGTCCAGGGCCTGTCTTCGGCCATTTTCACAGAGAACCTGTGCGAAGCTGAACTGTTCTTATCGGCGGCAGGCTCTGACTGCGGCCTCGCCAACGTCAATATCGGCACTTCAGGCGCTGAGATCGGTGGTGCTTTTGGCGGCGAGAAAGAAACCGGCGGTGGCCGAGAGTCCGGTTCCGATGCGTGGAAAGCATATATGCGCCGTCAAACCAACACCATCAACTACGGCAAGACCCTCCCATTGGCCCAGGGAATCAAGTTCGATATTTAACCCAGGTGAAGGGGTGTGGGCTGTTTCAGAGGCTGAAGAGTAGAGGCAATCAGATTAAACAATGCAAACGATCATTGCCTATACTCTTTCCCCGAAAGATTTGACAATGTGTGCAGAAAAACATTCGACAATTTCAGAGGTCTTTTTCTTCGTTTTATGAAGCACAATATTTGAGACAGGTAATATGGGCAGTCCATCTTCCAGTCCTAAAACTTTCAAATCAGAGGGGACGTTGCTGTAAATGATGGGAGCGACGGCAAACCCTGCCCTTACAGCATCAATAAGGCCCGATATACTATGGCTGACATACACAATCCGGTAATTTATTCCATATTTTTCCAAGGCCTCTGTTGCCCAGGTGCGAAAGATACACCCCTCTTCAAAGACTGCAACGGGCACGGTACTGTATTTTCGCACAATAAACCCAGGTTCAGCCACCCATACAATCGGGTCATGGGAAATAACCTGCCCTCCCTCACGTATCTGGGTACAGATCCCAACATCAAGCTCTCCTTTATCGACAGCGTCCTTAATTACATCGCTATTTTCACACCGCATTTCCACCAAGACATCCGGGTAGATCGAAGCAAATCGAGCCAACAATTTTGGCAGAATACCAACGGTATAATGTTCCGGAGAGCCAAACCGGAGAAAGCCCTCTAAATCCGGCTTGGATAATGCTCGAACAGCATCATCGTGCTCTTTTATAATTCTCAGGGCGTATTTTATCAAAATATGCCCTTCTACTGTCAGTTTCACTGTCTTGCCAATTCGCTCAAACAGCTTTTTACCGACTGCATCCTCAAGCCGTTTAATCTGCATGCTTACAGCCGATTGTGACTTGTTGATCTGAACCCCTGTCTTAGTAAATCCCTTCGTCTCGGCCAGAACAATAAAGGTTCGTAAATAATCTATTTGAAGTTCCATAATGATAACATTTTTGAATTGTCCTAATCAAATCTATTCATTGGACAAATAGTTTAAACGCCTATACAGTCACGGTCAAGGCTGAAAAAAATAATTGACATTAAAGGGAGATATATGAAAATTTTAATTATCGGCGGAAATGGGACAATTGGTAAAAAAGTCAGTGCACATTTCTCACAACAACACGAGGTAGTCATTTGCGGAAGAACTTCAGGCGAAGTCACTGTAGACATCGCAGACAGCACATCAATACAATCAATGTTCGAAACAGTTGGCAAGGTTGATGCTGTCGTCTGTATCGCCGGAGAAGCCAAATGGGCGGAATTTTCTTCGATGACTGAAGATGATTTTTACATTGGCTTAAAGAGCAAACTGATGGGACAGGTAAATCTGGTTAGAATTGGCAAGGATTTTCTCAACGATGGGGGATCCTTTACTCTGACAACAGGCATACTGGCCGACCATCCTGTATTCATGACTACCAGTCCTGCTATGGTGAACGGCGGGATTCACAGTTTTGTCAAAGCCGCTTCTCTGGAGCTAAAGAACAACCTCAGGATTAATGTTGTTTCATCCGGTCTGGTTGAAGATGCAGTGGATAAATACGAAGCCTATTTCCCGGGAGACAACCCTATACCAATGAAAAAAGTAATTAATGGGTATGTAAAAAGTGTTCTGGGCAGAGGTACTGGAAAAATTATCAGGATGTATGACAATTGTTGATTTCTAATCAGAGATGCTTTGCTCAATGGCCTTATCCTCTGGATGGGGCCTAAAACGAAGAAGATTGCCCCAGGATCGACTTCGAAGTAATTGGTTTCGAAGCCTTGATGCGGATCAAAAGAAATTAACGGATAAATGCGATATTTTTCATCGGCAGCCGTCAGTGGATCAACTATAAAAGACCGTTTTTAACTTCACCTATTAACTGATCATTGCCACTGGACATAATAGCTTCAAGTGTCTTTCTCTGTTGTTCAAATTCCTCAGTTGAATCAGTCTTTTTAAATTCTATTTTTTTCCCAAACCGCAATATAACTTTAGACAAAGGTTTCGGAAGAAAAAACTTATCCCAGCTTCGAAAATACCAAGCTCTATTAGCCCTGGTGTAAAAAGGGACTATCACTGAACCAGTATCATGCGCAAGCCTTATTATCCCAGGCTTTACTACTCCAAAAGGCCCTCTCGGACCATCTATTATATGACCGGCAAGTCTATGCTCGGCAACATGATCAATCATATCTTTTAAAGCTTGGAACCCGCCCCTTGATGAAGATCCTCTTACCGTTGTCCATCCGGATCTGTTGGCAACAGCTGAAATAAATTCACCGTCTTTACTCTTGCTTATCATAAGCCCCGGCTTATATTTTTTATACCTCTGAAAATACCGAATAGCTGGGAAGAACTGCTGATGGTGGACACAAAGAATGATACGGCCATTGTTATGCAAATAATCCAGCCACTCCTCTTCGTTCTGGACTTCAAGTCTGTATGTTAGCGAGTATATACGAATGAATTTATACAACAGCCATTGTGCAAAATTTGCAGACAATATTTCATTAATTTTAAATCCCATTACGTATAAAATCTCCCGACGCGATTTGATTGAAGTATTCTTTTATTATCATAGCAGGAAGGACAAATAACTGAGCCATCGCCAATCATCTGAGACGGCAGAATCGGTGCTAAACAGAAGAATGAGCGCTGAACCTGCAAGCTCCAGTATAATTCACACAGTGTTTTTTTGCCTCAGTAATCAGGACAAGTCCACCACGGGTTCGGCACCGGTGCAACACGGTCCAAAAGAGATCTTCAAAAAGTGCAGCGGGTCGATTCTGGTTAGCATAAGAGAGCGTTGACTTATTTGGAGCCTTGGTAATTCCTAAATGAAGGAGTTTGCCGATACAGCAGGCAAGGCCTCCACAAATCTCACGCAAGGAATCAGCATGTGCCCTCTTTGTGATGGTTGTGTTCGATATTATTCGTAATGTGTCCACAACCGAATAATTTTGACTATTTTTTCAGTGTCATAAGGTTGATACACCAACCTATGTTGTATATTTATTCTCCGTGAATACGCACCCGATAAATCACCAACTAATTTTTCATATGGTGGAGGATTTTGATAGGGATTTTCTTTTATGATGTCTAGTAACTGCTGGGCCTTATTCTTTAGCCCTGCTGTAGAGAGTTTTTTCGCATCTTTTTGAGCTTGTTTTGTAAAAAACAGTTCCCAACTCACCAATCAAGCTCCTTTGAGCAGTCTGAGAGTTTTTCATTCAAACCTTCTTTGATGGACTCTCTCATTCCAGGGACAGAAAGCAAATACATGGTTTCAGAAATAGCATTCCAGTCTTCTTCTGAAATCAAGACTGCATTTCTTCTTTTTCCTGTAATGAAAATAGGTTCATGGTTTTCTGCTGCTTCGTCAATTAGCCTGTAAAGTTTTGACCTGGCTTCTGTTGCATTGAGTATGTTCATAAGAGTACCTCCACTACAAACCGTACGTCATTACGATCGCTAAGTCAATGTTTCCTTTGCAGACAAACACGGAGTTGAGTGGCGAGTATCAACGAGTCCGCCCAAACGTTTGGTTGTGTGATATTTTTATTTTAGTCCGATGAGATTTATTGCTGAAAGGTTTAATATCTTTCAATGTTTTTTCTTCAGTTTGTAATGCTTTATATAAGTCACACCTTAACTGTAAATTCATCCAGAAATCTTCAGATACTCCAAAAAATTTTGCCAAACGAAGAGCTGTACTCGGAGTAATACCTCGTTTTTTATTAATAATTTCATTTATTCGCTGATAGGGAACATGAATTAAGTCTGCAAGTTCCTTTGGTGTAATCCCCATGGGGATTAAGAATTCTTCAATCAACATTTCACCTGGGTGCGTGGGTTCCCTATGAGTAGGTATTCTTACCATAACTGACCTTTATTTCCTAATGATAGTCAATAATTTCAAATTGATCGGGGCCATTCTCAGACCAATTGAAGCAAATACGATATTGGTTGTTGATTCTAATGCTATGCTCACCTTGGCAACCACCTTTGAGAGCTTCAAGCATGTTACCTGGCGGTACACCTAGATCATCTATTTTTCCGGTCGAATCAAGTTGATCAAGTTGTCTTGAGGCATTTTTCCACAAAGACTGCGGGCAGATACTCCTGGCATCTTTGGTATTTTTGCCATTGAAAATATCTTCTGTTCCCTTATTCTTGAATGTCTTTATCATCGAGACATGATATCACGGATGTCATGCTATGGTAATTTGCTTTAAAATCAAACCACTGCACGTAACTGCATGCTATCCGCATGTGATGGTGATGTAATCGACGTTGCATCGTCGTAAGTACTTGATATAACTGGTGGGCGAGGCGGGATTCGGACCCGCGACCACGCAATATTTATCTTTAATTTCAATATGTTAAAATTTAGTGCCCCATGTCCGCCCCACTTTTACAATTCCTTCTGCTCCATTTAGACAGAATCAATTGAGGGTTTATTAAGGGTTACCAGTCAACATCTTCGACTTCTATCTTCTGGCCAAAAATCAGCAGAACTGATAGCCCCTCTTCACCCAATAATGCCAATCCTCGACTGCTTCTTGTGTTTCTTCTGACACTGAGCTTGTTGGTATAATTTGGGACAGTGGAACAGCTAGCTGACTACTGTTGATTTCCACCTTTTTCAAACATATGGAAAACCACATTCTAAGTATTCAATCCCCATAGTATTCCTTGGTAACCTGATCGTCCGTGGAGCCGGTACAGTTCTTGCGTTTTATCAAAAATTGCATTTGGTTAAATGGTAGTCCTGATTGCTCTTCAACAAAACGCTCCTTCGCACCACTTTGGTGTTCCTTCGGGCGCAACATTCGATAAAACGCTACACTATATATGTTGACTTCCGTATATAAATCTGTCCGCATTTCTCGTAAATCTGTCCCCATTTCTCGCGCGGCGCGGTGACGCTGTCGCGCCTACTCGAGGACATGCCGCTCGGGCAGCCGATGGCCGCCGTCCGAATTGATGCCGCTTCCAGTCAGGTGGCCGATGTGCGACGCCGTCTCGCGCGTGCGAGAGCCGACGCCGAGCGGCTTGGGCTCAAGCCCCTGTCGCTCAGGGCGGCGATGGCGCTGGACGAACGACGCATGGCTGCCAGATAAACGCGCCTCATCACTGGCCCGTGTAGACGCGAATGATGCGATTGAATATCCCCTGGCCAAGTGCTCCGAATTCTCCCCTGATGTCTGGTCCCGCCGCTTCCAGAATCACCCACTGCTCGTTCGACAGGCCGGTAGGCCTGACGTTGGTGGCAGCGTACGACCTGATCGCATTTCGCGGGACTTCGACCGCGCGGGCTCCCGGCATCTGCCTCGCGACCTCGAGCGCGGTGCGCACGTCGCTAGCGGGCAACACGCGGAATTCGACGAAGCCTCCCGGTCTGACCATCTGATCGAACTCGCGCGCCAGCGCCGACACCGTGGGCGCATCCGCCCGGCCCAAGCCGAACGGGCGGCGCCAGTACATCTGGTCGACCTTGTTGAAGAGTTCCGGATGCATCGTCGGCGCAAGACCCGCGACGTCGGGCAGGTTGGCCGGCATCACCCTGCCCGGGGTCGCCGACACAGGCGGAAAAAATGCCTGGGGGACCGGCGTCATGAACGGTGCCGCGGGCCCCTGCAGCACGGTGACGTTTCCGGTCTTTGGAAACGCGGCGTGCGGGTCGAAGCGATAGGTCGGCCAGGCCACGGTGAGACCGGGACCCGCTGGCCATTCCGGCATGTTCTGCACGAGCATCCTCGAGAAATTCAGATCTTGCGCGTTGGTCGGACTGATCCCCTGATACCCAAGCCTGAAATCGCCCGGCTCGATCGCGATGCCTATCGCCCCGGCCGTCCCGGCGACTGTCGCCGCCAGGAACGAAGGCGCGCCAGTGTCGGGTACCACCATCGGTCCGCTTTGCACGTCGGCAATGACCGGTCCCTTGGCCCCGCGCGCCCGAGCGGGGATGCCCTTATATAAGGTCATGCCGTCCCCGAGCGCGATCCCCCGGGTCATTTCCCACTCCAGGCCGCGGGCCTCCATCTGCGCCGCGTTGGCTTCCCACCGTGCGGCGCGCTCCGCCGCCAGCAGCGACTGGATTTCACTCTGCGTCCGGACCAGTCCGAGCGAGCGGACCGACGGCATCGCAAAGGACGACCCGATCATCGCCAGCGTGCCGAACCCGCTGGCCGAGGCATCGTCGAATCCCGCAAACCGGGCGAGCCTCTCGGCGCCCGCGCCGACGATCAGCGGTCCGAACATCAGGAACGGATCGAAGCCCGCCAATGGTGCAGTGGCGAGGGTGAGCAGACCGGTCTTGGTGATGGCCATCGCGTTGTCAATGCGCCGCCAGCCCTCGACGACTCTCTTCGATTGCGTCTCGTGATAGTCGAGGAACTCCCGCTGCACGCCTTCGGTGGTGCCGTGTTTGTACTTGTAGATCTTCGTGAACTGCTCGAAGTTGGCGATGTTGTCGAGACCGAGCCGGCGCGACTGCTCTGCCGGTGTCGCCGGATCGTGGATGATGATCACTTCGTTGCCGACCAGCGGCGGCTCGTCTGGCGCCTGTCCCTGCACGTAGATCAGTTCGTTTCCCACCACGACGGGAAACCCTGCAGGACTGGATCCTGGCTGGTTCGACAGCTTGCGGTACAAATCGACGATCTGGTCCATCTCCGTGTTGCGTGCCGTGTAGAAGCCGCTCGCGTCGTAGATGCCGCGCCGGCCCTCGAACTTGAGCCCGTCGATTGAGAAATTCTCCGACACGTGAGTCCAGGTGCCGTCGGCGTACTGGTCCTTCACGTACGGGTCTTCTCCCCACTCTGGCGGGAGGATCGGTCCTGCGGCGACCGCAGCCTGGAACCGCGCCTCATTGGCGCGTAGCTTCGCGGCCCGTGCCGCCGCGCGTGCGCGGGTGAGTGCTGCGGCCTGTTCACGGCGGACGCGCTCCTCGTTCATCTGCCGGCGTGCTGAGGCGATGATGGCGCGGTCGTTTATACCTTCGCCGAAGTGGGCGATCTTGTCCTCGAGATCCGCAAAGCCAAGTTCGAGCCCCAGGCGCTCGTTACTCTCCGCCTCGGTTCGGGCATTGATTGCGGCGAGCGTGTTCCGATCTTCTTCAAGGACCTGCTGGCGGTCTAATTCGTCCCATGCGTCCGTCAGGTCTGCCGACAGCCTCCCTCGCGGTTTGTCAACCGAGCGCGGCCCGGAAGGTTTCGATGGCGCGGTCGGACGTTCGAGCTGTTGGCGAATCCAGTCGAACGCCATGTTGGCGAGACCAGAGGCCACGCCGCTGTAGGCGTACTCGAACGCGCCGACGACCGGACTCCGAGAGCTGCCCGGCAACGCCCACCCCGAACTCGGGTTGTAGGCGCTGTTGATCAGCCCAGCGAGCCCGAAATGGAAGGCTCCCCGTGTCGGTCCGCCCATGACCGGACCGAGTGCGTCGAATCCGACATTGAAGAGCGACCCGGCGATGCCGCTCCAGTTGAGGCCGGGACCGCTCGTCCACCCGGTGAACCCGCTCGTTCCCTGGTGCCACATCTCGCGGGCGACTCCACCGGCCGGGCCTGCCGCAGAGAACATGTACCCTTCGAACGCTGCCATCCCGACGCTGCCCCAGTCGATCCCCTGCTTGCCCGGCGCCTGCATCCCAAGCTCCCAGGCCGTGGCCTGACCGCCGAAATTGCTGAGACCCGCGGCAATGCCGTAGCTGATTGGCGCGGGCACCCCGAGGTACGAGAGGCCTACCGTTACACCGACTTGAATGGTGATCGAGACGGCCGCGACGGCCATCATCTCGATGTCGCTGGCCTTGTGCGGGGGCGGAGGCGGAATTGCGATCGGCCGATCGTTGCCGATGATGTCGCCGATCCCGAACGGCGTGAACGTCGTGGCGGTGTGACTGCTGCGGACGACGTCGGGCAGCTCGTAAGACTTCCCGACTTCGGCCGTTGGCAGCGGCTCGTCGGGCGGCGAGGTGATGCCGTTGGCGTCGGCGACCATGTACCACAACGCACCGTCGCCGTAACCTGCCTGGGCGATGTCGATCAGCGAATCGCCGTTCTGGACGACGTAACGCGAGCTGCCGCTGCCGGCCGACTCGCTCATGGGAGTGTAGGCGAAATCGAACCTGGTCGCGTCGATGAGACGACGTGTGCCAATGGTCCCGACCAGCCGATTGCTCGCGTAGACGTAGGTCTGCTGGCCATCCGCGGGGTCGGGCGGGTCGATTGTGCCGGGACCGCTGGATGACAGCTGGATCCACGCGTTCTTGAAGATGATGCGCCCGTCCGCTCCATGATCGTAGACGCGCTTTTCGTACCGATCGCTCCCGGAGACGTCGTTCGGCGTCGGAAGATTGATCCGTTCGGTCCACAGTCGGTCGGCGGCGTCGTAGGTTTTGGTGGTGTCGAGCCCGCTATGAAAATCACGGATCGCCCGGACCACTCTCTCGCCGCGATGGAAGGCATAGCGGTATTCGTAGTTGGCGGTGAACGGCACGCCGTCCGAACGAAAGGCGTTGAACACGTACGAATCGAGCAGACCCGTTTGCGCGTTGTAGGTGTTCTGCGTTTCGGTGCTCTTCTTCGGGTCGGTCGCGTCCGTCTTGGTCCAGGACACCTGTCCGTCGGCCCGATATGCCGACGTCGTCACCCCGGTCTTCGTCGGCACTTTATTGACGTCGAGATCGTTGGGCGCATTCCAGACGCGCGTCCACTGCTCGCTGCGCGTCACGTCGCCACGCAGGTTGGAGCTGCGGACCAGGAGCGGTTTCCACGGCCCGATCCTGGGTGGCTTGTCGACCGGATCGCCGGTCGCGTTGCTGGTTTCTACGATGTCGACGGACCGCAGGCGCTGATCGATTTTGCGCAGGTGGCCGAGGTCGTTGTACTCGTAATGCTCGTCCCGCATCGTCTCCCATGTCCGCAGCAGCGTCGGCAAGTTGGCGATGTTGTGGCGCAGGTGTTCAGTGGTGCCGCTGCGACGGCCGACCGTGTCGTAGCCGATCTGCACGCTGTCGCGGGCACGCGTCTTGGGACGGATGCGACCGCCTTCGAGCCTGCCGTTCGAGACGATCAGCCGTCCAGCACGGTCGTAGTCGTACCAGCTCGTCGTGGTATACGGTCCGTCCAGACCGGTGTAGGTGTAAGTCGCCTGAACACGCCGGATACTGCTCCACTCGTCGTAGGCGTAGCCCACGTCGCACGTCACACCCCCAGGCGCTTTGCTCTGCTCGACGCGTGACAACCGCCCCTGGTTGTCGTAGCTGATCATCCGCGTCTGGATCGAGCTGGTCTGGTTGGTCCCGAAATCGAGCCGCCCTTCCATGGTCAGCTGACCGCGCGTGTCGTATTCGTAGCGCGTCTCCTCGCGCTCGGCAGGCTTGGTGACATCCGGCGTGATGATGACCTTGGACACCAGCCCGTTGCGGTGGCGGACATATTC
Source organism: uncultured delta proteobacterium (assembly GCA_963804605.1). Classification (GTDB taxonomy): domain Bacteria; phylum Desulfobacterota; class Desulfobulbia; order Desulfobulbales; family Desulfocapsaceae; genus Desulforhopalus_A. The sequence continues at coordinate 24,028 of CAWDRB010000006.1, forward strand.
CGTCCTGGTGTTCGCGACGGTATCGAAGGTGACCTCGCCGTAATCGTTGTATGCGTGCTGCCCGAAGCGCAGCAGGCTGTCACCCGGCAGGATGTACGTTTCGATACGGCCGACGAAGTAGTCCGCGGTCGCCGCCTTCCATTCCTTCCGGACGCCGGCGCTGTCGATCTCCACGCTCTTGTTGCCAAAAGGATCGAAGCGGGACTCCGAACGCAGTCCCATGACATCGAGATGGCGGACGCCGAGGTTACGGCCGTCGAGCCAGGTGTAAGACCACGGGGCGTTGGCCCCTTCGGTGAAAGTCTTGCTGGCGAAGCGCCGGCCCGCCTGATCGTAGAGGTACGCCTTCAGATAGGTACGCGTCAACGGGGTGCGGGGTCTCGGGAGCTTGGCTCGACTCTCGTATTCGAGAGCGCCGCGACGACTGCTGCGGCGCAGCACGCCGTGAAACCGGATGTTGCCTTTGCGGTCGACGCGATCGAAGAAGACCGTCCCGCGAGCGTTGCGCGAGCCCAGCCGATCGCCGTGCACGTTGCACGCGTACTCAACCCTGATCTGCGTGGCGTCGATCTCCGCCGTCAATCGGCCCGCGCTGTCGTACTCCTTGCGGCGAATGCGGGAGTTGAGCACCGCTTCGGACTGAGGCTCGAGTGCGCGATCCTCTTCACGCACCACGTTGCCGAGCAGATCGCGGAACATCGCCTTCGAGATCAGTGCGTTGGCCGAGCTTCCGCTCGATGAAATGAACCCATGTGTTCCCGGGTGTTCCGAAACCAGGCGGTTGTTGCCGTCGTAGGTGAAGCTGCGGAAGATCCGGTGGGGCATGAACGACGTTTGGCCGTTGCCGAACTCGTAGCCCCCCTCCTGCGTGCCCCTGACGTTCCCCCACCGATCGAGGGAACGTGAGGCATACGGGGTAACCAGCCTGGTCGACGTGCCAGTGCCGGGGGTGACGTCGGCGTTGAACGTAGGCAGCCGCACCATGGTGGGACGACCGAGCACGTCGTGCTGGTATTCCGTGATGCGCTTACCGGTACCGTCGCTGTCGCCGGAGTTGCCGCGCTTCTCCTCGCGCGTCACCTGGCCGAGCAGGTTGTAGAAGTAAAGGGTCAGGCGATCCGCGGCGAGCTTTTCAAAGACGTGGCCAGCGTTGTCGAAGTGATACCACGCCACCCGCGCCGTGTTGAGCGTCTCAGGGCTGTCGGTTGCGGGGCCCCATTTGCGCAGCTCCTCGGTGACCTCACCGAAGGGGTTGTAGACAACCGACTTGCCGCTCTGCACCAGATCGGTGCCATCGACGTAGACGTCGAGCGTGTCCGTGAGCTGGCCGAGCACATCGTACGCGTACCGCCGCTCGAGGCCCTGGGCGTTGATCCCCAGCGCGCCAAGGTCCGCTTCAATCGACTGCGTCTCGCGAATGACGCGGCCGGCGTAGTCGCAGGCGCGCCGCTTCACGTGGCCTTCGGCGTCAGTCGTGCTGAGAAGATTGCCCGCCGCGTCATAGCTTTGCAGGGTCTCACGCGGATCACTCCCCTGCGAGGTGGCGCCGACCTGCCGCAGGGGCAGCCCGAACGGATCGAGCGTCATTGACGTCACGCGCGTTTCGGACTGCTGATTGTGAAACGGGTCAACCGCCGCCTCACCATTGGCGCCGATCGGAGCCACCATGCGGGCCGGTTCGACGATCTCGACGAGCCGCCCCAAGGCGTCGTACCGCATCGACGTGGCGTTGCCGGCCGCGTCGGTGACGACTAGGGGCCGGCCGTACGGATCGAACGTGCTTGCGCGCACCGTGGTCGCGACATCCGCGTCGGGATCGATCCACTCGCCGCCATTGGCCCACGTCCAGGTCGCGACGCCGTGCTCGACGCCATTCGCATCGGTGTATCGCAGGCGATAGCGGTCGATCCGGACCTGCTGGTCGAGGATGTTGTAGGCGAACTGCGTGGTGCGATTCCAGCCGACTAGTTCGCCGCTGGGCTCCGATTGCAGCACCAGGTTGCCGGCGATGTCATAGGACATCGACGTAATGTGACCGGCGGCGTTGGTGCTGCTCGTCGCGCGCCCCATCCTGTCGCGCGAGAACGCGGTGTCCTGCCATTCGACGATGTTGTTGGCCCGGACGCGCTGCAGGATGAGATCGCCGAATGTGTTGTACTCGTAGCGCGTGACCGGCGCGTCCTGTACGCCGACTACCGTCTCAGGGCTCGGCCTGAAATCGTTGTTGTGACTCGGATCCCCCGGCATGTGGGTCGAGTAGAACGTGGCCGTCGGCAGCGTCACCGCGATTTTGCGGCCCAGCGTGTCGTAGGCGAGACGGATGGTGCGGGCGTTGAAATCCTCCATCACGTGCCCGAGTTCGTCCAAGCCGAAATTGAGCTTCGGATCGATTTCCGCTGCGGTCCAGTAGACGCCGTTCTGCTGCGTGCCCGTCAGCGTAACGCTGTATCGCGTCACCGTTTCCCGCTCGCCGAGCGCGGTATAGGTGTGGCGCGTGACGTGGTTGAGCGCGTTGACGTCATGCACGACCTGCCCGCGGGCGTCGTAGGTGTGATAGGAATGCTGAAAGCTGGCCAGGCCCGTGCGATTGCTGACGCGAACGGTGTTGCCGAGCGCGTCGTAGGTAATCGCGGCTTCGAGCCGGAAGCGGCTGCCGCCAGGGTAGCGCTCGACGCTGCCCATTTCGGGGTCGTAGTAGCCGTTCGAGAGAGCTCCCGTCGGCCGCCCGAGCACGTCGAATGAATAGTCGATCGTCGAGCTGTCACTCGGATGGTTGGCCGCGTCGATCCTCCGAACCAGCTGGCCGAACGCGTCGTATTCAAAACGCGTCTCAAGCACGCGGTCGGGCGCCGGCGGCGTCAGGGGCTCGCCTCGCAGCTTGAATGACAGCGCTGGCGTCGTCTCGACGGTCTTCCGCCCCTTGCGGTCGAACGCGCAGGCCGACACGTTTCCGTTCTTGTCGGTCCACCGTGTTCTGCCACCCAGCGCGTCGTATTCGTGTTCCTCAATGTTCCCGGCGGCGTCCGCGCTACGCACGCGCCTGCCGGCCGCATCGTAGGCGTGGGTCTGCCCGCGCGTCACCCCGTCGCCGACCGCGCGGCTCCCACGCAGGGCCTCCATTTCGGACTCTGTACGTAGTTCGTGCCCCGGCAGCGTGAAATCGATCCGGCGCTCTTCGAGCACCCGATCGAGCGCGTCATACCGCTTCTCACCGAACGACAGATCCGGCCGTATCTCGAATCGCAGGCGCCCGGCCGCGTCGCGCACGTACGTGCTCACCCGATCGTGTCCCGGATTCGGGACAATGGTGCCGTCCACGGCAGTCATGTCGAACTGGGTAATGGCCACCGGCGAGGCGTACTCGGTCCGCTGGACGATCTGACTCATCGCGTCGTGGACCTGTCGCGTGACGACGTAGCGGTCGTCGATCCCCGCACGGAGCGCGCGCAAGGTGAACGCCTGACGGCCGCCCGGGTCGTAGACCACCACCGAGCGCCGATCGTTCGCGGAGTCGCTCACGACGGCCGCCGCAAGCGCCGCTTCGTCGCAGCCGGCAACGGGCCCGACCGGCGTGGCGTACGCGACCGTCTGGACCAGCTGAGCGAGCGCATCGTAGCGGCGCTCGGTAATCGTGTGCCTGCCGCCGGTTCCCAGATTCGGTTCCAGCACCTGCACATCGAAGCGGATCGAACCGTTCGCGTCGGGCGCAAACCGCTGCACGCGGTTACCGGCATCGCTGCGGTCGAGCGACGCGTCGATCTCGGCCTCGCTGAAGCCGCCCGGCGCCGGCCGCGTCGCAAACCGGACGGTCCCGGTGAGGTCCCCCAGCGCGTTGTAGATGTTCTCGACAACGCCGCCGAGCGCGTCGATCGTGAAGCGAACACGGTTCTGCCTGTCGGACACCAAGCGGGAGCGCTGAAGGTTGAGCAACGTCGCCGGCACGGCGTCGTTGTAGCCGAGTGACGACAGTTGGCCGACGACGTCCTGCTCGCTCGGTCCCGCGGGATCGGTCCCGTCGAAGGACGCCATCCAGGTATCGGTGAGAAAGCGATCGTAGCGTCGCGACTCGGCCAGGTTGCCGAACGAGTCGAAACGGCTTTCCGTCACGGTCCAGTGGTCGGGACTGTCGGCCTGCAGCACGAAGCGCTGGCGACCCGCCGTGTCATAGACGTAGTGGGTCGTTCGATCGGTGGGAGATGCGGCGACCGCCGCGGCGCCCTCGATGGTGGTGCGGTCGAAACCAACCAGCGGACCGCGAGCGGTCGCGTACATGGTGGTCCTGAACATGCGGCCGAGCGCGTCGTATTCCTGCTCGATCAGCTGGTGCGAGCCGGCACTGAGCCTCTGCACGCTGAATACGGCCTGCCCCAGGGTGTCGTAGGCCATTCCCGACACACGGTCTCGGCCATCGTCGGCGATCGCCTGCACGGCCGCCTCGATCGACGCGGCGTCGAACGCGGCGGGCGCGATCGTGTCTGCGTAATCCGTGCTGTGGATTGCCTGGCCGAAGGTGTCGAACTGCTGAGCGTTCACGCGGTAATGGCGCGTATTCGCCGCCACCGTGATCACCTGCAGCCGATAGATCTGGCGCCCGGCCAAATCGTAGATGAATCGGGACATCCGGTCGGCAGACGGATTGCCGCCACCCACGGCGGCGGAGATCGCCGCTTCCTCGAGCGACGCGGGCGCGACCGTCTCCGCATAGGACGTGCTGGTGACCGCCCGCCCGAGGGCATTCAACTCCTGCGCCGTGACGTGGTAGCGGGAGACGCCTGCGTCGACGCTCACCCGCCGCACGCTGAACCGGATGCGCCCGAGCGCGTCGTGAACGTGATGCTCGATGCGATTGCCCGGGGCGCCGCGCGCGGGCGCCACGGCCGCGTCGACGGCGCTCTCCGCGTGCTGCGCCAGCGTCGGCCGCTCGGCAAACCGCTCGACGGTGATGACGTTGCCGATGGTGTCGTAGACGCGCTCGCTGACCGAACCCAGCGCATCGATACTGAAACGGACACGCTTCAGCGTGTCGTAGGCAAATCTGTTCGTCCGGTTCCGGGCGTCAGGCGTCAAGGCAGCGACGGCTGCGTCGATCGCCCCTTCGTCGTATTGGCTCAGCGTGGGACGTACAGCAAAGCGTATCGTCGCGAGCAGGTTGCCGGCGGCGTCGTAATCGTTCTTTGTCACGGACCCGAGCGGGTCGACCGTAAAACGCAACCGGCCGTCCGCGTCGTAGACGGACCGGGTCGTCTGGTTTTCGAGGTCGGTGCGCAGCGGGGCAACCGCCGCGGTGACCGCCGCCTCGGTGAAGGCCACGGGTGCGGCCGGCGGCCGACGGGCGAACCCGGTTGACTCGATGACGTGTCCCACCGCGTCGTACACGTTCTCGCTGACCGAACCTCGAGCATCGATGGTGAAGCGCACGCGATCGCCTGCGTCGTAGACAAAGCGCATGACGTGATCGCGGGCGGAATCCGGCTGACCCGGCAAGGCCGCCGCAATCTCGCTTTCCGTGTGTTGCGCCAGCGCCGGGCGCATGCCCCACCTGACCGTGCCGATGAGATTGCCTCTGGCGTCGTACCGATTTTCGGTGACCGAATTCAGCGTATCGAGCGTATAGCGCAGCCGCCCGGCGGCGTCATGCGCGTAGCGCGTAATCCGGTTGTCGGCATGATCGCGGTCCGCCGCGGCCTCGATAGCGGCCTCGCTGTAATCCGTCAGCGTAGGTGGTACCGCGTAGCGCCACGTGGCGATGAGGCTTCCCGCCGTGTTCGACACGTTTTCGAGTACCGAGCCCAGCGGATCGATGGTGAAGCGCAGACGGTTGCACGCGTCGTATGCGAAGACGGTGCGGGGTGTGCCGGCCAGCGTGTCAGGATTCTCATCCTGGTAGCCAAGGGTCGTGCGGAGCTCTTCCTGGATTTGCTGGACAGTGATACCGGACGCCGCGGGTGGATTCAGCGCGGCCACGCGGCTGTCGCTCAGGAATTGGTCATAATTGCGAACCTCCACTACGTTGCCATGAGCGTCATGGCGGGATTCGGCAATGACCCAACCGGTCGCCCCGGCGGCGTTCACATTGAAGCGCGCTTTGCCGTCGGCGTCGTATACCACGTGCCCGCGGCGATCGTTCGGCGCCGGGTTGGGCGAGGCCGGTGCGGCCGCGACATCACCCAACCCTGCAATCGTGTTGGGCGCGAGCCGCGCGAGATAGCGGTGAGTGTAGACCAGCCGTCCGCAGTGGTCGTAGCGGTTCTCGGTCACATCGCCGAGCGCGGTAATGACGTGCGTCAACTGCGCTGCCGCGTCGTAGACAAACCAGGTGCTCTGGCCGTTGGAATCGACGCGCCGGGTCAACCGGCCGGTCGCGTCATAGCGATACTCCGTCGCCATGTCCCGTGTGCCGGGCGTGCCGGGACCAAACACTGAGGCGGGTGCGGCCGTCTCGCTGACTCGGCGCCCGAGATTGTCGAACGCGTACAGCACCACGTGCTGATTCGGGCTCGATACGGTGCCCCTCGCGAACGTCACGATGTTGTCGAGATCGTCGTACTCGTAGGTCGTCGCGAGTTGGAGACCGCTCGACGCTGCATCCACAACCACCCTCGTGGTACGTCCTTTCCGGTCGTACTCGTAGACGGTGATCCGCTTGGCAGACGTGCCCGCCCCATCCGTCACACTGATTTGCTGCCCCAATGCGTCGAACGCAAACAGCGTGGTGATATTCAGTCCGGCCGGATCGATCTGCCTGGCAACCAGGCGGTTGCGTTGGTCGTAGCCGAACCGCGTCAGCGTGCCGCACGCGTCGGTGGATTCGAATAGCCTTCCGCTCTTGTCGTAGATGGCCTGGAAGGTGACGCGACCCATCGCATCGGTCACATTGCGCGGCTGCCCATCCCGGTTGAACTCCGACCGCGTGATGTTGCCGCGGCCGTCGGTCACGCTCTCCGTCTCGCCATGACGAGTGCGAATCGTCGTCACCTGCCTGCCTTCCGGCGAGGTGATCATCGTGCTGCGTGTCGATTCGTCGTAGGTGTAGTTGGTGTGCTTGCCGAGGGCGTCGGTGACGCTGGCCACGCGGCCGAGTCCGTCGTACGAGGTTCGGGTTGTGCGCTGGAGGCCGTCGGTCACCGCAACGGTGCGGCCGTTGTCCGGGTAGCCGGTGTTGACCACGCCGCCCGCCGCATCGGTTGCCTGGACCACTCGCCCGAACGCGTCGTACGCCGTCGCCCTGCTGGGATTCATGCCGCCGGCGTCACCCGTGACTAACACCACGCGACCCCTCGCGTCATAGTCGAATTGCGTCGAGGTGGTCCGTCCGAAGCCAATGAAGCGAACCTGGGTCGCGAGCTCCCCGTGCGGGTTGTATGAGTTCTCGACGAAGCCGCCCACGCCGTCGATGTGTTTCGCGAGACGGCCGCAGCGGTCATACTCAGCCAGCGTGCGTTGATCGAGATTCGCGTCGGCAATACCGGCAAGAACGGCGACGAGCGCCTGGTCGGCCAGGCCGCCACCGCCGTCGACCAGCAGCTGCGTCAGCGCGGCGGTTCCGATGCGGGTCCGGTAACGTCGCATCGACTCGATCTGGCCGAAGGCGTTGTAGATCGTCTCACTGACCTCGCCCGCCAAGCTGTTGTCGGCGCTCTGACCGACGACGTTCACGGTGTGCGTGCGCCTGTTTTCGCCGTCGTAATAGAACAACGTCTGGTTGGCGTTGGCGTCGATGCTGCGGACCAGGCGACCAACGCTGTCGTATTCGTAGCGGGTCCCAAATTCGCGGACGGCCTGGTCGATCCGTTGCGGTGAAGGGTTCGTGCCCAGCCAGGCGCTGCCCTCTCCGCCGACGATCCCCGTGACATCGCCGAAGGCGTTATAGAAGGTGGACCGGATACGCTCCTCCGCGGTCCCCGCGGCACTGACCACGCGCGCGACGCGGCCCGCCTCGTCGAATTCGGTGCGCGTGGAACCGTCGAATGTCGCGACCTCGCGCGCGCGGCCGAAGTCGTCGAACTGCATGAGCGCGATCCGGCGCGAGGCACCGGCCCGGGCTCTCACCGACGCCAAGTCGTCGCCCGGTACCACGGAGATGGGCGTGAGATAGCGGAGTGTCTGCCGGGTATTGAGCTCTTCGTCGTAGATCGTCTCGGTCAGGAACTGCTGCTCATCGACCTCTCCCGCGACCCGCCCTTGGCCGTCGTAATAGAGGTAGCTGCGGAGCGCTCCAGTGTCGGAGACAGGGCGCCACGGAGAAGGTTCGTCGTTGATCCCGATCGCGACGGGCGCGGTGACATTCGCCGCCGCGGGCCCGAGCTGGCTGTATCGGATGGTTTCCTTGAGGCGGCCCCCCGCGTCGTACGTGAACTCCGTAAGATAGCCGAGGCCGTCGACGATGCCGACCCGGCGATTGTCGCTGTCATACAGGTAGCGGGTCGCCCGGCTGCCGGTTTGCGTCATCAGTACGCGGGACAAGCCATCGTACGAGATGACCGTGACCGTGTTTTCCGCGTCTGTTGAGACGGCGAGGCGCCCGGCTGCGTCGTAGCTGAAGCTCGTCACCCGATCGGAGGCGGGGTCAACTTCGACGTCGGCGCTGCTACCACCGATCGTGAGGGTTCCCTTGGTCACGGCCTCCGCGGTGGCGTCGTACCAGTTGGTGCTGTCGGCGCGCCTCGCGTACTGCGTCTGCCGTACGAGCTGCCCGCCCGCGTTGTATTCGAAGCGCGTTACCGCACGGGTCGCGTCGACCTTGAACTCGAGGCGTCCAGCCGCGTCGTAGAAGCGGTATCGCCGTGTGCCCTCGCCATCCTCCGTCATGCGGAGGCGGTCGGCGGCGTCGTACACCGAACGTGTCTGCCGCGTCACGCCGTCACCGGCCTGGCTGATGCGCACCAGCCGCCGCCGGCTGTCGTACTCGCGTGTCTCGATCAGCCCGCTGGCCGTGGTCAGCGTCACCCGCTGGTTGGCGTCCTCGTAGTCGGTGGCGTCGACGCCGTTCGCGCCGCCGCTCTCGATCACACGCGCGATCCCGTCGTGCGCGAAGCGGGAAGTGACGAGGCGGCGATCGCGCGCGTTCCCACGAACGTCGATGCGCTGCCGCAGCCGGCTGTAGCTGTCGTGCACGTACTCAGCGACGCTGCCGCCCGCGTCGAGGAGGCCGCTGCCGGCCGTGCTTACCGTGGCGTAGCTGGTCTGCTGGCTCAGTTTGCCCCGCAGGTCGTACCGATTCTCGGTCAGCTGCACCTGCGTCACGTCGGGCAACGCCGAGATCCAGTTTGCCAGTTCGCTCTCGAGCACCGGGTCGCCGGGCGCGAGTGTAGTGACGTCGAAGAGCTGTCCGAGGTAGAGCCGCGTTTCGGTCAAGCGGCCGTACGCCGCATTGTCGCCGTAGCGATGCTCGGTCACGCGTCCCTCGGCGCTCACCATGAACCGCAGGCGCCCATTCGCGTCGTACACGTAGCGCGTCGTCACGGGATCGTTCGGATCTTGTGGACCGCCGCCGTCGGGATCGGGACTGCGGTAGCGCGTTTCGGTCAGCACCTGGTTCAGCGGGCTGAAGGTGCGCGCGGTGGTGTTGCCGAAGGCGTCGCGATCGAGCACGCGGTTGCCGGCGCTGTCGTAGCCGTAAATCGCGGCATTGTTGTCCGGGCCGGCGAGTGCGGTCAGGTTTCCGCGGCCGTCGTAGTCAAACGTCGTTGACGGCGGCGTTCCACTGGCCGCTGGCGCCACTACCTCGATCAGCTGTCCGCTCGTCGCGTCGTGACGATACGTCCATACCTGACCAGTGCCGTCCGTCACGGCCGTGCTGTTCTGCGGCCCGTAGGCAAGCGAGAGTTGCGTGGCCGTTGTGCCGCCCGCGTCGCGAACTTCGGTGACGCGACCGGCCGCATCGTAACTGAAGGACACGCCCGTGCCATCACTTTGGCTCACACCGGCTATGCGCCGGCTGGAACCCTCGTAGCTGTACTCGGTCGTGAATCCAGGACCGGCGGGAGCGTTCGTGGGGGCGGGGCTCAGATACCTGGTGACGGCGGCCAGTCGCCCTTGCGGGTCATAGTCGTAGTCCGCCACCCGCAGCGGTGGACCGAGTGTCGTGGTTGGACGTCCGTTCGCATCGTCGGTCAGCGGGTGCGCATCGAGCCGCTGCGGCCGCGTGGCGCCATTCGACAGCCCATACGTCAGGCGTAGCTCCTGCTGGCTTCCCGGGTCCTTGATGGTCGTCAGCCGCCCTGCGTCATACGCCAACGCGATGCTGTTGTGGCTCGCGTCGGTGCGGCGGAGCAGCCGGCCGGTCATGCTCGGCGTCGTGGAGTTCGAATAGCGCTCGGTCGTGCGCGACGATCCGTCGCTCCACACCCACTCGGACGCAGCGACGTCGTACGTCAGCCGATCGTGCGCGCCGCCGCCGTCGGTGCCGACGTATGCCGATCGCGCGGAGTTCCAGGTGTACGAGGTTTCGTGGCCGTCGCCATCGGTCCGCACTACGGTCGCGCCGAGCGACGGTTGTGCGGGCGCGCCTGGCCCCTGGAATGCGACCGTCTGCTCGTAGTTCCATCGCCATCCGTCGCCGTTCACGCCGGCGGTCGCATCCAGCGAGTTGTAAGTGCGCAGCGCGAGCAGGTCCGCGCCGCGGCCGGCGAGCTGCCCGTCCTCCGACTGCACGACGAGGTTGCCGTTGGCGACGTTCAGCACGGCGTGCGTGCCTCCTTGCCCGAGCAGACTGTCGCCCGTCACGCCCGCGGCGCCGACCGTATTCAGTGAGGTGTTGAGGATGCCGAGACCGCTACCGCCGACGATGGCCACCATGATTTGCACCTCCGAGGACGGTGATGGTGATAGGTGAGGTGATAGGTAATAAGTAGTTGCTTTCTTCGGACCGCCTAAAAAAGCCCTTTCCAACGCAGGACTATCTGAACCGATGCTTTAGTACTACCCTTTCAAGACAGGTTTTGCAATAATCTTGACTTCAACGGCAATAAGCGGTGTAGACACAGCAAAACAAGACATTCTCTTCAAAAACAACGCATTGATCACTAATTTTTGACAACAGCAGTACACCACCGGTGATTTTACCCCTGCACCAGGGTGAACAGCTCCTCATATTCTGGCCAGCCATCATCGAAAGGTTCGACAACTACTGCCAAACATTTCTTTGGAGGTGTTGGTGGTTCGCGTTTTTGTTCTTCCCCCAGCAATAAGCCAAGATGAGCCAGGATCTTCTTGATCACCCTATGTTCATATATAAAACTCACGATCTTCATCAATCCACCACAATGGCTGCAAAGAAGCGGATCCACCTCCCAGACTTTTTTGATGCATTCACGCCAGACCAGAGGCGGGATTTTCTTCGTGCGGAAATGGCTTATGATAATTACCTCGCTGTTCTCAGTTTCCTTTTTCTCCGACTCTCCCTGTAATAGCACGGCTCTTTGGCGGTCGCCCCGAATTCTATTTGAATACCAACCATAATACCTCGCCATTTGGGCGAGCCTTTCGGGAATATGTTGGGTAATCGCCGCAATGAATTCAAGGGGTGTAAACATCTCGAAATTCCCCCTGTTGCCGCCATGGCTCATCTTCGAGCGATAAATCACCGTTCCAGTTACCTCGATATAACTCAGCTTGGCCAGTGAAAAGGTATTGCGGATGATGTACTGGGCGACATTCTCGAGACCCTTGGCGTCTCCCGCCTGAAGCCGCACTTCGTTATGGACACTGAACCCGGAGTTGTGCCGCCAGGTAAAGAGCTTTTTTATCAAGGTGTCATCAAGACGCCCTTCGTCTTTCACCACCTTTAAGACCGAAGCACGAAAGAGCTCAGCAAGAGGCCGAATATCTACCCTCGGCATGACATAAAAATATCCGCTCTCGGTAAAGAGCCCATCCGCCACCAGGGGCATGAACATGCGGATGCCATTTGGCATAGTCGCCGAAGGTCTGGATTGGCAGGGCGATACCGGGTATCCCCAGATTTTTGCCAAGGGTGATCCGAAAAAAGCTCGTGAGGCAAGATGCCGCGCACTGACTCAACTTGCTGAGCAATTTGCGATCAAAAAGAAAATATCTGCGAATGATTTTCGGGATGCTGAATACATACTGGCGATGCGGAACGGGAAAGAGGACGTTGTCCTGCAAATGGCTGCCGAACTGAACCACCTTTTTGCTATGACAAGATGGATCCTGAAAGTAGGCTAAAGCGTACACTATCTAGTATCCACTCCCAAGTACTTCAAGAGCAGCCTGTCTCTGGCCACTGATTCGGTGGACCATCGATAGCTGCCCATGACAGTCTCCACCTTTGTGGCTTCAGTGCAGTCGAACCAATCCAGGATCTGAGCGAGAGATCGTTGCGCAAGCCAGTTTTCCAGTTTCTTTTCGAGCTTGATAAGTGATTTGGTTTTTCCGGGTTCGTTTTTCCTGAGCTTGGCCTGTACTTCCTTTATTTTTTTCATCAGGAAACAATGATAACCCAGAGAGACAAATTGAGTGAATTGTCTTCCACGCAGATTGTCCGGGTACCATGTGCGGGGTCGAGCACCGTCGAGCCTTCCTTTTTGCACGGCAAAGAGTTCTTCGATTTTTTCACGCAGCCGATAATTTTCAAGTGCTGTAAATGTATCCATGGCCTGATTGCTGACAAGGGCGAAATAGCCAAAGTACTTCTTTTCTTCGGTAATGGCTTTGTCGTTGAATCCCACCTTCAGCTGCCCCCCACGCCCCTTCCTGGAACAGGCCAGGTACTTGTCTATTTTCTTTTGCGCTGATTCCGTGAACTCGGTTTGTCCTCCTTCTATTTGCGCTTTCAGTTCAAGCAGGTCCTTACGGAAGGCGAGTTCTTTCTTGGCTTCATTGTCGGGTGAATAGTAAACATGTACATACAGACGGCGCAAGATCGTTTCTTTTTCACCGGCGACCTTGCCGTTGCGTGATCGCCGGCGTGCCCGAGTGAAATGGTGCATTCTTGACGAAGTTGATCCGCAGATTGACGGGTGGAACGGACAAGTGCTGGACATACCCGCAAGCGTTGCACGGAGCGCATCAACTGTCTCGCGGACCCAGATAATATTGGGATCAACCAGGGTCAGAAACTTCACATTGCGCAAGGCGAATTCCATCATGTTCTCCTGGCTGTAGTAGCCGTTATCGGTGACGATCAGAGGTTTTTCCAGATTGAAACACTTGAGCTGTGTCAGAGTGTTTTCAATGGAAATAACATCCGGAATATTACCGGGTTGCTTAGCGAAAGCTATTGGTTCGCGACCCTTCACGGAATATAAGGTCAAAAGCTTGATCGTATTGAGCCCGTCGCCATCCTTGTTGAACCCCTGCCGTGCCTCCGACTGATTTTCAGAGTAGGTCGAGATAGTGGTTGAGTCAAATGCCAGCACAGGAGACCCTCCCACACGTGCTGCCCGAGCTGAAAAATAGCACTGAACGCCTTCTTCATTGCGACCAACATCCTTAAACAGCTTGCCATACACGTCTTCAGTGATCCCTTCAAGATATGGAAGGGGGTGCATCACCTGCCAACTCTCAAGGCGCGGCAGTGTGTTGCCACCGGAGCCGATCCAGTAGCGTGCGATAGATAGCATTTTTGCCGCATCACCCTCGCTGAATGAAACACGTACATCATCATCAATGCCGGAAACCTTGCCCACCCATTCCAGGATGTCCGTGAGTCTGGTATGCTGACGTGTTGCATCGACAATACCTCTTTCGCCTTGGTGTTTTTTCGGACGAGTCGGCACAATTTCTTGTGCTCCCGACTTGATTTTTCCCTTGAGCTTCTGACTGACCGTATAGGTCTTTCTGGTCTTTTCATCGTAGGCGGTAATCCGTTCATAGACGTAAATATCGCCATTCGGACGATTCTCACGCCGTTCGCCGACGTGAGTTTTTCCTGTTATTGGTTTAGCCATGAATAAACTCCCATTTAAAATGTACGTATAAACGTAATGAGTGCACGCAAAAAAGGCAAGAAAAAAGCACAGTTTTTCAAATAAACCGTGCTTATGGGGGTGTTTTTTTGGCTTAAAGTGTGCGCTTTATCCGATTTTCAGGGTACAACAATGACCGCCCCCATCAATCTCTCGGGGATGCAACGCCAGAAGAGGTATATAGCCAAAAAGTAACTTTAGCGGCATAAAAACGCGCTCAGCCCCTCCCCGCGCGGGGAGGGGCTGAGCAAGCACCACTGAAACCATGCACTACAACTAATAACGGCCAAGTGGTGGTCTAAAAAGCAAGACCACTTCTCCCGACAGCTGAAGGCGAGGAGATACTCATGATGGCAGTCGGGGCAGCGGACACGTGCAAAACCCTGATGAAGGTCGCCACATTCCAGGTACTTTCGGACTATATGGGAAATTACCGGGCGGAAGAAGCCATATTCACGAGAGAAAAGATCGTCGTACCGGTACTCGAACTCATCAAAGTGATGATCGAACAGTTGCCACAACAGTGACTCCCGAGGTTTTCTGCCCCGATATACTTCCGCTTTCTCGCTCCAATCCATTGCAGTCCCTTTGTGCTGTCGACAAAGGCTGCAATGTAACTGGCAGCACTGACATTTTTCTTACCGATGAACTCTCCTTGCCCTCCCCTATATCTCCAACCAATCCACCCCCATTATCCAGAGGAAGAGATGTCTCTTGGCAATCTTAACCATTTAAGCAAACCTGCAACTTAACATAATTCCTGAATCCAAGAAGTTCTGTTTTTCCAAATTCCTAACAACAAAAACGCAATCTGGGCTTAGCTTATCCATGGATCTCTACAAAATGGCAGGCAATTTGATTAACTGACATTGCCCCCTAGCACTCATAAGAACTTCCTTTGGTAAGCTCTCATTTGCAGTTACTCCATTTTGGGACAATTCAATTGAAACAAGCAGGTCTACACTTTCAGGAAGAACCTTAACCTCAGCTTCAGGGCCATAAGTCAAGATGTCCTCATGTAATCTCTCTATAGTGAAAATGTACTTACGACCCCTTTTGCTTCCGAAGGGATCTGCGAGAGGATGGACAGGTAACAAGCCGTTCTCTCTTAATCGGCAACTGCACCGCGATTATTCGTACAGCTTGACACCTATAACGGCCCCCATTATAATGTGATCCATGATAAGATCCTTTAAATCTGCCGGCACTGAAGATATTTTTGATGGTATGGCATCTCGAGAAGCTCGAAAATGCTGTCCTCAATCTATTTGGCCGGTTGCTCGCCGAAAGTTGGATCAAATTAACCGGGTTCGAGAGGTCAATGAACTTAATGTACCTCCAGGTAATCGGCTGGAACGCTTGCAAGGCGACCGGCAGAATCAATACAGTATCCGCATTAACCAACAATACAGAATTTGCTTTAAATGGGAGGAAGGCCATGCCTACGAGATCGAAATCACAGATTACCACTGATGTTGGACGACGGTTGCCTCGTAATCGCCCCCCGACACATCCGGGGGAAATGCTTTTAGAGGAATTTGTTAAGCCACTTGATCTTACGCAAACAGAACTTGCTCGTCTTCTGGACGTTTCCTATCCTCGTCTGAACGAAATTATCAAAGGCAGGCGCTCGGTAACTCCAGATACTGCATTGCGGCTGTCTCGTGTTTTGGGTATGTCTGCAGATTTCTGGCTAGGTTTGCAACAGGATTGGGATCTTTGGAATGCCATGAACAGTCCTGAAGCAAAAAAGATTAATCGACTGAAACCATTTTCAAGAGATCAGCATTCTTTTGCATAACTATTTCTGCATCTAAGCAGTGTTCCGCTATCACCTACGCATTGTCGATTTCGATCATCGGGGAGACTATTGGTTTTCCATGAACACCTTCACCTCCGTCGTGAGAGGTCATAGATGAGCTTGTTCCTGAGCAGTTCATAAGGGATTCAGCCTATGAAAAATTCCTGCAATGAAGCATTTCCACACTTTTTAAAACCCAAAATATACTCCATTAAACCAGCTGCAAATGGAGCATTCTAAATTGTTGATGCTTCCAGAAAACCAATTAAACCAATTGCTCAATTTTCGCCGTAGTCGAAGACAGATACTTTCGTATCGTAATGGTTCACCGGGTGGAATAAGGCATCCGCCTCAATAGCAGAGGCAAAGGAATCAATTCGGCAAAGACAATGGCAAAGAAGGAAGGTGAAAAGGTGCTGCCAGTTGTCAAGAAGCCGTTGTGTTCGTGTCTGGACTTTTGGATCGGTGCTGTAGCGGAAAATAGTACAGAAATCATGCATCTTTTCCCGCATGGGTAGCGTGTCGAGCAGCAATTGTTCCCTGGATCCGCCGGATATCTGAAAGACATGCCACCGGGAGAAAATTGCTTCAATATCCATAAGCATATTTCTGGCAAAACAATAGGCTTGAGGACTTGAACGATCATCCTTAAGCGCTTTCAGCTTGCGAATAATGTGTGCCCAGCAGAGTTGGCGAAGACCATTTTTATGGTAACTGGCATAGGCCGAATGGTCATCGCTGGTAATGATACCGGCGAAGGCATCGCCAAGGATTTTGCGCAGCACTTTAGCACCACGACTGGGAGATACATGAAAGAGGACGGCTTGAGGCACGACGAACGTCCAGAGATATCGTCTCTTGCCTTGGTCTTTCCAGCCGGTTTCATCAATGTTGAGGGTCAGGGCCGAAGCGACATACTGTTTGATGGCGCCGACTACCGGCATGCAGGCATTGGAGACCCGTTCGGCAGCGTTGCAGACGGCTCCGGTAGAGATGCCAATGCCAAAAAGCGTTTGCATCATCTCCGCAATACCCCTGCGGGTGACACGATGGACCGAGGCGAGATAGGCGATGGCAGCGTGAGTGCGAGGCCCGAAATTTGATTGAGCCACATGCCCGGGTAATTCGGCTGTTGTGGTGTGACCACATTGACAGGGCAAGGAGTGGCAGCGATATTCCTTTTTGATCGGCACGATTTCCGGCAGATCAAAAACCTGGTGACGCATCGGTTGAGAGCCTGGAATAAGAAGGGATTGGGAGAAAGGCTTCAGGCAATGTTCACAGTGCTCCGGATAGAGATCATGGATTTCGTCCATCTCCTGGGAAGGCAGCAGCTTTCGATTGGGCCCCTTATGGCCGGGCTGACCGCCCTGCCTGCGATTGCTCTTTTTCCTCGCACTGTTCTTTTTCGCCCAGGGGGGATCAGAAGAGGGAGGGCGAGATGAGTTTGAAGAGTTTCTGGATAAGGCGGCTATGTTTTGCTCAAGCTGCTGGAGCTTTTCGGCATAGGAGATGAGTGCCTCGATGACCGCCTCCTTGCCGGCTTCGTAAATACATGCGGCCTGCTTTCTATCCATTACACAGTTTCTCTCTGTAGTCGTGGACCAGAGGGTAACCGTACATGGCCTTGATGGAAGTCTGCTGTTTGTAGGTTTTGTTGTATTTACCACGGCCTGATGTCAAACCGAGAAAGGTCCAGTTGGCAGCCTTGTAACAGGTGCCGGAAAATTTTTCGGTATCGACAAAGGTCTCGAGCCAGTAAATCGGGTGGTTATATAAATTTTGCCAGTCTTCGGATATCTGGTGGGCACATTTTGACAGCAGATGGCTCGCCAAAAATTTTATCCTGACCCAGGGTAAAATAAGAAATCTGCTGTTATAGGCGAGCAGATGGCGGTTACGTTCCCTGGCCTCATTTGACCAGCCAATGAAATTATCCCGACTGTCGATGGCATAGGGGGCGGATGAAAAGACAAAGCAGGCCAGCAGCCTGTTTCCTGAGTAAATCAGGTATTTGAGATGTTCCCCAACTGGCTGGGCATAACCCAGGTAATGGTATTGCCGGATGAGGTTATTGAAGAGTTTTTCCGCAGGTGTTCTGCGAACCTGACGGAGTTCGATTGGTGCAAGTACCGACAAGGGAACGTTGACTGGTTCGGGATGCTGGAATTCAAGAGTTGCCTGGGTACTCTTTCTCCTTTGGGAGTTATTGTTGTTGTCAATAATCCTGGGCGGAAGAGATATAAGACTGCTGCGTTCGAGCTGGAGCAAGAGGCCACGACACACTACATCTTTGAGATGCCCATTGGTCTGCCGCCAATCCCAGGCTTCACAAAGTCTACGGGAGATGGCACTGCGACCTTTACTTCGATGCTCATCGATGACCTTACGGATAAAAGCGAGATCGTCCTGGGTGATATTTTTTTTACGATAGGTGAGAGGTATATCCATGGTGAATGAACATAACAGACTCGATTTTAGAACGTACGGGTTTTTTCAAGAATGGTAAAATACCCCGGTGAACGGATACAAAGATGGTATTGATCCAAACGAATTGCTGAACGAATCTTCCGAGCAACCAAAAACTAGAACACCGCGTCAACCAAAGTATGAGATTTGGAGTGAAAAGGGTGAACATATTACCTGGACAGGACAGGGACGTATGCCTAACGTCTTTAAAGCTCGAATCGAAGCTGGCGTATCTCTTGAAACTTTTTCAATTGATAAATGATTCTTTAGAGTGGCGTAAGGATGAGGTCTTTTCATTGCTGGGTAATTTCAATGATTGGACCTCATCTTAGGGACTCTATTCCTGCCGTTGGTCTCGCACAATTAATTTCACCTTGCACAGAACGTTGTTTATGGATTTGTCCCATGAACTAAAACCTCATACCCAAGCGGTTGAGGCACGGAGTCTATATATTCCGCAAACCGGGCAAAAAACGCTCTGACAGTATCCGTGGCAGCTTCTGCCGCCTCTCGATTCTCGTAGGTAGCAATCAACGCACAATTTCCGTCCTTGTTGCCGGTATGGAACATGTGCTTCAACCCAGGAATCGCCATTATCTCGGGCTTCATCTTCTTGAAAAGTGCAATAGCATCATCCATCGTCTCGGTTTTGCAATGATATGTAGTTATTCTCGCGTACATAACTTCCTCCAATTGTATTAATGAGATGACTCGCATCTTATTAGAATAGCCACTTCTTCAGTAAAACTCCGATAACCAAAAAAGACTATCCCATGGTGGATTTATGCATCAGAACTGCTCATATATAATTTTATAACTCCCAATCATTCAATATCAAGTGCCACACAGTATCCATAATTAGTAATAGATTGATACAACAATCTATTATTTTATGATGTTGGAAAATTACGGATAGATTGGAAACACAGATATTATTCTCTTCACGCTGTTTCCATATTCGACTTGAAAGATGGCAAAGCAACTTCTAGACATTATAAAGGCTTGACTCACAGTTCAGGACAATGATTGAGGCATGGCACAGGTTATAAAATCCAAAACATCGCCATCAGATTTGAATTCTTTTCATTTTTTTTGCAGGATATTTACAATCACAATAAATCCTACAAAAAAAATAACCCCCCTCATCACAAAGAAGGGTTATTCCTACCAGTGCCAGCAGCGCCAGCAACCACAGCCAAAGATACTCATATGAGGAGAAACTTCCGTCAATCGCCACTTCCCCATTTAGTCCCTTGTAGAGGTAACGCCGACCAGGGAGAATTTTCAAATCTGTATCACTGGGTATCCAACCACAATCGTCAAGCGCCTCCCTGAATAATTCCCGACGGTATGCTGCCTGTTGAAGCGTCCTTATAAAAGTAGAAGTGGCTGAAGATGATAAATTTTCCAGATCGGTACCGAATTCGTCTGCTACCATCGCCTCAAGATCTTCAACAGAAATACCCCGGCGTCTGCTGAGATTGTATATTGCTCTTTTTTGCGCTTCACTCATTGATGGCGAATCTGATTCCTGCTTTGATGGTGAGATTTTCCGTTCGTTTTTATGAACTCGATTGTATTGGCGCTTATTTGATATGCGCTCTTTTTTTCACCTTCAGAATTTTCCCACTTATTCTCATCCAGGGTGCCAATAACTCCGACTCGTGCTCCCTGGTGCAGATGCTTTTCTGCCAATTCGGCAAGACGACCGAAGCAAGCAACTTTGATCCAACTGGTTGATTTGTTTTTTGAGGTTTTGAATGCCAATGAAAATTTGGCGATGGAATTTCCTTCTGATGTGAAGAAGATTTCCGGGTCCTGACCCAGATTCCCGGTGAGTACAATTTGGTTTAGCATGTGATTTCTCCTTTAATTTTAGATATTTGGAATAGAGTTATTATCAGGTACGCAACAGATGCGACGAATACGACTGCGGTAACATATGGCGGGAATAAAGATAAAATTAGAAATAGACCTAGTACGGGTACCATCACCCCAACTAGCTTATATTTCTTTAAAATCTTTAAAGTATGAATGACAGTATGACTCTTGGTCAGACCCAAAATAACTATAGGATTCATTTTAATCCTTTTAAATATATAGTGTTAAAGAGATTTGGAACTACAGACAAAATGATGCCAGACGCTGACAAGGTGAAGACAATTTCATCCACCTCTTCATCATTAAGATACTTCCACGACTGAATTGCCAGGTCACGAAAATCGCCAACTATAGTATAGTCTGTGCCAATTGCGCCATACGCTGAATAACTGTCACAGATCTTCCCAGTCACCGCTCCCTAGACAGTGGATTTGAACTTCTGCCAGGTTGAGTATTCGACATCCTCTGCAGGTGTTTCATTCGTGGTGTTCTGGGGTTGTGTTTGGAACTTGAAAATTGCTTTGACAGGATCAATTTGTCGATCCGGTGATTTGACCATATAATGCGGCACCTGAAGAAATCAGGATGTGCACTATAAGTACTAGTTTTAATACGTTAAATATTTGATTTTTCAGTTTTATCAATAGGCATGTCTCCTTGTTTTGATTGAGGGTTATTATTTTCTGTGTCGCCTCCTTGCAAATCATCAGGTTTAGGTGGTATTCTGATCATTGGATAGATACCTGCAGACCAAATATTGCAATTCATCCACCTTGTATCCACCTTGAAATAATATTTTAGCGACCCAGGAAGATGAGTGCATCGATGACCAGTACAATGATTAGATATGATCTAGGGGTTTGTAATCAATTTCATGGTTTGCTCCTTTTTATGACTAGGTGTTTTTGTGTGATTATACCTGGACAAAACCCGACAGTGAAGGCAAAGAATATTCTAAGATTGGTTTTGTTAAATATTTCAAACCGTTCAATTGGGTTATTGGCACCGGCGACTATATTGACGAGGTAGAGCAAGAAATACAAAAAGAAATATTAGAGCGCTTCTCACATATACGATTCGGCAAAGATGGCTATCTCTTTGTTGTTGACTATGAGGGAATGACTCTGATGAATGCCACTCAACCCCATTTGATTGGGAAGAATATCTGGGACCTTGAAGATCCGAATGGTGTAAAGGTCATTCAGGAAGAAAAAAAAGCTGCGGAAACAACTGGTGGCGACTTCATTTACTATGTTTGGAATAAACCATCGGAGGTCAAGCCGAGCCCGAAAATTTCATTTGTTAAAGGTTTTCCGGAATGGCAGTGGATGATCGGTGCCGGAGTTTATCTTGAAGATGTACAAAGCCTTTTGCTCGCTCAGCGGCAAAAGCTGAAAAGTAAATTAATCATCCAATTGATTTTCATCCTCACCATCCTTTGCGCGACAACCATTGCTTTGACTATTCTCGCCAAGCGTCTTTACACGAAAATATCCTATGAACTCAAGGTTTTTGACGATTTTTTCGAATCTGCAGCTTCAGAAGATGTTAAGATTGATCCGGAGAACTTAACCTTTGAAGAAATAAAAAAAATTGCCTATGCGGCCAACAAGATGGTTGAGGCTAGAGTTCTGGTTGAAACTAAATTACGAGGTGCTGTCAATATTATCGACAACAGTCCTGCTGTTGTTTTCCGCTGGAAAAATGAAAATGGCTGGCCGGTAGAATATGTTTCTAACAACGTGGCCAACATCTTAGGTTACTCTGCTGAAACCTTCATAACTGGCGATCTTTCATATATCGAGGTCATCCACCCTGACGATATTGACAGAGTTTCGATGGAAGTTTCAGAATCAAGCAGTGTTGATGGGAAATCCAGTTTTGTGCATGAACCCTACAGAATTATTACGGTCGATGGCACCACGAAGTGGATTGAAGATAAAACACATATTATTCGTGGTGTTGGTGGTGAAGTTACGCATTTTGAAGGAATCATTCAAGACATAACCTTTCAGGTTGAAGCACGAAAGACTGCAGTAGTCATGGAAGAGAGATTGCTGCAGGCTCAGAAGATGGAGGCGATTGGCACCTTAGCTGGAGGTATCGCCCATGATTTTAATAATAGTTTATCAATAATATTGGGGTATGCTGGTCTGGCCAAAATTGATGCACCTCCTGATACAAGGTTAAAAAATGACCTTGATAATATTTTAATTGCAGCTAATCGAGCAAAAGAGCTCATCAATCAAATTCTTGTCTTTAGCCGACAGGTGCAAGTTAAACGGCGTCCTATCCAGATACAGCCCATAATTAAAGAGGCGTTAAAGTTGCTCCGTTCTTCGATCCCGACTACGATTAGCATAACCGAAAACATTGATCCACAGTGCGGAACAGTCTTAGCCGACCCAACCCAGGTTCATCAGATTTTGATGAATTTATGCACGAATGCTTATCATGCCATGGAACAAACCGGTGGAGAGATGTCGGTTTCACTGAAGCCCTCCTTTGTCCATTCAAACGATTTTAAAAATGAATCGAATCGTTATCCAGGGGAATATGTTGAGATCACGGTTTCGGATAACGGTTGTGGTATCGGATCTGATGTTATCGATAAAATATTTGACCCATATTTTACAACTAAGGAAGTCGGAAAAGGAACAGGGATTGGGCTGTCAATTATCCATGGTATCGCTTCCGAATGTGGAGGGACAATTACTGTTGATAGTCAGCATGGGAAAGGAAGTTCATTTCATGTGTATTTGCCGGTAATTGAAAAAGAGGTCTACTTGGAACAAGAAGAACATGACAGAGCAACAAGAGGGAAGGAACGAATATTATTTGTAGACGACGAAGTGCTCTTAGTCAGGCTAGGCAAGGATGTCCTCGAACGTTTAGGTTATAAAGTGACCCCAATGTATAACAGTCTTGAAGCACTAGCTACCTTCCAGAACTCTCCTGATGACTATGATATCATCATCACAGATCAAACCATGCCAGGCATGACCGGTTTCGACCTCGCAAAAAGGATGCTTCAAATAAGGCCAAACATCCCCATCATCCTCTGCACTGGCTATAGTGACTTAGTAGATGAGAGTTCAGCCACGGCACTAGGAATAAAAGCATTTGCATTGAAACCGCTCACAAATAGCGCCATTACTAGATTGATCCGAAAAGCACTTGGAGAGACTCCTGAGACAGTTTTTGAGACAACCTGAACTTTTTGCCAATATCACATTAAAGGAATTTTAATAGGTGGGATAATTCCTTCTTTTTTGTAAATTCTGTTCACTACACGGTGAACATCACCTAAGCATCATTTTCCCGATGGGTTTTTAGTTGCACACTCGCAGGTTCCTACCTTTTTTTCAGCCTTAATGCGCTCTTCAATGGTAGATTTTCTGTTTTTAAGAATATCTGTTTCAATGTCTGATTCGGTGTAGTTAAAACAGTAGCATATCAAACCTTTCGGCATTTTTTTTACCCGCTTTTAAAAAGAAAGAATCTTGTCGCTTCCCTTGATGAGCTCATAGAGATCCTTTTGTGTTCCTCGCTTATGGTAACCTTCCTCCACACCGTAGAGGTCCATTAATTTACCTCATGCGAGCAGAACACCCTCCGATAAAGTGAAAGTTTTTGCCAAGGTCAGCAACGGGAACTGATCCGAATCTCCCTTCTCATACTCCACTGCCGGTCCATTAAGAAAAATGGTCACATCGTCCATTTTTTCAAGCATGATATTAGCCAATTTGAAGGCATTCCAGATAACCTCGTTTGTTTTATTACAAATTATCATAGTGATTTTCATGCGTTCTCCTGTTTTATTCATTTCTTAGGTCTCTACAAAAATTTCATCATGAATATCGCCTGTTAAGCATCTCATTTTCAAAAAAGGCCTTTATCCTACTGTCACGGATGCCCATACTCGTTCCCTCACCATATAATGCGAAATTCGTTTTTCTGACATCCACCAATGCCTTGACGCTTAGTGCCAAGAAAATGTTTTGTAGACGAGTAACAGGTTGGCCAAAATACGAGGAAGTGACACCCCATCATTTATTGACAAACCATTCTTTCAACTACTCAACCCATCACATTGGAGCAAGACAGTCATTTTAAACCAAATCCGACCAAGGATATTCGACAGATAGAACTCGCTTAAAACGAGTATTTTGAAGGTTTTTGAAGGTTCAATTATTTTTTTTAGCGTAGAATGAGGGTTTGGTTTGGCCGTTGATCCATCTAGCAATTTCTGCCAATACCTTTGCAGATTGAAGATCTCTTAACAACATATGATATCCATTTTCATACAGAATCATTCTCTGCTGGTCTCGAGATCTCAAAGGTAATCGTTGGTAGAAATTGGACACAGGTTTCCAGGGAATAATTTCATCTTTTTCACCATACAAAATCAGAGTGGTAGTGTTAAATCGTTCTGCACTGTCAAAAGCTTTGTCCATCAAGTTTGATAAACCGTAAAGCACTTCGATTCTGGTTTCTTTTATAACGAGAGGATCCTTGCCCAACTTCCTGAGCATTTTAATATTATCTGAAGCAGTAACACCAAGGGATTGTCCAGTAACTTTTTTCCATGGTATTGTATGAGCTGCCATCCATAACGCGAACCTTTGATACAATGGCATTTCTGATCGTGCCCATACTGCAGGAGCAACCAATATAACTCCATTTACATCTGGTGGATTGCTCTTAGACATGGTGACAATAGTAACTGCTCCGCCCATACTTTCGCCAAGGATATACAAAGGTATCCCCGGATGTATATGTTTAATTAATGCAACAAAGGTAACAAGATCTTCTGTCATTGCCTGCCATCCACTCCATCTGCCACGTGTAGCACTCTTTCCAAATCCTCTTTGATCGTAAGCATAAATGGCCAACTTTTTTTCATTAAAGAACGATGTGGAATTCTTAATAAAATTTGAATAGTCGTTCAAACCATGTAATGCAATGATCACACCGGTGGGTTCATCAGTAGGTAACCAGACTTCGAATGGCAATACGGTACTGTCAAATGATACAAAAATGTGATCTGCAATATATGGGGAAGAAAAAGAAGATGGGATGTCTGGCGATGTTGCAAGCTTTGGTGAACATGCGGTCAATAAACATAAAATACTTATTTGGAAGCAGAGAATGAAAATCTTCGATTTCACACTTAAATTCAACATTATACGTTTTATTAAAAGATCTTAGGCTCAGGGGTTAAGTGGATACCCTGATTGATTTTCAAAAGCCCAAAAAGGGTCGAGTCATCCAGGAAATCTCATACCAGGTTCTCAAGGGAATGATCGAAAGCAGACGTGGTATCTTTAAGATGATTCTACTTGCCCATAGTATGAGCTGCCCCCCTGTGTATTCTGCTGATCCCTGATCAATTTCTTTAGCTTATTTCAACAAGTCATTTATCCTGGCAATCGTCCTCGGTGCCGACCCCTCGAAATGGTTGTTCACATATAGAAAGGTTTCGACATTTCGTGTTCTAAGGTCAGTCAACATTGTTACCAGGTATTGCAGATCACTATCTTTGGGTGCTACGATCTCGCTCCATTCATTGCCGGTTTTCTCTTCTATTTCCTTGCGATCTCCACCGTGCAAGCGGATAACGGTGAGGGAATGAATTTTATCTCCATATTGTTTGTAGACATCAAAGATAGAAGGCATGTAATACCCATGCAGAAAAACATGGTGTAACCCGGTTGCCGCCAGAAAATCGAAGTACTTTTTCGTCAAATAATTTGGGTTCCTGATCTCTGCACAATATTTGAAACCTTCAGGAAGCTGAGCAACAAATTCTCCAAACTTTTCGACAAATTCCCCCACCCCTCCCATCTTCTGCTTGTTGAGATATTCAAACTGGAAATTAAGCGGACCTATCCTGTCCCCTAGAGGTGCCAATAATTCGAGAAAACGTTTCATCACTCCAACCGAAAGAAAATGTGGATTAGCAATCAACGAATCGCTTTTCTGCTTCTTGTAATGGTGAGTAAGGGTGATGCTATTGGGTACCTTGATGCTGAAGATAAAATCCTCCGGCACAGAGTCAGCGTACTCCTGGACCACTTTTGGTTTAGGCAGCACGACCTTGTCACCGGCAAACAAACTCCAAAACCATTGATCGACCTCTACCGTTGAAAAATGCTGGCCATACTCCCGGAGATAGTTCTTTTCTTTTGAGTCAGAGTAGACAATTCCCCGCCATGAGTCGTATTTCCAGCTACAGGTGCCAATGTGTGGGAAGGATTTTTCCACCTTCATGAGTTCCGTTAGCATTTCAATGATATATCCTGCTCTTTTTTTACACCTCCAGAAAAGTGCCAACATTACCAAAGAAGAATCGTTCCCCTAATTGAGCGTGAAGCATGGCAGCTTTTGGCAAACCGGTACAGTGGGAAACGCCAATACGTTCGATTTGATAGCGATCAATAACTTTCAAAGTTTCTTCAAACTGTTCGTCACTTGAGAAACCAAGGTGTGTACCACCGATTATTGCATGAATACGATCACGCCCTGTTTGTTCCAGAACATATTCGATAATATTAATCATACCAGCGTGAGCACAGCCAAGAACGAGGATCAAACCTTTAGAGGAATCAACAATAAGTGATAAGTCGTCCTTCAGTGGATCTGGATGAATAGTGCTACCGTTTGGGAGGATTGCCGTCATACTTGAATCACCTTTTTCAAAGGTGCTATGTCGCGGAATTTCCCCTGTCAATAAGACACCTGGACCAACAGTAACCAACTCATTACTTAGAAGGAAGTTCGCTCCCAGAGATTCCAGATAAACACGGCGGTAAGGAATACCAACGAACCTGCTGTTATCCCCTGATGACCAGATCCGTTCTGAAAAGATATCTGGGTGTCCGTTGACGTTAACCTCACCTTTTAATTTCAGAACTTCCGGCAATCCGCCAGTGTGATCATAATGACCGTGGCTAATTATAACTGCATTTATACTGCGCAGATCCTTGTTCAGCATCAGGGAGTTCTGTACGATGCCGAACCCCTGACCTGTGTCAAAAAGATAGTTGCCATCGGGTGTTTCAACAAAACAAGCAAATCCATGTTCACCGATAACACCAAAAGGGATACCAACCGAGTTTTCACAAAGAATAGTCAGTCGCGTGGTCATTGTTCTTCTCCTTCACAAGGATTTGTCGAAAATGTTCAAGCTGTAACATTCAATCCAAGTCTGACCAATAAAATTAATGCATTGCAGCTTTATATTGTCAGGCGGGGAGTTACCCTGCAAGGCCCAAATGGGGTGATTTAAACAATAACATACGCTCCCACTTCATTAGATTTCGAACCCTTTCTGAAGTTCTATTTCTTTTTAGTCTTTTTCTTTGTTTTCGGTGTTACCTTGACAGGTTTTGCTTTCAGGTCCTTGAGAGCTTTTCCTGGGGTGAATTTCCCGTTGGTCTTTTCAGCTATTTTAATTTCTTTGCCGGTCCGAGGATTCCTGCCTATACGAGCGGCACGATTGACTGCACTGAACGTACCGAAACCGACGAGAGCAACCTTGTCGCCAGCTTTGAGAGCAGTCGTAGTTGTTTCAATAAAACTATTGAGTGCTTTTTGAGCTTGAATCTTCGTCAGTTCTGCGTCTTTTGCAATTTTGGCTACGAGCTCTGCTTTTGTCATGACTCCTCCTGATTGGTTTTATCAAATATACTGATCAATCTATCTATACAGCAAATCAGGTAATTTCAAAATAAAATCAAAGGAATCATATCAAAAATTATAAAGAGAAATAAGCTAGGGATAAGCTAAGCTTTAAAGGAATTGTATTATATGACAGTTACTTCTGTTATTGTGGGACGCTAAATGCAAAATGACCTTTCATAGGTTGTCGTTCATTACCTTTATTACTGTTCATAATGTTCGAACGGATGTCATAAACTTGCACACTATCTCATTTTTTATTGAATCAAAGAGAGATGGAGATGCAATCATTTAGCGACAAGGTTAAAATTTCATAGAGCCACCACGTTGTGGTCTTGATTCTGTCACAGAACTTCTAATCCAGTCAGTTCAGCAATTGTCGTCAGGTTGTATTCGTTCTTCGTAAAATTATTGTGACTTAAAGCTCTGCGATAAAAGATCTGTGCAGAATCAGGCAACAGGTAAAGTCGAACATCTATGGGGTCATTGAATTTGGCGAACAGGTTGTTCACGGTAAGTTCACCCAAGAAGGTGTTGAAAGTAAAGGAATACATCAGAGCAAGATTAGAATCCCTAATGGGGCAAATCTACAGGCCAGGTTGAGATTTCTATCTTAACGGGGCTTTCTGTTTCTTTGTGGGGGATATAGTGGGGGAAAAGAAAAAAGGCACCTAACGAAAATCGCTAGATGCCTTTATTTATTGGTAGGCGAGGCGGGATTCGAACCCGCGACCTTCGGCTTCGGAGGCCGACACTCTATCCAGCTGAGCTACCCGCCCTTGGGGAAACTGCAGTGATGCGATTTGCTAAACTCTTTTAAACGAAATCGGCTAAACAATCGACAAGAAAATGGATGCGGTCCAGCTTTTCACTCTTTTCCACTGCTTGTTTTTTCTAGATACTCCTCCCATTCCAGCGGCAGCAAACTTTTTTTCAGATTATTACATGCTTTACAACTGGGGACAAGATTATCTTTTGTCGAACGTCCGCCTCTCGCCAGAGGGACCAGATGGTCCATGGTAATATCCTGGAACGGGACATTTTTGCCGCAGTAATGGCATAGCCCGGGGGCCGTTTTTTGCTGCCACCAGCGGGTTTTACGCAAATCCCTGGCTTTGCCGCGTTCGGCTCGAATTTCTGCATCGCCCGGAGCATCGAAATCAAAAAACTCCCTTGCCATTAGACCAGATCTCCAAGCAGGAGATGCCGAATCGCACCAATAAGGTAGAGAGAACCACCGACCACAATCAAATCTCCATCTTCAGCTGCCTCTTGAGCTGCTTGCAGGGCCTCATCAACTTTCTTGACACATTGAGATTTTTGTTGCTGCTCGACATCGAGAACGGCGTAAACCTGCTCCGGAGTGGCGGCCCGCTCGCCTTCTGGCTGCGTGATAATCAGCGTACTGACCAGCGGGGCGAACAGACCAAGAGTTGTACGGAGATCCTTATCGATCATCGCCCCCCAAATTCCGACAAGCCTTCCATACCGGAAATTTTCGCCCAAAGTTTTTGCCAAGTTTCTGACACCATCGGTATTGTGCGCACCATCAAGAAGATACCGAACAAACTTCGCCTGACCTCTCGTTTCACCAAGGGCCGTGACCGGGACATATTTCTGCTCGAAATATTCCATTCTGCCCGGCCATTTGACCTGAGCAAGTCCTTCACTTATCTGTTGTCCGCTGACGTTGTAACCATAATCTTGCAACAGTTGCAAGACGGCAAGACAGAGTGAATCATTTTCCGGCTGGACAAGGCTCGAGCGACAGCAACGCAGGCCGTCAATCTTCCGATTGCCAAGACGTTTGCCCCCTGTCCATGTCCATGTTTTATCAGAATGCACAGTATAGTCAAAATCTTGACCAAGCAGTAACACCTGAGTATTCCTAGCCTTACCGGCCGCTTCGATAACCGGAGCCACCTCTGGATGCACAGCCCCCGATACCACCGGAATTCCCGGCTTGATAATCCCGGCTTTTTCTCCAGCAATCGCTGTGAGAGTATCGCCAAGATATGCTTCATGGTCCATGCTGACACTGGTGATAACCGACACCAGAGGGGTTACCACGTTGGTGGCATCGAGTCGTCCGCCCATTCCAGTCTCCAGCACAACCAGATCGACATTGGACTCAGCAAACCACAGCAGACCAAGAGCGGTAGTAAATTCAAAATAGGTAATCTGCTCGTCGCCAAGAACATGGCAGATCCTGGTGCCGAGTTCAGCGAATGTCTTCTCACTGATATACTCACTGCCGATTCTGAATCTTTCCCGGACACTGCTGAGATGAGGCGACGTATACACCCCGACCCGATAACCTGCCCGGCCGAGCACCTCGGCGAGAGCGGCGCAGACTGACCCTTTGCCGTTTGTGCCGGCAACATGAATAAATTTAAGACGCGTTTCCGGTCGATCCACTTTTTCCAGAAAGGCCTGCATGGCCTCAAGGCCCAGCTTTATTTTATGCATCTGCAAGGCTTCGAGATGCGCCAGCACTTCATCGTATGTCATGGTTATTCAGTATAAGAAAGAAGGTGAGGTTAGTGTCAAAGAATTGTCAGTTTTGCATAGTCCAGATGGAGGGTTTTCATACCATGTCTGTCAAAGTGGATATCCAACGATCGCGCTTTTGACAGTTTGGTCACCGAACCATCGCCAAAAAATGGGTGCTTTACTCTACACCCCAGGAAAAAATCTGTCATTTCCAACTTTTTCTGTGGTGGTTTTTTCTTTTTGGCCGGTGCCGAAAAGGCGGTCGATTGAAAGTTGAAAGTATCGCCAGCGTCGCCATACTGGTCGGTAATCCGGTCAAAAAGCCCCCCGCTCAGCTCGTTCAAAAAAGGCGACATGCCGACTCTACGAAATTGTCGATCGGGGGTCATCATTTGCCGCGGATAGGTCAGATAGAGGTATTTTTTGGCCCTTGTTGCCGCCACATACAGCAACCTGCGTTCTTCTTCCCACTGTTCGCCAAATGTTGCCGAAGCATGGGGAAAACGACCATCCGCCACCCCGATAATAAACACTGCTTCAAATTCCAGACCTTTGGAGGAATGAATGGTCGACAAGATAAGCCGTTCCCCACCCCGCCCCTCGCGGCTGCTCTCTTCGGGCGGATCAAGAGTCGTGTCGTCAATGAAGCTTTGCAGGTCTTCATAGCCGCCCATGATGCTTTTGAGCTGCTCCAGGTCTTTCTGCCGTTTAGGAAAATCGTCGCTGTAAAGCCGCTCAAAGACAGGCTGGTAATAAGCAAGGGCGATCTCAAAGAGGGCTGAAGGTGATAAACTGCCGGTATGTAGATCAGCAAACAACCGCACCAGTCTTGCATAAGAGTCTTTCCACGTTTTTCCGGGTATATAGGCTTTGAGCGCCTCAAGCGCATCGCCTGCGCCGGCGATGGTTGCGGAAATTTTCTGGGCGGTAGCCGGCCCGACCTTCTCCAACTGGAGCAAAATCCTGTTCCACGACAGGGTATCCTGCGGGTTAACCAGAACCCGGAGAAAGGCGATCATATCTTTCATATGGGCCGATTCCGTCAGCTTCAGCCCGCCCCGCTTTTCATAATCCAGGTCTTCTGATCCAAGTTCCAATTCGAGTTTGTAGGAATGAAAGCTCGAGCGAAACAAAACGGCAATATCGGACAATTCAACACCTTTTGCCAGGAGCTGATGAATGGTTCGAACAATAAACGCCGCCTCCTCACGTTCATCCCTGGCGGCAAAGACCATCGGTCGAAGATCGCCCGCAATACTGGTAAAGAGTGTTTTGGTATATTTCTCCGCCGCATTCCTGATAATATCGTTGGTGAGCGAGAGTATCGGCTGGGTCGAGCGGTAATTTTCCTCTAATTTTATAATCTTCGTCCCGGAGAAAACCTTGGGAAAGCGCATGATATTGTAGAAATCGGCCCCCCGAAAAGAGTAGATCGACTGGGAGTCATCGCCAACCACCATGACATTGTCGTGGGTATGTGCAGCCAGCCGGATAATATCGGCCTGGATAAGGTTGGTATCCTGATATTCATCAACCATTATATAGGAAAATCTCTCCGATACAATCTGCTGTACCTCGGGCGACTCGACCAGCAGTCGTTTCCAGTTGACCAGTAAATCATCATAGTCCATCAGGCCATGGTCAAACTTGAACTGCTGATAGGCCTTGTGCAAGATGAGAATATCTTCCAGGTGTTCGGACAGGTGGGCATACTGATCGGTCACCAGATCCTCAAGATCAAGCGACCGATTGACGGAGCCGCTGATCATATTGATGACGGCACGTTTGGAAGGAAAACGCTTGTCGTGCTTGCCAAGACCAAGTGAAGATTTCAGCAGGTTGACAATACCCTCGGCGTCGGCGCGATCGATGATGGAAAATGAAGACCCATAGCCGATGCGTGAACCATAGCGCCTGAGCAGCATATTGGCCACCCCGTGGAAGGTGCCCCCGACAACCCTGTTGCAGTTTTCATTCAGCAACCGGCCGGCCCGCCACAACATCTCCTGGCTGGCCTTTCTGGTGAAGGTAAGAAGCAGAATCGCTTCAGGTGGAACACCGCTCTCCACCAGATGGGCAACCCGGTACACCAGGGTGCGCGTCTTGCCGCTGCCGGCCCCGGCAATCACCAGCACCGGACCTTCTGTTGTTGTCACCGCCAGATACTGAGATTCGTTCAGTTCCTGATGGTTTACGATAGCCGAGGCGGCCTGGGAAGATGGAGCAATTTGTTCATTTTTCATGGCCGCTACTGTAACACAGGCCATTTCCCGGTGCAACGTCGGTTGACAAAATTGGACAGAGTGTTGTACTATTGCTCACTCATTTCGGCGCTCAATAGTGCCCGGATTCTTGTCCTTCAAAACTCTATCACTATACGTTATGACAACCGATACGATAAAGACTGTTCTAACCAAAGAGAATCTAGCGAGAATTTTTCCCAAAGAAAGGACTCATGACTTTTTTGAAGCACTCTTCGGCGATGCCAGTGAAGGTGCGTATGACATCGAACTGGCCTACCGTGAACACGATGGCAGCACGCTTATTATGGATCTGCTCCTGCACGAACGGCCCAACTGCTGTCTGGCCTGCAACCTTACCCAGGGACTTCCACAGGTTTTTTCCCGCCATCCGGTAATCAACGTCACCGGCATCGTCCGCGAACTTGATGCATTACTTGGCGACAAGTATACCTGCAATGACTGGAGCCTTGGTTATACTGAGCAATTCAGTAAATCCCTCCATGCTATTCCTATCAAAATTGCCATTACCCAAAACTGATGGCGTCGTAAAAACTCTTCATCTGAAATCCCAATAGAAAACAAAAAGGCCGACTTGAATAAAGTCGGCCTTTTTGTTTTCTTCTATGTGATGCGGTACATCTATTCCACAGCAACCCTTGATCGCCCTTCAGCTTTGGCATGATACAGAATATCGTCAGTTCGCTCCAGCCACTGCTTCATGGACTCCTCCTGTCTGAGCTGGGTAAGTCCAATGGAAACGCCCAGTCTGGTTGTCTCATTTGCCCAGATGTTCAAATCGTTTACAGCAAGACAGAGTCTTTCTGCCAAAATCCTGCCATTTTTCAGGTCGGTGTTATCCAGAATGAGTAAAAACTCGTCACCACCCATGCGGATGAGCAAATCAGTTGATCGAACAGCTCGTTTCAGCACGTCAGCAACCAGCTTCAACACCTCATCTCCTGCCTGATGACCCAGATTATCATTAATTTCCTTGAATTTATCCAAATCCATGGAAATCATCGAGAGTGCATGGTGGTGACGTTTGGCGCTGTCTATCATGCCATAAATGCGTTCTTCAAATACCCGTCTATTGGAGAGACCCGTCAATTGGTCATTGCTTGCCCGTTCAAACAGATCCTCATATTCCAACCCGCGGCGTACACATTCTGCCAATATTTCGAAAGAATGGTTGATGAGATCGAGTTCTTCCGGTGACAGTTTATAACCTTTTTTGAGAATCAGCAGAATCCCGGCATCATCGGCAGTTTCAAAGACCCATTTGTAAGCATACCGGCCATTTCTTTTAGTGAAAGATCCGTCGAGCGGTGCTTTATTATCAATGAGCTGCTCAGCAAAGGCTATGGCTTTTCGTCTATTCGGACCATGGCCGGAGCAAAATAGATGTCGTTTTTTTCGACTGCTGTTATTGTAACCGATGAGTTCGTGTTCAACCAATGGCATCAGCCAGACTGAATAGGCTTCTATCATTCCAGTCAAACTGAGCACGCCTGCCATTCTAGCATGCAGCTTATTGATGAGATCGAGTCGCTCAGACTGTTTTTTTACATAGTCAAGCTCAACCATAACCCTTTCCAACTCTACCTGCTGAAGGTTAGATCTGGGAAACTGAGCTTCTTTGGTTGTGTGAGTCATGATCGATGTTCCTCAATATGTACGTTGTCAGAAGATTTTATTGCTGGTCATTATTGTTATCGGCTAACCGCCAAAAATCTTTAGCTCTGGTTTTGCTTTTTCCTCTGCATTTAACATGCCAAGACAAAAAATCTCGCAGCGAAAAAACCATTTAAACATATAATGAACGTATTTCATTGGCATATAAGCTAAACAACGAGAGCGGGTATTAGCAGTTTGACCCATTCTCTATGTATTTTTCATCCATTATTTTTATAATGTCATAATATTGACACTTGTCACGCTGGAAAAATTCTTTGACAATTCCAGACACTGAAAGTAATGGTCAATTTAAAAAACTGGACCCATCCAGCATTTAACAACACCTGAAAGAATATGTCGAAGCTCTCTCTGGAACAGAAAATCGGTCAACTTTTTATCCTGGGTTTCATCGGAGACAAACTCACTTCCGACCATCCAATAGCCAGTGATATTGAGAAAGGAAGCCTGGGTGGAGTAATTCTTTTTGACCGTTTCCTGGCCGCTGCAAAAGACACCAATAATATTATCGATGCCGGTCAACTCTTCGAACTCACCGCATCCCTGCAAAAACTGGCATCAAACTCCCTGTTGATTGCTGTCGACCAGGAAGGCGGTCAGGTGAATCGCTTCAAGAAAAAGCGAGGCTTTCCGGTCACTCCTTCGGCAATGGAGCTTGGCAGTTGCCCTGATCTCCAGTCTACCGTTGCAAGTGCCCAGCAAACCGCCCGGATGCTGGCAAATGTTGGTGTCAACTTGAATCTTGCTCCGGTTGTCGATCTCGATATCTACCGGGAAAATCCAATAATCGGCAGATATGGCCGCAGTTTTTCCGCCGATCCCACCACTGTCGCAGCCCATGCGGGAGCCTGGATCAACGAACATCGGCAACAAGGCGTTCTCTCCTGCCTGAAACACTTTCCCGGTCACGGCACTTCCCGTACCGACTCTCATCTCGGCTTTGTCGATGTCACCGGGACATGGCAGGAAGTTGAATTGCTGCCATATCAGCACCTTATACAAAGCGGTCAAGCCGACGCGATCATGCTCGGCCATCTCTTTAATAGAAAATTCGATGCCCATTATCCGGCCAGCATGTCCAGCGCCACCATCCACTTGCTCATCCGACAGCAATTGCAATTTACCGGGCTTATCATCTCCGATGATATGCAGATGAAGGCAATAACTGCCCATTACGGACTCGAAGAAGCCTGCTGCAAGGCTCTTGCCGCAGGTGTAGATCTCATAATCATCGGCAATAATCTCGCTTATGACCCGTTGATTCTATCAAAAGTAAGGGGTACAATATTGCAAGGGCTGAACGAGGGAAGAATAACAGAGACTCGAGTGAACGAGGCATGGAACCGAGTTCAAAAATTCAAACAAACAATTACATTACACTGTGAAAAACACTAACACCACTACACATTCCCTTCTGGTTGGCTATCTGCTGTGGATTTTTGGGTTTCTTGGCGCCCACCGCTTCTATTACGGGAAACAGATCAGCGGTACAATTTATTTTTTTACCTTGGGTCTGTTTTTTATCGGCTGGATCATCGATCTTTTGCTCATCCCGGGGATGAATAGAGATGCCGATATCCGCTACCGGCAGGGGCCAGTAGACTACGATCTCGCCTGGCTGTTACTTGTTTTTCTCGGCCTGTTTGGCATCCACAGAATGTATATGGGGAAATGGATAACCGGCCTGATATATCTTTGCACCGGTGGACTTTTTATTTTGGGCTATCTATATGATCTCTGGACACTCAATGATCAAATCAGTCTGGTTAACGGTTCCAACTCCCCCGATTAATCAACTGAGCTGCTAATCAGCCTGGCTCGAATGTCTCACTTTTGCAGCGGTGCCGAGAAATCGCCCAACCACATGCGACAACTCCCGCATGGAGATCGGCTTCATGCAGTACTCCTTTATCCCTGCCTCCACCGCAGCATCTTTTGAGACCTGATCGGAATATCCGGTGAAAAGAATTACCGGAATATCCGGCCGTATTTTTTTTACCTGTTCACTCAGCTCCAGACCGGTCAGCCCGGGCATGGTCAAATCGGTAATAATCAGGTCATAGTCATGAGGAGAACTGGAAAAAAGCTGCACCGCCTCCAGTGGTGAGGTCTTACCGACGATCTCATAGCCAAGACTCTGTAGTATCTCGCCAGTGACCTGAACCACCTGCTCCTCATCATCTACCAGCAGAATTTTACCGACACCACCCTGCAGATCCCCCAGGGAGACAACCTGCTCAATGCTGTTCTCCTGCTGGGCTATGGGCAGACGCACCCTGAAGATAGATCCTTTGCCAATCTCACTTTCAACCTCAATAAATCCACCTTGACGGCTGATGATGCCATGGACCATGGCCAGTCCCATCCCGGTGCCGCTGGTCTTTTCTTTCGTGGAAAAATACGGTTCAAATATTCTATCGAGCAACTCCTGTTCAATACCGTTGCCGGTATCGGCAACACTGAGCTCCAGCCACTCTTTGTTACCTCTTTTCGGCGTTACTTTGTCGAGCTTAACAGTCAGCACCCCATGTTTGCCGACCATGGCATGAGCCGCGTTGGTGCACAGATTGATGAGCACCTGATGAATCTGGACCGGATCGATTAACACCCGGCCGCACCGCTCATTGACCTCTTCGGTGATGACAATGGTGCTGGGCAGGGTGACCCGCATAAGTTTCATTACTTCCTTGATGATAGGGTGCATGTACTGCAGCATCGCTTTTTTCTCGGTGCTTCGCGAAAAAGTCAGCACTTGCTCGACCAGACTCTTGGCCCTTTTTGATGCTTTGAGAATTTGCTCCAGATATTCGTATACAGCTTTATCACTGAATCCATCCTGCTGCAGCTTCAAACGAATTATCTCCGTATAGCCCATAATCGGAGTAAGCACATTATTGAAGTCATGGGCTACACCTCCGGCTAGAGTGCCGATAGCTTCCATTTTCTGGGTGTGCCGCAACTGTCTTTCCAACCGGTATTGTTCCGTCACATTCTGGGCAATGACAATTACTCCGGAAACGCTGTCATTTCTACCCTTTACCGGGGAGGCAGTTATATCAAAGACCGTCTCATCGCCTTCCTTGCCAAAAATCCCAATCCGCTGGGTGCTTGATTCGATCCTGCCGCTCTGCATGCTCTTCTGGAAGGCACAAGTAACACATTTTTCCGTCCGGGCACAAAAAATCTCATGGCAGGATTTGCCAATTGAATTGGGATATTTTTCATGCATCGTCCTGTTGATCCATTGGGCTTTCATCTTTTGATCAAAAAGGATGAGTATCCCACTGAATCCTTCAAAGATGGCCCTTTTCTGCGCTTCACTTTCAAAAAGCGTATCGTCTATCACTTGTTTTTCACTTAAATCCACAGGAGTTTCCTTTCACGGTTTTCGGGCGTAACAGCTTATCTTTTTCGACACCATAAGCATTTTATCTGCGCACTTTGTTCGATTGTATCATCTGCGACTGATTTATTCCAAAGAGTATTTTATGGTGACTCTCTTGACCAATCCAAACGGTCTTTTCCTTGACACATGTCGGCCCATTCATTATTAACTTTTCAGTCGCACTATTTGTAACAGCTCATATTCTCCATCCCTTATCAAAGAGAAAAATCATGGCTCTGTTCAACAATAATCTGCTTGGGGAATCCCCCGAACAGCCTGAAATAGAATACCCCTGCACCTGGGTGTATACGGTCATAGGGGAGGATTGCAGCCTGCTCAAAGAGACAATTGTTTCCGCCTGTGCACCTCTTCCTGTTAAAATCAGTCATTCGCACTCGAGTTCAAAGGGCAAATACCACAGTCTCCACGCAGAACTTGAAGTGCCAAGCGAAGAGATCCGACTCCAAATATATGCGACGCTAAAAGGAAGCCTTTCAGTAAAAATTATTCTTTAACCGGAGTTCCTCCAATGAAAGCCGACACAACCAAAAAACAATCACAACTTCTAGGTTCGTTGCGGGAAGGGGTGAGCATCGTGCAAATGGTCTTTTATAAAGAAATGCGTAACCGGCTGATGGAAAAGAGGCCGGAACTGGATAAAGAGCACCTCGTCATGTTGGCCGGTTCGATCACCAATGAAGTCTTTGGTACCCACAATCCAGCTGAAAAATTTATCCGGTTCCGGCAAAAGAACCGCGGTGATATTGAGCAGGAGCTTCTCAGCATCAAAGAAGATTTGCCTTCCCTCTGCCCTTTGCTTACCGATGCCCTGCGCATCCAGACCCTATGTGACCACCAGGAAGGCGGTGACAGTTCCGCAACTTTGATGCGAGCCAAACAACTGAATTTTTTGCGAGAAGAGCGAGACGTCCCACTCCCTTCCACATTTATGACTGCAGTAAGAGAGCTGGGGAAACTGCACAATCTGCTCATCCCACCGCTACAGATCACTCCCGATCAGGATGATTCCATGGTCCACTGACCTTAATACGTCTCTTGCCGCATCTTCACCCGTACCAGGCCTCGAACCGAATTACAGACAAAAATTGCCTCGGCTCCACTGACATCTTCCATGGTCAACACTTTTTCGACGACAGAGACATCGCCGTCTAACAAAAGATGTTCACGCATAACACCCGGCAACAGGCCGCTTGCAACCGGTGGAGTGAGGTATTTTCCCTCCCGGTAAATGATTATATTGGTTATACACCCCTCAGTAACCTCTCCGGCGCTATTACAAAACAGAAAATCAAACAGACCTTTTTCTTGTGCCAGTTTAAATTCGGTATCATACCACTCACGCATAGTCGTTTTGTGGAAAAGCCAGGGTCCCTCGGCGTCTACCCTGCGAGAGGAAAAATCGACCATCGGCAAATCAGCAACCTTGTCCCGCCCCGGGTTATGTGGCAATCTGGTCAGGGCAGGTGCAGCGCATGGAGCAGATGTGAGCGAGATTCGACCATCCTTGGCTAAAACTAGCCGCACGCGGTAACATCTGTCGTTGAAAAGAATTTCTTCCTTGTCGAGTCGAGCACGAACTGCCTGAACATCACAGGAAAACATAAAGAATTGTGCGGCACAGGCCAGTCGTTGAAGATGCTTGTCAAGTAACCAGTAGCCGGAACCGGGCTGCCAGAGAAGCGTTTCCAATAACTGAAAATCAGGTTGGCAATGGGTCAGAAAACGCCCCTTTAACAGCGACTCATGCCATTCTTCTTCAGCAATTGAATCGTGGGTAATACCGGCTCCAATGCCCATTTCACCGGAACTGCCCCGAAGCCGAATCGTCCGGATAGGGACATTGAAGACGGCCGAGCCGTCCGGGCCAAAATAGCCGATGGCCCCGGTATACACCCCCCTGCACTCTTTTTCAAGCTCATCGATAATCTGCATGGTGCGAATTTTGGGCGCGCCGGTTATCGAACCACAAGGAAACAGGGCCCGAAACAGTTCGGTGAGTTGTATCTTCGACATCGTTGCCGACGCACTCCTGGCTTTTACCGTCGATGTCATCTGCAACAGACTCTCATACGATTCTATATCAAACAGCGATTCAACGATGACCCGACTTTGCCCATGCCCATGCATCAACCGGGCAAGATCATTGCGCAACAGATCAACAATCATGACATTCTCACTTCTGTTTTTGCTGTCCAGCTGCAGATAGCTGCTGTTGTCCCGCTCTTCCGCCCTGTTCCTTCCCTTTGCAGCGGTTCCCTTCATTGGGCGGGCGGTGATCTCATCATCCTTTTTTCTGAAAAACAGCTCCGGGGAAAACGATAATGTCCTTTCTTCACCGTTGCGGATATACGCACTGTAGGCAACCGACTGATTTTTTCGCAGCTGGGAATACAGCATTTCAGGAGATCCGGCAAAGTCAAAGAGTAGCTTCATAGTATAATTGACCTGGTAGGTATCACCGGCAATTATATATTGCCGCACCTGGCCAAGGACTTTGATAAATTCCTCTTTGGCCATATTGGGCCGTAGATCGTCGATGGCATAGGTTGAGGTGATTTCTTCAGGAAAATACCCATCAGCAGCAAAGGGGAAATTGTGTTCACCGCTGCAGTGGTCAAATTTGCGCGGTCCGGTAAAAACCCCTAAATCGGCTAACATCATAGGGTCGTCAGGAGAGATACCTTTCCTGTTGACAATTTTTCCTTCAAGCATTGCGCCAAATTCATACCCCACCCAACCGGCCAGATACAATCCTTGCTCCAATCGCTCCTGGAGCGCGGCCAGATATTGGTCAAGATTATCGCCAAGCCGGCATATCAGCCGATCTGTCGGTTCAAGAAACAACAGTGATTCAACATTTTCATGATCCGGTCGCGAGGTATCGAGAAAAACAAATTCCTCTTGCCGGGCAAGGAAATTAAGCAGCCTTCGCAAATCCGGATCTTGAATTTTTATCATATACCAGCCCTTTGGACGAGATATCACATTGTAAGACGTATTGCAGAGACAGCAGCAACAGCGGCCTATTGTATTGTTTTATTTATGATACAGATCAACAATTCTAATTCATCGCCCAGGTCTTGCAAAGACCAGAGCGTTGACAGCGAAATAATCGCCGAATTAGTTGTAATTCCGCCAACCATATACTATTATCACCGGGTATTTCTGGAACAACCACCCATACCCCTCAGGACATTTATACTATTTTGGCAGTTTTTGCCACGTTACTTGCCCAACAAAAAGGAATAACAAAGGAGAACAAATCATGTCGCGAAAGATGGTAACGATTGACGGCAATCAGGCGTGCACCCATGTCGCCTATGCCACTAGTGAAGTTATAACGCTCTACCCGATTACTCCATCAACCCCACTGGCAGCCGAAGCTGACTCCAAGTCTGCCACCCTGCAAAAAAACATCTGGGGGACAGTGCCCGTCGTCAACCAGATGCAATCCGAAGCCGGGGTTGCCGGGTCTATTCACGGATCGCTCACCACCGGAGCCCTTTGTACCACTTTTACCGCCTCACAGGGCCTGCTGTTGATGATTCCCAATATGTACAAAATCGCCGGTGAATTGACACCGACTGTTTTCCATGTAACCGCCAGAGCCATAGCCTGCCAGGGATTGTCAATTTTTGGCGACCACAGCGATATTTACGCCGCACGCCAGACCGGCTGGGGTATGCTCTGCGCCGAGAACGTGCAGCAGGCCATGGACATGGCACTGATTGCCACGCAGGCAACCCTTGCGTCGCGGATCCCTTTCGTCCATTTCTTTGATGGCTTCCGCACCTCGCATGAAATCCAGAAGATTGAAGAAATCAGCTACGATCAGATGGCCGAAATGATCGATGAAGAATTGATTTTTGAACATCGTCACCGTGCCCTCTCCCCCGATCACCCGACAATTCGCGGGACCGCACAAAATCCGGATGTCTACTTTACCGGTCGTGAAACGGTCAACAAATATTACAATGCGGTCCCTTCCATTATGCAGGAGACCATGAATAAATTTGCCGCTATTACCGGTCGGCAATACAACCTCTTTGATTACCACGGTGCGCCTGATGCCGAGAATGTCATCGTCATGATGGGTTCTGGTTGTGAAACCGTTGCTTCAACTATCGACTTTCTCATCTCGCAGGGGGAAAGAGTCGGTATGGTCATGGTTCGCCTCTATCGCCCGTTTGACTGCAAGGCAATGGTCAATTCCCTGCCTGCTTCCGTGGAAAGAATCACCGTCCTCGACCGCACCAAAGAGCCGGGTGCCCCCGGCGAACCTCTCTACCTCGATGTCCGTACAGCCATTGGCGAAGCCGCTGAATCGAACAATTCCATCTATCCTCCGGTCATTCTTTCCGGTCGTTATGGCCTTGGTTCCGCAGAATTCACCCCGGCCATGGTAAAGGCGGTCTTTGACAATATGAAAACCATGGCGCCAATGCGGAGATTCTGCGTTGGTCCAAATGACGATGTGACCTTCGCCAGTCTCAAGTATGACCCGACATTTAATATCGAAGGAAAGGATGTCTACCGTGCCATGTTCTATGGTCTCGGATCCGATGGTACCGTAGGAGCCAACAAAAACACTATCAAGATTATCGGTACCGAAACGGACAACTCAGCGCAGGGCTACTTTGTCTACGACTCAAAGAAATCCGGTTCTATTACCACCAGCCATCTGCGCTTTGGCAAAAACTCCGTTGTCGCTCCCTACCTGATCAATAAAGCCAACTTTATCGCCTGCCATAACTTCACCTTCTTAAAGCAGGTTGATATGCTGACTAATCTGGACGAAGGAGGCACCTTCCTCTTAACGACCAGCCACAACAAAGACAACGTATGGAACGAGCTGCCCGGAACAGTTCAGCGAGACCTCATCAACAAGAAGGCCAAATTCTATATCATCGATGCTGTTTCCCTGGGACTTGCTCTGGGACTGGGCGCGCGTATCAACATGATTATGCAGACCGCCTTCTTCCTGATTTCCGGGATTCTTACCGAAGAGGAAGCTATTGCCGCCATCAAGAAAGCTATTAAAAAGACCTACGGCAAGAAAGGTGATAAAGTTGTCGAGATGAACTACAGCGCGGTTGACGGCGCAGTAAAAAATATCACCCAGGTTCCACTGGGCTCGACTGTTGACGGCAAACCAATGCCGCCGGTCGTTCCAGATCATGCACCCAAGTTTGTCAAGGAAGTTACCGCCAAGATCATTGAAGGGAATGGAACCAAGCTGAAAGTATCACAGATTCCCGCCGATGGTACCTGGCCAACCGGTACCACCCAGTATGAAAAGCGGAACATTGCCGTTGCCGTTCCCCGATGGATTCCCGACAACTGTATCCAGTGTGGTCAGTGTTCACTCGTTTGCCCACATGCGGCAAACAGGATTAAAATCTATCCGGAGGTAAAAAATGCTCCGGAAGCATTTCAATCAATAGATGCAGTCGGCAAGCAATTTAAAGGCCAGCACTTTACCGTACAGATTTTCACTGAAGATTGCTGCGGCTGCACCCTCTGTGTCAGTGTCTGCCCGGCGAAAACAAAAGCACTGGAGATGGTGCCAAACAGCGAAGAAATCAAAGCTGTTCAATCGAAAAACGTTAATTATTTCCTCGAGCTGCCGGAGATTAATCCAGCTGACATCAATCTGGCGACAGTGAAGGGCAGCCAGCTGAAACAGCCGCTGTTCGAGTTCTCCGGTGCCTGTGCCGGTTGTGGCGAGACCCCGTATATCAAGCTTATCTCCCAGCTGTTTGGCGACAGAATGTACATCGGCAACGCTACCGGTTGTACTTCTATCTACGGCGGCAATCTGCCGACGACCCCCTATAGCAAGCGCAAAGATGGTCGTGGACCCACCTGGGCGAACTCACTCTTTGAGGACAACGCCGAATTCAGTGCCGGCATGCGTACCACCATCAATAAGATGCGTCAGCAGGCCACCGAACTCCTGGCCGGTGCCACCGACGCAGGTATTATAGGTCAGGAACTATCGACAGCTATCCTGGAAGCGGTTCAGGTTACCCAGATGGATATCGAAGCGCAGCGCGCGAGAATCGATCAACTCAATGCAGCGCTGACGACCAGCACGAACCCAATTGCCCGTCGCCTTCTGCATGTCACTGATT
The DNA here is from genome assembly GCA_963804605.1 of uncultured delta proteobacterium. Taxonomy (GTDB): domain Bacteria; phylum Desulfobacterota; class Desulfobulbia; order Desulfobulbales; family Desulfocapsaceae; genus Desulforhopalus_A. The sequence goes on from CAWDRB010000006.1 coordinate 67,758, forward strand.
TTCTGGTTAAGAAGTCCGTCTGGGCCTTTGGCGGTGACGGCTGGGCCTATGACATCGGCTACGGCGGGGTGGACCATGTCCTTGCCTCCGGCGAGAATGTTAACATTCTCGTGCTCGACACCGAGGTATACTCCAACACCGGCGGCCAGATGTCCAAATCAACACCACGCGCCGCCACTGCCCAGTTTGCTTCAAGCGGCAAGAAGATGCCCAAAAAGAATATGGGAGTTATCTTCACCACCTACGGTAATGTTTACGTTGCCCAGATCAGCATTGGTGCCAACCCGGCTCAGGCGATTAAGGCTATTGCCGAGGCAGAAGCCTACGACGGACCATCCCTGATCATTGCCTATGCCCATTGCATAAACCATGGTATCAACATGGCTCTTGGCCTTGAGCAGCAGAAAAAAGCGGTAGCCTGCGGGCACTGGCCGCTGTACCGGTTTAATCCTGACCTGGAAGCTCAGGGCAAAAATCCGCTGATCATTGATTCAAAGGAACCGACCATCAGCTTTGACGAATATGCTCTTGGTGAGAACCGCTACCGTACATTAAAGCGGGTCAATCCAAGTCATGCTACTGAGCTTTTAGCGGCGTCCCAGAATGACTTACTGAAAAGCTGGAAATTCCTTAAGAGTCTTGCCGTAGCCCTTGAGCCTGAGGCGAAAGTAGAAGAATAACTTTTCCTGATCTGTTTCATTCCGGGAAATTCCGGAATGAAACCTGTGTGCACAAAAAAAGCCCGGTAGCTAAATGCTACCGGGCTTTTTATTTTTATAATAATTCTGGTGGGTTAAATTATTTCTTTTCGACTCCTGTTTCGGCTTTTTTCCTGGCCGTTTCCGCTTTCAGTTCCTCGTACTCTTTGACTGATTGCTGGACCGCTTCATCCTGGCGTTCTTTTATCTGAGCCACTTTAGCTTTTATCTTATCTTCCTTGATCGTCAACATCTGGGCGCCAAAAAGCGTCGCCGCCAGATATTTAAAAGAGAAAAGCATCAACTCAACGTCGTCTTCTTTGATCTTGTCAATAGTTTGCTGATCCAGCTCATACGTGTCGAGAAAGGAGCTCTCGAAAATAAACTTCCGAAAAGTAGCCAGATCAGTAGATGCCATGAAAAACATCCGTTTGGCCGGTTCGGACAGAGTCGCCTGAAGGCCGTAGGATTTACGCCGCATAACCAGCCGCAGCCATTCTTTATTCATTTCATCCCGGACATCTACGCCCTGATCCGCTCGCCACTCGCGGATAGTCCATTCTTTATCCTCTTCAAAACCCTTACAATGGTCTTCTCGAACAATGAAAAAAAACTTTTCTTCCGCTGTCTTAACTTCTTTGCCTTCGGCGTCTCTTGAACCACCCTCATGAAAATCAGCCATTCCAACCGGATAATACCGACAGGCCGTGGGGCGGTCGGTATACACAGTACAGCCCTCAGGGGTCACAAAAGGACATTTGTTGTCATCTTCACGCAATTTGATCATAACGCCGGGCATATCGGTTTTTTCCAGGTAGGTCGGCTGCGTATATGCATGGAGAAATTCATGGGCCGGGATGTTCAATCTTTTGGTCAGCCGCAAGATATCATAGGGAGTCAAAACAATTTTAATACCACCGCAACATGCGGTAAAACAGCGTACCCCAGGATGACAGCGAAATTTCAATGGACTGTCCAAAGTCAATTTTTTTGGTTCAATTGACGATGGATTTTTTTCTTTGCCAAAGATTGTCTTAGCCTTGGAAGCATTTTCAGCATTACTCATTACATCACCTAAAAGTAAATTTATATTGGAGCCCCTGCATTGGGATAAAGTTTCTCGCAGACAACCTTATACCATAAACGCCTCCACCTGTTGTGTAAACCAATTTCAACGTTCCGGCGCTTCTTATTGGTACACCACGCACAAACCTCCCCACTCGCCTAGTCATCGAGACGGGAATCCGCCCTATACTGGTGGTTATCCCTTGCAGTTTTCGCCAATAAATCGTATATGTCTTCTAACTTGCAAATCCGATTTTTTTTTAGCATGCCGGGAGACCGGCGGCACAAGGTTTTTACAGAATGAAAATATTTAGTCGTCCAATTGATTTATCCGGCGTCAGTACCGTAGTGTATCACCTTCCTGATGGTCCGGCCCTCTCCCTGAAGATCGAAGGTATCGAAGAATACCTTGATCTTGAACTCGAACTCGGCCATGTCTGCGACACATCCGACATCGATGGGGTTCTGCACTTTTTCCCAAAAGGAAATGCCTGATTCCCAGCACTTTTCAGGTCCCAACCGCACACACGATATGGTTAAAAATGGTTCTGCTGTTTTTGCCGATCCTCTGGTAGACTCTCACATTCACACTCGTCTCTGCAACCATGCTGTCGGTGAAATGGAAGACTATGTGCAGGCCGCCATCCAAAAAAAACTAAGAAAAATCATTTTCTTGGAGCATATGGAGGAGGGTATTCACTCTCTTCAGGGAAAGACCTGGCTAACTGAAGATGAATTTAATATCTATTTTACTGAAGGTGAACGGCTGCGTTCTCTCTATGCGGGCGCCATTGAGATAGGCCTGGGAGTGGAATGTGGCTATAACCCCGATTATGCGGATGTACTCAACGCCCGACTTGGCGGAAGACCTTGGGACCAGGTAGGTATTTCCTGTCATTTTCTCAAGATCGAAGGGATAGCCCATCACCTGAATATGTTCAGCCGCAAAGAACAAAATATCCTGCTTGCACGGCAGAACGACCCTGAAAAAATCCTCAACCGCTATTTCACCAGTCTCACCGAGGCAGTGCGTTTTTTGCCCGGCACCATGCTCTGCCATCTGGATGGAGCATTGCGCTTTTTACCGGAAATCAACCTGACCCAAACACATTATCAACTCATTGATCTGTTGCTGCAGGCCGTCAGAGAAAACAATCTGGCGATTGAGATAAACACCTCGGGGATTGATATCCGTCGGGAACAGTTTCCCAATCGACGGATTCTGGCTATGGCTATGGATTATAATATTCCCTTGGTTTTCGGATCAGATGCCCATAAACCAGAAGAGGTAGGCAGATACTTTACCACCCTCAAGCCGACACTTTTTGCAAAGTCCTGTCCATAGCAGCACCAAGGCTTTTGGCATTAAACGGTTTATGAACGATTTCGTTTACTCCGGCCTTAAGCGCCGCTTCGTTGTCCAGGCTTTCGTTCTGGGTTGTCACCATAATCACCGGCAGAAGGTTTGCTGAATATTTTGTGCGAATGCTTTCGGTGAGTTGTATCCCGGTAATTTCCGGCATATTCAGATCGGTGAGAACCATCAGCGGTTTCTCCGTCTGCAGCCAGGCGAGAGCGGACGACGGAAATTCAAAAAGAATCGGATCGTAGCCCAGTTCATGGAGGGTTGCTTTATAAATATTGAGGATCATCCTTGAATCATCGACAGCCACTACCTTCGGCCGTCGCCGGGCCTGTTCATCTTCTCCGGTTATTTTCCGGGCAAAATCATTTTTTCCGGCCTGTTGCAACAGACCGATATAATGGTTGCGGATGTCTTGGTGCGCATGAGGAAGATAGATAAGGGCGAGTTTCTCAAACAGCTCATCATCGGCCAGATAAATAAAGATATGATCGACCTGGGCATTGACGATGATTTTGGCAATGTGTCGTGCCTCATTGTCCGGGCCATGGAGCAGGTTTTTTATTCCCGCCCCAAGAATTGCTGAAAAATTTTTGTCGATGGCCCTGGCTGCCGCCACACACACATGATCCTCCCGATCCGTTAAACCGGCAGTCAAGGTGTACGCCCCTTTTTTCAAAGGAAGCAGAGCCAATGCTTCATAAGCGGCAAAACGTACATTGGAACTTCTTGGTTCGTTGGTCAGCAATGTGCGGATAGGCTGCACCGCCGACTCGTCACCGATATCGCCCAGCACATTCAAGGTGTGGATCAAAAAATCAGGATCGTCATGGCGAAGGTTCTCAATCAATACGGGAACCGCTTTGGGCCCTATCCGTACCAATTCCGATTTAGCAAAGGTGCGCATATGCGCATAATGCGAGCGGATGGTGTCATTGAGTTTATCCAGTGAAACATTATCCTGTACCTCGGAGAAGATTGACAAAATCAGATAGTCAATCTCATTATCGGTTCCCATCCGCTCGGCCAGTCGGTGCATTGCCGTAGGCGTCCCCACCAGGCCAAGTGAGTGCACCGCAGCGCTGATCAGCTCCCGGTTAGCGGCATAAAGATAGTCGGTCAGAGTGCTTATCGCCAAGGGATCGCCGATAAGCCCGAGGTTTTCTATGATGAGTAGAATTTCCGCCTCATTTTCAGATGAGGTAATGAGGTCGAGCAAGACCGGAGTTGCCTCAGCAAAACGGAGCTCACCGACAACTTTGATGAGTTCTGTCTTGTCGTTTATTTTCGAGGAACCAATAAATTCTATTAATTTTTCAGGATACGCCAGGAGAATGGACAGCAAGGTATCGCGAATGATCGGCATTTCCTCGGCCACTGCCATCTGATCGGTCAGAAGATAGATTAACAGCGGCACAGAAAAGTCGGCATCCGCTCTCGATAACAAATACACCAGGCGGGTACGGATCTTTGGCTCGACCTCCTCTAAATGAGCGAGAACAAGCTGGGCTTTGAGGGCATCACCTGTCCTTATGTTGTCCTGCAACTCTTCGATCATATGTTGCGGATTCAGCTCAGCCATAGTGCTTTAATATGCCCCTGCTTTTTCGAATTTATTAGCAAACAAAAAGCCTATCTCTTTGAGTTATTGATCATACCACAGGAGAACATTTTTTGTCTAATTTTGCTAAAAAACCCTCCTCAAAAGACAACAGGGGCTATCAGACCGGCTGTTATCAGCTTACCGGCAACCAATCGGCCCCCATCCTTCTGATAATATTGAAGCCGCCGGGAACAACCCGACAATTCTGAAACCCAACCGAGGAAAGAAACGATTGAATTTCAAATGATCTGGAACCGGCGTTGCAGAATATCAGGAATTTTTTTCCCGTCGGCAGTTCCTGGTACCGATCGCGCACCTGATCATAAGGCAATGAAGTCCAAAGAGATGGACCGAATCGTTCAATAAACGGAACAGCCTCCTTTTCATAGCGGACATCGAGCACCTGCCAGTCTGGCTGACTGGATGGATCGGCCATCCACTTATAAAAATCTTCCAGAGAAATTTGCTGCATCCGGTTATCGCAGAGATTATCGGCAATATAAGCTGCGGCATTGATCGGGTCGATGGCCGGAGAAAAAGGCGGCGAATACGCCATTTCGATATTGCCGAAATCATCGATTGTCGCACCGGCACTGAGAGCCACCGCTGCCGCATCAATACGGGCGGAGAGGGCATCGTTGACGGCCCCGGTACCCTGCAGGCCAAGCACCTTTCTGGTGCGCCTGTCAAAAACCAGTTCCAGGCAGATAATACTCTGACCTGGAAAGAAATGGGCCCGATCCGAGGGGGAAGAGAGGGTACAATCAGCATCAAAACCTTCAGCCCTGGCTCGATCAAGGCTCAACCCGACTGCACCAAGCGAGAGTTCAAACGCCTTGACGATAAAACTGCCAACACCGCCCTTAAAGACAGAAGGTATGCCGGCGATATTATCGGCAGCGACCCGGCCTTCCCTGTTGGCCATGCTGCCAAAAGGAAAAACCCCACGCTTGCCGGATACCAGATGGATGATATCGACACAATCACCTGCTGCATAGATATCGGGGTCGGACGTCTGCATCCGTTCATTGACGACAATGCCGCCGGAGGGTGCCACCAGGAGTCCTGCATCCCTGGCCAGCTGGGTGTTGGGCCGTACTCCGACCGCCATGATGACCATATCGGCATCGATGGTTCTTTTTCCCGTTCGAACAGCGGCTACTTTGCCTTCTTTCATGACAATTTCTTCTGCAGCTTCTTTGAGATAGACCGCAACGTTATGGTCTTGCAGATGTTTGGCCAGAATTGCCGCCATCGGCCAGTCAATGATTCTCGGGAGCAGCTGGTCCATAAATTCGACGATTGCCGTTTCAATGCCCCAGAGATCGGTAAGTGCCTCGGCCATCTCAATACCAATGGCCCCGCCGCCGATTACTACCGCCTTACCGACCTTGCCCTTGGCGATCATGTCTTTTATGGCTATGGCTTTATGCAGATCGGTACAGGTGAAAACACCTTCAGCGTCGTTGCCGGGGATTGGCGGCATTACCGGGCTACTGCCCGTGGCAAGCATAAGGGTGTCATAGGCAATGTCCGTCCGTTTTCCGGTCGCCAGATCCTCGATCTGCAGGGTTTTCTTCTGTCGGTCAATCGCCAGGGCCCGGGTAGACGTCAAGGTTTTGACGCCTTTGGCTTTTTCAAAAAAGCGTTCATCACGCACCATATGAAAACTCGTCGAGCGAAGCTCTTTCTCATCGGACACATCGCCGGAAACATAGTAGGGTATGCCGCATCCTCCGTAAGATATAAGATTATCCTGATCGATAACGGTCACCTCAGCATCCGGCATGACACGTTTTAGCCGACACGCCGCTTTTGGGCCTGCTGCAACACCTCCGACAATTACTATTTTTTTTGCCATCTTATACTCCACTTTAATAAGATCTGACTGTTTAATATTTTAAATATTATTTTTCGTTCCGGCAAACAGCCACGTCTCCCGGACCATATATATTTTTCTTGCTTCACTGCAAGATTATAGACATATGAACACTAAAAGACCACAAACTCAAGGGTAATTCGATGATATTTTTCATCACCTGTCCGGTTTTAGAATATCCAGCCAGAGACGGTGCCGCGCATCAAAAAGATGCAATCCGGACATCCAGATAGCAGAACTGTCAAGAAAAGCAACATTGATGGACTCGTAAAAACTTGTTGGAATTGCCAGGATGGACTCTGGAAAAAGTTCGATATACTAGGCGTAGTATCTGAAACGGCGATTCGGTAGTACATGCAGTACGGCGAATCGTCGTTTCAGATCTACAACGACGAAGATCGGGCTTTTTACGAGTCCATCAACATTAACGACCTGTAGGTGCATGTCTCTCTCACCTATATTGCCGGAGGAAGGGTAATGGTGAAACTCGTTCCTTTCCCTTCCTCACTCAGCACCGCAATCTGACCATCATGACTGTCGATAATGGACTTGGATATAGCGAGCCCCAGGCCGGTGCCTTTATTTTTATCGGTGAAAAAAGGAGTAAATATCTGCTCAAGCTTTTCTGCAGACATGCCGATTCCGGTATCCCGGATTGTCAATTCGGTGCCTCCCGATTCTGCCCGACGGGTAGTGACCTGGAGCTGACCGTTTTCGCTCATCGCCTGCAGACTGTTCATCAGAATATTAAGCAGGGCGCGATAAAAAAGATCCGGATCGAGAGGGTTTTGCGGTACATCGGGGGCGAGATCGGTGACCAGGTCGATCTGCTGGCGTTTCAGCTCATGCAATAGAAAATCGAGCACTTTCCTGACCACTTCATTGACGCTGGCCGGTTTAAGTTGTGCCTTCTGCGGCCTGGCAAAGTCGAGAAATTCAACCACTATATTATTCAGGCGCACCGTCTCGTCAACGACTATTTTGGCCAGGTGTTCATTGCCGGGAGCCACTTTGCTGATTCGTTTTTCGAGGATTTCCGCGGTGCTGCGCACGATGCCCAGCGGACTTTTAATTTCATGGCTCACCGTCGCGACCATTTTGCCAAGATGAGCCAGCCGCTCGGCCTGATTGAGTTTTTCTTCGAGGCGCAGCCGCTCAACGGCTCTTTTCTCAATGATTTTTCCGGCTTGGGATACGATATAACGCAGCACCAGAAACAGGATGCCCATGACCACGCTGGACACCACAATAATCCAGCCCTGAAAGCCAAGGATATTGGTGTAGTTTCGCGACAGGTCTTTTTCAATCTCGATGACTCCCATGATGAGATCGCCCTCCTCGCCGTCACGGCGCACCTGTCGAAAAGGAATGAAGGTATTGAGCACACACTCAACCTTCGGGGTAATATGCATCAGGCTGAGGACCGAGCCGCTGTAGGTGAGTCGAGAGTTGGGAATGCCGACCAGTGCCTTGGAATATTCCCCCTTGCCCATATCCTTTTTGCCGATAAGCTCCGGGTCGGTCGAATAGGAGATGATATTCATGCTTGAGTCGTAAATGGTGACCGTATCGATCTTCAATCCCTGGGTGACCCCTTTGATAATGGAGTCAAGCAATTCAAACTGTTCGGGCTTGCGAAGAGCGATACCGCCGAAACGGATGACGGCGGGGAGAACAAAACGCCGGAAAACCTGCTGATTGATGTTCTCGGCGAGCAAAAGCGAGTATTCCTCGTTTTGCTCAAGCATTATTTTTCGGGCGTTGTTGGAAATAATCCAGGAAAGCAGAAGGGTGAACACCAGGATGACCGCAAGGCTGGAAAAGGAAAAATATTTGACCAGCTTGAATGATTCAAGCCCGGCTTCCACTTTTTCTTTTCTGATCGAATCAAGAACCGGATCAGTCTCCTCTTCCCCATTAATCATCTTGTCATTCTCCTGGGGAGATAATGATTCGGTTTACTTGGCAAGACCCCTCTGCCGATCATCCAGATATGCTGCAGGCACAACTCGAATAAGTTGTTCAGTTAGCTTTTTTTCGTAAATACGTAGGGGTCTCCAGGTAATCGTCATTCCAATTGAGAGAATTGGTGACCTTTCCCTCTGTTGGCTTTGACGAGCCAAGATTGTCCAGGGCATCAAAATTTGAACCGGGTAAGCGTGTCACTCTTGGCTGCTTGTTTGGCGCAGCGGGAGGGCCGGTGCTTGGTTTCTCCGTCTCTGTCACCTTGGCTGGCCGACGCATGTGATCCTCAACCGGATTGATGGTTTCCTTCTTGTCGATCATCCCGCCAACGCCGGTGGCAATAACTGTTACATGCAGTTCATCGCCCAGGGCATCATCGTACAGAGCGCCAATAACGACCTTGGCATCATCATCGACCTTCTCCTGGATCAAAGCGGAAGCTTCCATAAACTCGGCCATAGTAAAAGTGTCTTCGGAAGCCGAGATATTTATAAGCAGACCGCGCGCACCATCAATGCCGAAGTCTTCAAGCAGTTGGTTGTCAATCGCCTTCCTGGCGGCCTCAGTCGCCCGATGTTCGCCTGTGGCTGAGCCGGAACCCATGACTGCAGGACCAACTTCTTTCATGACAGTCCTGAGATCGGCGAAATCGGCGTTGATCAGTCCAGGAACATTGATAAGGTCGGTAATACCTTTTACCGCCTGCAGCAAAACATTATCCGCCATCGCCAACATATCGGACAGCTTGCTGTTTTTCTGCATAATGGACAGTAGTCGGTCATTGGGGACAGTAATAATGGTATCGGCATATTTTTGCAGTTCAATCCATCCGGCCTCGGCATTGCGAGCACGATATTTGCCTTCAAAGCTGAATGGCTTAGTGACGACCGCAACCGTCAGGGCACCCAGCTCTTTGCTCACTTTGGCAACTATAGGCGCACCACCGGTGCCGGTTCCACCGCCAAGCCCGGCGGTGACAAACACCATATCACTACCGCGCAGAACTTCTTTAAGTTCTTCGATAGATTCCATGGCCGCCATGTTACCGGTTTCCGGATCAGCTCCTGCACCAAGGCCTTTGGTTATACCCGGACCTATCTGCAGACAGATGTCAGCTTTTGACTGATTTAATGCCTGTCTATCGGTATTGGCAACAATGAACTCCACACCCTGAAGCCTATTGTCGACCATGGTATTGATGGCATTACCGCCACCCCCACCGACCCCAATAACTTTCACGACCGCGACACCCTCTGATTCTGCCATCCTGAACGGCATGTTTCCCCCTTGGTCAGTAACTTTAATTTTCATCGTATGCACAGATAAAGTACGAATATTATCAATGCAATACTATAGCATTCCCAACTTGTCTCTTAAACAAAAAACGTCACGATCACATGATTTTTTTAAACCAGTCCTTCATCCGTTCGAAGACGGTAGGTTCCTGCCGACCCATTTCATTGCGCGCGTTCCGCCCAAAAAGTACCAGCCCGACGGCTGTGGTACAACGTGGGCTATGCAGTTCTTCCACCCTGCCGGTTATGCCGGTTGGATAGCCAATCCGTACCGGCAGATCAAAAATCTGCTCGGCCAGTTCGACAATATTGGACAACAGCGCCGTCCCTCCGGTCAGAACCACCCCGCCGTTGATCTTATTCTTTTTGCCCGAGGCGATCATTTCACTATTCATCATCTCGAGAATCTCGATTATCCGCGCCTCAAGAATGTCAACCAGCACCTTCTGGGTAACCTTCCGCGGTTCCCGGTCGCCAACCGTCGGCACGTCCACCACGAGATTGGGCTTGATAAATGAGGCGATCGCACCACCAAAATCTTCCTTTAATCGTTCGGCGTCCTGGAGCGGCGTGCGCAGGCCGACGGAGAGGTCATTGGTCAGATTATGCCCGCCAAGACCTATTTCGCAGGTATGACGGATGGTACCGTCGCAAAATATGGCCAGATCAGTAGTCCCGCCGCCGATATCGATCAGCGCGACACCTAACTCCATCTCATCTTTGCTCAACACCGAATTGGCCGAGGCAATCGATTCGAGCACCAGTTCAGCCACCTGCAATCCCGCCTTATTGCAGCAGGTGACAAGATTATGAACCGCAGCGATGTCGGCAGTGACGATGTGCACATTGGTGACCAGACGAACCCCAGTCATGCCCACTGGGTTCTGAATACCGGTATGATCATCCACCATATACTCCTGGGGCATGACATGGATAATCCGTTGATTCTCAGAAATTTTAACGGTTTTTGCCGCGGCAACCACCTCATCGATATCCGCCTGCTTGATTTCCCGGTTATTCACCGCCACTATTCCAGGGCTGTTAAATCCTTTGATATGATTGCCGGCAATCCCGACGTAAACATACGCCGAATGCAAGTCACAATTTGCTGACTCTTCGGCAAGTTTTACCGCCTGCCGAATAGAATTAACTGTGCTCTCAATGTTAACCACGACCCCTTTTTTCAGGCCGAGAGAAGGGACGGTCCCCACCCCGATTATGGCTATCCGGTCCTCAAATATTTCACCAACCACACAGCATATCTTTGTTGTTCCGATATCGAGACCAACCACCAGATCGCCAGTTTCCTGGTAATCCGCGTGTGTCTCTTTAGAACGAGCGACTTCAACGTCAGTCGTCACCACATTTTTGTTATTGTCATTCATGATATTTGTATAAAGAGCCAGTAGAGACTCTTCCTAATAAGTTAGTGTAAATTTACAATAAACGTTCACGGCAACAAAGCTGTTGTGTCTTTGGCCGTCGGAAGTAACATTCGTGGTTTATGAAGGCCTCGGCCGCATCCGCGCATATTCGTCACTGGTAAATACTTACCGTCCTGAGGTTCTTCAAGGCTTATTGAGTTCTCCCCTGAACGGCTGCGTTTTCAACTTGAGTGCGTCTGGGCAACAAGCACTTTATCATCTAAATAATCCATCTGGATATATTCAATCTGCGACATCGTTCCATTACCCTTCTGTTTATACAATGTTTTAAGAACCTGTACCAGACGATAAAATTTCTTGCCGATATTACCGTTGCCAAAAAAAATCGGGAAGGGGTATTCCACTAAATATACCACCATCGCTCCGTCTTGATTCAGATGGATTTCTGAAACTGACTGTGCCGGCAGCTGTGGATTATTGCCATTGATCTTATCCAAAAAAATCAGCGAATCAGCGAAAGCTTTCTTCTGCACCTCCGGTTCTCTGATTTCAGCAAGACCGGTGATAACCGGGAAATCAATATCCGTCCCCGGCTTAACCGCCAAAAATGGTTGCCCTTTCTTATCAATGTATTGCAGTTGATCTCCGTCAGCCCCGCCTCTATGAAGAAGAGCGACTGGAACATTTTCCACGATAGAAATCTCTACCGTCGACGGCCAATTCTTGTTTATCTCCGCCCGGGCTACCCAGGGCACGGTGATCAATCCTGCTTCAACCTTTGCACGGTCCAAACCAAGCAAGCTCGTCTGGTGCAGAATAATACCCGAAGCCTCCCGCAATCGTTCATTAGAGATAGTCTCGTTGCCGGAGTAGGTAATCGCCGAAACCTGAAAAAAAGGCAATTTCTCAAAATTATCGGGGAGTAAGTGTTTGGCACCAATGACCAGACACACCAAAAGCGTAAGCGCCGCACCAGCCAGTCCGGTCACCTTGAATATCAATTTCCGTTTGTTTACCGGCCTGTTATAATTGCTATGCCCAGCTCTCTTTCTTACTGAAAATAACTGCCGGAGACGGGTAAGAAGGTTCTTCCGCCCGGCATAGTGGCCACTTTGTCCAGGCAGGGCATGCATCTGCAACTCACTTTTCAGATAACCTGCCCCGTCTTTTTTCTTTCTTATAAAGCGGCTCTGGATATTTTTTACTATTTTCGAGATTGACATGGTCATCATCAAATCAAATAAAATGGACTTCAGGTTCCAAATCAACACCACTATCGATCTTCACTTTCGCCTGCACCAACTGCATCAGGCTCAGTACATCGCCAGCCGTAGCCCCACCTTTATTTACTAAAAAGTTTCCATGGTGCTCAGATATCATCGCCCCGCCGACAGTGGTTCCCTTTAAGCCGCTTGCATCAATCAACCGGCCAGCGCTGTCATTGGCTGGATTCTTGAAAAATGAGCCGGCATTGGGATATTGACAGAACTGCGTCTTCTTGCGGCGATCCTGCAATACCCTGCAATATTGTCTGATGGCCGCACTATCGCCTCTTTGCAACTCCAGCTCCACCTCAGTAACCACGGCCTTTCCCTGATACGCGGCAAACCCCTGCCAGCTGCGGTAAGAGAAATCCAGCTCATGCCGGGACAATTGTTTTTCACCTTCGGCGCTCACCAGCCTGACAGACTGAACAATCGATGCCATGTCGCTGCCCCATGCCCCGGCATTCATAACCACCGCGCCTCCCAGTGTCCCTGGAATACCGCAGGCAAATTCAAGTCCGGTTAAGGCCCAGTCCATGCATTCAGCGGTAAGTCGACCGATGGCATAGGCGCTGCCCGCTTGAATGAGGACTGAATCGCTGCTGCCGGCAGCTTGTCTTTGCACGGTCTTAAATTCGGCACCCAATAAAATGATGACTCCGGCAAAACCTTCGTCTCGCACCAAGAGATTCGTGCCCCGGCCAATGAGCCGCCACGCTATCTTTTCCTCAGCCAGAAAAACGAGCAGTGGCTGCAATTCCCGGCATCTGTCGACCTTGACAACGGCCTCAGCCGGCCCGCCAACGGCCAGTGATGTGTAGCAATCCAACCGGCATTGCCAGCGAATGGGCTGTTCAGTGAGTTCGCTCAGTTTTTGCCGTTGTGACGCCTTCATCTGCCTCACGTATCTCCCGCTTTATTGCCTTGCAGTAAATCGAGCAGTTCCTCGCCAACCCTGACAATATTTCCCGCACCCAGCGTCAGGACCAGGTCTCCCGGCTGCAGCATCGGCAGAAGTTGTCCAGCCATCGTGTTGACATCGCCGATGAACCGGGTATGCCGTTGACCATGAATTTTAGTCGCTTCAAGCAAGCTCTCACCGGTGACCCCTGGGATGGGCTCCTCGCTTGCCGCGTAAATATCTGACATTATGAGATAATCCGCCATATGAAAGCAAGTCTGAAACTCTTTAAAGAGCGCTTTCGTCCGCGAATAGCGATGGGGCTGAAAAAGAACAACCAGACGTTTTTGTGGCCAGGCCTGAGTGATGGCAGCAAGGGTAGCGCGAATCTCGGTAGGATGATGACCATAGTCGTCAACCACGGTAATCCCGTCAATTTCACCTTTGTGCTGCATTCGTCGCTGCACCCCGGCGTAGCTCTGCAGCCCCTGCTGTATTTCGGCAAACGGCAGCTCCAGTTCTAAACCGACACAGACCGCAGCCAGCGCGTTGTACACATTGTGCAATCCCGGCGGGGCAATACTGATCTGCCCAAGAATGCCGGTGGCATCTTTCACAGTGAAAAACACCCGGCCATCCTGCCAAACAATATTATCGGCATGAACGTCCGCCTGGGGTGTGAGGCCATAGGTTATCGTTCTTTTTTTAATCAAGGGCAGAATATCAGCAATATTGAGATCATCCAGACAAACGATTGCTGCACCATAAAAGGGGATTTTGTCGATAAACTGGAGAAACGTCGATTTAATATGGTCAAGATCCCGGTAAAAATCGAGATGCTCAAGATCGATATTGGTTATGACTTCCAAAACCGGTGATAATTTCAAAAACGAACCATCACTCTCGTCAGCCTCAGCCACCAGATATTCGCCCTGCCCCAGTTTGGCATTGCCGCCCAGGGCATCAACCTTGCCGCCAATGACTATCGTCGGATCCAGTCCTGCCGAGGCAAGCATCCAGCTGACCATCGACGTGGTCGTTGTCTTGCCATGGCTGCCGGCGATGGCGATGCCGTTTATCTTCAAGCGCATCAATTCCGCCAGCATCTCCGCCCGCATGATCACCGGCACGTTGGTTTCTTTCGCCCGGACAACTTCAGCGTTCGTCGCGGAGATGGCCGAGGAGGTAACCACCACATCGGCGCCCTCCATCCACTCACTTTTATGACCGGTGTGGATGATGCCGCCGAGCCGCGCGAGATTGTCGGTGATGGCGGAGCGGTGCAGGTCGGACCCTGACACTTTGTAGCCGAGATTAAGCAGCAACTCGGCAATGCCGCTCATGCCGATCCCGCCGATACCGACAAAATGGATATGCTTTGTTTTTCTGTTCATCCTATCGGGCGCTTTTCTATAAGTTCCAGGCAGCAGGCAACAATGCTTTTGGTTGCATCGGGAAAGGCGAGTGCCTTCATTGCTGTGCCCATTCGAGCCAGTTGATCTTCGTTATAAATCAGCTCAAGAATAACAGCTCCAAGTTTCTCTGCATCCAGGTCTTGTTGAATATACTGTACGGCACCTCCGCCGGACACATAATATTGGCCATTTTTTTCCTGGTGGTTGTCGGCGGCAGAGGGATAAGGAATAAGAATCGCCGGCTTTCCCAATACGGCAAGCTCGGACAGCGTCGTTGCCCCCGCTCTTGAGACCACCAGATCGGCCTCGGCATACACCTCGTCCATCTTCATAAAGAACCCGGCCACCAGTGCGTCAATTCCACGTTTTTCATAGGCCGCCTGCACCTGTTCCTGGTCTCTATCACCAGTTTGATGGATTACTTTAATCCCCTGGAGTTTCTCATCGGTAAACGAGCATAAAGCCTCAGATACCAGACGGTTAACTGCCTGGGCTCCCTGGCTTCCACCAAGGATCACCAGGGTTTTCCGACCGCTTTTGGGCGGCGAGGATTGTCCGGCCAGCTGCAGAATTTTGCTGCGTACCGGATTGCCGGTATAGAGTATTTTCTCTGCGGCAAATTCTGTCCCGCTGCCGGGCAGTGACAGACAGATCCTATCGGCCAGCTTGCCGAGTTTGCGGTTGGCCAGTCCAGGCACGGAATTCTGTTCATGCAGCACGACGGGAAGGCCCAGACTTTTCGCGGCGGCAACCACCGGCCCGGTAACATAGCCGCCGACGCCGACAATGATATCCGGTTTAAACCGGCGAATAATAGCCAGTGACTGCACATACGAAACCGGCAGGACGGCTAGCGCTTTGAGCAGCTCGAGAGGGTTCTTGCCCTTCAGGCCGTAGCATTGGATACTCTCACTGGCAAAACCGTACATCGACAGACTTCGGGTATCCATTTTTCTTTTGGTGCCAACAAAGAGAACCTCTGTCCCCGGGAGCTGTTTTTGAAACTCCTGGGCAGTTGCCACCGCCGGAAACAGATGTCCTCCTGTTCCGCCGCCGGTCAATAACAGCCGGATATTTTTTTCTGTATCTGCCATGCCCGCTTATTCTCTTTTATGCTGCTGTTTTGGCAAGAGCCAGAACCGCCTTTTTAAATTCGCTGCCCCGGTGGCCATAGCTGTTGAACATATCAAAACTGGCGCAGGCCGGCGAAAGCAGGACAACATCACCAGCGCCGGCATTTTTCGCAGCTGTTCGCACCGCTTCATCCATCGACTGCGCCGCAAGTATCGGCACCAGATCGGCCAGGGCCTCTTCAATCAGCCCTGCAGCCTCCCCAATAAGAATCAGTTTTTTCACCTTGGCGGCCACACTCCTGCGCAGCAGACGAAAATCATCATTTTTATCCCGGCCACCGGCAATTAGAATGACGTTGCCGGCAAACTGTTCTAAAGCCCCGATTACCGCGCCGGTGTTGGTCGCCTTGGAATCATTGTAGTACGAGACCCCATTGATCTCGGCGACGAACTCGATGCGGTGCGGCAGGGGCCGAAAAGCCTTCAGTCCCGCCATAATCTGCGCCTGCGTACAACCTTGGGCCCGCGCCGCAAGGATGGCCGCCGCATAATTCATCAAGGTGATGGTGTTGAGCCGATCCAGCGCAGCAAATTGATATTCTTCCCGCAGTGTATCAATCTGCACGGTAATCGTATTGTCACCGACTCTTGCCGAACTGGAATTGTCTGCACCAAAGGTTCGGACAATCGATGGCAAACCGGGCAAAAGCTGGCGACAAAGCGGATCATCGCCATTGATAATGGCTACATTTCCCGGCTGCTGATGGATAAAAAGCTGCATCTTCACCTGAGCATATCTGTCCATCGAGCCATGCCGGTCCAGGTGGTCCGGAGTGATATTGAGCAGCACCCCGACATCCGGGGCAAAGTTGCCGGCAGTTTCGAGTTGAAAGCTGGATACTTCAGCGACGACTACATCGTACTGCTCGGCATTGAGCAGATATTCATACAGTGGTGTGCCGATGTTGCCGCCGACAAACACCCTCTTGCCCGTACTCGCCAGGATTTCACCGATCAGGGTGGTCACCGTGGTCTTGCCGTTGGTCCCGGTTACCGCCACCACCGGTGCCTTTATCAGCCCGGCGACGATGGCAAATTCGCCAACTATCTGCACCCCGTCGTCCTGCAAAGCCTTGAGCAGGGGCAGGGCGAGATCAACGCCGGGGCTGACCAGCAGCAGCTGGGCCCTATTTAAAAATTCCCGGCTGTGACCGCCCGCTTCCCACGCTACATTTGTCTCGGCAAGAAAAGCACCCTCTTCAGCGAGAAAGCGTTGTTCCGGCCGATTATCCGACACCAGCACCTCGGCCCGGCAATGGAGGGCATAGCGCACTGCCGCCCGCCCGGAGACGCCGAGCCCCATCACTGCGACCTTGATGCCTGGATAGAGCATTGCTTCGTTTTTCATCAGCGTAATTTCAGGGTAGCAATAGCAACAAGACCAAGAATAATCGAGACAATCCAGAACCTGACCACGACCTTTGTTTCATGCCAGCCTTTTTTTTCAAAATGATGATGAAAAGGGGCCATCAGGAAAATCCGCTTGCCATGGGTCATCTTAAAATACCCGACCTGCATAATTACCGACAGCGCCTCCATCACAAAAATGCCGCCAACTATTGCCAGCAAAAATTCCTGTTTGATGATGATCGCAATTGATCCTAAAGCCCCGCCCAGGGCCAGCGAGCCGACATCGCCCATAAACATCTGGGCGGGATAGGCGTTGAACCATAAAAACCCCAGACAGGCGCCAAAGATAGTGCCGCAGAATATCGCCAGTTCACCACTGCCGGCGACATAGGGAATTTGCAGATACTCAGCCAGCACCACATTGCCGGCAAGATAGGAAAACACCAGGTACACCGCGGCGGTGACCACGGTCGGCCCGGCGGCCAGACCATCGAGCCCGTCGGTAAGATTGACCGCGTTGGAGGCCCCGACGATAACCAGGATAGCGAAAACGACATAAAGCCAGCCCAGATCCGGACGAATATTTTTTAAAAACGGCAGGCTCAGGTGTCCATCAAAACCGGAATGCAAGGCGATAACCACCCCGACGACGGAGGCCCCGAAAATCTGCAGGACCAACTTCCACCTGGCGCTCAATCCTTTGGAATTGTTTTTGCGGATTTTTCGTAAATCGTCCAGCGAACCAATGCAACCGTAAAACAAGGTCACGAACAAGCCAAGCCACACCAAGGAGTTATCAAGCCGGGCCCAGAGCAGAGTACCAAGAGTTATGGCAATCAGAATAAGCAGGCCGCCCATGGTCGGCACCCCCTGCTTGGCCAGATGGCTTGCCGGTCCATCGTCACGGACCACCTGGCCAATCTGATAACGACGCATGGTTTTGATAAAGATTTTACCGAGAAACAGAACAATCAAAAATGCGGTTACCGCCCCGCCGATAGAACGAAAGGTGATATAGCGAAAGACATTCAGGCCGCTCAGGCTGGTATGCAATGGATAAAGAAGATGATACAACATAAAAAATCCGACTCACAGGTAAATGGGTTCAACAGCAAACCAGGGGTGCGGGGCGCACGCCCTAATCCATCACAGCTCAATAATCCCGGCGACAACAGTCTCAAAACGAAGCCCTCGCGAAGCCTTGACAAGAACGGCGTCGCCCGGTCCCAGCCGGTAACGGTCGACCATCTCATGCATCCAGGAAACAGCAGCATCTTTATCGGCAAAGGCTTGAATACGGTCCTTTTGGCAACCGTGCTCGAGGGCACCATTTACCACATCTTCTCGAAATTCTCCAACAACTCCTGCATAGTCAATCGCTAATTCTGCAATCAATTTTCCGATATCATAATGGGCACGCGGCGCAGACGCCCCGAGTTCCAGCATATCACCGATAAGGCAGATGGAAGATTTTCCAGCAACCGTTGTCAATGTTTTTAAGCCGGCAGCCATCGACGCCGGATTTGCATTGTAGGTATCGTTGATGATAGTGAAGCCGGATTGGGCCCGGAGTATCTCCATGCGTTTGTCCGGCGGCCGAAAATCAGCCAGGCCGGCAGCAATATGTTCCAGGCCGGCACCGGCAGCGATGGTGATGGCCGCGGCGCAGAGGGCGTTGGCGACATTGTGTTCTCCGGCAATGGCCAGATGGATTGGTATAGATTCCGCCTGGTGGTGCAGGGAAAAAGTAATGCCCCCCCCGCCGGTCACCATATCAATGTCAGTAGCCCAGATATCCGGTTTCTTGGCCTCATCTGCCTGTACGGCAAAGGTGATCTGATGCTGGGGATATTTGCCGGCGAGTTGCCGAATTCTCATATCATCTAGATTGACTGCCAAGGCGGCCGACTGCCGGGTTGCCGTAAAAAGCTCTTCCTTGGCTTTGGCGACGCCCTCAATAGACGTAAGGCCCAGAAGATGCGCCCCGTGGATATTGGTGATGCAGCTTATATCCGGATCGACTATCCCACCCAAGCGGCTGAGTTCTCCGGGCAGATTCATGCCCATTTCCAGCACCGCTGCCCGGTGGCCGACATGAAGCGGCAGCAGTGACAAAGGCAGTCCTATGAGATTATTGAAATTTCCTTTTGTTTTCAGAACACAGTCGGCTGGATGATCAGCTCCTTTTGGCCACATCCTGGCCAGGATCGCAAAAACCATTTCCTTGACGGTGGTTTTGCCGCAGCTGCCGGTCAGACCGATGATTACCGGGTTTGCCTCTTTGGCAATGGCTCTTCGGCGAAAAGCAGCCAGATCGCCCAGGGCCACCTGGGTATCGTCGACCACAACCTGGCAGACGTCCACGTCCGGCAGCGCCAGCTCTTTCTCGACCACCAGACAGCGGGCACCATTTGCCGCCGCCTGTCCGGCAAAGTCATGGGCATCATGATTTTCCCCTTTGAGGGCAACGAAAATACCATCGCGGCTCTCTTGCCTGCTGTCGGTGACTATCGGGCCAAGCAGTCTGGTCATGGTTTTGCCCGGATACAGCCGACCTTTGACAGCGGCGGCAACCAGCTCAGCCGTCCAGGAGAAGAGCACTTTCTTTGCTTCCAGCCGATCATCAAAAAACCGCCGACCCTGACGGGTCAATTGATAGGGTTCATGACCTTTGCCGGCAATAACCACAATGTCCCCCGCCGAGGCTGCGCGAATTGCCGCTTCGATGGCCTTTTGCCTGTCCCTGATTACCACATACCCGCGATCCATGGCGTTTCTTGCCGACAGCCATGGTGCCTCCCGGCCAGCCATTGACGTTTTATGCAGGCCGCCAATGATCTGCTCGACTATCTGGTCGGGGTCCTCCGTGCGTGGGTTGTCGTCGGTGACCACTGCGACATCACATATCTTTCCGGCAATTTCGCCCATCAGCGGACGCTTGCCTTTATCCCGATCGCCACCGCAGCCGAAAACGCAAAAAAGCCGGCCATGGGGCAGAGCAGCAACCATCGTCAGCACTTTTTCCAAAGCATCCGGGCTGTGGGCATAATCAACCAGGACAACCGGGCCTTTCGAGTCCCAGCCAGCTCCCGCAGCAACCCGTTCAACCCGACCCGGAGCGCCCGTGGCAGTAGCCAGAGCACGGCATATCAAGGTTTCGTCAATGGTTGCTGCCAGGCAGAGGCCATAGACACAGAGAATATTGTCGATATTATATCGGCCGACCAGGGGCGAGCAGACGGTATGGCTCCCGGAAGGCGTCTTGATGACTATCTCGGTGTGCTCAAGCGTGGTGGTGAAATTATCCAGCTGGATGTGTGTTCCCTCGCCTTGCCCGGATCCCCAGCGGATTATTTTTTGGCCACCCTTGCGGCAAATCTCCTGCAGCTTTTGCTGCCACTGTCCATCATCACTGCCGGTTGTCGCATCAGGCAGCACAGCGCTGCCGTTTGGCAGTAAATGCTCGGAAAAAAGCAGGGTTTTCGCCGCAAAATAATCGGCCATCTCGGCATGGTAATCGAGATGATCACGGGAAAGGTTGGTAAAGGCCGCGACCTCGAACATAATGGAGCCTATCCGCGATTGGGCAAGGGCGTGCGAGGAGACCTCCATAATTACATACTCAACGCCGTTGTCGACCATCTCCCGCAGCAGTTTCTGTAAAACAAAAGCCTCCGGCGTCGTAAACCTGGTCTGCAGAATCCTGGTGCATCCGTTTTTACCGGTATAGCGATTATTGACCGTGCCTACAACTCCTACCGCCAGCCCGGCCTGTAAAAGGACATGCTCGAGAAGGTAGGTCACCGTGGTTTTGCCATTGGTGCCGGTGATGCCGATGAACCTCAGTTCTTCTGCCGGTTGCTGGAAATAATTGGCGGCGATAGCCGCGTATGCCCGCGCCGTATCCTCAACTTCGAGCACCGTAGCTCCGAAATCGATGGCTTGTTGTTTCGTTATTCTTCCAGGGCTGCAGACTATCGTTCGACATCCGGCGGCAACAGCAGCCTCGATATAATTATGGCCGTCACTCAACACCCCCGGCAACGCAACAAAAAGGCCATCAGTTATGCATTCCCGTGAATCGGCGCAAACCATGGCAATCGTTTGATCGAGTGATTTTCCGGCGACGGAATGGACCAGGTTGAATTCAAGCCCTTTCAGCAAAGATGCAACTGTATGAAACGCTTTTTTTGATGACATCAGCAAAATTCTAAAGAATATCGGTTTTCATCAAGGTTGATGAGAAAGAGCTCACTTCTTTCCAGACTGCTTTCCGGATAATTTTTCAGAAGAGATATCTTCTGATTTTTCCATAATTAACACACATTCTTTTATTCCTTTCAGAGAAGTCCCAGGTCGCGGCTTTTGATCGATCACCTTTCCCGTTCCCTGAATTTTCAGCTTTACATCCATTCCCTGCAATAAACGAAGACTCTTTCTCAAACTTAATCCCCGTAGATCCGGCATGATTCCGGGAGTTGACTTTTCTTTTGCGTCTTCTTTTTTTCCAGGAGAAAGTTCGGTGAATGACTCGCTTTGCGGCTGGTAATTATTTTCACCCTTGACTTCAGGTTCGACTACATCGGCAACTGATTTGGCAATCTGCTGGAGTACCGACAACCTTTCAATCTTTTCCTCAACCAGTTGTTCGAGACTGCTTTTTTCTAAATCCTCGTCCTTACTTACTCCCAGGGGCGGTCGCTGAACGACAATCAACATATTCAAATCATGATTTCCGGCAGGCACGGTGACAAACAACAGATCATTGATCACTGATTGACGGAGGCGGCCGTGATCAACGCTTACCAGGATGTTGTCCCTGAAAAAAAAGCTGTTCGACTTCCCTCGCCTGGCCTGACTTTGAAAAAGCGAGGTAATTCTGTCACCAGCAAAATCGGACCAGAGATCAGATTGTCGAAGGGTGTTCTCTTTCTCAGCAAGCTGCACTTCCATGCCGGTTTCTTTATCAATGACTTTTTTTACCACAAAAGGCTGTATTTTTTTACCCTTATTAAGAAGAATTGAGTAACTCCTCAACAAACTCAAAGGGGTTGCACTCTCTGGCACAAAACTGAAGTCAATGGCTGAGGCGACTGTCGGTTGTTGGGGACTCACAGTCTCTATTTTCGATTGGATTGGCACATGAAAGTCGGTTGCCGGCGAATCCTCGAGGCCCAGCCATTCCCATAATTGCAACTGGCTTCCGAAACCTTTCTTATTGGGGATCAGGCTCCAGGCGGCAGGACTGACCCGATCCACACCATAGGCCTGCAACATCGTTGCATCCTGCAGAAAGAGTCTAAACTTTTCAGGTATTGACAAGGGAACGAAAAAGAGATCCTCAGTCTGCTCCCGGGAATATTTGGCAAAGGTATTGGGATTAAAGCCCGGCAGGTTGACGCCACCGATTATTTCACCGGTATCACTCTCCAATAGATACAGGGCAACCTTGTCAGCTTTTTCGCTCCGAGCAATATTGTCTGCAAGATTTTCCAGAATTTCCTGTATCTTCAAATCAATGGTCAGGACCAGATCCAGGGCACTGCTGAGAGGCTGCTTTTCTTCCCGCTGCTTGATTTTTCTGCCGGCCAGGAGTCGATCGTAATAGAACTCCACGCCGGAAAGACCAATACTGTTTTCTGCCGCACCTATAATATAGGCGGCTTGTGAATCATTGGGATAGTACCTTTTTTCATCTCTTTGTAAATACACGCCGGGCAACTTGAGATTCTTAACGGCGATTTCTTGCTCCTGGCTTATATTTTCGGCGATCCAGGATCGTAGTACCCCACTTTCCAGCTGATCCTCCAGTTTGTTTTTATCAAGAGCTAAAACCTCGCTCAGGCGCGTCGCCGTCTCTGCAATAGAATCGATCTCCCGAGTACGTGCGTAGACCGAGACACGCTCGAGATTGATTGCAAGTTGCTTGAGGTTTCTGTCATAAATGGTTCCTCTGACCGGACCTTTTTGAGAAAAAGTTGTTTTTACGGTATGCAGAATCTCTTTTACAGAGTCGGTCAGCCGATAATACTGTTCCAGCTGGAAGCCGCCTGCTCCAAGCACGGCAAGAATGACCAGAGTTACAACTACCCGCCTGCCTTTTTTTTTTGCGTTCTGAGGCGGGATTTTTTTATCATTTCGTCAAAAGAGTTTTCACCCTGTATCCAGACAGCTCAGAGAAAATACATTCCTTGCTGTCAGTCGAGGTGCCGATAATCGTGATAGCAACAAAGCCTTAGAACATACTCCAAAATGACCGGTTCGGGAGAACGACTCTTAAGGGTATACAAAACCATTTCTACCGTTAAATCTTGCTACCTGATCTTTTGAGCCGCTGTGCAAGGCTAATTTCTCTCCGGCCATCTGCTCCATATTAGCCGGTGACCAGAGCCTTGCTTTCCGGGC
The DNA here is from genome assembly GCA_963804605.1 of uncultured delta proteobacterium. Lineage (GTDB taxonomy): Bacteria > Desulfobacterota > Desulfobulbia > Desulfobulbales > Desulfocapsaceae > Desulforhopalus_A. The sequence goes on from CAWDRB010000006.1 coordinate 91,480, forward strand.
AAGCAATTCAATGTTCTTATCCATCAGTTCATGCCGTTGATTATCAATATTGACGATCGATTGGTCAGTATGAGTGACGGCCGATACAACAAACATATGTATACTCAAAGCAACGGGTAAAATCAGCAGCAGAATTTTCCCGACAGGTCTGCACAAAACCAGCCAACTTGAAAAATCAAAGAGTTCTCGTGACCGACCATGCTGCCGGATGCCGATCTTTGCTGCAGACCGCATATACGTTGGTGTGGAATTATCGTAATTCATGGTTTTCCTCCTGCGTCTTTGATTCTTTTTCGTGCAACCCTCAACCGTGCACTGCGCGATCGGGGGTTGACCGCTATTTCTTCCGGGGAAGACATTACGGGTTTACCGGTCAACACTTCCAACTGATCATTACTCCGAAACTTTCTTTTGACTATCCGATCTTCCAGCGAGTGAAAAGAGATCACACAAAAATTTGCTCCAGGCCTCAGATACCGTACGCCGTCATCAAGTATGGTGGCCAGATTTTCCAGTTCGGTATTGACTGCTATCCGCAAGGCCTGAAAGACCTTGGTGGCGACATGTATTTTCTTAGGATGAAATCTTTTCGGGACCGCGTGGGCAACTACGGTGACCAGCTGCTTGGTCGTCCAGATTTCCTCCTGTTTTCTGCAGGCAACTATTGCCGCGGCAATAGGTCGGGCCTGCCGCTCCTCGCCATAATAATAAAAAATATCCGCCAACTCCTCTTCGGAACAGTTTGCCACAATGGAACCGGCGGTGGTTGTGCCCCGATTGTCCATGCGCATATCGAGAGGTTCATCGCTTTGAAAGCTGAATCCCCGTCCACCCATATCAAGCTGCAAAGAAGAAAGGCCGATATCAATGAGCAGGCCATCTATCTCTTGTATACCTAATGCATCAAGCCCGGCAGCAATTTCAGCAAAATTTCGCCGGACAATTGTCAGGCGGTCTTTACAGCAGTCCAGTCGTAACAGCGCATGCTGCAAAGCGTTTTCATCCCATTCAAAAGCAATAACCCGGCCGTCGGGTGCCGAAGCGGACAGAATGGCTTCGGTATGTCCACCCAGGCCCAGCGTGCCGTCGACATACAACTTGCCGGGCTGCGGCGCCAGATAGTGGAGACATTCTGCCAGGAGGACCGAAGTATGAATCTGCTCTGCCTGTTGATCTGCCGCCATTAATAAACCTCGAATTTAGAGAATGCCCATTTTGGCCAGCCCAGCCCGGTGTTCCGGAAATTTCTCTCTGGTGGTATCAATTTCCGCCTGCGAAACATCTTTATCGCAAATCTCTATCCAGTCCATCATGCCGGTCAGGGCAACGTCCTTGGTGAGGTTGGCATCAAGCCGCAGCTCCGGAGGCAGGCGGATACGCCCCTGCTTATCGACCGCGCATTCGACAACTCCACCCACCGCATAACGGACAAAGTCGGCAATCCCATGTTCCCCACCTTCGGTCAGCAATTTGGTTTCCAGGGCCTCCCATTCGGCCATTCGATAGGCCCGCAGATGGGTTTTCCAAGGAGCAACCATAAGTATCTCAGAGCCGCTCTGACGCAAAACTTCACGAAAACGACTGGGAAGATTCAGCCTCCCCTTCGCATCCAGCACGTGAAATGTCCTGCTTCGAAATCTGCTCTGTGTCAAAAATATGCTCCCCGAACCACATCAAACCACTATTAATTACCTTTGCCCCACTTTAAACCACTATACTCCTTTTTATTATAGAGACTAGGACAGTGTCAAGGAAAATATATTTGTAACTTCAGGTGGATAAGAGCCACAACTGAAGATTGGCATACCACAACATATTGAGTATCGCCCAACGTATACCCACAGCATCTAGTGAAAAAGGACATATATTGCCACAAAAACCCCAACCCGGGAACCACCCTGCAAAGAAAAGTAGTTGAGTGTTTTCAGGAGGTTCAAGAAAGTCAACTGAAACGCATTATCTTTAATATTTTTGCTGGTGGGGCAAAGTGGTGGAAAAGAGGGAATCATGGAAATGCAAGAGGCCGACTGCCCAGATGTGCAGTCGGCCTCTTTGTCTGACAAGAGATAGTACTGTTGGAATTTTACTCCAACAGCTGGCGGTAGTCCGATTCACTGGAAAAACTATGCTCCGAACCAGGGTAGCTGCCGCCCCTTACTTCTGTATTATACTGCTGAATACTGGTCTTAATGATGGGCGAAAGATCGGCATATTTCTTGACGAATTTCGGAGTAAATTTATCGAACATGCCGAGCAGATCATGAGTGACAAGCACCTGTCCATCGCAATGTACTCCTGCCCCGATGCCGATGGTCGGGATAGCAATCGACTCGGAAATCACTTGAGCCAGCCCGTCAGGAATACACTCAAGCAGCAAGCCAAAGGCACCGGCCTTTTCCAGCCCTTTAGCCTCGGACAGAAGCCGCCGGGCGTCATCAAGTCCCTTACCCTGCAATTTATAGCCGCCGAGTTGACTGGCTGTCTGGGGAGTAAGACCGATATGGGCCATAACCGGTACACCAGCGGTGACCAGGGCGGCAACCACGTCGCACATTTCCAGGCCACCTTCCAGCTTTACCGCATCGCAGCCACCCTCTTTTAAAAAGCGGATACCGTTTCTCACCGCATCCCTTGCGCCGGTATGGTTGGCACCAAAGGGCATATCGCCAATGATAAAGCTCTCCGGTGCGCCCCGTCGAACGGCCTTGACATGATGCAGCATCTCGTCCATCGTCACCGGCACCGTCGAATCATAGCCGAGCATCACCATTCCCAGCGAATCGCCAACCAACAGAATATCGACCTCGCAACTGTTCAACAACCGAGCCATCGAACTATCATAGGCCGTCAACATGGTAATTTTCTTTCCCTGCGCCTTCATCGATCGTATTTCTGCAAGTGTTTTGCGCATAACGGCATCCTCTTATGAAAGTGATCGGAATTGTTCCCTTTTATTCCTGATGAACTCGTCAAAACTTATTGGGGTCGTCGGGATGGACTCTGGAAAAAGCTTGATATACTAGGCGTAGTATCTGAAACGGCGATTCGGCAGTACATGGAGTACGGCGAATCGTCGTTTCAGATCTACAACGACGTAGATCGGGCTTTTTACGAGTCCATCATTCCTCAAAGAGAGATTTCTGGACAACCATCTGCCGGGGGATCTTTCTTTTAAAATGCTCATACGCCCTGACCGTTGCCACCCGGCCGCGTGGCGTTCTATTCAAAAAACCCGATTGAATCAGAAAAGGCTCGTAGACATCTTCCAGGGTGTTTTTTTCTTCGCAGACTACCGTCGCCAGGGTTTCCAGGCCAATTGGTCCGCCCTCGAATTTATCGATAATGGTCAGCATAATTCTTCTATCCATATCATCGAGGCCAAATTGATCAACCCCCAGCAGGTTCAGTGCCTCGTTGGCAACGACACTATTTACCACAGCATGACCGCCCACTTCAGCAAAATCACGGACCCGCCGCAGCAGCCGGTTGGCAATCCTCGGCGTTCCCCGGGATCGCTTGCCTAACTCAAGTGCGCCGCTTTGATCGATATTCATGCCCAAAATCCTCGCCGACCGCTGCACAATTATGACCAACTCCTCGGGTGAGTAAAACTCCAGGCGCAAGACCACCCCAAAACGATCCCTGAGCGGCGGGGTCAGAAGACCGGTACGGGTTGTCGCCCCGATAAGCGTAAACCTGGGCAGATCCATCTTCACCGACCTGGCGCCGGGTCCCTGGCCGATAATCAGATCCAGCTGAAAATCCTCCATCGCTGGATATAAAATCTCTTCGACCACATGGTTCAATCGGTGAATTTCATCAATGAACAGCACATCGCCTTCCTGCAGGCTGGTCAGAATAGCGGCCAGATCACCCTGTTTTTCGATAACCGGGCCGGAGGTAACTTTTATTCCCGCGCCCATTTCGTTGGCGATAATGTACGAGAGCGTGGTTTTGCCCAGCCCGGGAAATCCGTGAAAGAGGGCATGATCGAGCGGTTCCCCGCGCCCGAGGGCGGCCTGAATAAAGATGGCGAGACTTTTGCGCACCTGCTCCTGGCCGATATAATCGGCGAGTTTCTGCGGACGCAGGGAATTGTCGCTGCCGGGGTCTCGCTGGTCGGGTTCCGGAGCTACCAGCGGGTTGTTGCGTTTGCCGGGCTTCGTCGAACCGATATCTTCTTCAATGTTCATGCCAGTGCTCTCAGGGCTTCGCGGATCAAGGTTTCGACTTTCTGGATGGCAAATGTTTCCTCACCGAGTTGTTTCTTGACTTTGCCGAGCGCTGTCCTGGCGACGCCATCGGGATAGCCGAGATTCGTTAAGGCAGAAATAGCGTCGGCGGCAGCGGAGCCGGCAACCGCCGAGACCATGGAACTGCCGCCGGGCAAAGGCACGCTGCCGGAGATTAAATGGGCAACCTTGTCTTTTAGATCAACACAGATCCGTTCGGCCGTTTTTTTGCCGACCCCGGGAAGCGTGGTGAGTCTCTTGATATCCCCGCCGCTGATCGCCCGGCAGATCTCACCCACCCGCAAGCCGGAAAGCATCGCCAGGGCCAGTTTCGGACCAATGCCGGAGACGGTTTTCAGGATAAGAAACAACTCTTTTTCTTTTTCTTCCAAGAAACCATACAGGGTGATAGCGTCTTCGCGAACATTGGTGTGCACATAGAAAAAGGCATCCTCACCTTTGTCCGGCATACGGGCGATGCAATCGGTGGACACGATCACCTCATAGCCGACCCCGGCCACATCGACGATCGCCCGGTCAAAACCTTTGGAGAAAACTTTCCCTGTTAAAGTGGCTATCATATTTTCTTAGATACGAAATTGATTGGCATGACAAATCGCCACGGCCAGGGCATCGGCAGCATCCGAACTGGGCGAGCCGGACAAGCCAAGCAGCACCTGGACCATATGCTGCACCTGTTTTTTGTCGGCCTGGCCATAGCCGACAACCCCTTGTTTGACAGCCCGGGCACTGTAGTCAAAGACCGTCAGGCCATTCTGCATGACCGCGACCACTGCTGCACCACGGGCATGACCAAGCTTGAGGGCGGAACGGGGATTGGTGGCCAGAAAAACCTCTTCAATTGCCGCCACCACCGGTCTGTGTATCTGCACGACCTCATTGATACCATCAAAAATTTCATTGAGGCGATAGGAAAACGGCGACTTGGTGGTCGTTTTCACCACCCCGCAGGCGACAAAATGCAACTGCCCCCGATCGGCATCGATCACTCCATAACCGGTAAGCCTGCTGCCCGGATCGATACCGATGATTCGCTCCACATTGCTCCCTGCTTTGTGCCGGCCAGGTTTACTTCTACGTACCCGTTCACCGGAAATAGCAAAATGCCGGCATAACCCGAAACCATAAACGTTTATCAGTGCCCCAGAGGCGTACAAGCAGGCTGATGGGCTATAGTTGTTGGCTATGCCCGGCAGCCTGATCGTGCGCATATGGGGTGCTGCTGAACGTTTACGCTCCTACTCCGACAACTGTTCCATTAAGACATCGTCTATATCAAAATTGGCATAGACATTCTGCACATCATCGTGGTCCTCGAGACTTTCCATCAACTTCATCAGCGCGCGGGCAATTTTTTCATCGACCACTTCCACGGTGTTCTGGGGAATCATCGAAACCGACGCGTCCAGAAAGCCGATACCGCCTTCTTCCAGGGCGTTGCGCACCTCATCGAAATCTTCCGGGGCGGTCAACACCTGGAATTCATTCTCTTCCTCGACAACGTCCTCGGCCCCAGCTTCGAGAGCCGCATCCATCAGGGCTTCTTCTTCAACTTTGGTTTTATCAACCAGAATCAACCCTTTTTTGTCGAACATATAGGCAACACAGCCGGACTCACCCAGATTGCCGTTGCTTTTAGCAAAATAATGCCGCACATCGGCAACCGTCCGATTGCGGTTATCGGTCAGACATTCAACAAGAATGGCAATCCCGCCCGGACCGTAACCCTCATACATGATCTCATCGTAGACCTCGCCGGCAATCTCGCCGGTACCCTTCTGAATGGCCCTGGCGATATTATCCTTGGGCATGTTTTCCGCTTTGGCCGAGGAGATGGCGGAGCGCAGTCGGGGGTTGCCTTCCGGATCACCGCCACCGTGCCGGGCTGCTACGGTGATTTCCTTGATCAAGCGGGTAAAAATCTTCCCCCGCTTTGCATCGTTTGCGCCTTTCTTCCGCTTTATCGTCGACCACTTAGAATGTCCTGACATAGTATATGTATACCTGATTGTTAATCTTGATGAACTCGTAAAAGTTCATACCTGTTTTTTGTAATCCATTCCTAACACAAACACTTCCCTGCTTTCTATTCTGGAACTCTTCGGCTTCAACACCTTGACCATGGCAAAACGCTGTTTCAGTTCCTCGACAAAGGCCGGAAAATCTTCGCCCTGAAATACTTTGCAGATATAATGCCCTTTATTGAGCAAAAGTTCTTCAGCAAGCGCCAGCGTTTTGCGTACCAGGATCAATGATTTCTGGGCATCCGTCCACTTGTTGCCGATGGTGGCCGGAGCCAGATCGGAAATGATCACTTTGAAAGCCGGACGAAATTTCCGGACCATCAGGATCATCTCCGGTTCAAGGATATCCTGGCAGAGCCAGTGAATCGGCGCCCCACCCGGCCGCACAGCCTGATCGGCCTGGTGCAGATCAACCCCGACGACAATGCCTTTCGGACCAATCACCTCCGAGGCATAGAGCGACCAGCTGCCGGGATAACAGCCAAGATCAAGCACGCTGTCGCCCCAGTGGAGAAATTTATACTTCAGCTGCACCTCTTCCAGCTTGTAGATAGACCTGGCCGGATATTTATCCTTTTTGGCTTTCCTGGAATAGTAATCGTTTATTTTACGCACGTATTAGTCCATTTATTTTTCTTTGACAAGATCAAAACCAGTGACAGCACGACCGGTGATCGATGGGTCATTTACCTGCTTTGTTCCTGCAAATATTGTTTTACCCAGTCAAGCGCCGTCTGTCGATCGACCACCCTGCCCTCGACTCTGGCCGCCTCAAGCTCGTCAAGAATTTTCGAGAAAAGCGGTCCCGGTGCAAGCTTATACTGGTCGATCAGATCTTTACCGCTCAGAAGGCGAGGCCCGTGCAGCACCGGGGCAATATTTTCCGCATAGATTTTCTGAACAGTGGTAAAAAGAGTAACCAACTCTTCCTCCATCCGCTCCGGTTTTTTTTCCCCGCGGCTGGCGAGGCTGTCCGACATAGCCAGTAAAAACAGGCCAGTCATGCTCTTTTCGGCGCGGCGGCAAAGTTTCAAGGCAGCGCGTTGGGAAAGTGGCTCTTCGCGCTGCACATTGCACAGGTGAAACGGATGCATATGCATAGCGATAAGGCCGCCAACCATCTCCGTATCCGCCCTGCTCCATTTAGCCCGTTCGGCAAACTGGTCGAACAGCTCCCGACCGACTTCGTCATGCCCGTAAAAAGTTACCCGGCCCTCTTTATCAGCCCGCGTTTCTTTCGTGACCGGTTTGCCGATATCATGCATCAGGGCAGCCCATTTCAGACATCGAGTCACCCTTTCCTGTTGCAGATAATCAGCAATTCGCCTGCCGTGCCCGGGGAAAAAACGTTCCGGCTCGGCAATAATAGTCTCCATCATCTGCAGGGCAAGAAAGCAGTGGTCGAAAACGTCCAGGTGGTGAAATTCCGGCTGCTCCACGCCCTCTGCCTGGTAGAGTTCCGGCAGCAGCTGCCGCAGCAGCCCGGTTTCGGCCATCTCCCGCAGGGTTTCGGTGGTCCTGGGTGAGTCAAAGATCAGCTGCATTTCATAGCCGATACGCTCCGCTGCAATATTGGTGATCAGCGGTGCATATTGCCTGATCGCCTCTTTCGTCGATTCCTGAAGATAAAATCCAAGCGTTGCCCGCAAGCGATAGCCGCGCAACATCCGCACCGGATCGGCAAGAAAGGCATCGGGACAGTGCCTGATGCACCCTTTGCGCAGATCGTCCAGCCCGCCGGCAGGATCGATGAGGGCCGAATTCAACGCATTACCTTCAGGATCAGCGAACCGCAAGGCCATGGCATTAATGGTGAAATCACGCAGACAAAGGTCTTCTTCAATGGATGTGGCACCGGCCCGAAAGGCTGAGAGATCAATCTGCTCCCCGCGCCAGATCAGGCGCATCGTCTGTTCGTCGGGGCTGGACAAATCAACCAGAGTCCCTGCACCAAGCTCACGCTGCAATATTTTTGCAATCGGCACCGCACTCCCGGCCACCGCCAGATCCAGATCATGGGATATCCTGCCGAGCAGATAATCACGCACCGTACCGCCAACGAGATACAAGAGCACTCCACTGCTCTTCGCCGTCCGCCTGAGGGCCTGGAGCAATTCAAGAGGGTAGCTGGTGGTCAGTTTCCTTGCGTCTAACGGCTCGATCGGATGCACCTTTTCTTTTGATCCTTTACAATATTACCCTTTATGCTGTAGGATGACTCTCTTTTTGATTCTGGAAAATCTCTCACGGGCAGCAACAAAAAACACGCTATATACCATATAGAAGCCAACAAGAGCAATCCCTCGTCGTCTTTTCATCCACCTTATGACTCAGGCCCAGCCATTTCTCTATCTCGCCCCGATCAGAGGACTCACCGATGCCCTCTTTCGCGACACGTTTTTTGGCCACTTTGCCGGATTTGACGCGGCCATTGCCCCGTTTATCCCGCCCCAGAAGAAATCACTCTACGAAGATAAAATGATCCGCGATGTGCTGCCGGCAAACAATACCACCCTGCCGGTCATCCCCCAGCTGCTGCACACCGACCCGGAGGATTTCCTGGTGCTGGCCCGCCGCCTGGCGGGTCTTGGTTATACCCATATCAACTGGAATCTCGGCTGCCCCGCGCCGATGGTCGCCCGTAAAAAAAGAGGCTCCGGGCTGCTCCCTTATCCGGAAACGATTATCGCCCTGCTGGACAAGGTCCTGCCGGAACTGCCGCTTGAATTATCGATCAAAACCAGATTGGGCTTCAACGATCCTGCAGAAACCAGAGTGCTGTTGCCGGAATTGAACCGTTTCCCGTTAAAAGAGATAATTATCCATGCCAGGCTTGGCAAACAGCTTTATAAAGGGACAACAGATCCGGATGGCTTTGCTGTCTGCCGTCAACTCAGCACGCACCCCCTCACCTATAACGGTGATATCAATGATCTCGCGACTTTTGCCGCCCTGGTCGAGCGTTTCCCCGGTATCGACCGCTGGATGCTTGGCCGCGGCGCCCTGAGCGATCCGTTTCTTGCCGAGGAGATAAAAGGCTATCCGCAGCAGTCATCAGTAACCCGAAGAACCCGCCTCTATAATTTTCACGAGGAGCTGTTTACCAGATATACCGAGCGACTGGAAGGCCCCAGCCATATGCTCGGTCGGCTGAAAAATCTCTGGCTCTACCTGAGCAGCTCTTTTCCCGGCAATAAAAAAGTACTGAAGAAAATCCTTAAAAGCAGCAGCCCAGCGGCATACCGTGATGCTGTCGAACAGCTCTTTGCCACGGAGCACCCTTCAGCGTAAAATCCACTCCCGAAAAACGTCATCGACCAGAGGCTCAGCGACTATGCGCCGACTCGTTGTCCCCAAAATACAAGTGACCTCCCGTCTGGTGATATTTTCCGGCAATTTCTTCCCGTAACGAACAACCAGACCGGCAGCAAGCTGGAGATCTCTTGCCAATGCATCGTGGTTCGAATACTGATTGCCGGCTTTTTTCAACACCGCCAATGGTCCCGGCCATTCTTCCATTTCCAGCCGGGCATCTTCCGCCTGCACCAGTTTCTCCAGCTTATCATTGTCTTTCTCGTCACGACCAACAATCAACCAACCGCCACCGGGAAGCATAAACTGCCGACCTACCAGCAACGCCCGAATATCCGGGACGCTGATTTCTGCTGAGTGCAGCACCGAATCGCCCGAATAAATCTGGGCAATCCGCTGACTGAGAATGGGATCGGCTAAGATGCACCCCCCGGCCGGAGATGGAAAATCAGTAATACCGAATTTTGCCGCCAGGGCTATCTGCGGCGAGCGACTGCGCCCGTTCATACTGAGCAGTTTGCTGCGATCGACGAGGCCCGCAGCCTCCGCCGCCGTTTCCCGCATCAGCCTGGCGCAAAGAGGACGCAGGAGAATGGATTTCGTCCCGGAATCACGCTCGATAACATTCATGGTGTCACGACGCTGGGACATCGGCCTCTGGCCGAGGATCTCCCCGGAAATAAGAAACGATGCGCCTTTATCGGTCAGCATTTGTTTCGCCCGGGCAAACATCATGATCTTGCAGTCAATACAGGGGTTGAAATTCTTACCAAAGCCATGAGCCGGGTTGTGCAGCAGCCGCAGATAGCCACCACTTATATCCTCTACCTCAACATGAATGCCGTATTGGGCCAGCATCTTCGCTCTATGCGCGGGGATATCAGCCTGGATGTCGTAATTGAAAAAGGGCGTGACAAACTGGATTGCCTCCACCTCGATCCCCTGCGCCATAATCAGGCGGGTTGCCAGGATGGAATCGAGACCTCCGGAAAAAAGTGACAAAGCTTTAACTTTTTTCACGCGCAGGCACCACCTTTAAGCAAGAGCTCTTCCGCCCAGGCCTGGGTCTGTTCACCAGCGGAGTCCCCGGCCAGCATCCTGACTATTTCCTGCACTCTTGATTCGGCCGACAGACGGATGACAGCGGACTGGGTCCGCCCCCCGCCGACTGTTTTGGATACCTGAAAGTGCAGGGTCCCACGGGCAGCAATCTGGGGCAGATGGGTAATGCAGAAAACCTGGTGATGGGCCGACAACTCCTGAATCTTCCTGGCCACCGCTTCGGCCGCTTCACCGCCTATCCCGGCATCAACCTCGTCAAAAATAACCGTTTCCACCATATCTTTTCGCGCCAGCAAACATTTCATGGCCAGCATCAGCCGCGACAGCTCACCGCCGGAGGCAATCTTGGCCAGAGGCCGTGCCGGCTCGCCCGGATTAGCGGAGAAGAAGAATTCACCCCTTTCCCAGCCGCTGGGCTTCATTGTCGATGGCAGCTGCTCGACATCTTTCCATTGCATCTGAAAGCTGGCCTGGTTAAAGGCGAGCGAAGACAACTCAGCCATCATCGCTGTTTCCAGGGTGGCGGCGGTCATCTTCCGTTTGTCGGACAGGAGCCTGGCTTTCTCGCACATCTCCCGTTCAAGGGTTGTCAGTTCTTTATCCAAAGCAGCAATTTGTTTGTCCATATTTTCCAGGTTCTGCAGCTCGATCTCGCCTTGCACGGCAAATTCGAGAATACTTTCCACCGACACGCCGTATTTTCTTTTCAGCTGCTGGATAAGATCGAGCCGTTCAGCCACCTGTTCCAGGCGATAGGGATCATGTTCCAGCGACTCGCGGTATTCCTTCAGTTCGTTGACATAGTCTTCCGCGAGAAAGGTATAGCCACTGATATCCTCGGAAAGTTTTGCCACCCCCGGATCAATTGCCGCCAGCTGGGCCAGGTTCTGCCGCAGGGTGACCAGGTTGTCCATCAGTTCATGGGAGAGAAGGTGATGGGTCGCCTGACTGAGGCTGATCAGCGCCTGGGCATTCTTTAATCTTTTCTTTTCGGCCAGCAATATTTCATCTTCATCGGGCTGCAAAGCGGCGTCATTGATCTCGCTTACCTGAAACCTGAGAAAATCCTGGCGCTGTTCCTTCTCCTGCTCCTGCAGCCTGAGATCGTGCAGAATTTTCTTTTTGTCCTGCCAGTTTTTATGGATCGTGCCAAGCAGCAGTCGATCAGCCCAGAGATCACCGAGGGTATCCAGATAATCAAGGTGAAGACCCGGCTGCAGCAGCTGTTGATGATCATGCTGACTGGCGACACTCAGCAGCTCGGTGGTCAATTCCGCGACAATCTTGGCGGTTGCCAGCGAACCATTGGCATAGAACCTGCTGCGTCCGGAGTCGCTCATGATTCTCTTTATGACCAGTGAGGGTTCGTTGCCAAAACCACCTTCTTCCAATTTTTGCAACAGCAGGTGGTGTTGGGGATTGATCTCGAACAGTGCCTCTACTTCGCAACTCTCGGCGCCACTGCGGATCCAGTCAGTCGATGCCCGGCCTCCCGAGAGCAGATGAATAGCCCGCATCATAATCGACTTTCCCGCTCCGGTCTCCCCGGTCATTACCACCAGTCCACCGGCTGCACCCTGGTCAAAACCCAGTTCGAGGGATTCAATCAAAGCTAAATTTTTTACTCGTAATTCGCAAAGCATCTGTTTTAGTAAATTTCCTTAAAAAGTCCTTTCTTGACTCTGCTGGAAAAGGACAGTAGTTTAGTACCTTGCTCCAGAGAGTCTGTTATCACCTGTCCAACAACCACCTACTCTCTCTCCCCCATTAAACAACAATAATTTAATATGAAAGAAAAAACGGACCTCAGTGCAAGCCTGGAAGATTATATCGAGGCAATCTATCATATAATTGAGGAAAAACTCGTTGCCAGAAGCAAGGAAATTGCCGCTCGCCTGGGAGTCAGCCGCGCCTCGGTCACCGAAGCGCTGCGGGCTTTGTCCAAAAAAGATCTCATCAACTATTCCCCCTACGAAGCCATCACCCTGACCGATGAAGGAAAAGTCGTCGCCGAAGATGTCATATTCCGCCACGATGCCCTGAAACGTTTTTTTATCGAAGTACTGACCATTGAAGATTCCCTTGCCGAAGAAGGTGCCTGCAAGGTAGAGCATGCCGCACCACCGGAAATTATTGCCCGGATGATCAGTTTTACCGAATTCATGCAGGTTTGCCCCAGAGGCGGGGATGAATTGATCAAGGGTTTTGCCGATTACTGTAAGCGGGGAAAACAAAACGATAACTGCGAAAATTGTGTTGCGCAATGTCTTGATATGCCTAAATCCAGCTGAATCTGCCAACGACTGTCAAACAACCTTCACCGACGACCGGCCTGTAACAGCAGAGTTATTTCCCCCTCTTCAGGGAAGCGCTGCAGCTTTTTTTTAGAAAAAACCAACTGGCTGTCCACTGTTACCTCGAATACACCTCCCGAAGAAGACAACAGCGTCACTTCCGCACCAAAGGCATCCTTCAGCTCATCCCCCAGACTGGAGGCACGGGGCTGATAGTTTCACTTTGCACAGTACTCGATGGATATCTGCATGCATTATTCCTGTATTTGGTTTTTTATGGCTGTTGCCCCAACCAATGTGGTTATAGTAATTGTTGCTCTGAGTGTAGCCACTTTTTATGACGATATCAATATGTGCTGAAATAATTTACCACCCCGATGAATACGACTAAACCTCTTTTAACCGAACTCGCCCGATTGGATCGTGAGGAAGCTCAACGCCTGTCTACGGTTGCGACGACATCACCGATGGGAAGAAGACGACGCCCGGAAGAGACTGCCGCCTATCGACAGCAATTCGCCCTTGACGCGGATCGAATCCTCTATTCCCGTGCCTACAGCAGATATATTGACAAAACCCAGGTATTTTCCCTGGTAGCCAATGATCATATCACCCACCGGGTCCTGCATGTCCAACTGGTGGCCCGCATTGCCAGGACAATTGGTCGTTTTCTACGTTTAAACGAAGATCTCATCGAAGCCATTTCCCTCGGCCATGATGTCGGGCATCCGCCATTTGGTCATGATGGCGAGAAGTTTTTATCCGATATCTGTCGCGAACACGGCCTGCCGCCGTTTCAGCACAATATCCAATCGGTCCGCCTGCTTGACAAGCTCGAACGTAAAGGCAGGGGCTGGAATCTCACCCTCCAGGTATTAAACGGCATCCTCTGTCATGATGGCGAAGTGCATGCACAGAGCTTACGTCCTGAATCGATGGCGACATTCGCCGATTTCGATAAAAAAATGGAGGAAAAATCACAGCATCCAGGTCTTGCGACAATGCCGGCGACACTGGAAGGCTGCGTGGTGCGCCAGGCCGATACAATAGCCTATATCGGCAGAGATATGGAAGACGCAATTATCCTGGGGCTCATCAGAAGAGAAGACTTGCCCAGGAACTGCCGGACGATTCTGGGCGACACCAACGGCACCATCGTCTATAACCTGGTGACCGACCTGATCACCCATAGCCATATCGGCGATCATGAATCTTCTTTTATCGGATTCAGCGAAGAGGTGGCCGCAACGCTCCAGGAATTAAAAACATTCAACTATGAGCGAATCTATCTGGCGCCGTCGACCAAAGAACAAAACCCACTGGTAAAAGATTGCTACTGCAAACTTTTTGACCACTACCTGGGATGTCTGGATGGTTCAGCCCGGCACCAGTGCGGCGGTGTTGATCTGATGACCGATATCAGCCCGCATTATCTGCAACAATACAGCGCAGAAGAAAAGGTCCGGGATTTCATCTCCGGCATGACCGATGATTTTTTCCTGAAAGAAGCGAGATTGATTGGCTGTATCGTGCCGGAAAAGAGATGAACCCTTGAATTAGCAATCAAACGGGCAGTAGCAAAAAAGATCAGGCGCAACCTCCCGCTGATTTTTATATATCAATGAAGATGGACTCGTAAAAAGCTGAAATCTGCGATGGTTAAGTAAAAAGCTTCATATTCGAGGCGTGTGAATTTTACTATTATTTCGGCGTACTAGAGTACGTCGTAATGATAGTGAAATTCGCAACAACGAAGCAGATAAGCGCAGACTTCGGATGAAGAGTTTTTACGACACCATCAATGAAGATCTTGGATAAAGAGAGGCTTGATGTTCAATTCGTGTTTATGCTGCTCTACTTGCCAAAGATCGTAGGCAACCTGGTGACCCATCCAACTTTCCGGGCTGCCACCAAAGGCAATGGACAGGCGAAACGCCATCTCCGGGGAAATGCCGGAATTGCCGTTTACAATTTTCGACAGAGTTTTACGGCTGACGCCAAGAGCAAGCGCGGCTTTAGTAACAGAAAGGCCCATGGGGTTAAGCCATAATCCCATAAGAATTTCACCAGGATGAGGAGGGTTGTGCATTCTCATAGTTTCACCTAATGATAATCTTCATAATCAACAACTTCAGCATCTCCGTTCTCAAACCGGAAAGTAACCCTTCATTTCCTGGAGGGCAAGAGTCGGAATTTGCATATCTTCAATCCTTTATGCGCTAAACTCCTTATCATCTTTTTTTGTAACCCCAATGTTCTCACATTGCAATTAATATGGTTACACTTCTACAGCTATGACCAACGCAGTTTAATACGACCAGGACATGTTCAACAGGTGTGGAGTTATCTACTATGCACTCAGTAAAACGCTTGCAGAGTCTGATGTTTGGTGTATATTGCCCTCTTCTATAACACATTCAATTTTATGTGCACCCGTAGCTCAGCTGGATAGAGCACCGGACTTCGAATCCGGGTGTCACAGGTTCGAATCCTGTCGGGTGTACCAAATAAAAACAAGGGATTAAGCCAGATTGGCTCAACCCCTTGTTCATTGACGCGGGCGGTTTATCCCCAGGCTATCCCCACCAGTTTAAAATCAATGGGATTTCAATCCATACCTTGCCCATTGAAAGACAACCAGACCTTTTTTACTAAATTGCTGCGGTTATTTTAAGGTTATAAGGGCCTGTTAACAGGAGCCCCGATAAAAACTTTTACTTCCAGGGGGGCAAAGGAGGGAGAGAGGGTTCCGTTGACCGGGCGCTAAGGGTGCCCGGTGTAGTAATCCTGCCAAATTGTTTGGCTTGTGTGGTCCCCGGGGATGTCTATTTCCGCTGTTGTATAGGTGTTGAGGGTATTGGCACAGATCAGCATCGGCGTGTTGTATTGTTTTTTGCCGGCACAGTGTACTGCAGGATTTCCCTTAGGATCAAGGCGATATGGTGAGGTCATCCGCAGCGATACCGGCTTTTCATCGTTTGGGACCTGCAGCCAGGAGCGCATACTGTTCAGGCGGTTGATCAAACGGATAAAATCTTCCCTGGCCGGTGCTGTCGAGGTGATTGCCGGAAAGGTGTAGAAATAGATGCCCCTGCTGCCGTGAATGACCGAGAGATAGGCGAGGCAGTTCATCTCGTTAAAAGTGGGCAGTCTCGGCCAGCCATATGCCGCATATTTCTCATCACCAAAGGCCTGGATAACCGACTGCAGTCGCCCTCTGCCGACATGCAGCGCCGCTTCGTCCATGGAATCCGACAACCAGGTCATCGGCATATTCGGCACCGGATACTGATCGAGCATAAAATAATCGGCACTCTTTTGGTAAAATGGGACAACCTGGGGCCGGACAATAGCCATATTGGTGACAGCCTCGGGAAAACGACCTTTTATTATCCTCTCTATATCCTCTGC
Organism: uncultured delta proteobacterium; assembly: GCA_963804605.1. Classification (GTDB taxonomy): domain Bacteria; phylum Desulfobacterota; class Desulfobulbia; order Desulfobulbales; family Desulfocapsaceae; genus Desulforhopalus_A. The sequence continues at coordinate 107,836 of CAWDRB010000006.1, forward strand.
CTGCCACACAGGAAACGAGTGAATCCCCGGCTCATCGTTGACGTAGTACGCAAACCGGCCCTGCCGAAGCAGCGGCTCCAGTGCATCCAAGGCCAGGATGAGCTTTTCCGGATCACGCGGCACAGAGAGCGTACAGTGCATATCCAGCGCCAGGCAGGCGGCAATATTCTCGCTGGTCATACTCACCACGGCGGTGTTCAAGCCGATCTTGTTGATCTCTGCCAGGTTGGCGGCGTTTGCACCATAGGTACCGATGGGAAAGAAGGGAGAGTCGGGCGGCGGTGGCGCTACATCATTTGCAGCTGCCCGTCTTTCCACCAGCGTGGGCGAACGCATCGAAAAAGTATTGCCGGGATACCTGTTAAGGAACTGAAACCCGGCATCCTTTTCGATCTCCCCTGCCGGACAGCTGACAATGCATTGCAGTTTCTGAAATTTCCCTGCCATGCGGTGGGTATTTAACAGATACTCCTGCCCCCACAACGATACCACGGGATAGGCCAGCCCTTGCAGCCGATCATGGCGATAAAACTCTGCGGAAAAAAGATAGGAGCTGCCGGGCCGACAGGCAGGCAGGGTGGTTTGCCAGACGGCCTGGCCATCATCGCCAGCGGTCAGCTCGACAGTTCCATCGCCATTTTGCCAACGGGGATCCTGCAAAAGATTCTGCACCACCTCGAATTTTGCCAGCAACGGCCATTGCTCCGGCAACAAATCCTTATCGGTATAAACCAAAAGCCCGGCAGCCGCTGAATTCGAAAGAGTTCGCATAACCTGCCCGAATTCATCTGCCGGCACGCCTTCCGCCTGGATAATCGGCCAGACCTCCGCACCGGTCATTGCCGCATAATAATCGGTTATCTCGCCAATCCAGGAAACCGGCCTGCCCACCATCCGGTGATAGACCATAGGGGAAAAAACATCGACGTAGGGTCTGAACTGCGCAGCATCCTGAGCCAGCTGAAAAGAAAGTGCCCCGGCAAAGTCGGATTTCCGCCAAGGCACAAGAAAAACCCCGAGCTTCAGCCGTCTCGAAGGCGAGTTCTCGTCCAGCACCTTGCGGGCATCGCCAACAAATGCGGTGATCTGCTCCTTCTTCCAGGCCAGCCACTCCGAGGCAGCATGCAACTTGATCCAAGCGGACATCGCCCTGGTTGTGGTCAATTCAACAGGAATCGCCACCCCCTTCGCCAGCTGAAAGAGCCGCAGACACCTGTCGCAATAGCAGGTATCGTGCAGCTGCGGTTCCGCATGCTCCCAACTGCCCGGATAGCGGATAAAATCGAGCCAGACCCCCGAGATCCCAGCTTCTCCGGCAAAATCATGCACCCAGCCGGCGAGCAGCTTAAGACGGCTGGCGCGCCACCCGGGATGGGTCGGGCAGATACCGCCATACTCGCCGGACAGCTTCTGCCCATCGCTCATAACCGGCACGGCATCGGGAAATTCCTGCCAGGGCTCTCTACCACCAAAAACATTCAAGGTGAGAAAGGCCTTTCGCCCCGCAGCGACCTGCGAGGCAATGATCTCAGCCTTTGGGGGCAGGAAAACTGCAGCAACATCATATTGGGATAACTCGGGATGATCTGCGCTGACCCCATAAACCCCAACCATAGCCGCCAGGGACAGCTGCGCGAAAAGATATTGTCCCATCAGCAGAAACAGAACCCTGCTCAGAAATCTTCCGTAAATCACTTTGCCCCCCTGCCCCCCAACAATCCTTTCTTTTTCGCTTGAACCGTCACCCATATCGCACCAAGGAGATACAGTACCAGAAACGGCAGGTAGATAAACAGCCGGTTCGGTCCGGGGATGTCTGTCATCCAGATTGCAGCTGCCCCCTGGCAAATGGCCAGTGCAGCGTAGAGCGAAGCGACTTGCTTATGTGAGCAGCCCAGTCGGTTGATTAACTGGTACAAGTGCGATCGATGGGCCATAAACACATGCTCACCGGCCAGCAAACGCCTGAAAAAGGTAAACAGGGTATCGAATATAAAATGAAAGAGCAGCAGCGGCACGACAAACAAGGAGGTGTGGGAATGATCGTAGCGCGCAGCAATCACCGCCATGGTGGCAAAAGCAAAACCAAGAAAGGTGCTGCCGATGTCACCCATGAAAATTTTGGCAGGCGACCAGTTAAAAATCAGGAAACCAAACGAGGCGGCAGCAAGAACCAGTGAGGTAAGATAAATAAAATCACTGCCCTGCTGAAAGGCGATAACCGATAAAAACAGTGCGGCAATAACTGCCGTGCCTGCAGCAATCCCATCCAGCCCATCCATAAAGTTGTATGAATTGGTCAGCCCCAAAACCCATAACAAGGTCAGAGGATATGCCCCCCAGCCCCAGTGGACCTTACCTAGAACAGGCAAATACGTTATATCGATAACTATCCCAGCCCACATCGCCACAATGGTCGCCAGCGCATATCCACACAATTTTATTTTAAAGGATACCGGTCTGAGATCATCAGCAAATGCCAGTGCGGCAATCACCAAAAAACCGGCAAAAAAACCCAGGAAGTAACGGGTATATATTGGCGCCTTATCACCAATAATATGAATCAACAAAATACCGGCCAAAAACGCCACAACGATGCCAATCCCTCCGCCCTTGGGGGTAATTTGCGTATGCGAGGAACGCTCGTTGGGAACATCGTAAATAGTCAAATGGCGCAACATCAGCCAGGTCGTCAACGCCGAAACCCCGGTAATTACCAGGGCGAATACCATATGGCTCAAGAGAAAATAAATGCCCATCAATTATTACCAACCTTTTTTATCCATACATTTCCATCATTCCCACAATCCAGCCGCAGAACAATTTAAGATAACGTAAACGGCACTGCTTCTTTAGAGATAATTGAGGTTACATTGTCAAGGAAAAGATCTGCCCCTCAAGGTGCAGTTCAGTGACCAAAAAACTATGAAAATTTCCCATCTCGGTGCTGCAAACTGCTGAATATCGACGTTGCGGCTCTTATCAGAGAGGTCCGTATCATGATAGAAAGGTGAAAAATTGATCTTGACAAAAAAACAACAACAAGTACAATTGTACTTATGAAAATCATAGCGGATACCAATACATTTCTAGCCGTCACTCTTCATGAGCCAGAAAGAGATACGATCATCAGACTTACTTTAGGCCACGATTTAATTGCCCCGGATATATTACCTTTTGAAATTGGAAATGCATTATCAGCAATGCTTAAAAGAGGTAAGCTTGAGTTTGATAATCTGTTATCTGTCTGGGATGCTACACAGCAAATACCTGTTGATTTACGTAGTGTTAATATTCGTGACGCACTTAAAATAGCATCTCAGTTTAATATTTACGCATATGATGCATATTTTTTAGTGTGTGCTCTTTCTTTACGTTGCCCATTAATTACTCTTGACCGACGTATGATTGAAGTCGCTCGAAGTTTGGATATTCAAATTATGGAGGTGACTTGATGAAAGTCTATACATATTCAGAGGCTCGTCAAAAGTTTTCTGCGATTCTCGATTTGGCAAAATCAGAAGATGTTATTATTAAGCGTCGAGGCGGTGAAACTTTCAAAATTGTATTCACCAAATCTCCCAAATCTCCTTTTGATGTAGCAGGCATAAAAACGAAAGCAACAACGAAAGATATCCTTAACGCAATAAAAGAATCCCGGGCAGGAACTGCAGACCAATCGGGTAAAGACTGACCCAATAGGTAATCGTTGGTAAACATTCACCAAAACATCATAAAAGTCAGCAATCCTTTCCTCTTTGCTTTACCAATCACCACTTCCTATCCTGTTCCTGTAAGGACATTCACCTCAAATCATTGGATATAACTGAGGGAACCACCGCTCAACAGCATCAAGTGGAAAAGAGAGAACGAGTGGACTACGGGGACTTTTGGATTTAAGGTACCCTTTTTTAAGAAGGTCAGAGACGACCATTCGTGCCATACGTTCCCCATAGCCGGTGATCGCACCAGCGCGCCCACGCTGAACTTCGCCAGCCAAAAGTGCTTCACGAAGCAAGGGGAATGAACCCTTTGGCAATGAGCCGGCTTGTATTGCATCTTCTATATGCAGCCGCATCCGGCGCAGAAGGTCGTCTGGTGCAAGCAGCGAGGACATGTAGTCAACCTGGTCAATACAGATGGTCAGGAAAAATTCGCAGAATTCTATTAAGGCCCGGCTGGAGAGAGCACCACGTCCATCAAGGTCGCCATGTCGAGGAGCATCAGTTGCCATCAACAGGGCTTTGTAGTCCCGCACATGGCGAGCTAATCCCCGCGCGACTGACCAAAGACTACTGCCGATTCCGCAACGTAAAAGAGAGGCATGCGACATAAGGCGAGTGACACGGCCATTGCCATCATAGAAAGGATGTATCCATAGCAATCGATGGTGCATTGCCCCCAGAGCGGTTATTTGACGAACCCGTGAAAGTTTTTTCGGGTCATATACTTCGCTGAACCGTTTGAGAAAACTCAGTAAGGACTCGGCCTTCGGTGGAATATGTCTGCCAACCTGCACGCCACCTTTTCGTAATTTGCCGGGAACAATAGGCAGACGTTCACCTGTGTCCGGATTTTGCGTCCAAAGTAATTCATCCGGCAATCGTTGACAGAATTCACGGTGCAACCAGACAATGTATTCAAGGCTTGTCGTTGCAACCTGCAAATCCTCATGATGATCAATCAGACGTTGAACTTCTATATGGGCAACAGCTTCACGTTGCAATGCCCTTTTTTCAGGATCAGCAGAATAGTCGGCATGAGCCAGCGCCCGATCTATATCACGGGGGTGTGTGTCATGTCCTTCGATAAGGTTGGAATAGTAACAGTTCATTGAACGAACAAGATCGCCAATCTCCAGGCGTACTGCCGACGGCAACAGGCCGGCCAATCCACTGGCTTTAGTTGCCAGGTCAATTGCCAGGTCCTCAAGGTTTCGCTCACCTTCGGGTGGCAGCATAGGTTCCATTAAGCTGGTGCTTTCTGGTATCATAGCATTCTTTCAAGCCTTTTCATTGCCGGATTGTACTGATGTTTTATTGATAGTATATCAATTTGTTACTTAATGCAATAAACCAATAATTGCCGGATTTATTGCCGGTTCATACTGGACTTGCAGGAAGGGGTTCACCACCATTTTGCTGATTTCCTTAGGAGATGACTATTGGTGGCAGCATTACCCTTTTAAAAACGATAGCCGATCGCAGGCTTGTTGTTTGAATGCAATGTGTTATATTGAATGCAAACAGGTCATAGCTCTAGTAACAGCATTTAACAGGGGGCGAACAATGGGCATGATGACGGTCAGAAATATTCCTGATGAAGTACACAATGCACTGAAAGCACGCGCCAAACGGCACAATCGCAGCGCTGAGGCTGAGGTGAGAGCCATTCTGGAAGAAGTCACACGGCCGGAGAAGCGCCTTCACATGGGTGACGCTCTCGCGGCCCTGGGCCGTAAGGCTGGGCTGACCAATGAGGATTTTTCCATCTTTGACCAGGTGCGCGACAAGACGCCGGCAGAACCGATGAGGTTTGAATGATAGTCTTGGATACCAGTGTCGTTTCCGAGGCGATGAAACCGGAACCGAATCCAGCCGTGAAAGCATGGCTGAATAAGCAGTCGGCCGAAACGCTGTATCTGACCAGTATCACACTGGCAGAGCTATTGTTTGGCATTGCAGTACTACCCCATGGGAAGTGCAAGGACATGCTGAGTGAGGTCCTGGGTGGTCTTATGGAGTTATTCAACGGACGGATCTTGTCCTTTGACGCGGATGCTGCTCGCCAATTTGCCTCCCTGGCTGCACAGGCGATGACGAACGATTCACATTTCTTGACTAAAGGCATTTTAATGGGTACCCCAATTTCCAACCGATAACCTTAATCCCTTTATGGAGATACGAGGTCTCTCCGCCATAGATCAGCATCGGGCTAACCGCCAAATCGCCGGCGAGAGCCATCCATTTCTCCAGACCTGTAAAAAAATCCCTGGCCACGGTTGTTCCCGACTTTATCTCGATCGGCATCAGTAAGGGACCCTGTTCAATGATCACATCCACTTCATTGCCGTTGCTGTCTCGCCAGAAATAGATGCCAGGTGTCTCACCGGCATTGAGACGGGATTTCATTAACTCCGCTATAACAAAGGTCTCGAAGATATTTCCCCGGAGGGGGTGCGTTTCCAACTGCTGCGATGTCTGAATACCCAGCAGCCAGCACACCAGACCGGCATCATGAAAATACAGTTTAGGTGTTTTTACCAGGCGCTTGTTGAAATTGGCATGGTGCGGGCGGAGCTGAAACAGGATGTAGCTCGCTTCCAGTACAGATATCCAGGCCTTGGCGGTGTTGTGGGTGATCCCGCAATCGGCGGCAAGAGCGGAAAGGTTCAGGAGTTGACCGGTCCGACCTGCACAGAGCCTGACGAAACGTTGAAATGTGTCCAGTTCCTGTACCTTCAAAACCTGGCGAACATCTCGTTCGATATAGGCCGCCACATAGGCACTAAACCAGGCGCGAGGGGGGACTTTCCGATCATAGAGCGGTGGGTAACTTCCCTTCACCAGCATCTCGTCCAGCCCTTTCGGCAGCATGTTCGATTGCGCCAATTCTTCGAGGGAAAAAGGAAGAAGCTCCACAAAAGCAGTTCTCCCTGCGAGGGATTGGCTTATGTTTGACAAAAGGCCGAATTGCTGCGATCCGGTCAGTATAAACAGCCCCATCCTGCCATCCGCATCAACCCGCGTCTGTAAATATGACAGAATTTCGGGACAGCGCTGCACCTCGTCCAGTACCGCTCCATCGGGAAAGCGATCCAGAAAAGCACGAGGATCGTCTGTGGCGAACAGCCGGACATCTGGATCTTCCAGCGAAACGTAGGGTTTGATGGCAAAGATGGCTTTGGCAAGGGTAGTCTTGCCGGACTGTCGCGGTCCGGTAATGGTGACAATGGGAAATCCCTGCAAGAGGGAGTTAATGGTCTCTTCTGCTGTCCGTGTAATCATAACCACAGGCTACCTGTTTCTATGTAAATTGTCAAAACCTTTATCGGATTGCATAATAAGACACCTGGATTGATGGCCTGAAAGACCGTACGACCCGTCTCAGGTTGAGCATGACGAAAATTGGCAAGAACAAAGATTGGGCCCCATCCGCTATTTATTCGCCGCTTTTTCGGCAGCGAGGCTGATTTCCTTAGGGGATGACTATTGCCGGTGGCTTTGGTATATTTAACAAGACTCACAAATTCAGCATGCAAATTACCTGGACCATCTCCAGGGTTGGAGTTGAAATTTATAAAGATAATTGAGGTTACTATGTCAAGGATAAAGATTTGACCCCATGCACAGAAAACTGGCTGACCCCCAGTTCAGTGACCAAAAAACAATGAAAATTTCCCATCTCGGTGCAAAAAAGTGCGTCACCGGTTCCTGTCACCTGATAGAGACCAATCCGGACACCCCCGACAATATCAATATCCTGGTCGACTGCGGTACCGCCTACGGCGATGACCCTGAGCTGCCCTTTGCCCGGTTTCCCGTCCCACCCGATAAGATCAGCTATCTGTTTCTTACCCATGCCCATATCGATCATATCGGCAGGGTGCCGGCCCTTATCGACACCGGCTTTAACGGCGAGATCATCTGCACCCATGCCACCAAGGCGCTGCTCCTGCCCATGCTCCGCGATGCCATGTCTTTTACCAATAAAAGGACGCCTCTTCACCGCATCGACCAACTCTGCTGGGGCTTTGAACTCCACCAGACATTCACCCTGAAAAAGGGCATCACCTTCAAGCTGAGCAACGCCGGACATATCCTCGGCTCGTGCTTTATCCTGTTCAGCTTCCCCGACCATCAGGGCAAAGATTTCCGGGTGATCTTCTCCGGCGACCTCGGCTGCAGCGACACCCCCATCCTGCCCGACCCCGACCCGCCCGAAAGCTGCGATCTGCTTATCCTCGAATCGACCTATGGTGATCGCATCCACCCGAGCAGAAAAAACCGCTTCGCATCCCTGCAAAACCTGCTGGGCAAGGCTCTCACCGATAAGGGCATTGTCTATATCCCCGCCTTTGCCCTGGGCAGAACCCAGGAACTGCTGTATGAGCTGGACAGAATAGACCCCAAGGTCCCGGTCTTTGTCGATTCGCCACTGGCGCTTGAAATCACCAATATTTATTCAAGCCTGCAAACCTTCTGGGATCAAGAGGCCAAAGAGCTCCAGGCACAAGGCAACCATCCCTTTGATTTTACTGGCCTCTATGCGGTGGACAAATACCAGGATCATCAAAAACTGTTGAATATCGACGGCCCCGCCATTATCATTGCCGGCAGCGGCATGTGCACAGGAGGACGAATAGTCGATCACCTGGAACAAGGTCTGGAGGACCCGAAAAACGACATATTCTTTGTCGGATACCAGGCCAAAGGCACACCCGGCAGAAGGATAATCGAGAAGAAAATTCCGGTTAAGGCAGGGATCCATACCCTTACCGCCTATTCAGCCCATGCCGATCAGCGAATGCTTGTCGACTGGGTACATGCCATGCCTGAGCCACCCGGAGAAATCCGCCTGGTCCATGGAGAGAAACATGCTCGGCGGGCACTTGGCCTGGCGTTGGGGCTTACTGCAGGGAATTCTTAAGCGGATTGCTCACAGGCAGTGAGAAAATAGGGGAATTGCCAAGAAAGAAATGTAACTATTATAAGGAACAATGAAAGCTAACGAAGAAAAACGGCAGTGGTATGCAATTCGTACCAAGGCCAAACAGGAAGAGATCGCGAGACTTAATTACCAGCGACAAGGATATCAAGTGTATCTGCCGCAAATCCGTGCGACAATTCGCCATGCACGACAAACTACCGAAAAGCTGGTGGCCTTTTTCCCGGGATACCTCTTTCTGTACCTTGCCCCGGCAGAACAAAACTGGACAGCTATTGCCTCAACCCGCGGTGCACAGGGAGCTCTTTGTTTTGGCGAAACCTATCTGCCGATTCCGGACTGGGTTATAGACGACCTCAAGGCGCGAGAAGATAAAACCTCTGCCATTCCAGAGGCTGACCTTAAGAAAGAAAAACTTACACCCGGCAGCATTGTATCTGTCAATATTGGGGGAGTAGAGAGCGTCCAGGGAATCGTCTATTCCTCCAGGGGGCCCGAAAATGTAGAGGTACTATTGACTATTCTCAGTCGCCAGGTTAAAGCCACGGTAACACTCGACCATATCAAGCTCAATTAAGGTGTTCCCTGCCGATCGCTCCCCGAAAAGACAATTTCTTCAAGAAAAACCATAAGACTACACCCACCGCCCAAGCTAGCGACATATCTCCTTAAATTCAATTTCTCCTTGACCAAGCAATCCACCCAGAGTATAAACCCCTGACAGTTCAACGTGTGAACATGATTTCACCCGAATGGCGGTAGCCCGCCTACTTGAAGCCCCTTCTTCCTGCCTTTATATTACTTGCTAGATTTTACTCACTCCATCAGTACGATCTTCCCTTAACCCAGCACCTCCCAAAACTTCCATGCCGCTTATCTCCGACGAAACTCACTGTCTGCTACTCCGCCGTCTCGCAGCCGACCCTGATGCCAGCCAGAGGCAATTGGCTGGAGAATTGGGGCTCTCGCTCGGTAAGTTGAACTACTGCCTGCAGGCACTGATCGCCAAGGGCTGGGTGAAGGCGAGCAATTTCTCCAGTAGTTCGAATAAAAAAGGCTATGCCTACCTGCTCACCCCGAATGGGTTGGAGGCCAAGGCACGCCTTACCGTCCAATTTCTTCAGCACAAGATGAGCGAGTATGAAAAGCTCCTGCTGGTAATTACCGAACTGCAACAAGAAGTGCAAGTGCAGGGAAAAAATAAGTGATTTATAAGATTGTTGCCCCATTCGAAGACAACTACGGCCGCGTAAACAAGAATTAAGAAAAGGAAGTGATGTGACTAAACAACACACCGACTAGAAGTCGGTGGGTTTAAAAGCGCGGACTGAAAATCCAGCGATACCGGCCTTGCCGGTTTATTCGATGTCAAATTTATCGTTGGGGTCCTTCTCAAAGTGATGAGCCAGGTAATCTTGGATCATTTCTTTAGTTAGTTCCCCTGATGTTACACAAAAATAGCCACGTGCCCAGAAATGACACCCCCAATACCGCTTCTTCACATGAGGAAATTCTTCAAATATCTTCCGAGACACCCTTCCCTTGACTCTCCGCATGATATCAGAAGGCGAGATATTCGGAGGAGCGGAAACCAGAATATGGACATGGTCTTTACTCACGACACCACGCAATATTTGAATTTTAAAATATTCACAAGTCTGGCGCACAAGCTCTCTCACTCGCACAGCCATGTCACCTTGCAGCAAGTGATATCGATATTTCGTAACCCAAACAAAATGGTACTCAATCTCACTAGTGTCCGGTTGTTAGTCGAATAATTTTAGCTGCTTACATGCAGGAGCTGATTCGTTTTTGTATTCACGTTCTGTAATTAATTGATAAATTGGCACTTTTTCGAAGGCTGAAACGCTCAGCACCTGTAAAATTGTGTAGAGGCTCTCTTTGAGATTGAGTTGTTTTTTCATGATGGCAACGAGAACATACACAGAGATTGCTATCCAGATTTGGGTTTTCACAGCGTTTTCTGATGTACCGAAAAAGCTTTTGATTCTGAGATGTTGTTTGATCCATTTGAAAAATAGTTCGATATCCCATCATAAAGACACCTGTAAATTACAACTTGACTAATGAGGTATCATCGGTAACTATACACAAAGAAGCTTTACTGGAGTTGGTTCGATTGATTAAGGCGATCAATGAAAGAAAAACTTCATGTGAGTGCTGCAGTTTGGGACAATCTCCCGGAAAGCAACCGTCAACAGCTGATGGTGATTTTAGGAGAAATGGCCTACAATGCTTTAAGATCAGCACACACAGGGAAGAGAAAGACTGATGGACACAATACACCCAGCAATTTCCCCCATGCACAATTTCCCTCCTGGGAAAATACTTCCGCATCATCATGACCGCCTAGCAATGGTTTACATTCGCCAATCTACCTTGCAGCAGGTAGAGCGGCATAGCGAATCGACGAAACTGCAATATGCACTTGCAGAAAAAGCCAGTGACATGGGGTGGCCCAAGGAACAAGTAGTGGTAGTTGATGATGACCTTGGAATCTCAGGTGCTAACGCGGAGGGACGCCCTGGATTCCAGCGGCTGGTAGCAGAAGTTAGCCTTGACCATGTCGGAATTATCTTGGGGATTGAGATGTCCAGACTGGCCCGGTCGTGTCGGGATTGGCATCAATTGCTTGAGGTTTGTTCACTTTTTCGCACCTTAATTGCAGATACAGAAGGAGTGTATGATCCCGGTAATTACAATGATCGTTTACTGCTTGGTCTTAAGGGAACCTTGTCGGAGGCTGAATTACATGTCATAAAACAACGTATGCTGGCTGGTAAAAAAGCCAAAGCCAGACGAGGTGAGTTGGGATTGCAGCTGGCTATGGGGTATGTCAGGCATCCTTCAAGGGAGATTACAAAAGATCCTGACGAACAAGCACGGTCAACGATTGAGTTGATTTTCACGCTGTTTGAGAGGTATCGTACGATAAATGGTGTACTGAAACACCTGGTAAAAAACAGCATCCAGATGCCGCACCGTATTCGAGGAGGCATACGAAAGGGGGAATTAGAATGGCGTCGTCCTAATCGGGTAACATTAAGTAATCTGTTGCACAACCCGATTTACGCTGGGGCTTATGCATATGGTCGTCGACCTACTGATCCTCGGAAGAAAAAGCCTGGTCGCCCTTCCACCGGTCGTGTGTCAGTCAAGCCGGAAGACTGGGAAGTGTTGATCCAAGATAAACTTCCTAGTTATATTTCCTGGCAAGATTTTGAACGTAATCAACGACAATTAAAGATGAATTCGTCACAGGGAATAGGGACTCCCAAACATGGGCCATCACTTCTTTCTGGTCTGGTAATTTGCGGTCGTTGCGGTTTGAGAATGGCAACGTACTATTCCAGTCAGGGTCATAAACTACGCTATTCCTGCAGCAGGATGGCTGTTGATTATGGAGAAGAATCTTGTCAATCGTTTTTAGGCACTCCTTTAGACCAACTTATTCAAGAACAAATTCTGGTTGCCATGCAACCATCAGCCCTGGAACTTAGTTTACAAACGGCGGCTAATATTGAGCAGGAGAGAGAACAACATCAACGCCACTGGCAGCAACGACTCGAACGTGCTCGTTATGAATCAGAAAGAGCTTACCGCCAATATAATTCAGTGGAACCTGAAAATCGTCTTGTTGCTCGCACATTGGAAAGAAAGTGGGAAGAAACGTTATCATCTGAGACAAAATTAAAGCAGGATTATGAGAAGTACCTCAAAGGACGACCTGAGATCCTTACCGAGAGTGAGCGTTTGGCAATGCAAACCCTGGCATCCGATATTCCTCATTTATGGAAATCTAAGAGTACTACGGGAGAACAACGACAGCAAATTGTCCGATTGTTGATAGAGCGAGTTATCGTGACGGTTCAAGGTGAAACGGAAAAAGTTCATGTATGTATCCACTGGAAAGGAGGATGCCGAAGCGAAGCAATCTTTAACCGGCCTGTGGCGAGACTGGAGCAGCTAAGCTATTATAAAAAGTTAATAGAACGAGTCGAAGGCTTGCACACAAAAGGAAATTCACTTACGGCTATAGCTGATATTCTCAATGAAGAGAAATGGCAATCAGCAAAACAGCGATCCTCATTCACTGCACAAATGGTACGAACCCTATTGCTAAAAAAGGGATTGGTCAGCAAGAAAAAGACGCGATCAAGTAATGCGTTACGCAAAAAAAACGAATTAACCTTCAGTGAATTATCAAAAAAGACTGAGATTCCAGAGCCAACGTTGTATAAATGGATGCGCGATGGAAAACTCACAGCTAGAAAGGATACAACAGTTTCGCATAACGGTGTATGGCTCATTAAAGCTGATAAAAAGGAGATTAAGCGACTGCTTGAATATAGGGATCGTCCCAAACAGTGGATCTACCGCTCACGTGTGAAGAAAGTAGAATAGCAGCACTAATTTGAAATTTATGGAGGCAGTATGGTTGGAAAATATCTACCTGCCAACGACTGCGATACAACTGGGCTATCGTCAACGCCGGCAGTTTGAAATTGTTCGTTAAAAACACCAAGGTCTTGTCTGTTGCCTGATCGTGGAATTTGACTCGCCTGAGTTTGTCGGGATAGCCTTTCCGCGAAGCAGTACCGGTGAGTAAAATGGTTTGGTCGCAAATCAAACCGGTATCTCGGTCGACCGAATGGGAATAGAGTCTTCTGAACTTTATGTTGATTTTGGCGCGAATGACAAAAAAAGCTGCTACCTCGGTGAAAGCATAGAGACGCTTGAAATCCACATAGCCACGATCCATGACATAAAAGGCGCCAGGCTCCAAAGGAATGAGATCGAGAGCGTTTACGTCGTGGAGTTTGCCGTCGGAAATGTGAATGAATGTCGGGATATTTCCCTTCAAATCGAGAAGAGTGTGAAGCTTGATGGCCCCTTTGTTCTTGCGGAAGGCCGCCCATGGGAAAACTGATAAGCAAAGATCGATGGTTGTAGAATCGAGAGCATAGACTGTTTCGTCTAATTCTTCGATGAACGCGTCTTTGTTGTAAAGTGTACGAGCCGTGGCGATAAGCGAATGGGCCAGTTCGGCATAGATTCGCCAGTCTCGTTTTTCGTTTGCATCTGCCAGGGTTGAACGACATATGCTCCCGCGAATGCCCATATGATAAAGCTTGCTGTTCTGAGAGCGAAGGCAGACTTCGATGTCTCGAAGACTCTCTCGATAGGGTGATCTGTGCGAACGCCATGCAAAAGAATTGATCGAGACAAGAGAATTTTCTGATTTTCAAATTGCCACGATACTTCCCCACACAGTGACGAAAGGTTTGCAGTGGCATGAAATCCATAATCTGTGAGAAAATCAATTTTCCGGCATACATGTGTACCCCCCTCCAGGATGGTCCTGGAAGAGTGCCGTATAAAGGGATAGATTTTCAAGTCGATTTTTGACATTTTTTGTGATTTTTTAATGAAAAAACAGAAAGTTGAACAGACGTATATTCTTTGTTAACCGGACACTAGTGAATATGATGTATAGGTACATGTCTATAGATAAGATTAGAAAAGGCTGAAGCGATTAGACATGAAGCCCTTATCGCATAAACATCGGCCAGAGGGCTGGGAGGCAAAAATTTTGCAGCTTTTAAATCGAAATCTGTCTGGACGAAACCCGGGGACAATACTGATTTTGGGCTTTGACCAAAATCAGTATTCCTTGAGTGGGCGGGGTCGTTGAACACATATTGAACAAAACATGAAAGACGAAACGCAAGATATCCGCTGGAAGCAACGCTTTGTCCTTTTCCGCAAGGCATATGTGTTGCTTGAACAGACCATTGCAATAAACAATCCTTCGGAGGCAGAACGGGCCGGCCTGATCCAGTTTTTTGAGCTGGCTTTTGAGCTGGCCTGGAAAGTATTGAAGGATAACTGTGAAGATGAGGGTTTTATTGCCAATAGCCCGAGAGAAACGATAAAGCTGGCTTTCCAGTCCGGCCTGATAATGGATGGGCATCTCTGGATGGAAGCTTTAAAAGACCTCAAGCTGACGGTCCATACATACGAAGAAAAGATAGCGATTGCAGAGGAGGAAAAGATCCGAAATTCTTATTTCCCGGTTCTTGCAAAATTGTTCCACGATTTCAGCAAAAAAGCCAGTCAATGAACCATGGTCTGTGGCAGCGTGATATCGAAGAGATAGTTCAGGCTAATCGCCGGTTTCCCGAAATAGAAGAGGTTCTCCTGTTTGGCTCACGAGCGAAGGGCAATTACAAACTAGGTTCTGATGTCGATATAGCGATAAAAGGAAGAAAAATCAAGCACTCCTGCGTTGCTGATCTTCTTTTTTCCTGATGAAGAGTCTCTATTACCCTATTTTTTTGATATTGTTCATTATGAAGGGAATTACAGAAAGAGAGTTGACGCAACATATAGATCGGGATGGGAAATTATTGTATGCACGTAGATTCTCACCAACCGGCAGACGAAGTTGCCGTATCAAAAACTCTTGATAAGCGTAGCACCATTCCCGGGGTAATTGAACCTGTTTCATCGATAATTTTTGAGAGGGTTTTTCTTGAAACTCCAAGGGTGGAGCCATATCTTTGTGAATAGTACCTGGATGTGTTTGTTGCCGTGTCATTCTCTTCATTTGTACCTCTCAATGATAATCGCCATAATCTACAATGTATGGATCCCCATCTTTAAATTCGAAGAAAACCCTTCAGTTGCCGGAGACTCGAACTGAATGCTGACCTTCATTATTGAAGAAGGATTATTTTAGCCTCTTCTCTTTTCCTTTCAAAATAAAAATTTGTATTATATTCATATTTTGGCTACAATTTTTCTGGATGCCACCATTTGTAGAAAACTGAGGAGCCCACATCGTGAGTGAAACCAAAAAGGCCGTCGGCACCGCTGTCACCGTGCTGATACCGGCCTATAACGAAAGAAGAATTATCGGCAACACCGTGCGCCGAGTAAAAGAACTCTACCCGGATTTTGAGGTGCTGGTCATAGATGATGGTTCAACAGATGCAACCATGCAGACGGCAATGGATGCCGGCGCCAATGTCTGGCCGCACCCTTATAATATCGGCAATGGGGCGGCGATAAAATCCGGTCTGCGAGTGGCTAAAGGTGAGTGGATTGTGATGATGGATGCAGACAGCCAGCATAACCCTGAGGATATTGGTCGGTTATTGCTATATAAGGATACCTATGATATGGTGGTAGGGGCGCGAGGCAAGGAGTCAAAGACTTCTATGCATCGCGATATTGCCAATACCGTTTACAACTGGTTTGCCTCCTATGTTACTAAGTTTAAGGTAGAAGATCTTACCTCAGGCTGCCGGATGGTCAGGTCCTCTACTGTCCGACAGTTTATCTATCTGCTGCCCAATACCTTTTCTTATCCATCCACCTTGACGATGGCCTATTTACGCAGCGGTCGTACTATTAAATACATTCCCATAGCAACAAAATATCGCATCGGCAAAAGCAAGATAAAACTGTTTCAGGACGGGAGCCGATTTTTTCTTATTATCACCAAAGTTGCAACTCTTTTTTCACCGTTGAGGGTTTTTTTGCCAGTCAGTTTTTTCTTTTTTATTACAGCTCTCGGATACTATTTCTATACATTTATTACTTCGGGAAGATTTACTAATATGTCAGCTCTGCTGTTTAACAGTTCAATCATAATTTTCATGATTGGCTTGGTTGCTGAGCAGATTAGCCAGATGCGATATGATAAAGTGGAATAATTAATGTTTGAGGTATTTCGAAATAATCTGAACGAGATGATGATAAATGAAACGCGGGAAAAGTTACTGCATATTTGTTACATTCTCTCCTATTATTCTCCAGAATATACCAGAACTACAACACTTATTGATGCTTTAAATGGTATACCTGGAATTAAAGTTTTTCAAGCAAGGAATTCAGCTAAAAGTATAATTCGTTATTTTCAAACCATTTATAAATTACTTTTAATAAGATTTAGATATAATCCGAAGTATTATTTTTTGGGATTTCGTGGGTATGAAATATTCTGGGTTGTTCGAATAATCACATGGAAAAAAATACTTATATTTGACCATATGATGTCACCTTATGACAGTCTGATAAGCGAGAAAAAAAAAATTCGGCAAGGTAGTTTTTGGGATTACTTATTGTTTAAATATGAGCAGGCTCTTCTGCATCATTCCGATATTGTTATAACTGATACTAAAAGTCATCAGTTATTTTTTTCACAATTGTTTGGAATTGATGTGGAAAAAATTCATTCTATTCCTGTTGGTGCTGATGAAAATGTTTTTGAACCCTTGGCTAGTAATATTGAATATACGATAACAGAAGAGTTTAAAGTTCTTTTCTATGGCTCTTTCCTGCCATTACATGGTGTTGATATTATTTTGAATGCCGCAGCCATGTTGAAAGAATACAATATTGTATTCACTCTTATTGGTGGAGGACGCATTGATCTTACAACATTTCATGCTACTGTCTCCCAACTGAAATTGACGAATGTTCAACATTCTAACTGGATAGATTTTGAAAAATTACCGTTATTAATACAAGAATCAAATTTAGTTTTGGGAGGGCCATTTGGTAATACCGGGCAAGGGCAAAGGGTGATTACTGGAAAGACATTTCAGGGATTAGTGATGGGTAAGACTGTTGTAATAGGGGAAAATGATAGTATTAGGGGGGAGAAGATAAGGTTAACTGCCTGATTGTTCCACAAGGAGATTCCGAGGCCCTAGCGAGAACTATTAAGTGGGCTTATCAACATCAGCAAGAACTTTGTGAAATAGGCTGCCGAGGGCGGATTCTTTATCAACAGAACTACTCTGTAATGTGTATTAAAACAAAAATTGCTCGACTTTTATTATGATACCTTATTATCCTCCTAGATATTTATTCCGCCGTCACGAAATTCTGAAAGGGATTAAACCTGGACAGAATTTCTTAGAGATTGGTGCGGGAAATCTGCTACTCTCACAAGAATTATTACAATTTTTTCAAAATGGAACTCTTGTAGATTATAATAAACAAACGCAAATTCTGTTTAATAAATTGAATGTTTCGGTACAAGAAAGATTGCAATTAATAATTTCAGATTTTTTGCCGACGGTGCTTGACCAGAAATACGATTGCATAGTGGCTTGTGAAGTAATGGAACATGTACGAGATTGAAGAAATATTTTTAAATAAAATATACTCGTTGTTAAAAAATAGTGGTCAGCTTGTTTTGTCGGTACCATCTAGAGAAAAATATTGGTCTCTCCATGATGAAATTGTCGGTCATTTGAGAAGGTATGAAAAACAACAACTTATTGATTTGATGATGAAAAATAATTTCAAGATCATTGATTTTATTTCTTACGGTTTTCCTTTCGTTAATATCTTACGCTGGGTAACTAATTATGTGGCAGCATATCAATATAATACAAGAAAACACTGGAGTCAGAATAAACAATCTCAGGAAAGCGGCATTGTGCAAGTGAAAGGTTTGTTAAAATTGTCTGGAGTTTTTGTTAATAAATATTCGATATATTTTGTTGAATATTATATCTTTCTTTTTTAATAACTATGATTTTTCGAATGGATATGTGATTATTGCAAGGAAAGATATTGATTGTAAATGAGATAGAGTTTAATTTTTTAAATTCTGAAAAATAATTTAATGAAAAAAACGTAATGCCAATCAAGCAACGCTGGCAGTATATTATCCTTGTACTTTTTGGTTGTAATTGTCTGGTATATATATCGAAATCCTAAACTATTCACATGTCTTAGAAGAATATCTTTACATGATATTATAGCATTAATACTTATCCGGGGTTTTGCACTCGTGGTTAATGGCGTTTTATTGAAGGATTTTGCTTATAAATTTGCAATCACTTTAAAGGTTAGTGGTTAGTTTTATGCGTTTGTGACAGCAATGGGGAATTATGTGACACCATTTTCCGGTGGAATGGTGTTTAGGGCAGCATATCTGCATCGCAACTATGGGCTCTCAATAGAAAAATTTGCAATGCTCTTGGCGTTCAATTTTTTGATAGGATTTTTATGTGTTGCTGTGGTTGGTTTAGCAGGTTCAATCTTTGTACTTCTGTTCTTCTCCTGAACTGTCTTGGCTGGTACCTTCATTTTTTCTCAGTATTATTTTAGGAATTAGTGGATTGTTTTTTTTGAAGATTCCACAGAGGAGTGAAACAAACTGGTTGTGCCGAAAGAAATGAAGCCATTGCCGGGATGAGGGAAGCACTCAGAAGTGACAGGAATTTTGTTGGAGGTTGGTTGGCTATACGTTTACTATAAATATTTTTATTAACAGTGTACTTTTTTTTCTGGCTTACCAAAGTATTGGTGTGATGTCTTCGTTTCTCCGTGCATTAGTTATCAGTTTGATTACTGTTTTTTCTTTAATTATAAATATAACTCCAGGATTCGGTGTTCAGGAAGTAATAATAAGCATCGCATCTTCTAGTCTTGGGCAGGGCACGGGTGAAGGGCTTGTGGTCTCTTTAATCATCAGAGCTACATCTTAATTTTGTATTTACTTTTGGTCCAATCTTCCTTGCTATCCTTTTGAAACATCAAAGTAAATCAGGGTTTGATGCTTTCCGTAAGTGAGGAATTATACCTTGTATTTGGAGGCAGCTGGTATATGCTTTTAACCGCGAATAAACCATGATTGTTAGCTTCTGCAAGCTTGACAGTCTGCGTTCTAATAAAATCATTGAGGTGCATCGATTCTTCTTGTTTTAGATTTTTTTGTTCCCAATCTTTATAAAGATCATACCTTAATTACGATATGGGTAATCCCTTTCTCTTGTAAGACTCTTGCTATTTCGATGGCTGAATTGGCTTTTTGAACATTGTCGTAAAGAGCAGAGATCTGCCACCTTGTCTAGTCGAATTCTACCTGACCATCGAAATAATAACCTCTGTTTCCTAAGAAAACTGCAAGAACTTTTGTTAAATTGCGAAGGCTGTTAGCGTATTGGATAACAGGATATTCAGGCCGAAAATTGCTTATGTATTGATCTCTGCTGATATTTCCACTGAGGTAAGGTAAGGGCTGGACAATCTGAAATTGTTTGGCGAGATATGCAAAATTGTAGGCGAAGATGCAATGGGATAATGCAGGCGCAGATTGTTGAAATTTTTTTTTTATTTAATGAATGTATCCGACCAATGAAAATATAGATGTTTTGCAGACCAAAGATAGAAAGTATGACCAGAGGTGGGATGATACAAACTATATAACGAATGCGCATAACCTGTTGGAAAAAAGTGAAGAAAAAAAAGAGAACAGAGAAAATCAATAGTGCCTGCTTTTCACACGTAAGCCGGAGGATGCTGGTTTTCGGACAAAGGCCAGAATGGGCAAAAAGTCAGAGGAAGGGGTTGAGCTTTCCATCAAAGAACTGCGGATTGTCATCTTGACCTTCAAAGAAAAATCGAAATGGAAGAAGTAGGGCTTGCCACCATGTCTCATGGTAGAAAACCTTTCTTAACGACGAAAGGATTGCTTACGATAGTTGAAGGCTCAGTGGAACCCGTACTCGTTTCTTCTGTGGCAGTTCTGGTTACGTGATGGGTTGAATAAGGAATTGTGCAAAGGATAAATCGGATTTTCTGTCCATTCGTAATTTCTCACCAGCCATGGCGAAAATAACAGCAATGCCATTACAACAAAGAGAAAGCAATATCCGAGGCTCTCACGGTCGATCCTGGGGCACGATTTTGCAAACGAATATAGAGCATGGGAAGCTGTGGTTCAGGATAACCATGGTGATCATATCGTTATGCTTTGCGCCTGTCGCCAGACCACAGCAGCAGCCTGCAAGAATGAGGTACCGTGATTACTAGTTACTGTTCAACCAGTGAAGAATCAGAAGCAAGGAAGCTGTTGAGAAAAACATCAGCCCAAGGTCGACATAGGCGGTGATAGATAGTTTTATTATGATCGGAATTGATAGGAGAAAAAGATTACCTAGCAACGCATATATAAGAGACGTACGGAATTTTAAAAACCTGTAGATAAGAGCTGAAGTGAGCAGGCAAAGAAATAATGGATATATTTAGGCACAATGTAGTTGCCGAAATAAAGGGGTATCATATAAGAAGGAGTTGAGATTAGTGGGGTAATACGCAAAGAGAACCTCTGGGATTTCATAGATGCCACCGTGCTTCAGATAGAGTTAGGGAGCATACAAATGATGCGTCAAGGAATCGCGGTCTACGGGTGGCTGACTGAAGCAAGCAAGAGAGTTGCCACTATCAGGCCGGCAAAGAGAATGATCAGCGCCCAGGCGAGGTAGGGATCATTTGGGAATAGTATTTTTTTCTTCTTGGCGATAATCATTGGATGATTTCCTGAAGAATGTCAGCAGGGATTGAGCCTTGGTATGTATTCCCATTAATTACGAAGGTCGGGGTGCTGCTTATTCGTTGTTTCAGCCCTCGAGGATATCCCGCAAAAGCATCTCCTTGATCTGAGGGTTACCAGTAGCTGCTGCCAGTTCACCCGGTGAAAAACCTGTAACCATTCCGAGCGTTCGAGTGTTGAATGGTTGTTTCTCACGCCCAATTGTGTAGAGCGCATCATTCATTTCCCAGAATTTGTTTCTGCCTGCCGCATAGATACCAATCATTGACATTTTCCCGGAACCGATGTGGAAAGGTTGAGGGACGAGAATGTTATTGAACTCATGATCCATGGGATAATTGTGGTGTATCAGTTTGACCTTTCCTGGGTGCTCAGAGATCAGACGGCGTAAGAAAAGGTGCATTTTGCTGCACTGGAAACATTGATAATCAGTATATTCATGGATGGTGATTTCTGGATCCTTTGAACCTATCCAGGGATTTCCTTCTTCGGTGAAACCGTTGGAGATTTCTGTGGAAGAAGATGGAAATGTGTATTGCCAGTAAGGTGGAATGCAAGTCTTAAGAGAGAGGATTATCAACATCAGGGCAATAATGCCACCCTTGAGCATCCAGGATTTAGAAAGATGATGTGCACCTTTTTTCAAGCCGGTCCAGAAAGAGTCTTTACAGAAGCGATGCAAGATCACCCAGCTATAAAATAATAAAGCAAAACTGATAAAATAGCTAGCAAGGCAGAGAATACAGTAAGCCTTAATCTTCATTGCCGAGATATAGCCAAAATATACTGTGGACATGGCATAAGTTAATCCCAATACAAACAAAAGATACCAGAGAGATTCGGAATCTTTTGAATTGCTCAAGGTTGCTAGAAAGATAACCAAAAAGAGAGAATAAGAGAACAAACCCCAATAAGCAAGGGGGATGCCAAGTAGAATAGACCAGGGACTTTGAGAAACCGTATCGCAGTTGATTGCTTTAGAGAGAGCGCAGAAGCTGCTAAAGGTGATGTTAGTAAAATTTTGATAATGCGAATAGGCAAGATAGGTCGTATCTGCTAACCCCAGAAACACTAGAATAAGAACAGCGATACTACAATTTTGATATTGATGGGCTTTTTGATGAAGTCCGACACTATTTGCTAGTTTCATTCTATTAAATCACTCTTGTCCAAAATAGGAATTAAACAGAAAGCCCTCTCGGTGAATTGTGGTGTAAGATTTTTGCGCCAACAAATTTCTCACCAAAATTTCCGTAGAGGGCATGATCATGATAAAGGTAGCGAGTTTGTTTAGTCAACTGCTTCATCACTTTCCCCGGACAGAATTCGCTGGACTCGTCGCAAAGCATCAGGCGGAACGGCGGGCCAAGGGGTTCACCTGTTGGACGCAACTGGTTGCCATGCTGTTCTGTCACATGGCCCATGCCGATTCCTTGCGCGAAATCTGCAGCGGCCTGGCCTGTTGCCAAGGCAAACTCAAGCATCTGGGAATCGGTAAGGCTCCCAACAAATCGACCCTGTCGTATGCAAACCAGCATCGACCGGCAGAACTGTTCGAAGATCTGTTCTGGACTTTGATGCACCGCTTCCGAAACAATGGCGGACTCGGGCGTCGTAAGCGCAAGTTTCGTTTCCACTCTTGTCCAAAATAGAATTTAAACGAAATACCCTCTTGGCAAATTGTGGTGTAAGATTTTTGCGCCAACAAAATTCATACAACAATCACCAAAGAGGGCAGACAAATGATAAAAGGTTCCAGCTTGTTTAGTCAACTTCTTCATCACTTTCCCCGTACCGAATTTGCTCAATTGGTAGCCAAACATCAAGCCGAGCGCCGTTCGAAGGGGTTTTCCTGCTGGACACAATTGGTTGCTATGCTGTTCTGCCACATGGCCCATGCTGACTCCTTGCGCGAAATCTGTGGAGGCCTGGCTTGTTGTATCGGGAAACTTCGTCATTTAGGAGTTTCGAAAGCACCAAATAAGGCAACCCTGTCATATGCAAATCAAAACCGGCCGGCAGCTCTATATGAAGATCTTTTCTGGACGATGCTGCAACGTTTTCGAAACAATGGCGGACTCGGGCGTCGTAAGGTTAGTTTCGTTTCAAAAATAAATTGCTCAGTCTTGATTCAACAACCATCTCGCTCTGTTTGAATCTGTTTCCGTGGCCAAATTTCGTAGGGCGAAAGGTGGTGTAAAAGTCCACATACTTCTCGACCATGATGATTATATGCCATCGTATGCCCTTATCCACCACGCCAAAAAGCACGATCGGATCGTGGCCGGAAAATTTAACCTTAAGCCGGGATCCATCGTTGCTTTTGACCGCGCCTATAACGACTACTCGCTTTTTGCTGCCTGGACTGAAAGCGGTATTTACTTTGTAACCCGACAAAAAGAAAATGCAGTTTACAAGGTAATTGAAAAACGGCGACCAGCTCTCCACCGCTTTATCCTTGCCGATGAGATTATATTGCTCACTGGCCCCAAGGCAGAGGAAAAATGTCCGCACCCATTACGTCGTATTGTTGTTTGGGACCGTGACAACGATCGCGAAATTGTTCTTTTAACAAATCACCTCGAGTTTGGCGCCAGCACGATTGCGGCAATCTACAAAGACAGATGGGAGATCGAGATCTTTTTTAAAACTTTGAAGCAGCATTTGAAGGTAAAAACATTTATCGGCACGAGCGAGAATGCTCTTCGCATTCAAATTTGGACAGCCCTCATTGCCTTGCTGCTCCTGAAGTACCTCCATCATCTCTCAAAATTCCGCTGGTCAATGTCCAATCTGGCCACCATGTTGCGCTTGAATTTATTTACATACAGGGATTTGCTGGAATGGCTTCATAATCCTTTCGGGGAGCCTCCGGCAATTCCTTTTGTGCAAATGCGGCTGCCTGGTTTTGGACAGCCCAAAACGGCCTAAAGCAAAAAAGGGAACCTGATTTTGAAAAATGAGCTTTTCGAGCATCAAAACCCAATAAAATCAAATCATCTTTTTACAATTCTGTCCTATTTTGGACAGCAGTGATATTAAATATAAAAAAGTTCGACTAAAAAACATTGTAGTGTCTCACGAAACGTTCATGGCAATTTTCTAAATTAATAACACGAAACCTAATCAGTAGACATTAGCATAACAATCATTCAGTCGTAACAATTTGAAAACACACAGTTTCCGTCGAGGCCAATGTCTTCAATTTGACGTACGGATTAATACAAATAAAATTCTTTTGATATTTATGTGCTGACATCATAATCGAGTGTATTTATTAGTTGGTGTGCTCGGTCTAGGATCTTTTTTTATCACGGGCAAGATTTCGTTTTGTGGGAAGGGGAGCGCAGCGTTATCGTAAAAAATTTTATTGAGTTCTTTTATGATTTCATGATCAGAAAATACCATGAGGATTTTGTCTACAAAAACAGTTGCATTATTAGTGTTTCCTAGATTTGTCTCAGCGGTAATAAGTCCAAGCAGAGCTTCAATGTCTTTTGGGTTACTTGAGATGGCAGAGGTAAATGAACTTTTTGCGCTTCGATAATTCTCTAACATCATAGGACAACCCCATACCAATACGGGATTTTTCACTTAAATTGCTATTATATTTCAATTTTTTAAACGTGGCTAGGGCTGTTTCTGGTTGCTTTAAGCGAAGGTAAATAAGCCCACTCGCAAAAGTCAGAGCATCAGAAATCTTACCACTTTCAAGATAATTTGTTGCTTCCTTTAATGCGTAATCCCCAGTTCCCTTGTTTGATATATGCTTGGCATATTCCGTAATGAGGTTTCCAAAACTTGTCAACTATCTGAATACTTTTTTTCCAATGATAAATTGCTTTGTCATATTGGCCTGTATAAAAATAGATTCCTGCAAGATTGTTATGCATCAATGCACGATGATGTTTGTTTGCGTCCCAAAGAGTTAATGCTCGATTGTAAAGTGTGATTGCTGCAGGGTATTCACCAACTCGTGCGTAATGTCCCCAAGCCAGATTGTCATAAGGTCTGGCAGAAGCAGGGGCTTTATTCATTGCATCTGTCCATAATGTTTTTTCGGAGGCCCATACCATGTTTCTGTTTATAGTTCCAAATCCTAAAGTTAGGATAATAATGCATATGAAGCAAGAAAGAGCAAGTTTAATAGTAAAGTTATTGTTGTATTTATCGTAAATTAAATAGGCTAAACCGTAGACGCAAGGGAGAAACAGGAAAAGAGATGGAAGATAATTCCTATGTTCAAAAATCAATTCCAGGGGGAATATACTTGATTCAACCAAGTGATTAACGAAAAAAAATAAAATGGCGAATGATAGGAGGGGGTATCTTTTACTATTTAGAATGGATAATATAATCAAAATTGCAATAAAGAGGATTGACGGGAGTGTTGTCCAAGGATGAACAAGTGATGTAGATATCGTTATGTCGTGAGTAATAGAAAAACGTTCGGGGAGAGGATAAAACAATTGGCTTAAATAATATAGCAAGATTCTTGGCTCTGTCAAAGAACGTTCGACAAGATTGAATGTTTTTGCTTCATACGATATTGATGGTAAGTGGCCAGGAAGCAAATGATAACCAACAATGATGCTGATACCTAACAGAGAAAATACGAATATTAAGAGGATTTTTTTTTGGCGGTAATCCTTTTGAAACCTCTTAAAGAAAATGCTTTCTATTAACAGAACACTTAAAGGCAAGATTAAGGTATTCTCTTTGAGCCAATGGCGAAGACGAAAAACAGGAAGGAGGCAATCCAAGATGCTAGTCGATGGTTGTTTGAAAATGCCATTCTCCCATTGAGGTAATAAAGCACGCTTAGTATGCTGAATAGCGTTGCTAATGATGCCATACGCTGTACGATATATGTAACGGCTTGAGTCTGCATGGGATGGCAAGACCATAAAATTGCTGTCAGTGCAGCTATGAATATCTTTTTTCTTTCGAATACATCCACAATAGCTGGTGTGGAAAGCGGTTTTTAAAATTGTGATGAATAAAGCTATGGTTGTTATTATATGGATAATTAAATTTGTAAGATGAAATCCCCATAATTTTTCTTGGGTGAAATACCAGTTAAGGGCAAAAGATAGACAAGCGACCGGGCGGTAAAGTTGTGTCTCTTCAGTAGGACTGGCGTGAGTGGCCTTATAAATAGTTT
>CAWDRB010000007.1:0-285908 GCA_963804605.1 uncultured delta proteobacterium
ATAGCCAAGTACTTCGCTATCATTCCGGCCATGATGCTCTCCATCTATCCTCAGTTGGGGGTGCTCAACGTCATGCACCTGGCCAGCCCTTTTAGCGCCATTCTCTCGGCTGTTATTTTTAATGCGCTTATCATTCCGTTCCTGGTACCGCTGGCCCTCAAGGGAAGCAAATTCCGTCCGATGCCGGCAGAGAAGCTCCTGATTCATAACCTGCTCCTCTTATGGACTTGGCGGCATAATCGCTCCGTTTTTCGGGATCAAGTTGATTGATATGATAATTGGCATGGTAGTATAACAAACCGATGACTATAAGAGATGATGACCTGCCTTGTTCCATCTGCGATAAGGAGAACACCATGAAAGAATTGAAACCTGCTCTATTATTGTTCTTCGTTTTCACCGTTATCTGTGGCGGCATCTATCCGGCAGTCATTACCGGTATTGCTTTCGTCATCTTTCCCAACCAGGCTGGGGGCAGCCTCATCACCGATACCAACAACCAGGTGATCGGCTCCAGCTTGATTGGCCAGCCTTTTACTCAGGTAAAATATTTCTGGTCACGTCCCTCAGCCACATCTGATTTTGCCTACAACCCTCTTGCTTCGGGAGGCTCAAACTCCGGCCCAACCAATCCGGATTTCATCAAGACAGTCGGTGGTCGGATCCAGGCCCTCCATGATTCAGGGGTTACCGGCAGTATCCCTGCCGACATGGTTGAGGCGTCGGCCAGTGGTCTTGATCCTCATATAAGTGTTGCGGCCGCCAAGATACAGATAGCCCGTGTTGCCAAGGTGCGTGGCATGTCGGAGGCAGCATTGAACCGGCTTGTCTCTTCCCATGTCGAGGATCGCCAATGGGGCGTACTTGGTGAACCGCGGGTAAATGTGCTGCTCCTTAACCTTGCCTTGGACGGCAAACCCTATGAACGATATCGATGAGAAACGTCCATCACCGGAGGCCATGCTCAAATTGGCCCAGGCCGAGGAAACAACAAAAGGGAAATTAAAAATATTTCTTGGTTATGCGGCCGGAGTCGGCAAAACCTATGCGATGCTGACGGTTGCCCGACAGCTCAAATCGGAAGGAATTGATGTGGTGGCGGCCTATGTCGAATCCCATGAACGTATGGAGACCGATGCCCTGCTTCAAGGTCTGGAGGTAGTGCCGAAGTCGATGATAGAGTATCAGGGAGTCTTGCTGCCTGAACTAGATATCGATGCTGTTCTTCAACGCAACCCTGTAGTGGCCCTGGTCGATGAACTTGCCCATACCAACGCCCCCGGCTCGCGTCATGAGAAGCGCTGGCAGGATGTCCAGGAGCTCCTCAAAGCCGGCATCGATATATATACCACTGTCAATATCCAGCATTTTGAGAGCCTGAGCGATGTCGTCGCTCAGGTTACCGGAGTTATTGTCCGAGAAACAGTTCCGGACCTCTTGCTCGATCAGGCTGCTGATATCCGCCTCGTTGATATTTCACCCGACGAACTTCTGCAGCGACTGCATGAAGGCAAGGTGTATATTCCGGCCCAGGCGACACAAGCCATGGAAAAGTTTTTTCAGCCCGGCAACCTGATTGCGCTACGCGAGCTCTCGCTGCGCCATACTGCCATCCGGGTTGATGAGCAGATGCGGACCTATATGGAGACGCATGCCATCCCCGGTCCATGGTCGACGATGGACAGGCTTCTTGTCTGTGTCAGCGGCAGTCCCTTCAGTGAAAAGTTGATCCGCATCACCCGCCGTTTGGCCAGTGAAATGAAGGCACCCTGGAGTGCTGTATATATCGAAACTCCCGGTGAGGACGCCTATGCGCGCGAGAACAGGGAGCGGATCTGGCAAGAGCTCCGGTTGGCGGAAAATATGGGAGCGGAGGTCGTGACCATCACGGGAACCTCAGTTTCGGATGCCCTGATTGATTATGCCCTCAGGCACAATATCACCAAAATAGTGGTGGGGAAACCGGCCAAATCCAGGCTGCGAGAACTCTTACGTCCTCCTGTTGTCGACCAGATTATCCGCAAAAGCGGGCAGATTGACGTGTATGTGGTCAGTATCGGCCAAAATGATCGCGAAGTTGGCTTGCCGCAAAGGTCGAAGGAAGCCATTCTCTGGAGGGAATATGTTACTTCATGCGTTTTTGTGGCCGGAGCATCCCTGATCTGTTGGGCGTTAAGTCCTTTTTTTTCACCGACCAACATGGTCATGATCTATCTCCTCTCAGTAGTCCTGGCGGCGATCCGACTAGGACGCAAGCCTGCCATTTTCACTGCATTGTTGAGTGTGCTTGTCTTTGATTTCTTTTTTGTTCCGCCTCGTTATACTTTTGCTGTCGCTGATACCCAGTACCTGCTGACCTTTCTCGCCTTTTTTACTGTGGGGGTGGTTATAAGTACTCTGGTGGCCAGAGGGCGTGAGCGTGCCGAGGTGATCCGGGCTCGTGAAATCCAGACGACAAGTCTGTACTATATCAGCCGTGATCTGGCTGCGGCGGCCGACAGGTCCGCGATCATGAAGGCCGTACGTAAAAATATGACAGAAAGTCTGAATGCGGAGCCGCTCTTTTTCTTCCCTGACAATGAACATCTTAGATTTATTGCGGTCGAGGGACAGCAGGAGCCTGATCTCAAAGAAAAGGCGGTAGCCGACTGGGCTTTTCGTAACCAGCAGGCGGCAGGTCGCGGCACCACGACCCTGGGAGCCTCGAACTATCTCTATCTGGACTTAAGAACATCGGTGAATAATCTGGGTGTTTTCGGAATTAAACTGGTCGACCCAGCCGGCTATACCTCGCCGCAAATTCGCCTCCTCCTGGATGCCTTTGCCGGACAGACGGCGATGGCCCTGGAACGGGTGGAACTTGCCCGGCAGGCCGAGCAGACCCTGATTCTTGCCGCAAGAGAGAACCTGGAGCGGGCGCTGTTAAATTCCGTTTCCCATGATCTCCGTTCACCCCTGGCTTCAATTACCGGTATTTTAAGCAGTCTGAAAGAACAGGGAACAGAACTGAGTGAGCAGGCAAAACAGGAACTTCTGACCACTGCATTCGAAGAGGCAATCCGTCTCAACCGGTTTGTCACGAATCTGTTGAATATGACCCGCCTGGAGGCCGGGGTTGTAAAATTGAGAGAGGAAGCATGCGACGTTCAGGACCTGATCAGTTGCGCCCTTGCTCAAATCGATCAACAGTTGAGTAATCGTCAGGTGCAAATACACCTCCCCCCCGACATGCCTCTGGTGGTTATGGATATGGTGTTGATGACCCAGGTACTGGTCAACCTTCTGGAGAATGCGGTCAAGTTTTCCCCTCCGGACAGCGCAATTAATATTATTGTTCAATGTGACAGGTCTTTTTTGCACATTGAGGTGGAAGATCGGGGACCTGGCGTTCCTGATCATGATCTGGAAGGAATTTTTGATAAATTCTACCAGGTGCCTGTTCCGGAAGGACGCGGAGGGACAGGTCTCGGTCTTTCAATCTGCAAGGGGATAGTGGCGGCTCATGGCGGCAGGATCAAGGCAGAAAATCGATTCGGTAAAGGTTTTGTGGTGCAACTGACTCTGCCGCTCAAGGTAATGTCCACCGAGGAAGACATCCATGATTAATACCATCGATGAAAAGACAGCAGGCTTCAGAATCCTGGTAGTGGATGATGAAACTGCCATTCTTAGATTTCTGGAAACTATTTTGAATTCGGTGGAATTCTCCGTGTATAAAGCGGAGAATGGACGGCTTGCCATTACAGCCGCCGCAACTTTTCGACCTGAGCTGATCCTGCTTGATCTCGGGCTGCCGGACATGGATGGTATCGAGGTTATCAAAAGGATACGGGAATGGTCTAAAGTGCCGATTATTGTCCTGTCGGTTCGGGAACGGGAGGATGATAAAGTGATGGCCCTGGATGCCGGAGCTGATGACTATCTCACTAAACCGTTTGGTGCAGGGGAGCTTCTGGCTCGAATCAGGGCTGCATTGCGCCGTTCCCTTCAGAGTGTCCCGGAGTCTGTTTACAGCACCGGCGATCTGGTAGTCGACCTTGTCCATCGAAAGGTTTTAATGGCGGGTTTTGAAATACAGCTGACACCAACAGAATACGATCTCTTACGGCTTTTGGTGACAAATGCGGGTAAGGTCTTGACCCATCGGCAGATATGCAGACAAATCTGGGGTATTGGATATGTTGAGCAATCACATGTGCTTCGAGTCAATATCAGCAACCTGCGGCGGAAGATAGAAAAGGATTCATCCCGTCCATGTTATATCATTACAGAGGTTGGGGTAGGATATCGTTTAAAGGACGATATCCCTAAAGATACTGGTACCGCAGAAGGAAAAAGAGGCTGAATGGAGGAAGTGGTAACAGGGGAGTATTCCAGGAAATCTGTGATGCGGCGTTTATTGGATATACATCTCCCGTTGTTTTTGACTCAGTCATCATTTTGATAGGAAAGATATTCCTTGGCAAGCTTTTGTTGGAAAACAGACATCATAGGTTGAGCTTCTTCCTGTTATGTGTGCTTGTGATCGTGCCGAAAAAACATGCCTGAAATGGACTATTCTGAATTGTTGATGTTGCACAGATAATCAACCAATAAAACTGTTCCACTTCTGACCATCGTCAGCGTTGATAGTTTCGTATTGTGCGGAGAAATCCGAGTTTAGGTTGCCATGACAAACCTACTGTGAAAATATCTCGCACCCAACTTTTCACTACTGTGAATACATGGTTTTGGTGGGTCTTATTATAGAAGGTGTTGGAAGAATGTAAGTTTTGGAAGACATACGTTCCTTTGGCGGTCGCCAGCCGCGGTTTGGTTCGTGACTCGACCGTCTGCCAATGTGCAATGACCTTTTCTTTCTACCTGCCACCGCAAGCTGAAGGCAAAAAAGTGCCGCTCATCTGGTGGTTGTCTGAACGGACCTGTACCAACGAGAATTTTGTCATTAAGGCCGGAGCTCAGCGGCTTGCAAGTCATCTGGGACTAGCTATAGTATGTCTCAATACCATGCCTCGCGGGGGAGGAGGGATACGATCACAGTTATTTTTTCATCGCTAGCTACCTGGCAGATCATTTTCTATTCCATATCCATTTTCTACACTGATTCGTGAGCAGCAGCCGATAAAACCATTCAAGAGTAGCGGAGGCTAAGGGGATCGAATGATTGCAGGGACTTCATACCGCGTCGCGGCGATACAGATGGTATCGGTTCCAGGTGTATCCGAAAATCTTGAGCAAGCAGAACGCCTTGTAGCAGAGGCTGTAGCACGGGGTGCGATGCTGGTCGTATTACCCGAAAATTTCGCCGTAATGAGCAAAAACGAGCAGAACAAGATACAAGTTGCGGAGGACGATGGTGTTGGTCCGATCCAGGATTTTCTCGCGACTGCTGCGAAACAGTATGGGATCTGGCTTGTCGGGGGTACGGTGCCACTCATCTCAGGCTGCCCTGGCAAAATACGCAATGTTTGTCTGGTCTATTCCCCATTGGGAGAGCGTATCGCCCGCTACGACAAAATTCATTTATTCGGGTTTGATAACGGACTGGAGCGGTATGACGAATCGGCAACCGTCGAGGCGGGCGATAAGGTGGTCATCTTTGTAGCAGAGGGTAGACGGGTTGGTCTGTCGGTCTGCTATGACCTGCGTTTTCCTGAACTTTTCCGGGCAATGGGAGAGGTGGAGCTGATAGTGCTGCCGGCTGCATTCACCTACCCCACCGGCCTTGCACATTGGGAGGTACTGCTCAGAGCCCGGGCTATCGAAAACCAGTGTTACTTCATTGCAGCTGCCCAGGGAGGCTGTCACCCGTCGGGACGCCGCACCTATGGTGACAGCATGATTGTTGATCCGTGGGGGGAGGTTTTAGCGCGTCGCGCAGAGGGTCCAGGGGTGGTCATCGCAGAAATATCATCTCATCACCTGCAACAGATACGCCTGCGGCTGCCTGCCCTGAAAGATCGTCGCCTCATCTGATGCTTTTGGCTCCTCATTGCATCGACCATCGGGATACCAATGCTCGCCTAATCTCCAGTGAAAAAGCGTCATTTGGTGTCGGGGCAATTAATTCTATCAATTCTATCAAGAGGCGCCGCAATCCTGCTTCCCTGGTTAAAAAGCTGATTGGCATACATCTCCAGCAGGGGTTTGCTGAATTTGCTGCCGGGAAAGTACTCTTTGAGTAAAAAAACAACTCCCATCTCACCATCCCGCGACAGATTTTGAACAAAGGGCTCGCTGAGAACACTGTTGGCGACATAACGTAGATTGGTGTCTCCCAGACGTAGGCCGATCATATAAGAGGAAGGTTGAAAACAATGGATACCAAACTTAGGAAAGCTACTTTGCACTTGCTGGGGTAATCAGAAAAAACGCGGTCGGGGTTAGGTTGGAGGGAGTGACATCGGAGACTAGGAATCAGGCTCCGGCAGTCATCTCACGATTCCTTGAAAAGATGAACGAAGGACAGGCCTTTTAAGGCAAGATAGTGGAATAATGAACCAAACAATACTCCAGAAAAAAATTTACGCCGGTACCGTCGAATCGCGATTGGCCTTTAGTCTCTTACTTTTTAGAAAACTTGGCAAACCCCTTACCGGGCTTACCGGTGTTTATGCAGCCCTTGCTCGTATGCGAACTCAGGAAAGTGCCTTAACCGCACATATGCAGGATCTCATCCTCGGCAAAGTTTGTTCTTCCTGTGCAGCCTCCGGCGGTGGGGGCTGCTGCAGCAGGTACATGGCTGGTGAGACGGACAGTCTGCAAATACTCATAAACCTGATGGCGGGAGTCGATGTCGCCCAGGTCAATCATAGCCATGCAGAGTGCTGCTATCTTGATGCTGCAGCAGGCTGCATTTTTATCTTTAAGCCCATGTTTTGTCTCAACTATAATTGTCGCAGTATCAAGGTGCAGGCGAACGGTTCCGGAATGCGGCAACTGGAGAGACTGACTGCCGTATTGCTTGGCAGTCAGTATGATCTCGAAATGCTCCTATTCCGTTTTCTGAGTACCTACGAATCTCTGCAAGAGAAAATCCTCGCCTTACCAGCAAAGTAGTGAAGACTCTTTATTGATAGAGGTGATAAAAGAATTTTCAAGACTTGTAGTGGCAAGCTCTACCTATTTCATCGAACAGGACAGCTAAGCTTCTTCCTGAGAGGGGCGACACGCCTACCTGTCTGCAATTACACAAAAATGGAGCAACCGGAAAGAAGAGATTCCCAAAGATAAGGTCTTATGAGCTTCAGGAGCAATGTCAGTTATTCGAATTGCTTGTCATTTTGTAAAGATTCAGTAAACACCTTCAATTAATGACTTGGCAAGAAACAAGCATCTTCGATGTGGCAACATTAACAACCCAACTCAAACAAGAGCCGGTGCCGATCAATAGTATCTTTCAGAGAAAAAACAGAACCAAGCTTTAGTTTCCATTATTGCCTACCTACCTTCAGTCTTTTTCAGATCTTCCGTGTGTCGAATTTTTGATGAGTTTCAGGCGCACGCGTCCCGAACGCACTCGCGCAGCCAGCGATGCGCTAGGTCGGCGTCCAGCCTCGGGTGCCAGAGCATTGAAACCGTGAACTCCGGCGTGGAAACCGGAAGGGTAAAACTATGCATTCCAGTTCGCAGGTTTCCGGTGTTCTCCACAAAACCTTCACTGGTCCGTAGCGTGAATGTTCGGACGAGCTGTTTTAGATTGAGTTTCTCGGCAGGGCGTAGAACCTCTTTTGCGTCCTGCACGAGCTGACTGACTCGGTTGCTGAGTTCAAGCGCTCGCAGTGTGGGAACAAGACCGCGTCCGGCCCTAACCAAAAGCGGATCGCCCGTTGTCTCACGCAATCTTGCCAGCGCTCTACTCATCGCAGATGGGCTAAGCTGCAATCGTTTTGCTGCGTGTGCAACACTGCCTTCCGCAAGCAGTACATCAAGGGTAATTAGCAAGTTGAGATCAGGTGTTGACATGCATCAACTATAGCACAATCCGACAGATGGCGTCAAATGCACGAATAAAGTGCAAACGATGCGTATTCCGCCGTGTCACACAAGAGACTATACTCTGCTTCAGACAGCTCGGTTTTGAGCGTCATAAAAAATAAAGTTCAACAGAAAATGGAGTTTATGATGAAAACAATTATTGCACAACAAGATGTGGCAGTAGCTGGAAATGCAGAACTGGCACCTTCTGCTCGGTGGGCACTCGTCAGTCTTTCATTAGCCATGTTATTGTCCTCACTCGACACAAGCATCGCCAATGTTGCCCTGCCAACATTGACACAGGCTTTCGCCGCCTCTTTCCAGGAAGTCCAGTGGGTTGTGATCGCTTATCTCCTCGTCATCACTACCTTGATTGTCAGCGTCGGACGGCTAGGTGATATCATCGGCCGCCGCAGGCTGCTATTGGCCGGAATCGTATTGTTCACGCTAGCCTCGGTATTGTGCGGTATCGCTCCCACACTTTGGCTGCTGATTGCAGCCCGAGCGGTGCAGGGCCTGGGAGGGGCCATTATGATGGCTCTCACCATGGCAATCGTCGGCGAGACTGTTCCGAAGGCACAGACCGGTAGCGCTATGGGGCTCCTCGGAACGATGTCTGCGATAGGTACCGCTCTCGGTCCATCGCTCGGCGGCGTTCTAATCGCAGGAATCGGGTGGCGAGCAATCTTCCTCGTCAACGTGCCACTGGGCATCTTGGCTTTTCTTCTCGCGCATCACTACCTGCCCGTTGATCGCCGTGGGCAGAAGTTTGATCGGGCGGGATTCGACAAGGTGGGCACACTGCTGCTTGCTCTGACTCTCGCGGCTTATGCACTTGCCGTGACGATTGGCCGCGGCAGTTTCGGTTTGCTCAACATAGTTCTGCTGTTGGCTGCTGTCTTCGGAGTCGTCTTATTCGTGCTTGCCGAGGCAAGAGTAGTATCTCCTTTGATCAGATTGGCTATGTTCCGAGATCCATTGTTGAGTGCGAGCCTCGCTATGAGCGCGCTCGTCGCAACGGTGGTAACAACAACGTTGGTAGTTGGCCCGTTCTATCTCTCACTTGCACTTGGCCTCGATGTAGCTATGGTTGGATTCGTATTGTCTGTCGGTCCACTTGTCGCCGCCCTGACTGCTGCACCAGCCGGGTATTTTTCGGACCGTTTCGGCGCACACCGTATGACCATCATCGGGCTTATCGGAATGGCGGCCGGTTCCTCCATTATATCCATGATACCGGTAAGGCTAGGCATTTTCGGCTACATTGTTCCAATAGCAGTTATCACTGGAGGTTATTCGCTGTTCCAGACGGCCAACAACACCGCTGTCATGACAGATATCCATCCGGACCAGCGGGGGGTAATTTCCGGAATGCTTAACCTGTCACGCAATCTCGGGCGCATTACGGGGGCATCACTTATGGGTGCGGTGTTCGCCCTTGCATCGGCGACAAGTAATATCACAACAGCGCATCACGAGGCAGTTGCCATCGGCATGCGAGTCACGTTCGCAGTTGCAACAATTTTGATTGTTGTTGCGATGGTGATGGCGGTTGGAAGTCGTCTTCTGTCAACATCTTCTTCTTCCACTAGAGACATGTCATGATTTTATCGACCTGACCTTTCTATGGGAAGAGATGACAATTAGTAAGTGTGAATTTATCTTGAATATCATGAGGTTAGGTAATTTTGAGTAATTTGAACTTGAGCATGACGCAGAAAATACATGTAAAGGAGCATTTTGGTGGTTTGCAAATTGAAGAGTATTTTCGAGAAACGTAGCATAGAGTGGAGCATCTCGAACACTCTGGATTGTTCCAGAATCTCTTCTTTTTGATGCTCTGGAAGTATCGTTGACCTGAGATTGAATTTTTATTGTCAGGATAATCTTGATTTTCAAATGGCAATGAACGTCCTTTTATGTTGCTAGGCTTTTGGGACAACTTCATCATTACGTATATACAGGTGCATCTTTAAACATCTGCAAACACCCTCGTTAACGCTAAACACTTGGATTGTAGCTGTTGTACTTTAACAAAACGGGCCGATCAGTTGACATACTACTATGTGGTATTATTTTTTTTCTGAGAGACTTTAATTGCATAATATTTCCTATAATCTCAGGTGACGGATATGAGAAAGGTCTGTATCGTCGGCGCATCCGGGAAACTGGGACTGTACCTCATTCAGCACTCACTGGATTTAAATTATCAAGTAGTTGCAGTTTGTCGAGGCCAAAGTGTAGAGAAACTCGATACATTCAGAGAGCGCATTGCAATAGTACCAGGAGACACCAACGATCGAGAAGTCATAAGAAGAGCAGTAAAGAAATGTGATTGTGTGCTTACCGTTTTAGTCCCCTGGGGCATGCAGCACTACGCTTCAGGAACGGCCCAAGCGGTGCTTGATTATGCTCCACCGAATGCACGTCTTGTTTTCTCTTGTGGGTGGCACATAACGAGAGATGGTCAAGACAGATTCTCAATAAAGCTGAAATCATTTGTTAAAATCTTTGGTTTTCTGGGGCGACTCTTCCGCATAGTAGATCTCGACGATCAGGTTGAAGCATGCCAGCGGATATTCGCCAGTAATAGGTCATGGACTGTTGTTCGTGGTAGTGATCTTGAGGAAGGTCCAAGCCAAGGGCTGCCAGTATGGAGCCATCACGTAGGTGACCCGATACTTGCCAGCAACCTCACTCGACGTGTGGACTTCGCTTTGTTTATGGTGCACGCGCTAACCAACGACGAACTCATTCGTGAGGCACCTGCAATTGTGGGTAGACAAACACTATCGGCACTAACTTATACTGAGGGCAATAAGATGCTTCCTAGCTATTCAAGCAAAGGAGCTTTGTAATGATGGTAAATGATAAAATAGATCCCGACAAAGAAGTAGAGAACCCAAGTCCGGTTATTCTCCATCGTTCTGATTGGTCTTCTCATGAGTATTTGTGGAAAGGCTATTTTCAAGGTGAAGATATTGGTACCAATGTAACAGTACTATTCTATGTTACCGAAGAGCTCGGTGTGGGCCCCCGGTGGCACGTCCACCCTTATGACGAAATTTTCATCGTCCGTAAGGGTAATGCCTTGTTTACGATAGGAGATAAAAAAATAGAGGCTGAAGCAGGCGACATATTACTAGGTCCTGCCAGTATCCCACATAAATATCACAACATTGGACAAGGATCGCTGGAAACCACTGACATTCATCTTTCTGATCGCTGGATTCAGACCGATCTGGATGACCCTGAATTATCTGAAAATTAAAAATAATTGGCTTTTCATTGCCAGTTGCCAGATAGCAATATGGAGTTGTAGGCAATCACGACATTTGCAATCAATCGGCCACAATGATTACTGACTGCCACGTCCAAGTCAGTGTACGCCCAGTCAGTTCCTTTTTGCCGTTCACTTGGGCGATGGTGGTTCGCAACTGGTGGTAGGATTCGATGCGATTTTCCATTGCCGATGGTGTCCCTATCTAATTGAATACTCAGGTAATAAGATTTGTTTGATTTTCAAAGTTGCGTGATACTGCAGGAATCTGTTCCGCGCCTCGATATGGGCAAAGAAACCGTAGCCGTCACCCCCTGTCCGGATTCACTGGTAATTTTAAGGGAACCGTCAAAGTGTTCTACCAGGTGACGGGACAGTACAAGGCCTAGACCGGTACCGGTGGATTTGGTGGTGGTAAAAGACTTGAAGAGCCGTCCTTCTATCTGGCAGGACATTCGGGGACAGACCACGTTACCTAACACTTCTGTCGAAGTGACGAGCAAATATTTTCTGGAACAATCTGGGATTTGTAAATGATTTATTCTTGTCAGGGTAGTCTGGATAATCTTTTTTTCATAAAGGTCAAAAACACCTTTTTTGTTGATAGGTTTTTAGGACAACTTCTTCCTGACCTGCACAGTAGACGTGTCAATTTGGGGCACATATCAAATTGATTTAGGTTAGATCTGGCGACCTAAGGATATTGATTCACTCGAAGCATCTCCGAGTGCTATACCAAATATCTAGGAGCTTTGCATTCAGGTGCAGGTAAGAAAATCACCTGTGATGTATTGTTATTGTTTAAGTTCGGTGCTGGACGATTTTTCTTGACTGGAAAAGTTCTTTAAGGGGTGCTCCAAGGGCGGTAGGTGGTGCCGATTAAAAAAGAATTGCGAGAGCTCCCTCGTTAAGGCAGTTTTGAAGTATCGGATCAGATGTCTCTTCGTTGAAAAGGGTTTTTTCGGGAAACCCGAAAAAACCGATGACTTAGCAACTAATGGCCAGGTGGGTGCCGATGTTGTAATCGGCCGAGAGGAGGATTATAATGTTAGAAGTCCCTTCGGTAGCGCCGATAAGGTAGGGTCAGCCGAATGAGAAGACTCTCAAGGGCCAGACAAACCTGTTCCGTGCCGTCTGAAAAAACGATTCTTTATCACCACTATCATTGCCAACCCGTCATCCTCCGTCAGAGAGGTCACCTATGATTGATCTACCATGACCGAAAATGTGGTGCTCGGAGTAATCCTGGCAATAGCCATCTATCTTTTTTGGACCCAGAGACTTCCTTTCGAACTGACCGCTGTCCTGGTTCTCCTCTCTCTGATGCTTCCCTGGCCCCATCCGGATGGAAAATGGCGCGGAATCCTGACCTACGCAGAGGCTTTTTCCGGTTTCGGCAGTTCTGCCGTTATTATGATCGTAGCAATGTTTGTTTTTGGCGGGGCGCTGGTACAGACCGGAGCTGCAGAATGGGTGGCCGCTCGACTGTTCCGGGCCACTGCGGAGAAGGAATGGCTGCTGCAGTTGACCATCCTCACCATGACCACTCTTTGTTCCATGTTCGTCAATGACACGACTGTGGTCCTGGTGTTCATGCCGATGATTCTGACCATCTGCAGGGAACGGAACCTCTCCCCCTCACGCTACCTGATGTTCGCTGCATACGGGTCGCTTCTGGGCGGGCAGTGGACCCTTATCGGCACGCGCAGCAACATTCTTATCAGTGATTTTTATCGACAGTATACCGGTGAAGGACTTGGTTTCTTCGATTTCACAGCCATGGCCGCAGTCATCTTTCTGGCCTCCGCCTTTTATATGGTCCCGATCGGCAGGA
The DNA here is from genome assembly GCA_963804605.1 of uncultured delta proteobacterium. Classification (GTDB taxonomy): domain Bacteria; phylum Desulfobacterota; class Desulfobulbia; order Desulfobulbales; family Desulfocapsaceae; genus Desulforhopalus_A. The sequence continues at coordinate 13,092 of CAWDRB010000007.1, forward strand.
AGCTCCTGCCCACCTCGGTTGCCCTGGAAGAGTCCGACGAGGAGAACCGGCTGTATCTGGCCGAAGCCGTGGTGACCGAACGTTCCTCCTCGGTGGGAAAAACAGTCGAGGAACTGCCTTGGTCCAGGCGCAACGACATGTCGGTGGTGGAAGTACTCCGCGGGGATCAGCGAATCCCCCGCCGGTTCAGGTTGGAGTCGGGCGACGTCTTGATCATAGAAGGGCCGTCCCAGGTAATTCATGAGCTGCTCAAGACAACCGATTTTCAAATAAAGGAAGAGGTCAAGATAAACCCCGAGAGCCTGCAAAGCGTCAACCTGGTCACGGTGGAAGCGCTGCTGGCACCGAACGCTCCTTACCAGGGCAGGACCCTTGATCAGGTCGACTTCAATGGGTTTTACCGTTTCACCCTGATGGGCATTTCCCGCCGTGGAGAAACGATCCGCAGCCTCCCGTCGGAAATCCCCCTTCAGTTCGGTGACTGCCTGCTGTTGCTGGGCAACATTGATGATCTCCCTCGGTTGAGGAGCAATCCCAGCTTGATTCTTCTCGGCCAAAAATCGATACCCGCCATTGGCCGACGCAAAGCCCTGTTGACCATCGCGCTGTTGTTCGGCATTATCTTCACCGCGATAACCGGGCTGCTCTCTCCTCCCGTTTCAATCCCTTTGGCGGCCATGTTGACAATTCTTTTAGGCTGCATCAACCTGCAGGATGCGTATAGCAACATCAACTGGCCGATCATCATCACCCTTGGAGGCATGATTCCCTTTGGCCTGGCACTGGAAAAAACCGGTTCAGCCGCAGAACTCGCCGGATTGCTGGTTCACACCTTCCAGGGTGTCCCGCCGATTTTTCTGTTGGGAATAATTCTGCTCCTGGCGGTGGTTATGACCCAGCTGATCGAAAATGCTGCCGTTGCCATCATCCTTGCTCCCCTTGCTTACCGGGTGGCGATCAGTAGCGGCTGCGACCCCAAGCCTTTTATGGTGGGACTGGCAGTCTGTGTATCTGCGGCTTTCTGTACGCCGGTTGCCCATGAAAGCACCCTCCTCGTTCTCGGGCCGGGCGGCTACCGGTTTCGCCATTATCTGCAACTCGGCAGTGTTCTGGCCATGCTGACCTGGCTGCTTACAACCCTCCTTACTCCCCTGGTGTGGCCATTTTAATATCTGAGTACGCATGGATTTCAGACCCTCTTCCAACTGACTATCCTGTCTTTGATGGGATCACTTGAGTTTCCACTGTTGCTGCCCACCTCACTTCCATCTGTGTCAGATCTTCTGTGTTTCGAGTTTGTGATGAATATCAGGCGCATGCGTCCCGAACGCACTCGCGCAGCCAGTGATGCCCCAGGTCGGCTTCCAGCCTCGGGTGCCAGAGCATTGAAACCGTGAACTCCGGCGTGGAAACCGGAAGGGTAAAGCTATGCATTCCGGTGCGCAGGTTTCCGGTGTGACGTTCGGGAACGCTGGCTATTAGATCGGTGTTTCGCGCAAGAGCCAGCGCGGTCGAGAAGCCACCGCCAATCGTGACGACGATTTCCCGCTCCACCCCAAACGGCTCCAGGGCTTTATCAATCGGTTCCTTGTCAAAACTGCGCCGTGAGACGCAGATATGTCTGCCGGCCGCATAACGGGCGGGAGTGATTTGGCCTCGAGTCAGCGGGTGCCCGATGCGCACGACGCCTATATACCGATCTCGGAACAATGCCTGCGCACGCACCTCCGGACTCGTCGTCTTCTCCACAACGCCGGTTTCAAGATCGACGGTCCCGTCGCGAAGTGGCGTGCTGTCTTTGTCTGGCTTCTGCACGAAGCGCAGCCGCACCCTGGGAGCTTCTTTGCCGATGCGAGCAAGAAGGGCCGCGCCAAAGTTCTCCACAAAACCTTCACTGGTCCGTAGCGTGAACGTTCGGACAAGCTGCTTAAGATTGAGCTTCTCGGCAGGGCGCAGAACTTCTTTTGCGCCCTGCACGAGCTGACTGACCCGGTCGCGGAGTTCAAGTGCTCGCGGTGTAGGGACAAGACCGCGTCCGGCCCTGACTAAAAGGGGATCACCAGTCGTTTCACGCAATCGTGCCAGCGCCCTGCTCATGGCAGAAGGGCTAAGCTGCAATCGTTGTGCTGCGCGCGCAACACTGCCTTCCGCAAGCAGCACATCAAGGGTAACCAGCAAGTTGAGATCAGGTGTTGCCATGCACCTACTGTAGCACAATCTGACAGATGGCGTCAAGCGCACGAATAAAGTGCAAACCGTGCGTATTCCGCAATGTCAAACAAGAGACTATACTCTGTTCCAGACAGCTCAGTTGTGGGCGTCGCAGAAAACAAAGTTCAACGAAAAACGGAGTTCATGATGAAGCCAATTATTACACCACTAGATGGGGCTCCAACTGGAAATATGGAACGGATATTTTCGGCTCGGTGGGCACTCGTCAGCCTTTCATTGTCCATGTTACTGTCCTCACTGGACACCAGCATCGCCAATGTTGCGTTGCCAACATTGGCACAGGCGTTCACCGCCTCCTTCCAGGAAGTCCAGTGGGTTGTTATCGCGTATCTCCTCGTCATCACCACCCTGATCGTCAGTGTTGGACGGCTGGGTGACCTCATCGGTCGCCGCAGGCTGTTGCTGGCAGGAATCATCCTCTTCACGGGGGCTTCGGTATTGTGTGGTGTCGCTCCCACGCTTTGGTTGCTGATTGCTGCCCGGGCGGTGCAAGGCCTCGGCGGGGCCATTATGATGACCCTCACTATGGCAATCGTCGGTGAGACGGTTCCGAAGGCAAAGACCGGTAGTGCCATGGGGCTCCTCGGAACGATGTCTGCGATAGGCACCGCCCTCGGACCATCGCTCGGAGGCTTTCTCATCGCAGGAATCGGTTGGCGAGCAATCTTTCTCGTCAACGTGCCACTGGGTATCTTGACTTTTCTTCTCGCACATCACTACCTGCCCGTTGATCGCCGTGGGCCGAAAGTTGATCGGGCTGGATTCGACAATGTGGGCACACTCCTGCTTGCTTTCACTCTCATGGCTTATGCACTCGCCGTGACGATTGGACGCGGCAGTTTCGGTTTGATCAACATTGTTCTGCTGTTGGCTGCTGCCTTCGGAGCGGGCCTCTTCGTGCTTGCCGAGGCGAGAGTAGCATCTCCTTTAATCAGTTTGGCTCTGTTCCGAAATCCATTGTTGAGTGCGAGCCTCGCGATGAGCGCGCTCGTCGCGACGGTGGTCACCACAACATTGGTAGTTGGCCCGTTCTATCTCTCACTTGCGCTAGGCCTGGACGCAGCCATGGTGGGATTAGTCTTGTCTGTCGGTCCACTTGTCGCCGCGCTGACTGCTGCCCCAGCCGGGTACTTTTCGGACCGTTTTGGCGCACACAGTATGACCATCATTGGGCTTATCGGAATGGCGGCCGGTTCTGCCATTCTATCCATGCTACCGGCAAGGCTGGGAATTTTCGGCTACATCGTCCCAATCGCAGTAATCACCGGCGGTTACTCCTTGTTCCAGACGGCCAACAACACCGCTGTCATGATAGATATCCACCCGGATCAGCGGGGGGTGATTTCCGGTATGCTCAATCTGTCGCGCAATCTCGGGCGTATCACAGGGGCATCCCTTATGGGTGCAGTGTTCGCGCTTGCATCGGCAGCCGGCAACATCACCACGGCGCACCATGAGGCAGTTGCCACCGGCATGCGAGTCACGTTCGCAGGCGCAACAATTTTGATTATTGTCGCTCTAGTAATCGCGGTTGGAAGCCGTCTTCTGTCAATACCACCTTCGCCCTCTCGAGACGTGTCATGATTTTATCCGACCTGAGCAACGTAATGTCGATACCCCTCCCATTCGATTATAGCATTTTCGGTGTTAGTCCTGTTTCAGAGATGTTTATATGGCACCTGAACTTTCCATGAGAAGAGACTTCGACTGGCAATCTTAACGATTTAAGGCCAATTGCAATTTGACCTTCTTTCTGACCATTTTGGTCTTGAACGAAAACACCTCTAAGCCACCTGAAGGCTGAAATGCACTTTTCCGGGGCGTTGTGCAAAAACCCCCTTGATAAGTCTTGGAAAGAGCAAAAAAACTTGTGTATGACGGTGTGTATGTGTATATTTGTAAGAAAGCATAGATTAACCTATTCTAAAAGGGTATACATATGCCGGCAACTGAAAATTTGGTGAGAAAACAATATTTGATTTCCCCCTCACAAGTTAAGAAAATAGAACTTCTAGCTAAAAAACAACAAAAATCTGCCGCTGAAATGGTTAGAAATGCCATTGATGCTTTTGACCCTGATGCGTCTATGGACATGAAAGAATCCGAACTATTAGACCTTGTTTCAGCAAGAGTTAAAGAGGCTATAGCAAATACCCGGGATACGCGTCGCCGCTTAAAGACAACCTTAGAAACATTAGCCGCGAGGGATGATTGATGGCCGGTTGGAGAGAATTATTAGTAGATGTTTTAAAGCTCACAGACGAAACGAAAAGGTTAAACTCGGACATTGATCGTTTGCAGTCTCATGTTATTGATGTTGATAAAAGAGTGGTCCGCCTGGAGACGTTGGTTGAATTTGCTAAGTATCAAACCCGCATAGCAGACGAATCAAAATAGCGATGTGCGTTGGTGATTCAAGGCGAGAAACCACAGGCTGCTGTACCGGCAACACCTGAAGAGCATAAAGTTATCCTCGAGCAGCTTTCTAAATACGTCAATCCTGATCGACTTTTGTTGCTGATAATCGACTCACCCTGGCTCAGTGGTGCCTCCGGGACAGGGTAGAACTTTCAAGTGATCAGTTTCCGGTGCGTAGTTTCTCCCAATATTGCTGGTAGATCGGCAGCGCTTTGCCGACATCGGTCTGGAACTCTCCATTGTTCATGATCTCCGTGGTCGGGAAGATTGTCAGGCTGGTGCGGACATCCTCGTCGAGCAGCGGCAGGGCTGTTGTCACCGGAGAAGCATAGCCGTTTTCCTCAATACAGATTTTGGCAACCTCCGGTTTCATCATGAAGTTGATGAACGTGTGCGCGTTTTTAATATTTCTGGCAGTCTTGGGGATGACGTAGCTGTCAACCCACAGATTAGCCCCTTCACGCGGATAGACATAGCGTATTGCCGGGTTTTCCTGCAGGGCCATCCATGCCTCGCCGTTCCACATCATCCCGACATTGACTTCCCCGGCCAGAAAGGGGAGGCGCGGCGAGTCGCTGTTGAAGAGGAGGACGTTCGGCATCAGGTCTTTGAGCAGCAGATAGGCTGATTCGATTTCTTTCGGGTCAATGGTGTTGCTGCTGTGCCCCTGAATTTTCAAGGCCATATGGAACACCTCCCGCATATCGTCCTGCAGCAGCAGCTGCCCTTTGTACTTCGGGTTCCACAGATCCTTCCAACTGCTTACTTCTCCTGCGGGAAGCACCGAACTATTATAGGCAATGCCCGTTGAACCCCACGTATAGGGGAGGGAATAGACGTTGCCCCTGTCATAGGGCTTGTCAAGCAGTCGAGGGTCAAGAGCCTTCATATTCGGCAGCAGGGTGTGGTCAAGTGGCTGCAGCAAGCCCTCTTGGCCCATTCTGCTGACGAAATAGGTGGAAGGAAAAACCACATCATAGCCATCTTCCTTGATCAATTTGAGTTTTGCGTACATGGTCTCGTTGCTCTCATAGGTGGAGTAGACCACTTCGATGCCCGTCTCTTTGGTAAACTGCTTCAGAACCGATTCGGGGATGTATTCGGTCCAGTTGTAGATATAGACCTTTTCCCCGGCCACGGCCAAAGAGATGCAGAGCAGGTTGAACACCACCGAGAGTAGTAATTTATTCCACATGTTCATGAGGTTCTTTCTCCTTTAAAAGCAGCTGACTCAACAAAACAAGCACCAGCGACAGACCAACCATGATTGTCGCAAGCGCGTTCACCTCGGGTTTTACCCCAACTTTCACCATCGAAAAAATTTTCAGCGGCAGCACATCATAGGACGGACCGGTGACGAATGAACTGACTATAACATCATCAAGTGACAGGGTAAAGGACAGCAGCCAGCTTGACAACAATGCCGGTCGCAGGATTGGCAGGACCACCCGGCAGAGCAGCTGGCTCTCCGACGCGCCGAGGTCCTTGGCCGCATCAAGGAGGTGGGGGTCAAAGCCCTCAATCCTCGCGGATACAGTGATCATGGTAAATGGCAGGCAGAAGGTGATATGGGCAAAAAGCAGGGACCAGAAACCGAGTGATATGCCGATAACCACAAAAAGAACCAACAGCGAAATGGCGAGAATGATGTCCGGCGCCATCATCAGAGTCATCAGGGTGCCCTGGAGAACCCGTCTGCCGGGGAAGCGATAGCGGTTGAAGGCGACCGCTGCCATGGCGCCGATCAGAGTGGCCAGGGTTGCCGCAAAAACGGCGATTGCAAGAGAGTGTCTTGCGGCCTCCACAAGGCCGGCATTGGAGGCCATGGCCGAGAACCATTTTACGGAGAAACCATCCCACTTCAGGCCATATCGGTTACTGTTGAAGGCGTTGACGACCAGGATGACAATAGGCAGGTAGAGATAACTGAAAATGGAGATGAAGAAAAACAGCCGCAGGTTTTTCATGGACCGGCCCTCCTGGTTGCCAAACGGCGCAGGATCAGGCCATAGCCGAGGAGCATGAATGCCATCATCAGAATCAGCACAATGCTGGTAGCCGAACCGAGCGGCCAGTTCCGCGCGTTGAGAAACTGTTGCTGAATAAGATTACCCACCAGCAGTTGTCTGGCGCCGCCCAGCAGGGTGGCGACGTAGAAGAGGCCCATGGTGGGCACGAAGACCATAATGCAGCCGGCAAAGACCCCGGGCAGGGAAAGCGGCCAGATGATTTTGCGGAAAATCTGCCCAAAATTCGCCCCGAGGTCATGGGCCGCCTCGACCAGCCGATAATCGAGTTTTTCAAGGTTGGCGTAAAGCGGGAGAATCATAAACGGCAGCATCAGATAGAAGAGACCCAGAATTACCGCGGTGTCGGTGTAGAGCAGGCGGACAGGACTGTCGATCAGTCCGGTCTTCATAAGCAGAGTATTCAGCAAGCCCTGTGTTCCGAGAACCATCCGGATGGCGTAGGTTCGGACCAGGGAGTTGGTCCAGAAGGGAATCATCAGCAGGATAAGAACGACGGTTCGGGTATTCTTATGCAGGCGGGCGGTGAACCAGGCGAAGGGGTAGCCAATGGCGAGGCAGAAAAAAGTTGTCATGGCGGCCAGTTTGACCGAGCGAAGCATCACTTCCAGATAAACAGGATCAGCCAGTTGGCGATAGGACTCTACAGAAAATCCGAGTCGAAAAAAATCTATGGGATCCTGGGCCAGAAAACTCGTCCCCACCAGCAGCAGTATCGGCAGCACCCCAAAGAGTATTACCCATGAGGAGACCAGGCCGATGACTATTTGCCGGGTTCTACTCTTCATCCGGCAAGACCACCTCCCAGCCTTTGACCCAGGAGACCTTTACCCGTTCGCCGACACGATAATCAAAGTCGGGATCGTCTTCATCAAAAAATTCGCAGGCTCGAATTATCGGGCCGTCGTCCAGGTGGATGGTCGTGTCGAGCGTCGAACCCCGGTAACTACGTTCAACAATAGCCCCGGGAAAGATCGGCATGCCTTTCTCTATCTCCTCGGCCAAACGGAGATCTTCAGGTCGCAGCAGCAAGTGAACGGGTTGACCGAGGGTAAACTCTTTGCTGGTCTGCGCAACGGCGGTCTGGTTGAAGATGGTTATCTGCAGATGGTTGGCGTCGATGCGTGCTTTGACGGTGCCTGGAAAAAGGTTGATATCACCGATAAACCTGGCGACATAGAGACTGTTTGGTTCTTCGTAGACTTCTCTGGGGGTGCCGATCTGGGCTATTTTGCCATCCTGCATCACCACCACCCGGTCGGACATCGACAGCGCCTCTTCCTGGTCATGGGTGACCAGGATAAAGGTCATGTCGAGTTCGCGTTGCAGTCGTTTCAATTCAATCTGCATTTCCCGGCGCAGGCGTGCATCCAGGGCGGAAAGCGGTTCATCGAGAAGCAGTACCCGGGGCCGATTGATCAGCGCCCGGGCCATCGCCACCCGCTGCTGTTGGCCGCCAGACAGCTGACCCGGAAAACGTGCGGCAAAATCGGTCATCTTCACATCAGCCAGCACCGTCTCAACCTGCCGACGCAGGGTCTCTCCTTTAATGCCCTTGATGCTGAGGCCAAAGGCGACATTGGCAAAGACGGTCATGTGGGGGAAAAGGGCATAGCTCTGGAAGACGGTATTTACCTGTCTTTTCTCAGGAGGAAGGGGCAGAATGTTTGTGTCATCGAGGAAGATCGATCCGCTATCCGGTTTTTCAAATCCGGCTATCAGGCGCAGAAGTGTGGTTTTGCCACAGCCGGAGGGCCCGAGCAGGGTGACAAATTCTCCATGGGCGATATCAAGATCAAAATCACGCAGCACGACATGGCCGTCGAAGGATTTTGAAACGCCGTGTATCGCAAGCACCGAATTGGTCACCACATCTCCCATAACGCTATGATCTAAATAAAGGTGATAAGCAGTCGCTTTCTTCGGGCTTCCTAAAAATGGCATTTCCCAACAAAGAGCGATCCGATCCAATGAATCAAAACTACCTTTTCTCGGCAGCTTTGACAATTATTTTGAGGTTGAATCCAAAAACTGACATGGGACCAGGCTCGTCAAGTCGATTTCCTGCAATAACAGGCCATTGGTCACCTGAATTAAGCAATAGCGTCCGGTTGCAGACGATTATCATGCCTGCCCATGAATGAAAGATCTTTGGTAATTGGGTTATCTTTACTCTGATGCTCCCTGCGCAGCCTTGAAAGCGGCGTAGGGGCTGGCGATAGAGGTGCCTGCATAGGATAGATCGTTGAAGTTGGCCAGGGCCGGTTCGTAGTGCTCAACAAAATCGCCATAGTTGGAATCTTTCCACCTGCTTCCGTCGGGGTTCAATCCCCCAACTGCAATGACCGAATTATATCCAGCCGGATAAACAGGCGTGCCGGTTGGTTCGTTCCCGGCGGCGGCATAGAGCGTCATACCGTTCTGGGTGGCAAAATTCATGGCGGCTTCCAAAAAATGACTTTTAATTTCCGATCCCCAGCTCATACTGATAATTTTCACGCCTGAGTTGGCGGCATATTCGAGGGCTCGCATAATAGTGTCGGAGCTGGTCATGCCGTTTTTGTCCAGGGTGCGAATGGAAAGTACCGGAACTCCGCTCTCGGCAGCTTTCGCGCCAAGGGGCGTAATGGCACCGGCCGCAATAAGGGTGGTCAGGGTGCCGTGGCCAGTGGGGTCGCTGATTTCCGCGGTGGGATCGAGCGCATCGTAGGTGCCTCGAATGAAGGGAGAGTTTACGTAGGCTGGATCGAGACCTGAATCAAACACCGCAATAGCGGTCTCACCGGGAAGCAGGTTGAGGTTGATCCCCTCACCGATTCCAGTCAATGGGAGGATATTGCTTACAATGGTTGGAAACGCCAGGTTTGGTTCGGTGGCCGTAACGCCGCTGTGTGCCTGTGCAAGGCGTATAGCTTCTTCAACCGACATATCATCATTGAGTTTAATGCGATATAAACCGGGCGGGTCGATCACTTCGATCACAGTTCCATTGAGCCTGCTGAGCAGTGCCTTCAAGTCTTCGAGGGACGATTCGTGGCTAAAGCCAACCATTAATTCTCCACGGATGTATCTTACGCCATTCTCACCTTTGACCACATCGAGCAGTTTTCCCGGCGAGGACAAGCGACGGACGACAGACTGCTTACCGTTAGAAAAAATTCGTATGGAAGAGATTTGGAAAAGGTCACCGAGAGGGCTTTTCTCTAAGTTCCATTCAAGCATATAGCTATGCGGGCTCGCCAGCTGGGCGATGAGCCGGTCGACCTTAGCATTTTTCCAGTCACCGGAAATACGGTGTAGCGAAAGTGATGGATCAATCAACACTTCCACCCCACGCTGCTCGAAGAGCTGCAGAACCTGTGAAAGCGACATATCGTCAGCCTTGAGCCAGGCGCGTTCGCCTTCGATCCGCAGCGATGCCGCCGAAAGGACCAGAGGCAAAAACAGAACTCCAATGATTACCACTGCACTTCGTCTAACCATTATTGCTATGCACCATCTTCGTTTTGATAGGTTTGTGCGAGAAAATTTCATAGGTTTAAGATACCTTACACCTTCAGAAAAACAATGCTTGCTTTCCAGACTCTGACTCTCCCCCACACTGCCATCATATTGAGGGCGAGTGTATGTCGGAGCAAACAGCCCTTTTTCGAGAGAATCCGGAAGAATTAAGAATCCAAAACGCTCAGGAATAACTCTCTTCCTCAAGCCACGCCTTCCGTTTAACACCCCCATGATCAAGTAAAACTGGCTATCAGGAAAATATATCCGGTTTTAACCTTCCTTTAATCCTGTCTTTGTTATTTTGAAGTCAAAGATGGTTCAAAGTTTATAAATCTAAATAGTGACTTTTACACTTTATGGGGTGATTATTATAGAAAAACATTGACTTCGCATCTGCACCCTGCTGCTTTATTTCTGTTTTTTAGCATTGGCTCAAACTGACTGTGATTGGTTTGGTACTTGACTATCTTGTTTGGTACGGAACGAGAGGTGAAAAGAACGGGAGTGAAAAGTAGCATCATGACGTCGATGATTGAGTCCTATGGAGGCAGAAAGAGGTCAAAGTACAGGAGCTGAAAAGAATGTTTATGAGTGAGCGGATTATATTGTCACCTTTCTTGGAGGCGATTATGAAAAAAGTAATGATGACTTTGGTAATGGGGTTGGTCCTTGCTTGTATGGCTTGGCCGGTATTCAGCAGCGAAGATGATTTCGAGCATGGCAGGCGTATAGGCGATGGTGAGCGTGATCCTGCTGGGTATCGGAGCAAGATCTACGGTACGGTGGAGAAACTTCCAGAGACCGGACTCGCTGGGATATGGATCGTTAATGGACGAGAATTTATTGTAACGGAGCGAACCCGCCTGGAGCAAAAACATGGGCTAATTGAGCCCGGTGCCTACGTCGAAATCAAAGGCATAAAATCGGATAACACCTTTACTGCCGATAAAATAGAAGTCAAAAGAGCAAAAGCCGGTGCTTCCTACGGTGCAACCGAGCAAAAAATCACCGGTAAGGTAGAAAAAATACCAAAAGGGACCCTGGGCACCTGGGTTATAGGAGATAAGGAGGTTCTTGTCTTAAAAGACACTGTATTACAAGAAAAAAATGGCAAAGCTACACTTGGATCTCTTGTGGAAGTGGTTGGCATCAAATCGGGAGAGACCTTTCAGGCCGACAGGATAGAGACACAGCAAGCGATACAGTAAAAGGTGAGACGTTATGAGAATTCTGGTCATTGAAGATGAGAAAAGACTTGCCGCGATTCTAAAGAAGGGGCTTGAGGAGAGCGGTTTTGTCGTCGATGTGGCCCTTGACGGTGAAGATGGACTCTTTATGGCTAGAACCTATCCGTACGATGCTGTACTCCTCGATATACTTCTGCCAAAGGTCGATGGACTTACTGTTCTCAAGACACTCAGGGCAAAAAAGATAGGGGTTCCGGTCCTGATGCTGACGGCAAAGGGAGAGCTTGAGGACAGAGTACGAGGCTTGAATCTCGGGGCTGATGATTATCTTGTAAAGCCATTTGATTTTTCAGAGCTGTTGGCACGCTTGAATACCGTTATACGAAGAAGCATGGGCAAGGCGTCTCCCATCATCATTATAGATGATCTGTCCCTGGATATGAGTGCCAAGACTGTCACCAGGTCGGGAAAAGAGATCAATCTTTCCGCCAAGGAATACAACCTCCTCGAGTATCTCGCATTGAACAGTGGCCGGGTGATCGGCAGAACCGAACTGACCGAGCATCTGTATGACACGGAGTTCGACTTAGATAGTAATGTTATAGATGTTTACATTAATTACCTTAGAAATAAGATAGATAAGGACTGTGACAGGCAATTGATTGTGACTGTAAGGGGTGCTGGTTATGTCTTAAAGGGGGAGCAATGATCTGGTTGAAATCGATTAAGGGTAGACTTTTTGGGTGGTCTTTCTCCTTCATCGCTACCATGCTCCTAGCCATGGGGGTATTTTTGTATAATGAAGTTGAACAGATAATACTGGAATCAGTCGACCAGGCTCTCCATTCAAAAGAACAACTCATCACTGGGCTTTTACACGAAGAGAACAACAACATTGAGATTGAGCTTTCGGAAATCATGCTCGGTGAATATTCCCTACCGAGATCCGGCCATTACTATAAAGTACTGATGAACGGCCTTCTCCTGGCTGCCTCTCCTTCCATGGTGGAGGATGATTTTGACCTGGCATCTGGGAGCATTGTTTCCTCGGATGCTGAGAAGAGCCAAGAAATCTATATGGCCACAGGGCCCGACAAAGAACCGATCAGAACTCTTCACCATAGTTTTAGGACCTACGGTCGGTCCTTTGACATATTTGTCGCCGAAAGTATCCGGGAACATGTTGGAATGATACATACCTTCCGGAACTTTTTGATGATAATTATCCCCGCAAGCATTCTGATCGTTTGCCTTGTGAACATATGGATAATAACACGCTCCCTGCTGCCACTGGATGTCTTTGCGACATCAATCAGTAAGATCACTCACAGGAGTCTGGACAACAGACTAGGGGTAAAGACTGAAGTTCAGGAGTTGGATGGGCTTGCGGAGTCGTTCAACGATATGTTGAGCAGACTGCAGAGGGCGTTTGAATCGGAGAGGAGGCTGGTGTCCGATGCCTCCCATGAGCTCAAGACACCTGTGTCGGTTATCAAGGCCCATTGCGATGTGCTTCTTCTTAATGATCGCAGCAAGGAAGAGTACCGTGAAGCTCTAATGACGATCCAAGACGTCTCTGCCAATATGGGCAGGCTCATAAACGACTTGCTTTCGCTTGCACGACTCGATGCTGGGGCACTGTCAACGTCCACCTTAAGAGATGTCTCCTTGAAAACCTGTATACATAATGCTCTTAGGTTGGTTCAACCTCTCGCTGAGCAGAGGGCCGTCAGTGTCAGGATATCTTCTTCGAATGATCTTTTACTGCAGGGTGACGGCGACAGGCTGACGGAAGCCTTGCTCAATCTGATCGAGAACGCGGTGAGGTATAACAAAGAGAACGGTGTGGTGGATGTCTCCTACATTCAAAAAAACGGAGCAGTGCATGTTATGGTTTCGGATACTGGAATTGGCATCGCCGAAGAAGACAGGAACCGAATATTCGACCGCTTTTACAGGTCTGACGCCGTGAGAAATAGCGACGGAACAGGTCTTGGCCTCAATATTGTCAAGTTAATAGTTGAAGGCCACCATGGAACGATCATGGTGGACAGTACAGTGGGTGAGGGCAGTCGTTTTTCGATCACCCTTCCTTTGTCGGCGTCGTGATAAGTCTCTTGAGAGCGTTTATCCCAAAATTATTGATGTGTTGCCTTGCGATCGATTTCTGCTAGCCACCGACGGTTTGCTCGATACGGTTTCCTATAAAAAAATTGAGTCGACAAAAAGTGAAGAATCTCATCCTGAAGCAACAGCTAGTCGGCTGTTATCGACAGTAACGGATAGGGTGAACAAAACGACACAATATTATTTCTGGAGAAAGAAATGAACGAAAAAAAACAAATAGTCGTATGGGACTGGTTTGTACGAGTTTTTCACTGGTCATTATTGCTGCTCTTCTTTGTGGCATATCTTACTGGAGATGATAAAGGACCTCTGCATCGTTATGTTGGTTATGCACTCCTGTTGCTTGTGATAGCCAGAATATGCTGGGGTTTTTTGGGCACAAAGCACGCCCTTTTCAGTGATTTTATATGTTCTCCTGCAAAAGCTCTGAACTACCTCAAAGAACTTGTGAGCAGAAAACCAAAGCACTATATCGGGCACAATCCCGCAGCTGCCTGGATGATTCTTTTGTTACTTACAAGCAGCATAATAACCTGCCTGACCGGCCATGCAGCGCATACGGTTAAGAAAGGAATGAATTCATTAGGTTCTAGCAATACAATTTCCATTGCAGGAACCGCTTTTGCCGATGACGACAAAAATGAGAGGCATAAAGGTAAACACAAAGGGCGTGAAAGGCATAACGACGGAAAAAATGCCGATGAGAATGACAGCGTCTGGAGTGATATCCATGAGATATCAGCACAATTCATGCTGATACTGATTTGCTTGCACATAGCTGGAGTTGCTGTCTCGAGTAAAGTACATAACGAAAACCTTGTGAAAGGAATCATTACAGGAAAAAAAGACACACAAACCGAATAGCTGTCCAGCTGGAGATTTCATTGAAAAAATTACTTGACATCAAATGAAAGGAGAAATAAGTGAACCAATCAGAGTTACACAAAGCATTTAATAATTTTAAAGCGAATGATCATTTCAAGAGGAAGCTCAAAATATTTCTCGGCATTGGTTGCCTGGGGATGGTGCTGGTGGGTGGCCTCGTCTTCTGGGCAGGTTTTACGGCCGTGCAGCAGGTGGCAAAGATTGGAAGCAATGTAAATGTCCAGGAGCAGATGGAAAATCTCAAAGGAGAGATTTCAGAAATTCCAGCCATTGTTAAGGTTGGTTGCTGGGAAAAAGTGCAGAGTCTGTTGAGTATACAGGTCTGGCTTGAAAATCCTCTTGGTGAAAATATCACGAGTTTGCAGGATGCGTGCTTTGCATCGGATGGCAAATAACAACCCTCTATGAATTCTGAACCTGAAAAGGGCTTTTCTCCGGATAATCCTACTCATTTACAGAGTGAAGAAATGAGCGTAAAAGAGTACAGGGTTAGCATAGAACCAGGCTTTGACTGGTTGAAAATCATGTGGAATCGGGTTGTTGAGTGGAAAATATGGACTCAGTTGGCAACACTGGCAGGAAAACGCTGGGTGGTTGGCTTGCGTATATGTAAGCTTATGTTGGCGTTCACAGGGATAAAAACGGACAAAGTGTTTGCCGGAATATTTGCTCCGCATGCAGAAAAACTTCAGCCGGAGTTTTTCACCGCCAAGAACTGCCGTTGCGGTGCCCCAATCTACCTCTGCTTCCTGCCCGGCTTGCGGTTCGCATGCGATGAACACCTGGTCCGCAAGATCAAGCCCTAATTCCATTTGTACCATCCGCACATAGCGACGGACATTCGACTCACTGCCTTGATAACCCTGCTCTGTTTTTAATCGATTGAATACCCGCCGAGCTGTGTGCCGCTGCTTTTTCGGCTGGTCCTTGTCCTTCTTCAGCCATTCTTCGATAATCGTGCGATACGGCCCTAATACGGGAAACAGTTGCTGTTCTCGCGCACTGTATCCCCGCGCTTCTCCTCGAAGGGCTTTTTTAATTGTGTTTCGCGAATGGCCCGTCTGTCTCGCCAGTTCGCTGATGTTCGTGCCATAGACCCGTTGGGCCGTCCTGATGTATTCATATTGATCCATCTTGAGCAATTCCTCACCTCCTGGATGAATGTCAAAAAAATGTGACATTCTAACAGAAGATTGATTGCCCAGGGTGGTCAATTTTAGGTTAGGTTTTGAAGACAGCACGATTTCGGATGAACAGTAGTTATGTAATGTCTTGGCGATGGTAAAATACGCAGATCTTCGATATGGCTATCTTAACGCCGCTAATCAGCGGGCGCAGCTTTTTGCACTCCGCTGCATTAGCCTCGTTGGGCGGCCATATGATTTACCAATGCAGACGTGCAATCGCGGCTGTCAGACCGGCACTTACTTCGCCTGCACGATGCCCGGAGGATTCCAGGTGCCTGCGCCGGGTGGAAGGATGGAAGGTGCTTCGGTCTTGGGCCAATAGAGGCGCATGACGAGGTAAATGGGGCCATTTGGTGCCGGAAGCCAATTCGATTCCTTGTCCTTGCCCGGCGAATCTTTCTGGATGTAGAGCGTCAGCGAGCCATCTTCGTTCTTCTTCATGTTCGGCAGCATCGGCGAGTTGATCAGATATCGATTGACCGGATTCTCGATCAGCAGTTGCGACTTGCCATCGTACATCGTCACTGACCAGAAAGCGTTTACTGGCGGCAGTTGGCCGGCTGCGAAGGTGAGCGTGTAGCTGTGTTTGCTGCCGTCCAGTGTGTTACCGGCAGCATCATTCCTCGTCATCGGGTACATAGCCTCGATGGCATCGTTTCCATAAATGCCATTCTTGGCGGCGGCGGCACGCTTCAGCCAATCACCTTTATAAAAAACACTGTCACCAAATAATGAACCGATATTCCAGCCGTTTATGTCTTTGACACTTTTGCTCAGATATTCGTCCACTTTGTCGTCGCCTTCCTTCATGGCCAGCAAGACGGCGGCTTTATGTTCCAGCGAGAGATCCTTGAATTCAAAAGTCTTGCCCGGGCCGATGCCGATACTGGCGAGTTTAGCCCGGATATCCTTGTTCTCCGACGTGGCCGGCACAAACTGGAGGGCAGCGTCGAGGTACTCGTAAAAGTTCGCCTTGATTCCCGACGTCGTGGCCGGGAGGAAGTCGATTTTCGGTGCAGCGGGAGGTACGGGTTGGTTGAGGAACGCGGACAGCGGCTGCGCCTTGTATCCCGCCTGAACCTTCACCACGTTCGACATGTCGTCGGCGCTGAAGAGCTGAGTGCGGAAAACGGTAAGAGCAAAGGGCGTCGTTGATTGGAATACCTTTTTAATTCCTGCAGGGGTATCGCCTTTCCAGTCGGGACCCACCACTAGGTAGCTGCCGGCTTCGACACCCGTTGCACGGCTGCCGATATAGCCATAGTTGTAGGTATTGCCGTCGATAAGTTGCACAGAGTAGTATCGCTCTTTTTCCACAGCCGGTACCGAGATCACCATCGGTTCCGCACGCAGATCCAGCCAGATCATCGAATACGGTGTGTCGCTGTTAGGTGTGACGACGGCCGTGTCTTTGTAGGTGAAGACGCGGGCTTCGTTATAGATCGTGTTGAACGGCGCCTTGTATTGCCCCGAGTTCTTGTCCACGCAATACTCATTCATTATATTTTTCAATCTTAACCTTATAATTTGCAGTGGGGTCAAATGTTTGTTAAAAATGGCATTGACTTAAATTGAAAACTAGTTTTCAGTCTTGTTATCTATGTCAGTCAATCTTCTTGTAGACGATCAGATTTTATCTCTTCCTCTAACTGTTTAATTTTTAGATGCTATTCGATTGAAAATATCTGTTGAAATAGGCACTTCAATCGAAAAATGATGTCGGAGACTTTTATTTTACCACTATTGGCGACTGACCAAAGGTCAGCAAGTGTAAAATAAACGAGTATAGGTTCGGATGTGGTGACATCATGCTCGGTTACTGATACCTGGCTTTTGATCAAGGTGATGATAAA
The DNA here is from genome assembly GCA_963804605.1 of uncultured delta proteobacterium. Classification (GTDB taxonomy): domain Bacteria; phylum Desulfobacterota; class Desulfobulbia; order Desulfobulbales; family Desulfocapsaceae; genus Desulforhopalus_A. Next base: position 30,512 of record CAWDRB010000007.1, read on the forward strand.
ATAGTTCAGGCTCTTGAGATGAGTGGGCCAATAATGGGTGCTGCTTTTCATTTTTAGTTGAAACAGGCTGGATAGCGGATGAACGAAATAGATCCCTTAAAATTGGCAAAGCTGAAAAAGCGGGAGGTTCACCGCTGTACGGGATATTTTCATGAAAAGGGTGATTTGAAAAGTGACAAGTAAATGATTGTCCAACAAAAGGAGACGACTTATGAAGAGAAAAAAAGTCCGATCGTTCTCTAGCAAAAAAGAGAGTAAGTTGGCGAACCTGACGACTTACGCAACGGCTGGTGCCATGTTTATGGGGACTTTGGGTTGCGCAGCATCTGCGTCAGCCGCGGGTCCGGTCCTGGGAAGTCTGGAGAGTTTGCTCGGACATGTGAAGTTGCTCCGAGATGACCAGTCTCTTCCGGATAGTGGAGGCAAGGTCTCGGGCGAGCCGGGGTCACCCAGCGCCAAAACGACTATAGACGGGAAACAGCTCCCGGCGCCACCACAGAAGTTTCAGGGCAAGATTGGGAAAACCACGGCCGATTCCAAACCCTACTGGCCGGCGACCATCGCTCCCGGCAAAGGAGCGCCGAATGTGCTGCTGATCATTACTGACGATGCCGGCTATGGCGTTGCCAGCACTTTCGGCGGCGTGATCCCGACACCAGCTCTCGATCGCATCGCCCAGAGCGGGCTGCGCTACACCAACTTCCACTCGACGGCCCTCTCCTCGCCTACTCGCGCCGCCTTGATCACCGGCCGCAACCACCACTCCGCGGGCTTCGGTGTGATTTCCGAGCAAGCGACCGGCTTCCCCGGCTACGACAGCTTCATCACCAAGGACAAGGCAACTATCGGCACGATGCTCAGGGACAACGGCTATGCCACGGCCTGGTTTGGTAAGAACCATAACACCCCCTCTTTCCAGGCCAGTCAGGCCGGTCCCTTCGACCAGTGGCCCACCGGCATGGGCTTCGAGTACTTTTACGGCTTCATGGGGGGCGATACCAACCAGTGGCAGCCGGGGAACATGGTCCGCAACACCACGCCGATCTTCCCCTACGAGGGGAATCCCAGCTACAATCTGACCACCGACATGGCTGACGAGGCAATCAGTTATATGAACCGCATGAATGCATTGTCACCCGACAAGCCGTTCTTCATCAAGTATGCCCCGGGCGGTACCCATGCACCGCATCACCCGACCCCGGAATGGATCGAGAAGATCAGCAATATGCACCTCTTTGACCAGGGGTGGAACCAACTGCGTGAGCAGATCTTTGCCAACCAGAAAAAACTCGGAGTAATCCCCCAGGATGCCAAGCTGACTCCATGGCCGAAGGATCTGCTCAAGGAGTGGGACCAGCTTTCTGCTGACGAGAAGAAGCTGTTCCTTAAGCAGGTGGACGTCTTTGCTGCATACGTGGCCTATACCGATAACGAAATCGGCCGGGTGATCCAGGAGGTCGAGAACCTGAGTAAGCTCGACAATACCCTGATTATCTACATCGAGGGGGACAACGGCACCAGCGCCGAAGGGACGCTGAACGGCACGCCCAACGAAGTTGCCATGTTTAACGGCATCGACGTGCCGGTGGAAGCCCAGCTCAAATATTTCTATGATGCCTGGGGTTCCGACAAGACCTACGGCCACATGGCCGTCCCCTGGGCCTGGGCTTTTGATACTCCCTTCTCCTGGACCAAACAGATCGCGTCACACCTCGGTGGTGTGCGCCAGGGAATGGCCATCTCCTGGCCAAAGGTGATCACAGATAAGGGCGGTATCCGCAACCAGTTCCATCACGTTATCGATGTCGTACCGACTATTCTCGAAGCCACTGGCGTCAAGGCACCCGAGGTGGTGGACGGCGTTAAGCAGAGCCCCATCGAAGGGGTCAGCATGATGTATACCTTCGACAAGAAGAATGCCTATGCCCCGTCAACCCACAAGACCCAGTATTTCGAAATGTTCGGAGACCGAGCGCTCTACAACGAAGGCTGGTTGGCCAGCACCAAGGTAATGCGGGCACCATGGGTTCATGCCGTGCCCAAGGAGAGCGTGCTTGAGTATCCTTGGGAATTGTACAACCTCAATGAAGACTGGACCCAGTCACAGGACCTTGCTGCGCAGAACCCGAAAAAACTGAAAGAGCTGCAGGATCTGTTCTGGAAGGAAGCTGAGAAATACCAGGTTTTGCCCCTTGACAACACATTAGTCGATCGGCTCATTACACCTCGACCCAGCATCACCGCCGGTCGCAATGAGTTTACCTGGACCCGGCCATTATCCGGCACCCCCAACGGCGATGCACCGAGCGTCCTCAACACGTCTTACACATTCACCGCCGATATCGAGGTTCCACAGGGTGGGGCCGAGGGAATGATTATCACCCAGGGGGGGCGCTTTGCTGGTTACGGTCTCTACGTCCTCAAAGGGAAACCGGTGTTCCTCTGGAACCTGCTGGATCTCAAACGAATCCGCTGGGAGGGTCCAGATGCACTGGCACCCGGCAAGCACTTGCTTGAGTTCGACTTCAAGTATGACGGTATGGGCCCGGGATCGATGGCCTTCGGCAGTTATGCCGGCATCGGCCAGGGAGGTACCGGTGTGTTTAAGGTCGACGGTAAGGAAGTCTCAACACAGAAGATGGCGCACACTCTGCCGTTTATTATGCAGTGGGATGAAAATCTCGACATCGGTTCCGACACAGGTTCACCGGTAGATGATGCGGATTACCAGCCGCCGTTCAATTTCACCGGCAAACTGAACAAGGTGACCCTTGCCATCGATCGTCCGAAGCTCCATCCGGACGACATCAAGAAACTCCAGGCCGCCCAGAACGCTAAAAAGGCGACAGAATAACAGGGCGTTGCAATTCGGGCAGCCTCAAGACAAGAGGCTGCCCGCAACAACAAGCCGGTTTAAGGCTAAAAAGAGGAAGGTGGTATGCTGAGCTACCCCTTCCTTTCGAGGCAGGATTTTATGTCGTCCTTACAAACTGCTGCTGAACAAAAATCAAAAAGTATGGCTCAGGGCATCCACGTCGTGGCCAAGCCCATCGGCCCGGTCTGCAACCTGAATTGTGCGTATTGCTTTTATCTGGAAAAAAAGAGCCTTTTCAACGCCGGAGAGCAATTTAAGATGTCTGACGAGGTTCTCTCCGCCTTCATTAACAATTATATTACCAACCAGCCCACACCGATCGTCGAGTTCGTTTGGCAGGGTGGTGAACCTACTCTTTTGGGCATCGATTTCTTCCAGCGAGTTCTTGAGTTGCAAAGACCCTTTGTCGGGGTGAGGACGATCACCAATTCCATCCAGACCAATGGCACTTTGCTGACCGACGAATGGGGTTCCTTTCTCGGGGAGAATAAATTCATGGTCGGCATCAGTCTTGATGGCCCGGAAGAAGTCCATGACTGCTATCGCCGTGACCGTACCGGCAAAGGGAGCTTTGCGCAGGCGATGCGGGGCCTGCGTCTGCTGCAGAAGCATCATGTCGAATATAACGTGCTGGCCTGCGTCGCCCGGGAGACGGCACGGCAGCCGCTGGAGGTGTATCGCTTCCTGAGGGAGCAGGGGGTTGAGTTTATGCAGTTCGCGCCAGTGGTGGAACGAAGAGCCGATCCGTGCTTCACCGCACACGGTTTGCACCTGGCTGGACCCGCGGTCCTCGACAGGAAAGAAAAACAGGATAAAATTACCCAATGGAGTGTGGTTCCCAGTGAATACGGGGAATTCCTGATCGCGGTGTATGAGGAATGGGTACGCAATGATGTGGGTACGGTTTTTGTTATGAATTTTGAATGGGCTCTCAATACCTGGCTCGGCAACCCTTCGCCGGTCTGCGTCCACGCAGAGCAGTGCGGTAGAGCACTGGTGGTAGAGCATAATGGCGATGTATATGCCTGCGATCACTGCGTGTACCCTGAATATAAGCTTGGCAATGTTCAGACCGATTCACTGGCCAACCTCGCCAACCGATCTCTTGCGACGGGATTTGGTATGAGCAAGGAGGCCTCTCTACCACGCCAGTGCAGAGAATGTGAAGTTTTGGCATCCTGCCGCGGGGGATGTCCAAAGCATCGCTTTGCCGTGACTCGTGCCGGAGGGCCGGGCCTCCAATATCTCTGTGAAGGATACCGAAATTTCTTTCTGCATATTCGCAAATATCAGCGGGCGATGACGACGCTCCTTGAAAACGACCTCCCCGTCACCCTAGTGATGGAAGCTGTCAAGGGACCATTGGTGATCGAGAGACAAGCGCCACAAAGGAAATCTATTTGAAAGGCAGTTGTAACTACCTTCCATCGTCACTATTCTTCCTGAGTATCGTCATTGATCAATTTTCTACTATGCCTGTAACGATAGTCATCACAGAGTACGCTTGTGTCATGTAGCATTCCGTAAAAATAGAGAGAATTATAATTTAGATTACGCTTTTCGGTAAAGATATTGACTTTGCACTTAACCGGAATGAAGAGAAATTGAGTAATCAAAGTAAAAATCTAAGAACTTGCCGATCTATACTGATTATTTCAAAACAGGAGGTAACGAAATTATGTTCACCAAATCAATGCAGGTCACAGTGATTGGATGCGTAACAACTCTCGCTTTAATGTTTGGATTGTGCTCCCCGCCAGAAGCCAGAGCCGATGAGGCATACGCTAGGAATCTCGTCAAGGCCATGGCCGATTACATGGCATCACAAAAGGTTATTTCGTTCGGCTATGATGCGATCCTTGAAGTCGTCTCTGTAGATCATCAGAAAATTGATATAGCGTGTTCTGGCACCGTTAATTTGGAGCGTCCCGACAAATTGCGCGCTACCCGTACCGGTGGTTTCGCCGATATCGAGATGATTTTTGACTCGAAGACGCTGACGCTGATCGGTAAAAATACCAACCTCTATACCCAGATCGAGATCCCTGGAACAATTGACCATCTTATTAACGAATTGCACAAAACGTATAAGAGGCCTCTTCCCGCTGCAGATTTGCTTATGATAAATGCCGATGAAAAGTTGATGCCCGAGGTTATTGATGTCAAAGACCTTGGCAGTGGTGTGATTGATGGCAAAGAGTGTGATCACCTGGCCTTTCGGACCAAGGATGTCGATTGGCAGATCTGGATAGCCCAGGGGGACCGTCCCTATCCTTGTCGATATGTCATTACCTCGAAGCTCATTGCTGATAGCCCCCAATACAGCATCCAGCTCAGGGATTGGAAGACCGGTACTGAGGTTGCAGCGGACGACTTCAGCTTCAAGAACCCAACTGAGGTCAAAAAAATCGATTTCAAGGATCTTGTCGAGATGAATGATCTGCCGAAAAATTTCACCCCTGGAGGTGCACAATGATAACTTTAAAAAGATTTGCCTTCTTAATTCTTATTGGGATTACCTGTCTTGTTGGGTTCGAACTCGGGGAGCGGTTTTCGATCCCTGGTGTAGAGAGCTATGTCTCGACTGCAGAGGCTATAGTCGGGCGCCCGCTCACACCTGTGAGCTATGCCGGGGTGGCGCGACGCACTGCAAGGCGAATATACTGATTCTGATTAAGTGCGGTGCATCTAGACCCCAGAGAGAAAGAGTAGTAGCGATCTGAAGTTCGACCTGCGGGTCTAGAGCGTTTATAGATTACACTTGTGCTTGGTGGGAAAATCTGCTTAGCAAAAGGAGTAAAACTATCTCTCGAACACGTTGCTAATAATTACGTTGAAGAACATGGTCGGAATTTCTTGAGGAACGCGTTTCCCTTGGCAAACTTTAACTGGAGGGTCCACCTTTAGGATAAGCTAGTTCATGATCAGTTTGCGTGTGATCATACTTGAAAAACCGGCTACAAATGGGGCATTTAAAATTATTGATATTTCCATAGAGTCTACCGGGACACTTGCTCCATTCCCTATCAAAACAAATATGGTCACTAATTAGAATGTTCAGGATGGAAAATTCGCCGTTCTTTGATTGCTACTAAACGAAATTATGGCTTAATACCACGATGGCTTGTCGTTTATAAAGGTCTTATTGCTCCGGTTCTCAATCTTCACAAATGAGATTAAACCAATCAGACATTCATTTAATTTGACAGATATATGAGATATTACAAATAGTTTGATTATTTTGACACCAGGGCAGTAGTTCCGTTGCTGTGTGCTCTTTGTCTTACTATCAACTTTCTTGACTTCCCAGGAACTCCTTCGATGGCTATAAAGGTTCAAAGTATTTGCCTGATCTGGTTTTGTTTTTTAACGTTTTTAACCTGTACTGTCAGGGCGGATCGGAAACTGCCGGAATCAACACCAACGGTTGCGGCAACCGGTCAACTCAAGACAATGCTTCCAGAAAAGGCAATCAATCCCTCTGGTGGCAAAAGCGGTCAATCTGGACCACAATTGCCTCCTGACAATTTGGTTACCCTGAACCCCGAAGTACCAACCGCCGACCTAGTCATTCGAAACAGAAAAATTATAACATTACGAGCTATTGTCGGAACACTGACGCCCAAAATGCGAGCTCATGCCTTGAGGAAGCAATTTTCTAATGCAACTTCCCAGGGAGATTTAAGTGAACCGACGACCAAGGTTTTCCCGCCCTATGGCACAATAGTTCTCATCAACAATATTCCTGTGGCAACCATTACCCATCTTGATCTGGATCCCCTTGAGAACAAAACCTATGATCAGGTTATTGCTGAAACCGTTACAACGTTTTCCCAAATTCTCAGCGAAATCCGTGAAGAACGCAGTGCCAGTGCAATTCTCAGGGCTGTTGGAAGTTCTTTGTTGGCAACCGCGGTTTTGAGTTTAACCATCTGGATTTTCGTGTATCTGCGAAGGCTATATAATCGTTTCATGGCTAATAAAGTTGAGGCCACTTCCGGCACATTCAGTCGGGTCACTAAGTTAAATGTTCTGAAAGTAAGAATAATTACCCGTCGGCTAACAAATTTCATTACCCTTGTTTGCTTTCTCTTTTTGCTGTTTACGTGGCTGGCATTTGTCTTAAAAGAGTTCCCCTATACCCGACCATGGGGGGAGGGTCTCTGGGACTATGTTCTTGACACCTTCCGCAGTATGGGATTAGTCCTTGTCAATGCCCTACCGGATCTTTTCAAAATCTCCCTGATCTTTTTGATCGCCAGGGGGGTCGCTAAATTGTCAAAACATCTGTTCGCTGCGGCCGAATCCGGCAGCATTAAACTCCCCGGAGTCTACCCGGAGACATCCCGCCCAACGCTACAAATTCTAACGGTCATCATCTATATCTTTGCCTTGGTGGCTAGCTATCCATATCTCCCGGGCAGTAGCAGTGATGCCTTCAAAGGAATAAGCGTCTTGTTAGGTCTGATGATTTCAATCGGCGGATCTGGAGTAATCAACCAGGCGATGAGCGGGCTTGTGTTGATGTACACCCGGGCGCATCAGGTTGGTGATTATGTTCGTATTGGAGAGACAGAAGGAGTTGTTGTTGCCCTCGACATGCTGGCCACCAAGATCAGGACCAGCAAAAAAGAAGAGGTCACGATTCCAAACTCAGTAGTCTTAGGAACCTCGACCAAGAATTTCACCCGTCTCGCCGGCAGCGATGGGGTCGTCCTATATACCTCCATCACTATCGGTTACGATGCGCCCTGGCGGACGGTTCATCAACTTTTAATGGAGGCGGCATGTCGGACCGCAGGACTGAAAAAAGATCCGTCACCATTCGTCATGCAAACGGCACTAGCTGATTTTTATGTTGAATACCAGTTGAACGCTTTTCTGGAAAAGCCGGAGACACGCATTTCAACAATGGCAATCCTGAACGCGAATATTCAGGATACCTTCAACGAGGCCGGAGTTGCTATCGTTTCTCCGCATTATGTGATGGATCCACCACAGCCGATGCCGCCAAAAGCGGACGTCGACGCATCGAAGGAGATGACCACATAAGTATTTTAAGAATAAATTTCGTTTACAATTGAGCTTGATTGACAACCGGTATTGCATGATTGGAGCATCTACTCTCTGACGGTTTGATAAGGCTTATTGACGGGGCAACAATTGATAAAACCTATTCTGTAAATAAAGGAGCATCTTGCAAAAGTCTGATCGTCCATAATCAGTCAGCTATCATCAGTAACCAGTCAATTTGATCAATTGGTCGGCAAAAAGAGAAACAAGGCCAAACATCAAGTGCAGGATAACTTTAGCCGAGCCGCGCACCATCACATTTCGACCTCCGAATTGATCTTTCAGTCGACTATTGAGCCTCTCCGAGGAACTTCGTTCATTATACCGCCTGGCCTCGTGCGGGCTCATAGGAATAACCGCACCATTTCGAGGGTTGCGGTCGATTATTGGTACGCTGCCCGCACTGCTAAGAAAGTATCTTTCACTGGGTGCATGGAAAATGAAGCTGAATACTGTAGCACCAACACAGCGTGCTCTACTCGTTGGTTGCACTGACTAGCCTTTGCCGCCATCCCCTCCAATTTTCCTACGCAGAGTTAGAGCCGCTAAATAGCATGCGTTTCAGCTTGCCCTTGCCAAGGGTGATGTCAATTTCCTCGAATGAGATCATAGGGGCCAACACTAGTAACATAACAATACTGGGTGCTACGTTTTGCAGCCAAGGCCGATCTATAAGTTCAGCAAAGATATCGTAGGTTGCCTGTCCGTGCAATAAGCCTACAATCAGTTCTTCAAGCAAGGTGAATATCAGCAGTAAAAGCAATGTTGCCAGCGATTTCCATAGAATTCTGTTTAGCAAGCCGTCAATCTTCGTTCGAACTCCAACTTTTAGTGCCTTGCCGATCATTATGAATTTTCCTATAACAAGTGCCTTGACTGCCGCTGTTCCAAACGGCAGGAGTTTTATATCATCTGCTTGCATAATGGATGCCTTGTACAATAACAGGGTGCCGAAACAGACCCATAGATAGAAACTAATAATTGCGTAAGCATGCATTTCCTCTATTAAACGGTTTCCGATATTAGTTGTTTTATCTGGTTTTTCAAAACTCATCAGTCTTCTCCAGCAGGTGTTAATATGTAATAACTTAGTAAAAAGCTTGAGGGGCGAATTTTGATTTAAACATTATAATGAATGTCGGTCCAGTTAACAACAAGGTGAGGTGACTATACAGGACGAAAAAATATTAGGTGAGGTGAAGGATATCACAACATATGCGTGCAAACTCATGATGAAGATTTGCATTGCCAACACAGAGGCTAGAACGTGTCTCTAGAGACACCCATGACTCTGCAGGCGCGTGCCACATTGCCTAATTCTACCCCAAGATTGAGTAATCCGACCTTGTGTTTTATGATACTTTCAGTACCATGTAGCATGAGGGTTACCTCCTTATATTTTGATTGTTGGTTCGCACCTTTATCAAAACTGGTAACTCTCATTTTTTCAAGTGAGGTGTCAGATCAAGTCTGAACTAATCTATCTAAAGGTAGCAGGAGCTAACCGACGATGAAACATTTTTCCCCGAAAGCATATGCGTTGCGTCTGAAATGGTCATACCGATTCGGATTGATGCTCTTGCTGCTCGTACTTGCTGCGACTCCAATCCTTGCTGCCGGACAGGATGGCGAAAAATCTCCAGAAGGCACGTCTTCGGCAACCGCACCCCCAGCTCCTGCACCGGTAACTGGAACACAAACCGCTCCGAAGCCGACAGGTCCGGCAGCCATTCAAGCGGCAGATATCGCAACCAAGGCAACCGAGGCCACGGATTTTTTACGCAATCTCACAGACAACTTTACGCAAAATAACAAGATCGGAGATATCAAACAGTCGTTTTCAAAAGCCGCGAAACTGGCCAGCAAGGATGGTGAAGAAACGCTCAAGCTCCTTGAACAGCAACCGGCTCTTCCAACGCTTCAGGCTGAACAGCAAAAATGGCAACAAAGACAACTGACATTTTCGAATTGGCTGACAACATTGACAACGCGGTCAAAGGAACTTCAGGATGCATTGAATCAATTGACCGGATTGCAGTCGACCTGGTCATTGACGCTCGAATCAGCAAAAACGTCGAACGTTCCCACTGCGAGCATACAGCAAATCGATCAGATATTAGCGGCCATTGGCAAAGCAAGAACACCTCTGAATGCAGAACTTTCCACGGTGCTCAATTTCCAGAGCAAGGTTGGGAGTGCTGCATCGGAAAGTGGAGCCATCCTAGCAAACATCACCCAGCTTCAAAAAAAATCCATGTCGGGAACATTCGTGCAAGACAGCCTGCCGATCTGGAGCACTGAACTCTGGGGCAGGACGGCGAACAAACTGCCTGAGATTATCCATAACGCCGTGGGAAACTACAAAACCGGGCTCTCAAACTATTTCGGCTCATCCACGCAACACCTGACCTTAGCTGCCGGCTTTTTTATCCTGTTAATTTTCTTTTTCACCCTCCATCTCAAGGCCTGTGAATTATCGACCCTCGGAGAAACCTCGTCCCCAGCAATGAGTGTCTTGGATCATCCCGTTGCCGCAGCGTTGACTATCGTCCTGCTGCTTGCAACCTCTCCATTTTTGTCAGATTTGCCGTCAACCCTCCGTCACACCTTACAGCTCATTGCCCTGACGCCAATGATCATTCTGATCAGACCGGTCGTCTCTGTTTACCTGATGCCATACCTCTATGCGCTGGGAATGCTTTTCGCTCTCGATACTTGTCGCGAAGTCTTTTACGATGAATCATTTGTAGGGCAGATCATACTCACCATCGAATCTCTCGTCGGCGCTGTTGTGTCAATCTGGTTCCTGCGCAAACTCAGATCTGCCTCCAGCACGACATCTAAAAGGTTTCATCTGGGATTTTTGGAGGTTGTGACGGTTCTCATTCTGCTGCAAATGTTCGCAGGAGGTGTGACCGCGGCCATGGGTTATGTGCGTTTATCCCTGCTTATTACACCTGGTGTCATTACCGTGGGTGTGATGGCTCTTGCAGTGTATGCTACACTACAAATAGCTCTCGGTACTATCGCTATTGCCTTCAAGGTGTGGCCGTTGCGAGATCTTGGTATGATTCAACACCATCGTACCCTGCTGGAGAAACGGTTGTATTATTTCTTGATTCTGGCGGCGCTCACCAGCCTGTTTGTCCGGTCCCTCGGTTATCTCGGCCTCCTTGCGCCGGTTCTGGACTTCGGAGCATTTCTCCTGGAGATGAAAATACAGCGAGGTGTACTCAGTATCACTCTTGGAGGTATCCTAGAGTTCATACTCACGATTTATGCTTCATATTTACTGTCAGCTTTTCTGCGTTTTGTCCTCAACGAAGACATCTACCCTCGGATGAAGATACCACTGGGTAATTCCTACGCAGTATCCAGTCTTCTGCATTATGTCATTCTCGCCATCGGTTTCACAGTGGCTATAGCAGCCATAGGGGTAGACTTGACAAAACTGACCGTGCTGACTGGTGCATTTGGCATCGGTCTCGGCTTTGGTTTGCAGGCGGTCGTCAACAACTTTGTTTCCGGCCTGATTCTCCTCTTCGAAAGACCGGTCCACGTGGGCGATACCGTTGAGGTTGGCGATCTGGTCGGAACTGTTCGAAGGATAGGCATTCGGGCCAGCACCGTGCATACATTCCTTGGTGCCGATATCATTGTTCCTAATTCCCAAATGGTGGCAGAAAAAGTTACCAACTGGACACTCACCGATAATTTGCGGCGCATAGACCTGCCGGTGGGCGTATGTTATGGTGCCAAACCTGAAGATGTTATCAAGCTGCTGGAGAATGTGGCTCAGGCAAACGCCGGGGTAATCGATTATCCGGCGCCACAGGGATTAATCGTTGGGTACGGCGACAGTTCGATAAATTACGAATTGCGAGCATGGACGGACAAATTTGACAACTGGGTCCGGATTAGAAGTGAGATAGCTATAGCCGTGTATCACGCAGTGGCCGCTGCCGGCATTAGTTTTCCTTTCCCACAACGGGAGGTCCGCCTGCTGAAGGACATGGATGAAACAGACGCCAGGGCCTTCGGGAGTTAGTGCTTCCAGTGTAAATCATGAATGGTGATTGTAGAATTCTATTGAGATGTATTTGAGATCACATGGTATTTTCGTGATTTGAGCAAAATCCAAGGTGATACAATTTATGATCAAACAAACTAAGACACATTGGCTGGCTATTGTGGCATTAGGCATATTGTCCGCAGCCGTTTCGGCACACGCCTCACTTAGCGACGCAGAACTCGCAAAGCTTGCACAAAATCCGGTTGGCAACCTCATCAGTGGTCATTTCCAGAACAATACGAATTTTAATGTCGGGCCAGATGAGCGCACACAGAACATACTGAACATCCAGCCTGTAATACCGGTCTCGGTTAACCCTACAACGATACATGCAGAAAAATAAATCTTGAACCTGGCCAGCTTGTCTGCTATTCTTTGTTAAAAACAGCAGAGAGGAGGTCAAACTATGTTGCCGGAGATTCGCCAAACTGATTATTTATACGAAGTACCAAAATTTGAGCTTGATCGGGACGATGTCCTCGGTTTTGCGGAAGAACTGAAAGGATTTCACGAGAATTTTGTAGATTGTTTTCATCGTAGCGAATCTCGAGATAATTTTTTTCGATACATGTCCGGTCAGTTCAGCCAACTAGAACGCAAGTCTATTGAGCCAATTGCCATCGCTGTGGAAGGAGGAAAGATCAGAGCGATGCAGCGTTTTGTGTCCGACGCACCTTGGGATGATGATAAAATTGAGTACAAGTATCGTAGTTTGGTTAACGAAGATCTTGGGCATCCTGATGGCGCAATTATCTTTGATGAAAGCGGTTTCGTTAAAAAAGGTGACGACTCTATCGGTGTAGCCAGACAATATTGTGGCACGGTTGGGAAAGTGGACAACTGCCAGGTAGGCGTTTTTGCTGCATACACAAGTGCTTACGGTTATGCTCTTATTGATAAAAGGCTCTATATTCCGGAACAGTGGTTTACGGAGGAATATAGTGAAAGACGCAAGAAATGCAAACTCCCCTCGGGAGTTGAATTTAAAACAAAACCCCAACTTGCCGTTGACATGCTGCAGGATATCGCAAAGCAGGAACAAATTCCCTTCCGGTATGTGCTTGCTGATTCAGTATATGCAAACAGTCCCGAATTTGTTGAAGCAGTTGAGGCCTCTGATAAGAGTGACGTACCTCTTGCAGGTACCGGAAGACACGCTCTGTTGGGTAAAGAATCCATGCACCATAAAAAAAACATATAAATATAACGGACAAGTGCGGACAAAGAAAATTCTCTCCGGCCAAACCAAGGATCCCCTTTCAGTCAAGACCTTTGCCGCCGGAATCAACAACTTCTTCTGGTATCGCCGAAAAGTCTCCGAAGGAACCAAAGGGCCAATAGAGTATGAGTTCACCAAAAGGAGAATAGTACTCTCTTACAAGGGACTTCCCGAGAAGACCGTCTGGTTGCTTATTCGCAGAACCCTGGGCAGAGAACCTCAATATTCTTATTTCATCTCCAATGCGCCGGTAAGTGTCAGATTGCCAACTTTGGTTTGGTTGAGCGGACTCCGCTGGTCAGTGGAACAATGCTTTGAAGAGACAAAGACCGAGCTGGGAATGGATCAATATGAGGTGCGAAAATTTCCAGGCTGGCATCACCATATTTTGACTTGCATGCTTGGTCATTACTTTCTCTGGCACCTCAAGATCAGATTGGGAAAAAAAAGCACCAGTTATTACGCCGTCGCAGCTTAGGTTGCTGTTAGAAACCGTGCTACCGCTGAGAGAGTTTAATATAGAAATGGCTATTGAACTGGTGGGGTGGATTCAGCGCCGAAATCACCGTTCCTATTTGTCACATCAGAAGAAAAAAATGGCAACAATGAACAGTGTGCATGTGTCGTTGTAGGGGGAAGGGAGAAATAAAATGAAACTTTCTAAAGAAGAAAAAGAGATTTTGGATGCCTATGAATCTGGAAAAATGAAACCAATCAAGCCGTCTAAAAATGAAATAGATGCAATTAAGGCTGCAGCTGAAAGTACTTTTAAAAAAGATAAGCGCGTGACAATTCGTCTTTATGATCATGATTTTAAAGGCATACAGAAAAAAGCTCTCCAAATGGGCGTACCTTACCAGACTTTAATTTCCGGTATTATTCACCGATATGTTGAAGGAGATCTAAAAGCAAAAAATGGCTAATTCTCTTACCTTGCAAGGTCAAGTACCGTTATGGAAAGCCTGAAAAATTATTCTGCCGGTCCTCTGTGTTGTCGTCCCAACTATTGAATTCCCATATCTTGATTACGTCTAAAATTACGCCTAACTTTTAGTGTAGCGGCTGGACATTCACTGTTACCGCAAAACCGCCGACGTTTATCGGCGGTTGCTCGGCCGCCGGCGGATCGGTTATCTTTTGTTTGACCAGGGAGATGTCTAAGTTGCCCGAGAGCAGCTCGCCGTTGACAGCTACCAGGAAAGAGTTGTGGTTGCCGGTCTTTTTGCTGTTCCTAATAAAAAAGGAAAAATAACGTTGAATAGTGATCAGAACAGACCCAAGAGAAAAGGAGCGCTAGCCTTTCTTGCTTTGATCAGTGCATTTCCTCCTCTCTCTACGGTACTCTATCTTCCTGCACTGCCACAGATGGTAAAAGCGCTTGATACCACCCAGACTAGTGTCAACTTGACGCTGAGCATGTTTTTTTTATTTTTCTCAGTGGGGTTATTGTTCTGGGGACCACTTAGTGAAAAATTCGGCAGAAAGCCCATTTTATTATCGGGGTTGATGATATATGTATTTGCGAGCGTTTTTTGTGCATCCAGCCAGAATGTGGAACAGCTTATCGCTGCCCGTATCGTACAGGCATTAGGAGGGAGTGCAGGGACAGTAGTGGCTACCGCCATAGTGAAGGATCTTTATAGTGGTCGCGAACGGGAGAAAGTTATGGCCACCATCATGTCCATGGTGATTATTGCCCCTATGGTTGCACCGGTTCTTGGTGCACTGTTGTTGAAGAACACTTCCTGGCGGACGATCTTTCTTATGTTGGCCGCAATTGGGGCTACCGCACTGTTAAGAGCGATGACTTTTCGGGAAACCCTGTCTGGAAAATTTACCGGCTCGGTAATCGGCTCCTGGTGCAGACTTTTTGTAGTTTTAAAAAATCCAGGATTTTCATCCCTCTTGCTGATCTTTTCCCTGGCTCCGGTTGCTCTCATGGCTTTTCTGGCCTCTGCTTCCTATATCTATATTGACGGGTTTGGTCTTACAGAAGGACAGTTTAGTCTTTTTTTTGCATTTAACGCCACATGTGCCATGGTTGGCCCTGCCATTTATATGCGGATGAGGAAACATGTTGAACCAAAACTGATTATTACCGGGTGTTTTATTCTGGTAGCTGTTTGCGGAATAGTTGTTTCCGTCTTTGGTCATATGTCTCCCTGGTTGCTTGCCTTGTCAGTCGGACCGGTTACAATGGCGGTAATCACGGTGCGGGTTCCAGGGACCCATTTGATGCTGGAACAGCAGGAGGAAGATTCAGGGTCCGCATCAGCGCTTATTAATTTTTCTGCAATGTTCATGGGAAGCATGGGAATGCAACTGGTCACGCTTTGGCCTGGTACCCTTGTAATGAATCTCGGTCATATCCAGATTGGTGTAGGTATGGTTTGTTGTCTATTGTGGCTGCTGTGCCACAACAGACCGTTTATTATCCAACCTCCATCCTGATAAAGAAAAGCTGGTATGGATGATCTTTCTGGGAGTTACCCTGCAAAGCCCAAATGAAGTGACTCCATAACACATGCCTTCACTCTCAGTATCCTTAGATAAGGGGTATTAGTATTACTTCAATCATTGATTCCTGCTGATAAATGTCTCCAAAGGAATAAAACATCGTAAATTGGAGGTCGAATGCATCATATTTGGCCTGATTTCCTGCACCTAAATTCAGTATTTTACTTGCCCTGAAAGGGTGTAAGATTCAAAGTGTAACGGGTGCTTTTTAGCTGGCCGGTTTTTGAAAAGATACCTTTGCTTACCAGATATTGTAAATCTTTTGTTGCTGTTGCTGCAGGTGAGCTATAAAAACACATTCTTTTGCCACTTTTTCTATCAGATCATCAAGGAGCTGAATAAATGGGTGTTAATCAGGGAAAAGTCATGACGCTGAAGGAGGCTATCGCAACATATGTCCCTGACGGATGTCATATATCGATCGGTGGATTTACCGTGAATCGGAACCCCATGGCCGCCGTCTATGAGATCGTGCGGCAGAGGAAAAAAAATCTTCACTGCTATGCGCATTCAAACGGCACGGGTGTTGATGAGCTTATTGGCGCTGGATGTATCTCAAAGCTCGAAATTGCTTATGGTGGCAATGGCAAAGCAGCCCCGACCTGCATCCGTTTTAAATTAGCCATTCAGAGGGGGGAGATTCTGTTTGAAGATTATTCAAATTATCAGATGTCTCTGCGCTTTCATGCAGGTGCAATGGGTATCCCATTTATTAGCACGCTCTCGGGATTGGGTACGGATATTTTGGATAAATGGGGCTTCTCCAAAGAAATGCGGGCTAACGACCCTAAAATACCGGAGAAAAAAGTTGAAATTATCGATAACCCATTTGGAAGTTGGGCCGGTGCATCAAAGGTAGTACTCGTTCCCGCGATTAGTCCGGACATTACCATCATTCATGTTCAGAAAGCCGATAAACATGGTACTTGCAGAATTGAAGGTCTGAATTTCGTCGATATTGACCAGGTGAAAGCAGCAAAAAGTGTTATCGTAACTTGCGAAGAAATTGTCGACACAGCAGAATTGAGGGAAAAACCCGAGTACAATCAGATACCTTTTATCCATGTAAACGCTGTTGTTCATGTCCCTTTCGGTGCCTATCCTTCCGCCTGCTACAATTATTACGATTACGACCCTACGTGGCTAAAAAAGCACAGTAATTATGCAAAAGATGACAGGCTCTACCAAGAATACCTGGAGAAGTTTGTCTATGGCGTGAAAGATCACCAAGGCCTTTTGAGTCTTGTGGGAAAAGAGCAATTGAAGATAATTTCCGCAGATAAAAGGACCGGTTATGCAACTGGACTGGATCGACGATAAGTTGCCTCTAAGGAGTGAAGAACCTGTGGATTATACACTGAAAGAAATGATGACGATCATGGCCGCAAGAGAGATTCGGGACGGCGACATCGTTTTTTGTGGCACCGGTATATCGATGGTTGCGGCCATGGCCGCCAAACAAATCAACGCTCCCAACAGCATCATCTTCTTTGAAACAGGAGCTATCGATTCCAGTCTTGAAGAGATCCCTATGGCTGTTGCCGACTCTCGCGTTATGTTTGGGGCGGCCTCGAACAGTGGTTTACTGGAAGCCTTCGCTACCATGCAGAACCAAAACACCGGCAACCGCGTTACTGGGATTTTGGGATCTGCTCAAGTTGATAAATACGGCAACCTGAATTCGACGTGCATTGGTGATTATTTCCAGCCTCAAACCCGCTTTTCGGGAAGTGGTGGCGCCTGTGATGTCGCTTCCTTTGTCTCCCGGTGCCTCATTTTCATGCAGCATGAAAAACGAAAATTCCCGGTAAAGTTAGATTATCTGACGAGTCCGGGTTATCTGGATGGACCCGGCGCCAGGGAGCGGGCGGGATTGAAGCCGGGGGGACCAACCGCCGTCATCACCAATCTTGGGGTAATGTACTTCGATGATGACACCAAAGAAATGTATCTGGCTTGCTATTATCCCGGTGTGACTCCCCAGAATATTTTAGATAACATGGAATTTTCCGTGGATATTTCCCGGGCGATTCAAGCAGAACGGCCTACCGAGAGGGAATTGAAAATTCTGCGCGAACGAGTCGATCCCCATAAATTAATTCTCAATTAAGCAACAATCCTGTCAGCTCTGACCCCTTTGATATAATTCATACAAAATGTATCGTTGCCGGCAAGCATATAAGCTGTATGCATAAGACTCATTATATCCTTATCCAGCGGATCCATAATTGCCGAATCGAAGCCGTTGGCAATCATCATGGCGAGAAAACAGCGGTTGATAATCTTACGCTGAGGGAGCCCGTAGGAGATATTCGACAATCCACCTGTGGTATGTACACCTTTAAGCTCGCTCATGATGGATTTTACAGCCTCCATGGCAATATTACCGTTATTGATATCGACGCTCATCGGTTGAATAAGCGGGTCGATAAAAATATCATCCCGCTTGAAACCTATTTTTTCTAATTCGCTGACCAGGCTGCGTGCTCTGGAGACGATGTCATTGACCGTCTTCGGCATTCCCGAATCATCCATGCAAAGGGCGATGATCCTGCACTCTTTTCCCTTGAGATATTTGACCATCGGGGTAAAGCGATCTCTTTCGAGACTGATGGAATTGATCAGAGGCTTTTTGTCGACCATACCATAGCCCATTTCAAGAATATTGGGATCAGGGCTGTCGAGACAAAGCGGAAGTTCGGTTGCTGTCTGAACGATTTCAACAAGCCATTTCATATCCTCTTCTTCATGGCCGATTCTGGCTCCGGCATTCACGTCGATGTAGGTCGCTCCGGCTTTGGTCTGCAGCTGGACGTCGTTTTGAATGTACTCCGCATTACGTTCTGCAACTGCAGCCTGAATTTTTTTCAGGGTAGTATTAATTCGTTCTCCAATTACTGTAAACATAGCATATCCTGTCATAGATGAGTTAAAGGGATGGATGTTGAGATTTTCGCATCATCGCTTATAACAGTCCAGGCAATTTTTTGTAAGTGCTCGCACGGTTTTTACAAATAAATCTTCCAATAACCGGTCCGCCGCTGCAATTTCTTTTGCGGTTGAAAAACCGGCATCCAGCTCACTATGAATCTTTTCAAAGGAGGACGGTCCAATATCCGGGGTTGTACGAGAGACACCCGGCCGGGGATACAGACCGTTTTCAAAAAAAAAGTTGCAGGGACCGGGGGAATCGTTCCGACCATAAGGCCATGTGGATTTGAGTTCGGCAAATTCCCTGAAAGCAACCGCTGCTTCGATATTCTGGGTGTAATCAGTCACCGTGATGGGCCGACCAAGGCGGAATTCCACTTCCTTGAAATAGGCGGTCAGCAAGACATGCTCCGTCACAATCAGTCCGAAAACATACCAATTGTCAATTGTCTGCATAAGAATTGACTGGTAAACAGTTGGCAGTTTCTGGCTGGCTGGGCAAAAATAGGTGCGGCAGGCCTGCTCACCGTACCAGCTCAGAGATCGATAGTCTACACCATTGTTGCCAGGCACGGCCGGGTGGAGGAGGCAACCGACGCGGCTTCTCTTGTCCCCGACGAGTCCCAGGAAAGGACAGTGATGAAATCCGGGAAACGGCCGTGACAGGCGGTGTGGTCCCTTATTTCTTCTTTGAAATTCATAGATTCCATCTTCGGTTCTGGGGACTGATGCAAAGGCCTCGGTCCGCTTTGTGAGCAGCATCTCGAGTTTTTCCCGTGAGAGATTCGGTAAATTATACAAACCGCAACAGGCCCCGCAGGATACTGTTTCACTCACCTGGCACAAGTAAATATCGAGGGTATCATCCATACATGAACTCTTGAAAACCTAAAATCTACGATGGTTAAATAGCTTTTACCATGGCTACGGGGATTTTCCAAAATGATAAAAATAATTAGCCTGGATGATTGGTATATCTTCTATTGTTTGATATCCAGAAACCATTTAGAATCACCAAATCATGTACGGATTTGAGCCATATCATATACCAGCCGGCAGTTACTATGTCGGTAAGTCGACTTCCTTGATACTCAAGGCCTCCCTGGGGACTTGTGTCGGGGTTGCCCTTATTGATCCCCAAAACAGAATCGGCGGACTGATTCATCTACTGCTTGATAAGCCACCCTTACAAGCGGACGACTTTGAGTTAGGGAAATATGCCACAACTGGACTGCCTCTTTTTTTTGAAGCACTGCTTGGTCTGGGAGCTTCTCCGAAAAATCTCATTGCCTGGGTTGCCGGTGGTGCACTCGTTGGACCAATGGAAGAAAGTGACCTGAAATTTGATGTAGGCGGGCGCACGACTGAACGTGTCGAAGAGTTCCTCTCAGGAAAATCTATCAGCATAGAAAAATCAGAAACCGGCGGTTTTTTTACCTGTGTTTTAAGCCTCAATATGCGAACCTGGAAATGCACCATCGAACCGGTTGGATTAGAAAAATCTGCCCTGAAAGAACCTATTCAAATATCGACTCCGGATAATATCAATCGCTCAATTCAGAAATTACAACCTATTCCGCAGGTTGCATTAAAAATCCTCAGAATCATTAATGAAGACAACTATGACATTGCCTCGTTAAGTGCAGAAATGAGGCAAGACCAGATACTCAGTGCCCGAACGTTGAAACTTTGCAATTCGGTTTATTTCCAAAAACGCAATAAAATTGAAACGATGGATCATGCATTGGTCTATTTGGGGCAAAAAATACTGGTCAAATTTATAATTTCCGCAGCCATAAACACTTTTTTTAATCAAGCGGGTATGGGGTACTCCCTCTGTAGAGGTGGCATCTATCATCATGCGGTTGGAACCGCCATTATTGCTGAAAAAATTGCTGAAGCAACCGGGAAAGCAGCTCCGGCTCTGGCCTATACCGGGGGGTTGTTGCATGATATTGGCAAAGTTGTCCTTGATCAATTTATCCAGGACGCGTTGCCGTTATTTTACCGACAGCTGTTTGAAGAAGGGAAAAATTCTTCAGAAGCTGAAAAAGCTATTTTCGGCATCGATCACAAGGATGCGGGAAGAGCCCTGGCTGTGCAATGGTTTTTTCCGGAATCGCTGACAGAGATCATCACTCATCACCACAAGCCTGAGAATGCAGTTCAGTACCAAGACCTTGTCCACATCATCTACCTGGCAGATCTTCTCATATCAAGATTTCATGTGGGATTAGAGTTTGAGCGTTTAAACACTGATACTTTGGCCCAAAGATTGGAAAGACTGGGGTTTTCAATTAAATCATTTCCGGATATTGTTGACATGATTCCAGGCGAAGCATTGGCGTTATCCCCAGGGATGATCTCCCCGGACGAAGATATTTAGATCGTTGAATTTCAAAGAGGTACGAAATAATTTTTATGGGACTTTACAGTATGTCAATCCGTCGATCGCTGTTTCCTGTTATCTTCTTATTCGGCCTTTTTTTGTCCTCCACCGGCGTTGCCCGAATTTCGCCGGAGAAAACGCTCATAATTGGCGGCGATAAGAATCTTGCTCCTTTTGAATTCATCAATAAAAAAGGAGTCGCAGATGGATATACAGTCGATTTAATGCGTGCTGTAGCAAAGAATCGGGGGCTGAACATCACGATTGTGCTTGATACATGGAGCAATATTTATCGTGACCTAGAGGACGGAAAAATCGATGCGGTCACCGGGATGCTTTACTCAGAAGAGAGAGATAAAATATTTGATTTCTCGGCACCGCATTTCATCATGTCCTATGCTCTTTTTAAGCGAAAAGAGACACAATTAAAATCGCTTGACGATCTTAAAGATAAAGAAGTCATTGTGGTCAAAGATGTCTATGCACATGAATGGTTACTTGAAAAATCTTTTTCAAAACTGCTAATTTCTGTCGAAAGACCCGCCGAAGCCCTGCAGATGCTGGCCTCTGGAAAACATGATGCTGTTGTTTTGCCTCGACTTCATGGTGTCAATCTTCTAGAAGACTTAAAAATCGATAACGTAGATACATTCGGACCACCGGTTCTGGAACAAAAATATTGTTTTGCTGTAGCCAATGGCAATTCTGATCTACTGGCTGATTTGAACGATGGCCTCTTTGCCATACAACAGTCAGGTGAATACGACAAAATTTACCTTAAGTGGGCTTCCGTCATTAAATACAGCAAGGATGAACGAAAATTAATAATCGATGCATTGTTCTTTTTTGTAGTGCTTTTTTTGGTACTGTTCACGATTGGCTTGTGGAATTGGCTGTTAAAACGGACGGTGCGTCTCAAGACCAAAGAACTTCGCCGGAATGAAGCGAGGCTGAACGGCATAGTGGAAGGAATTCCGATTCCCACGCTTGTTGTTGATGAAAACCATAGAGTGACGCATTGGAACAGGGCGTGCGAATTTTTAACCGGAGAAACTGCGGATAGGATGGTCGGCACAAAGAATCACCATAAGGCTCTTTTTGATACTCAACCGTACTCAATTGTTGATTTGCTGTTGGATAATATCCTGACGAAGAACGTGCAGCAACACGATAGTACAATATATAGAGAGTCATCTATATTGGCAGGAGCCTATGAAGCAGAAGTTTTCTGCAGCAACCTTGGGATTAATGGCAGATGGCTTTATGGGTCAGCGGCCTTACTTAGAGATGAATCCGGAAATATAAACGGAGCAATAGAAACCTGGCAGGATTTAACAGAATCAAAGCAACTGGAGAGACAGCTTGTCCAATCGCAAAAGATGGAGGCCCTTGGCACACTAGCGGGCGGTATCGCCCATGATTTCAACAATATTCTGTCTGTGATCATTGGAAATGCAGGGTTGGCAATTGCTGATCTGCCAAAGGGATCCGCTATAAATTATGATCTCGAACAAATTCTCTCTGCAGCCGGACGTGCGAAAAATTTAATCAAGCAGATCCTTAGCTTTAGCCGCCAGGCTGAAATCAAGGCCGAGCCGGTTCATGTCAGCTCGATTGTAAAAGAAACTCTGGAACTAGTTAATGTCTCGGTACCATCAAATGTTTCAGTAAGTAGAGAAATACAATCTGAGGCCCTGGTAATGGCAGATGCATCTCATATCCATCAGGTAGTCATGAATTTATGTAAAAACGCTCTCCATGCGATGAAAGATACTGGAGGAATTCTCAGCGTGGGACTCAGTGAGGTGCGGGTGGATGGAAATCAGACCCGCCATGAAACCGGTTTGATACCAGGTGAGTTTGTTAAATTGACTGTAAAAGATACCGGTCACGGTATCCCGACAATCATCCAGGATAAAATTATAGATCCGTTTTTTACAACAAAAGAGAGAGGGGAAGGCACTGGCATGGGGCTTTTTATCACCCATGGGATTGTGCAGCAGTATAACGGGATAATAACCATTGAGAGTGATCCAGGTAACGGTTCGACATTTACTATATATTTGCCTAAATATGTTGCCTCGGTTCAGTGACCCGGTTTATACGATCACCAAACGTATTCCGGTGAACTGTTACGGCATTTTGGGTACAAAATTATGATTAAAGTTGCATGCTCTCAAGCCAGACTGCCAGCTCATGGGCAACAGTGTCTGCCGCCTGATTGAGCGCGGCAGCCGCATCCCTGACATTAGGAGAGGAGGCTGGAACTCGGCTGTGAAATTCCCTTGCCGCGGTTACCATTTTTGTGGCCGTATCTATCAGGTGAAAGCGTAGACTGATAACTCCTTCGGAGGTGTTGTCATCGTGGATATGGTGGCTGAAATCGTAGAGAGTACTTTCCAACAGAAAATCAGCTGTTGCTGCTGACGGGGAGTTGATTACGGCACCAAAACCGCTGGTTGTTTCAAGGACAGTTTGCAAGAGCAGAGGCAGTAATTTAACCGGTGCGTCACTCCAGCGGCTGTATGCATAGCTGTTTTGTTCATAACTGGTGGTGGAGTACACAATGTCGGTTCCGGTAAACGCCCGCGATGCACGCATCGGGGCCAGTTTGATTATGGACTGGTTCTTTTTCCGGGTGGTGCTGGAGGTGCCGTTTTTTTCTCCAACCGGGGAGATGGTGTAGACATCGCTAGGAGGGATCTTGTTGAAACTGCAGCTTGTGAGTACACAGCAGAGGAATGCGAGTATAAGGTGTTTATTTATCATTATATTCCTTCTCACCCGGTCCAGGTTTTGGATGGCTGCGCTTAAACAGCAGATCACTTGGGCTGGCTTGTATGGCTTGGGTCGCATGCTGGAGATCTCCGGCCAGAATATCCAGGTCGTACAGCAGCTGATTTAAGAGTTCAAGGCTCTGGTGGACGTCTTGTTGCATGTTTTTACCAACATCAGCATAATTTTGCTCCAGGCTGTCTGCCATTTTCTTTACGCTGTCAGATGCGTTGGCAACTTTTTCAAAGGCCCTGGAGACCTGCTTTTCCATAACCACTCCGCTTTCAACAAAATTCTGCAACCCCTCCATCTGGCCCCTGATATCTTTGACAAGCAGCTTTGTTTCCCTCAGTATGGCGCTAATGTTTTCCAGGTTCTCTGCGCTGAGTATCTTGTCAAATTTGCCGAGAGCAGAGGTAGACTGCTGGATGAGTTGTTCCAGGGATGCATACAGCTGGGTAAAGGTTGAGGGGATTGCCGGGATGATCGGGATCGAATCAGTTGACTGTTTCAACAGTGGGGCATCCTTGCTGCCTCCGCTAAGTTCAATAAAGGACAGACCTGTTATGCCAAAGGACTTTAATTGGGCTGTGGTATTGGTCTTGATGGGGGTACCGTGCTCAATTTTTAAACGGAGTTCCACCTCTTCTGAGTTATGAGGACTGATACCCAGCTGTTCGACCGTGCCCACATTAACCCCTCGGTATTTAACTGAAGCATCGGTACTTAACCCGGCTACAGATTCTGACATATAGACAAGATAGACGTCATATTCCTGCTTGCCCCCATGCTTTCCCAACCAGTAGGCAAAGGTTATCAGCCCTGTCGTCAGGAAAACAACAAACAGGCCGACAAGTGTATAATTGATTTTACTTTCCATCCCTGTTCCGTATTTGCCCCCTGGGACCGCCAAAGAATTGTCTGACAATAGGGTGAGGCGTCTGCACAACTTCGTCAAGAGTGCCTTCTGCGATGACTTTTTTTTCGCCCAATACTGCAAAACGATCGATAATAGTCCAGATGGAATCTAGATCGTGGGTGACCATAACCACAGTTAAACCGAGAATGTCCCGCAGTTCAATAATCAGTTTGTCAAAGGCTTCAGCGCCGATCGGATCCAGGCCAGACGTGGGCTCATCAAGAAACAGCAGTTGGGGGTCCATGGCCAGTGCCCGTGCCAGCGCCGCCCTTTTGGTCATACCGCCACTGAGTTCCGCAGGATAGAGCGTAGCCGCAGTTGGAGGAAGACCAACCATTCTTATTTTCATCTGTACCAGATCCTCAATCATATCTTCAGGGAGATCCGTATACTCCCGCAGCTTGATGCCGACATTTTCTGCAACAGTCAGCGAAGAAAAGAGGGCGCCTCCCTGAAAAAGCACGCCCCAATGATGGCGTAGGGAATCGGCATCACTGCGGCTGATGGTCATGAGATCGTGGCCAAGAAGCATAATCTTTCCCGATTCAGGGCGAAGCAGCATTATTATCTGTTTGAGCAGGGTCGATTTACCGGAACCGCTGCCCCCTAACAGGCCATAAATCTCACCCTGACGCACACTCAGGCTGATGCCCTCATGGATCACATTGCTGCCAAATCGGGTAACGAGATCCGATACTGTGATAATGGTGTTGTTCAAATGCCAAGCTCCGTAAAGAGGACGGAAAAAAGTGCGTCACAGGCAATAACCAGAAAAATTGCGTTGACCACGCTAATAGTGGTGTAGCGTCCTATGCTTTCGGTGTTTTTTGAAACTTGAAATCCTCGGAAACATCCCACCGTCGCAATCAACCACGCAAAAACGGGTCCTTTACCTATACCAACCCAGACATGTTTTACTGCCAGTACGTTCTGCAGGCGGTGTATAAACTCCGGATAGGAGAGATTGAGGTGGATGTGCGAGATGAACATGCCGGCGCCAATGCCAATTATATCGGCAAAAAAAATCATCAACGGCAGGGCAATTATCAGAGCAATAATACGGGGTAGCACGAGAAAACGATGGGGATCAAATCCCATGGTGCGCATGGCATCTATCTCTTCGGTTATTTTCATCACCCCCAGTTGGGCCGTATAGGAAGAGCCGGTTCGACCTGCGACTACTATGGCCGTGATCAGCGGGGAAAGTTCTCTGGTGACTGAAAGCGCTATCATGTCCACAATAAAGATATTGGCGCCGAATTTCTCAAGCTGCACTGCACCTTGGTAGGCGATTACTACCCCTATGAGGAAACTGGTCAGGGCAACGATGGGCATCGCTCGCACTCCAGCTTCTTCAATATTTTTTAAAATCGCGCGGAACCGTATGGAGCGGGGATGCACGATTGCGTGCAGCAAATTGACAAAATTCTCACCGGCAAAGGCGAGGAAGTTGCTCAAATCAACCCAAAATGCTACGAATCTTCTACCGATTCTGTTAACGGGGCCGAGCAAGCGGGAGAGAAAAGCCGGTTTGACTTCACAATGTTCGGGACTGTATTTTTGCAGCAGTTGGTACAATTTTTCCTGTCCACTGGTTGTACCGACCATTTGAATGGAGCAATTGTTTTTTTTGAGCAAAGTAGAGATGCGGATAAAAAGCATCATACCAGCTGAATCAACGCGACCGGTATCAGATACATCCCACAGGATCGAGATGTTCCGGCTAGCATTTACAATCTCATAGAGAGCATCGGTGACATCGTGAAGGGTATCAATCGTCCAGTCACCCGAGCTCTTGAGTCGACATGTTCCGTCCTTATCCTTGCTTTGAAGCCTTTTTATCTTGGCCTTCTGTGGTTGCGTTGATTGCATCAGTTGCCGGCTCCCGTATGCTGGAAGGCTAAGCTGTAGCACTCAGGAAGCTGCGAAATCTTTGTTGCGACAGCAAATGAAAGGTCCTGTGGAGCTCGATAAAGTCGCAGCTACCATCACAGCGTATCATTGAAAATGACTGCAATTTCAAACATTAATAGACAATAACAACATGCTATTATGATTACAAACGTTTTCTCTCAGAAATATTGAATTCGGCGCAGGAAACGTTTACTGATTTTTAGCGTGATATCTTGCAAGTGTACCCAATCCCTTTGGGCGATTTATCGGCAATTGATACGAAGAAAATCAAAATTATTTGAGACCATTCTAAAAAATTTGAATTGTTGATCCAGTATAATATTGACGACCTTCGTGAATTCTTTATAATGCCTGCAAATTGCACAGGGTAATGTTTTCAGAATCTTTTTGTCCGCTTTGATTCGTTTCTTTCCGCCTGGAGGCTGTATGAACTATGTCAGTCACGCTACATGCATGATCTGCGCTAAAACATATAAAAAAGATCAGTTTGATTATGTTTGTCCCGACCACGGAACCGAAGGGATTGTTGATATTCAGTATGATTATGACGCCATAAAAGCAGCTTTAACTAAAGTCGATCTGGCAGCTTCTCTGGATCGTTCTATTTTTCGATATAGGCCGCTACTCCCTGTTGAACATGATTCTCCGGCTCCTACCATGGTCGTTGGCGACAGTCCTCTGCTCCAATTTGATATTCTTGGCAAAGAACTTGGCGTAGATCGCCTGCTCATTAAAGACGATGGCCGGCTGCCCACCGCATCGTTTAAAGACCGGGCCAGCACCATAGCCGTGGTCAAGGCGCAGGAACAAAAGGCCGAGGTTATCACAACGGCCAGCACCGGCAATGCGGCCGCGGCGCTTAGTGGACTCTGTGCCTCAATAGGCCAGAAGAATGTGATTTTTGTGCCGGCCAGTGCACCTCAAGCAAAGATTGCCCAGTTGCTTATGTTCGGTTCAATCGTTATCTTGGTTGACGGAACCTATGATGATGCCTTTGAGCTGTGCATGCAGGCCGCGAGTGAATATGGCTGGTATAATAGAAATACCGGATATAATCCGTATATGACCGAGGGCAAGAAAACCTGTGCCCTGGAGATATGCGAACAGCTCTGCTGGCAGGCTCCCGATGCCATTTTTGTCAGTGTCGGTGACGGGTGTATCATCGGCGGCATCCATAAAGGGCTCAAGGATCTTCTGGCCCTGGGCTGGATTGATAAAATGCCGAGGCTTTACGGCGTGCAGGCGGAAGGCAGCAGTTACATGGCCGAGGCCTGGCAGAAGGGTGAAGATATTGTGACCAAACCGCCTATTGCGGCAAAGACGGTGGCGGACAGTATCAGCGCCGGACTGCCAAGAGACAGGATTAAAGCCATGAATGCCGTAAAAAATACCAATGGCGAGTATCTTACCGTCAGTGACGACCAGATCATCCGTGCCATTCCCGATCTTGCCGGCAAAACCGGCGTTTTTGCCGAACCGGCGGGAGCTGCCACCTGGGCTGGCTTGCAAAAAGCCGCCCGGCAAGGATTATTGCATACGAATGAAACGGTGGTGCTGATCAACACCGGCAGCGGCCTGAAAGATATAAATGCGGCCATGGATGCTGTGGGGCGTGTTGGCCTGCAATCCTTTAAGGTTGAACCGACCCTGGAAGACTTTAAGAAAATTACCCATAAACTTCATCTCTAGGCAGGAGATACAAAATGATAGATTTAACCATCTTTCCGGAACCGCTGCAGCGAAGCATCGAGCTGGCCCGCGAAAGAAATATAATAATTCCGACTTTCAAACAGCAGCGGGACCCGTCGTTGATCCCGGAGAAAATCGTCGCCAAGTTGAAAAATGTCGGCCTGTGGGATCTCGATCCCCTCAACCTGTTTCGTATCTCCTGGCACAATGAGCCCAAGGACCTCGGCGGCGGTTACGGCGATGTCAATTATCTTGAGTTGCCGGAGAGTCTCACCGGCGTCAAAGCCCGGATTATAGCCGTCGTCGGCAAATATTTCCCCACCGGTGCCCATAAGGTCGGCGCCGCCTTCGGGTGTCTGGTGCCGCGCCTGGTTACCGGCCAGTTCGATCCAACTCGGCAGAAAGCAGTCTGGCCATCGACCGGCAATTACTGCCGGGGCGGAGCCTATGACTCGGCCCTGCTTGGCTGCGAATCCATTGCCATTTTGCCCGAGGAGATGAGTCGGGAACGCTTTGAGTGGCTGCAAAATGTCGCCGGGGAGATCATCAAGACGCCGGGTTCTGAAAGCAATGTCAAAGAGATCTTTGATAAATGCTGGGAGCTGCGCAATTCCGGTGAAGATTTGGTTATCTTTAATCAGTTTGATGAGATGGGCAATTATCTCTGGCATCATGAAATCACCGGTCCGGCCATGCAGAGTGTTATTGATAAAATTAAAAACGGTGGTGACAGAGTGCGCGGTCTGGTTTCGGCAACCGGCTCCGGCGGAACAATCGCCTCGGGGGACTACCTGAAAAAACAGTATCCCGAATGCAAAATTGTCGCCTGCGAAGCCCTGCAATGCCCGACTCTCTTGAATAATGGCTTTGGTTCGCACCGCATTGAAGGGATAGGTGACAAGCATATTCCCTGGATTCACAACGCGAAAAATACCGATTTTGTAGTAGCCATGGATGACAATGTGCCGATCAATCTTATTCGTCTCTTTAATGAACCGGCTGGCCGGGAGCTGTTAAAACGCAAAGGCGTGGCGGCCAATATTGTCGATAATCTCGATCTGCTTGGCATTTCCGGAGCGGCCAACATCGCCTCGGCCATCAAGTTTGCCAGGTACAATGAACTGACGGAAAAAGATATCGTCGTCACGGTGCTCACCGACTCGATGGATCTCTATAAAAGCAGGCTTGACGAACTGACCGCCGAGTGCGGCAGCTTCACCGCAACCGATGCCGAAGTGGTCTACCAGAGAGATCTCATTGGGCTGACTATGGACAGCATGGAAGAGTTGACCTATTACGGCAAGAAACGGATTCATAACCTGAAATATTACACCTGGGTCGAACAGCAGGGTAAGAGTTACGCCGAAATACAGGAGCAGTGGTACAACGAATCGTACTGGAGCTCCATCGTTGACAAAGTGGATGAAATAGACGACTTGATTGAAGAATTTAACAAAAAAACCGGACTGCTGGATAAGCTGTAAGGCTCGCAATGCCGTTGTTGGAGGCAATAAAGAAATATGCCCAATAAAACACTTTTATTAAAAAACTGCTTCTCTGTCTGGCCGGGCAGCGGTCAGCAGGCGATGAAAAATGTTGATATTGTCCTGAGCGACGGCCGTATTGAGCGGATCGGGCAGAGCACTTCCGGGCAAGAGAGCGCATCTTTCAACGGCCGGATTATCGACTGCTCCAACCATGTGGTGTTGCCCGGTTTCGTTAATACCCACCATCATTTTTATCAGACCCTGACCAGAAATATCCCAGCGGTACAGAACGCCAAACTGTTTGACTGGCTGGTCTATCTCTATGAGATATGGAAATATATCGATGAAGAGGCGGTATTTTATTCGTCGCTCCTAGCCATGGGTGAATTGCTGAAAACCGGCTGCACGCTGTCCACCGACCATCACTATCTCTACCCCAAGGCCATTTCCTGCGATATCATGGCCACCCAGTTTCAGGCAGCACAGACTCTGGGCATGCGCTTTTCACCTACCCGTGGCTCGATGTCGCTCAGTAAAAAAGACGGCGGCCTGCCGCCCGATTCCGTGGTGCAGACCGATGAAGAGATTCTGGTCGATTCCGAACGGGTTATTCACCAGTTCCATGATGACTCGGAATTGTCGATGCGCAAAATTGTCCTGGCGCCCTGCAGTCCTTTTTCCGTTTCGAAAGAGCTTATGCAGCAGACCGTGCAGCTGGCCAGAAAATATAAGGTGGGCCTGCATACCCACCTGGCGGAAACAATGGACGAAAATGACTATTGTCTGCAATTATACGGCAAACGGCCCCTTGCCTTGCTGGCTGACTGCGATTTTCTGGGCGACGATGTTTCCTATGCTCACGGCATTCATTTTATTGACGAGGAATTGCAGTTGCTGCAACAGACCGGCACGCATATCGCCCATTGTGCAACGTCGAATATGCGTCTAGGCTCCGGCATCTGCCGAGTAACAGAGATGCGGGCGATGGGCATCAATGTAGGGCTTGGCGTTGATGGGGCAGCTTCCAACGATTCCTCTGATATGCTCGGTGAGGTGCGCAACGCATTGTTGTTGCAGCGGGTGAAATATGGTGCGTCCTGCCTCAATGCCGTCGATGTGCTGGGCATGGCGACCAAAAACGGGGCGAAAATGTTGAACTTTGCCAAGGTCGGTGAAATAAAGCCGGGTTTTGCTGCCGATCTGGCTATTTTTAATGTCGGCAAGATGGAATATGCCGGGGCGCTGTCCGATCCTGTTGCCGCCCTAGTTTTTTCAGGCTTTAACCATGCAACCGAGTATACCATTGTCGCCGGCAGGGTGGTGGTTGATAAAGGCCGGTTGACGGGGATTGATGAACAGGAAATTACCACCCAGGCCAATAAGCTTTCTTTTGCAATGATGGATAAACATGGCACAACATAATGATGTAAAGCAGGTGATAGGCAAACCGGTCATTCGCACCGATGCCGTAGCCAAGGTGACCGGCAGGGCCGAATACACCGAAGATATGCGCCGGCCGGGGATGTTGTCGGCCAAATATTTCCGGGCAACGATCAGCCACGGCCGGGTGAGTGACATTGATATAACCGCAGCCGTGCAGCATCCTGGCGTGGAGGCGGTCTTTACCTATAAGGATGTGCCGCAAAATGTCTTTGCCACCGCCGGCCATCCCTTTTCCCTTGATCCACACCATAAGGATGTGGAAGACCGTTTGCTGCTGACCGGTAATATCCGCTGTCTGGGTGATGAGATCGCCATCGTCGTGGCCCGTGACGAGTTGACCGCCAATCAGGCGGTTGGCAAGATTAAAGTCGTTTACGAAGAGTATCGACCGCTTATTCACCCAGAGGACATCATGGCAGAGGACGCCAGACAGATTCACCAGGGCTCTGCCAATATTATCGGCGAACACCGCTATTGCTGCGGCGATGTCGACAAAGGCATGGCCGAGGCGGATCATGTCGTCGATGGCGATTTTGCCACCGCCATGGTCCAGCATGTCCACCTGGAAAATCATATTGCCCATGCCTATATGGACGATATGGATAGGATCATCATTGTCTCGTCCACCCAGATCCCCCATATTGTCCGGCGCATTACCAGCGAGGCCCTCTCTTTTCCGCTGAGCAAGATCCGGGTCATCAAGCCGTATATCGGCGGCGGCTTCGGTAACAAACAGGATGTCGTCGTTGAGCCGATGGCCGCCTTTCTGAGCCTGCATATGAATGGTCGGTCGGTGCAGATTAATCTGTCGCGGGAAGAGTGCATGCTGTGCACCAGGAATCGCCATCCCTTCTTTATCAAGGTGAAAACAGCAGTGATGAACGACGGCACCATGGTCGCACGAGAGATGGATGCCATTTCGCTTACCGGCGGTTACGCCTCCCATGGCCACGCTATTGCCGCGGCGGGTGGGGCGAAGCAAAGCTCGTTGTACCCCAGGACGCCTGCCCGTTTCCATGCCCGGACCCTGTACGCCAATATCCCTACAGCCGGAGCGATGCGGGCCTATGGTTCGCCGCAGATTCTATATGCCCTGGAGTGTGCAACAGAGGATGCCGTCCGAAAAATCGGTATGGATTCGGTGGAATTCCGGTTGAGAAATATTGCCCGCGAGGGGGATGTTAACCCTTTAAGCAAAGAAAAAATTGCCAGTTGCGGCCTTACCGAGTGTTTAATTAAAGGGCGAGATTTTATCGAGTGGGACCGCAAGAAGAAAGAATACGCGCAGCATAAAACCGGAGCCGTGCGCAAGGGGCTTGGGGTGGCCTGTCTCGCTTACGCGTCCGGCACCTATCCCGTCTGTGTGGAGATTGCCGGGGCCCGGATCGTGTTGAACCAGGACGGCATGGTTCATGTGCTGGTCGGGGCGACCGAGATCGGCCAGGGTTCAGATACCGTGGTGGCGCAGATGGTCGCTGAGACCCTTGGTATCGCCTATGACCATGTGCGGGTCGTCCAGGCCCAGGATACCGATGTGACGCCATTTGACACCGGGGCCTATGCCTCGCGGCAGGCCTATGTCGTCTCCAATGCAGTGTTTAGGGCGGCCACTGAGTTGAAGACCAAGATATGCCGCCATGCGGCATTGATGAGCGGCAAGGATCCTGAGAGTCTTGATATTATTGATGGCATTATTGTCGATACCCAAAAGAGTGCGCGGGTGGTTGAGCTGAAAAACCTGGCCATCGACAGCTATTACCATAAGGAGCGCGGCGGACAGCTCAGCGCTGAGGTCTCGTATAAAACAACGAGCAATGCGCCGGTGTTCGGCTGCACCTTTGTTGATATCGATGTCGATATCCCGCTGTGCAAGATCAAGATCAACAAGATTATCAATGTCCATGATTCCGGGGTTATCCTCAACCCGGTGCAGGCCGCCGGCCAGGTCCATGGCGGCACCTTTATGGGCATCGGTGCGGCGCTGCTGGAAGAGGTGTTGATCGATAAGAAGACCGGCTATGTCTACAACAATAATCTGCTCGATTATAAGTTTCCGACCTTTATGGATATCCCGGAGCTGCACCACGATTTTGTCGAAACCTTTGAGCCCACTTCCGGCTATGGTAACAAGGCCCTGGGTGAGCCACCGGTGATTACGCCGCCCCCGGCCATTCGCAACGCGCTGCTCGATGCCACGGGTGTGGCCATCAATTCGCTGCCGCTCAGCCCCCATACCTTATTTACCCATTTTACCAGGAACGGTCTCTTGCCATTACGGGGGGAACGAAATGTTTGATCTCAAGAGTTACCATAAAGCAGGTTCCGTTAAAGAGGCGATTGCCTTGCTGGCCGCATATCCTGACAGCAGGTTGCTCGCCGGCGGCACCGACATCCTCATTAAGCTGCGCCACGGCAAACCAGGCTTTGCCGAACTGATCGATATTCACGGCCTGGCTGAATTGCGCGGGATCAGTCAGGATGCAGAAAAAAATATCCTGATCGGCTCGGCAGTATCTTTTGCCGATATTGTCGAATCGAAACTGCTGCAGGACACCATGCCGATGCTGCGTGATGCGGCGGATAGTGTCGGCGGCCCGCAGATCAGGAACATGGCGACAATCGGCGGCAATATCTGCAACGGAGTCACCAGCGCCGATTCCGCGCCGGGTCTTTTTTGCCTCAATGCTCTTTTGCAGATTGAAGGTCCGGACGGGCTGCGGGAAGTGCCCATCGCCGATTTTTATCTTGGGCCCGGCAAGGTGGATCTGCATCGAGGGGACGTTTTACTTGGCTTTAAAATTACTCCGGAAAGCTATGCGGGCTCTTTTGGCTGCTACTATAAATATGCCATGCGCGATGCCATGGATATTGCCACCATCGGCTGCGCCGTCTGCCTGAAGACCGCCGCCGGCA
Source organism: uncultured delta proteobacterium (assembly GCA_963804605.1). GTDB lineage: Bacteria > Desulfobacterota > Desulfobulbia > Desulfobulbales > Desulfocapsaceae > Desulforhopalus_A. The sequence goes on from CAWDRB010000007.1 coordinate 64,728, forward strand.
AACTGACCGACTACCGGATTGCCTTCGGGGTTGCCGGGCCGACGCCAATCCGATGCCCGAAAACGGAACAGGCGGTGCTCGGGCGGGAACTCTCCGTCGAGCTGTTTGATTTTATTGCCGAGCAAGTGGTTGGTGACGTCAATCCGCGTACCTCATGGCGGGCGGCAAAAGATTTTCGCCTTAATATTATCAGCGAGCTTGCCAAAAGAGCCACCCATAAAGCGTTGCAGCGGGCATTGCATCCGGCTGGACAGAAAACAACAGAACCAAGGTAACATGACAATGCAAGACAATAATGGTTTCAGAAAAATTCACTGCACCGTCAACGGGGTGTCCAGATCGCTTTTTATCGATGTACGAAAATCGCTACTGGAACTGGTACGACAGGATTTGGGTCTGACCGGGACTAAGGAAGGCTGCGGCGTCGGCGAGTGCGGGGCATGTTCGGTGCTGGTCGACGAAGTGCTGGTCGATGCCTGTATCTACCTGGCCGTCTGGGTCGACGGCAAGGCGATTAGAACAGTTGAAGGGGAGGCGAAAGACGGCAAGCTCTCTGTTGTGCAGCAGGCCTATGTCGAAGAAGGAGCGGTGCAGTGCGGCTTTTGTACCCCCGGCTTTATCATGGCCTCGACGTCTTTTGTAGAAAAGCACCAGGGCGGGGAGGTGACCGCCGAGCAGATCCGCAAAGGCCATGCCGGCAACCTCTGTCGCTGCACCGGCTACCAGAACATTCTCAAGGCGGTTGAAAAAAGTCTCAAGCCCTAATACCAGCATGAGTTATGTCTGCTGAGAAAAAACAGATATTCACCACCTTGAAGCAGTTGGCCAATCTGATGACCAATATGTTCGGCGACAACTGCGAGGTGGTGATCCATGACCTGACTACTGAAAAGATGCAACTGGTGCATATCACCGGCAACGTCACCAAACGGACTGTTGGTGCGCCGGTAACCGATGTGGTGAAAAAACATCTTCTCACGGACGGTAATGGCGTAGAAGACCGGCACTGCTTTATGACCCTGATGGATGACGGCAGTGAGCTGAAATCCTCAACCAGCTATATTAGAAACCGTAAAGGCGAAGTTATCTATGCCTTTTGTGTCAACTTTAACACCACCGATCACCACAATGCCATCCAGATGCTGCAGGCCTTTGTCAACAAGACAGCAGCACAGATCAATACAGGGGGGAAGAAAAACAATGGTCCTGAAAAAATATCTTTTTCCATAGACCATACGGCGGATTCCCTGTTTGAAGAGTCGGTACTGGAGATAGGCAAGCGACCGGCGTCAATGAACAGCGATGAAAAATTTCGCCTCGTTACAATCCTCGAGCAAAAAGGGGCCTTTCAAATTAAAGGCATGGTCGGCCAGGTGGCCTTGCGGCTCGGGGTGTCCAATTTTACCATTTATAACTATTTAAAAAAGATCCGGGCGATAAGTGGCACCGCTGTCAAGGACATTTACTGATATCTCCCGCCTTATATCTTTTATCCAAGCACCGATTGAGTGAAGGTGATTGCCTCCAGATAGATCTCGGCCAGTTTGCCGGTAGGTACACCGATTGTGCGTGTTGCGGTGAGGCAGGCGGCCTTGTCTCGTTTTTCGTAACTGAGGACTACGTCCAGAAAGGGGGCGTAGGGGCCGCTCCGGCTCACTAAGGCATTTTTCAGTGGCTCGCTCAGTGAAAGTTGTTCACAGATATAATTGATCGTGGTGTCAAGCAGGGCTTCCAGCAGGGAGAAAAGGCCGAGCAGAAAGATTTCGTCGGCCTTGCCCTTCAAAGGAGTTTCCAGGACGAGCAGTTCGGCCATTTTCGCCCGAACAACCGCCAATCGAACCAGCTCACCCGGTTTGTCGGATGCCAGCTCTGAGACCAGCACCAGGATGATAAAGCGTCGCAATTCGTTTTCGCCTAAGTAAGTTATGGCGTGGGCGACCGAATCGATTCTCTTGAGCCGATAGAAATAGGAAGAGTTGATATAGCGGAGCAGTTTATAGGCTATCGCCACATCGTGCATGATGATTTCTTCAATTTTCCGCAGGGTCGTGGTCTTTTTATTGATCTCGGCCAGAAGACTTACCAGGTTGATCTTCGAAGAATCGATTTCCCTGATGCGGATCTTTTCCGGTCGACAAAAGAAGTAGCCTTGAAAATATGAAAATCCCAGTTTGCTTGCCTGGACGAATTCATCGTAGCTTTCTACCTTTTCGGCTAGATATTTGATCTTATATTTGGACAGTTTATAGAGGGTTTTCTGCAGAGTGTCGATGGGGGTTAACAGGAAATCAAATTTGATAATGTCAGCGATGTCGAGCAGCGGCTCGAGGCTTTTGTCATAGACAAAATCATCGAGAGCAATGGTATATCCGTCACTGCGCAGCTTTTTGCAGATGTCGAGAATATCGGGGGTCGGCGGTACATCTTCTAAAATCTCGACGACAATCAGTTTTTTTGGAAAAGATGCGGGCAGATTCTGCAGTAGCAGATCGCGGGTGAAATTGATGAAGCAGGGCCGTGAGCCACTGATTTTTTCAATGCCTTCGGTTAAAAATACACTGGTCAGCACGCTGGTCGTGGCCTTGTTGCCGCTGGTATTGTTCAGCGATGATGTCTTTGTCCCTCGATAAAGCAGCTCGTAGCCATAAAGTTTTCTATGCACTGTAAGAATCGGCTGCCTTGCAATAAATAAATCCATATGCCCTCATTTTATATTGATAATATTTTCATAGATTAGCATAAAGGTACAAAACAAAACAGGATGGCGTCGTAAAAACTCTTCACCTGCTTCGTTGCCGCAAAATTTAAATCATTAAAACGTACTCTAGTACGTCGAAATGATTTAAATTTTGCGCGCTTCGCAGCTGAAGTTTTTCGAAGACTACGCTTATCTACTTAGCCATCGTAGATTTCATGTTTTCTACGAGTCTATTAAACAGGATTGTCATTAAAAATTACAGGAACCAAGTATGTCGAAAAATCTCTATATTACCGCGTTGGAACCGAAAAGCGGCATCTCCCTGGTGGCTCTTGGCGTCATGGAATTTCTGGTTAGAAACCTGGGACGTGTCGCTGTTTTCCGTCCGATCGTCAACACCAGGTACAATGCCGATGGAAAAGATGAGATTCTCCATCTAATCTCCACCCATTATAAGCTGAATATCCCCTACCGCCGAATGTATGCCTATACCTTTGACGAAGCGCGGACTCTCGTTGCCGATAAAAAATACGACAAACTTCTGGAAGGGGTTCTCGACAGCTATAAAAACCTGGAAAACGACTATGATTTCGTGCTCTGCCTGGGTACCGATTTTGAGAGCGATTCGGCGGCGTTTGAGTTTGAGCTCAACGTTGAAATCGCCAACAATCTCGGCTGTCCGGTGCTGATGATTGCCAACGCCCACCAGGGCTCTATCGAAGGCGTGGTCCGGTCGTGCCGGTTTGCCATTGAATCCTTTGAGGAAAAGGGCTCAAAAATTCTGTCGATTATCGTCAACAGGACCCCGGCCGAACTCCAGCGGGAAATGCTTCAGGCTCTTCAGGAAAAACTGCAGCGGGAAATAGAGCTGATCTATTCGATCCCCTTTGAAGAAACCCTGGATCGTCCGACCATGGCCGAGATAGCCAGGGCCCTGGATGCAAAAGTAATCTACGGCAATAAGCAATTGAACAGACCGGTATCGCGCTTTGTTATCGCAGCGATGAATCTGAGAAATTTATTACCAAGACTCGATAATGATAATCTTGTCATAACATCAATCGACCGCATTGATATTATTCTCGGCATGCTTGCGGCTTACCGGTCGTCAAACATGCCCAATATCGGTGGCATGGTTTTAACCGGGTACCTGCAGCCCGATGAAATTCTGAGCAATCTGCTCCAGGGGATGGATGACCTTGTGCCAATCCTGAAGGTCGAGGATGACACCTTTACCACGGCTATGAAGATAAAGGCTATCCATAACTGCATCACCCCTGATTCAACCCTGAAAATCGCCTCCGGGTTAGGATTGTTCGAGTCTCATGTGAGTACTTCGGAGTTGCGAAAAAAAATTGTCGGCTACAGCCTGCTGTTTACCACGCCAAAGATGTTTGAGTTCGGCCTGGTCAATCGTGCCCGTGCCTTCAAGCAGACCATTGTGTTGCCGGAAGGTGAAGACGAACGGGTATTGCGGGCGGCGGAAATTCTCATTCACCGGGATGTGGTGGAGATTGTTCTGCTCGGCAAGGTGCAGGCGATCAAGAACAAGATTGTAAATCTGGGCCTGGCACTTGCCGGGGTAAAAATCATCGATCCGGTAACATCCGATCTTCTTGACGACTATGCAGAGACCTATTTCGCACTGCGCAAGCATAAAGGGATTACCCCCGATAACGCGCGCGATGTGATGTCGGCCGTCAACTACTTCGGCACCATGATGGTCTATAAAGGGCATGCGGACGGTATGGTCTCCGGCGCGGTCCATTCCACACTTAACACGGTGCGGCCTTCTCTTGAGTTTGTCAAAACCAAACCGGGCAGCACCATCATGTCGTCGGTCTTTTTCATGTGTCTGGAGGACCGGGTGCTGGCTTATGGCGACTGCGCGGTCAACCCACGACCAACAGCCGAACAGTTGGCCGAAATTGCCATGGAATCATCCAAGACGGCGGAGCTGTTCGGCATAAAACCCTATGTCGCCATGCTGTCCTACTCGTCGGGAACCTCGGGTATCGGTGAAGAGGTTGAAAAAGTGAAAAAGGCGACGGAGATCGCCCACCAGCTGGCACCTGATCTGTTGCTCGAAGGGCCGATCCAGTATGATGCGGCGGTCGATCCAACGGTTGCCGAAACGAAGATGCCGCACAGTAAGGTAGCCGGCAAGGCGACGGTCTTTATCTTTCCCGATCTCAATACCGGCAATAATACCTACAAAGCAGTGCAGCGCTCTGCCGGCGCAGTGGCTATCGGCCCGATCATGCAGGGCTTGAATAAACCGGTAAACGATCTCAGCCGCGGCTGTGTGGTCACCGATATAGTCAACACGGTGGCAATTACAGCTATTCAGGCCCAGGCAGAGAAGGGCTTGGTCTCATAATTTTTTCGAACCATAGTAATTCTTATTGCAGATATTTTTTCCCATACATAATATGTCAGTCATAAAATGTGCCATGGGAAGTATGGCGCGGCGCAAGCCTTAACCACCCCCATTGCCGGGGCGAGCCGACCCCTTCGGCCGACCGCGGTAGTGTCCGCGAAAACGGAGGTTTGCTATGTATCTTTTGTATGGTGTGCTGTGCCTGTGTGTTACTGCGCTGTTATTTGCGGTTACCCTGCTTGGCGCGAGAAATCCCGCCCGGCCGTTCTGGGCAACAGAGTCGTTAGTCGCCAATATCCTGAGCCCGCTTATTCTCGGTTTTCTGGTCATGGGGATCGGCTTCTGCGCCAAAGTTGTCATGGGTGAGGTTGTACCGGGTTTTCAGGAATGGCTCTATGCAGCGGTGATTGGAGTGGCAACGGTAGTTCTTCTCATGACGATGGGGATCCGCAAAAAGTTGGCAGGATTCGATGCCGAGGAGAAAAAGCGCGGTCAGCTCATCCAGGGTGATTTTCAGGTGAATCGTCCACCGGAAACGCCGATCAACGATCAACCCGATTTTCGCCGAGCAGCCTAGTTCCTCGTTCGTACCCTCCTGTCCAATCTCTAGACAGGAGGGTAATCCGATAATATTCCGGGGCAGTGCGTTTATCAGCACCGCAGACGCCGTTAGAATTCCTCCTGCTTATACACATCAAAAAAAGTCTTCTCACCAATCAGGGAATCGATATCGCCCTGTAACTGTTTGGTTGTCTTTTTGTTCATCCACTCGGCCCAGTGGTCGACTGTTTCCCATTCACTGATAACGAGATACTCTCCCGGGTCGTTGAGGCTTGAATAGGTGGAGCGCGAGATAAAACCTTTCTGCTGCTCAGCTGACTTGCGCAACTTTTTAAGCAGGGGGACGAGTTTCTCTTTCTTGTCGATTCGAAAGTTTCGTCTGCTGATGATTTTCGCATTCATAGAACTTCTCCTATAAGGTAAACGCTGAGGGAATGTTTCCAGGTGTATCCTGTTGAATAAATACCATAGACTTTGCTCGTTTTTCTTGTAATTTATCGCATTGTGCGGTCTTTGAACAATTAATCGTCATTTTCTCGCATTTTGATCAGAAAACACTACCATTGTTAATGGCATTCCTGCAATGCTGTCAAATAAACCACAAGGAGGAATAATGATGCATTATTCAGGTATAGTATCTCATCCTGCCTTTCTCAAATTGCAAAAACTGGCTGTAAATCCTTTCTCACTGAGTCGACAGAATTCGCTGACCCGTGATCGACTGCTCTCTTTTACCTGCCGGACAGGGGAGTTTAAACTGCTCTATGGAACACAGCGCATCGATAACCTTGTCCTGGATGCTTTGCAGGATTTGGCCGATGAAAGTCAGGTTGCCCAGCAGTTCAAAAAGATGAAACAGGGCAAAATCATCAACCGGATAGACGGTTATGAAAGTGAAGAACGGATGGTTTTGCATACCGCGGCCCGTGACATCTTCACCACACCGGTCCATCCCGAGGCAACTGGCCAGGAAAAAGCAGAGCTTGATAAGCTGCAGGTTTTTCTCAAGGACCTGGCAAGCGGGCGTATCGTCAATGAAGCAGGACAAAAATATACCACTATGGTGATGATTGGCATTGGCGGTTCAGACTTGGGACCACGAGCGCTGTATCTTGCCCTGGCGGCATACGTGCAGCCGGGGAGGTCGGTGCGATTCATCTCTAACGTCGACCCGGACGATGCGGCTGGTGTTCTCCGGGGTCTTGATTTGAGCTGCACCCTGGTAAACGTGGTCTCAAAGAGTGGCACCACCCTTGAGACCCTGACCAATGAACATCTGGTGCGGGAGGCCTTTGTTGCTGCCGGCCTTTCTCCCGGCAAACATTTTGTCGCGGTTACCGGCAAGGGCAGCCCGATGGATAATCCGGCCAGCTACCTCCGCTCTTTTTATATGTTTGATTATATCGGCGGCCGTTATAGTGCAACTTCCATGGTGGGCGCGGTGATGCTCGGCTTTGCCCTGGGCTATGAAGCCCTGATTGAAATTCTGCGTGGGGCAAACGATATCGACCGGGCTGCCGAAGAAACGGATATTCGCCGTAATATCCCGCTGCTGATGGCCCTGATCGGTATCTGGAACCATAACTTCCTGGGGCATGAGACAGTCGCCGTTCTACCCTACAGCCAGGCCTTGATTCGGTTTGCCGCCCATCTGCAGCAGTGCGATATGGAAAGCAACGGTAAGTCAATTGATCGTCAGGGTAATCGACTGGCCGTTCAGAGTGGCCCAATCGTCTGGGGTGAGCCGGGCACCAACGGTCAGCATGCTTTTTATCAGCTGTTGCATCAGGGGACAACTATCGTGCCGGTTGAGTTTATCGGTTTTCGGCATAACCAGTATGACCGGGATATCGTCATCAAAGAGACGACCTCCCAGGATAAACTACTGGCCAATCTGCTGGCCCAATCACTGGCTATGGCTACCGGTCGGGATAACGATAATCCTAATAAGCGTTTTGCCGGCAACAGGCCCAACAGTATCCTTTTGGCCGATCGCCTGACCCCTTACACCATGGGAGCCCTGCTGGCCATTTACGAGACCAAGATCGTCATGCAGGGATTTATCTGGAATATCAATTCGTTTGACCAGGAGGGCGTGCAGCTTGGCAAGGTACTGGCCGGAGAAATCCTTGACCATATTGGCAGATGTCGTAACAAGAGTAACTATAGTGGCGCGGATGATGATCTCAGCTGGCTGATGGTTGAGGCCGCGGAGCTTTCGTTTTTATGACATTTTCCAGCCTTGGCCTCGCCAAACCGTTGTTGCGTGCTGTTGCCGACAAAGCATATGCTGTCCCTTTTCCTATTCAAGAAGAGGTCATCCCGGCGGTGCTGGCCGGCAGGGATGTGCTGGCGGCAGCGGCCACCGGCACCGGCAAGACGGCCGGTTTTATCCTGCCGCTCCTGCAGCGGCTTGGCAGCGGACTAAAAGTGCGGCCAAACCATGTTCGGGTTCTGGTGGTGACGCCGACCCGTGAACTGGCAATGCAGGTTGCCGGCTGTGTCGCCGATTATGGCAAATATGTCGCCGTCAAGTCGGCGGTGATCTATGGCGGGGTGAAGATCAATCCACAGATGATGCAAATGCGCGGGGGCATCGATATACTGGTGGCGACCCCCGGACGTCTGCTTGATTTGTTTAACCGCAATGCGGTAAAGTTTGCCCAGCTGGAAACCCTGGTCCTTGACGAGGCTGACCGGCTACTCGATATGGGCTTTTTAGACGATGTTCGTAAAATTCTGGCTCTACTGCCGCACAAACGCCAGAATCTTTTGTTTTCGGCCACCTTTTCCGCTGATATTCGTGCGCTTACCGAGAGCCTGCTGCACAACCCTGTCAAAATAGATGTCACCCCGAAAAACGTGGCAGCGAAAACAGTCAGGCAATGGCTCTACGAAGTGGACAAGACAAGGAAGGCGGCTTTGCTTAGTCATCTTGTGCGGGATAAAGCCTGGACGCAGGTGCTGGTCTTTACCCGGACAAAAGACGGTGCCGATCGACTGGTGCAGAGGCTGACCCGCGACGATATTTCTGCGGTGGCGATTCATGGCGATAAGAGTCAGGCCGAACGTACTCGTTCTTTAGCAGCTTTCAAGGCACATGAGATACGCGTCCTGGTGGCAACCGATATTGTTGCCCGGGGGATCGATATTAATGAACTGCCGCAGGTGGTCAATTACGATCTGCCAAAAGTTGCTGAAGATTATATCCACCGCATTGGTCGCACCGGGCGTGCGGGTCTGCAGGGCGAGGCGATTTCGCTGGTAAGTGCTGATGAGGTTAAGCTTCTTGAGGCGATCGAGTGTCTGATCCGCCATCCTCTGGTGCGTGAAGTGGAAGAGGGGTATATCCCAAGACACAATGTGCCGTTAACGCAGGTTACCAAGGTTCGTCCGGCAAAACCGAAAAGACCGAAGAAACCAAAAATTCCGGGGCAGGTGAGAGGACAAGGTAGCAGGGCCCGGGATGGATTGAAAATATCAGGAAAGAATATGGATGGGAAAAAACGAGCGGATATAGAACGGGGTTGCACCGTTGCCATTGTCTTGAAAAAGGATCAACGGACAGGGACGCTGACATTGGGCAAAGTGAAAAACATTCTGACGAATTCACCTACGCATCCCCATGGGATTAAGGTTCGACTCGAAAGTGGCGCGGTCGGCAGAGTAAAGGAGATTCACCATTAAATTTGTGGTGAAGCAAGAAGTCTTGAGCAGTTGCGATAGTTATGAAGCGGCAACTACAGTTTCCACCCCCAATAAGCAAGAAAACGCGGAAAATTTTTAAGATCCGAGGCTTTTCTGTCCCAGAATTTGAGGCTGGTGTAAAAGATGGTTTCGCTGGTATCGGCGGCCCCATATGCCTTGTCTTCGCCAACATGGAGATCAAAGGCCCACCAGCTGATGAGCAATCTTTCTAGAAATTTTGTGTTATTTCTTACATAGCCCTCACGTGGACCAGTTGTTTCGAAGAAAGATTCTGTGCTGTTTTTAAAGGGAAGTTGGTAGAGAGAGTTCATCGGAAAAAGCCCCATGTCAACAGTATGATAGAGCTGTTGCAGGGTGTCGTGCCCGGCAATCGCCACATTGCTTATCCGGTGGGTTTCACTCTCCAGGGTGAAGACAATTCTTTCCGAGCCCTCAGGCTGGTTAGGCTGAAGCAGAGCTGGCAGATTATAGCCGTAAACCCATTGAGATTTGACTGGCCAATCGGCTGGAAATGACTGGTCCGGTAATGCTTTGGTGGGGAAAAAGGCCAGGAAACAGCCGCAGGTGTTCACAGTGGTGACCAAGAGCAGTTGTCCTTTCCCATCTATGGTGTAGATGATAAGGATGCCGGGGTTATTACCGGCTGTGAGGTTAAATTTATTGAGAGCAAATGGTACTTGTTCAAAATGTATTCTGTAAAGCAGGTTGTGATATGTTCCTGTGGAGGTAGTGAATGCCTGTGCTTCAAAGAAAATAGCGGGGGAATCCGGGGCAACGTATATTTCGGGTTTTTGATTTGCCGCCTCACGGACACTTGGCATGCCTATCCTGTTATACTGCTCTTCGGGGTTTTTAATAAGAAATGCGGGCGTATGGAACTTTTTAACTGTGGCAGGTTGCGGTGCTAAATAAAGAATTTCTCTTTGGGTCTGTACAGTTGGGGAATGAGCACAACTGGTGAGTAAGGTAAGAAAAACAAGACAAAACACCATCATGATCATGTTCTTAGCTGTTGTTTGGGTAAAACAGTTTCGCCTGACCATAGTGGAACTCACTAAAAAAAACGCCTCTTGCTCAACTTTTACGCAAAGAGCACGAGGCGTTGGTTATCAATAGCAGCATTTCAGCAACATTTCACAATGGCTACGCAATTACATATCCATGTCGGCCGGCTCATAATATTCTTTCGGATGTTTACAAGCAGGACATTTTGCTGGTGGCTCAGTCCCGGTGTGGGTGTATCCACAGAGGGAGCATTTCCATTTAATTGGCTCTTTTCGGGTGAAAACTGAACCACTTTTGACCATCTCAAGCAGTTTTTTATATCTCTCACGGTGATGTGCTTCAATTTTGCCAATCTGCATGAAAAGCATGGCAGCTTCCATGTTGCCTTCTTCTTCTGCTTCTTTGGCAAAAGTAGGATACATGGACACAGTCTCATAATCTTCACCATCAGCAGCTTCCTTCAGGTTTGCTGCAGTGTCACCAAGTCCATTTAGAAGCTTAAAGTGATCGTTGGCATGGCGCATTTCATTTTCAGCCGTTTCCTCAAAGATTCTGGCGATATAATGATATCCTTCCTTGCGGGCTACTTTGGCAAAGAAAGTATATTTATTGCGAGCCTGAGATTCTCCTGCAAACGCAGCCTTTAAGTTTTCAATGGTTTTGCTCATCTAGACCTCCATAAAAGAGTTGTAGTAATTATAAACTGTACTGTTTACAGCACAGCAGGACCAGTTATTATTAAATAATGATTCTTATTTACAAGAGGATAGTTTATCTGTCAACGATTTTTTCTTTTATCACCCTTCTTGAGCTTTCGAGAGGGTTGGCATAAAGAACAACGGAATATAAAGATGATAGCTTTAGTTTTTTCTCTAGCTTTTATGGGATGCTTGATGTACAAAGAGAGGTTATTTATTTAGTAATGAGTGGCAGGCCGTTTACCATGGGGCCTTCTGCGTGGAAGTTTGTATCAGTCGAATCAGTTGCGTAAGGAGTTACAGCCTGCTGTAACTCCTTACTTTTTTATTTTCCCATAGCTTTTTATAAGCGACGCCGGATGGAAGCCGGTTGCAACGTTGCAGAGGACAGCAGCCATGAGTAAGGATTTGTCGAAAGTAAGAAATATAGGTATCAGCGCCCACATCGATTCAGGCAAGACCACCTTGACCGAACGTATCCTGTATTATACCAAAAGGATTCATGCGATCCATGAGGTACGGGGTAAAGACGGCGTTGGAGCAAAAATGGATTCCATGGAGCTTGAAAAAGAACGTGGTATCACCATTCAGTCCGCCGCGACCTACTGTTCCTGGAAGGATATTGACATCAACATTATCGATACTCCGGGTCACGTTGATTTTACTGTCGAGGTCGAGAGGGCTCTGAGGGTCCTGGACGGTGCAGTGCTCGTGCTGTGTTCGGTGGGCGGGGTGCAGTCCCAGTCCATCACGGTCAACAGGCAGATGACCCGGTATAATGTTCCGCGTATCGCTTTTATCAATAAATGCGACCGTACCGGCGCCAATCCTGAGAAAGTGACCAGGCAGCTGCGCGAGAAACTTGAACTTAATGCCCATTTAATGCAGATGCCGATTGGTCTGGAGAGTGAACTCAACGGTGTCGTCGATCTCATCACCATGCAAGCGGTCTATTTTGACGGTGCCAGCGGGGAAAATATTCGCATAGAAGAGATCCCCGCCGCCATGCAGGAAGAGGCGAAAAGCAAGCATGACGCATTGCTGGAAGAAGTCTCCATGTTCTCCGAAGATTTGATGGAGGCTCTGCTCGAGGGCGGTGAGGTGGATACTAAACTGGTCTATGACGCCGTTCGTAAAGGGACTCTTTCCCTGGACTTTACCCCGGTACTTGTTGGTTCCGCCTATAAAAACAAAGGTGTTCAGTCGCTGCTCGATGCGGTCAAGAGTTTCCTGCCCTGTCCCACAGACGTTGTCAATATGGCTCTTGATCTCAATGACGGAGAGAAAGAGTTCGCGGTCAGCAACAATCCCGACGATCCCCTGGTTATGCTGGCGTTCAAATTGGAAGATGGGCGGTACGGTCAGTTGACCTATGTGCGGTCCTATCAGGGCAAGCTGGCCAAAGGTGATACGATCTTCAACAGGAGGACCGGCAAAAAAGTCAAAGTCGGTCGTCTCTGCCGGATGCACTCCAATGAAATGGAAGAAATTGATTCCTGCGGTTCCGGTGATATCGTCGCCCTGTTTGGCGTTGATTGCGCCTCGGGTGATACTTTTACCTCCGAGAACATCTCCTGTTCCATGACTTCCATGCATATCCCGGAACCGGTCATTTCGCTTGCGGTCATTCCTGCCGATAATAAAGCACAGATCAATATGTCCAAGGCTCTGAACCGTTTTACCAAAGAAGATCCAACCTTTAAAACCTTTGTCGATCATGAAACCGGCGAAACCATTATTTCCGGGATGGGGGAATTGCATCTCGAAGTTTATATAGAGCGGATGAAGCGTGAGTACGGTGCCGTCGTCAATGTCGGTGCGCCTCAGGTTGCCTACCGTGAAACCATTTCCCAGCGGGCCGATTTCAATTATACCCACAAGAAACAGACTGGTGGGTCCGGTCAGTATGGTCGGGTGGCTGGCTTTTTGGAGCCGATGGAAGAAGGTGAGTATGAATTTGTCGACAAAATTGTCGGCGGGGTTATACCTCGTGAATACATTAGTTCCTGTGACAAAGGTTTCCAGAAGTCCACGGAAAAAGGGTCGCTCTGCGGCGCACCGATTACCGGGGTTCGCTGTGTTATCAATGACGGGGCATTTCATGCGGTCGACTCTTCCGATATTGCCTTTCAGCTTGCTTCCATAGGCGCTTTCAAGGAAGGGTACCTCAAGGCCAAACCGATGATTATGGAACCGATAATGAAAGTTGCCGTTGAGGGGCCTTCCGAGTTTCAGGGTTCGGTAATGGGGTCGATCAACCAGCGGCGCGGCATGATCATCGGCACCACCGAGGAAGGCAACTACTCGGTTGTTGAAGCGGAAGTACCGCTTTCCGAGATGTTCGGTTACTCGACCACGCTGCGTTCGCTGACCCAGGGGAAGGCAGAATTCACTATGGAATTTGCCACTTTTAAACCAGTGCCCAAGAGCGTGAGTGAAGAGTTGGTTAAAAAGTATCAGGACGAAAGGAAGAACGGTTGATAAACGCCGAGCTTCAGATTACTACTATATTAGTACAAAAATTACATTGATGACGGCGTGAATAATGCCGGATGAAAAGGAATAATAAAGGTGAACTGCCATGGAAGACGATTTGATAGTTAACAATCCACTTCGGGCCCTTGGGCTTGAGGGAAAGGCGGGTGGAACAATGATGGGCCTGGTTATGGCCAGGGCTGGACTCGGCAAAACGGCAATCCTGGTGCAGTTTGCATTGGATTGCATGCTGCTTGGCAATAAAGTACTGCATGTGGCAATAGGCGAAGGTGTCGACAAGACACGCACCTGGTATGACGATATCCTCGGCCTGCTGACTGATGGTGAGAAGATTGAGTCTATTCCAGAGGTTATGAAAAACCGGATGATAATGACTTTTAAAGAAAGCTCCTTCTCCAGGGCAAAACTTGAAGAACGTCTCGACGATCTGGTCAAGCAGAATATCTATAAGCCGGAATGTTTGATTATCGATGGCTACGATTTTGAAAACAACGACAAGCAGTCACTTGAAGAATTGCGCAATTTCATGAAAGATCGGGGCTTGAAAATGATCTGGTTTTCAGCAGTCAGCCACCGCGGTGACAAGCGGGTCAGCGCCGCCGGTGTTCCCGCTCCCTGTCATGAGGTTGACAGCCTGTTCGATACCGTCCTGCTGATCAAGCCCGAGGGCGATGATATGAAATTGAATATCGTCAAATGCGACTCCTGTTCGGTGGATCCCGGGTCCATCCTGATGCTTGATCCTTCAACTATGCTCATTAAACAATGCTAATATGATCTTTTCTGGTTGCGGCCAGGTACTTGAGGGATTGTAAAATACAAAAGCGGGATGCTGGACAAGCATCCCGCTTTTTCTATATCAGGGGTAAACTACATGAAATTAAGGCCGTGCATCGATCTCCACGGAGGAGTGGTTAAGCAGATAGTCGGGTCGACGCTGCAGGATGATGCACCGGAGGTGGTGCAGACCAATTTTATCGCCAGCAAGCCGCCTGCCTGGTTTGCCGAGCTCTATCGCCGAGATAATCTTACCGGCGGCCATATAATCAAACTTGGTCCGGGCAATGACCTCGCGGCTGAGCAGGCGCTTGCCGCCTGGCCGGGCGGGATGCAGCTTGGCGGTGGCATCAATGCCGAAAATGCCGGCAAGTGGCTGGACAGGGGGGCTTCCCATGTCATTGTCACCTCCTTTGTTTTTAACGATGGTGCTATAGATATGACCAGGCTGCGCCAACTGGTCAAGACAGTTGGGCGAAAACGGCTGGTTCTTGATCTGAGTTGTCGGAAGAAAAATAATAGCTACTACATCGTCACCGATAGATGGCAGAAATTTACCGAGGTGATTATCTCAGAGAAAGTTCTTAAGGAGCTTTCCGGTCACTGTGATGAATTTCTTATCCACGCTGCCGATGTTGAAGGTAAATGTGCCGGGATAGAAGAGGAGCTGGTTGCAAAACTTGCCGCCTGGACCCCTCTGCCAACTACCTATGCCGGAGGGATCAGAGACCTGCGAGACCTGCAGCTGCTGAAAGAGGCAGGACACAATCGACTGGATGTTACAGTCGGCAGTGCCCTTGATATCTTTGGCGGCAAGGGACTTGCGTATAAAGATGCCGTTGCCTTCTGCCGCCATTAATTTGCTGCCTGTCTTGATTTTGCCGAATTGTTTCGATAGAATAATTCAGCAGAACGTGTAGTGTCACCTTGCCCAAATATTTGATCTTAAATTGAAAATATGATTGTTGATAAAGAACGGCAGCGGCGGGATATTGAGAGGTTTATCAATAAGATGCCCAGCCTGTCGACCACTGTCGGAAAGGTTATGGAGATCTGCAGCCGTACCGACGCCTCGCCCAATGAACTCAATAAGGTTATCTCCCTTGATCCGGTTCTGACCGGGCAGGTGTTAAAACTCATTAATTCAGCCTACTATTCCTTAATTAATAAAGTCACCTCTCTTACCCGGGCGATTACCATGCTCGGAATGAACACCGTTAAAAACATGGCTCTCAGTACCGCCATTATCCGCAGTGTCGCCGGATCCAGGAAATCCAAAGCCCTGCCGACCACCAAGTTCTGGGCCCACTCCATTGGCGCCGGGGTGAGCGCCAAGTTGCTGGGCGAGGTTAAGGGGATGGCGGTCATGGAAAGAGAAGAGCTGTTTCTTGCCGGTCTGCTGCATGATCTCGGCAAAGTGCCTTTTGGAGATGAATATATTGAAGTCCTGAAGATAGCCAGATCCGAACAATTACCTCTGCACCAGGTTGAACTGGAGGTCATGGGCATTGATCACCAGGAAGTTGGTTTGATGATTGCCGAAAAATGGAAGCTCAACCAGGTTATAACCACCTGCATCGGCAGCCACCATCAGGTCGAGACGCTTACCGGCGAGCTTGGCAAGCAGGCCGCCCTGGTCGCTCTTGGCAACCTGTACAGTAATATTGTCGATCATGGCTACGCCGGCGACCCGTTTCCGGCGGAAGAAGAGGCAGCTCAACTGCTGACTCTCGTTGAGCTGCCCTGGGAACAGTTTTGCGGCATCGGCGACCGGGTGGTCCAAGAGATAAAAAAGGCTGAGATCTTTTTAAAAATTTAACCTGGAGCGGCTATGAAGGTTCGTTTTTGGGGAGTGCGGGGGTCCATTCCCAGCCCCGGTCCAACCACACAGAAATATGGCGGCAATACCGCCTGCATCGAGCTTCGGGTCGGTCGGGACAATCGCCTTGTTATCATCGATGCCGGCTCTGGCATACGTTCGCTGGGCAATTCACTTATGGCCACTGATCTGCCCAAGGGGCCGATTAAGGCGGACATCTTCCTGTCGCATACCCATTGGGACCATATCATGGGTTATCCATTTTTTACGCCTATTTATATTCCGGATACTAAATTGAAAGTGCACGGGCCAGTATCTTTTGAAGAAGATCCGCTGGAAGAAGTTGTCGGCGGCCAGATGAAATATCGCTACTTCCCGATTAACCTTGGAGAGTTGGCTTCCGACATCGAATATGTGCGGGTAAAGGAAGATCCGAATATCGATCTCGGCGACGGTTTGCGCCTGGCAACTAAATTGCTCAACCACCCGATCACTGCGCTCGGCTACCGTTTTGAATATGATGGCCGGGTGGTCTGCACCTGCTACGATACCGAACCGTTTCGCAATCTGTTTATTACCGATCCGGCCGATCCCGGCTATGATGAGGCTATGGCCATCGAAGGCAATGAAGTGGCACTCGAGCAGAACCTGGCTGTCGAACAGTTCTTTGCCGGAGCCGACCTGCTTATCTGCGATTCGCAGTATACCGATGCCGAGTACAGCGCACGCATTAACTGGGGCCACACGACGATGGAATACGCTATAGCCGCCGCCAACCGGGCCGGGGTAAAAAAGCTGGCCATGTTCCACCATGACCCTGACCGCAGTGATGCAACCCTCGATGAATTTGCAAAAATTTACTGCGAGCCGGGAAAATACGGGAAGACCGAGGTGTTTTATGCCAGAGAAGGGATGGAAGTTGAACTATAAGTTATTCTGGTGCTATGAGTAGAGCGAGCGCTTGATTTGAGTAATACAGTCATAATCAGCGCAATAAGGATTCGGTGGTGGAGCAGGAAAGGGCAGGACCAGTTGTTTGGCAAAAGGAGTGTTCAACACATTTCGGTTGTAGGCTTCAACCATCAGTCTTTCCAGGTTGACCGTATCTTCAATATTATAGGCGAGAAGGGTTTCAAGGGCCTTCTCGTCATTTTTTTGCAGGTATTGCCGCCAAAGGAGTACGGCAAAATAGCCGTCAACTCCATCGAGGTTGCCACGGTGCAACCCCAACTGTTTTTCACATCCCTTCAAACCACCTTTCAAACCCAATCTGGCCAGGACATAACGCAGATCGATATGGGCGTGATTGAGGCGGATGCGAAAAAATCTCTCCAGAAAAGGTATGTCGAAACTTTTGCCGTTATAGCTGACGATGACCTGATATTTCTCTATGTCGTCGACAAAATCGTCCAGATTCCTGCCGTTGATATAGGTAAATACCTCCTTGCCGTCATAGAGGGCGATGGTCGTCACCTCGGCATAATCGTCGAGGCCGGTCGTCTCTATGTCGAGGTATACCGTGCGGTCCCGGTAGTGCGGGAATATCCGCCAGGGTTCGGTGCTGCCGAGCTGGTCGATGAAAAAGGCCGGATCGTTGTCGAGCGCAGCGAGTGATTGTTGCAGGACGCTCGCTGCTTCATGGCTGGTGGCGGCCGACAGTCGGATGGGCGGTTGGTGCTGCCAGAGGTCCCAGCTGGTAATGCCCGCCGCCCACAGTTGCCGCTCTGTTTTCGTGCCGATGCCGGGAATATGACAGAAGGTATGCTGCAGCATACTCGTTTCCTGTTAGAGACTGGCGCCCGCGGCAGGCGCTTGGTACTGGTCTTTTTTTCTTGTGTCGATGGTCCGTCTTTTGGTTTTTTGCGCCGGGGCAATGGCAGGAGTGGTGTCCGCTATCTTTTGCAGCTTCATCGCCCTGCTGCCGATCCGGGCACGCTGGAGGACGCGCAGAATATCTTCCGGCATGCCGAAAGGCAGATCGACGGTGCTGTAGCTATCGAAGATGGCTATGCGACCGATATACTTGCTGTTGATATCTGCTTCATTGGCAATCGCTCCGACAATATTCCCCGGTTTCACCCCTTCGTTATTGCCGAGTTGGATGCGAAAACGTTCCATGCCTTCGTCCGGCGGGAGTTGTACGGCCATGCTTTTTCTGATTTTAGGCTTTTGTTCGGCTGGCCGGGCAGTTCGGGTGGCTCTGACCGGTTGGGCCCGCCGATTGGCCGGGGCCGGATCATCACGAAACTTTGGTTCGGCCTTGAGCAGGGGTGTACTGCCCTGGCTGAGCTGAGCCAGGGCCGCTGCCAGTTGAAGAGGATCTACCTGGGTCTGCTCCAGGTATTCAGCAATCAGATTTTCATAAAAAGAGATATCTTTTTGCAGCGCTGTCGTGATCTTTTCTTTGAACTGCTCAACCCTTTTTTTGTTGATGTCGGCAACTGAAGGCAGGTGCATCGGCTGAATTTTCTGCCGTGTTGCCCGTTCAATTGATCTGAGCATCGATTGCTCGCGCGGGTTGACAAACAAAATAGCCTCACCGCTTCGCCCAGCTCTGCCGGTTCGGCCGATCCGGTGAATGTACGATTCCGTATCAAAAGGAATGTCGAAATTGATTACATGGCTGATCCGTTCAACGTCAAGACCACGAGCTGCGACATCTGTTGCCACCAGGATATCTATTTTTTTAGTTTTCAATTGTTCGACTGTACGCAGTCGCTGGCTTTGCTGAATGTCGCCGTTCAGTGGGGCTGCCGAAAAACCAAGCGCTACCAGCTGTTCGGCTATCTCGACCGTCTGAATCTTGGTGCGCACAAAAACCAGGATGCCGTCAACGGTTTCGGCTTCAATAATTCTCGACAGGGCATCAATCTTTTTGGCAAAGCCGCCTGCTGTGACCAGGCAGCGCTGGTTAATGGTCTGGGCGGTAACCGCATTGTCTTTGATGGTGATTTCGACCGGATCGTTCAGATATTTCTGGGCAATCTTGCGAATATTTGGCGGCATGGTCGCTGAAAACAGGGCGGTTTGTTTTCGACTAGGCAGTTGGTCGAGGATCCATTCGACGTCGTCGAGAAAACCCATCCGGAGCATTTCGTCGGCTTCATCGAGTACCAGGCTGTGAATACTCTCCGGCTTGAGAGTGCCCCGGCGAAGGTGGTCCATTACTCTGCCAGGTGTGCCGACAACGACCTGGACTCCCTTGTGCAGCTGACGCAGCTGAATATTGTAGTCCTGGCCGCCGAAGATGGCCAGGACATTGAAGTTTTTCAGATATTTGCCATAATCCATAAAAGCTTCAGCTACCTGCAGGGCAAGCTCCCTGGTCGGGGCGAGCACTAAAATCTGCGGGCTTTTGCTCTTTGTCGGTTGGAGTCGTGACAGGAGAGGCAGGGCGAAAGCGGCGGTTTTTCCGGTACCGGTCTGGGCCTGGCCGACTACATCTCTGCCCTGAAGGACATGAGGAATCATCTCTTTCTGGATGGGTGTCGGGGTTTCGTAGCCGGCGTCGATGACAGCTTGAAGAAGGGGGGTGGAAAGGTTAAAATCGATAAAAGAACACGACGGTGGTGCATACTCAGAAGACATAGAAATACCTATAAATAATATTGGGTTGATTCCAAAAGAAAACTTGTTGTGCAAAGCCTGCCCAGGAAAGAAAAATCGACCTCTAATAGAAAACCATGGTGCAGTCTTCGGCGGTCGATATGTTCGTGTCTGTCCAGATTTGCGCAACTTCCCCAAAAAAAACCTATGTTCTGGTCTGACACTAACGCGAGTGAACCAGACACTCTAGCAAAATGGCGATGAATTTGCAATATATTAATTTTATGGCGTGGTAAATACCTCCGTGAAGGTAGAAAACATAGATGGCTACAATTAGTTAGGCGGTTGTCCCTGTCGCTGTCCAGGAAAATTTGCCACACTGCCCTTATCGAGAATTTCATTCAGCTCTCGATAAACCTGGTGAATTTCTCTGGGTATGCCCGTTCCGGTGCATCGCCGCATGGTGTCCCCATGCTGATAGGCTGTTGTCACTGAGTGGATCTCTTCCAATGGATGGACGAGATTTTTTTTCAGGCTACGAATAAAAAGCATGCCAATCAGAAATACCACGGTGGCCATGAAAACAATGCCCCAGGCTCCGGCATTGCCAAACTGCCTGGCTTTTTTGTCGGCAGCCACCATAGCCGCTCTGTTTGCGGCACCCAGGCTCTGGACCGCATCAACTGTTTTGGTGAGTGCTGCAGCCTCACCGGCAAAGGCTTGGAGGTAGTTTTGGCTTATCGATTTTATGATGGCCGGTTCGTCTTCTTCGGTAATATTCTGCTGGGCTCTCTGTAAGGCTTTCCTGAAGGTCTCTTGCACGGAGCCCATGGCTGTTGTTCGCTCAGATTGTTTTTTATTGGCCAGAGCCAGTGCGGCAAGCATTTCCTCACACATCTGCAGGGATGTGACGTTCCGGTCGATGATTAATTCGATGGCTGGGGTCATGCGGACGAAAATCCATATCGAGCCAAAGGCCATCAACAGGTTCAACCCAATAAGGAACCCGCCGGCCAACCGCACGGAATGAGCAAGTTTCATACCTATACCCCCTTGATTAGCTGAGGAATTGCCGATTCACTCGAAACGATTATCAGGGTGTCGTCGGCCTCGAGTGGGGCGCTTGGTGAGGGTTGCAGAATTTTCGGGGGGCTTCCCCTTCTTATCCCCACGACTATAACGCCATAACGCCTGGGCAGAGCGAGATCAACAAGACTTTTGCCAATCATCGAAGGTTGAATAAAAATTTCCGTCAGGTGTAAATCTGCTCCGAGGTTGGTATCGGCGATGAGATGTCTGTATAATATCCGGTTGGCAAACCGTTTACCAAATTCCTGTTCTGGATTGACCACTTGATGGGCACCGACCAAATGTAAAATGCGCTGATGCATCGTGTCGTTGGCGCGGGCGATGACGACGGGCGTGCCCATCTGTCGGAGTAAAGCGGTGCAGATGATGGACGCTTCCTTCGAGTCGTCACCGATGGCGCATACCGCGGAATCTCTTTTCCCCGGCTCCAGGCGGGCCAGTTCCGCTTCGTCGGTTGCATCGATAACCACTGCCTCGGTGACAAAGGCGGCAGCCTCCTCTACCAGGGTTTTATTTACATCTACGGCCAGAACTTCCGCGCCTTTTTCCGACAGGGTGCGGGCAAGAGACATGCCAAAGTGACCAAGGCCGATGATCAGAATTTGTTGCGACATCCTATTTACTCCTCATTTATGTTAAGGGAATTCTCGCATGCGGGGAGCGTGACTTGGATATGACCTGTTCGTTGCTCAGCAGCATGAACAGGGTCATTGGACCGATTCTGCCAACAAACATGGCAATCATGATAATTATCTTGCCTATCTCATCCAAAAATGGAGTTGCACCGGTAGAAAGACCGACTGTGCCGAGTGCCGAAGTAGCTTCAAAAACTAAATTCCGCACGGAAATCTGCTGGGTTATTTCCAGCATCAATACCACAACGAACCATACGATCATGCCGGACGTGACTATGGTAATCGCCTGGTAGATTGTTGCCGAGAGAACGCGCCGGTTGTGAATAATAATTTCATTGCGGTTGGTTATTTTCGCCCAGAACGTCATGGCCAGTATGCCGACGGTGATGGTTTTTATTCCTCCGGCAGTTCCTCCCGGACTGCCGCCGATAAACATCAGGCCGAGCATGACCAGAAATGTAGGGTTGGTTACGGAAGCGATATCTACGGAATTAAATCCTGCTGTGCGCAGGGTAACTGATTGAAACCATGCGTTGTGAATTTTGTCGGTAAAAGACAGGCCCGCCAACACCCCATTCCATTCAAAAGCGAGGATAAATAAAGTCCCGGACACCAGCAGGACAATGGTGGTTGTCAAGGCTATTTGTGCCGGGATTGAAATGTTTTTGCCACTGAGCCATCGGGGCACAATAAGACTTGTCGCCGGTGCCAGACCGCCAAATATTATCAGGGTGGCAACCACATGAAGAACAAATGGATTTGTCTGGTAGGGGAGGAGATTATCGCTTTGCAAGGCGAATCCGGCGTTGCAAAAGGCAGATATGGAGGTAAATAAACCGCGCCAGAAAGCCTGGATCGGTGTTTCGCCCGAAAAAACGAACAGCAGTGTCAGCAATAACGCCCCGAAGATCTCGGCAATGAAAGTAAAACTGAGGATCGTCCTGAGTGAGTGCAGCAGGTCCTTGTGATCGGTATCGGTCATCGAGGTCAATAGCCGTTCCTGCTTGAGACTGAGACGGCGGCCCATGGCATGCAGGGCAACAGTGGTAATACTCATGATACCGAGGCCGCCCAGCTGGATGAGCAGCAGGACGAAGAATTGGCCGAACAGGGTAAAATCGTGCGGGGTGTCTAAAACGATAAGTCCGGTAACGCAAACGGCACTCACCGAAGTGAATGCCGCATCGACCAGATGAATGGTCCTTGAGGTCGTGGCAATGGGCAAAGAGAGAAGCCCTATCCCAAGAATACACAGGGCCGAAAACGTCGACAGAAGAATCCGGGCCGGGTGGTTCAGCAGGATTTCCCACAATTGTTCCCTTCTTTCGGTCAAGAGCGAGGATCGGGGCAGGGCAGTAAGACTGAGCAGACTGAACAGCAGTGCAAAGGCCGGAATTGTATCGGAGAAGTAAGAAAATACCAAGGGAAGGCCGCCTGATCCTGCCAGTGGCACGATAAGGATCCACCTCGATTTCTTCTGTGTCACCGTCCAGTGAATGAACAATCCCTGAGCTATCACGAATGATCCGGTAACACAGTAAATGGCAGATGCTGTCTTGGTGCCGGTGGCAATGCTGAGAAGCGCGATACAAGATACCGTCAGGGCGCCCCATCGAGCTTTTTCGAGGTATCGATTTAAGGGATTTTTTTCTTTGCTGCTGTTGTCGATCGGCAATTCCATCAATGCAAACGAGGCACCGATAAGCGTGATAGCCCCTGTCAGTGCAGCAAAGGGGCTGACTGTCAGCCATGGTAATGTGATCGTAAAAATTCCCGCCAGGGCAATTCCACCACATGCTTTTCCAATAAATGGTCGCTTAAACAACATCAGTCCACTGACCATTGCCGCAGTGGCGGCAGCGGATGCGATGACCAGCTGCCAAAGATCGGGCTTTGCACTTCCGGCGCCAACCATTAATAAAAGAAAAGGTAGCGGAGACAAGGTCATCAAGGTCCCTGCCATGCCAAATCCAGAGGTCGATTGCTGGTGTCTTTCAACAACTTTCATACAAAAATCCTGCAAGAGTAATGAACGAAAGTCCGACGATCATCATTCCCGGGGGTGCACAATTAACGTGGACTGGCAGTGGTGATCAGGAATCGGATATTTTTTTTCGTAAGGTCTTGATCTGTCCCCGCCTGGTCTTGGTATCCGTGCGTTTTTTCCGGGCGGACCCGGATGGACGGGTTGGCCGCCTTTTTTTGGGAGTGTGAACGGCCTTGCGGACTAACAGGGCCAGGCGTTGCAGTGCTGCTTCCCGGTTTTTTTCCTGGGTCCGATGCTGTTGGGCTTTTATGACGATAACCCCCTCATCGGTCAGGCGACTATCGCTTAGAGCCAGTAGGCGTTCCTTGTAAAATGCAGGCAGGGACGAGTTGTGGATATCGAAGCGTAAATGTATTGCACTGGCAACTTTGTTGACATTCTGACCGCCCGCACCTTGAGCACGGATAGGGAGCAGAGTAATTTCATGGAGGGGAATTGTAATGTTATCGGTGATTGAAAGGACCATGTCGGCAGGAGTGTCAGGAAGAAGGTTCATCAAAGAAAATCATTTATTCCGCTATGATATATAGAAGAGTCGCTTCTGTCAATAGAAGCGCCGACACCCAGGTCCACCGTTACAGAACCGATGAACCGGCAACCCAGCCGGTGGAAAAGGCTGCCTGGAGGTTATAACCACCGGTGTCAGCCTGAAGATCAAGCAGTTCTCCGACAATAAACAACCCTTTGACGATCTTTGATTCCATGGTCATCGGGTTGATTTCTTTCAGGCTCACCCCCCCCGCGGTAATGATTGCTTCATCAAAGTTGCGGTATCCAGTGATTTCAATACGATAATCTTTCAACCACTGTACCAGACGTTTGCGCATTTTAGCAGGGAAATTCCTGGTATCGACAGCGGCAGGCAGGCCGCAGGATTCCAGGCAGATTGGTACCATCTGCTGCGGCAGGAGTCCACGGAGGATGCTGTCAATTGGCTCACCGGCACGGTTGACCAGGTCTCGGATCAATCGGTTGTCCAATTTTTTGTCATCCAAGGCCGGCTTGAGATCAAGAGACAAGGTCACCTTTCGGCCACTGTCCAGTGCGTCGACGATGCTGCTGCTGAGGGTTAGAATAACTGGTCCGGTCAGGCCGAATCCGGTGAAAGCGACTTCGCCGAATTCCTGCCCTTTGCGTTTTCCATCGAGATAGACTCGAACCTGTACATTCCGCAGTTCAAGTCCGGCCATGCGATGGACTCTTAGATCACGGCTGACCAGCGGAACGAGGGCCGGGCGCAGGGGAACAATGGTGTGACCAAGATTTTCTGCCAGGTTATAGCCGTCACCGGTTGAACCGGTCCGGGGGTAGGACTTGCCACCGGTAGCGAGAATGACGTTTTCGCAGGCCAGGGTTGTACCTTCGGAGATGACTCCAGATACTCGGCCCTTTTTAACGAGAATGGCTGATACCGGCGCAGATTTTCGCACCATGACCCGCTCAGTCTGCAGCCAGCTGTTTAAGACTCTGACCACGTCCAGGGCGCGACCGATCGCTGGAAAAACCCGGCCGCCTCGTTCGGAGACCATGGGCAGATTTCTGTCGGCAAAAAAGCCGATGAGTTCCGGCGAGAAAAATTGCTGAAAACATTGGCGGAGAAATCGGCCGTTTTTGCCGAAACGAACCAGAAAGTCGTCTAATCCAGCGTCATTAGTGAGGTTGCACCGACCCTTGCCGCTGATACCGATTTTTCGCCCTGTCTGGCTCATTTTTTCCAGAAGGATAACCTCTGCGCCTAGCTGAGAGGCCCTGCCTGCTGCCATCAGCCCGGCAGCACCGCCACCGATGACGATAGTTCGACCTGGACTCATCGGGTGGACACGCTGCCGTAGGAAATATGTCCGGCAGTTCCGTCAATAGTCACTGTCTGGCCGTTTTTAAAGAGTGTTTTCGCGTCCAGTACATTGCAGACAACCGGAATATTGAGTTCTCTACCGATAGTGGCTGCATGTGAGGTGAGGCCTGACTGTTCTGCGATGATCCCCTTCACCCGGCGCAGGTGGACGCGCATTGCCTCGTCGGTGGCACTAACCACTACAATGGCATTTTCCGGTAGATCCTGCCAGTCACTCTCCTGGCCGACAATATGGATCTTCCCCTCGGCGATGGTGCCATTTGCTCCCTGGGCGGTAAAGCACACATCTTCCACGGTTCGGACCTTCAGCATATTGGTTGACCCTGTTGTCCCGATGGGCATCCCGGCGGTGATAACCACCAGATCGCCATTCTCGATAAGTCCCGCCTGTCGCGCAGCATTGATCGATTTGTCCAGCTGCTCGTCCATGGTCGTGGCACAGTCGGCAAGAATTGTGGTCACACCCCTGATCAGCTGCAGTCTTCTGAGGCTTTCAATACTGGGGCTGACTGCGATGATTGGCGCTCTGGGCCGATGTCTGGCCACCATCCTGGCGGTCGAACCGGAGGTCGTGGAGGTAATGATTGCGGCGGCACCGAGATCGGCGGCGGTGGCGCAACAGGCATAGGAGATGGAATCGGTTATGGTCTGGCGCTTGTGTCGCACCCCTGCAGCAAGTATAGCATCGTAGTCGAGGGCACTTTCGGTAATGTTGGAGCACCTGACCAGAAACCGGATGGCCTCTGTCGGATAAGCACCCACGGCGGTTTCCGCTGAGAGCATGACGGCATCGGTGCCGTCATAGATGGCATTGGTGACATCGCTGGCTTCGGCCCGGGTCGGGGTGGGGCTGGTGATCATCGATTCAAGCATCTGGGTGGCGGTGATCACCGGTTTGCCGACAAGATTGGCTGCGTGAATGATTTTTTTCTGGATAATGGGAACTTCTTCTGCGGGCATCTCCACTCCAAGGTCGCCACGGGCCACCATCAGTCCGTCTGCTGCCTGGAGGATTTCTTCGAGGTTTTCTACCCCCTGCCTGCTTTCAATCTTGGCGATTATTGCCTGCTTGCCGCCATTGTCCTCGAGTATTTTTCGTACAGCCCGGACATCGTCGGCCTTTCGGACAAAGGAAGCGGCGATGAAGTCAACTTCCTGTTCAACACCAAAAGCAATATCCAGCTGATCTTGGTCGGTAAGGGACGGCAGGTTGACCTCACAATCGGGCAGACTGACCCGTTTGCGACTGGACAACTTCCCGCCGACGAGTATCCGGGTATGCACCTCACTGTCTTTAATGTGTTCGACCTGCAGAGCAAGTTTACCATCGTCAAGGAGGATGCGGTTGCCCGGCTGAACGTCATCTATCAGGCCTGGATAATTGACACCGATCCGATTGCTGGACAAATCCGTTTGCTTTTTGGTAATAATGAGTGTTTCTCCAACTATAAGTGTCAGTGGTTCCTTGAGATCGCTTACACGAATTTCCGGTCCCCGGGTGTCGAGGAGAATAGCTGTGTAAGTATCGGTAATGGCTCGAGCCTGTTTGACCAACTCAATAAATCCGGCATGACTGTCTCGGTTGCCGTGAGAAAGATTGATCCTGGTCACGTTCATTCCGGCTCGGATTAATTCCACGATCTTCTCTTTACTCCCTGTTCCTGGACCGAGAGTGGCAATTATTTTGGTCTTATTCATTTCTGCTGTTGGAGGTTTTTGGATTTTTAAGATTATTGGCTAAACCAACATTATTAACATGCATTAGGCTATAATCACTCTGGTTGTGATTGGCACTATGAAGCGCCAGTTTTTCAGTTGAAAAACGACCAATGATGTTTACTGGTAAAAAGGGTCGGCATTCTGGTGGAAATTTTTGCTTGCCGGAGGTTTATGAGGTTCGTTGTTTGTCTGGTGCAATCAAATTGTTACCCGTTCAGCGATTGATGTGTGAAACAATGTAATTGAAAAACAAGATCAGAGCTATATAGCTTGAAGGAGAGAGATGACTGCAACAAAAAGAGGCGATAATGTCAAAGTTCACTATACCGGAAAACTCGCAGACGGGACTGTTTTTGACAGTTCGAAGGGCGGTGAGCCGCTCGCATTCGCCGTTGGCAGTGGCCAGGTCATCCAGGGTTTTGAGGAAGGTGTCGTTGGAATGAAGGTTGGTGAGTCAAAGGTCCTCAATATTCCGGTGGAAAAAGCCTATGGGGAGCGCAATGATGAGCTGGTTATTCAAGCACCCATCGAACAGGTTCCGCCTGATCTTAAGCCAGAGTTGGGGATGCGCCTGGAAATGGGTGGCGCCAATGGCGAAATCCTGCGGGTCGTGGTAACGGAAATTACCAAGACCCATATTACTCTGGATGCCAACCCTCCTCTTGCCGGCAAAGACCTGATATTTGAAGTTGAGTTGGTCGAGTGTGCTGCTCCCTGATCGCCTTCGGTTTATTCTGTAAGCCTGCTGAATTTTAGCAGGCTTTTCAAGTTTGCTGGCTGAAAAAGACAGAGCAGCTCCGGCTCTGGTTATTTGCATTTCTTTTCGCCTGGTCAGAACATTTTATTTTACAGGTTTAAAAGAGTTTGCTACAGTTTTTCAGCTCATTTATAGAGTATAATAAAAATCACCATTTCTCACCGATCTACATCCGTTGTATTCTTTGATTACATTGCAAAAGCCGTGGTGTCACGGCCTGAGGTTCCCTGAAAGGAAGATTATGAAACGTATTGCGCTCTTATTGTTTATCGGTATTCTCTGCAGCCAGTCGGTGTGGGCTGCTCGTGCAAAAGTTGGTGAAATTTCCCAGGATCCCTATATATCGGCCCTGGTAGTAGAGGCAGAATCCGGCAAGGTCTTGTTTGAAGACAATGCCGGGACGGTCGTCTATCCCGCCTCCGTTCTAAAAATGATGGATCTGCTGGTCATTCTCGAGCAGATAGATCAGGGGAAAGTAAAGCTGGATGGAATGGTGCAGGTAACCCCGGAAGCGTCGAAAATGGGTGGATCACAGGTCTATCTTGATCCCAAAGAACAATTTACCGTGCAAGACCTGCTCTATGCTCTGGCTGTCCAGTCGGCAAATGATGCTGCGGTTGCCCTGGCCATCCATGTCGCCGGATCGACAGAGGGGTTTGTTGCCCTTATGAATAAAAGGGCCGCGGAACTGGGCATGAAGGATTCCCATTTCTATTCGGTACATGGACTGCCCCCTTCAAAGGGGCAGAACATCGATCAGACGTCGGCACGCGATCTTGCCTTACTGAGCCGCGCGATGGCCAAAAGAGCAGACATATTCGAATATACCGGCACGAAGGAGCGGCCCATTCGCGATGGGAAGTTTATTTTGCGCAACCACAATCATCTGCTGGGCAGGGTTGCTGGTTGCGATGGGTTCAAGACCGGGTATTTTCAGGCTGCCGGTTTTTCCATAGTCGCTACAGCCCAGAGAAACGGCGTGCGCATTATCGCCATTGTTATGGGAAGCAAGGATCGAAAACTACGTGATGCGAAGGCGGAAGAATTACTGGCGAAGGGATTTGCTCTGGTACCGCCGAAGGTGGAGGTTGCGGCTGCGATAAGTAAACCGGAACCCGTTCCGGAAACAACCGGCGGCACAAACATGTCAAAGCCTGAGCCTCAAACATTGCCTCTAGCCGTAGAGAAACCAGCAGAGGCAATCGTATCTTCCAGTGGTGGCTGGGGTAAGTTCTTTCTGGGATTGTTGGTCGGTCTTGTGTTCGCCGGCATCCTTGCTTTTTACCTGTCGGGCAGACCATCGAAAAGACCTTCGAAATATGGCAAATATCCCCGATGAAAATAATTTTTTCCTCTCGATCACGGGAGTGGTGCGGTGACCGAGAGGAAAAAACTTATTTAGAATTTCAGTTCAACACGTCTGTTCTTCTGGCGTCCTTCATAAGTGGTGTTCGGCGCCACTGGCTGATTCTCCCCAAAGCCTCTGGTCACAAATGTTCTCGGGTTGACGCCTTTTTTGATCAGGTAATTCATTACTGCCTCGGCCCGTCTTTCGGAAAGTGTCTGGTTGTAAGCGGTTGTGCCTATACTGTCGGTATGGCCATCAATCTCCGCTGTTACTTGTGGATTCTGCATGAAATAGGCGGCCCATTTGTCTAACTCGGGGACAACCTCCGCCCTGAGAACCCATTTGTCAAATTCAAACAGGATATCCGATGCGTCGAGGACGAGTTGTAAATCGGTTTGCGGTATTTCGGCCGGTTGTGCATTTGCCTGTCCGCAGTCAACTGCCGTTCGTTTTGCCTGTGGGTTGATCGCAGGCCGATCGCCGGGCCGGAGAACGTAATGTCCGGACACTTTATCGTACTGATTGACAGTATAGGTTTTCATCTTGTCATTATATCTGACTTCCGTCGGTGAACTTGCACATCCGGCGATAAGAAAAAAGCAAAGAACCACAGCAGGTCCAAGCCGATAAAAGGAAAGTGTGGGGCACATTTTGTTCATAGTTATCCTCATTAATTTTTTCTTCGACATCAACGGAAAAAACATTGATGATCGTTAGTCTTTGTACGGTATTTTGTTGCATGCAATGTCGCTGTCGTCTCTTATAAAGATCAGCTTCCGGTAATTTTCCCGCCTCCTTTCCCCCCACCGTTGGCTGAATATGCACCAGCTTCTTATACAAAAAAATAGTATATGTAAGTATCCTATCTTTATTTTGCTGCTTTTTCCAGATTTTTTCAAGTGAGCTGGAATTGTCTTTTAATTACAGGAGAAATTATAAGTTTTGCGCGGGGGGCTACCGTGTTTGGTCGGCAAGTCGGATGAATTTTTCAACTTCATCTTGCACCTGCCCTGAACTTGTTAAGCGGACGTCCATCAATCTGGTGGCGGCAAGCAGCATGCCGAGTCTGGTGAGGGCCTGCTCAGTTGCGGCCAGGGGAGCGCGGGCAAAGGTGGCATCGAGCATGTCGCTTCGGCGGGAGGTTTCAAAGCCAAAGGCGGCAAGGACCTGATCGATGAACTCCAGGCGGAAAAGCTTTTGCTGTAGTGCCGCGCCACCGCCTTTAAAACGAAAATTCAAATAGTTGGTGCCGGCTTGTTCGCCGCAGATTGCATCGACGATTGAAAAATGGTAACCAAACCGAATATTGAGATGCAGGTATTCTCGAGAAACTATGGCATAGCTGGCTAACAGCTGCGAATTGAGGGAAAAAATGCCACCGCTGATCTGATCAAAGCCTTCCCAGTCAACATGGTGCTGGCTGGTATCCCAGTGAATACGTTGATCCGACATCCCCTGCCAGCATGCCCGCATCGGCAGGCTGGAAAGCTCTTCTATGGTGATCGATGCGCTTGTCCGGCCAGGTGCGGTCTTGTCGAGATCGAGAACATATATGACCAGAGGCAGGTCGGTGACAAGTTTTCGTGCTTTTCCTAACCCTCTGCCTTTTCTGCCAACCAGATGGAACATCTCCTGGACACTTTTCTCATGACAGAACCGAACTATATCATGCATGGAAAGACACTGTATTGGGGTGAAGTTGTTGTCGTCGGGATTGGTGAGACTGAGATGTGTAGTATGAGCGGCGAGTTGAGCGTATTTTTCTACCGGAAAATTCTTGTTGGGATTGAGTTTTCCACTTTGCAGCACTGTATTGACGCAGCCGCTGAATATCCGTCCCGAAGCGGCGTCGACAGTAATCACCTGACCAGCCGCCAGGTTGATTTCGCTGCCGACCAGGACCGGAATATTTCGTTCTCGGGCCACCGAGGCAAAATGGCTGGCCCGACTTCCGCTGGCGGCAATGACGCCGACCACTCGATCGAGGAATTGGGAGAGGGCCGGGCGCAGTGTCGTGGTAAAAACCACTGACCCTGCAGGAATAGTCGCATAGGTTCCACCGGTTGGCGCGTGAAACACCGGACCACAGGCAATTCCGGCGGAAGCACAATGCAGATCGCTGTACAGAAGATTGGTAAGGTCGACGGCCTGCACTGCTGCCGGAGGCGGGTCTTTTTTCTGATGCAGGCGCCGACTCTGCAGGACGGTCAAGCCGTCTCCGCTAAGCGCCCACTCAACGTCCTGCGGACAATTGAAATGCGCTTCAAGCAGCAGTCCCCAATTTTTCAATTGCTGTAATTCCGTGATGTTCAGCAGCGAATGTCCCGAAGCTACCGGTTTTAGTAGGGAAATGGAATCATCTTCTCGGGGAAGATGATATTTTTCCGGGGTGCGTGAGCCATCGACAAGACCCTCGGCCAAACCTGCCACGGCATAAACACCCAGAGAATCACTCGCTGCCGAGGTCGCCGGATCGAGGGTATATACTACCCCGGAGCATCGTGGCTGGATCATCGGAACGACAAGCACCGCCATGGCGGTATCCGCATCGCTTAATCCATGGCGGATCCGGTAACTTACGGCTCGCGGACAATATTTCCCGGCGAGGACTCTTTTATAGGCGGCGACGATTTCTGCGGGGTCAACGTCAAGTTCACTGGCATACTGCCCGGCAAACGACACCTGCCCGTCTTCAGCTAAAGCACTGGAACGGACGGCGAGCAATTGCACCGGCTGGAGGGACTCGACCTGGCGTTCTATCTGAGAGGCGATATCGGCCGGAACCTCGGCATCCAGGATAAGCTCCTGCAATTCTCCGGTGATACGGATAATCGTTGCGTTATCATCAGCCTGAACCAGTTGGAGCCGTGCGACAAGCTCTTTCTCCAGGTTGTTGTCGTACATGAAGCGATGAAAGGCATTTGCGGTGATAACAAAACCTCGTGGAATGTTCACTCCCGCCCGACCGGCCCCGGACAGGTTGGCAGCCTTGCCGCCGGAAAGTTCCGGATAATCAGCAGCCTTTTCCAGCTTGAGGGTATATGGCGCTGTACATTGAGGTGGAGTTGAAGTCAGCAGTGCCTTGATTGCTGAGTTCAGCTCATCATGTTTTTCGAGCAATCTTCGGTAGGCAGGAGGATTCATGGTTTGCAACTGATCCGCCATGGAACCGACTGTATCGATAATCTGCCGGCAAAGATGGCTTATCCGGTAGTGATCAGCCGGGTTCTGACCAAAGATATGCGATTCCAGGTCGGCAAGCAGGTCAAGGGCCCGGCTATCTAGTCGCAGGACCTCACGAAAGGCAGCATACTTAAGTTGCAGCAAGGGACCGGGCGCGAAAATCTCCATGAACCGATATCGCCAGAACCACTGTAAGCCTCCCATATCATTTTTCCCCTCTGCCGAGATTCTTATCGATCACCTATAAGGAAGAATGCGATCTATGCAGCCTGTCCGGCAAGCCTTGCTTTCGTCCCGGAATACCAGGTGAATTTTCTCATCACACTGGAATAAACCATTCTGGTAGCAATATAAAGCAGCAGGAACGAGGGAAAATATTCTACCGTGTTGCCGAGAAATGGCAGATTGAAAGGAAGTTCCAGCGGGGCATCGGCAAAGCGTAGATTCAGCCAGGCGAGGGCGAAGGGCATCGGCCAGATAGAGACACAAAAAATTGCTGCACCAAG
Source organism: uncultured delta proteobacterium (assembly GCA_963804605.1). GTDB lineage: Bacteria > Desulfobacterota > Desulfobulbia > Desulfobulbales > Desulfocapsaceae > Desulforhopalus_A. The sequence goes on from CAWDRB010000007.1 coordinate 97,555, forward strand.
CGAGAAAGAGTGGCCGAAGGCATCAAGAGCCTGGCTGTTGACGGCTTTGTAGCTCTCTTTATCCCCCAGCATAAGAGCTTTTTCCGAGAGATCATGATGCCGATCCATTTCACCCTGGATTTTCTTTATATATTTGGTGTTGAAATAGGTAACCGCTGTAGCCGAGATGTCGCCGAGGACAATACAGTACAGGGCGAGCACGACCACCCCCAAAAGATACCCGGTGGTTGGCGAAGACAACCAGCGGAAGGGAGCGATAAGCAAAGGATCCAAAAAAAGGAAAAAAGAACTGAATTCCATAATACAGGCTCCATGGGATTGGGCCCGGAGCCTGTTACCCCGAAAGCCGGTAGAGATACTTCTACAGATTATCTTCTTGAGTAAGCCGGAAGATAATCTGTAAAGGATTTTGCAATGTAAGGCTGATTAAATATTAGCCGAACATTCTGATGTTGAAGAAGCCTCGCAAAACATAATCAACACCAACGTACAAAGCGAGGACAATAAACAAACGTTTGAGCAGGAGATCGGAGAAATATTTCGACGTTCTCGGTCCGATGATTGAACCGACAGCGACACCGACGAGTTCCAGGCCAATCAATATCCAATCAAACTGAACTCCTTTGGTGATAAGGGTAATGATACTGGTGATCATACTGATTAATACGGCCAAAGCTGAGGTTCCGGCGGCCAGGTACATCGGCAGTTCGGCAACACTGGTGAGAAAGGGCACCAGGAGAAAACCACCGCCCACGCCAAGAAATGCGGCGATAGCGGAAATGACGATACCACCGATAAAGGGGATGAGAGGATTAAACCGGAATTCAACCCCGTAAAATGTGAACAAAACTTCAGTCAAAGAGAACTTGGTTACCTTAACGCCAAGGGCAGCGGTATCGACTTTCTCGCCACTCTTTTGTTTCTTCACTGTTGCCTCGAAGGCTTGCGCAGCTGATTTGGCTTTCTTTTTGCTGGCCTGTCCTCTGGAGGAGGTCTCGTAGAAGAGATAGATCCCAAGAGCCAGAACAAAAAGACCGAAATACCCCTGGTACTGAGAAAAGGAAATTTTTCCGGCCGAAAGGGATACCGAGCCCCAGGCACCAAGAATGGAGCCAAGTCCGAGAGATACGGCCAGCGGTACAACGAGACGGCCCATACGATAATAGTTAAAGGACGAGATAAGAGCCGACAGGCCCACCAGGTATTGGTTGGAGCCGCGAATTGAATCGGTGACGGCCTTGTTCAGGGCAGGAGCTGTTTCCTTAAAAGATTTGGCATAGGCACCAAGACCGAAGATACTCATATGACCGACACCGGCCATAACGCCGCCGAAGGCACCCACCGTAGAAAAAATCCAGCCCACCCAAACCGCCCAGAAAAAAGCGAGAATCAGATTCACCTGTGGGCCGCCGGGAATGCCAAGAAAGCCGGCGGGTTTGGCGGGATCAATCTGGCCTGCACCGGTCCCTTCTGGAACCGACGCAATAGCGTCCTGCAGTTTACCGGCCCAGGCCGGTTCCAGCCACATGCCAATGGCCAGGACCATCAACGCTGCAAACAAAAAAATCCGATGATTCTTTGTCATAATAACCCTCATGAATTGATAATAAGTTAATAATATTGCCCAGTAAAATCGGCATTCTGCTGCTACACTTCCGCTTTTTCGCCCTCCTTCTATATTTGGTCTCAGATCTATTCAAGAGTTTTAAAAACGTCTTGTGTTGTACGCATAGTGTGTTCCCTCTCTATCGATAGCAACCTCTATGCCAGAAAAAAAATAACGGATTACCGATTTTTTTTGCATACCTTCTTCCGGCAAACAGATCAACAAGTAATGGCCCTTTGGCCCTGTAAGAATGTGGCTCCGGTAAAAAATATCATCGAAAATTCCCGGCAAATCATCAAAAATGACTGGAGAGATCAGTAGGTTGTGAACGTAGGACCAGCTCGGACTAAGGCGAGGATGCGCAACAATTATAATGCATTATTATTTTTAATTAATAGATATTTGGTTTAATTACTTCTGGTTAGGGATATGCCGCGCCGGAGTTGCGGTGCAACAATATTGAGGCACTTTATTGTTGCGGTTCTGAGGTTACGTTCAGGAGCGGGGAGGGATCTTCTGAATATGTTGCCGGTATACGTTTCTCTGAGAATTATTGAGCGGCAACGATTTGGTTGTCTTCGCTATCGTCTTGGTATATGGTGAGATTCAGGTTCAGGAAGCGCTGAGAGTTGGTTGGCAGGGCTTGTTGCATTGCCCTTAGACAGGGCAGTACTGGAATGAAGTGTGTGGTGTATAAAATGAACAAACTTAAAATACCGTCTCTCAGCTTGAGTTATAAAATCCTTTTCATCATGGGATGTTATGTTTTCGGCATCCTGGCGATGTTCATTGTCTCCCAGGAGGATCTGAATACTGCTAAAGAAAAACTAGAAACTCTTGAACTTGCCTATACGCTTAACAGCATCACTCTTGAAGTTCGCCGATATGAGAAAAATTTTCTTCTCTACGGTACGAAAGAGGCATTACAGGAAAATACCAGACAGTTGACCCTGGCATTGGAAACGATGGAGATTATATCTGAGCGGGTGGTCAGGTTTAAAGTTCATCCCATGCTCATCAAACTAAAAGATCTGACAGTTGCCTACCAGGAGGGCATGGAAACCCTGGCGGAGAAGTGGTCGATCAACAGGAATGTCGTGCATGGTGAGTTAGCAGATCAAATCCGCTACCAGGGACAGGAAATGACGGAACTCAGCAAGGAGCTGGTCAGCTTTGAACATAACCAGATTCGCATTATTCTCGATGAGTTGGTCAAGCAGCTTATAGTCTGGTCCATGGTGGCGATTGGTGTGGGTGTCTTTATTCCTCTGATCATGTCGTTTCGTATTCTCAAGCGGTTGCGCATCATTAAAGAGGCAACCGAAGATATCGCTCTTGGTCGTTTCAGCAAAATTGAGGTCCTTGATACCAGAGATGAAATACAGCAGGTGATGGAGGCTTTCAATATTATGGTTAGGGAGCTGGAACGACGTCAGGATCAACTGGTGCAGTCACAAAAACTTTCATCGATAGGTACTCTTACTGCCGGAATCGCCCACCAGTTAAATAATCCACTGAATAATATTTCCACTTCCTGCCAGATAGCTGTGGATGATTTCGATGCTGGGGACTCCGCGCTCATCAAAAAAATGTTAAAGAATATCGAGCACGAAACGTATCGGGCCCGGGATGTTGTGCAGGGCCTGCTGGAATTTTCCAGGGTCAAGGAATTTGAAATGCATTCGGCCAACCTGCGGGATGTCGTAAACCGTTCGGTGAAGCTGGTTAAGAGCCATGTCTCTTCGGCAATCGATATCTCAGTTGACATCCCGGCTAATCTGTTTTTGCCAATGGATATCCAGAAAATGCAGGAAGTGTTGATTATTATGATCATCAATGCCTCCCAGGCCATTGTCGGGGAAGGCAAGATTTCTCTTTCGGCATTGATCGATAAAGCTCAAAATGAGGCGGTAATCGAAATCACCGATACTGGTACCGGGATTCTTGATGAAATAAAGGATCGGCTCTTTGATCCTTTCTACACCACGAAAGAAGAAGGTAAGGGCACCGGTCTGGGTCTGTCAATTGCCTATGGCATTATTCAGAAGCATAATGGCAAGATAGTGGTCGAAAGTGTGGCTGGAAGCGGCGCATCCTTTTTTATTCATCTGCCGTTAGGACCAGAGCGTGATAGCGATCACCGAGAACCGCCGTGGATAGGGGTTGGGTGATGAAAAATTTCTATTGCGCGGATTGGAAAAATGACCGTGGAGATCTGTCGTGAGTGGAGAATTGATTCTGGTGGTCGACGACGAGGCGATTGCCCGCGACAATGTCGAGTATATGCTGAAAAAAGGTGGTTATGAAGTTTTTACCGCCGAAAATGGACAGGATGCCATTGCCCTGCTTGAGAGGAGGGAAGTTGACCTGGTATTGACCGATTTGCGTATGAAAGGACAAGACGGTATGGCCGTTCTTGCCGCCTGCAAAGGATTATGGCCGCAGACCGAAATCATTGTCATCACCGGTTATGCCAGCGTTGATACAGCGGTGGAGGCGATCCAGAAAGGCGCGTATCATTATCTCGCCAAACCGGTCAAAAAAGAAGAGATGCTGGCCCTGGTCGAAAAAGCCCTGGAAAAGAGGGCGCTGAGCAAGGAAGTTATCGAGCTCAGAAAGCAGGTCTCATCCAACACCGGCGCAACCAGAATACTCGGCAAGAGCCTGAAAATTCAACTGTTGCGCGAGAGTATCATGCAGGTCGCCCAGTTGGACTGCAATGTGTTGATTCAGGGGGAAACGGGTACCGGCAAGGAACTGGTGGCCCGGACAATCCATGAACTCAGCCCGCGATCGGGTCGTCGATTTGTTGCCTTTAACTGTGGTGCTTTTACCGAAGAGCTGATAACGAGTGAGCTGTTCGGCCATGAAAAAGGCGCGTTTACCGGGGCATCACAAGTAAAAAAAGGATTGTTGGAACTGGCCGAAGGCGGCACAGTCTTCTTTGACGAGGTGGGGGAGCTTTCTCTCTCGATGCAGGTAAAACTGCTCAGAGTACTCCAGGAACGAACCCTGATGCGGGTTGGTGGAACTGAAGAGATTCCGGTCGATATCCGCATTCTTGCGGCAACCAATAAAGACTTGAAAAAGGAAGCTGAAAACGGAGCGTTCCGGCTTGATCTTTATTACCGTCTCGATGTATTGACCATTAAGGTGCCGGCTCTTGCCGAACGAAAGGAGGATATTCCCATCCTCGTCAACCATTTCCTGGCCAAACATTCTCAGCCTTCGTCAATTATCCCTAAACTCTCTCTGGATGTGGCGCAACAGCTCAAACAATATGAGTATCCGGGGAACGTTCGGGAGCTGGAAAATATTGCCCAGCGTCTACTGATCCAGTGTGATGGCGAGGTTATTGAACCGTGCCATCTGGTTGAAGATCTTCAGAGCAGTTTGGTGAGCCCTTCCCGGAGCGCCGTTCAATCATGGCCATCCCTTGAGGAACATGAAAAAAATTATATTCTGGATGTCCTTGATGAGACGGAAGGGAACAAGTCTCAAGCAGCCAAAATATTAGATATCGACAGGGTCTCTCTGTGGCGAAAAATAAAACGATATGGTCTGGATAAGCTCGAATAGTTACATTCAAGGCAGTATTTAAAAAGGGCATATCGTCTCAGTAACAATAATGTGCCGCTTACTCCGCTGCCAGAAGAACTCGGGGTATAACTTCGTCGGCGTTCGCTACCAATACCACCTCAATGTTGTCCAGCACGTCTGTCTGTAATGCGTCAACCTCTTCTTTATTGGCCATCGGTAAGAGTACGGTTTTTATGCCGGCCCTCTGTGCCGCCAACAGTTTTTCCCTGATTCCGCCAATGGGTAGAATGCGTCCACTGAGGGTCATTTCGCCGGTCATGGCGACATCTCGTCGAGCGCGGCGCCCGGTCAACAGGGACAGAAGAGCGGCAAAGATGGTGATTCCGGCGGATGGACCGTCTTTGGCTATGCCACCGGCCGGGAAATGGACGTGAATGTCCATATCTTTGAAAAAATGTTCTTTAATGCCGAACTCTTCTGATCTGCTTCTGATAAGACTTAGCGCCGACTGGGCGGATTCCTGCAATACTTCCCCAAGAGACCCGGTGAGAAAAAGATTGCCCGTCCCCTTCATCGAAGCCGTTTCTACACTGATAATTTCACCCCCGAATCCGGACCAGACCAGGCCTGTAGTTATGCCTACCTTGGGTTCGCTCTCGGCACTGTTTCTGATGAACTTGCGCGGGCCGAGAAGAGTGGCGATGGTGCTCGCCTTAACGCTGGTTTCGATTTCCGGCGTTTTCGCATCGAGATAGATCAGGGCGAGTTTACGGCAGACATTGGCAATCTCTCTTTCGAGGTTGCGAAGACCGGATTCTCTGGTGTAATCGCTGATCACTCTGGCGATGGCGTCGGCTGAAAAGTCAATGCCGACACTCTTTAATCCGGCTGCTTTCAGCTGGCGCGGGATGATGAAATCCCGGGCAATCTGACATTTTTCTTTCTCGGTATAGCCGGTGAACTCTATCAGCTCCATGCGGTCAAGCAGGGGACCCGGTAATTTTGAGACGTCATTTGCTGTGGCGATAAACATGATCCGTGACAAATTGAAAGGGATATCAAGGTAAGAATCCATGAATTTAACATTTTGCTCCGGGTCCAGGACCTCCAGCATAACGGATGCCGGATCGCCACGAAAATCCTGACCTATTTTATCAATTTCGTCCAGCATGAAGACAGGGTTATTCACCGCCGCTCTTTTCAGTTCCATAATTATCCGGCCGGGCATGGCACCGACGTAGGTACGTCGGTGTCCACGGAGTTCTGCCTCATCTCGCAGGCCGGCCAGGGAGACCCTGATAAACTGGAGCTGCAGAGCTTCGGCTATAGCTCTGCCCACCGAAGTTTTTCCGGTACCCGGAGGGCCGGTAAAACAGAGAATAGGTCCCTTGCCGATGTCGCTGGTCAGCTTCTGGTCGATTACTTGCCGAACGGTCTTGCGCAGTTCATCAAGGTTGACTGGTTTGCCGAGATAGTGCGCGGCGCCATTCTTCATCGCCTGTACCGCTGAATTGATGGTGGCAAAGCCTGTCACCATGATCACCGGAATATCCGGGTAACTATGGTTGACTTCGGTCAGGAGCTCAAGTCCATCCATGCGATCCATCTTCAGATCACTGATGATCAGATCAACATCCCCTGTCGCCAGGATTTTCAGCGCAACGAGACCATTTTCCGCAGTGCTGGCAGGCGTAACCATCTTTATTGAGGATATGTGCCATATTGGTCCTGGCGATATCTTCATCATCGACAATAAGAATATTTTGTTTAACCCTGCCGCGTAATGTTTTAGCCGCCAGAAATTCAAGGATGCGTTGCTTGACCTGGGCGAGCCCGCAATGTCGACCTGCAAGTATGGATTGAACCCGAGCCATGTCGAGAGTCCCTTTCGTGGACACGTTCCAGGGGAGGGAGCTGATCAGCTCAATGTAATTGAGACCAACCGAGTATTCAGCGACAGCGGAATCAGTCGTCGCCAGTTTTGCCAGTTCTTTATTGGCAGCATCCAGGGCATGCTGAGGAAGATTCGCCTCGTCAATCTGTTTTTTCAGTTTGGTCAGAGGTGAATCTTCCTGGCTCGGTTTTTTCAGGAACTATATCTTCATTTTTAGGGGTTTTTCTGAAAAACATGATGTTTGTCCTCGTGGTTACGGGTGAAACAGCTGCCTTCTGCTGTCAGTGACTTTTACCATATTTTAGCTAAAAGTACTCTTTTGTTGTTTTGTTGTGATGAACGTTGTTGCAGAATGTAACGTCTCGCATAGCTGAATTCCGGTGTCCAGCTTGTCATCAGTTTATATGGGATGGAATTTTTTTGAACAGGTGAGAAAAAACACCTGATAACAAAATGATAAATACGTTATCCGCATTTCGAAGAGTATGCTGAATCCCCCATCCATTCCGGTCCTCACAGTTAAACGCAGGTTGCTTTATGCAACATCATGTACAATTCCCGAAAATATCCAGCTAACGATTTAATATTTTTATATATATTTAATAATTGATCGATATTTTGTTGCACATTGCAACAAAAAGCATCTTCGTTGCCTGTTGTATATCTATCTGTAATTATTGCAATATAAATTTATTTGATGTTGGCATTAGGCTTGCAAAATACACGTGAAGAAAGAACATCTCCTGTACACAATTAGCTGTTGCCTGAAAAATATACCAAGTAATTCACTAATCATTTAAAAGGAGAATTGGAAATGAGACAAAATGACTCTTACCAAACGCAGTTGTCAGTTCACCAAACCACCCGCAAATCGACGACCGGTAGTACCAGTAAAACTACCGCCACAACCAAGGCGACCCAAACGGCTTATCGCAAAAAAAAGCCAATCGGTAAGATGGTTCTCTTTGGCGCCATGTCCCTGGGTGCTTACACCCTGCTATTATCCAACATGAAAATCGTTACCGATACTTTTACCTTAGGAGGATGGTACGCGGTCCTTCCCGTTGGCACAGCTTTCTTGTTTTCTTTTGTGCACGGCGCGTTTGCCAGCAATTTTCTCAGCGTTCTTGGGCTTGAGCCAAAGAAAGCTTGATTTTAACAGGAAGCCCAATCTATCACCGCAAGCAGGAGAAAATGAACTCATGAAAAAATTTCTAACTCTTTTAATGACAGTATTGCTAGGCACCCTACTAATACACAATGCCTATGCAGAAGGCCCACCACCCAAAAATGCGATGAAAGGTATTTTTACCCAGCTTGATCCAGCGGCCAAAACCGTGACTATAAAAATTGACGGGCATGATGATCTGAGAGTCCTGAATATTGGTCCGGATGTCAACATCGACAAGATAGTACTTGATAAAAAAGTTATGGTCAGCCTTGATCCCAATGCCGGACCAAATGTGATCAAAGACATCTCCTTGATGTTTTTTGAGATGACCGTCACCAAGGTTATTGCCCTTCTTATCATCGGCCTTATCGGCGGCCTGCTTTCCGGGTTTATCGGCTCTGGAGGAGCGTTTGTTCTCACTCCGGCGATGATGTCTCTGGGAGCCCCAGGTGCGGTGGCGGTGGCCAGCAACATGTGCCATAAGTTTCCCAAGGCCATGGTCGGTGCCTATAAGCGCTGGAAATACGGGCAAGTCGATATAAAGCTTGGCCTGGTAATGGCGGTAACCGCGATTATTGGGGTAGAGATCGGTATCAGAATTCAACAGAAGATCCTCAATCTTTGGGGCAACGCAGGCTCTAACCTTTATGTGAGTGTGGTTTTTGTTCTGGTTCTGGCCATTGTTGGCGGATACATTCTACGTGATGCTTTAACCATGACCAAAGGAGCAACTGAGGCCAAAACATCTAATCTGGCCTTGAGACTGCAAAAAATTGAGCTCTGGCCCATGATGGAGTTTAAAGTGGCGAGAGTGCGAATTTCAGCCTGGATAACGGTTCCCGTTGGTCTCTTTACCGGAATGCTGGCAGCAACCATTGCGGTGGGCGGTTTTATCGGCGTGCCGGGAATGATCTATGTGGTTGGTGCGTCGGCCATGGTTGCCAGTGCTACCGAGCTTGTTGTCGCCTTTGTCATGGGCGCCTTTGGTTCTGTGCAGTGGGGGATCGCCGGTCTAATCGATATTCGCATGACTTTGCTTATCCTGGCGGGATCACTTATCGGCGTACAGTTGGGGGCACTTGGGACGACCTATGTCAAAGATTATACGATTAAGCTGGTCATGGCCGCAGTTATGCTGATTGTTGCGGTTTCTCGCGGTGCCAAAGTACCACTGTATCTTGCTGACCTCGATCTTATTCCTCGCTTGCAGCATCAACTTCACAATGCTCTTGATGGCATCAGTTTCTGGGCATTGATGGTGGCTCTGGGAGTGGCCGGCATAATAATTACTGCCGCTATGGTTAAAGGAATGATTCTGGATCGCGCAGAAAGAGGACAAGCCTTAAAAGAGGCCGTCGGTTGACATAGAGAAGTTTCCTTGCAGGGTACCCAGTTCAGTACCCTGCAGGGTACAGTCCCTTCAAATAAAATAATTAGAATTTTCGAAAGGATGGCTCAATTTTTGGCACAAAAACGTAAAATAATTCAAGGATGATTGGAGAGGGCAAAAGGTTGGTTATGGATGAGAAAATACATCGCAACGTTAACCCACTAACAGTTCTGCAGAGATCTCAAATGGACGATGCCGACGATGTTTCGCAACCGTGCAGTCTGGCCAAACAGTCCTGTATCCTCCTGGTGACCAGGGGGAGTCGTCTGGCTGAACCGGTGATGGATTATGCGGTCAATGTAGCTGATCGGATGAAGTGCAAGATATTGGCCTCTTATGTAAATACTTTGCCACTTTTTGGCAACGGCGATGTGTCTCATAAACAATTTGCTTCAGCAATTGAGCAAAACGCTGCTGAATTTAGAGAGAAGGCAAATGCCAGAGGCGTAGACTTTGAGTGTGTTCAGGAGTCAGGTAAAATAAGTAAAATAATCAGCAGATTATGCCGCATTGTTAAGCGAATTGAGTTCGTACTAATTGACCAGGGAATAAAAATTGAAGAGGCGGCTTTTGGTTCACCTGTCCCGGTTTTCAACATCGTATGCACCGATACTCGAACAGGAGAGATGATTGAGAATCGGCCGGTAAACACAAAATTGCCGGAAGAAAGACAGCGTGGTTCTCTTTTTAGCAATTTTTTGTCTGCTCTTGGAATAAAAAGTTCCAAAGTTACTGCTGGAAAAAAGGCTGAAAATAAAATCGCTGTAAAATCGGTTGATAAAACGTGGGTTCATATGAGCAAGAGTTTCGCCACAAAGGAGAAGAAAATCTGACGGACAAAGTTGTGGAAAACGTTCGGAACCAAACCGCGGGCTCACGGGGCATGTTCAACGCAAAGGAGAAGTCACCTAAAGTGCAGACTCAGGAGCAAACATGTGTGCGATGATGGAGTCAATACTGGTAGCTGTCGATGTTTCCCATGTCAGTCGATCTGCGTTCAAACAGGCTTTAGCATTGTCGTCATCGATGCGGGCAAAATTGTTGGTTGTCGGTGTGACCCCTAAATATGAAGGGAATATGAGCCGTCTGAAAATTGAAGATGCAAATCGACAGCTCAGTGAGCCGTTTCGAAAGAGTGTTGAAGATGTCGCATCCTATGCAGCCTCCCTGGGATTCGAGGTTCAGACCATCCATAGGACAGGTGAGCCGAGTGAGGAAATAGTTCAGGTGGCAGCGGAACAAGGCGTCGACCTGATCGTTCTTGGCAATGCCAAGCGCTCGAAGGTAGAACTGATGTTGTTCGGGGGATTGAGCTCGAAAGTAATTGCCGGCAGTCCCTGCGATGTCATGCTGGTGCCGGAAATGTCGGAAGTTCGTTTTGGGAGAATTCTCGTTGGTATAAATGGCAGCCCTGCAAGTAAAGCAGCCGGACGGCGAGCACTTGACCTGGCCGGGAGTTACGGCAGTGAGGTGCATGCAGTAACTGCTATCGATATATCAACAGATAAGGGCCTCCGCTACGGGGTGTTAAAAGACGCCCGGCAAAAGGGGTTCAAAGCTCTGCAAGCTTTCACCAGGGAAGGTGAGCGGCTTGGGTTGCAGGTCCTGACCGAGTTGCAGGAAGCCTCTCCAGAAAAATGTCTGACCGGCTATGCACAAAAAAACGATATTCAGCATATCATTCTGGGTTCAACGCGGCAATTCAGGTGTGAGCGATATCCTTTTAGGCCGTGTGGTTGATCGGGTTGCTGCTTTGGCAACCTGTCCGGTTCAGGTGGTTAAAAGCACTCTCTGAAAGCCAGTGGGAATGTCTCGTGAACCGGATGAGAGGTTAAATAGAATCCTTATAACAAAAGGGGTGAATTATGGAACCGTCAACATTGTTTGTTGAATTCATATTAGGCATGGGTGTTGTCCACCTGGTTGGAATGGTATCGGAGCACGTAGCTCAATGGCGGGCAAAGAGTCGTCCCGGGCAGCGTACAACCTCCGGCGACGTGGTTAAAAAGAATATTCGCGACGATTGGTACGTCTTCTTCAGTTGCTCCGATCTCTATGGCAAAGAGCCAACGAATAGACAGCAAGAAGTCCAGCCTGCCGATAAAGTAAAATCCAGCCGTGACCTGCGACCAACTTTGCGAGCTTAAAGGTTTGACGTCACGGTCTTACAGGGGTTCGTTCATTTGTACCGTCATTTTGAATGGAACTGCTCCTTTATCGTATCCGTCATAAATGGTGCATGGTTTGAGGTGAAAAACGGTGGATCGTGGCGAAGGATAGCAGCAATTTTCGGGTGAACGTTTAAAGGTGGTGTCAAGAAAACGCCGTACCTCACCCCTGTTCCAGCCTTTGGGGTGGATGAAATTGCGATAGATTGACAGGTCGCCCTCATAAAAATCAGCTGCCTCAAGGTTCGATACTTCCTGGCTGCAGGCGGGCAGGTTGAAGATTGCCAGATTAAGAAAACTGATAGCCTGGTGATGTTTTTCAACAAAACTGAGAGTTCGCTCAGCTTCCTCTGGCCCTTCCGAAGGAGTGCCGAACAGGAGATACACATAGGTGGAAATACCGACGTCCTGCAGATTTTCCAGTACCTTTGCGGCAAGTTCCAGATTGATCCCTTTCTGCATCCTGTTTAAAACCTCCTGATCTCCTGATTCAAGACCAAGCTTCAGCATCCTGCAGCCCGAATCTTTTAGGCGGCGGCAAAATTGCCTATCGGCAAGCAGTGTATCAATACGGGCAAAGCCATACCAGGTAGCAGGCGGAGGATTCTCCGCCAGGGCCAGTAGGGTTGACGGACTGATCGCATTATCGAGCAGATGAATAATGACGGGAGAGGTCGTTGCAGTCAGGGTCTGCAGATCGGCCAGAGTGGTGCCCGGTGCGATCTGCTGATAAGGGTTGTCTTCGCTCGTTTCCGGGCAGAAGCTGCATTTTTTCCAGAAACAGCCAAAAGAACTGGTGTAGGGAAGGACGAAACCGGGTGAAAGGTAGCTGTTGTTCGCAACATGGCAAAATCAGGCCGTATATGGTTGGCCTTTAGCTCAGTTCCCAGCAATTTGAGCAGCGGACGTTCCCCCCGACCGCCAATAAGGTGGTCCACCAGCCCACCAAAAGGATTGTGCCATTGTGGCTGGCTCAACCATGTAGTGATCAGGCCACCACCAACAATGACTTTCACTTCTGGGTGCTCGCTCTGAGGTAACCGATCATCGCAAACGTACACAGGGCCTGACTGAGGTAGTTCAAGGAAAAACCAATGGTGCCGGAATCATTGGCGGCCAGCAGTTCATCGAGTCTTCGGCTGAAATACGGGAAAAAAATATTGGCCGTATATTCTCTAGCCGCAAGACGCAGGTCAGCACTTCTTAGCGGCGATTTGGCATTGTCCTGGTAATTGGCCAGTGACAGCTGCAGGCCATACCCTTTCCCCTCCATTTCCAGGATGCGGTTGATATCCGCTACTGCCCGTTTATATCTGTCTTCATTGCTGTAGGTTTCTTTCGTCTGCAGTGCCGCAATATTTTGCTGGAGATGCTTATATGCCCTCTTTGACCAAGTGTCCTCCGCCGGTCGAACGGTATTGAAAAGGAAATATAACCCTTCGATATTCATATCACAGATCGTACACGAATGGCCATGGGTGGTCAGGGCTGCGGAGAGGTAGGCCAATGCCGCCGGCGGCTCGCAGGGCTTGGTCAGTGGGGGGTGAACGATCAGCATGCAGGTTCCCTTATCAATAATATTTCACTTTTTCTGGCTTCTTGTTAAAGGTGTACTATAATGTAGCGCTGGTTCAAGTTTATAGATCAAAAAAAATCAACTGGATGTGAATTATGACGATGTTTTGCAAAAAATTGGCGCCGATAGTCATGCTGTTTATGGCCTTTACCTTGCTGGAGGCCGGATTGACGACGGATTACGCTGATGCCAGATCATTTCGTGGCGGCAGGTCTTTTAAAATGGCTCCCAAGGCGCCAAGCCAGAGCGTGCAGCCGACAAGATCAACGAATAGTGGTGGCTTTGGTCGTGGCTTGGCCGGGGGGCTCCTGGGCGGAGCACTGGGTGGGATGCTTTTTGGCTCCATGTTTGGTGCCGGGGGCTCCGGCATGGGCATCTTGCCTTTGCTTATTCTGGGGGGGCTTGCCTATTTTTTGTTTAAAAGGTTTTCGACCAAACCACGGCAAAATGGCTATCAGTCCTATCAGCAAAATCCTGGGCAGCAGAGTCCGTCGAATATGTTCAGCGGGGCATTCGGCAACAGTGCCCAGCCGCCTCCCGCCACGCCGGATATCGGCGGTAATCTTTTGACCGAAGGCATTGACCAGATTCGGGAACATGACCGAAATTTTGACCCGGCATATTTTACCGAGGTGGCCTCCGACGTTTTCTTTAAAGTGCAGGCCGGGTGGATGCGCCGGGATCTTGATTCCTATAAACATCTGCTGGGCGAGCAGCTGGCGGGAGAATATGCCAACCACTTCGAGGAAATGCGCAGGAAAGGGCATATCAATAAGCTCGAATCCATTGCTGTTCGCAACCTGGAGATTGTCCAGGCGGGAAGTGATGGTCGGGAAGATTTCGTCACTGTCCTTTTTTCCGCCAACCTGCTGGACTATACCGTAGATGATAAAAGCGGTGAGTTGGTTGAGGGAAGTATGACCAGCCCGGTCAAGTTCGACGAGGAATGGACCTGGGCAAGATCGGTTGGGACGGATGACTGGAAGCTGGAAGGCATCAAGGAAGTGTGATGAGATTGTATCGTTGGTTTTTTCAGCTATAACTCTGGTGCTGCTGCAGTTTACAGGCGGCACCAGCCTTTTTTTATAGGAGAGGACGTTTGTGGATTTAAGTCAGTTTCGTCGGGAATATTTAATGGGAGGATTGTCTCGTTCCAATCTTGATAGTGACCCGATATTGCAGTTTACCGAGTGGTTTGATCAGGCTCGAAAAATTGAAATTGCCGACCCGACAGCCATGATTCTGGCCACTGTGGGTAAAGGTGGTCAGCCGCATCAGAGAACAGTTCTGTTGAAATACTTTGATGAAAAAGGGTTTGTTTTTTTTACCAATTTCGAGAGTAGGAAGGCCAGGGAAATAAAGGAAAATGCCAACGTCAGTCTCCTCTTTGTCTGGCTTGATCTGGAGCGGCAGGTGATGATTAATGGGACTGCTGCCAAGGTTTCGGCTGCGGAATCAGCCAAATATTTTATGAGCAGGCCCAAAGAAAGCCAGATGGCCGCCTGGGTCTCAAGTCAGAGCAACGTCCTGTCATCCAGGCAGATGCTGTTGCAAAAATTTGACGAGATGAAAAGAAAAATTGGCGAAGGAAAGGTGCCGCTGCCATCTTTTTGGGGTGGTTATCGCGTTGAACCCGTTGAAATTGAGTTCTGGCAGGGACGGAAAAACCGCCTTCATGATCGCTTTCTTTATACTAAAATAGCTGATACGAACGAGTGGACTATCGAACGACTCGCCCCCTGATAGTTTTTGGTGTCAAGGAGGGTAGAGATTGAAATGAAAATTGAAATCTCGGGGAGACCTGATCCGGACATCTTCCGTGACAGGAAAAAATATGCTCTCTGGTTTGCTTTCTTTCTCCTGGGGGCATGTGTCGGTGTGGGGATAGCAGTATTTGCTGTCTATTTTGACACGCACCATTACCAGAATTTAGACAATTGGGCTATTGGCACTCTGGTTGGATCATCATTGGGTATCACCTGGTTCGGAAACCGACTGCAGGCCTATAAGAAGCTCTACCGGCCCCATCGAGAAAAGCTCGTGGAGCTCCGCGCCAATCATCCGGCAATAGAGATATATTGCGCTGCGGTGGAAGCAATGGGAAGAGGATTGATACGGGCAGAATATGAAGCATTTATAGAGTACTCAGAGCGCCATTCCGCAGCTCCTTTTGTCTGATAGATTCAGGCAAAATGAAGAAAAACTCATTATCAGGAGAAAAGGGTGTGTCCCAACGAAAAATCTTTGCCATAGGTGATATCCATGGCTGCGCTGCGCAGCTCTCCACACTGCTTGGTCGCATACCCTACGACCGAAACAGGGATACGCTGATCTTTCTTGGAGATTATATCAACCGTGGCCCGGACACAAGAGCTGTGCTCGATATTCTGCTTGAGCTGAAAGAGAGCTGTGCAGATATCCATTTTCTCAAGGGTAACCACGAGCAAGAGCTCCTTGAATATAGTGCCTCCGGTCACATGGACTCCCTGCGGGCGCTTCGGGGGATGGGGGTCGAGGCAACGGTTGAGAGCTATGGCGCCAGGGTAAATTCCCTCACAGGGCTTGTCTGTTTCCCGCTGGAGCATCGCGAATTTCTCCATTCTCTCAAGTTTTTCCATCTGCAGGACGACTATCTTTTTATTCACGCCGATATTAACAAAGAGCTGCTTTGTTGTCCATGAAGGAGTCGGAGGGGAGGATGCAACGCTATATTATGGAGACTGGGTTGCTTTCCAGTAGACGGTTAGCCCAGGAACAGACGACAGGTATTGATACTGTTATCGTTTTTGGCCATATCCCCTTTGCTTCACCACTGGTTCAGGCCGACCGTATTGGTATCGATACGGGTGCTGTGTACGGCAATATGCTGACCGCAGTAGAGTTACCCGCGCTTCGTTTTTTTCATGCGTGAGAAGTCTTTCGTATCTCTTGTACTGAAATTGCCTGCCAAAAATTGTTCTGCCAGGCGAATCGCAGTGGCGTCGTCGCCCATTATCCCGTCAAGAAATCGGCTGAAACCCAATAGCCGTCCGATCATAATGAGCCGTTCATGGACGATTTCCTTCGATGCCCCGGCGAGAGTGGCGGTAATAAGGTCTTCTATCACCTTTGTGTAAAACCCATTTTTTTCCAGAACGTGCTGGAGGAAAAGGGCGCGGCGGTGGCCACGTTCCCGGCCTGCTCCTCCGCCTTTGAAACGAAAACGGATATAGTTGGCATGGGTGTCCCGACCGCAAATCGCATCCAGCATGGCAAAATGGAATTCAACACGGGCGTTAAGGTTGAGATAGTCCCGGGCCGCCAGGGCGTAATTAAAGGATCCGGCTGGCCTGGGTCCTCGACCACTCAACATGGTCTGAGACATGATGTTGCCCATTGCTTCACCATCAGGGTTGGAATGCCAGCTCAGTCCAGGGGTCATCAGCCCGTCACACAGCGCTGCAAGAGGAATGGAGAGGACATCTTCCCGACCAAGTGGTTTGTGGAAAGCCAGCTGTTTTCTGAGAAAACTCTCTTCTGTCCTTCGCAGTCCCCCGCCAAGGTCGATGACTAAAAATTGGAAAGGAACGCCAATGTCAAGGGGGCGCAGCAAGCTGCCCGCAAAATCCATGACCATGTCACCGGTATCGAACATGGCCATCACCGCCATTTCATGGGAATAACGTATAATGTCGTGCAGGACCGACATTCGAGTAGGGAGAATGTCGACCCGTAAGCATCTGTTAAATTAAGCGGGACAATCAGCTTGCGTAAGGCCTCCCGTTCAGGGGAGATAGTTTCTGCCCGCAGGCTGGTGAGCAGATCAGTGGCCTTGCCCTTGGCCTGCTCCTTTCGTTTCTTAAAGGCCTTAAAGGCTGCCTCGCGCACTGATTCCGGGGCCTCGCGCACTGTTCCATCATCTGCATCGAGTATGATCCACTGGTTTTTGACAAGGGTTGTGGACGCGTTCCGGGTGCCGGTGAGCATGGGGATTCCAAGTTCTCTTGCAACACAGGAGAGGTGATCCGTCGGATTACCTATGTCGATTACAGCGCCGCTGCACTGAGCAAAGAGATGGGAGGCATCGACGATGCTTTGGGAGAGAACGAGGATAGTCGGCTGTTGATCCAGCTCATTATTCCTCTCCTTATCCAAGGCCACCAAATCGGCCAGGGAGAGGGCAATGCGCACACAGCCAATGACCTTACCGGAGGAAGCACAGGTGCCGGAGAGCAAGCGTTTCGCCGTATCGTGGGATGGATTACGACGTCCTTTGGCGGCGAGCCTGAGGGGTCTTGACTGGAGAAGCGATAAGCCGGAGGTGCATGAAAATGCCCATTCAATATCCTGGGCCATGCCCCAGATGTTTTCCAGAAGTTGCCCATACCGCATCAAGTCATAGATGGTAGCTACATCCAGCAGCGGCTGACTGGCTTCATCGGTAGAAAGTTGTTCCAGTTCGACGCCGCCCTCTTTTTTTGCGACCTCGCGAACAGTTTTGACTCCTATCTCGGCCTGGTCCATGATTTCTGCTTCGATAGTGCTAATGTCTTGGGTCTTCGCACTTCCCGCGTCTTTAATTGTTTCTGTTTCAATGGGCAGGACCGAACGTAGGGGCCGGTAAAGATCCGCCGGTGATGAGCCTCCTACTGCCTGGGTACCAAGTCCCGGCACACAGCTGATCAGCATCCTGCCATTTTCCGGTTCCGATGGGTCAACGGTAAAAAGGACTCCCGCGCAGTCGACGTCCGCCATAACCTGGCAGAGAACAGCGAGGTCAATATCCAAAGGAGGGAGGCCCGCATTCACACGATAGGAGATGGCTCTGGCACTGAAACCGCTGGCTAGAACCTCCTTGTAGGCCACCAAGAGTGATTGGCTGCCAATGACATTGAGGATCGAGGTATACTGTCCGGCAAAAGAACGTTCTACCCCATCCTCGGATACCCCACTGCTGCGTACGGAGATGGCAAGAGAAGAAGATTTTCCAGGTTGCTGCCCCATCCTTTCCTCGAGGAGATGGTAATTGTTTTCCAAATCCCGGGCCAGGTCGTCCGGCAGCGGAGCATCAAGGATTTTTCTGGTGATACGGTCGGCGGCGAAGTTGAGATCACTCAGGCCTCGATCCATGTCCCGCAGCAGTCTGCGGATATCCGCGGCAAGTGTTTCCATGGAAAGAAAACGCCTGGTCCCTGCAGTTGTACAGACAAATCCATCGGGAACCGGCAGGGTCAGCCGTCGCAGTCGGGCCAGGTTAGCAGCTTTTGTTCCAGCTGTTCCAGCTGCGTCTCTGCGCAGGGTGTCCAGCGGAATGCAATATCCCTCCCGTCTTGTATCCTGAAGCCGGTCAAGGCGAGCGAGGGTCTTTTCCGCCAGTTGACCATGAAAGCGGTAGAGAGAAGAGTGTGCATCGTTTGACAGGAGGTTGAGGCCATCGACAAGCTCCGCGGTGGT
Source organism: uncultured delta proteobacterium (assembly GCA_963804605.1). Classification (GTDB taxonomy): domain Bacteria; phylum Desulfobacterota; class Desulfobulbia; order Desulfobulbales; family Desulfocapsaceae; genus Desulforhopalus_A. The sequence goes on from CAWDRB010000007.1 coordinate 116,333, forward strand.
GCTGATCAGCTCTGCTGTCAGCCGTCGCACCTCGTCGGTCTCTCCCCGGATCAACAGGGTGTCAATTTGGGCAATATTTTCCAGGGCAATACCGTTATTTTCAAGAAAGATACGGAAAGCATGATAACGAGCCTTGAGGTTATGGATGGCGAAGGCTTCCTTTTGCTCTTTATGATTCTGGAAGGCTTCAATGACTTTTGTGAGAGGATTGACCAATTTCATGACTTTTCTCCCATTTCCTGGCCTTGGGGATGGAGTTGGCGATTTCCTAAGGCTGCCTGCTGGATTTGATTCGGCCGCGGTGCGCAGACTGCGGTGGGTCGCCGATTTTTTGCTGAAGGACAGGAGAAAGGTATCAGCAAATCGATCAAAGAGTTCCCGGCCCAACTCATCGCTATAGAGGCTGGTATCTCGTTGCCGGGAGTAGGTGGTCAGGGCTCCAAGGACAAAAAGAGCCGAGCGCAGGACATCTTTTTCTTCAAATTTCATCCGGCCGACAACCAGATCTCCTTTCCAAAAGACTTTGAAATCCATGGCTCCCAGCACATCGCTGATAAAGAGTGCTCGTCTTTCTCGTCTGGTTTGATCGGCGAGGCCGCCAATAAAACCGGAAGTAGATGTAATTGCGGTGCCTATCGCTGGCGAGATGGGCATCAATGACACTGAAATGGTAGCCCAGTCGCAGGCTTAGATTCATATATTGCCGGCTGATGATGGCAAAAATACCGGACATCTCGGGAGATACGTTGCTCAGTCGTGATGTTCTGGGAATGGAAGAGATGATATCGCGCAAGCCAAGTGTCGGCAACTCCTCGCCTGTAGCCTGGGGATGACCTCTGCCAAGGACAATGGCGTTCTGCATTTCTTGTTCAAGTTCAAGGAGAGTGGGCTCCACAGGTTTTTCCAGGAAGGGGAAAAGCCGGGTAACCACGAATTTGTCATTCTCCAGGTATTCCCAGTGCATGATCACGGGAACCCCCATGATTCTTTCCAGGGTCATGGCTGTTTCCGCAAGGGCCTGGATCTCCTGGGGCAGGATGGTGGCGGAACCACGTCGGAATTGTCCGTGTCGCGGGGGTTGCTGTGTGGCCTCAGATCCATCAGGAAATATCTGCTGCATGCTTTTCGGGTTCAATGTCGAAGAGACGAAATCAAAGGGGAATATGCGTCGTAAATGGTGGATATCCATCTCCTGTCGATGACCGGGGAGCCATGAAGTGACAGTCAACATTGGTGTGGCAGTCTTGATAGTTGCTCGGGTTGTGATAGTGCCGCGGGCGAGAGCGTTGGACGCTGTCCGAAGAAAGAGTGCAAATTGAGGATCGGTGTCAGGGTAAAGAGTGCGACATCGTTTTGCGACGATATCGATGATACGGATAATCCCTTTAAGGAAAAGTTCTTCGTGGGAGGTCTCTTTGGTATCTCTTGAAATGGTTTCTTGTGGTGATGGTGAGCTTGGACTGGGACTGCCGGTTGCCTGTTTCAAGGGGAAGGGCATCGTCTGACAGCACGACCAAGCTGTTGTTGTCGTCTTCTTTAAGCAAAAATTCACCAAGATCCCGGAGGTCACCTGGTTGGCCATTAAGACGGGTGGCAGAGATTGACAGCAGTGGGCTGCGGTGTTCTGTCAGCATTGGCTGCAGAGAGTTGCTGAGACTTCCGGTTACTAGTTGGCAAGACACTTCTGTATCTGATGGGGTCGAGGAGGTTGTTCTGTTCAGTATAGCCCGAACGGCATCACTGGAAATTACCAGGCCGTCACGTGCTTTGATTCCAGGATGGTGGCGCAGCTCAGCAAGGCAGACAAGATCAATGCCTACCAGCGGTTCAAGCTCCCAGCTCAGGGAATCAAGGGGGAGAACCGGAGGACAGGAGAGGGCCTTGGTGTTGCCGGCAAGGATGTCATCGAGAATGACCCGGATCTCCTGGTAACGGTCATAAAGCGGGATATAACCATTATTGGTCAGGGCATTAAGATTGTAGGTAACGTGGTGGACATGACTGGCAATGGTACGGACCGAATTTTCCAGAAAGTTTCGGTCGAAGATATATTCTCCACCAAGGGCGCGGTCCATGGCGGAGATCTGCTCAAATACCAGGGTGTTAAGCTGAAGGATCTTTCTGAAATTATTGAAGAGAGCCTTGACCCGCCAGATATCAATTTCCTGTGTTCCGCTCGCGGGTTGATACATTTTGTTACGGAAGAGGTGGCGCCACATGCCTGCTTCTCCTGCCTGATACTGTCTGTTGACCGGGTTTAGGACCGGAGAAATTGAAACAGAGAATCCATCCTATACGGTTTTCTTCGTTTTTCCAATGGCTGGCCCCCTGATATTATTATCCCTTCACCACCGCCAGCGGTTTCAACGTCGTGATGATCTGCACCAGGTCTCGCTGGTTGTTCATTACCTTGGTGATATCTTTATAGGCCCCGGCGGCCTCGTCGAGATCTCTTTTATTACGGATGGAATGAACAATGCCCTGCTGTTCTAGGTGATGAATCTCTTCCTTCAGGTCAAGCTGCCGTTGTGCCTGTTTTCTGCCAAGTTTTCTGCCTGCTCCGTGTGAGCAGGAGCTAAAACTCTCCTTGTTGCCCAGCCCGCGAACTATATAACTGGTACTCCCCTGAGAACCGGGAATTATTCCGGTTTGTCCTGCCACCGCCTGGGTTGCACCTTTTCGGTGAACCAGAACTTCTTTGCCGAAATGATACTCAAGTGATGCGTAATTATGTGCAACATCAAGGGCTGGGGAAAAGGAGACCGAAGGTTCGAAGTCGAGCAGGATCTCACAGGCTCTCTGCATCATCTCACGGCGATTGGCTGCAGCGAATTGTACGCAATAGTTCATCTCTTTTAAGTAGCGCCGGCCCATGTCGGACGGCAGCGGCAGGCCATCTAGTTGCCATTTTGGTGGGATTTTTGCCCCGTGTGCCTGGTTATACGCAATGGCCAGTTTGTTGTAATGGCCCGCTACCTGGTAGCCGATGTTTCTGCTGCCGGAGTGGATCATCAGCCAGATGTGGTCGTCATCTCCTTTCTGCCACTCGATAAAGTGGTTTCCACCACCGAGTGTGCCGAGCTGCATCCGACCGTTGTCATATTCCCTGGAGACTACCGGCAGCTCTTTTTCGGTGAGTTTTTCTGTAAATTTGGGCATCTTTATCATGGGGTTGTACCGCCTTATGGTGTTTAAAACCGAGCGGTATTACCTGTCGAACAGAGGCGAGGATTTTTTTCAGCTGGGATTTTTCCAGATGATGCAAGGAGGTTTGTACGGCGCATACTCCGCAGCCGATATCGACTCCCACCGCATTGGGGATGACAACGTTTTCGGTGGCCGCTACCCCACCAATCGGCATGCCATAGCCAACATGGGCGTCCGGCATGATCGCCACATGATGGTACAGAAAAGGCAAATTGGCCAGATTTTTTGCCTGTTCCAGAGTGTCATGGTCGATATCTTCCAACCAGAGTTTAATCGGTTTCTTTTCCGTATTGATTGTTTTGATCATGGTGGTTGCTCCTCAGGCAAAAAACACCATATTCATTGTCGAGGCAACTGCCCACATACATTAGGGCATAATGCCAATTGCTCCGCAGTATTATTCGAGGCGAAGCATGGTATCTGCTCACCAGGGCCAATCCTACGCCGGATAGACGGGCTGCTGCCGGTTGAAATGGCCCAGCTGGAAAGAAATAGAAAGCCCAGTTGTGATTGATCCGGGTTGAGGGGCAGGAGCAGTGGGCTGACGATTGCGATGCTGACGATCGGATGAACCCCCATAATTCCAATGACAATCATCGCGCCCAGAACTACGGCGAATAACAAAGAAGTAAAGGTTGAGCCTTCCAGGCTGAACAAGGCCGGATACACTGAGATTATGGATTTGATGCCGGTAGAAAAGACACCGGCTGCCAAAAACAGGATAAATTGACTGCTGACCGATGATATTTTGGTATTTATAAAATCATGCAGTGTTGCGATCCTTGGTCTGCCTTTCATAAAAACAACAGCGCCGAGCGGCGAAACCACGCAGATCAGATGCAATACACTGATGTCATGCCGGAAATGATGGGTAAAGATGACGACCGCCGCCAGAAACAGTGGCACCGTCAAGCTTTCGACCTTTAAAGGATACCCGGAGAATTCTGTTTTTCTAATGAAACACACTTCAAGAAGCGAGTAAGATATTGCTATTCCACTCATGATGGCTCCAGGAATCAGTGTCTCCTGCCAGTGCATTCCCGGCGCATAGGTGAGAGCGACACCGGTTGCGATAAAAAAGGGGGACCACCACGCCGCGGCGCAAAAAGAACGGGCCAGAATAATCATCTGCTCTTTGCTTAAGGTGCCGCTTCTCTGGAGTCGATCGCCGAAGACAAACAGTACCGACAGGTTAATCACCGCACCGAGCAGATGGGTACCAAGTGCTGTTGTAACCACTGCCTTGTTGCCATGGGGCAGGGCAGGGTCTTCGGTTCCTCTGTTTGTCAGGGTTAGAAAGGCCACGGCGACAAACATGGCAAGTAGAGGCAGGTTGACAGCGAGAATCTGCTTCCAGCCAAGGAAGATGCCGTGGATAGCCGCAAAGAGTAAAGACACAATACCGGTTAAGACGAGTACTAAAGCCTGGCGGATTGCATTTCCGCCAACGGAGCGCCAGGTGAGAAGACAGACCAGCCAGGCCAGAAGGGTCGGCACAGGCAGCACCACGGGAAGCACAATGCTGATAAGGTAGAAGACAAGCGTGCCCAATATGAGCAACCCAGTATATTTTTTCATTTCAGTCTGTTTTTATGACAAGGTCTTTTTAAACCTGCCGATAGCAATGGTGAGAAAAGTGATGGACAGAACGGTTTGGGCGACGATTGCCGGCCAGAGTGCGAAAATGCCGACATCTTTCATGACGATGCCCCGGAGGATGTCCAGATACCAGCGCATCGGGTTGATGGCGGTGGCGTAGCGAACCGGATCCGGCATATTGCTGATCGGGAAGAGGAAGCCGCTCAGCATAACCGAAGGCATCAGGACCAGAAAACTGGTGAGCAAAGCCTGCTGCTGGGTCGAGGCGCTGCCGCTGATGATGAGGGCTATACCCATATTCCCTGCGAGGTAGATTCCGGTGAGGCAATAGAGGAGCGGCAGGCTGCCCCGTACATGCACGCCGAAAACCAGATAGGCGACAATGAGCATGAACGACATGGTGATATAGCCGGTAATCATATACGGGATGGTTTTTCCGAGGATAAATTCAATGCCGCGGATGGGGGTGACCATCACCTGCTCAATGGTGCCGATTTCCTTTTCCCGGACGATGCCGATACTGGTCAGCAGCAGGCTGAAGATATACAGCATGGTGGCAATGAGCGAGGGGACATAATAATATTTGCTCTCCTGGTTGGTATTGTACCAGGCTCGGCTCTCGGTGGTGATCTGTACCGGTGCAATGCTGGTGCCCTTTCTGCCCAGCCGCTTTGTGATTTGTTTATCATTATAATCACTGACAATAATCCCGGCATAGCCAAGGACGATGGAGGTACTGTTGCTATCGGTGCCGTCGGTAATGAGTTGGATCCCGGCGGTCCGTTCATGGAGGATATTTTTACTGTATCCCGACAGGTATCTGCAGTACCGCCCGGACATCGCTGTGATCAAGCAGGGGAGCAATCTCAGTTTGGGAGAGCAGGGTGGCCGAAACATGAAAATAGTTACTTGCGGTAAAGGCGCTGATCAGTTCCCTGGAGGCGGGGGTTTTATCCATGTCCAGCACTGCCATGCGGATATTGGTCACATCGGTGGTTAAGGCAAAGGCCATGACGGTCAATTGGATCACCGGCATGCCGAAAATAATCACCCGCATCCGTGGATCACGAAGCATCTGTAAAAATTCCTTGATCAGCATGCGGTACAGGCGTTGCAGCATCTGTTACTCCAGTTTGAAGGAAAAATTACGGTTGGCAAGAAGTATCATCAACAGCGCGTAGACGGTTAAAAACAGCACATCAAGCCACAGGATTTCCAGGCCGATACCTTTTAAGTAGATGCCGCGCAGGATAGCAATAAAATACCGGGCAGGGACAATATAGGTAAGAAATTGCAGAGGCAACGGCATGTTTTCGATGGCAAAAACGAATCCGCTCAGGATCAGGGTGGGTAAAAAACCGATAATGATGGCCAGCTGGTTGGCCAGGACCTGGGATTTAAGTTTAATACTGAGGGTCATGCCGAGAAACAAGGCACCGGTCAGAAAAATGGCGGAGAGAGCAAACAGCAGCCAACCGTTGCCGACTATCGGTACATTAAAAATCCATTTACCGATCAGTACCGCCATGGCCACATCGATCATGCCGATACAGAAATAGGGAATGACTTTGCCGAAAATCAGCTCGGGACCGCGCAGTGGGGTGCTTATCAGCTGTTCCATGGTTCCTGTTTCCCATTCCTTGGCCACGGTGGTGCTGGTCAGCAGTGCGGCGACAACGATCATGACCAGGGCAATGATGCCGGGGATGAGCACGTTCTGGCTGCGCAAATCGGGGTTGTACCAGGAGCGCTGGATTAATTCGACTCGGCTGCTTCAGTTTATCCCGACCTTTTCTCTGCATCTGTTTCGATGCAACCTCAAGGGCATAAATGGATCCGATGTTTGCCGCATAGCCCATGGCCAGCCGGGAGGTGTTGGCATCGCTGCCATCACCGATAATCTGGATTTTTACCGGTTTGGCGGCCTGCACCTTGGCGGCAAAGTCGCCTGGGATAATGAGGGCGACCATGGCGCTTCCCTGGTCGAGTTCCTTTTGCAGTCCGCGATAATCGTCGTGATAGCCTTTGATGGCAAAATAGGGAGAACTCTGAAAGAGACTAAGCAGTTCCCGGCTCTCGGGAGTGCGTGACTGATCCCAGACCGTAGTCGGTACCAGCCGCAGATCAAGAGTGAGGGCATAGCCATAGAGCAGAATGAGGATAAGCGGAATGGCCAGGGCCAGGGTCAGGCTCCGCCAGTCGCGCATCAGGTGCAGGGATTCTTTTCGGGCTACGGCGCTAAGTCGTCTGAAGTTCATGGTTTGGCCGCCTTCGTCTTGGTTTTTACCTGCTCTCTTTGTTCCTGTCGACTTCCTCAATGAGCGAGATAAAGACATCTTCCATGCTTGGCAGGATGGTCTCCATGGTGACGTTGGCTAGGCCCAGGCCCTGGTCGGCAAGCAGTCGATTTATTGAATCGCTTCTGCGGCCATGAATCATCCGGGGTGACGATATGCAGGCCCGAGCCAAAAAGGGCCGCATCCCGGATCTCCGGCAGAGCTTTCAGCGGAGTAATTAGACCCTGAGGATCAGCACAGCGCAGATCGATGATTTTATCGTGCATGAAGCGGGTCTTCAGCTCCATCGGCGAACCGGAGGCGATCATCTTGCCGTCATAGATAAGGGCGATGCGGTCGCAGTACTCGGCCTCTTCCATATAATGGGTGGTGACAAAGATAGTGATGCCCTGATCGGCCATCGAGTAGATGAGGTCCCAGAATTGCCTGCGGCTTAAGGGATCGACGCCGCTGGTCGGTTCGTCAAGAAAGATGATCGGTGGTTCATGCAGGATGGCGCAGGCAAGGGCGAGACGCTGTTTCCAGCCGCCGCTGAGAATTGCGGTCAGACTGGTCCGATGGTCCTGCAGGCCGGCCATCTCCACCGCCCAGTCGAGGCGATGTTCCAGCCGCTTGCCGTTAAGGCCGTAGATGCCGCCATAAAAATTGATGTTTTCCTTCACGGTGAGATCTTCATAGAGAGAAAATTTCTGGCTCATATAGCCGATATGCAGCTTGATCTGCTCCGTTTCGGTAAGGATATCAAAGCCGGCCACCGTCCCTGTTCCGGAACTGGGACTCAGCAGCCCGCAGAGCATGCGGATGGTGGTGCTTTTCCCGGCGCCGTTAGGCCCGAGAAAGCCAAAAATTTCGCCTTTTTTCACCTGAAAGCTGACATCGTCAACGGCGGTGAAAGTACCGAAACGGCGGGTCAGATGCTCTACCGTAACGGCCAGCAGGCAAGGTCCGCTGCCGAATCCGTTATAATCCGGGCGGTTTTCTCTGTTTCGGCTTATCTGGTCGCTTTTGCCGAGCAGACTGACAAAGACATCTTCCAGGGACGGCCGGGTTTCTCGAACCTGGTCATAGTCGATTTTTTCCCGTTGAAGAAGATCGACGATCTGCTCGCCGGTCTTTTTACTGTCGCCGCAGACCAGATGGACCGTATCGCCAAAGAGATTGACGCTTTTGGTAAAGGGTTGTCCACGGAGCAGACTGACGATTTTTCTGGCCTGTCGTGATCTGATCGCCAGAATCCGGCCATCCATCAGTTCTTTAATTTCAGCCAGGGGTGCCGATGGCCATGAGCTTGCCCTGATCGATCAGGGCAACCCGGTCGCAGCGCTCCGCTTCATCGAGATAGGCGGTGGTGAGCAGCACCGCCACCTGTTGTGCACGCAGTTGATTGAGAATACGCCAGAAATCCCGGCGGCTCACCGGATCAACGCCATTGGTCGGCTCGTCGAGCAAGCAGGACTTTTGGGGTATGGATAAGGGCGCAGACCAGCTGGAGCTTTTGTTTCATGCCGCCGGAGAGATCGCCGGCCCGGCGCCGGATAAAGGGTCGCATATGACTGAAATCGAGCAGTTCTTCGATACGTTCCTGTCTGCCTTTACGGCTCATACCGTAGAGATCTGCATAAAAATCGATATTTTCGCCGACGGTAAGATCCTGATACAGGCCAAATTTCTGGCTCATATAGGCCAGGTGATCTTTGACTTCTGCGGCTTCTTTTGATGTATCAAATCCGGCGATGCGGGCCGTGCCCGAATCAGCATCCATGATGGTTGCCAGCATACGCAGGCTGGTCGATTTACCCGCGCCGTCCGGTCCGACCAGACCGAAGATCTCACCGGGATAGACAGTGAGCTGCAAGTGATCGACGGCGGTGAGTGCACCGAATTTTTTGGTCAGTCCTTCTGCAGCAATGGCGGCAGGCACCTCCCCCGTCACCTTGTGCTGGCTCATGGCCGTCTTATCGGCAGGAATTGCCATCTTACCGGCTGCTCAAGTCTATATGCCCATCGGCGGGCATACCGGGTTTGAGTTCGTTGTCGGGATTATCGAGCATGACCTTGATCCGGTACATCAGTTTTACCCGTTCTTCAAAGGTCTGAACCGTCTTGGGGGTAAATTCTGCCTGACTGCTGATATAGCTTACCCGACCGGAATAGGTCTTGTCGGAAAAGGTGTCGGTTGTTACCTCGACCTGTTGACCCAGTTGTATCCGGCCAAGATCTGTTTCATGGATATAGGCACGCAGCCACGGTTTATCCATTTGCCCAAGGGTCAGTACCGGGGAAGCGGTGTTGAGATATTCCCCGGATTCTGCCGAGGTGCTGAGTACCACGCCGTCCATTGGTGCAACAAGCTCGGTATACTTCAGCTGTTGTCTGGCCTGGTTGACCGTTTCCTGGGCAACCCGGACTTTGGCTGACTGCCTGATCGATACTCTCTTGACGCGGGCCCGCCTTGATCAGGGCATATTCTGCTTCCGCCTGTTTCAGAGCGGCCTCGGCCTTATGCAGTTGTTCGATGCGCGGACCGATCTTGAGCAGTTCAAGCTGCTGGCTGGCTACTTTAGTTTGTGCGGCCGCTTCTTTGGCCCGGTTTTCGGCGGTCTTAAATCTGGTCTGGAAGGTTTCAAGGGTGTTTTTGCTGATACTTTTATCCCTATAGAGACTGATATAGCGGTCCTGGTCGATTCTCGCCTGTTGCAACTCAACGAGAGCCGACCGTTCGGCTGCTCTTGCGCTGTCGAGAGCTGCCCTGGCACTCTCGATGTCCTGGCTGCGGCTGCCGTTTTGTAGTTCCGTCAAACTCTGCCGAGCCTGCATTACCGCGGCTTCGGCCCGGGCAATATCTTCTTTGCGACTGCCCGCCTCAAGTTCCGCGAGAACGGCCCGACTGTAGGCCAGATTGGCCTCTGCCTGTGCCAGGGCAATGACTTGATCGCTTTTTTCCAGCCTGGCCACCGGCTGCTGCGCCTTGACTGTATCGCCTTCTTCCACCAGCCGTTCCAGCAGGCGACCTGGAATCCTAAAGCTCATCTGGGTCTCGGTGACTTCTATATTGCCGGAAAAACGAAGCGATGAACTATCTTTTCGATGGCTTATAATATTGAAGGCAACAACGCCGATGATGATGAGTGCAGCAAGCGGGAGAATGATGCGTAACCTTTTTTTCATTATTCTGCCTTTGATGGTGAGAGAATTTCCTCTTTAATCCGGGCAATTCCGCCAAGAGAAAAGAGCCAGACGGCGTCGGCCGGCTGGTCGAGATTATGTTCTGCAGGTGAAGTGTCGGCAAAGATTTTGCGGATAACTGTTGACCCCAGAGCGTAATAGATACACTGGCCGATGATGCTTATGGCGCAGGAATTAAGTTTGTCCGGACCTGGGTTGATCCGCATAATGTCGACAATGATGTTGAGCAGCAGGTTTTTATGCGGTTTGACGTATTTTTCGAGAATTGAGGTGAAAGCGGGACTCGGGTCGAGCAGTTCCCTGGCGATTAACCGCCCCTGGCCAGCCATGCCGCCCCAGCCCTCCTGGCTCTGCAACCGATAGAACATGCCTCTGATAAAGGCCCGGAGTTGTTGTTCCGGGTCGGCATCGGGGCCTACTTCCAGAGTTGCTGGAAAACGAGTAAAACCTGTATGGAAAACATCTTCGAGAACGGCGCTATACAGCCCTTCTTTGCCCTGGAAATGGTAATTGATCGCGGCAACGTTAACCTGCGCCGTTTGGGCGATCATCCGGATGGTGGTATCCTTAAAGCCGTTTCTGCCAAAGATAAGGCTCGCGGCTTGAGGGTACGTTCCTTGGTTGGGGTTGGTTTGATCAGGCATGGCTCTCTCATATAAACCAGGTGATTTAAACGAGAATATAAAACATTTGTTTTAATCAGCCAAGAGAAGATCTGCGCAAATGTTCAGGAAAAAAGGAATTGCCTGTGTAGGCATCATCATATTTGTTTGACGAGCAATATCTTAATCATTATGATTAATTTCTAATCAGCACTTGTCTGGACGGCTGAACCAATCAGATAATACTTACTAAGGAGAATTAACCATGGCACAAACTGATACCCGCGTATTAACCGCCCACGTGCCAATTCCGCTTGCTGAAAAAGTAGACCAGATAGCGGCACGACTCGAGCGGTCGCGCGGCTGGATCATGAAACAGGCGCTATCGGCCTGGATTGAACAAGAAGAAGAGCGCGCCCGGTTGACTCTAGAGGCTCTGGCTGGTGTCGAGGCCGGCCAGGTAATTGATCATCAAGCCGTTCAGGCCTGGGCCGATAGCCTTGGTAGTGAAGACCCGCGGCCGGTACCACAAAAATGATATTGAAATGGACAGACAAGGGACTGTCCGATCTGGCTCGGTTATACGAATTCCTGGCTCCAGTAAACAGAGAGGCTGCCATCCGTACCGTGCAATCGCTAGTCAAGGGTCCCGAAAGATTACTGGCCAATCCACGCATCGGCGAAAAACTGTTCGAGTTCGAGGCGAGAGAAGTGCGGCGGATATTCATCGGTCGGTATGAAGTGCGCTATGAGATTCAGAACGAAACAATCTATGTCCTCCGTCTTTGGCATACTCGGGAAGAACGGTAACATATTGCATATTTATACTGAATACATGCTTATAAAGAGAGTTCGTAAAGCTTGTTCTTGAAGAGTCTTAATCCCTGCGTCTCAGACGGGAAATATGAGAGGTCTCAACGTGAAAATTGAAGATTCTGTTTCAATTTCAGGGCTGTTTGAGAAGTGTCAGGTGTTATTGATTGAAAACAGTCGTTTGAAGGAGGAAATCAGAGCCCTGAAGGCGCGGTTGGTTATTGTGGAGGCGCGGTATTCGGGTGATGAAATTTCCGAGAACAAATCCGAATCTGAAATAATCGCTCCGCAGGCTGCTGGAGTTTCGCCTCCAGGCATGAGCAAAAATGCTGACGAAGGAGAAAAAATCAGGCTGTTTATGTCCATCTTCAAAGGACGAAACGATGTTTACGCCAGGAGATGGGAAAACAAGAAGAAAGGGACATTTGGATATTCTCCCTCCTGTCTGAATGAATGGAGACCCGGACTATGCCTTAAACCGAAGGGGACATGCACCGGTTGCAGCCATAAGGCGTATGCCGGCCTGGATGGGAGAGTAATTGATGACCATCTGCGAGGAAAAGAGTCGTCGGAATATACCCGATGCTGGCCGATGAGACTTGCTGGTTTCTGGCGATTGATTTTGATGATGGGGAGTGGCAAAAGGATATCTCGGTATTGTGGGAGGTCTGTGCGGAATTTGATATCCCTGTCTGCGTTGAGAGATCACGTTCCGGCAATGGCAGCCACGCATGGTTATTCTTTGCAGAACCGGTACCTGCATCACTGGCGAGAAAATTCGGCACCTCCTTACTTACCTACACGATGCAGAACAGGCATCTGATCACCTTCAAATCATACGACAGATTTTTCCCCTGTCAGGACACGCTGCCCAAGGGCGGTCTGGGGAATTTGATAGCGCTTCCTCTGCAAAAAGAGGCAAGAAAAAATAAAAACAGTGAGTTCATCGACCAAAATTTCGAGCCATATCCAGACCAGTGGGCATTTTTAGGCACTATTCGAACAATTACAGAAGATGAGGTAATAACATTTACCGTAAAACTGAGTCAGGGAAATGAACTCGGGGTCTTAAAAAGAGATGAAGAAGAAACGCAAAAACCATGGGAGACGATCAAGGTCAAATTATTGAAAACAGATTTTCCGCGAGAAATTGAGATTGTAAAGGCAAATATGCTGTTTATTCCGAAGGCAGGCATCTCGGAAAGGGCTCTGAACAAGTTGCAACGCTTGGCGGCTTTTTCGAATCCCGAGTTTTACAAGAATCAGGCCATGCGCTTGTCGACCTATGGAATACCGAGAGTTATCTGTTGCGCTGAAGATACTGCTGCGTATCTCTGTCTGCCAAGAGGATGTGAACAAGAACTGAGAGCAGTTTTTTCTGGCCAAGGAGTGGACGTCACCTGCCTGGATAAGACCAATCGTGGTAAAAAGATCGAGGTAGAATTCAAGGGCAAGCTGAGAGATGAGCAGCCACAGGCCGTGGACAGGTTGCTAGAGCATGATATCGGCGTACTCTCCGGCTCAACCGCTTTCGGAAAAACAGTTGTGGCGATCAAACTGATCGCCGAAAGGAAAGTCAACACCCTCATCATTGTCAATAAAGCCGGCCTGCTAACGCAATGGAAGAACAAATTGTCTGAATTCCTGGTGATAAGTGAATCCCTCCCGGTCTCGGACGCAGGCGTGAAAAAAAGAGGACGAAAAAAGGCAGGAAGCATAATCGGCCAATTAGGACAAGGCAAGAATAGCCTGGGCGGAATCGTTGATATCTATAGTGACAATATGAATCTTTTCCTCAAAAAGAGAATCGACGAGGAGGCGGTGTATGCATGACCGGGAGCTCTGCCTGGAAGTTTTGCGGCAGATAGAAAGGGCCGCAATCAAGATCGCCAGCCGTTTCAAGGTTATACACCAAGCATCCGACTTTACCGATAGTCCGGCCGGAGTCGAGAAATTGGACTCCATCTGCATGATGCTGATCGTTATAGGAGAGTCACTGAAGAATCTCGAAAAAATAACTGGAGGAAAGCTACTTTCCCAATATCCTGAAGTCGATTGGAAAAAAGCCATGGGTATGCGAGATATAATCACCCACCATTATGCGGATCTGCATGCGGAAACTATTTTTTTGTACGTGCAAACGTAAAATCCTTCCACTTCTCGAAACAGTGAGAAAAATAACTCAAGATCTGCAGTAAACTGATGAGCCACTTGAGATAGGAAATATCTGGACGTTTAGCAACATTATGATCACCGCCTTACTCGGTGAATTATTTTTGGTTGTTGTCAAGAATAAAGATTTGACACTCCGCTTGTGACTCTCCGTCGAGTTGGTTCGCAAGACAACATATTTCCAATATATTCAAATATTTTCATGATGTAAACGGCAACAGCGCATCTTCTAACCGGATAGAACCTCTTTGTGCAACTTGCAGAGTATAGCAATAAATTTCACCCATATAAAAACCCCGCTCCATTATAAAGAAAGACACTGAAAAACGCCGCAGCGGCATTGGGTGACGAGACCTGAATTATCTCCCCGATCCTGTCACGGTACTATAACTGGAAATGCAGCAAAGGTGTCGTTCGATTTTTGATTGTCGAAGGGTATTCCCTCATATATATGCAGCCCATTTTTTCATAAAACCCTCTGGCGTTTGGGTCTGCTAGAATTTTCAATTTGGTGATACCCCGTGTGATGCACCTCTGTCGCAGATGCTTGAACAGCAATGTTCCGATGCCGTGGCCAATGTGCTGCGGTTCGATAAACATATGCTCCAGCCAAAAGCCCTTATCGATGGTGATCCCTGCTATCTCGATAGTATCTTTTAGTTCAACAATCGAATAATATCCAATGATTGTGCTCTTGTCTTCAAAGACGAACACATCATTTTCCACGATGTAATCAGAATGTATCGTCAGCTCATTCCGCCACACCTCGAAATACTCCTCCGGGTAGTTCCAGTATCTTTTTGAGGCGAAAGATATTCCAGTTAAAACATCTGCCTCGTTGCTTTTTGCTGATCTGATCATAGCTATTTTAGGATTAAGCGTTTGGTGTAAGCTAGATAGATGGGTTGGCTACTCTATAATACGAAGGCCATATACTTTACGGAAAATGGCAGATGCGAGAATCGTTTGGTTTCGCCATCGATGAAGCCAAGATTACGGTACCAGCGTTGGAGTTCGACGTGCTCACCAATGACCCCGATGCTGATAGTATTGATTGAGCGAGAGCGTGCGTATTCAACTATGTGGTGGACGAGACGAGCCCCAACTCCATGTTTGCGATACTCCGGGAGAATGGACAATCGATTGAGAAAAGCGAGTTCCCGGCTGGGACTTTCGTATGCAACGCAACCAATCGGCCTGGAGTCTTCTTCGTGGATAAAGTATTTAACACCGCGCACAAAATCGTCCTTGACCCAGACTTCTGTACAAAACGATGGATGTTTGGGGCAGTTGTCAGCGTTAAGATCGAACGCGATGGCTAGATCCCTGTTTGATTCAGAGACGAGTATCGCAATAGTCGCTGAGTCGTCAGGTGTGGCTTCTCGAATATTCATTCCTGTATCATAAGGGAGTGCGGGGGCCGACTGCAGTGTAGACAAGCTTTTAATGTTACCGGCCCTGCTCACCCTTTTTTTGGCGGCTTCCAGGTCGAAATAACCCGGATCAAAATCCGGGCGACCGGTGAGCTCAAAGCAGGCTGTCTGTTTTCTTGCTGTCCGGTGACTCCAGGTCGGTTATGAGTTGCAGGTATTGATGGATATCGCCAACCGTTTCTGGTGGGCAGGCCATTTCTCCGGCGAGGAGAATCGGGTGTTTGAGCTGTCGGGTCGGAGGGACTATCTCTTCCAGGTGGATTTCATGCTCCCATCCTTCACCGGCGCCATAGATATACGAAAACATAAACCGCATGCCTTCTTCCAGGGTGTACAGTTTATATTTATATTCGTCGAATCGCTTTGCTTCTCGGGGAACCTTGGTTTTCATGGTCGGTTCGTAGCTGATCTTGCCAACCAGAAACTGATGGACGTAGGAATCACTCCAGCCCATGCTCAACTGGATGGTGTCGTGCAGTTGCGCCAGGGTAAACGTTCCCGGTACCTGGATCCGCCGCCAGATGAGCGGATCTGAAAAAGTTATGGAAATATGCAGGATATAGCTTGGAACCGGCTTGTCGTCTTTTTTTGTCTCGATGTCTGCTTTTGTGCTGTGTGGGAATACACCTTTTATAACCCGGGCCATTGCTCCTCCATGTGGCATTCTTGTTGTTAAACCAAACCGTCATAAAAACTTACATTTGCAACACCATCGGTTGACACACTAATGCAGGAACCAGACTCTGACTAGAGCAGATCGAAAAAACATGGTTTCTTCTCTCTCTACTCGCTCTCTGAAATCTCTTGCATGGTCGTCAGAAGAAGCTGGCGAAATTTTTCGACCGCCTTGTGGTCGTTATCAGCTTTTTCATCACGGATTGCCTTGAAAAAATCATGACAGATTTTGATATTTCCCGCTGACCATTTTTGGGTAAATCCCTGGGGTGATTCATTGTAAAGATGTGGCAGATTCGACTCGTTGCCATTCTTATAGTCCCTCCGGCCGTGGGCCCAGTTGATGGTGTGCTGGTAATAGAGCAAAGAGCGGTTGAGGAGGATAAAAAGGAGGTCGATGGATTTGGCCGGGCCTATCTGGATCTGTTTGCCGCCCAGCGGTAAGCCTAAAAATTTGATCTTTTCGGAAAGATTTTCGCCGCCAAACAGGGCACCGAGCGCTCCGGCCAGGGTGCCAACGGCAGTGAACAGGCCAAGGCCATGACCGAAAGCGGCCATTTCCAGACCGGCGCCGATGGCTGCTCCGCCGAGGCCTCCGGCAATGATGACCTGCTGCCGGGTAAGCCCGAGGAGCTGCCATGTCTCGTTCGTCGAACAGGTCTTTATTAAGGATGGAATGAGGTGGCAGGTCATAGTTGAATATATTGTGTTTATAAAGATTACGGATGCGCTGGTGGGCTTTCTGTTCCATTTGGCTGATGGTCTCACTGTAGGTGAGAAAGAGTTTCTGGCGACATTTTCCCGACTCTTTTTCGGAACTGATATCCTCGGTCAGCTGCAGTGAAAGACTGTCCTTCAACAGGTGGGTGATACTATCTGCCGTGGTGTTGTTCCGTCCTGCCCAGTCTTTTTTAAAGGCGGCAACCACCTCCGAAAGCGCCTGGTGCCAGTCCTGGTCAATTGACTTCAAGCGCCTCAAGAAGAAGAATCCGTTCGGCATAGGTGGCCCGGTGGGCATTGAACACCCGGTTGGAATTAAAGTTCTTGCGGAACTCGGTTTTCCAGGCTTCAAGATGGTTGTGATCGTCTTCCTTGCAGTTGATGATGGCCATCCTGGGCTTTCCAGTCAGGCGTAAGATCTCCATTTCCGCTCGATCGACATTGCGGACCGGTCGTGAACCATCGACCACATAAATGATTCCTGCTCCTCTTTCAACCGGCCCCAGCAGCTCGCAGTCATCGTGCAGCTCCGGGATGGTTGCGGCATAGGCTCTGAAAGTCTTGAGGGGATTCTCATCGGTAGTCGTCCGTTTTTTCAGTTCACTGAGGACCCTGGCCGGGTTCTGGAAACCAGGGGTATCGGTGAAAAGCAGCACCTCCCGGCCATCGATCATTACCGGGAAAGTGCGGCATTCGGTCGTCTCGCCGGGGGTCGAACTGACCCGTACTGAATCATCTTCAGCCAGGGTAGAGAGGACGGAAGATTTGCCTTCATTTGGGTGGCCCAGTATGGCGAATTCCGGTGTCATATTGTCTTCCTGTCAGGAAATGAGCGAAAAGATGCTTAAGTAGGGATCGCCGAGGGCCTCTATTTTCTGACGCCAGATAGTCAGGTCCGTCGCAGCTGCCGGGGTAAATATGGTTGTATCGGGGCGGCCCACCAATCCCAGGTGAATGATGTTATTTTCCGGGAGGCAGTTCCGCAATTCTTTCAGGTACGTGAGAAAATCAACAAGAGGCACCATCCAGCCTTCCATCAGGATAAAGATCCCTTCGCCCGGCTGCCATACTCTCTCTGTCAGGAATTGTTTCAGCTGCTGGTCCTCCTCGTAACTGACCATAAAGCGATGTGCCTCGGCTATGGTAAAACCTCTGTTTTGTAAGATTGGTTCAAGTTTTTCAGGCGGGCAGAGGGGGTAGATATCGTCGGGAATCAGCACCACCTGTGCTGTCAGATGTGGTACAGAGCCGGACGGAGGTTGTTGCATAACTTCAGGATTGTCCACCGACGCTGTCTTTTTTAACTCCGGTGCGGCCTGGGTCGTGACCAGAGGGGTCTGCATGCGCCTGATAAGGGCAAGGCAGGCCGGGGTGTCCAGTTTGAGGTGGTGCAGAGAGCGATGCTCCATCAGCTTGCCGAGCAGAAAAAGAGTCAGCCGGACAAAAAGGCCGTAAAAAAGCAGGCTAAATACCAGAAAAGGCCACCAGGCGATCAGGTTCTCGGTAGTCAGATGATAAATGCCCTCTTTAAGGATTATCCGGCTGCCCTCTATCTCAGCGAGTGTTGGGTAACTGTTGGCCTGGGGAATAAACCAGGACCAGGGCGAGGCTGCAAACATCACCCCGCGATGGATAGCCTCGGCACTGAACTGCATGGTTGACTGCCAGCCAAAGGCTAAATCGCTGGTAGATATCTTGATCAGGGTGGCAGCCAGAAGTCCAATATTGAAGCCTATGGCAAAAAGTTGACTGAGGGCAAAAATGGGCCAGTAGAAAACAGAACCGTAGATCGTGCTGCGGGCCTTGAAGATACCGAAGGCATGGTTGACACTGGACCGTTTTTCAGCTGTCACTGTCCGTAACCATTGTTTATGGAAAAAGGCCACGATTTTGCCCATCATCCTCCGGAGGAGCAGAGCGTAGAATGAAGGTATTGTCAGTTCGGGCAAGAGAGAGCGAAGGAACAAGGCACCAAGCAGAAATCCGACAAGAGCCATCTGGGAGACGACAAAAATGAGCAGGAAATGAAAGACGTTTACCGGGGTGGTCCCGGTATAGGTAAAAAATGAAAAACCACCAGTCAACCCAACGACTATACCAATAATTACCATGAGAGTTTCGGGCAAGAAGGTAGGTGTCGCCAAAGATTGTTCCAGGGCTTTTGATGATCAGGGGCCGGGAAGTCTTGTTTGAATTCTTTCCCTCAGCCAGCACTAGATCAGTTCACGGTTGGTCAGTTCATGTCCATTGGTCGGTTCTTTCTGGTTTGCCAAAAAAATATTTCTGTCGCGCAGATGGAGTTCATCGTCGTCAGCATCCGAATCCTGATGGTAGAAATATTCCAGATCGATGAGATGATTATATTGCCGGTTTATCTTCATTTGGCCCATTATACCAGAATGATGGGATGGAGCAATAAAACCTGTTAATGGTCGTTCAAATTCAGGATTTTCTTTGCTCTAAAGGATAACCTCGTATAAT
Source organism: uncultured delta proteobacterium (assembly GCA_963804605.1). Lineage (GTDB taxonomy): Bacteria > Desulfobacterota > Desulfobulbia > Desulfobulbales > Desulfocapsaceae > Desulforhopalus_A. The sequence continues at coordinate 135,518 of CAWDRB010000007.1, forward strand.
TGAGTAGAGTGGAAACTTAAGATTGGCGCTCCCCATAGTATAAGAAAAGATTGTCAAAGGACGGGGCAGTAAGATAGGATAGATAACTTGGAGTTATGGGCTGCTAGGAAGTTTTTTATTTCACTCAGGATTGTTCGATGAAGTTGGCCAGTAAAATTCGCTACTTATTTGCTGTCTTGGTCGTGTCAGCTGGAATAATCGTGCTGCCATTTTCTCTATCCGCAGAAGAAAAACCCAAGGATGGCACCACTACCGCACCGCCGCCCAAAGAGCAGAAAACGACTCTTATCCAGATCTATTCCTGGGCGACAATCCTGCCTAAAGAGTTGATTGATCTGCAAAACAGACTGAGCAAAGAAAAGGATATTGACAACATCGATACAGAGGTTACTTCTCTCACCGAGCAGGGTGAAAAGCTGCGCGTCGATGTTACCACGGCACAAAAGACCCCCAATCTGCAGATTGCCCAGGTCGCTGACTTGCAAAACAAGAATTACAAGATTTCCACACGGCTGAAAAGCATCAGCGAGCCGGTTACTGCGGCAATCACCAGTCTTTCGGCTAAGAGAAAAGAATGGCAGGCCAATAAAGATCAGGTAGCGGATTTTGACAAGAAAGAGATGCTGTCACTGGCGCTGGCCAAGGAGCAGGAAAAAGAACTGGTAGAAACCATAAACGCGGCGCTCCAGCTCATCGGCGATCAGCTTAAAAGAGTTTTGGCGGTCGGCAAAAAAATCGGCGATCTCCAGGTTCTGCTCTATTCGACAAACAGTGATTTACAGGCGATGGATGACCAGCTGCGCGCGCTCACCATCCAACAGACCTCGCCCTCGATACTTTCCGGCGCGTTTTATACCAGAATCAACCTCGACCTCTTTTTGCAAAGTTATGCGAACACCAAAAAATTTGTTGTTAACCAGCTGCAAAGTCTGCAGAAAAACAGAAATTTCATCCTGCTCAGTCTGTTGGTCTTTTGCCTGATTTATTTTGGTGTATACCGCACGAAAATGTTCGTTCCTCCTTCGTCACGCTGGTATACCTTTGCTGTCAATCCACTGGCTACGACCGTTTTTATCGCCTCGAGCGTCAACACGTCGATGACCATGATGCCGGTCAAATATGATCTGCCGCCGCAGTGGGAAGCATTACTGCATATTTTCACCCTGCTTGCCGCAACCCGCCTGAGCAGAGATCTTATAGAAAACAAGGGGGGGCGGCAGTTGCTCATCCGGCTGATAATTTTTATGGCCGTGGCAATGTTTATGGTCGTTTTGAATCTGCCGCAGATGCTGATCCTGCTCTATGTTTTTTATGTGTCGGTACTGGCTCTGGTCTATTATTTTTATCAGCTCGCTGGTCTCAGGGGCAAGACCGATCTCGTAACATGGCTCAAGCGGCTGATGGGCCTTTTCCCGGCGGCAATCCTGGTCCTGGGTATTTCCGGGTACGATCAATTCGCGGTGATCCTTTTTTCAACCGTGCTGTCGGCTATCACCACCTGCCTTATTATCTGGATGTTTTACCTGTTTTTTCTCGGTTTTTTCGATCTGGTGCTCACGGTGCAGCCTTTCGCCCTGCTGAGTGAAAACCGGGATATTATTATGAACAGTCTGCAGCCGATTGTTGCCTGGTTGCAGGTAGTTCTGTTGATTGCCGCCCAGGCGGTTATCTGGGGTTTCTTCCCCACTCTCAATGAGGCCCTGGCCGGTATTTTTAACAAAGGCTTTGCTGTTTTCGATCTGCATGTTTCCCCCCGATTTCTGTTCACTATCATCTTTGTCATTTATGCCGCTCTGCTTATCTCAAAAGCTATCCAGACCATTCTGCTCAACAAGGTGCTACCGAGATATGGCGCGGAAAAAGGTGTGCAGCTCTCCATCACCCGGCTGGTCCATTACGCTATTTTAACCATTGGTTTTCTGATCATGTTACGGGTACTGGGCTTTCAACTCAGTCAATTTGCACTTCTTGGCGGGGCGCTGGGTGTGGGGATCGGCTTTGGTCTGCAGGCAATCGTCAGTAATTTTGTCAGTGGTCTGATTTTGCTTTTTGAAAGACCGATAAAGGTTGGCGATACCATCCAGGTTGGCACTGAAACTGGAGAAGTGAAGAATCTCGGCCTGCGGGCAACCATCATTCAGACTTTTGACAACGCCGAGATAGTGGTGCCTAATTCCGATCTGGTGACCGGCCAGGTGACCAATTGGACTCTCGCTGAAAGAAGGGTGAGGATACGGATCCCTGTAGGCGTGGCTTATGGAACAGACGTTGCGAAGGTGATAGAAATTCTGACTGCCTGCGCCAATGCCAATCCGGTGGTTCTCAGTACCCCTAAACCGAATGCGTTTTTTCTGGCTTTTGGTGCTAGTTCGCTTGACTTTGAGTTGCGGGTCTGGATTTCCGAATACCTCGATAAGATACAAGTCTTGAGTGATTTGAATCAGGATATAGAAAATGAATTCTCCATCCATAAGATAGAGATACCTTTTCCGCAGACCGATCTGCATCTCCGTTCGGTGGACGAGGCCGCTGCTGTTCGTATGTGGGGTTCTCGTGCTGCTGAGGAAGAGAACCCCAAGAGCTAATTTGCAGGATCAATCATAATAAAACCAGACCTCAAGTCTTTTGTATGGCGGTACCGAGATGAAGAGAACATTAGTATACAGAAAGGCCAAACGTTCAAAAATTAAGGTAGTCGGCTGGATATTTCTCACAGTTCTCCTTGGTTTAATGATCCTCTGGGCGGTTCTTGCCCTCACCTTGACCTTACCGGCAACGAAACTGCGAATGCCGATTGTTGGCGTTTACGGGTTGGTCTCATTGCTCTTGCCGCTTGTTGTTCGTCCTCGCCGATACGGTATCATGGTTTCGGTTTTGCTCTTTTTCCTGGTTGTCGGCTGGTTCTTCCTGCTGCTTCCTTCGAACACCCGGGATTGGCAGCCTGATGTCGCAGTGCTTACCTCAGCCGAGATCAATGGCGACACGGTCACTGTTCACAATATCCGCTACTGTGACTATCAAAGCGAAACGGATTATACCTGTCGCTACTATGATAGAACCGTGTCACTGAAGAATCTCCAGACAATCGATCTCTTTCTGGTTTACTGGGGGTCGCCAAGCATCGCTCATACCATGTTGAGTTTTGGTTTCAAAGATGGGAGTTATATATGTTTCTCTATTGAAACTCGAAAGGAGAAGGGTGAAGACTATTCGACAATCAAGGGGTTTTTCCGGCAATATGAGCAGATTTATATTGTGGCCGATGAACGCGATGTTATCCGGTTGCGGACAAACTATCGTAAAGAGGATGTTTATCTGTACCGCCTGCAGATTTCTCCGACCATGGTCAGAAAAGTTTTCCTCGATTATCTCGGCACAATCAACAGCCTGTATCAGACCCCTGAATGGTACAACGCCCTGACTGCCAACTGCACTACCAGCCTGCGTCAGCACACCGTGCCCTATAACCCTGATGCGAAATTTGACTGGCGCATTATAGTTAATGGCTATCTCGATGAAATGATATATGAGCGGAGATTTGTCATCACCAGTCTGCCCTTTGCCGAATTGAAGCAACAGAGTTATATCAACCCTCAAGCTCAGGCGATCTCACAAGATCAGGATTTTTCATTGCTTATTCGCCAAGGCATTCCCGGAATAACCTTATGAAGACTGTTGCTACCAGATGTTTAAAAAAGAAAGAATCATATGGCGGCTGCAGTGCAGCACGTCTTCTTGCGATTGGTCTGATTCTTCTTTTTCTGCTCTCAGGGTGTGCAAGTCCGGTGGGTGTTCATCGCGTCTCACCACAGGAATCCTATCGATTGAATATGGTCAATCCGATGGGCATGAAAGAGCTCAGCAATAACTCCAAGACTGTTTTGCATCGTTATAATCTTCAGGATACCTTTGACGCCGACTTAGCAAAGACCATTAAGATTCTGTATGATCTGGTAAAGGTCGATGATCGTCGAGATCTTCTTTTTACCCTTGCTGAAGTGAGCTATCTGTATGGTACTCAACTGCTGGAAAATGGTAACGGGAAGGGTGTCGGCCATGCCCCGGATGCTTTTTTGCAATCGGCTGTTTATGCCTATCTCTATCTGCTTGGAGCAGGAAGTGAAGAGTTGCCTTCCGCTTACGATAGCCGCTTCAGGGAGGCTAGTGATCTTTATAACCGGGCATTGTGGCTGGCATTCCCCGAAAACCCGGACCATAGTCTGAAGATCTCTGGTGGTTTGCGAAAGCTTCCCAATGGCGCCACGTTGCAAATTTCTCTTGATACGAAAAATCTGGGCTGGGACCTGGACAAAATTACCGGTATCTTCCCGGCCGATGCCTACGACGTCTATGGCTTTTCGGTTCGAAACCGTACTCCCGGACTTGGTCTGCCCCTTATCGGCAAAACTCTTGTAACCAAGGAATCCCCCAACGGAGGGACTTTACCGATAACTGCTTTTCTCCGTATTCCTGAGACATTTAATGGAATAATGGAAGAAACCACTCCTGTTGTATTGGAATTCTATTCTGCCTTTGAGACCGCGAATCTTGAGGTGAATGGCCGGCAGATTCCTCTGGAAACTGACACAACAACTCCGTTGGCCTATGTCCTTGATACCACCGATTTATGGAATATCGGGGTGAAAAGATTTCTGCTTGGGGCAAAGGTGAATAAACCACTTCTTATGATCCAGCCTTATAAACCCGGCAGGATTCCGGTGGTCTTCGTCCATGGCACCGCCAGTAGTCCGGTCTGGTGGGCGGAAATGCTCAATACTCTTCGTGCGGACCCGATAATTCGGCAAAAGTTTCAGTTCTGGTTCTATCAGTATAATACCAGCAACATGATAGTTTTTTCTGCCGCGCAGATGCGGGATACCTTGACCGAGGCTGTTCACCAGTTCGATCCTCATGGGCAAGACCCCGCGTTGCAGAATATGGTTGTTATTGGTCATAGTCAGGGTGGCCTGTTGACTAAAATGGCTGTTGTAGATCCCGGAGATGTTCTCTGGAATTCAATCAGCGATGAGAGTTTTGACAAGGTCGGGCTGAACGCGGAAGATCAGGATTCAATCCGTCGGCTGCTCTTTTATGAGCCAATTCCTTTCGTCACGCGTGTGGTATTTATTTCCACCCCGCACCGGGGCAGTTTCCTGACTAAGGATTGGGTGCGTACCTTGATTCGCAAATTAATATCCATTCCAATCGATATTTTAACTTTTAATACTGATGATCTAAACAAAATTACTGGTATGACGAAGGTTCCAGCCAGCATGCGCAACAGAGTTCCTACCAGCATCGATGGCATGTCGGCCGACAATCCACTGCTTCAGGCGTTGGTCGGTATACCCTTGAAGCCAGGGGTGGTTGGACATTCCATCATCTCCGTCAAGCCAGGAATGGATATTGCGACAGGAAATGATGGGGTGGTTGCCTATAGCAGTGCCCATCTGGAGGGCATGGAATCAGAATTTGTCGTACGTTCCGGACATTCCTGCCAGGAAAATTCTTTTACCATAGAGGAGGTGCGTAGAATTCTGCTTAAACATCTGGGAATTGATACTGGCAGGCGAATGCCGGGGAAAGACGAAACACAATAGATTCAAGGTTTTACGAGAGTATCAATAGTTGGTCAGGCTGATATCGAGATAATTGTGACCGATTTTTTCCCCAATTCTTCGGTCGGCAGCAGTCAGTATCTCGCTGCAACAAGAGATTTTGGTTGGCTGGATTCAGCGCAAACCTGGACATTTGTTTTTTGCCAGACTGTCACCTGGCTGATGGAATGTTGAAATTTTCGATTCGTCTCCCTGATGACGAATTCAACGTCCCGTGGATCTGCTGCCATAATAAAATGCTTCCGCAAATAATCCCGCAACCCGGCCAGGGTCGTATACGGTTCCCCGTCCCTTCTATATCCCCCGATCCAGTTTTCCCGGCGGGTAAATTCTTCCAGCCAGGTATAGGGCGAGGTTAAAACCAGCAGGCCGCCATCATTGAGACGTTCATGGATGGTGGACAGAAATTTGGCGGGTTTCGACAGGCGGTCAAGCAGATTTGCGGCGAGTATTAGATCGTATCCGCTAAACAGCGGCTTCAGATTCTGGGCATCGGCCTGGTAAAACTCCACCCGGCTGGCGGTTTCTGCAAGACTGAGCTCGGCAAGTTTTCTTTCATGATAGGAAACGATCTCGCCTTCTTCGGGCAACTCGTAGCGCAGAACTCTTTTTTCCTGCATCTGATACGCAATCCGGATGAATCTGGCGGAAAAATCCAAGCCGTGAACCAGGTGAAACTCTCTGGCCAGTTCAAAGCTGGCTCGCCCTACGGAACATCCCAGGTCAAGCGCCCTGTTCTTCGGTCTGCCCTGCATATGCTCCAGACAGATGGCAGCGCATGCAGCAGCAAAATTATCCACATTGAAAAAAGTCCGGCCGTAATGGGCTTCGCAGTACTGCGAAACCGCACTATCGGTCTCGTACATCGCCTGCGCAATTTCCAGCGGCTGCTTTGCCTCCACGTACCGAAAACCGGCATGCTGAAAAAAATGGCGGCGGAAGGCATAGCGGGCATCACGGGTGGCCTCGTTGCCGGTGGAAATCCACGATCCGCCTTTGATAAGATTATGCTGGGTATCAAAGGTGGGGGTGGAAAAATCATCATAACAGGGATGCACCTCAAACCCCTCAAAACCGTTGATAGGTGTCTCCGTCCACTGCCAGACATTACCGATAATATCGTAGAATTCGCCAAAGCGGAAATGATCAACCGGGCAGGATGAGGCCCAGTGCTCCAGGTTGATATTGCCCGGAGCCTCTGGCCAGTATGGTTGGTCCGGTATGGAGTGCAGTTCGTGCAGCCGGTACCATTCATCTTCGGTCGGCAGCCGGATCGGCGCATCCTTCTTCTCGGCCAGCCAGTTGCAGAAAGCCTTCGCCTCCAGATAGTTGACCTCAACCGGCCAGTTCCAGGGCATATCAATTATGGCGGAAAGTATTCTCAACCGGCAGCCGTCGGAATCATTCAACCAGAACAGTGGATGTTGCGCTTTACTGTAGGCGATCCATTTACGCCCTTCCTCGGTCCAATACTGCTGCTTCTGATAACCGTCATCATTGACGAATCCAAGAAATTCACCATTGGAAACAAGATGTTTTGCCGCTTTAAAATCCTCTACCTTGAATTGATGATGGCCGAACTCATTATCCCAGCCATACAGCGCATGCTCTTTTGTCTTACCAAGAACGATCTTTCCCCCCGTCACAGGAAGCAAAAGATTTTCCATGACTTCCCCACGCAGCGGACAGATCTGCCATTCGTCCAGGGAGCGTACCTCGGCAATCGGCATTCGACGGATAATAACCGAGGATGTTTCGAGATGTATCCGCTGATGCTCAATGCCCATCATTATCACCCAGAATGGGCTTTCCCAGGTTATCGGCATTATAAGTGGCAGCTCGGCGATCACCTGGGCGACATATTCCCGAACTTGATGCCGATACGCCCGAACCTCATCGATCGTCGGCCAGTCGTAGTTCTGGTCATTCAAATCATCCCACGACATTTCGTCCACCCCGATAGCGAACATCGACTCAAAAACAGGATTAATCCGGCGTTCGATAAGCCGGGCGGTGTTTAATTTGTTGAGATAAAAAGCAGCGGTATGGCCGAAATAAAAAATAAGCGGGTGCCTGAGTGGCTCAGCACGCTGATAAAAGGCGGTATCGTTGACCAGATGATCATACAACCGCCCATCAAGATCGAAGGTCGCATAAAAATACTGCAATATCTCCTGTCGTTTCGCCTGGGCACTGCCTTCATTGAGAATTATAGTCCGACTGTTTTTCAGTTCCATCGTTTCTTCCTCTTCGGCAAACTGGTCTGCGAGAGTTGCACGTCCAAGGGAGAAGATAAGGCATCCTTGAAACTTTCGCCGCATAGGGATTTTCTTTTTCAGCCACACTAAAAAAATGACCTCCCTTTGCAAAAAGCTATTCCGGTAAACTAATATAATCTGAGACTCAAAGATCAAGCCAGGTTATATAGGGCTATTATTAAACTCCCTGTCGACTGGAGAGATAGTAAAATTGAACCGCCCGGGACCGCGTTTGCGAGTTCCTCGATAACCGAAAGTAGGTTTTGTCTTCACACACCCTGAGAACAAATTATGAAAGAGCACTCTTCGTCTGAAAAAAAGCTACGGCAAACCCCTGATGACATTCAGAAGCAGGTGGACCAGCAAACGCAAGATCTTACCAGGGAAAACGAGCATCTGCGAGTTTCCATTAAACAAATGCGCAGCGAAATGGAGAAATCCGCAGCAGTCGAATTGGCTATGCAGGAGCAGATGCGGTTTGAAATTCTTCTGAGCAATCTTTCGGCGCACTTTGTCAATCTGCCGGCCGACCAGATCGACAGCGAGATTGAAGCCGCCCAACGCCGCATCTGTGAATTTCTTAAACTTGAACGTTCGACACTCTGGCAGGGACTTGAACAGGAACCCGAGACGCTGCAACTGACCCATATCTATCAGCCGGAGGGAAGTCGGCTGCCTGTTGACCGTATGAATTTATACGAGTTCTTTCCTTGGGCCTACCAGAAGATTATCCGTGGCGAAATCGTTACTATTTCGAAAATGTCCGACCTCCCGACGGAAGCAGCGCGTGACCGAGAGACTTTCAGCCTCTATGGCGCGAAGTCCGGCCTCTATGTTCCATTATCAGTTGGGCGAGGGCCAGTACTTGGTCTTTTGACCTTCGCCACCATGCGCGAGGAAAGAGAGTGGCCAGAGGGAGTGCTCAGGGGATGCATACTTCTTGCAGAAGTGTTTTCCAACGCGCTAACCCGTAAGAAGAGCGAAATGGCCCTGCGCGAAAGCGAGGCACGCCTGATCCTGGCAACAAATGCCGCGCAGGCAGGCCTGTGGAGTATGAAGATTGACACCGGATCAGTCTGGGTTTCTGAAAAAACACGGGAGCTCTTTCATTTTGCCGCGGATGAAAAGCTGAATAAAGAAAGTTTTTTCCAGGTGATTCATCCTGACGATCGTGACCGGGTCGATAAGGCCATGCAGCATGCAATCCAGACAGGGGAAATCCTGCTGTGCGAGTACAGGATTGTCCTTCCAGATGGAAAGATCCGCTGGATAACTGCTCGCGGACAACACCAGCCAAAATCAGCCGGAAGGTCGGATCGTTTGATTGGTGTATCGCTTGACATCAGTGCCAGCAAACAGATGGAGAAACAGCTGGAGGAGCGACTTCGGGAGATTGAATATCTTAAACAACGGCTCGAACAGGAAAATATTTTCCTGCAGGAAGAAGTCAAACTCCTGGCGGAGCATTCTGAGATCCTGGGTCAGAGCGCTGCCATAAAAAATATCCTCGCCCAGGCGAGGCAAGTGGCCGGGACTTCCTCTACGGTTCTCCTACTGGGGGAAACAGGAACAGGAAAGGAGCTGCTGGCTCGGGCTATCCACCGTATGAGTTCGTGTCGTGTCCGACCTTTGGTTACGATCAACTGTGCTTCACTTCCACCGTCCCTGATCGAAAACGAGTTGTTCGGCAGAGAGAAAGGAGCTTACACAGGTGCCATGACCAGGATGATCGGTAGATTCGAGCTTGCCGATGGGGCGACGCTCTTTCTCGATGAGGTCGGAGAGCTTCCTCTTGATTTGCAGAGCAAGCTTCTCCGAGTTCTCGAGACGGGCACATTCGAACGGTTAGGTTCGACCAAGTCACTGCACGTAAATGTCCGCATAATTGCCGCCACCAACCGGGACCTTGAGCAGGAAGTTGAGGACGGCAATTTCAGGCAGGACCTCTTCTACCGGTTGAATGTGTTTCCAATTATGGTTCCACCCCTCCGTGAACGTTCTGAAGATATTCATATTTTGACCTGGGCGTTTGTCAGGGAATTTGAAAAAAGGCTTGCCAGGCAGATCGAAAATATTCCACAGAAGACCATGCAAACCCTGAAATCGTATGCGTGGCCCGGTAACGTAAGAGAGCTGAGAAATATTCTCGAACGCGCTATGATACTGACTAAGGATAAAACCCTGGTCGTTGAGCTGCCTAAGCATGCATCTTCAGAAAATAATGGTACCGACAGTCTTGAAGATATAATGTACAGGGAAATTCTCGCCGTGCTGAAGAAAACCGATTGGCGCATCAGTGGCCCAGGCGGCGCGGCTGACGTTCTTCGCCTGAACCGTTCAACGCTGCAATCGAAAATGAAGAAGCTCGGAATTAAACGCCCTCTGAAGAGTTGACGATATATCGACGATCATTGTTGACTCATATCTCGATAAGCAGTTGCGATCCGAAATGCTGCTTGCCGAGATATCGACACTCTTTGCCAAGATCTCTGCTGACTGCAGCAGACGATGACTGCTGAAAAAATCACTAATGCAATAATGGCCACCTCCATACAGTGGGCCGGGGGGGGGGGACGGTCGAATCCCTCCGGTGGAAACACCCGCTTCAATCATCCTCTCAATCCGTGCCGATATACCAGCACTGACTGTTGATATTTCGGCATGGCACGTACTGCAAATGCTTTCCTTTTCGTATCTTATTCAAGTAAAGTTTTTAATTATCAGATTGTTATCACTGTAATCCTAATGTCCGACGCTCCAGGTACGCTTTTTGCTGTATAGCCACGAGAAGAACTTCCTCGTTGCATCCGTGTTTCGCGTGTGAATGTCTGATGGTTCAGTTTCTCAGTCATTCCATCCATAATAGTTTCGTACCATTAATAAGAAGGCGTCCTCAGGGAGATGACCATGATCCACTTGACCATAAGGATCAAGACCGATCCGCTAAAGAGCGATGAGCCGGCAATGATCCTACGTTCGATGGCAACAAGGGCACAGGGCATATCCGGCTGCATCGCATGCCGGGCTTATAGTGAAGTCCAGCAAAGCCACACCCTCATGTTCGAGGCACTCTGGGAAAACGAAGAGGATATGAACCGGTATCTCCGCTCCGAGGAATTTCGCAATGTCCTTCTCGCTGTGGAAATGGCCGTAGAGATGCCCGAGATCAGGTTTGAGGTTATTTCTCAGGTGACAGGTATAGAAACCATCGAAAAAGCCAGGAACGTTGCCTAGGCAGTCGATTGAACAAAACGATATTAATACAGGAGAAAAACATGAAAGTCGTCATCGTTGGCGGAGTGGCAGGTGGTGCGTCGTGTGCGGCGCGGTTGCGCAGGTTGGATGAAAATGTCGATATCCTCATGGTGGAGCGAGGACCGTATGTTTCGTACGCAAACTGCGGATTGCCCTACCATGTCGGGGGGGTGATCGAGAAAGAGTCGAGCCTTCTCGTGGCGTCGGAGCAGATGTTTCGGGTTATGTTTGGCATTGAGGTGCGAATCAACTGCGAGGCAATCTCCATTTCGCCCAAAAACAAGACCGTGGATCTTCGCAATGTCACGACTGGCGAGATCACCACCGAGTTCTACGATAAGCTGGTGCTGTCACCCGGTGCAACATCGGTCCACCCGCCTTTGCCAGGAATAGATCTGCCGGGGATCTTCCATGTGCGAACCGTTCCGGACGCACGGACAATCCGCGAGTGGATCGCTGGGGGGACCACATTTCTGGCCGGGATGTCCAACTATTCCGGTATTCAAATGGTCAAGCCTACGCGCCGTGCGGTTGTGGTGGGCGGTGGTTTCATCGGTCTGGAAACCGCGGAAAATCTGATCCATGCCGGATTCGACGTGACCCTCATCCAGAGGGAAGATCATGTCTTGTCTCCTCTTGATCCGGAGATCGCCTGCCTGGTCCAGGGCCATATAGCACGTCATGGCGTGCATGTTGTCGCCAATGATGGTGTGGTGGGATTTCGGCAGTTGGATGGGGGGGCGGTTGAAGTCGAGACAAGTTCGGGTAAAACATATCCAGGGGATATAGTGATCCTGGCGATCGGCGTGCGGCCGGACACGAAGCTTGCCAGGACCGCCGGCCTCACCATCGGCGAACTCGGTGGCATCCGCGTTAATGAACAGATGATCACCAGTGATCCCGACATTCTCGCCGTGGGTGATGCCATCGAAGTCAAGGATTTTGGAACAGATCAATGGAGCCTGATTGCGCTGGCCGGCCCGGCGAACCGCCAGGGGCGGATCGCCGCCGATGTGATCGCCGGACGGGATTCCCGTTACCGTGGCACCCAGGGCACCTCAATCATCGGGTTGTTCGGTGGTGCCGCCGCCTGGACCGGGGTCAGTGAGAAGACACTGAAGCGGCTGGGTGATCCGGACTATGAAAAAATCTACCTGTTTCCAAATTCACACGCCGGTTATTACCCGGATGCCAAGATGCTCGGTTTGAAGGTTATTTTCCGCAAGTCCAATGGGAAAGTCCTCGGCGCCCAGTCCCTGGGACAGGATGGCCCGGCAGTGGACAAGCGGATCAGCGCCCTGGCCATGGCTATCCAGATGGGTGCGACAATCTACGACCTCGAAGAAACCGAACTCTGTTATGCACCGCAGTTCGGCAGCGCCAAGGATGCGGTCAATTTCGCCGGGATGATTGCGGCAAATGTACTGCGGGGCGACATGCCTGTCAGCCATTGGGGCACCCTGGACGGAGCCTTTCTCCTTGACGTCCGCCAGCCGGTGGAGCTGGTTGTCGAGTCGGTACCGGGGGCGGTCAACATCCCCATGGGAGAGCTCCGCGAGCGCCTGGGCGAGTTGCCCCGCGACCGCGAGATCCACGTTATCTGCCGCTCCGCCCAGCGAGCCTACTACGCAACGCGCATTCTTTTGCAGAACGGATTTAATGCCAAAAATATCTCCGGTGGCATGTTGTCACGTGCGATGCACTCTCTGGGGGAATTGATATATTGAATAGCGCCTCGTAGCGAGCGTGAATGATATTACTAACAACCACCGCACAGAGACGACCCTGTTTCGAGAGAGTAAAAGACAATGAGCAGTCCAGGTAAAAACAAAGGAAATCTAAAAGACAAATTCCTCCGCGAAGTGAAGGTGTACTGGTTTTATGTTGCATATTTAGCGATGGTTTTCGGATCATTCCCCCCAAATGAGATTTTTAGAGGAGATACAGTCAGATGAAGAAAAAAAAATTTAATTCAGCGAAGATGCTCATGCGCTGCATGTCAGCCGCAGCGTTATGTCTGGTGATTTTATCTGGAACGTCGGCTGAGGTAAGAGCCGATGAGGCAGATGCCAGGAAGATCCTCAAGGCCATGTCCGATTACATGGCGGCACAAAAGTCTATCTCGTTTGACTTCGATGCTACCCTCGAAGTCATTACCGCTGAAGACCAGAAACTTGCCTTGGCGAGTTCAGGCTCCCTGATTCTCAATCGGCCTGATAAAGTTCGTGTCACACGCTCCGGCGGGTTTGCCGATATCGAGATGTCTTTTGACGGGAAAATACTGACACTTCTGGGCAAGAACCTCAACCTTTATACGCAGCTTGAAGTGCCTGGTACGATAGATCACCTGATCGACGAATTGAAGGATAAATACAACAGGCCTCTCCCTGCTGCTGATTTGCTGTTATCGGACCCCTACGAAAATTTGATCTATGGTGTGGTTGACGTCAAGGACCTTGGAAGTGGGGTGATTGGTGGTGTTGAATGCGACTACCTTGCTTTTCGAACTGACGCTGTTGATTGGCAGATCTGGATTGCCCAGGGGGAACAACCGTATCCATGCCGTTATGTTATAACCTCTAAAGACCTGAACGGTGGGCCACAGTACTCAATCCAGATCAGAAATTGGCAGGCTGGAGAGCAGGTGGCGGCAACCGATTTCAGTTTCAACAACTCAACCAAGGCGGAGAAGGTCGAGTTGAAGGATCTCAAAGGTACCGCTGAATTACCAGACAATTTCAAGCAAGGAGATGGAAAATGAAGATGTTAAGAATATTTGGTTTTGTGGTGATTTTTGGAATGATTCTGTCTTTCGGATCGGAAATCGGCGTACAACTCTCTCTGCCGGGGGCCCAGCAATTGGTGCCGAATGCCGAAGCCGTAGTCGGACGTCCACTCACTCCAGTAAGCGTTGCCGGGGTGGCTCGCCGCTCGGTTCGGCGGTGTGCGGCAGGCGTCTATAACTGTCAGCTTCACGGTTCCCAGGCCTTGGACCGCTTGGTCGGCCAGACGGGTCCTGATCCGATTGGTGCGTGGCCGCAGTCATACATGTAATGTTTAAATAGTTTAACCAACGGGAAAAATCAACTTGCGAACCATATTGACCATCATGCTCATTGGAACATTGTGTACCACTGCGCTATCGGCGCAGGAGCTGCAGGGAACTCGTAAAGATATTCAGGAATCAGGGAAGATCAGAATTGGCTATCGGCAATCATTGCCACCAATGTCTTTTATGGGTAAAGATGGCGTCCCAGGTGGATATTCTATAGATACCTTTAATAACAGGAGAGATAACGGATGCATTTAATTGAATTGGTGAAGAAAAAAACGATGGCGGCAAGCGTTGCGTTACTGCTTGTTTTTTGCTGGGTGAACAGTGCTGCTGCCCGAGGTGACGACACGTGGGATTTCGAAGCGACTGTGTACTTATGGTATACGGATATTGGCGGCACCTTGAATATTCCCGGCGGTGGTGTGCCCGGAGGTCCATTCAGATCGGAGGCATCGTCCGTCCTCGACAACCTGGAAATGGTCTTCATGGGCACATTTGAAGCCCGCAAAAACAAGTGGTCATTTCTCGCTGACGGGATTTACCTGGATCTTGGCAACGATAAAGAAACAACGGTAACGGTAGGGCGACAAGATAGACAGGTCAACGCCTCGATTGATATGAATATTACCGCATGGGTTCTCACCGGGCTGGTCGGTTATGACGTGGTACAGACCGACCGGGGTACACTCGCAGTAGTGGGAGGAGCACGGTATACAATGTTGGATGTGGATACCACCTTAGCCCTGCAGGGACTGCAGACAGAGAACTCTGAATCAGATGACCTTGTCGATGGAGTCGTTGGTGTGCGAGGAGCCGTCAACCTGAACGAGCGTTGGTATTTCCCGTACTATGCCGATATCGGCGCCGGCAGCTCAGATTTGACATGGCAAGCGCTTGCCGGCATCGGCTACCGGTTCAGCTGGGGCGACGCCAAGCTGGTCTACCGTTACCTGAAATACGAGTTGGATGACAAAGACCTTCTGCAAGACCTCGATGTAAGCGGTCCAGTTTTTGGGTTAAGTTTCCGATTTTAGGCGCAGCATTACCTCTTGTTGTGGATATATGGAAAATCTGATGACCAGGTCTTGAACCTTCAAGACCTGGCATCCTGGTGATTCCTGTTTTGCATGTACTCACTCTATGATCAAGGTATATAGTGTCTCTCTTCGATATTGACCTTCCTCTTGCTCTTTTCTGGAGTCTCAACTCTATGCCGGATAATTTTTTTACAACTTTCAGGGGATGCAGTCGGCAATTATCGCGATATGATAAAGACAATATTATAGAAATTATTGGACCTTTACGCGCTGCAATGTTTCGTTGTACATATGCTTTTGCCAGGCCTGTAATTCTTGAATAAAGGTGACTCTGCCATGATCTTCAAAATCCTGAGTGCCTGGTGTCTGGTTGCCGCTACGGTAACGATTCATACCTTGGGTCTGGCAATTGTTCTCGGGACATTTTTTAAATTAGCCAGTGCGAACAATAGTTACCTGAAGTCCGCCTGGCGACTGTGCAGCTTCGCTTGGTGGGTGATAGTGATACACATGGTGGAGATAGCAATATGGGGCTTGTTTTACTGGTGGCAGGACTGCTTTCCCGATGCTGAATCGGCCTTCTATTTTGCCGGAGTAACCTACACGACAATCGGATATGGTGATCTTCTGCTTTCCCCCGGGTGGCGTATGTTTGGCCCTGTCGAGGGCTTGACGGGTATTTTAATGTGTGGACTGTCTACCGCTGCGTTCTTTGCTGTGGTGAGTCATCTCCATAAAATGAAAATTGAAGTCGGTAAGCACTGATACATTCGCAAAAAGTCCTGTTCGAAAAATGAGCAGCTCAGCACTGCGCGATGATTGAGGAGAAAGACTATGGCGTTGCAAACATTTCTAAAAAGGATCCCTGAAACTTTCAGGACAGATAGTGTAGCCGGGCTCACCGCAGCGGCTGTGGTATTGCCTAAAGCCATGGCCTATGCAACGGTTGCCGGACTTCCGGTGGAGGTGGGTCTCTATACCGCATTTTTGCCGATGATACTTTACGCACTTCTCGGCACTTCACGGGTCTTGAACGTAAGTTCCACCGCAACGTTGGCAATCCTGACTGCTGCACAATTAGCAATCACGGTGCCGGATGGGGATCCTGGCCGGTTGATGACCGCTGCGATCACCCTTGCCGCAATAGTTGGTGTTCTGCTTATACTCGCATCTGTATTGCGTTTGGGTTTTGTGGCAAACTTCATATCCGCGCCGGTACTCACCGGGTTTAAGGCAGGAATAGGACTCGTCATCGTTTTTGATCAAGTGCCGAAACTGTTTGGTCTGCATATCGAAAAAGCAGGTTTTTTCCGTGATATAGGCTCCTTGATCCATCACCTGCCGGCAACTTCAATGCTCACTCTGCTGGTAGCCGTGGTGACGCTGCTGATTCTGCTTGGTTTAGAGCGGTTCTTTAAGCACTCTCCTGCCCCGCTGATCGCGATGGCATCTTGTATCTGTGCCTCCTGGCTGTTTGGGATGCAGGATTATGGTGTTGCCATTGTCGGCACAATACCGCAGGGTCTGCCTGGCCTGACAATGCCTGATCTCTCACTGATTGCCGAGCTTGCCCCGGCTGCTCTGGGAATTGCCTTGATGAGCTATACCGAAACGATTGCCGCAGGCCGTGCCTTTGCTGTTCAAGGCGAGCCTCCCATTCGTCCCAACAGGGAACTCATCGCCACGGGAGTAGCAAATTTAGGCGGGGCGTTCCTTGGCTCAATGCCGGCTGGCGGCGGTACTTCGCAAACAGCGGTCGTACGGGCAGTAGGCGGGCGATCACAACTGGCCTCAATGGTGACTGCAGCAAGCGCTGTGGCGGTAATGCTGCTCTTTGCCCCGGTGCTGGGATTAATGCCCCATGCAACACTTGCCGCAATTGTCATCTTTTATTCAGTAGGATTAATAAAACCTGCTGAGTTTATAGCCATCCGCAAAATTCGCACCATGGAGTTTCGCTGGGCCCTGCTGGCATGTCTCGGTGTCTTGATCTGGGGTACCCTGCATGGCATAGTCGTTGCCATAATCGTCTCGCTCATCGCCTTGGCCGCCCAGACCGCCCACCCTCGAGTGTCGCTTATTGGCCGGAAACGGGGTACGGACGTTTTGCGGCCGTTTGCCCCGGAGCATCAGGACGATGAGACGTTCGGCGAGCTTTTAATTCTTCGGCCGGAAGGGAGAATATTTTTCATCAATGCGCCCTATATAGCTGAAAAAATGCGGGAATTGGTTTCCCAGCACAAGCCTCGTGTAGTGGTGTTGGATATGAGCAGAGTACCTGACATTGAATATTCGGCCTTACAGATGCTCATTGAGGGGGAAAAAAACACTGCCAAAGATGGTTTTACCCTGTGGCTTGCCGGATTGAACCCAGATGCACTCGGGGTTGTCCGTCGATCAGGGCTTGCCGATCAGCTCGGTGAAGACCGGTTATTGTTTAATGCCCGTGAAGCTATCAAACAATTTCAGCTGCAGCGAGAAATCATCACCGAGCAGTAAACGATGGCGGGAGCAGACGATAATGACGCCAGCAAAATGAGTAAGATCACCAAGCTTAAAGAAGCAATCAAGACAGCCCTGGCTTTTGCCCTGGTTTTCGGCATCGCTCTTCAGGCCGGCTGGATGAACCCGTACTGGGCCGGCTGGGCTGTGGCAGTGGTCGCACTGCCCACGGCAGGGGCTTCGATCCAGAAGGGTATGCTTCGGGTGCTGGGAACGATCCCTGGTTGTGTTGCAGCCCTGGTCATTCATGCCCTGGCGGTGCAGGACCGCTGGACCTTCATGCTGCTTACCTGTGGCTGGATGTTTTTTACCACGTATATGATGGTCCGCAAGGAAAAGGACTCCTATTTCTGGATTATGGCCGGGTACGTCTGTCTGATGATCCTTCTCTCAGATGTGGATTCGTCGGCGAACATGTTTGAGAGTGCGGTGTTTCGTAACGTTGAGACGGTAATGGGCGTTGTAGTCTATACCTTGATTGCGGTCTTTTTATGGCCACAGACGAACCTGGGCGCGATACAAAGACACAGCGCTGAGCTGGCGGCGACCCTTGGCGATATCTACCGCTCCGGTCGGGACACCCTGCTCGGCCAAGGGGGGACGGAGGTCAGCTTTCAGGAACTGCAAGGCAAAGCCGTCCAGCAGCTGTCCCAGTTTGGCCAGGTCCTTCATGCCGAAGGCTCGGAGAGCTACGAGGTTAATGAGGTTCGTCATCTATGGGAGCGCTTCCAGGGATTGTCTTCGGCACTGCTTGAGAATGCGGGGCGGTGGCAGTCCGGTTTTGCCGAACTTTCCCGAATGGACCTGCAGGTGGTCATGCCCGGGTTGCAATCCTTTTTTAATGAGCTTGATTCTCGCTTTTCTGCTCTGCCCCAGGTGCTTGATGGACGGTCATCGGCGTATCTCATTCACCCGGTTGACCTGGAGGTTGATCCTGTTGCGGCTGAAGGTCTGAGCGGTTTCGATCGTGCGGCTGCTGAAGTCGTCAAAAAAGAGATGCTGCAACTGGAGTCACTTACCGCAGCACTGCTCGAATGCGCTAGTGAACTGCAGGGCAATGCTGCCGACAGCAGCGAGAGAAAGACGATGGCAATTCCTGGCATGAGGACTCGGGAGACATCGCTTCCTGTCCCCGATTGGGACCACCTGCGCAGCGCTGCATTTGTTGCCGTTACCACCGGTGCAGGGTTTCTTGTCTGGATTTTCTTTGATCCGCCGGGGCATTCCGGATGGTTCCAGGTGACCGGCACCATCGCCCTGCTGGTCGCTGCCGTTCCATCATTGCGGGCGAGCCGGATGATCGCCCCGGTCGCGGTGACCTCGGCTGTGTGTCTGGCGATCTACACCCTGGTCATGCCGCAGTTGTCGACCTTTCTCGGACTCGGTTCACTGCTGTTCATTGTTATGTTTTTGAACTGCTACTTCCTCACCGGCATGGCCCGGTTTTTCTGCAGCATGGCAATTCTCAACATGCTGCAGATACAGAATCAGCAGATCTACAGCTTTGCGGTGATGGTCAACGTGTTCATCTTCCTGGTGATGAGCTTCACCTTTCTCTTCGTCATGTCCTATCTGCTGGGTTCGCCGCGGCCTGAAAAAGTAATGGTGCAGCTGCTTGACCGGTTCTTCCGCAGCGCCCAGTTTCTCATGTCGAAAAAGGCGCCGGAAACCCGGCGGTTTTCTTTTATGGAGCGCTGGCGAATCGCTTTTCACCGGCGGCAGTTACGTTCTCTGCCGACAAAACTTGGCACCTGGGGCAAGGCGATTGACCTCAATCACTTTCCCGGCAACCCGCCCGAACAGATCCAGGCTCTGGTGGCCAGTATTCAGGCCCTGGTCTACCGAATCGAACAGTTTCTTGAGACCAGTGTCGTTTACCGGTCAGAACCGCTCTCTCTTGAGCTGCGTGAGGATGTAAAAACGTGGCATGCCGGTATTGAAAAAACCTTTGCCAGATGGTCGCGGACCCCTGAGGCCGAACCGGTTGCAGCACTCAGACAGCGTCTTGATCCGGGCTTCATCCGCCTTGAACAACAGATAGCGACGGCCATCAACCGGGATGGTGGAGAGGTGGGTCGGCAAGAGAGGGAGGATTTCTTTCGATTGCTCGGCGGATATCGTGGCATCTCGGAGGCTGCCCTGGTCTACGCCGGGGCCGCGCAGGTGATTAATTGGGACCATTGGCGGGAGGAACGATTTTCATGAACAGTATTCCCAGTGAATTTGCGGTCGGTGGGATATACCTGCCGCCCCTGCTGGTTGCCGGCTGTCTTGGCGTTTTATTGGCTTACTGGACAGCGGGTTTACTGAATCGATACCGGCTGTCGCGGTATTTCTTTTATCCGCCGCTGGTCTTCCTGGCATTGTCTATTATTTATTCCATTCTCATTGGAACCTACGTGGTAAGGATCTAGCAGATGAAAACATTTCTGAGATATGCCCTGACCGGAGTCGTTGTCCTCACCGCTGCAGGCTTGATACTTGTTAAATATTGGGATCTGGTCGTCAACCCCTGGACTCGTGACGGCCAGGTCCGTGCCGATGTCATTCAGATCACCCCGCGGGTGTCCGGCCCCATCGTCAAACTGGCTGTAAAAGACAACCAGTTCGTCAAGACTGGAGATTTGCTCTTGGAAATCGATCCGCGAACCTTCCAGGCAAGTCTGGACCAGGCTCGGGCCAATTTTGATAAAATCGGCGATAATTATATTGTTCAGGAAAAACAGGTCGATGCGGCAAAAGAGCAGGTCAACAGTTCGCAGGCTCAAGTGCTGCAGGCGCAAAGCGGCATCAAGGAAATCGATTCAACAATTACTAAAAACAAGGCGGAACTGCAACGCCAGTTGCAATTGGAACGACAGCGGGCGACTTCGCAGCGCATGGTGGAGTATGCCAAGGCAAACTATGAGGTTTCATTGGAAAAGCGCCGAGGAGCCGAGGCGAGTCTGGCCCAGGCCAGGGCGGCTCTGGGAAAAGCGGAAGCGTCATTGGCGGAGGCCCAGGCCAATCTCGGGGCCTTTGGCGATGCCAATCCCAGTGTCCGGGAGGCCAGATCCGCTGTTCGTCAGGCAGAATTAAACCTTGAGTTCACCGGAGTCCGTGCGCCGGTGGACGGGTATGTGACCAACCTGAACCTGCGGCTGGGAAGCCATGCCGTCGCCAACCAGCCGGCGCTGGCGCTGGTCGATGTCAACAGCTATTGGGTGCATGGCTTCTTTAAGGAAACGCAGATCGCAAGAATTGGTCAAGGAAACAAGGCCGTCGTTACCTTAATGAGCTACCCGAAAGCACCTCTTGAAGGATATGTGGACAGTATCGGATGGGGGATCGCGCAAAAAGATGGCAGTACCGGCTACAACCTGCTGCCCAATGTCAGCCCGACGTTCGAATGGATTCGGCTGGCCCAGCGGCTGCCGGTGCGTATCCATCTGACAAAAGTGCCGGAAGGCGTGGCGCTGCGCGTTGGCACGACCGCTTCGGTAATGGTGATGACGGATTCCGCAACCCCGCATGCGAGTGAATCGAAATGAGAGAACAAGCTTTGAATCCCATGCAGCTGTGCGACAGAAATTCCATCAGGATGAGTAAAAATGAGGCATGGTGCGGCATATCTGTGCTCGTTTGTTTTCTGGCTTCTCTTCATGAACGGCTGTGCCGTGGGGCCCGATTATACCGCACCGGTGGTCAATGTTCCTTCTGGTTGGAGCGAAGTCGATACATCACTCACCAGCCCTTCACCGTCCCCTGATCCAAGGTGGTGGAGAATCGCTTTTCAGGACCCCGAGCTGGACCAACTCGTCGAGGAGGCTCTTGGGCAGAACCTGACTCTGCGGTCAGCTGGACTGAGAGTATTACAGGCGCAGCAGCTGCTGGCCATTTCAGTCGGCTATCAGTTTCCCCAGCAACAGCAGCTGTCCGGATCGGCCTCGCGGCAGAAGCAGAACGCAACAACCTTTAACAACTTCAGTCTTGGGTTCAATGTCGGCTGGGAGATCGATTTCTGGGGACGGTTCAGTCGGCAGGTTGAATCGAGTTCGGCGGACCTGGATGCCAGTGTCGCCGGTTACGACGGGGTCGTGATTTCCCTGGTCGGGCAGGTGGCCCAGACATATATCCTCTTTCGCACCTATCAGGAAGAAGTGGATGTAATCAGAAACAATATCCGGCTCCAGGAAGAGAGCCTGCGGATTGCCCGGGCCAATGCCGAGGCCGGTGCGGTTACTGAACTGGACGTGAAGCAGGGGGAAGTTCTGGTGAATGCCACCAGGGCCTCGCTGGCAAAGATTGAAATCCCATTGCAGCAGGCCAAAAATTCACTTGGCGTTCTTCTCGGAAAATCTCCTCAAGATATGAATCACCTGCTTGATGAAAAACGCGCCATTCCCACAGTGCGGGAGAGAATAGCTCTGGGGATGCCGCAGGATTTGATCAGGCGGCGCCCCGACCTGCGCATTGCCGAGCGCCAACTCGCCTCCCAGTGCTCCCAGATCGGGGTCTCCCTGACCGAGCTCTATCCGCATCTCTCCATCGGTGGATCGATTGGCACGAGTGCTCGAAATACTGGTGATCTTTTCCATAACAACAGCGAAACCTGGAGTGCTTTTGGCGGTTTTGCCTGGAATATTTTCAATTATGGCCGCCTCACAAGCAACGTCAGGCTGCAGGACGCCCTTTTTCAGCAGCTGCTGGTGGACTATCGCGAGACGGTTTTGCAGGCTGAGGCTGAGGTGGAAAATGCCATTGTCGCTCACTTGAAATCCCAGGAACAACTGGTTTCGTATGCAATTGCCGAGCAGGCAGCGCAGCGCGCCGTGGACATTTCCACTGCCCAGTATCAGGAAGGCCTGGTACCTTACGATACGGTCATCAACACTTTGTCGGCCCATCTGCAGCAACAGAGCCAGCTGGCGGTGACTCGCGGAGATGTTGCTACCAGTCTCGTTCAGGTGTTCAAGTCTTTGGGTGGTGGTTGGGAAATCCGCGAGGACAGGGATCCAGTCGATCTTCTGCCCTCTGCAATGAAGGATGAGATGCGCAACAGGACCAAACTATGGCAAGGCACACTGCAGTGATGATCGAGATGATGGCCATGGAATTTGATGAATAATCAGGAAAATCTTTACCCAAATTAACTAATGGAAGAAAAGAGAGGTTGCGTATGGCGACATTAAGCGAGCATCTTCATGGGGGCATAGTCGGTGATAGAGATATCAAGCGGGTGCGCGAGTCTCTGCTGTTTGAGGAACCCGAAAGACAGCGTAAGCTCATTCGGTTTTTCTGCCTCTTGATCCTCGCCACTGCGATCGCTACATTCGGGCTGCTGGCGGACTCCGTCGCGACTGTCATCGGAGCGATGATCGTCGCCCCACTCATGCTGCCCATCATGGGCGTCGCCTTCGGCGTTGGCCTCGGCGATCGAAAGATCATTCTTAGTTCGCTCATCATTTCGATTTTAGGCATCGCCACTGCAGTTGGCCTGGGCTTCCTGATCACCTGGGGGTTCCGCAATCTGATCAACATTGAGACCAACACCCAGGTTATTAATCGTACCGCCCCGCGGCTCATCGATCTATTGGCAGCCTTGGCCACGGGGCTCGCCGGCGCTTTTGCCACCGGGCGGAGAGATATTTCGGATACCCTTCCGGGGGTAGCCATCGCAATTTCCCTGGTGCCTCCCCTGGCGAACGTGGGAATTCTGCTCGCCTCCAATAGAGTGGATCTGGCTACAGGCAGTCTGTTGCTCTTTGTCACAAATTACCTGGCGATTCTCTTGACCGGCGCCTTCATGTTTTCGATGATGGGATATCCCAAGGCTTACCACGCGCATCATTCCTTGCGCACCAAGCGGACCGCAGTCGCCTTCGCCGCCATTTTATTCGCCTTGATCCTCATTCCTCTGTCAGCCTCGAGCTACAAAACCATCCAGGGCAATCTCATTGAACACCGTGTCACGGTTGCCACCAAAAACTGGCTGGCGAACAGCGACTACCGGCTCGTCACTGTTTATGCCGGGACCGAAGAGGTACGGATTGTCATCACCGGTGAAGGGGATCTTCCACCAGACGAGGAACTGCAAGGTGCACTGCAGGGCCGGCTTTTTGAGTTGCCTGTCACCATGGAAATCGTTCCTCAGATCAAGACCAAGTTCAAGACGGTTAAGGCTGGCAATCAATAGGTGCGTCATCTACCCGCCATTATACCTCTTTTACAACTTTTGGGTGATGGCACCATCAACTCGTAAAAGTAGAATGAAGCTCAAATTCTGACTATCTCTTAGAAATTCAACGTTGATTGAATTTTTTCTTTTTATACTATGGAGGCTTTTATGAAGCTTGACAGGCGCACATTTTTAAAAATCGCCGGCATTGGCGGCGCGTATTGCTCCTTAAGTCATGCAATACCTGGGACACTTGCCACACTCTATGCTGCACCCTTAGAAGGAAAAGCAGGAGAGGTGAAGAGCATTTGTGAAATGTGTTCGACGCGGTGTCCTATTTCCGCCAGAATAGTAAATAATAAAAATGTTTCCATTAGTGGCAATAACAAAGCAGAACCCTACGGTGGCAGCGTCTGTGCACGGGGAGGTTCCGGCCACAGTCTGCTCTATGATCCTGATCGTCTGGTAAAACCAATAAAACGGGTGGGAGAGCGCGGTGAGGGTAAGTGGCAGGAAATCAGCTGGGAGGAAGCGTATTCTGAGATAGCGGCTAAACTCCTTGAGATAAAAGAGCAACATGGCCCTGAGGCGGTGGTCTTCTCCTCGAAGGCGGGTTCACAGGATAAGGATTTGTTTTATCTGGCCAATGCCTACGGTTCGCCCAATACCTTCACTCATATTTCAACCTGTCCCGGCGGGCCGTATGTTGCGGGTAAGGCCATGTTCGGTAGAGCACCCCTCAAGCTCGATGTTGGCAATTCCAGGTATATCGTCAATTTTGGCCATAATTTATACGAAGGAATCGAGATGGCGGAAACCCGGGCGATGATGCATGCCCAGGTCGATAAAAAGGCCAAGCTTGTCGTCTTTGAGCCTCGATTCTCTATTGTTGCCGACAAAGCTGATGAATGGTTTGCCATCAAACCCGGCACGGATGTGGCAATAGCCCTGGCCATGTGTCATGTGATGATCAGGGACAATCTGGCCGATCTCGATTTTGTTGCCGAATATGTGGAAGGATATGACGCATTTGTCGATGAGGTGAAGAACTACACCCCCGAGTGGGCAGAAAAGATAAGTGATGTCAAAGCTGCTGATATTGTACGGATAACCCACGAGCTTGCCGCCCATGCACCCCATGCACTGGTTGATTTTGGTCACCGCTCGACATTTTCCACGGAAGAATTCGAACTCCGGCGGGCTCTTTTTGCAATTAATGTGTTGATGGGCAATATCGAACGGGAAGGTGGCTTGTTTTTTGGTGTGAATGCAAAAGCATATAATGAATTGGCAGGAGAGCATATCGCACCGGAACTGGCTAATCCGAACGTAAAATTGCCGGCAATACAAACAGAACGTATTGACCAGGTCGATAAGCAGTTTTCTCTCATATGGTCACTTGGTGGTATATATCAAAGTGTTCTGGATGCGGCACTCGAATCCAAGCCGTATCAGCTCAAGGGCTGGGTTATTACCCGATCCAATCCAATGCAGACCATGACCGATCGCACCAAGGTGGAAAAAGTTTTAAAAGCTATGGATCTGGTTGTCGTCTGTGATGTCTATATTTCCGAGACGGCTGCTTTTGCCGACATCGTCCTGCCTGAATCAACCTATCTGGAACGAGAGGAAGCTATTTTTGATTATTATGCAAAATCGCCATCCTATTGTATTCGCCAGCCGGTTGTAAAAACCATTGGGGATACCAAACCCTGCTGGCAAATATGGCGGGAACTGGCAGTAAAAATGGGGCTCGGAGAATACTACAAGTGGAACAATATGGCAGACTTCCAGCTTGCTCAGTTAAACGGTGATAAAGCAGAATTTGCCCGGTTGAAGCAGGATGGCTGGTTGGATTATGGGGATGCGCCTCTTTTGCTCAGAGAGAAAAAAATGGTTGCGGCTTTTACCAAAAGGTACGCCAATGCCCGTGTCCCTGACAGTGACGGGACCTATACCAGCGCTTTGCAGTTTCCTACTCCGAGCGGCAAGATAGAACTGACATCAGCGCATGTCGAAGAGATGGCGCCGGGACGCGGCGTCATTCGTTACCGCGAGGTAAAATTCAAAAGAGATGACGAGCTGTTTTTTCTTCAGGGTAAAGTCGCCGTACACACCAATGGTGCAACCCACAACATTCCTTTTCTCCATAACCTTATGCCTGAATCTAGCTTGTGGATTCATCCAGACACTGCCCAAAAGCTGAATATCAAGACTGGCGACAATATTCGTATTTTTAATGCACTTGGCAGCGAAGAGGGGATTGCTCTTGTAACGCCTGGAATTCGCGCGGATACAGTGTTTGCCTATATGGGATTTGGCTCAAAAAACAAAGAGCTGAAACGGGCGTATAATCGCGGCATCCATTGTGGACATCTGCTGCCGGATGTAACTGCTCCTGTTTGCGGCATGAGTCTCCACACCACCGGCGTTACAGTGCAGAAGGCATAAGGAGGATTGAATGCAAACCAATTACGTAATGATCCATGATGAACGTCGCTGTATTGGCTGTCAGGCCTGCAGTGTCGCCTGCCGCAGTGAAAATGAAGTGCCAATGTCGGTATCTCGCCTGCAGGTGCATATTGAGGGGCCTTACGGGACAGTACCTGATCTTTATTTCAAGTACCACCGGGTATCATGTCAACAGTGTGCGGACACCCCTTGCGTTACCGTGTGCCCGACAGGTGCGTCGTATGTTGGCGATGATGGTATTGTTTCGGTTAAGGAGAGACTCTGCGTGGGTTGTCTGTACTGCCTCGCCGCCTGTCCCTATAAAGTTCGTTTTGTCAACCCGGTAACCAAAGCGGCGGACAAGTGCAATTTTTGCAAAGACAGTCGGCTGATGCGCGAGGGAATACCGGCCTGTGTCGATATCTGCCCGACCAAGGCGCTTACCTTTGGTGACCGTAATGACCCAAAAAGTGAAGTGGTAAAATTGTTAAATACAGAGATCACTTATCAGAATAAACCTGATTTAGGCACCAAACCGCGCATGTACCGCATCCCAACAAAAAGAGGAGGGATCAGCAATGGATAATATTTGGGGAAGTATGACGCAATACGACCCGGTGGTCTGGAACTGGGTAATTGCAGTGTATCTGTTTCTTGCAGGACTTTCGGCAGGAAGTATTCTTATCGGTATCGGCTTGCGCTGGACTGACAAAGACAGAGAGGAAGGCGGTGATGAAAATCCAATCCTCAAAGCTGCAGCCCTTATTGCGCCACTGGCAATCTGCCTGGGCCTTGCCTGTTTAGTTCTGGATTTGACCAAACCGTTTAACTTCTGGGTTATTCTTATTAGATATAATTTTACTTCAGTGATGGCACTTGGTGTTATAGCTCTGCTCATCTACACCCCGCTGGCGTTTGCCTATGCTCTTATAGTGTTCCAGGAGGAACTCCGTAATCTGCCCATTCTGCCATTCATCACCAACGTGCTTGTTGGGATGCGTAAACTTATCGAGACACTTCTGCTTATAATGGGATTTGTCGTGGCGATCTATACCGGATTCCTGCTCTCAGCGATGAACTCTTATCCGCTGCTCAATACCCCCATACTCCCCGCGCTCTTTCTGTTTTCTGCTCTATCTGCTGGGGCTGCGGCCAATAACCTGGTTTCTATTATTTTTTTCAGGGCGGAGCCGGAAAATGATCAGTCGTTGGCAATGCACCGGCTTGAGCTGCCGGTAATCAGTCTGGAAATACTCTTTTTAATCCTGATTTTTATTGGTCTCTATTTTAGAGGCGGTGTCGCTATTGCGGCAATTGCCAGCCTTTTTACAGGTATATGGGCAACTGTTTTCTGGGTTGGCGTGGTGTGTGTTGGATTTGGCATCCCCCTCCTTTCTATGTTGCTCCCAGCCTCGATGCAACATTCTCGTGGCCTAGCTGTCATTGTTGCTTTCTGCAGCTTATCAGGAGTTATTGCTCTTCGACATTTTATCCTCTATGCCGGGCAAAGCTATATCAGTTGATTGAGCCGTCTCAATGAGCCGATAGACTATTACCTACGTGATAGTCTATCGGATTGTAATTCATTGCTTTACAAGCATCTTCAATTCCTGTAGGAATCCATTATAATTGAATGTGTTCAACTCGACACTGGTCGTATCGTTGTTTGTTAAATAGTTCATCAAGGAGAAAAATATGCAGAGTAAAACAGTAGTAGCTTTGTTAGTCATGCTTGCTCTGGCAATGCCTGCACTGGCCATTGAATTGCCTAAAGATGCTGGTCCGGTCTTTGACAAGTCATCGACTGCTTATTCGTCGTCTTTTAAGTTTAACAGCCTGCTTGAGGCCTATGGCCTGAAGATGGATCCTGCCGCGGTATCCGGAGTTCCTTCTTCTTATGCTCAAGTTGTCGATGATAAGGTTGTATTTAACGACAGTTCCATTGCTTATTCTCCTGCCGATTACCACTCTATCCTCACCGCCTATGGCCTCGAGCTCCCACTGTCAGCAGTGAGCGAGAAATTGGTTAGCCTGTCGTATGCAATTGTTAAAGATGATAAAATTTCCTTTTCGGACGTCTCGACCGCATACAGCAAAGATGAGTGGGTTACAATTCTCGGTGCATATTCCCTGCCTGCAGTGGCTGCACCAGCTCCGGTTGCGGCACCAGCCATGCCGGCGGACAGTGATGGCGATGGTGTAACCGATGCAAACGATGATTGTCCTAATACACCCAAAGGCGTAGTTGTCAACGAGAGAGGTTGCTGGGCCTTCTCGGACGGATTGTTGTTTGCTTTTGACAGCTCGGTAGTCAAGCCGGAATTCTATCCGGTTTTAGATGACACGAAAAGCGCATTCGATCAGAACCCAACCATGAAGGTGGAGATTTCCGGCAACACGGATAGCACCGGTTCAGAGGTATATAACCAGAAACTGTCAGAGAAGCGGGCAAAAGCCGTGCTGAATTATTTGGTTAACACTGTGGGTATTGACGCCGGTCGCTTGAGTGCAGTCGGGTATGGAGAGTCCAAGCCCGGCTTCCCCAATGACACCGAAGCAAATCGGGCCAAAAACAGAAGGGTTGTTTTCACTCCTGTAATGTAGAATGACTGCTTTGATCGGCCGTACGTTCGATCAAACGCTGTGATGCACCAATAACAATCCATGGAGTGATGCCTTGTTACTCCATGGACTTTTTGCGCTGCAGCCGGAGTAGTCCGGCCTGCTGGTCTTGAGGGTACTCTGGTCAGCTCCCTCCGAACTGACAATCACGAGCAGATAAAATTTTATGTTCTTCTGAGGCGGCGACTTCCATCCACTTGCTTGCCAACCATTTCTCTTATAATCGTAATGGTTTCACTGGCGGCCTCCTTAGGGTCCAGAGCCGTGTTGGCGATATTGCAGACGAGTTTGGTAACATCGTGGTCGACTCTCTTCGCTTGCCATGACTTGCCTTTTAGCACCGTGATATACACCGAATAGGAGTGATGCATGGTGCCGGGCCGCTCGCCAATTATATGTAAAATTCCACGGAAACTCTCGGGATCTGCGTTTTCAAAAAGCAATTCGCCGATCTCGTATCCAGCCCGGACCCTGCCGCCGGTGACGACGATATTTTCCTCACTCATCGGCACTTCAGCTTCTGCCAGCAACGTCCTCAATTCATCCAGGTAGGGTGTCAGATGGCCTTCATCCATGATAGCCTTGGCGTTCAGGCCATCGGAGATCACAATCTGGCCCTTTGGAGGACTTGCTCCCCATGAGTCGCGCAGTTTTTTCAGCGCTTCGATAGCCTGGGGTGCCAGCTTTTCACCAGTTGGCGGGTGGGCAATATAGTTTTCCCGATCCTTGGCTAAGGTACGGATCGGCAGAACATTGGGGATGGTCTTGATAAATTCAGGAGTAAGTTCAGACCAGAGGGACACCTTGGCGTCATCGTAATACGATTTCACCTTGGCAGCGAGCTCAGGGTTAAGGTCCCACAGATTTTCCCCGTGGCCCGTGGCCAGGTCGACGCCCCGGCTGTCAACTTCTTTCATTTTCTCCTGCCCTTCGGCGTAGATTGCCTCTTGGGTGCGCTGGTCGCCCTTAGCCAGCAGATACTGGTAATAGACCCAGAGTGGATCGCCAAAATGTTCGGTGTACCGGTCGGCTGCATCGACAATGCCAATCTGTTTATAGAAGTCCCACATTGCATCGTTTACTTTGTAACCGAATTTGTGTCGCAGGCGGACATGGTCCTGAAACGCCGTGGAAAGATAGCTTAACATCGGGTCGTTTTTGGTGGGCAGGGCAATCAGGTAGGCGGGATTGGCCGGCATAATCTGGTCCTGGCACCAGTCCAGATCCTCCAGGGTGACGTCCATGTGCAGCGTTGAACAGATATCGAGGCCGATAGTCAAGCCATGCAGCTTGGCCATAACGATATCTTCCAGGCAGCATCGAACCAGTTGTTCACGACTCTTGAATACCTCCGGCCCGATAAACCCAGCAACATCATTAACATGGAGCCATGCTCCCCTGGGCTGCACCTTGGCGAGTTCAATGCCTATCGCTCTGCTAAAGCCATACTTCCGGGACTCGAGCACCATCATGTCCACTCCATTGGCAACGCCGTTGGTGAACTCAGATCCCTGGCCGGTTTCAAAATAGAGGCCGTACCTTTCTCCTTTCTTGGCATGGGCATATTTCTTTATTTTCTCAATGGTTACATCAAATGTCTTATTGCAGTCATCGGTACCGGCGAGGCTCTGGAACATGGTCGCAACCGATCCCGGGTATTTCTTGCTCACCTCTGCCTGGACGTCGATATGGGAAAGTACGCACCAGGGAATGGTGTCGGTTAATTTGAACGTATCAACGATGTCCTTGAGGGCCTTTTGAACAATGGCGACGCTCTCAACCTGGCTGTCCACCGGATTGGTTCCGATAACGATATCGCCGGTTGCATAGGCAAAGGCATTAAACGTCTGCCAGGCGACATCATCCGGGTGATCTGTTGGCGAATTGGGCTGAATCCGAGCGCCCAGATAACCTTTGGCCCCCATCTTCGTGCCGGGCAGTACATTGAAAATCTTCTGGCCAAGGGTAATTAACTCTTCATTGGTCATAAGCTTGGGAACACAGCCGATGGTATCACTGGTCAGGCCATACATGATCCCCTTGATTTCTGCCTCGGGTTCGGTCAAAAGATATGTCTTGAGCTCAGCCATGGTCCAGTCTTTAACCTTTTCGTACTGGGCCTGATCAGTCGTTTCCCAGATCAGTTCCTGCAGGTTGTCGACCAGCAGGGGATGTTCATTGAGGTCCTTTATTCTGGTGGTAGCCAGAAGGGTGCGGGCGTTTTGCAGGGTCGCTTCATCCTCGGCACCCACCCCGATGGTCTGATCTCCTTCTTTGAAGGCATTCGAGGCACCAATCACCTGTTGAAAGAGGGTTTGGTCAAATCCCCCTTTAACCCTGGAGATATAGGCAAAGACATCCTCACCCTGCTGTAACTCCTTGATTGACATATTTTCGCCGGCAAACGCGTGTTTGACACCGAGCGTGTATCCTAGAAACGTGATGCCGGCAGCGGTCAGTATCTCCATGAATGTTCGACGCGATATTCCTTCGTGTGCTTTCGACAACAAGTCTTTACCCATAGCTCACTCCTTTCTGGTATGCAGTTAAAATTCAATCAAGGCATTAGGGACAGAATACGTATATCTTCTGATATTTTAACCAAACAAATACAATCAATATGTGTCTCACAACAGATAAGGCTGAACATCACCCCTTCTTGTTTGTAAACTATGCGTACAAAATACGCTGATGGCATCACCCAAAAGTTGTAAAACAACAAAGAAAAATGGTGTAGAGTGCGATGCTTCCAAGTCAATAGGTTGAAAAACAATCGAAACTGGAATACGGTGCATATACCATTAACAATCAATGATATCTCAATAGGAGATCATGCCAGACGATATGGATGACAGCATTATCCTTCATACCAAATTGCACCGACCGCATATCTCTAAAGATCATCTCCATCGTGGAGATTTGCTGGCAAAGCTTAGCCGGCAGAAGAACAGATCTCTTACTCTGGTATCGGCGCCCGCTGGTTACGGCAAGAGTACCCTGGTGACTTGCTGGCTGGATGACTGCGGCATGCCAGGTTCTTGGGTGTCCCTGGATCAGAATGACAGTGATACAAGGGTTTTTCTTGCTTATTTTATTGCTGCTATCCAACAGATATTTCCCCGCGCCTGTAGTGGAACGCTGTCAATGCTCAGGACTGTCCACTTACCTCCCGTTGCGGTATTAGCTAAAAGTTTAATCAACGAGCTCGATCAGATATCTGACCACTTTATTCTGGTCCTGGACGACTATCACCTTATTCGCAATAAAAATATTCATCAATTTATTACCAAGCTCCTGACTTATCCCACTCTTGGCATGTGTCTGGTGCTGATTTGCCGGCGGGATCCGCCACTGCCGCTGGCCACGCTGCGGGCCGGGGGACAGATGACCGAGATAAGAGCCCGGGATCTGCGCTTTTCCTTTAGTGAGACGAAACAGTTGCTGCAACAAATACTGGAGGAGCCTGTCGATGACGCCGTCGTAGCCATTGTAGAGGACAAGACAGAAGGCTGGGTCACCGGTCTGTGTCTGGCAGCATTTTCCTTTCGCAAGAGGGAGATTTCCGAGCTGAAGCTGACTCATTTGCAATTGGAAAATCGATATCTTATGGACTATGTCGTAGCCGAGATTATTTCCCAGCAACAGCCGGCCGCACAGGATTATCTGTTGAAGTGTTCGATTCTAAATCGCTTTTGTGCTCCTCTTTGCGATGCAGTCTGCAAACCATCCAAAGGACCAGATGCAGACGATTTAGATGGCAGTAATTTTTTAAGGACGCTGGATAGCAATGAACTTTTCGTCATTCCTCTAGACGACGAGGGTATATGGTTTCGGTATCACCATTTGTTTCAGACCATCTTGAAACGCCGCCTCAAAAAACAAGTCAACGCAGAAGAGATTGCAAGGCTGAATAAATTAGCCAGCACCTGGTTTGCCGATAATGGATATATCAACGAGGCAATCTTCCATGTTTTTGAGAGCGGAGATAATGAGGTATCAGCCCGCCTGGTGAAGCAATTCAGGCGCGATATTATCAGCCGGGAACAGTGGTTTAATTTAGACCGTTGGCTGCAGAGATTTCCGATCGATTACTTAAGAACAGATCCTGAATTGTTGTTGGCCAAAGCCTGGGTATACCAACGACAGGCTCGTTATATAAATCTTTTCAAAATTTTAGACGAGATTGAGTGTCTGGTGTCGAAAAAGGTTGGGGAACCTGCCGTTGCTCATTCTTTATGGGGGGAAATCCAGCTATTACGCAGTTTTCAATATTACGCAACCGGCCAGGCCAAATTGTCAGAGACTACGGCCAGGGACGCTCTGGACCACCTTCCCCGGCAAAATAGCAGCCACCGCGGCTTTGCCCTTTTAATCATCTCGGCGGCATTGCAAATGCAAGGAAGCCTGCACCTGGCCTACCAGGTAGTGCATGAGGCAATGGCCAGCGATGAGGTGTTGATTCCTATATATAAAAACATGTTGCTGGTTACCCTGTGTTATACCAGTTGGATCGCCGCCGATTCAAAAAAACTAAAACTTGCGGCAGGACAAACCATAAAGCACGGAGAGGAAAACGACCTTCCTGAAACCACGTATATTGGCCGATTTTTTTTTGGGATTTTATGTTATCAGCAAAACCAACTGGCTTTGGCGGAGAGCTTTCTGTCATCAGTTGGCACTTCCCCGGTCACCGATGAGTTGGTCATTCCCAGTATTGTGACGTATTGCCAGAGTATGCTCGCTCTGTCTTCAACGTACCTGGCAATGGGCCGCAAGAAAGAGGCAAGTGATGTTGTTGAGGCAATTGTCGAATATATGTTTGAGACAGAAAATGTTGATCTGCTGGAACTCTGCCAGGCGTTTCAAGCTGATTTGACTGTGCGGATGGGAAAGATTGGCGAGGCGGAAATATGGCAAAAAAATCATATTCAAAAGCCACCTGCACCATCGTATCGTTTTTATACGGCTGATCTGACCCCGGTTCGGATCCTTCTGGCGAGGAGAACGGCTGAAACTCTCGGTGAAGCAGAGAAACTCCTTAGCCAGCAATACAATTATAATGTGAGTATCCATAATACCCGCATGCTGATAGATATCCTGGCTATGCAAGCCCTGGTCCTTAATGCCCAGAGTGATGAGACCAGAGCGCTTGGTAAACTGATGGAGGCGCTGGCTCTGGCTGAGCCTGGTGGTTTCATTCGTCCATTTCTGGATCAGGGATTGGTCATGGCAGAGCTCCTGGGGCGTCTATTAGAACAAAAGCCTGCCTTGGGATATGCGGGACAGGTCTGTGCGGCATTTGCCGGCAATAAAGACGACATAGACAAGAAGCAATACTTCAATAAAAAAACCTCTCCCCAATTTCTCGCCGATGACCATTTTTCTCCCCCTCTGTCTAATCGTGAAATCGAGGTGCTCACCGCTCTCGCTGAAGGTCTGAGCAATAATGAAATTGCCGATACTCTGTATATTTCAACCGAAACCGTTAAAAGGCATCTCTCCACCATCTACCAGAAGCTGGATGTGAAAAACCGTCATCAGGCGGTCATAACCGGAAAATCCATTGGAATTCTGTAAAGATACCAACCTTCGTATACCATATTTCTGCAAACTATCATGACAGCGACCTTGTCTGGTGTGTTAATATAACTTTATTACAACTTTCGGGTGATGATTTAGGCGTTTTTTATGGCTATTATAAGCTCATATCAATCTATCAGCCAAAAGAAGGTCGATAAAAAATGGCTATCATCTTGTGGCTAGGTCCTTTGGTTGTTCAACTGCAGCCGAATTGCGTTCTTTATTCTCTGTAAATTGGTTGCTTGGCACCCCTCGTGGTATAAAGACAAGAGGGGCTAACCCATCCTCTTGGTGCGGAAACTCAACTCACCAGCAAAGGAGAAAATCATGGCAAAAGATAAGAAGAAAAAAGGCGACAAGAAAGAGAGTAAGAAAAAAGATGAGAAGAAAGGCAAAAAAAGTAAGAAGGATAAAAAGAAATAATACAGTTTGAATAAGGGCTGCTCGCTTCATAGCAGCCTTTATCCAGTCATTTGCAATTTAAATCCAATCCCTTAATAATCTCTTTTTACATAATATAATGAAAAGAGTATTCAATTCAAATTGCCTATTTGGGCATTAGTTAAAGTATCGACAAAACCTGTTTTACAGGAGGATTGTGATATGGGTGAGAAGCCTGGACCATCCCTTTCAATATCGGAGCGCCTGACAAGCTGGTATCGGAATCGCCAGGCGGAAATACAGCTTGTTGATGCTGTGGTTGAAATCGTTGAGCCCAAAATTAGAAACGTCAGGGGGTATCGTCAGCGATTGCGCAGACCCTTGCAGATCTGCCAAAAACACTGCAAGGCGATTGTGGCGCAAATTCCAGGGCCAATATATCTGGAACGGAAAAATTATTATGCTGATCCGCTCATTAAAGCTGCTTTTGTCGGCTCGGAAAAAATAGAAGATCTGCTGGCAAGTCCTGAAGCCAATGTGCCGATGCCGGGCGCTCCTGGTTCTGAGCGGTTTGCCCTGCTCACCATGACAAGCACTGAAAAAAAGATTTTTGGCCCCAAAAAACAGGGTGCCATGATTGTTGCCGATGCCGCAATGCAAACAATTACTTTTACCGAACACAAAATTGTCGGCCTGGCGACAACCTTGGAATCGTCCCGAAGTGAATTGGAGAAATTGAGCCTGGAGATTATTGCCGAAGCGGCGGCAAGAGAGCTGGCTGGACGAAAATCCCAGCTTACTGATTTGCGCCGGCAAAGGGAGAACCTTCATGCCATGTCGCGGATGTTTGGCGGTGGCAGCCGGGCCCGGAGCGTTTTTGGGCATTATAATCCAGAAGAGCAGGAGAAACTTGAAAAAGTCAAACACCTTCTTGAAGAAACTGACAAAGAGCTTGCTGTTGTCCGTGAAGGCGTAGAAGAACCAAAAGATTGGCTGGCTATTTTGGAAAACTATCTTGCTGCGCCGGAAAAAATACTGAATGGGAAGATTCTGTCGCTTCGCCTGGATTGGAAAAATGTTCTAACTTCTGATCCTGAAGAGCACGCTGACACCATTACCCTTGCTCGGCTTTCACTGTCCGATGCAATGCAGCGTGATGCGGTGTTAGTGAGTTACGAGCAGTAAGATACGATATTCATATTACTAGATGGAATTGCAACAGGGAGGAACAAAATGATACACAAAATGAGTAAAATGTTGGTTATGACGGCAGCAGCTATCTTCCTTGTCTCGACCGGTTTTAGCAGTGGCTTCGCCCAACAATCCATATCTTCTTCTCTCGGTGTGGTTCCGTATCCTGCCAAAGGTCAGTCGGCAACACAGCAGAGCCAGGATGAAGGGGAGTGCTACGCATGGGCAAAACAACAGACAGGTGTTGACCCTGTCGCTGTTGCTAATACGCCCCCACCTCCGGCGGCGCCTGCTGTCGGTGGCGGTGAGCGTCTGCGCGGAGCGGCCAGGGGCGCAGTTGGCGGAGCAGCTATAGGAGCCATTGCCGGAGATACCGGCAAGGGTGCCGGCATTGGTGCCGTAGCCGGAACAATGGCTGGTGGTCATAGGGCGCGGCAGAACAGTCAGGCCCAGACCCAGCAGGCACAGAATGCCAAATCAGGGGCAATCCAGCAATTTAATAAAGCTTTTGGGGCCTGCCTGGAGGGTAAAGGCTACGTGGTCAAATAATCTGGGAGAAAATCCATGACACGTATCCAGATATGCAAAGGAATGAGGGAAACCTGAAAGGAGATAGTATGAATAACAAAAGAATAAGAGAAAAATACTCGAGTGGTATGGTTTTTGTCCTGACAATCATGCTGTTAATTCCTCCGGGAGCGTTTGGCCAGCAGGCGGCACAAAATGTTTTCAAACAAGAAGAGCTCGACCAGATTCTCGCACCGATTGCACTCTACCCAGACTCCCTGCTTACCCAGATACTCATGGCTTCCACCTACCCGCTTGAGATAGTACAGGCTGATCGATGGGCAAAGGAGAACAAGGCGTTGACGGGTGACCCCCTGGCAAAAGCTCTTGAAGCCCAGCCGTGGGATCCGAGCGTTAAGTCCCTGGTGAATTTTCCCCAGGTTCTTGACATGATGAACGAGAAAGTCGACTGGACCCAAAAGCTTGGTGATGCATTTCTTGCACAGCAAAAGGAGGTCATGGACACAGTCCAGAGTCTGAGAAAAAAGGCCGAAGCAGAGGGCAATCTTAAGACCACCAAGGAGCAGACGGTGGTCGTGGAGAAAGAAACGATAATCATCCAGCCTGCCAATCCGCAGGTCATCTATGTGCCTACCTATAACCCGACCGTGGTATACGGATCATGGTGGTATCCTTCCTATCCTCCATATTCCTATTACCCACCGGGGTATGCGGCGGGAACTGGTCTTGCATTAGCGACCGGTATTGCCGTTGGTGCCGCCTGGGGCTATGCCTGGGGGCACTCGAACTGGCATGGTGGTGATGTCGATATCGATGTCAACCGGAATACCAATATCAACAACAATATTAACAGGGACAAATACAAGGGGCAGTATCAGGGTAAAGGGCAGGGCGGCCAGGGCAATTGGCAGCATGACGCGAGCCATCGTGGCGGAGTCTCCTACCGGGACCAGGGGACTGCGCAGAAGTATAACCGCGGGACCGGGAGTGAAGCGGCAAAGTCACGCGAAGCCTACCGTGGCAAAGCGGAGGCAGGAAGGCAGGGTCTTCAGCGTGGAGACGCTGATCAATTCCGGGGACAGCGCGATGCTGGTGGCAAGAATGCGGGCACCCGGGAGGCCGGAACCAAGAACGTAGGTACCCGTGATGCCGGAGCCAAGAACGTGGGCACTCGTGATGCCGGAGCCAAGAACGTAGGCACTCGTGATGCAGGTGCCAGGAATGCGAATACCCGTGATGCCGGCACCAGGAATATGAGCAGTCGCGATTCTTCCGGTCAGCGGAGCAGTGCCTATTCCGGGATGAACAGCAGCCGTGCAACCAAGGATTATAGCAGTCGTGGTAGTTCCAGCAGGCAGTCTGGCGGATTCAGCGGCGGTGGAGGACGTAGCGGCGGTGGAGGACGTGGCGGCGGTGGAGGACGGGGACGCAGGTAGATCCTTGGTCAATGTGGTAGCTGAAGGTGTGCTGTTATGATTACAACTAAGGAGGAAAAATGCTTCCTATAGAGAGAACAAATAAGAGAATTCCAATCGTTGTCCTGATTATGGTGTGTTCGATATTTTTGGCCGGGCGGCTACCGGCTGTTGTGGCTCAGAAAATATTCGCCTCACCGGAGAAAGCTGTATCGTCATTCATCGATGCTCTTACCAAAAATGACCAGAAGGAACTCCTGGCCATACTGGGCCCGGAGGGCGAGTCACTTCTGAGCTCTGGCGATCCTGTGGCGGATGAACAGGGAAAGGAGGACTTTTTGCAAAAAATTGGCGAAAAGAACGCGATAGAGAAAGACGGGCAGACGAAGGCAGTCCTTTTGATCGGCAAAGACGACTGGCCCTTCCCCATTCCAATAATCAAGGAAGCGGAAGGTTGGTACTTTGATACCGGCGAAGGCAAAGAGGAGATTCTCAACCGAAGGATCGGCAGAAACGAGATATTCACCATGCAAACCTGTCAGGCAATCGTTGATGCCCAGCGCGAATACGCGATGATGGACAGTGACGGTGATGGCCTTCTTGAGTATGCAGAGAAGTTCTTAAGTGATGCCGGTAAGCACAATGGTCTCTACTGGCCGACGACAGAAGGTGAGGAGCCGAGTCCGCTTGGGGAGCTTTTGGCAAAAGCCTGGGCAGAAGGATATAAAAAGCTTGGCTCCCAGGGTGAGCCACAGCCTTATTATGGGTATTACTTCCGAATGCTGAAGCAGCAAGGCAGCAGCGCACAAGGAGGTGCTTACGACTATCTGATCAAGGGCAATATGATAGGCGGTTTTGCCGTTGTCGCCTATCCGGCGCAGTACAGCAACACCGGTATCATGACTTTTATCGTCAACCATGATGGTGTCGTATACGAGCAGGACCTGGGTGTGGATACAGAGAAAATTGCCAAAGATATGACGATGTTTGATCCTGATACGAAATGGGCAAAGGTTGAATAAGGAGCACTGGGTTAATAATCCTGAAAAATTTATTCTATCTTTTTACAACTTTTGGGTGATGGCATCGTCTTTTTTTAGGAGCATGATTAAAAGCCAAAGCAGTAGGGATAGGAATGTCAATGCCCACTCTGCAGACTGGCTATTGGTGGATATTGAGTTGATCAAAATCAACACCTCTAATCTTTGCTGATTGCAATAAGATCTCTAGGTGGTCAAGCGATAATTTTATTTAAGGATGCCTTTTCTATGATTAGAAAACAAACCATAAATGAAGTGGATTGGTTGAACGTGGAAGGGAGAAAGGATATGTCTTTTGAGTCGCCGGGCACGTATCGTATCCGCGTGCGAGGACATATTGATGAAAGATATTCTGATCGATTGGGGGATATGGTTATTACCAAGGCAT
Organism: uncultured delta proteobacterium; assembly: GCA_963804605.1. GTDB lineage: Bacteria > Desulfobacterota > Desulfobulbia > Desulfobulbales > Desulfocapsaceae > Desulforhopalus_A. The sequence continues at coordinate 174,996 of CAWDRB010000007.1, forward strand.
TTACATCGGAAAAGGAGCCAATGACGATTTTAATCGGCCCCATGAAGGATCAGGCCGCTCTGTCCGGTGTCCTGAATGAACTGTATGAACTCCATATGTCGCTGCTGACATTGGAATTATTATCATAGCGTTGCGTTTGACCGCTATGAAATGAAAATAAACTCGTTTAAAATAAAAGAGGGAACAAAAAATGAAAAAAATGATTGTTTTTAGTATCGCAATGAGTATGACCTTGCTGTTTGCATTTTTTGCCGGTGCCGCAGAACAGAACCTTGTGGAAACTGTTAAAAACGGGTGCAAAACCGAACTCGAGACCTATTGCAAAGATGTCACCCCAGGCGAGGGCCGTATTCTTGCCTGTCTCTACGCTCGGGAAGACAAATTGTCGGGTAAATGTGAATATGCCCTCTATGATGCCGCCGCCCAGCTGGAACGTGCCGTTGCTGCGTTGTCATATCTGGTCAATGAATGTGCCGATGATTTGAATACCTTGTGCAAAGGAGTGAAGGCAGGGGATGGACGACTGTTAGACTGTCTCGATAAAAACGCCAAGGACGTTTCAAAGCGTTGTACGGACGCAATGGCAGAGGTTGCGGCAAAGAAATAACTTCAAGGCATTGAACAAAACACCCCGCAAGGGGCATTGAAAAACTTCCCGTTTGCCGGGCTTAGTTATTCAGTGGCAAGGTATCCAGCCTACCAAAAGAGAGAGACGTATGGATAGAAGAGTCGATTCAAATCAAGATTCGCATGGTATTCGGTGGATTGCCTCGGTGCTGCTGGTGCTGGTTACGATATCAGGCCTCGCCGTCATCAGTGGCTGCCGGAAAGAGGAAAAGGCAATAGCACCGCAGGATCCGACGGTAGAAGTAATAGCTGTTACTCAGAAAGACGTCCCTATCTATCGTGAGTGGGTTGGCGCCCTTGATGGTTCGGTTAATGCGGTTATTCGCCCCCAGGTCACCGGGTATCTGATCCGGCAGAATTATCGTGAGGGGGAACTCGTCCAAAAGGGGCAAGTTCTCTTTGAGATTGATCCTCGAACCTTCCAGGCTGCCGTCCGACAGGCCAAGGCGTCGGTGGACCAGGCAAAAGCGGATCTGGCTCGACAAAAGGCTTACGCGGTCACTGCAGCTGCTGAACTTGCCCGGGTGAAACCGTTGGCCGCGAAAAACGCCGTATCAAAAATGGACCTGGATGATGCCGTCGGTAAAGATCTTTCCGCCAAAGCTTCGGTTCAGGCAGCCTCGGCCGGGATTGCCGTGGCAGAAGCCAATCTGGATAAAGCGCAGCTTGATTTAGAATTTACCAGGATCACCTCCCCGGTGGAAGGATTGGCAGGTATCGCTAAAACGCAACTGGGTAACCTGGTCGGTCCCTCTATGTCGGAAGAGCTGACCTCCGTCTCCACGGTCGATCCAATAAAAGTCTTTATCAATCTCAGTGAGCGCCAATATCTGAATGCCACAGATTCCGGCAAAAAGGCCGATGAGGTTCCTTTGCAGCTGATTCTTGCCGATGGCAGTATCTATCCGCATGAGGGCCGGTTTGCCCTGGCCGACAGCCAGGTCGATCCCACAACCGGAACCCTCAAGGTGGGAGCCCTTTTCCCCAATAAGGATAACCGGCTCCGCCCTGGACAGTACGGCAGGATTCGAGCCATGGTGCAGACTAAGAAAGGGGCCTTGCTCATTCCCCAGCGGGCGGTTTCTGAAATTCAGGGTAAATATCTGGTGGCGGTGGTGGGACCGGAGAACAAGATTGACGTTCGCCAGGTGCAGGTGGGGGAAAAGATCGGCTCAGACTGGCTCATCGACAAGGGATTGCAGGCTGGAGACCAGATTGTCGCTGAAGGGACGCAAAAAGTCAGGCCCGGAATGACCGTTAAGGTCAAGCCGTTTTCGCCTGAAGCGAAAACGGCCCCACCGGCACCGGCAGAAAAGGGGTGATGGAATATGGCTAAATTTTTTATCAATCGTCCCATCGTGGCCATGGTGATTGCGATCTTCATGGTCATCATCGGTATTGTGGCAATGTCAGGATTGCCCATAGCCATGTTTCCCAACATTGTCCCCCCGGAAATAAAGGTCAATGCAACCTATACCGGAGCTGACGCACTGACTCTGGAGCAGTCGGTCGCTACTCCCATCGAACAGCAGATGTCGGGAGTGGACAACATGAACTACATGTATTCCATCAACGCCAACAACGGCCAGTCCACCCTGACGGTCAATTTTGATATCAATACTGATCCCAATACCGACCAGCTGCTTGCCCAGATGCGCAAGGGACAGGCTGAAAGCCAGCTTCCTGCGGATGTCATCAATTACGGGATAACGGTGCAGAAATCCACGGCCTCCCCGCTGCTCATGTTTGCCCTCTATTCGCCGAAAGGAACCTATGACAACATCTTTCTTGCCAACTACGCCTACATCAATATCAATGATCAGATGACCCGGGTCAAGGGGATCGCCAGTATCACCGTCTTTGGTGCAGGGCAATACGCCATGCGGCTCTGGGTGCGGCCTGACCAGTTGGCCAAACTCAACATTACCATCCCCGAGATTATCAACGCGGTCAAAGCCCAGAGCACCGTGAATCCGGCCGGTCAGGTTGGCGCGGAACCGGTGCCGGCGGGGCAGGAATACACCTATGCGGTCAGGGCTCTGGGACGGCTGGAGTCCGAAGAGGATTTCGGCGGGATAGTGCTTCGTGCCAATCCGGACGGATCGTTTGTTCATCTCAGTGATGTGGCACGTGTTGAACTGGGAGCCCAGACCTACAGCATGGAAAGCACTCTCAACGGTAAGCCGAGTGCCCTTATCGCCCTGTACCAAATGCCGGGAACCAATGCTGTGGAAGCAGCCGCAGGGGCCAAAAAGCTGATGGAGGAAATCAAACAGCGGTTCCCTCCCGACCTTGACTATGTGGTTTCCCTTGACACCACCCTGGCGGTAACCGAAGGAATGAAGGAAATTCAAGCTACCCTGGTGGAGGCATTGATCCTGGTTATTCTGGTGGTCTTTGTCTTTCTCCAGGGCTGGCGGGCCACTCTGATTCCGCTATTGGCCGTACCCGTATCCCTGGTTGGAACCTTCATGTTCTTTCCTTTGTTCGGCTTCTCAATTAATACCTTGTCACTTTTTGGTCTTGTCCTGGCAATCGGCCTGGTCGTCGATGATGCAATTGTCGTGGTGGAGGCGGTGGAGCATCATATCCATCAGGGATTATCTCCCAAAGAAGCCACTTTTAAAGCGATGGAAGAGGTCTCCGGTCCGGTTATAGCCATTGCTATCATTCTGGCAGCAGTTTTTGTTCCTACTGCCTTTATTCCCGGAATTACCGGGCGACTGTACCAGCAGTTTGCCCTGACGATTGCTATTTCTGTTATCATTTCGGCTATTAACGCTCTGACCCTGAGCCCCGCCCTCTGCTCGATATTGCTGAAACCCAAAGTAGCAGGAACAGGACCTTTACAGAAGTTTTACGACTGGTTCAACCGGGTGTTTGGCAGGGTGACCAACGGGTACGTGGGAACTTGCCGGATAGCTGTTCGCAAGAGCCTGATCAGTCTCTTTTTTCTGGTCGGCATTGTGATTTTAACCGGCTTTTTCGGCAAGATGGTGCCCTCCGGGTTTCTGCCTGATGAAGATCAGGGTTTTGTCTATGCCGGAGTGCAGCTGCCCGACGCTGCTTCCTTGCAGCGAACCCGTGAAATTGCCGCGCAGGCGGAAAAGATGATCATGGAGACCCCGGGGGTGAAATACTGCACCTCGGTGAGCGGTTTCAGCATGCTCAGCCAGGTTACCAATACCTATAGCGCCTTCTTTTTCATTACCCTGGAAGATTGGGCAGAGCGTAAAAAACCGGAAGAGCAGTACGAGGTGATTAAGCAAAGTCTCAGTAAAAAACTGGGTGGAATAAGCGGCGCCATTGGGTTTGCCTTCTCGCCACCGGCAATTCCCGGCATCGGCACCTCCGGAGGGGTGACCTTTATGCTGCAAGATAGAGCTGGTAAGGACATTGATTTTCTCGCCGCAAATCTTCAAACCTTCCTCGAGGCTGCCAGGAAACGGCCTGAGCTTGCCGGGGTGTCGTCCACCTTCAGACCGACCGTACCCCAACTCTTTGTCGATGTTGACCGTGATAAGGTGATGAAACAAGGCGTCAATATCAACGATGTCTATAAGACCCTGCAGAGTTTTATGGGCAGTGGTTTTATCAACTATTTTAACCGTTTTGGTCGCCAGTGGCAGGTGTTTATCCAGGCTGAAGGCGAATATCGGACGAACATTGACCATATCGGTCAGTTTTATGTGCGCAACAGCAAGGGAGAATCGGTGCCTCTCTCAACGTTGACTTCGGTTCGAAACATCTCCGGGCCGGAGTTTACCATGCGCTACAACCTCTACCGGTCTGCTCAGATCAACGCCAACGCCGCTCCGGGCTTCAGCTCCGCCCAGGCCATGAGAGCCCTGGAGGAAGTTTTTGCCGAGACCATGCCTACGGAGATGGGATTTGATTATATGGGGATGTCGTTCCAGGAATGGCAGGCCCAGAAAGGTGTTTCGCCCATGGTGATTTTCGCCTTCTCCCTGTTGTGTGTATTCCTGATTCTGGCGGCCCAGTACGAGAGCTGGTCTCTGCCCTTCTCCGTGCTTCTCGGCACCCCCATTGCAGTGGCCGGGGCCTTTGGGGCGCTGCTCCTTCGTGGTCAGGAGAACAACGTCTACGCCCAGATCGGGCTGGTGATGCTGATTGGTCTGTCCGCCAAGAATGCGATCCTTATCGTCGAGTTCGCCAAGATGGAATACGAGAAGGGGCGACCGCTGCTCGAGGCCACCCTGGAGGGGGCCAAGCTTCGCTTGCGGCCCATTCTCATGACCTCATTCGCCTTTATCCTTGGGTGTGTTCCGCTGGCGATTGCTTCCGGGGCTGGGGCGATTTCCCGCCAGGTAATGGGCACTGCGGTCATCGGCGGAATGCTGGCGGCGACCTTTATCGGTGTCTTTATGATTCCGGTCACTTTCTATGTAGTGGAAAAACTCGGCCATCGTAAACAGCCGACCTCCGACGCCGGTGCAGCTTCGCCTGATGCTCCAGCCCATATTGGTGCAGGCAAGGAGAGTGATCATCATGAATAAGATTGTTATTATTCTCGGCTTGGTCTTCTTAATCGGAGGGTGCTCGGCTGTCGGTCCGGATTACCAGCGTCCGGTAATAGATGTTCCGGTTGGGTGGCGACTGAGCGACAAGGATGCGCAAGATTTGGCCGACAGCGCCTGGTGGCAGCAGTTCAATGACCCGGAGCTCAATCGGCTTATCACGGTTGCCCTTCGAGAAAACAAGGATCTATTGATTGCGGCGGCGAGAATCGAGCAGTTTGTCGGACGTTACGGGATAGTCAGAGCGGACCTCTTTCCCCAGGTAGGCGCGGGAGCTGCATACAATCGTGGGAAGATAACCGAGACAGGGGACAATCTTCTTACGCCTGGCTACAAAGCTACCACCGACGAATTTTCGGTTAATCTCAATGCCGGCTGGGAGATTGATCTCTGGGGACGGATCCGCCGCAGTAATGAGGCAGCCATGGCCCAGCTTGTCGCCAGTGAGGAGGGACGGAAAGGGGTTATTCTCTCCCTGGTCGCCAATGTTGCCGGCGCGTATATCAACCTGCTTGACCTCGACCGCCAGCTGGCCATCAGCAGGTACACCGCCAAGGCCCGGGAGGAATCATATCTTGTTTTTAAGCAACGATATGCCGGTGGTGTCATCTCCGATCTTGAATTGAGCCAGAACAGGTCTTTATACGAGGAGGCATTGGCAAGCATTCCTCCCCTGGAAAAGGCGGTCGTCCTGCAGGAGAACAGTCTGAGTATTCTGCTTGGCCATAACCCCGGCCCGATTTCCCGGGGAAAAGATATCAATACCCTGGTCCTGCCGGCAATTGTCGCCGGGCTGCCCTCGGATCTGCTTGAGAGGCGTCCGGATATCCGCCAGGCAGAACAGACTTTGATCGCCGCCAATGCCCAGATAGGTGTTGCCAAAGCCGCCTATTTTCCGGCCATTTCCCTGACCGGTGCCTTGGGTTTGGCGAGCGGGGACCTCGGGGAGCTTTTCAAGAGTTCGTCCAGTGCATGGCAGTACAACGTTCCTGTAAGCCTGCCCATTTTTACTGCCGGCAAGATAGCAGGCAGTGTCAAGGAAGCTGAGGCCCTGCAACAGCAGGCGCTGCTGGCTTACCAGCGGGCCATCCAAAATGCCTTTCGTGAGGTTAATGACGCCCTGGCTGATCAGGCCCTGACCAAAAAGCAACTGGCTGCTCAGAAGAGTCAGGTTGACTCTCTGCAGCAATATGCCGATATTGCCCGGCTCCGTTTTGACAACGGCTACTCCGATTTTCTGGCAGTCCTGGATGCTGATCGAAGCCTGTTCAGTGCCCAGCTGGCCTACACGCAAACCAAGGGGAATCTATATTTCTCATTGATAAATCTTTATAAAGCCATGGGCGGTGGCTGGGTCCAAAAGGCCGAACAACTGACTGCCCCCAAACTCAACCCATAGCAAGGTGATGGCTGCGAGATGAGTTTGTCAGTGATTGTTGGTAAAGAAGGATGCCGTTTATGCATTGCCGGTAGCGGCGTTATAACAATTGCACTATGAGCTGGTCGCTTTAACACCGGGGGTTGCCATGGGTAAGAAAAAAAACAAAAAATCGTCGGATTCCGTTCCGGAAAAATTTGATAAGAAAGCATACGAAAAAAAACTCCTCGAACTGCAGGGAGAACTGTGTGCACTGCAGGAATGGGTCAAGAGTACCGGCCAGCGGGTAATTATCATCTTTGAAGGTCGAGATGCCGCCGGCAAAGGTGGCTGTATCAAGGCGATCACCGAGCGGGTGAGTACGAGGGTGTTCAAGGTTGTCGCATTGCCGGCCCCGACCGAGCGGGAAAAAACCCAGATGTATATCCAGCGCTACATGGCCCACTTTCCAGCGGCTGGGGAAGTTATCATTTTTGATCGGAGCTGGTATAACCGAGCCGGGGTTGAGCCTGTGATGGGTTTTTGTACCAAGGAACAGCATCTTAAATTTTTGGAACTCTGTCCTTTTGTGGAACAGCAGATTGTTCAAAACGGAATCATTCTGGTAAAATACTGGCTCGAGGTCAGCGATGTCGAACAGGAGCGACGATTCAAGGCCCGCATCAATGATCCGGTCAGGCAGTGGAAGTTGTCGCCAATGGATCTGCCATCGCGCCAACGCTGGTATGCATACTCACGCGTGCGCGATATGATGCTGGAGGCCACAGATACAGATTTTGCCCCCTGGAATATCGTTCGTTCGAATGATAAAAAGAGGGCGCGATTGAATTTAATAACCCACCTGCTCAAGCAAATTCCTTATGAACATCTTCCCGAAAAGAAGGTGAAATTGCCCAAACGATCACAGAAAGAAGCCTACGATGATGAGGCAACCATGACCAAACGGCGCTGGATCAAGGAACTCTTCTGAGTTGATGTCGAATCGCCGTTGTCATCTTAGATATTTTGGGCAGACGTCCATTTCTGCCGAAACCTTGATACTGCAGCCTCTACCTGGAAAATAAAAATCAGCACTAAAGGTAATTGAATCATGAACGTTCCGGTGCTTACTACAGAAATGATTACCGTGTTTTCCGTTCTTGTTCTGGTTATCCTTTTGCTGGTTTTCGAACTTCTCAGGGTGGATGTAATAGGGCTGCTGGTCATGGCTTTGTTACCCCTCACCGGGCTTCTGACTCCGGGGGAGGCAGCATCGGGTCTTGGTTCAACGGCTGTTGTCGTCCTTATCTGTGTGATGGTCATTGGTGCATCGCTGAACAAAACCGGGATTATGAGTCGTGTTGCCCAGAAAATTATGGAAGTAGCAGGCAAGAGCCAATCCCGAGTTGTTACGCTTATAGCGCTCGCGGTCGCTTTGCCCTCCGCACTCATGTCCAATGTTGGCGCAGCGGCTCTGATGCTTCCTGCTACATTGCAAGTCAGTAAAAAAACCAGAATTGCTGCCTCGAAACTGGTCATGCCCATGGGATTTTGTGCCAATATGGGCGGCAATCTCACCCTGATCGGCTCTACTCCCTTCATCATTTTAAACGATGTGATGGGCCAATGGTGGATGAAAAATCCTCCGGCAGGCGGAGAGACGTATACACCCCTTGGCCTGTTTGCTGTCACGCCGATAGGTATAGCTCTGCTGGTTGGTACCATCGCCTATTTTTTATTGATTGGTTGCCGACTTCTTCCTTCACAGGAGGTTACTGATGATGGGCGACTGGCCAGCGGCAAATTACTTTCGCTGTATGGCAGCAAGGTTGGTCAGGGGGTTGAGTTTGTGATCCAGAGTGATTTTGCAGGGCAGACACTAGGTCAGCTGGATTTGCGCGCAAAGTACCATACATCAGTAGTAGGGGTAGCTAAAGATGCTGGGAAAATAAAAATTCTGGCACCTCTCAGCACGACCGTGATCGGGCCTGGCGATACTATTCTGGCAGTCGGCAAGGAAGACAACATTCAGAAAATTACTGCCGATCTGGGCTGGCAACCGAGAGAGGACATCAAGACTTTCGTTGCCGAGACATCCCAGGAAAGCTCAGGAGTTCTTGAAGGTATCATCACTTCCCGTTCCACCTTGAACGGTCATACCATGGAAGAGTTCCAGCTTAAAAAACTCTTTACTATTAACCCGTTGGCGGTAATGCGGGGAGACGATATACACATCGAAAAACTCGACAGCATCGCCTTAAAGCCTGGTGATTCAGTTCTTCTTGCGGGAAGTTGGGATAATCTGCGTTTCTTGCAGGAGAAAACAGAAATCGTTTATACTGAAAAACTTCGCGGAATTGAGGTTAGAAAAGAAAAAGCCTGGCTCGCTCTTGGTGCTTTAGCCGTTTTTCTTATACTGTCTCTCGCTTTGAAAATATCCCTGGCAGTGTCTGGGCTGGTTGCCCTGCTGATCCTGGTAATTGGCAAAGTTCTGCATATAGACGAGGTCTACCGAACTATTGAATGGAAAACGGTATTTCTGGTGGCCGGACTTATTCCTCTTGGCGCTGCTTTTGAAAAAACCGGGGCGGCAAATTACCTGGCCATAGCTATTTTTCAACAGCTCAACGGAATAAGCACTTTACTTCTTTATCTGGTTCTCGCCTTGCTCACCTCATTTTTTGCCTTGTTTGTCTCCAATGTCGGAACCACGGTTTTACTTGTTCCGCTGGCGATGAACCTGGCAACCCAGATCGGTGCCGACCCAAAAATTGCCGGCCTGGTTGTCGCAATATCCTCTATCAATACTTTTATCTTACCGACCCATCAAGTCAATGCCCTGATCATGCAGCCCGGGGGCTACAAAACCAGCGACTATATGCGAGTCGGCAGTGGAATGATGCTGATTTTCCTGGTTATCCTCATGACTATGCTGGCATTTTTTTATTAACTATCACAAACTATTATTCAAGGGGGGAGGGTTGAAAAAGACAAAAGTGATTGCTGCTGGTTCAATGTTGGCTGTAATGCTGGCAGCAGGTGCTTCAGCCGGCAGTGAATCGGATACAGCAATGTTGCTGGAATTGAAAAAAATGATCGAACAGCAACAGCAGCAGATTAATCAACAAGCCGAAGAAATTTCCCGCCTCAAGGAACTGGTCAGCACTCCTGGGGGTGAGGGACAGAAGCCGCAAACTCAAGAACCTCAAAAAGAACCCCAGGCAGAACCTCCGGTGGATAAAACGGTGGTCTCCGCTTTGGAAAATGTCGATGTCAATCTCTACGGTCAGCTTAATAAGGGCGTTCTGTACGCTGATACCGGTGATGCGAGTACGGTTGCCATCGTTGACAATAACAACTCCCAATCACGGATAGGTGTCAATGCGTCTGTCAGTCCTTCAGAGGAGTGGAAGATTGGCGGGAAGATCGAGTATGGCATTAAATCCAACTCAACATCAGACGTCAGTCAGGTAGATTCCAACAACGCTACTTCAGTAACCTGGAATCTGCGACATGCCGACATCTTTGTTACCAACAAGACCTTTGGCAAGGTCTCCCTGGGACATGGCAGCACCGCATCGGATAACTCCGCCGAGGTTGACCTCTCGGGGACGAACGTGGTTACTTATTCAGACGTTGGCGCCCTGGCCGGCGGCATGTATTGGTACGATGCCGAAAATGATGACCTGCCTGGCTTGCAGGTCAAGAGTGTCTTCAATGACTTCGATGGTCTCAGCCGGGACGACCGGATTCGTTATGATAGTCCGGCCTGGGCAGGATTCTCCATCGGCGGCTCCGCCGTTTCAGGTGATGCCTATGATACTGTGCTGTTCTACAGCCGGGCATTTGGCTCCACCCAGATGGCCGGAGCACTGGCCTGGGCCAAAACCGGAGACATTAACCCCGATGCAGACGATCAATACGATGGCTCCTTCTCTATTCTGCTGGGCAATGGTCTGAATGCCACCGTTGCTGGAGGTGTTCGCAATATGATAAGTGATACTCGCGATGATGGGACTTTCTGGTATACCAAGCTCGGATACCGGGCCGACATCTTCTCTGTGGGCAAGACTTCGTTTTCTGTTGATTATGGGGAAAATGAGGATATCGCCAATAATGGCGATAAGGCTACAACCTGGTCAGTTGCCGCGGTTCAGGATATGTCAACATGGGGTACCGAGTTGTACCTCGCTTTTCGCAATTACCAGCTGGATACCGACCTGACTTCTTTTGACGACGTCAATGCCGTCCTCGCCGGTGCCCGGGTGAAATTCTGATGATAAAGCTTCACACCATGTTGCTTGCACTTGCAGCCGGCCTGGCTCTTTTCCTGGCCGGCTGTGGAGGAACGCCCTATGACTACAGTTCAGCAAACGATACAAAGCCCGGTCCCGGCCTGCTCTCCGGAGACGATGGCGTGTTCAATATTGTGCGGTCAAAACCTCCTGCCGCTGACAAACCAACAGAACAAGGTGAGCCGGCCAAATCGCCCAAGGTACGCAAAACCGAGTAATACTATACAGTGACTAACAAAAAGATGCCGCAGTGTTTAGCTGTCGGCACTAAATAAAGCTTGAGCAAGAAGTTTGTCACGGCCATAAATATCTTTATAAAAATACAGAGTTTCATCTGAATCAACAAATGCCGTGCGATATAATATGTATACAGGCATTGGTTTGTCTAATGTAACCACCTGTCTCTTCTGGGAAGCGACGATTTCTTTTACTCGTTTCACGTTCCAACCCTTTGCCTCTCCACCCAAAACCCACGCCGCCATCTCCGCTGGCCGGCTCATACGAATGCAGCCATGACTAAAGGCCCGTGCCGTTTCGTTGAACAGGTCATGATTAGGAGTATCATGGAGATACACGTCATACGTGTTTGGAAATACTATTTTTAAGGTGCCAAGGGAATTATCTGGTCCAGGTTCCTGACGGATATGATATCGGTTCATATCGTTTTTTGAGACTTTTCGCCAGTTAATGGTCGTCGCATCAAGTTCGGGAGCATTGGGTTCCCATCCTTGAAAAATGCGCATATTTTGTTTTTTTAAGTACCTTGGGTCTTTTTGTAATCTGGGAAGGGTCTCATTGCGGGCGATACTCGTTGGTAGATTCCAGTAAGGATTGAATTCAACATATTTAATAAAATCATTGAAAACCGGGGTCATATGGTACGTTTTGCCCACTATTACCGGCATGGTGATGTCAAACTTTCCCGGCCTTCCGGCACCCGCTTCAAAGGAGGCAATATTCACGACGACTATTTGCTCTTCTTTCAGTCGCTTGAGCCATCGATATTGTTCCATGTTGAGGATTATTTGCTGGATTCGAAATTCAACCGGTACATTCATGGCGTCAAGTGTCTGCTGGCCGATCACCCCGTCTGGAGTTAAATTGTGCCGTTTTTGCAATTTTTTGACAGCCTCGACCAGTAGAGGATCAAAAACTGTACTCTCCATATCCTCTGCTGGCAGTTCTCCCGTAACTGCCAGCCGTTTTCTAAGTATCTCGACCCGCTGCTCAACCATACCAGGTTTTAAAACCTCGCCGGCCGGAATTACCGGCCAGCCACCTTTGGCGGCGATGATGCGATACTCGGCCAGTTTTTTTTGCAACTGTTGGTATTGTAAAAATGGTGGCGCCTGATTCGCCAGAAAAGATTGCATGTCCTCTGACTTGAAAGCTTTTTCAAACAGCACCTTCCAATCCACCTCCACATCACCGGCGGTAGCAAACAACTCGGGGGCAAGTTGGCGTGGTTGGAGACGACCTTCCCTTTGATCGGCGACATATTGCATCATACCCAGGGTCAGGAGAATATCCAGCTTGACCAGGCCATCAGTATCGGTACTGCTCCAGAGTGGCTTTATATTGCTCAGCAAATAGTGGGCAGGATTGAGCCCGTGGCTTTCGGCATCTTGCAAAACGGTTAAAATGTCCATGCCTCGCTGACCTGGCTTATCATCCTTGATCCAAAAAAGCTTAAAATCATTATTGAGATATATTTGCATGAGACTCTTGTCTATATCGGCAGATTTTCTTCCATGCGTATTGATTTTCAGATACGTTGCCGGTTTCATCTGCAGATATTTAAGCAACACAGTTTGGTATTCTAAACCGGGATTTCCATAACCAGAAGAAAGAGTCATCGCCAAGGTGCATAAAACCGTGACTGCCAGTGTCCACTTTTTCAACTTATCCATTTGTATCACCTTTTGTAATGCCGCAATAAACGTATGAAGTGTCCTTACCAATCAGGAAAGACCAGAGAGGATAATCTTTTATCGTTCACACCAACTAATAGAGTTATCATGGCGAGCTGACCATAAATAAAAAGCTGTCCTCCTAATGTCCCCTTGACAGGGCCCAATCTCCTCTTAATATTCTACTTATTGATGATAAAGAAAACAAACAACAGGTTAGGAGCATGCTCTTAGAGAGCAGGGTTTAAGATTTTTTTAAGGTATAATTTGTTGTGGGTTGCTAACCGCCGGTTGATATGCAATGCATAGCTTCGGAGCCTTTGAGGAGATGCCGTGCGAGACCGGAAAAAACTGTAACAATTACAAGAGGATTGAAATGAAGAAATCACCGATTTTATTATTTATTGCTTTGCTTTTTGGGTTATCAACCTTTGCCTTTGCCGCTGGAGGGGAAGATTTCTCATCCACCATCAATGTCTTTAAAGATTCACCGGCAGTAAAGACATTTTTCAAAAATGCATACGGTTATGCAGTTTTTCCAAACGTCGGCAAAGCCGGGTTTGTCGTCGGCGGTTCCTATGGTAAAGGGCAGGTTTATAGAGGGGGTAAAGTAACTGGCAAATCATCGGTGATCAAGGGATCTATCGGATTTCAGGCCGGTGCCAAGGTGTTCAGCCAGATCGTCTTCTTTGAGGACAAGCGCGCCTATGATGAATTTACCAGTGGAAATTTCGAATTTGATGCAACCGTTCAAGCCGTTGCCATAACAGCCGGAGCTGAGGCTCAGGCCGGAACTGCTGGATCCAGTGCCGGGGCCAGTGCCGGACCCAAGACCGGAGTCCAGGCAAAAACCAGTTATACCAAAGGGATGGCAACCTTCGTGCACGCCAAGGGCGGTCTGATGGCGGAGTTCTCCGTTGGTGGACAGAAATTCACCTTTGAGCCTCTGTAAGAGAAAACTTCCCAAAAAAACAATAAATTTTTTGTGTGAGTGGTCTCTTTAAAGTGGATTTAATGGGACCGCAATGAAATGAAGGATCAGCAATACCGGTAAATGAGGTATTGCTGATCCTTTTTTTAGTTCTGCACAGTATTCCGTGCAACCGGATCCTTTCGGCTGTCTGCTGGCTGCCTATTGACTTGCCTGATAATAGTAACGGTTCAAGTCGAACAGGCCTGATTGCACCGGCTCATCCTTATTGAATCGATCCTGAAACCAGTCATAATATTCCCAGAAATTTTCATTGGCTCGATTGATGCCGTATTTATTAAAGCGCTGCCGGGCAACTGTTGCATCCATTTTGTCGAGATTGGCCAGGAGGTCAAAAAAATCCGGAAGATCGTTTTGCGACACATCGATGAAGTAGTTGGGGTAGGAGCCATGGAAGCCGGGGATAAAATCGGCCTGGTCTTTTTCCGGCCTGAGGGTGGCCTTTTCCTTGAATAAAAAGTCAACGTTGTCGTGCCAGCGGTTGATGATCATTGACACGATCGCATCATCGCCGTTGTTTTTACGAATCCGGATGTAGACCATATTGGCGTTGAAGTCTTTCACCACTCTGAAAAAAGCGGTTCCCGGTTTGGATACCGCCCGAAAGCCCTGAAGGTAATCAGCCAGCGTGACATATTTCTCAGGAAGAGGCGGATATAAAGCACCTGCCGGCAGGTAGTTGATCCGGTCGAAGCTGATATTGGTTTCCGGCCTGATGTGCTGTTTGACGACATATTCGATGAACTCCTGTTGGGGGTTGTCGGTGCGGTAGGTTATTTTTGTTGGAATGCCTGCATCATAGTAGATAACATTTTCTGGTTTCACTCCTATGTTCCAGGATTCCACCATTGCTTTTCTGCTCTGTTCCGGCATAAAACCGAGGAAATAACTTTCCCCTTCTTTCCGCAGGCCATCCATATAAAGACGGACCGCAAGTTGATGGCCGACGGTGCCGTAGACATCAAAGCCCGCGACCAGCGCATAATAGATACGCTCAAAGAGGGGATAATCCATAACCCACATGGTACGGGGCAGGGCACCGAGCACGCCTTTATGGACCGAGGCGCTGTCAAAGTGGCGGTAGATGGTGAGCAGGGGGGCATCAGCGGCCTTGTTACCCTTCCAGATGCTGTCGTAGCCCTGGCCCATGTAGTTATGGGCCATATAAAATTCCTGTCGGGCCCTGTAATAGTTGAGAATAGCCTTGTGGTAGGTCTTGCCGATAAGATCGCTCACCGGAAATTTGCTGCCTTTTTCAATGGGCATGACCAGGTTATCTTTCTGCAGTTTAAGAAAACCCGGATTGATGACGCTTAAGTCGTGGTCCGGGTCTAAAAACATGACCCAGAATTGATCATGGATAACATTGAGGGCGACCTGGCCGCGGCAGACCGGACCACGGATAAAGGTCATAATGACATAATGCGAATTATCGAGCAGGAATTGATACCTGGAACGTGGCGGGATCTGTTCAAATGAGACGAAGGGATTGGCACTCTCTTTTGGCTCGTAACCCATCAGGTGTGGTTCCTGCAGCCACTCCGGTTCGATAAAGAGCTCTTTGAAACGGGCCAGCTGCGCGTCATCAAAGTCAAAGACCATATGGGTCTTGTGGACAATGGTTGAGTGGATCTTGCGGAAGCGGTAGAAGAAGGTGGCCACCTCGGGGTCGTCATAGGGCCGCACCGTGTCAATTAAATCGACCGGAACTCCCGGCGGGGTTTTCGAGCGCAGCAGCTCATAGAATTCATTGATCGACGTGCCGAATTTGATATGGGCTAGAAACAGATGTTCATAGAGATAGCGGGCGGTCATGGCATATTTGGGATCCTTGTTGTTCAAAAAGTTTTCCCATTTGCTGATTTCCGCCGCATCAGCGGCCATTGGCGTGGTAAGCTTTTCCTGTTCGGCAACCGATGGCCCTTTTGCTCCCTGAGCCAGCCACCCGGCGATCAGCTCAAACTCATTTTGTTTCAGCGGCGGGAAACCAAAGGGCATGCCGTTATTCGGATGTTTGCTGAGATATCCATCAAGTTCCACACTGGTGGCCGAACAGGTGAGATCATCCGCTTCAGAGAAATAATTGCCGGTAATTTGTGGTTTCTTCATTTTATGTTGCAGAATTTGCAGCATAAGCGAGTTGTTGAAACCACCGCCGGCCGTGCTTTCGGTGACAGTGTGAAATTCTTTCTGCCGCCATTGCGCCGTAGTCTCTGCGTCAATGAATAATCGGGTAGGGTCCATCGGGGTCAGGCGGGTGGCATTGTACACTGCCTTTTTGGTACCGCCCCGGTCAACACCCTCGTATGAATTCAGTTTGAGCTGGCAGGGGGAGTTATAGCAGGAGTGGCAGACGGCGCAGCGTTTATCCAGGATGGGTTTGACCTCATGGAGGTAGTTGACAGGGCGGCTGGGAATCTGCACCGCAATAGGTTCCGGAGCTTTTTGGGCACAACCGGACAAAATCATCAGCATCAGCGATACAACCAGCACCATATTCTTCATAATATTTTTCCATGGTAGAAAATTTATCAATTACGCCAGTATAGCAAAAAAGACAATCTCGTAAAAACCTAAAATTTGCGATGGCTAAGTAGATAAGCGTAGACTTCGAAAAAATTCATATTCGAGGCGTGCAAATCTTACAATTATTACGGCGTACTAGAGTACGTCGTAATGATTGTAAGATTTGCAACAACGAAGAAGATGAAGAGTTTTTACGACGCCATCAAAAAAGAATAGCAAGAAAAAGTGATAGAGTGTAACTGCATCTTTAAGGTCATTTCATGTGGTTCCTTGATGAACACCAATTATTTTCCTGCAGTATATCGGTATATCGATTTCTATGGATAGACAGAAAGACGCATATTTCAGAAGAAATGTTTTTGGCGTATCGGTCGTTGAATTCTTCTGGGGACTGGGATTTCCCATAGTTCTGGAATCGACTTTTTTACAGTTGTTTCTGAAAAATCTCGGCGCATCAAGCTTTGTAATAGGCATTGTGCCGGCGTTGTTCATTTTTGGAATCTCGACCTTTCCCCTGTTTTCCAGTTATCTGTCCAGGAATCATCGTTTTAAAAAGCCCCTGGTGGCGTTTCTCCATCTTATATCCGGACTGTCGATTGTTGTCTTTGGTCTGGCACTGCGCGTTGTTGACAGCGCCGAAGGTGTACTGCCGCTGTTCTTTATCTGCTATACAATTTTCTCGCTTTGTATGGGGCTGACAATTCCGATCTGGCTGAATTTTCTGGTACGGATTTTTTCGGTGGGAAAAACGGTACCGGGTTTGGGCTATATGATGCTGGCACAAAACATAGGCAAAGTCGTATCGAGCTTTTTTATCCTGAAAGTTGTCGAGAAATATTCCTTTTCTCTCAATTCATCGGCCTATGTATTTATTGTAACCGGATTGCTCTTTTGTATTGGTTCTCTGTGTTTTTTCCTGACCAAGGAGATCGCCGATCCACATGATCCCGAGCGGGACACGCTGTCATTTTTGCGCCATACCAGGAAATCCTTCGCCGAGATCCTTGGTAATCGCCTGTTTCTCAAGTTTTTGGCGGCAGATCTGGATTTTTATGTGATACTGACAACGCTTTCTTTTTATGCCAACTACGCCACTACCTATTATGGGGTGCCTCCCGCCGTTGCCGCCGGAGTTTTTGTCGCCTGTATTTACAGTGGATCGATTACGGTTAATATTTTTCTGGGCGCCCTGAATCTGCTGCGTTTGAAGCAGAAATTCATCCTGGCCAAATGCATAACTTTTTCGTTGCTGTTATTGCTGGTGGTTTTGCCGGGAGTCTGGGCTTTTTTCCTGATCAGCTATATGCTCGGCGTTGTCCGGGCGGTACGTAATATGGTCTATCCGCCGATGGTTAAAAAATTTTCCGGCAAGAGTGATTCCACCCCATATTTTGCACTGGCACCTATTCTGACTATCCCCATCGGCTCGGGTTTTCCACTTATATTCGGCAAGTTGCTCGATACCCTGTCTTTTATGCAGCAGGACGCCTATAAACTGCTGTTTTTCTGTTCCGCACTCTTTCTCCTGGTGACTATTTATCTCAGTTTTAAGATAGATTTCCAGGAAAATTGACGGCAGGGTTGACTCAGACCTCAGCCGGCAAACAGAGCGTCAAATTCCGAGAGGTCGACCGTTTTATTTTTATCTTTCAGAAAATCGAGAAATCTGCGACCACTGAAGCTGATGACCTGCTTTTGAGGAAAACCAATGGCGCTGATAAATGCCAGGCACTCGGTAAAATCCCCTACCTTATCGGCAATATGGGCATCACTGCCGAAGGTAAGCAAGCCATCGTGCCGGCCGACTGCTTCGGCCAGGGCAGCACAGTTCTTTTCGCTGCCCGGGCGTGAGGTGGTAAATGACGAATTGTTGATCTCCACCAGCACCTTATAGTAACTGGCGGCTTTGGCCACCTCCTCGATATCGATGGGAAAGGATGGATTGCCACCATGGGCAAAGACGTCGATGTGCCCTGACGCCATTGCCTTTATTACCCCATCGGTGTGCAGTGATTTCGTTGCCGGAGTTATTATCGGCTCATGCAGGCTGGCCAGGACAAGGTCCAGATCCTGCCGGGTGTCAGGGTCGATATCCAGCTCGCCTTGGCAATTGATGATATTGGCCTCAATGCCCCGCAAAACACCAACTCCATGCATTATTCGGGGCATAACCCGCATGTTTTTGAAAAACCAGAAATGCGGCGCTCCCGGCATTGATGGGCCGTGGTCGGTTATGGCGACAAGTTTGATGCCTCGTGCTGCAGCCGCCTGCACATTTTCGGCAAGGGTGCTGTAGGCATGGCCGCTGGCCACGGTATGGGTATGGCTGTCTACCTCAATATGCATGGTATAACTCCACCGGCAATTCCAATAAGTTTTTACGATTCTATCAAGGTTCCCTGTAGATTATCAAATCAGGCTACCCCTTTAGGATTGATATTGCAATTTTTTTAGAGAAAGGTCTATATGTTACATACTTTAAGAGAGCCACCGGGGAAAATGCGACAAATCAAACTGTTTATTTACAAAAGCTAGAGAGTTAAGGGTATGAAGAACTTTGTTGCGGGCTTCTTTCTACACCTGCACCCTCGAACGGTGCCGCGGGAAACAATCCGCTTTACTCTCAGCTTTGGCCTAGGCGGCATGGCGGCCACCCTGTTTCTGGTCATGGTCGGCAGTGGCCTGCTGCAGCTGCTCCAGTACAGTCCAAATCCGGACAATGCCTATCTTTCGATACAGCGGATGTATGGTACAGCAGTCTTTGGCGGTTTTATCAGAAACATCCACTATTGGTCGGGAAATCTCCTGGTCATCGTCACTACGCTGCATCTTCTCCGGGTCTTTTTTACCGGTGCCCTGTCGGGCAAGCGGCGGGTGAACTGGATTATCGGCGTGTGCATCCTGCTGGTGGTTCTTTTTGCCAATTTCACCGGCTATCTGCTGCCCTGGGACCAGCTGGCCTATTGGGCGGTGACTATTTTCACTAATATGGCCTCGTCTATGCCGGTCATAGGCGGATGGCTTGCCTTGACGCTACGGGGTACCGGAGAAGTAGGGCCGGCGACGTTGAGCAATTTTTTTGCCTTGCATATAGGTATTTTGCCGGCACTGTTGACAGTTCTTCTAATCTGTCATTTCTGGCTGATCAGAAAGGCCGGCGGGCTAGTCCACCGCGAGGATCAATCCACCGACCGGGTGGCGGTCAATCCACACCTGCTGGTCAGGGAGCTTGCCACCGGCCTTATTCTGCTGGCCCTTGTAACTATTTTTGCCGCTCTTGTCGATGCGCCGCTCAGTGAGCCGGCCAATCCCGGCGAAAGCCCCAATCCAGCCAAGGCGGCCTGGTATTTCATGGGCTTACAGGAGCTGCTGCTCCATCTCCATCCAGCGTTTGCTATTTTTGTGGTGCCGCTGCTGATGTTGACCGGTTTGCTGGTTATACCTTTTATTGAAGCGAGCAAGTCTGCCGGGAGGTCTCTGGTTCGGCGGACGTAAAGGAATCAGGTTGGCTGCGTTGGTTTTTCTGGCCAGTATTTTTCTGAGCTTCGCGGCTGTTACCGTAGACGATATCCTGCTGCGCTCAGAGAGTCTTGCCGGTGCTGAAAACCTGGTTGTTTTTCGCGGGGTCTTGCCGGTTGGAACGGCGTTTTTTCTCTTGATCTCGCTGTATATCGGGTTAAGAAGATTGGCCGGCTGCTCCCGTGCCGAAGGTATAATGGCGGTGGTGATCGCGCAGTTGGCTGTTATCTCCGGGTTGACCATCATCGGCATCTGGTTTCGCGGCGCGGGGATGAAGCTCATCTGGCCGATATAATACAACAAAGAATACATTTATGGAAAATAAACAGCAAGATATATTGACCGTTCCCGACCGCGTGCCGCGTCGATCTTTTTTTAACTGGATCTGGGCGTTTCTGGCTGCTTTGGCCTGTATTGAATTTGGCTGGATAACCCATTCCATCCTGAAAGCGCCGAAAACCAAGGAGCAGCAGGACCATAACACCATTATAGATGGTGGCATGACCACCGACTTTCAACCCGGAACCGTCAAGGCGATTCCCCAGGGCCAATTCTACCTGGCCTGCCTGGCCGACGGCAGTTTTATAGCTTTATCCAGGACATGCACCCATCTTGGCTGCTCGGTGCCCTGGAATGAAAGCGAAAAGAAGTTTATCTGTCCCTGCCATGGTTCAACCTTTGATGCCGCCGGAACGGTTCTCACCCCACCGGCGCTTCGTCCGCTTGACTATTTTCCTGTTCGCCTGGAAAATGGCTTGATTCGGGTGGATATTTCACAGCCGCTGAAACGGCAGAGTTTCAGTAGTTCGCAGACGGTGAAAATATAGATGGCGAAAAATCAGCCGCCAAAAGAGTCACCAGCAAGAAAAGCGATAGTGCTGAGTGGATGGGAACGTGCGGCCCTGCTGGCTGCTCTTGGTGTTCTGCTCGCGCCGATGCTCTATGTTTTTCGGGCTGATCATGCGATCTCGGTTAAAGAGGCTCCGGCAACACATTTTGTCGGCACTTCGTCCTGTCGTGAATGCCATAAAGAGGTGTTTGCCAAATGGCAGGGATCGGACCATGATAAGGCCATGGCGGTTGCGACCAGGGACACGGTACTCGGCGATTTTTCCGGGGTCACTTTTCACGATCCGTATAACAATGTGACCAGTCGGTTTTTCACCAAAGACCAGAAATTCTATGTTGAGACCGAAGGGGCAGGCGGTGGCCTGGAAGTCTTTGAGATCACTCATACCTTCGGCGTTTATCCCCTGCAGCAGTACCTGGCCCCCTTTCCGGGTGGAAGATTGCAGTGCTTGAATATTGCCTGGGATGTCGAAAAGAAAACCTGGTACCGTCTGCCTCCCTATGAAGTGCAAGGTCCGGGTGACTGGCTGCACTGGACCAGGGGGGGCCAGACCTGGAATGCCATGTGCGCTGAATGCCACTCCACCAGGCTGCAGAAAAATTATGATATAAAGACCAATAGCTATGCTACCAGCTGGTTTGAAATAAATGTCGGCTGTGAGGCCTGCCACGGCCCCGGTTCCGACCATGTCGCCTGGGCCGGCCATGCTCCTCTTGCCCGCCGGGCGGTGAAGAATTATGGCCTCAGTGTGGTAACAACAAAGCTCACCCCCGAAAAACAGCTGGCGATCTGTGCGCCGTGTCATTCGCGGCGCTTTCAGTTAGGCGATAACGATCACAGTCAGGGCACCCTGCTGGATAAGATGGTGCCGTCTTTGCTCGATGAGGGACTGTATTATGCCGACGGCCAGATCCTGGAGGAAGTCTATGTTTTCGGGTCGTTTACCCAATCGAAGATGTACCACAAGGGGGTGCGCTGCAGCGACTGCCATGATGTGCACAGTCTGCAGCTGCATGCGGAAAAAAATAAGCTCTGCTTAAGTTGTCATCGCGGCGAAGACTACGATACCCCGACCCATCATTTCCATAAGCGCGAGTTCCAGGGCAAGCCGAGTGAGGGGTATCTCTGTGTTAAATGTCATATGCCCGGACGGACCTATATGGGCATCGATTACCGGCCGGACCACAGCCTGCGTATCCCGCGGCCGGATCTGAGCCAATCGATCGGCACCCCCAACAGCTGTTCAACGACGGATTGCCATGGCGATAAACCGCTGGAATGGGTCATCAGCCATTATGACCAGTGGTATGGCACAAAACGCAAGCCGCATTACGGCGAGACCTTTACCCTGGCCAGAAGCGGTGCGCCCGGCGCGGGCGAATCGTTGCGAGCACTTGCTGCCGACAGCCTGCTACCGGTTATCGTTCGGGCAACGGCGCTCTCCCTGCTGCAGAACTATCCGGGAGAGGGGGCGATCAGCACCTTCACCGCCGCGTTGGAAGAAGAAGATGCCCTGCTTCGCTATACCGCGCTGCGTAATCTCACCCAGATGCCACAGGAGATGAAACTCCAGCTGGTCGCCCCAAAGCTCTATGACAAGGTTAAGGCCGTACGGATTGAGGCGGCCTATCTGCTTGCATCCCTGCCGGTTTCGGCGCTGCGTCCGGCCGACCGGGATGCCTTTCATCACAGTCTGCGGGAGTACCGAACGGCGATGCTCTATAATGCCGATTTTGCCGCGCAACGCTATAACCTTGGCAATCTTGCCGCCGCTCTTGGCAATGGTGATGAAGCAAAAAGCTATTACCAGCAGGCGATTGGTATTGACGACCAGTTTTACCCGGCAAAAGTTCACCTGGCCATGCAGTACAACAGCAGCGGGGACAACAAAAAAGCTGAGCAGCTTTTTCGAGAAGTTGTCAGGGATCACCCCAATCTCTACGAGGTGACCTATTCACTGGGCTTGCTCCTGGCCGAGATGAACAACTACGCCGACGCCGCTACCTATCTTGGGCAGGCTGCCGATGGGATGCCGTCGTATTCCCGGCCACGTTTCAACCAGGCACTGGCATTGTTGAAACTGGGCCGCCTGCAGAAAGGTGAAAGAGCTCTTTTGCAGGCCCTGGAAGTGGATTCGCAAAACCAGCAGTATTTCACCACAATTATCAACCTGTACCTGGGGACAAACCAGAAGGAGAGGGCCCTGCAGCTGGCTCAACAGATCCTTTCCCTCCATCCGGGTCATGTCGAGGCGCTGGAGGTAGTGCGACTCTTGAAGCCAAACCAGTAAAAAATCAGAGATATTTTTATATGGCTCCGGGTGAACGATTTTAATTTGTCAGGAAAGTTGACAAATCCTGATTCAGAAGTAATTTCGTGAGTATTGGCAATATTTCTTTTTTTCAATACGGAAATATTTGACTCATCTACATTTACATCCAAAATGGGAGGGAATTGCATGAAAATCAAACGACAGTTTTTAGCCGGTTTGACTCTGTTCATGCTGCTTATGTCAGGGTTGGCGTATGCAGCAACGGCCGACAAACCGAATATTCTGATTATCTGGGGGGATGATATCGGACAATCGAATATCAGCGCCTATACCCATGGGGTAATGGGGTATCAAACGCCGAACATTGACCGTATCTCCCGCGAAGGCATAACCTTTACCGACTATTATGGTGAACAGTCCTGTACCGCCGGTCGGTCTTCTTTTATAACCGGACAGTCCGTCTTTCGTACCGGCCTCTCCAAGGTGGGCATGCCGGGTGCCAAAGAGGGCATGAAGATTGAAGATCCTACCATCGCCGGTTTGCTGAAAGCCCAGGGGTATGCGACTGGTCAGTTCGGCAAGAATCACCTCGGTGACAAAGACGAAATGCTCCCCACCAACAATGGTTTTGACGAATTTTTCGGCAACCTCTATCATCTCAACGCCGAAGAAGAGCCGGAAAATGCCGATTATCCGAAAAATCCGGAATTCCGCAAAAAATATGGTCCCCGCGGTGTTATCAGATCTTTTGCCGACGGCAGGATTGAAGATACCGGCCCGCTTACCAAAAAGCGCATGGAAACTATCGATGACGACACCTCCGATGCGGCAATCGACTTTATCACCCGCCAGGTAAAAGCAGGGCAGCCTTTCTTTTGCTGGTGGAATGGCACCCGGATGCATTTTCGCACCCATGTGAAACCGGAGCTACGCGGCATTTCTGGGCAGGATGAGTACGCCGACGGCATGGTCGAGCACGATATGCATATCGGCAAGTTTCTAAAAGTCCTCGATGACCTTGGTATTGCCAACAATACCCTCGTTTTTTATTCCACCGACAATGGTCCGCATATGAACAGCTGGCCGGATGCAGGTATGACTCCTTTTAGAAGTGAAAAAAATACCAACTGGGAAGGTGGCTGGCGCGTGCCTGCCATGGTTCGGTGGCCGGACAAGATTAAGGCCGGAACCTGGTCGAATGTGATCATGCACCATATGGACTGGCTGCCCACCTTGCTGGCTGTTGCCGGGGAACCGGATATCAAGGAAAAACTCAAACAAGGCGGCGTCTCTGCTATCGGAAGAACTTATAAGGTGCATCTGGATGGCTATAACTTCCTGCCGTATCTTACCGGCCAGCAAGAAAAAAGTCCCCGCCATGAGATCTTCTATTTCTCCGACGACGGTGACTTAACAGCACTGCGTTATGATGACTGGAAGGCCGTTTTCATGGAACAACGGGCCACCGGGACACTTGAATTGTGGGCCAATCCTTTTACCACCCTGCGGGTTCCGTTGCTGTTTAATCTGCGCCGAGATCCCTATGAACGGTCGCAGCATACCTCCAACACCTATTATGACTGGCTGCTCGAACGTGTCTATCTGCTGCTTCCGGCAAGTGAATATGTCGGCAATTTCCTCGCTACTTTTAAAGAGTTTCCGCCACGGCAGAAGGCGGGAAGCTTCAACCTGGAACAAGCGATGGAAACACTCACCACACCTACCTCGAAATAGGTCTTTGCCGCTGCCATGCCCGTTGGTTATTCTTTAGGGTGTGGCAGCGGCTTGCAAGAAAGATCAATCCAGAAGGATCATTGGTAATACCATGAAATTTAACATAAAAGTAAAACTCATCGCTGTTGTTTTTGCCTGCGCCTTTTTATTGTTAACAGCCGGTGTACAGGCAGCCGATCCGTTGCCATCGTGGAATGACGGCAAGGCCAAGCAAGCCATAATCGAGTTCGTTGAAAAAGTTACCCAAGTCGGTTCAGCCGATTTCGTCGAGGAGCCGGAGCGCATTGCCGTGTTTGATAACGATGGCACACTCTGGACGGAACAGCCGATGTATGTTCAGGCCTTTTTCGTTTTTGACCGGATCAGGGAACTTGCGCCACAGCATCCGGATTGGCAGAATAAAGAACCCTATGCATCGGTGCTGAAAGGCGATATTAAAGCCGCGTTGGCTGGTGGGGAACATGCGCTCGTGGAAATGTTGATGGCCACCCATGCGGGCATGACGACCAAAGAATTTGATGCCATTGTCAGTACCTGGATCGTCACCGCGAGACATCCCAAGACCGGCTTGCTTTTTACGGAAATGGTCTACCAACCGATGCTCGAAGTTCTAGCATATCTGCGGGCAAACGGTTTCAAGACCTTTATTGTTTCCGGTGGCGGCATCGAATTTATGCGTCCCTGGACCGAGAAGGTGTATGGCATTCCACCGGAACAGGTCATAGGCAGCAGTATCAAGACCAAGTTTGCAGTTCGTGATGGCCAGCCTCTGCTCGTGCGTCTGCCGGAAATCAATTTCATCGATGACAAGGAGGGAAAACCGGTCGGCATTCAGATGCACATTGGCCGGCAGGCCATAGCCGCCTTCGGCAACTCCGACGGCGACCTGCAGATGCTGCAGTGGACAACAGCCGGGGGGGATGGGCCGCGCTTTGGGCTCTATGTGCATCACACCGATGCTGCGCGTGAATGGGCGTATGACCGGGATTCTTCAGTTGGTCGTTTGGATAAGGGACTGGTTGAGGCAAAGGCTCAAGGCTGGACAGTTGTTGATATGAAAAATGACTGGAAAGTTGTCTATCCATCGGAGAGAAAGTAACATCTTGTGGCGGTTGAACATGGCGATCAACCGCCCAGCATCTACAAACTATATTTTATCAGCCATATCAGAGGTTTCTCTGTATCTACTGTTTCAAAACCTTGTTGCTTTTCATATCGGCGATTAATACATCGACAACACGCTCATAATCTGTTCGCAACAATTTTGGGTCAATGGCATCAGACTGTGCACTCCAGACAAGTTTGGCGGTTTTGACGTCGTAGAGGTTCGACTCCAGACGAACCGTGGTTCGGGTGACCGAAGAGGGTGGGTTGTATATTGCCGAATATGTGTCATTATAGTAACCATACATATTGCCATAAAAGCCCCCGGGTATAAAATTAACGGTCCCGGGGAAATCCTGCGTTTTTGATGTACGATCTACTATATGGGTAATCAGAACCGAAGTTGCGCCTGTTTTTGCTACCGCGGCTTCGACAATTTTTCTATCCGGTTCAGGCACATCACCAATTATTTTATAACTTGCCATCGTCCGGATATTATTTTTGCTCAGTTCGTCAACGAAAACATTCTCAAAGAGTTTAATATGAGTCTCGTTCCTGCTTACCCCCATTACCAGAATATTATCTGCCCCATACCCTGCAAATGTAGGGTCTACCCATGATGAGGTAATCCTGGCTTTTTGGGTGCAAGCGGATACTGTTACAATCAAAGTCACTGCAAAAAGACTCACTATTAAATTCTTCATCGATATCTCTCATTTCATACGTTTTTTGCTCAATCTGATGATACAAGCAGGTTAACTGAATTTTTTTTGGTGAAAAAAAATGGGGTGGTTCAACTAATCCGGGGAAAACGATGTGACAAAATTAAGTGGTGGTTCTGGTTTTGTCAATATCCAGCAGGTTCGAAGCCCGCAAATATCCGTTAGGGGCAGTTCTTGAATTGGCTGAAAGCCGCTTGATCTTGGGGAATTTGTTATAAAACGTGGCCCAGTGAGGCCTGTAACGAAAGCAAAAAATGGCAGATGCAGGATGAGATCTGTTGCGTTGAAGGGGAAAGATCAGCGATAACTTTGTGTTTAAGTTATCGCTGATCTGTTTATTGTCAAATCTTTACAACATTTTGTGCAGCCGGTCCTTTCTGGCCGTCTACAACTTCAAAGCTGACGCGCTCGCCTTCGGAAAGCGATTTGAACCCGTCGGCCTTAATAGCGGAATGATGAACAAACACATCCTGGCCTCCATCTTGTTCGATAAAGCCAAAGCCCTTTGCATCATTAAACCACTTTACTGTTCCTTCTGCCATTGCTACTACTCCTGTGTAATGGGGTCCATTTAGCCCCTTTTTTCGATTGTCTGAGTGCTGTTCGCTGACTCAGGCATATCAATCTGCATAGCAGACTGAACTTGTTGCTCACATAATTGGTTATATGAGCAAATTTTTTCCCGTAACATGACTGTATCCGCTATCGAAGATCGCTTTAGTCACTATCTGCGCTTCTTCCCTTTCTTCTGAGGTTGTGCCTCATTGCAAACCAGCTGACGGTTTTTATAATCTTGTTTATTCAACGTTTCCATGGCGCGATGGCCTTCCGACCTGGTCGCCATCTCAACAAAGGCAAACCCTTTAGGTCGCCCTGAGAAATGGTCGATTACCAAATTTGTGTTCACTACTTCGCCAAAGGCATTGAATAACTGGAGAACTTCTGTTTCGGTAACATCATATGGCAAATTGCCTATAAAGAGTTTCAATCTGTTGCTCCCTGGGACTATGATCGGCAAGAATTTTTACCGGCAACAAAAATGCAGGAAACTGCATGATGACTGGCGAGAAACACTATGCTTGATCGGATTGACGTGAGGACGTACCTACAGGCTATACTGTATATCCTTCAGGAGTACAAGTAAATAACACCGGCGACCCATTTCGTAGAGCAGGCAATAATCTTTATCTCATTTCTGTCTGGTGTTTTTTAGTTTCTCGCCGATAGTAGGCGTAACCGCCTTCGTAGATTCGCATCTCGCCATGGTCGATCTCAAAGACCCGATTGACCAGGGAGTGGAGGAAATGGCGGTCATGGCTGACTAGGATAACGGTTCCTTCAAATCGTTGCAGGGCACTCAGCAGAACATCCCTGGACTGGATATCCAGGTGGTTGGTCGGTTCGTCAAGGACCAGGAAATTCAAGGGTCGGCCAAGCAGGGTGGCCAGAATTACCCGACTTTTTTCGCCGCCAGAGAGATTGGCGATACGTTTTTCTACGTCATCTCCCTGAAAGAGAAAGGCGGCGCAGAGATTGCGAATCGTGCCGATGTTTTCCAGCGGGAAATGTTCCTGGACCGCGTCAAAGACAGTCTGTTCCGGTGTGAGAAGATCCATCGTGTGCTGGCTGAAATAGCCGGTTGTAACACCAACGCCAAGGCTTACTTCGCCTGTAGTCGGTTCAGTATGGCCGGTGATGGTCTTTAAAAGGGTGGATTTACCGGCCCCATTCACGCCGACGACAGCGATTTTTTCCAATCTCCGGATGGTGCCGGACAGACCGCTGAACACCGGAATCTCTCTGCCGTCGTGGCCGATCCAGGTTTTACCCAGATCACTCAAGTGCAGGACATCGTCACCACTTCGCGGCACTTCCGGGAAATTGAATTTTATGGTCTTCGTCTCGGCGGGCAGGACGATGCGATCGATTTTTTCAATCTTTTTGATGCGCGACTGGACCTGTGAAGCATGGGAGGCGCGGGCGGCAAAACGGGCGATGAATTCTTCTTCCTTGACCAGCATCTCCTGCTGCCGGCGAAAGCTGGCCTCGAGCTGCTGTCGTCTTATTTCACGCTCCTGAAGATAGAAATCAAAATTGCCGCTGTACGTCGTGGTGGCGCCGTTGGCTACTTCAATAATCCGCGAGACGATCCGGTTCATGAATTCCCGGTCGTGGCAGGTCATCAGCAGGGCACCTTCAAATTCGGCGCGCAGCCACTCTTCCAGCCAGAGAATCGATTCGATATCCAGGTGGTTGGTTGGTTCATCGAGCAGCAAGACATCCGGGTTGATGATCAGGATTTTGGCCAGGGCGATGCGCATCTTCCAACCGCCGCTGAAGAGTTCCACCGGGCTGGCAAAATCTTGCGTTGCAATGCCCAGTCCGGTCAAAATGGCTTGGGCTCGTGGTTCGAGATCGTAGCCGCCGCGCATCTCGAACAGCTCGACACATTCCCCGTAGCGTTCCAGCAGATCGGCCATGGCGTCGTCTGCCATCGGCTCGGCCATTTCCGCTTCCATTGCCGAGATTTTGGTGCTGAGTTCGACAATATCGCCCGCTGCCGCCATCACCTCAGCGAGCACTGATCGACCAGCCATCTCGCCGACATCTTGAGAAAAATAGCCGATAACGGTTTTCTTGGCACAAGAGATATCACCCTTATCTGCTGTCTCCTCACCGGTTATCAGACGAAAGACAGTGGTCTTGCCTGCACCATTGGCGCCGACGAGACCTGTTTTGGTGCCGGGAAGTATCTGCAGGCTGGCGTTCTGCAACAGGACTTGGGTTCCGTGCTGCATATAGATATTGGTTAGATGTATCATAATTGATGGCGTCGTAAAAACTCTTCATCTTTTTCGTTGTTGGGACTTTCGCTATCATTACGACGTACTCTAGTACGCCGAAATAATAGCGAAAGTCCCACGCCTCGAATATGAAGCTTTTTATTTAGCAATCTCAAATTCGAGGTTTTTACGAGATTGTCATAAGCGTAAAAAAGGCAGGAAATTACCATGACTGGGTTGGTCGGTGCAAGGTTATTTTCCTGGCTTACTCCTGTGTGGTGTTGGATCAAGATTCAGGGATCAGATCATTTGCCGTTGTCAACTTCGATCAATACTTCCACATCCGGCCAGGGTTTGATCTCAGGTTGAATGGTTGGATCGGCGATAATTTTGCAGAAAATACGGATGTTACCCTGGATAGAATTGAGATAGACCGGAGTGGTTGCAACCGACAACTGTTTCTCGCCGCGTTTTGGTGAGGGCAGCAGCACCGAGACTTCGTTGGGAATAACCGTAACCTTTTTGAGTTTGAGATCAGCCGGCAGTTTACCAACAAGTTGCGGGATTATCGGGATGGTTTTCTTGACGATATCGGCGAGGGTGACTTCTATCTGCGCCGGCTCACTGCCCAGGAAAGTGAGGCTGGGGGGAATCCGCAGGTTATCGCTGGTTATCAGGATTGTCTGTTTGCCCTTGACCATCTTGGACAGATCGACCGTCGCCGTCGGCTGGGTCATGACAAAGTTGTCTATTTCCGACTTGGGCCCGGCGAGACGTACCCGCAACTGTTCCGTTTTTTCGTTGACTAATATGAGGTTGTCCGCCGGAGGGATATATTCAATCGCCAGAGGAGAAATCTTCTCCACGACCTGCCTGTTGACCGTTACCAGCGTTGACCAGAAAACAACCGCAATGGCCAGACAGACCCCGGCAGGAATCAAGGTGCGTCGGTGCAGCAGGCCTTGCAGTTCCATATCGAGAAAGCCCTTGTCACTATTGTGGTTCCTGATAACAGTGCTGATTTCGGCAACGGATCCAAGGGTTTTCATGGACCGGTCTTTGAAGGCAGAGACCAGTCCGCGTTCTTCGGAGACCACAAGAACAAGGGCGTCGGTTTGTTCCGCCAGCCCCATGGCCGCGTGATGGCGCGTGCCGTAATCTTCCGTTAAACGAGAGGTCTGGGAAATGGGCAACCGTACCCCGAAACTGGTCAGCTTGTTCTCTTCGATAATCATTGCCCCGTCATGCCCCGGGGAATTCGGATCGAATATGCTCATTATCAGAGCAAGACTTGGCTCAGCCGTCAGGCGATGGCCGCCGGAGAGCTGTTCGAGTACCGGCTCCTTGCCCGGATAGACGATTATTGCCCCTCTTTTTTGTTTTGCCAGCTGCCACAGGCTTAAGGCAACCATGTCAATGACCCCGTCATTGATGGATACCGTCTTTTTTTTCTGCAGGGAGACGACTTTTTCAAAAACCTTTCTTAATTCCGGCTGGAAAATGACAATAAGGGCTATTACCGCGACATTACTGACGTTTTGGAAGATCCACTTGATGCCTTCCAGATTGAGAATATTTGCCAGGGCAATCACTAGAAAAGCCGCGAGAATGCCGACCACTATCTTCCAGGTTCCCAGGCGGACCAAGGTGCGGTAGAGAAAAAACAATCCCGCGGTGATCAAGGCAATATCGAGTATTGCCTGCCAGGTAAGAAGTTCATGGAGTAAAAAGATTATTTTGTTCATACGATGGCCTTTGCAGGCCTGATTTTATGCACCGGCTGGTTATCTATGAAAGCTGAATTTGTAGCGCATGATACTCTCACTGGCGATTTTCTCCCAATAATTATCGCATGATTCTGAATTGACTGGCATCAGCTATTGGAAAATTCGCGACTTGAGATGGGAAAAAAGGTAGGTTAGCGAGAGTTAACCAAAGCTGCAACCGATTTTATCTTTATTGAGAGAAATATGAAGAAGAGTACATATCGCCCCGTTCAGGGCAAGAAAAAAATAAAGAGCGATACCTTCACCGTCGAAAAAAAAGACACCCTGCTAGCCGGTCTGTTGAGTTTTTTTCCCCATAAAAGCCGCAATATCCTCAAGACCGTTCTACGGGAAGGGCAAGTTGCAATCAATGGCGAACTGGTTCGCCAGTTCGATCATCAGCTGCGCCCCGGTCAACAGGTGGAGGTATGCTGGGAGAAAAAGAGCTCACCACAGCAGCCTCATGGACTGAATATCGTCTATGAAGATCAGGAGCTGATCATCATAAATAAACCATCAGGTCTTCTCACTGTGGCAACCGACAAGGAAAAGCGCAAAACTGCCTACGCACTTCTCAGCAATTACGTGAAGACGGAGAACCCGGAAAACAAGATTTTTATCATCCATAGGCTTGACCGGGAGACATCCGGCCTGCTTATGTTTGCTAAAAATGAAAAGATCAAACGACAAATTCAGGAAAACTGGACCACTACTATCGACCAACGAACCTATGTCGGTGTTGTTGAAGGCGAGGTAAAAAAAGAGGAGGGAACCATCGTCTCCTGGCTGCATGAGAGCAAGGCCTTTATTGTTTATTCGTCGCAGAATCCGCAGCACGGGCAGAAAGCCATCACCCATTATAAAAAAATCAAAGCGAACAAGAACTTATCTCTGCTGCAGATCAACCTGGAAACAGGCAGAAAACACCAGATCCGGGTGCATATGCAGGATATCAACCACCCGATCATCGGCGACAGCAAATACGGCTCGTCCCAGAGCCCCCTGCGGCGCATGGGTCTGCATGCCCAGGTGCTTGCCTTTACCCATCCCAAAACCGGTGAGCTGTGCCGCTTTGAAACGGAAATTCCTAAAAAATTCCTGCAGCTTTTTGCGCCAGGCACCAAGCCATGACTCCTCTGCACAATTGCTTCTCATATACCGCGCGCGGCTTCCCAGCAAAATAACGGTTGAAAAAGAGCCGGAAAGTTAAATTTATTATCGATTTGTAAGCTATTTGTAATAACCGAGTTGGTATGGTGCAGAAGGTTGATTTACCAAAATCTCCTCACGCTGTTGAGGGGTGGGGATGAACTCTGATTTTGTGATTCCTCTGTCCACACTCATCACTATTGCCTCGGTCAGAGAGGTGAGAAAAAAACAATCAGGACAAATGACATGATACCAAGAACCGAAGAAATCTGTGGGTCATTTACTGTGGTAACTAAAAATCGTGAACTCAAAGAGGTGGTTGTGATTCAAGATGTTCTTTCTTACTACGGGAAAGAGCATACTTGTTTGAAAAAGTTTCGTTTAGGCTCGCTGAGCGGGATTGCTGTCTATCGAACAGACGATCCTGATATTTTTCGTCTGGAGGACGGAGAACTACTGAAGAAAAGAATTCGATAACGTCCTCCGTCGGATGGTAGAACAAATACCGCAACCTGCCATTTTTCAAGGCTAGGACAAGAAAGACTTTTGATGATGTCGTAAAACGCTTCTTTCGAAGTCTGCTTATCTACTTAACCATCGTATATTTTAGGCTTTTTCCGATTTTGTCACGGTTTGGTAAATTCAATATTTTCTTTTTTGTAACCAGCTTGAAACTCGGGAAGGGTGGACACCTGGTCAATAAGTCTTTTCACGTTTTTGCCCAGGGTAATGTTGATACCTGGAAAATTCTTTCCCCAGCTCGAGTAGATAGCGGCCAGGTAGTCGGCAACGGTCGGTTGATCACCGGTAATGAATTTCTTTTTCTCCAGTTCTTTATCGAGAATTGCCCATAAGCTCGAGAGATAGTCCGCTGATTGTTGCAGCACACTGGTCTTCTCGTTTTCATCCATTTTTATTCTATACTGAATGGCAAACATTCTGCCGTAGGCAGGATGCAGCGTCGCATAATCAAACATCATCCACCGGAAAAACTCGGCTTTTTTAGCCAGGTCGGCAGGCAGCATCGGTGATTTATGCTTTTCCAGCAGATAGAGCACAATTGCCGCGCCTTCGGTAATAATCTGCCCCTCAGGTGTTTTTAATGCCGGTACCTGGTTGGTCGGCACGATGTCGGAATAATTGGTTACATCTTCACGTTTAATCGGCGTATATTCAAGCTGCAACTTCTCAAAAAGAACAGTGATGCCTGAAGAACATGACCCGGGGATAGTATAGAGTGTGTACATGGTGTCTCCTGTAGTAGGTAATTGCTGACTGGATGCTTGAGCAAAATCTGTACTGTTGCACAGTACGTTTTTTCTTGGCTGTATCTCATTTCTGGCACCTTACAGGGTCTAATTGTAATCATTATTGGTGGCTGCACAACGCAGGCCAGCCTGTTGCGACTTTATATTGCAAGGGATTGTGGTTTTGGCTATGGTTTACGGCTAATCGCCGGGGCGCTACGCGCCAAAGATTCAGCAATGGCCTGAACTCCGCTATTAAAACTTCGAGATGTTGTCAGACTGTTGGACGAAAAATACGTTGAGTATCACCCTCACGTCGGCATCTATCTGATCCTTTTGTCGCAGCCCTTCTTCGTAAAAAAGGGGAATAGAGCGACCAGAAAAAAATCAACAACATGCAGAAATTACAACAATTATCAGACGAAGAATTAAATCAAATTTTTACTAAAGCCACAGAAGATCAACAGCACGGTTTATTCGATTCGGCCGAATCCGGGTATCTGCGCCTGCTCGAATATTTTCCGGACGCACCGTTTTTGCACTCCTCGCTTGGGTTGCTCTATTATGCATCCGGGGATTATGCCGGGAGCAGGGATTGCTTTATCAGGGCGGCAAGACTTCATCCGGAAGATATGGATATCCTTTTCAATCTGGCCCTGGCGCAGAAGAAAAGTGGTGATCCGGCAGGGGCAATTGCTACTTATACAAAGGTGGCGGAGGCCCAGCCGGAGAGCGTCGACGTGTGGTATAACCTTGCCGGCTGTTACAAAGACGACAGGCAAAATGAAAAAGCCATCGAAACCTATCTGCAGGTACTGAAAATAGCGCCGGAACATCCGGAGGCGAATAACAATCTGGCCTATGTGTATCAGCTGACCGGGGCGGGTGAGAAGGCAGTTTATTACTACCAAAAGGTGCTCCACTACAAACCGGACCATCAGGCGGCGCGGCATATGCTTGGCGCGCTTACCTCTGCTGATGCGACCGGTTCACCGGAATCCTATGTTCGCGATGTTTTCGATAATTATTCGCCACACTATGAACAAAGCCTGGTAGTACAACTGGAATACTGTGTGCCGGCGACGATCAGGCAATTGCTGGACGAAAGTCCGGATGTTAACAATAGATATGCCCAGGGCTTGGATCTTGGTTGCGGCACTGGGCTGAGTGGCCAGGCCTTTGTCGATATAATCGATGCCCTGGATGGCATAGACTTGTCGGCCAAGATGATCGAGCGGGCAGAAGCAAAAAACACGTATCGTCGGCTCTATGTCGGAAATATCGTCAGTTTTCTGCAATCGTTGCAGCAGAGCTACGACTTTTATCTTGCCGCCGATGTCTTTGCCTATGTGGGCGACCTTGCCGAAACCTTTGCTCTTTTACGTAGTCATGCCCATCCGGGTACGCTGTTCTGCTTTTCCACCGAGGCATGTGCGGGCACCGGGTATCGGCTGCAGCCGACCGGCAGATTTGCCCATGCGCCTGCCTATATTCGAGAACTCGCCGGGCAAACAGGCTGGACGGTGGCGAGGAGCCGGAGAATTTCGCTGCGCAAGGAAAAGGGCGCGTGGGTACCGGGAGATATCTGGTTGCTTTTGCTGCAGGAACGGCGGCCGAATTCTCAGAAGGGCGGTGGCGAATGAAACTGCAGAGTTTTACCTGTTGCGGGATGGAAAAACTGTAGAGAAGTCGCATGCAGCAGCATCCGGTCTCCTTCTTTGCCTGAGCCGTACAGGCTGTCGCCGACGATTGGGGCACCGAGTCCTAAGGGGTGCGGATGGGCGGCGTGAACCCGGAGTTGGTGGGTACGTCCGGTCAGCGGTGTGAACTCTATCCTGGTCGTGGTGCCTTGAATGCCAAGTCTGTGCCAGCGGGTGCTGCCCATTTTGCCATGAACCGGATCGAATATCTGCCGCGGTCGATTGTCTACATCGAGACGATAGGACAGGTGAATTTCGCCGCCTGCTGCCTCGATGATTCCTTCGACAACAGCGGTATATTTTTTTACAACTGCCCGTCTTTCGAACTGCGCTGAAAGAAATCGATGGGTTTCTGTGGTTATGGCAAAAACCATCAGGCCGGAAGTATACATATCCAGGCGATGCACGGCCGGTTGTGCGATCATTTCCGGCAGGCGACAGCGCAGTCTCGATGCTGCACAATCCTGTTTGTCAGGGCCTCGTCCCGGTACGGCAAGGAGACCGCAAGGTTTATCGATAACTACTATCTCCTGGTCCCGGTAGAGGATTACCAACTCCGAATCGGGGTGCAATTGCCGGCTCATGTCAACATCATTGCCCATCTGTGCCTGGTCGCGTCGGTACAACATCAAGACCGCACAGCATAAATCCCAGAATAGGTTGACATTTTTCTGCGCAGGAGGAGGTGAAAACGGCATGCAGCCGCCCCCCTGATCTGTTCTCTCTCCCCCAGAAAAATTCGCTTATGCCAAGAGGACGCAGCTTGTTACGGGCCGCAAAATTGAGCAGTTTTGGCGCGCAGCAATCGCCTGTGCCGGTGGGAATGCCGTTGTCGCCGTAAAAAACCTCCGCCAGTGTAGCTGTCTCTCCTCGAAAATTTTGCAAAGTATACAGAGTGTGGATATCGCGCATCAGTGATCTGGAGAGCAGTCGCCTTTTTTTCCGCAACGCCAGCCAATCGCCTGAATGTGGTTGACAGAGATCTATTTCCCGGCCAAGCCGTTTTATCTGTTTTTCGGCATCAAGAGTCAAGGCATAAAAATCGCTCACCGTAAACAGGGGCGGCACCCATCCATCAACCAGCCACAATCCGTTATATTGGCCGGAGAAGGCATGCTTCATCACGTGTGTTCCGTCCGGCTGCAGGCATTCCATCACGCCAAACATCTTGCCCCTGGCAGGACCAAAGAGCAGGGCTGTTGCCAGATCGGCTGCGCTCTTTTGGGCAGGTGAAAACAGATCTATGGTCTGTCTAGCGGCGAGATCGTGCATGAGTTTGCGGCAATGAGGCAGGGTATTGCCGGAATAAAGCCAATGCTCCTTGCCGCATCTTTGACAGAAGCCGCCCGTTCGCGACTGCTGCGGTTTTGTGGTGGTGTTTTGTCGGGGGTGGTCCATCGTCGGCAGAGATCGTTTATTGTGACGGCTTGCGATACAAATTTATTGACCATACTCTGATGCATGCGATCTGCACAGAGCTTTTTTGCCATAAAATATCGCTTTGATGGCCGGTACTTCAAACAGTGACTTTCTGAAATTTGCGGAACGTGATACTATGCAAGCCGTCAGTCGCTTGAACTGGCTGTTCTTGCCGCCGATGCATACAGTATGGACGGGCCGGGGAGTGCAGCAAAATTGCGGCAACAGGGAGTGGCTTGGCCTGCCGAAAGTATTCGGCTATCGGATAATGCAGTATTGGACAGAGGAAGGAGAACATGGCCAGTCAGCTGAAAAAAACGGGTATAGATTTTCAAGAACTTGGACCAGACCGGGTGCTGAACCTCGTTGAAAAAGTCCTGGGAGTGCGATGTAATAATTTGTTCCGGACTTTGAACAGTTATATTAACCGGGTCTTTGAGATCGAAACAGTAGAAAAAGTCCGGCTGGTAGTAAAGTTTTATCGACCGGACCGGTGGTCAAAAAACGCCATTCTTGATGAACACCGGTTCCTGCTTGATCTGGTCGCCCAGGAGATTCCGGTGGTTGCGCCTCTGGTTCTGCCAAACGGTGAGACCATTGCCGAGAGCGAGCACCTTCTTTTTAGTATTTTCCCTAAATGCGGCGGCAGAAGTGTCGATGAATTCAATGATGATCAGTGGCTGCAACTAGGTCGTTTGCTTGGCAGGGTGCATAAGGTGGGTGAGATGGCCAAGGCGAAGCACCGGATTACCATGGCGCCGCAACACTCGACCCGCAAGCAGCTGACATACCTCCTGAAATCTCCTTGTATTCCCGAGGATTTGAAGCCACTTCTTGCTCAGGCAGCTGAGGGCATTATCACCGATATACAACCGCTCTTTGCCAAGACGGAAAAAATTCGTATCCATGGCGACTGCCACTTTTCCAACGTAATTCAACGGCCGGGAGAGTCTTTTTATTTAATTGATTTTGACGATATGGCCATGGGTCCGCCGGTTCAGGATATCTGGATGCTCCTGCCCGGTGAGGTCGATGAATCTTTTGTGCAGCTCGACCTCTTTCTTGAAGGCTATGAGACATTTCGTCCGTTTGACCGGCGGGCGCTACGGCTGATCGAGCCGCTCAGGGCGATGCGCTTTATTCATTATATGGCCTGGTGCGCCCACCAGGTTCTTGGCGATGGCCTGACCAGGGCTGTTGACGGTTTTGGCTCGCCGGAATATTGGCGCAGGGAGATTGACGATCTTATTGATCAGCGGGAAAGGATTTCGGAAAGTCGTCTTCCTTCGGGCAATGTCCTCTAGTTCCGGTAACTTGGGGGAATCCCTCGATAACAACTGTAAGCCAGGTGGCTGGAGTTCTTGCGGCACAAAAATTTTTGCTGACAAAATATTACTCTATAAGAATAGAAGTAACTGATTTCGATTGCAATTGTGCAGTGAGAAGAAGCAACATCCGAGTCGATAGACGATATGCTTTTCAGTCTGCAAAATCCTTGACGGGGTTGTTTTTTATCTGGCATACTGGTTGGATACAAGGTTTTGTTCCATTTTTTGCGGGATTTGGCGTAAGCAGGATAGAAATGTCCGCGTTGTTGGAGGAATCACACTTGGCAACACAAGAGAAGAGAAAGAAGATTCTGGTCATGGATGATGAAGACATGGTCGGAGAAATCGCCTGCCAAATGATTGAATATCTTGGATTTAATGCTTGGCTGGTGACAGATGGTTCCGATGCTGTAAAAGAGTATAAAAAGCATCAAGACGATGGTGACGCCTTTTTCGCCGTGATTATGGATCTCACAATTCCTGGAGGCATGGGTGGCGAAGAGGCTGTCGGCAAAATTCTTAAAATTGACAGTCAGGCGAAGATATTTGTATCAAGCGGATATTCGACCGACCCTATTATGGTCAATTTTCAGGAGTATGGGTTCTTAGGGGGCATCGCCAAACCCTTTGATCTGACAACCATGCACAATATCCTCTCTTCAGTAGTCTGAGAGTTTGAACTTTGTTTTCCTTCGCATCGGTCAGGGACAAGCTTTGTGACTGATTCGGCAAACAAATATATCTATTTCACCACGGTTGTAACTTTCTGCTCACTCTACGCAGCCCAGCCTATCCAGCCGTTATTTCAACATGAATTCCAACTCTCTCATTTTCAGGCAATTCTGTTTACCACCCTGATGATGGCCCCTCTTGGGGTTGCGCCTCTTTTTTACGGCTATCTCCTTGAGTCTTTTTCTGCCAAAGTTATGGTGCGCTGGGCTCTTTTTCTGCTCGGGATCTTGGAAATATTTTTCTCTCTGGCCGGCGACTACCTGACCTTGCTGACTATAAGGGCTGTCCAGGGGTTGATGATTCCGGCTATTTTGACGTCCATCATGAGCTACATCAGCTACTCTTCAACCAAAGAAAAGGTGCAGCATGCCATTGCCGCGTATATCGCAGCGACTATTCTGGGTGGTTTCCTGGGACGGTTTCTTTCCGGTTTATGCACCGATTTGTTTGGCTGGCGTTTTTTCTTTTTTATTCTTGGCCTGCTGCTGCTCCTGAATAGTTATCTGCTGAAAAACATGGTCAGGGATGCAAAAATGCACTATGCCCGACCGAAGCTTGGGGAAATCGTCAGCCTGCTGAAAGCTAAAGAGTTTTTGTGGTTGTATACCTCCATTTTTTGTCTTTTTTTTGTTTTTGCCGCCCTGATGAATTTTCTTCCTTTTGAATTAAAAAGCATTAATCCGGCATTCAAGGAAACGGGGATAGGTCTTCTTTACCTGGGTTACAGCATGGGCATTTTGGTCTCGCTCAACACCCGACGGATTATCAATCGTTTCGGCAATGAATCCGATGCAATCAGTATGGGAATTGTGATTTTCGGAGTGGGTACTCTTTTTTTTATGATCGAGAATTACATAGTGATGTTCATCACTATGTTTGTCTTTTGCGCAGGTCTATTTACTTCCCACTCCCTGCTGTCCGGTTTTGTCAATAAACTTGCCCAGCAGAATAAAGCGATCGCCAACGGTCTCTACATCTCCTTTTATTATACCGGCGGCACGCTGGGATCGGTCTTGCCGGGGGCCATTTTTCAGAGGTTTGGCTGGCAGGCTTTTCTCCTTCAGCTTTTTGCCATGGTTTGTCTTGCTTTCTTTATCACAAGACGCCTGAAAATCGCCGTAGATATCTCAGAAAAAACGGAAATTACTTAAACCTGAGGCCCGTCTTCGATAACCAGCATTTTTTTCCAGACGCCTCGTCGGTACCGCAGAGAGGCGATAAGAAACAGGGTCGTAACGAAAACAAGAACCCAGATCCAGGCCGTGGTTACCGAAATCTGGAAATATTCAATGCCGATATATACCGGCAGTATTAGACAGAGAGGGGAGGCGATGCCGATGGCCAGCATCATGAATCTGGTGTCGCCCGCGCCTCTCAATGCGCCGCTGAAGACCATGTACAGGGCGTCGAAAAAAAGGTATGCGCAGACGATCTTTAACAGCGTTCTGCCATAACTTAAGACCATCTGCTGTGAGGCTGCACCCTGTTCTGAAGCCAAAAAAGGGGCGAGGACAAAATCAGGAGCAAAGAGGAAGATGAGATCGATCGCCAGGATATAGACAATGAGCAACTGGCAGCCGCTCCACACATAATAGGAGGCAAGCGCCGGTTTCTTCCTGCCCAGGGCCTGGCCGACGAGGACGCTCATCCCTTGAGATACCCCCATCGACGGCATAAATGCCAGGGCGTTGATGGACAGGACGATATTGGTTGCGGCCAGCTCGGCCTTGCCAATGCGGCCGACGAGAAGAATAAACAAGGTAAAGGCCAGGATATCCATAGTGAACTGCAGCGATCCCGGAATGCCGAAGCGCATGAGCCTGATGAAAATATCCCGGTCGAATCGGTAACTGGAAAAAACCCCGAAACGAAGATTGTTGTTTCGGGTAAAGATGATTGCGATCAGAAAGAGTACATTAATTCCCCAAGCCGTTACCGTGGCAATTGCTGCACCCTCTATGCCGAGTTGGGGCATACCCCACCTGCCGAAAATCAGGGCGTAATCCAGAGGGATATTGATAAAGACACCCAGAAACGTGATGACCATTACCGGTCTGGTCAGCCCTCGACCGGTAAAAAAAGTTGACAGCGTCGCCATGGCCAGGTGGAGCACGGACCCTTTGCACAGAATGGAAAAATATATCTCTTCCAGCTGCCGCACTGATTCGGGATGGCCAGCCAGTAAAAAGATAGGTTCGGTGGCAAAAACGGCCACCAGCCAGAGAATACCGCCTGAAGCGAGGGTAAAATAAATGCCCTGCCAAAGAACGATGCCTATTTTTTGCGGATTACCCCTGCCGGTATACTGTGCAATGAAGACCCCGGCGTAGCCACCAACCCCGCCGAAAAAGGCCAGGAAGAGATAGGAAGTAATGCCCGCCGGAAGAGCTGCGGAAATGGCGTCGATTGAGTAATTGGCGAGAAAGACCCGGTCGGTGAACTCCATGACCGTGGTCGCCGACAGGCTTATTACCAGCGGCAGGCAGACTCTGAGAACTTCCCGATGGCGGCTGTATTGCAAAAATTGTTTGAGAAAATCCGGCATCTTTTGTAGTGATTATAGCAATAAGGTCAACCATGGCACCGTTTGCCATGGGAGTCATGACAGGATCTTGTTCATACACCAACTTGACGAGAATGGCACCTGCTAAGTTTTCCCACAACCCAGCACATCATTTTACTCAGTGATTATGGAGAAGATTGCCATGGGCAGACCGGAACAATTAATGATAGTTCTCTATTCGTTTGGCTTTAAATACGGTTATCCGGTCGATGTGAACATGGTTTTGGATGTTCGTTTTCTCCCTAATCCATATTGGGTTCCGGAGCTGCGACCCAAGACCGGCATGGTCAATGAAGTGGCTGAGTATGTTCTGCACAGTGATGCGGGACTCTCTTTTCTGCGCCATCTTCAACCGCTGCTGCAGTGTATCATTGAACAGAACAATTCTGTCGGTAAAAAAACGCTCCGAATAGCCATCGGCTGCACCGGGGGACGGCACCGCTCGGTGGCTGTTACCGAGAAAATTGCTGCTTTCCTCATGCAACTCCCAGCGCAACTGACAGTTTTTCATAGAGATATTGAACGTGATGGCAGGCTGGACGATTGACTGTCTTGTATTATTTTGTGGAGCAGTAAGGTGTTGAGCAAAACTACCCGGAAGACCTTAACCCA
The DNA here is from genome assembly GCA_963804605.1 of uncultured delta proteobacterium. Taxonomy (GTDB): domain Bacteria; phylum Desulfobacterota; class Desulfobulbia; order Desulfobulbales; family Desulfocapsaceae; genus Desulforhopalus_A. The sequence goes on from CAWDRB010000007.1 coordinate 216,740, forward strand.
GATTCCTGCCGGGGTGTGGGTGCTCGGTTTGGTCAGCCTGTTGATGGATATTTCTTCGGAAATGATCCATAGCCTGCTGCCGCTGTTCATGGTAACGACACTCGGGGTTGGAGTTATGACTGTCGGCCTGATCGAGGGATTGGCCGAAGCCACCGCTCTTATCGTTAAGGTTTTTTCAGGTGTATTGAGCGACTATCTCGGCAGGCGCAAAGGTCTGGCCGTAGTTGGCTACGCTCTCGGTGCACTGACTAAACCGCTCTTTGCCATTGCACCCTCTATGGGCCTCGTCCTGACAGCCCGACTCCTCGATCGGGTCGGCAAAGGTGTTCGAGGTGCGCCAAGGGATGCTTTGATTGCCGATATTGTGCCGGCACCTTTACGGGGTGCCTCCTTTGGCCTGCGGCAATCCCTTGATACAGCGGGTGCCTTTATTGGCCCCTTGCTGGGAGTTGGGTTAATGCTGCTCTGGGCCAACGATTTTCGCGCAGTATTCTGGGTTGCCGTCATTCCGGGATTGATGTCTGTACTCCTGCTTATGTTTGGTCTGCAGGAGCCGGAGCAGCAACAGGTGGAAAAACGGACTAATCCAATCAAAAAAGAGAATCTGCAACGCCTGGGTGGTGCATACTGGTGGGTAGTTGGTGTCGGTGCAGTCTTTACCCTGGCTAGATTCAGCGAGGCATTCCTCGTTCTGCGCGCACAGCAGAGCGGCATTCCTCTCGCTCTGGTGCCGCTGGTGATGGTCGCGATGAATGTGATTTACTCATTATCGGCCTATCCCTTTGGTAAACTCTCCGACAATATGAGCCACAGCAAGCTGTTGGTGTTTGGTTTAATGATTCTGATCGGGGCCGACCTGGTCCTGGCGTTCAGCGATCACTGGGGTTATGTTCTGGCAGGTGTTGTCCTCTGGGGTCTCCATCTGGGGGTGACTCAGGGGCTGCTGGTAACAATGGTTGCTGATGTTGCACCAGTCGATCTGCGCGGCACCGCATATGGATTTTTCAACCTGGTGTGCGGAATTGCCATGTTGCCGGCCAGTTTTGTCGCCGGATTGCTGTGGCAACAGGTTGGCGCGAGGTACACTTTTTGTGCAGGCGCACTCTTCTGCCTGGTGGCGCTTGCCGGCTTGGCGGTAATCAACTCTTGTACAGATGATGTTTATTCGGTGTAGAGATGAGGAATTTTTCCCCAGTACTGGTTGGCTGGTTGGGTAATTTTTACCTAGTATAGCCCATTTCTCTTATTTGTCTTCTCTTCTTAAATTGAAAATATGTTGTATTGGTGGCTTGTTATCCATTCCAATGCTTTCTGGCATCACAGTTGCAACGTTACAAGCAAAAGATGATGGTCAAAAAAGACGCTGGGACAGCGATCCTTTAAGGAAAGCTTCAATTTCAAATAATTTGCTTAGGCCATGTACGGCATCGGCAAATAAAACGAGGAGAATCAATATGAAAAAGCAACTGATAGCAATTGCCCTTATTGCGGGACTTACCATGGCAACTGGGGCATCGGCGGACTGGGGAAGAGGCAACAGAGGTCAAGGCGGCTATGGTAACTGTCCGCAGATGCGGGGACAGATGCAAGGCCAGATGTTCCAGCAACTGGACCAGACCACACAGGACAAAATTAAGCAGTTCTACAAGGATACGCTGCCGTTGCATAAGGAAATGGCGATGAAACGAGCCGAGAAACAAGCCCTGATGCGAAGTGACAACCCAGATCCACAGGCGGTTGGCAAGGTAACCGGGGAGTTGTTTGATCTTCGGACCACTATGCAGGAAAAGGCTGAACTTGCCGGAGTGAGTCAGTATGTCGGCCCCGGCCATATGGGTGGCAAGGGCCGAATGGGTTGTGGCGGTTGCGGTCAGGGGATGGGCCCGGGTTTCTCTCCGATGAACGATGACGATCAGCCACAGCAAAAAACAGAATAAGTAACCTCTTCTCCCTGCCCTGTCTGTGGCTTTCATCGTTCCCCTGACGATGAGAACGGCAGATGGGGCATTTTTATTGCTGGAATCCACTCCTCTTCTTTTGTACAGTGCATACTCTTTCCCCCGTAACCATTCCCCTCTCATTTGGACCGGAAGGTGTGCACTATGAAAATCGTTTCTATCCCTTGTTCCTTTGATAACTATAGCTATCTGATAATTTGTGAAGAAACCGGGGAGGCCGCCGTTGTCGATCCGGCGGAATTCTATCCTGTTTTGCAGGAGGTACAACGGACTGGGCTTACTCTGCGGGCAGTATACTGCACCCACCACCATGCCGACCACGTCGGCGGTTTGGCAGAGCTGGGGGATGAGTTTCCCGGCTTGCAGATCTATGGTCATGAGAGCGATACACGCAGAATCCCGGGGATGAACTGTGAGCTGACGGATGGGAGTACGATCCGTGTCGGCAGCATAAGCGGACAGGTTCTGCACACTCCCGGCCATACCACCGGCAGCGTTTGTTATCTGGTTGAGGATGCTCTCTTTACCGGCGACACCCTCTTTGGCAGTGGCTGCGGCCGCCTGTTTGAGGGCAGTCCAGAGCAGATGCATGATGCGCTGAATAACAGAATTAAACCCCTCTCACCGGCAACGAAAGTATATTTCGGCCATGAGTACACGGTGCATAACCTCAAGTTTGCCGGCTTTATTGAACCGGATAACCAGGCCGTCGAAAAAAGATTGCAACTGGCCACCACCCAGAGAGAAAAAGGCCAGATGACTGTGCCATCGACCCTGCAGGTCGAGTGCGAAACTAACCCATTTCTACGCTGCACAGAAAAAGGTGTTATTGCCGGTGTGGCTGGAAAATGTATTGGCGAAGCCCTTGATCCTCTCTCTATATTCACCGCTCTTCGCCGATTGCGAGACACTTTTTAAATAACCGGGAAAGCGTCGTTGACCTTCAGGCGATTATCGGCTAGATGTCTGTGAACTCTTTTCGATCATTTTTATCTGAATGTGTGGTCAATTTTTTTCTGGGGGTATTGAAAATGAAAAAACTAATTTCCGTCGGCTTGCTTGTCACCTGCATCTGTCTGCAGGGAATTACCGCTCTCGCGGCGACCATCTCGGTAAGCCAGTTTGTTGAACATCCGGCTCTTGATGCGGTCCTGAAAGGTTTTCAGGATTATCTCAAGGAAAAGAACATTGCGGCGAATTATAATGTGCATAACGCCCAGGCCAATATGGGTACGGCAACCCAGATCGCCCAGCAGATGGTCGGCGAAAAAGCTGACTTACTGGTGGCTATCGCCACTCCCTCCGCCCAGACCTGTGTTCAGGCTCTCAGCAAGGCTCCGGCTGAATTGAAACGTCCGCTGCTGTTTACCGCCGTCACCGATCCCGTTGCCGCCGGACTGATCAAAGACCTGGAACATCCTGATGCGGGGATAACCGGTGTCTCCGATCTGCTGCCCGTTAAAGAACATATTCAGATGGTCCTGGCTTTTAAAAAAGATATCAAGACCCTCGGATTGCTCTACAATGCCGGTGAGGCCAACTCCAAAGCAACTATTGCTGCGATCAAGGCCTTACAAGACGAGTTGGGCTTTGCAACGGTCGAGGCTACTGCTTCGAAGACTGCGGATGTTTATCAGGCGGCAAAAAGCCTGGTAGGGAAGGCCGATGCGATCTTTATTCCCACCGACAATACCATTATTTCCGCGCTTGAATCAGTCATTAAAGTGGGAGTCCAGAATAAGCTGCCTGTCTTTGCCGCAGATGTTGATTCGGTTAAAAGAGGTGCCGTTGCGGCTATGGGCTTTGATTATTACAAGCACGGCTATCAGACCGGAGCTATTGCCGAGAGAATCCTGAACGGCGAAAAACCCGAGAATATTCCCGTACAGTTCCAAAAAGATTTGCAGCTGCATATTAATGCCAATTATGCCCGGCAGATGGGAGTTGCCCCGCCGGATGCCCTGCTGCAAAAGGCCACCAAGATTTATGAGTAACGAGTAAAAATGACATTATATGCTGCACTTGGTGCCGTAGAGCAGGGCTTTGTCTACGGCATAATGGTTATCGGGGTCTATCTTACTTTTCGTATCCTCGATTTTCCCGATCTGACCGTTGACGGGAGTCTGCCGCTTGGTGCCGCAATCTCGGCGGTGGCGATCACCAGCGGAGTCAATCCTTATCTTTCTCTGCTTTTTGCCTTGACTGGTGGTTTTGTCGCCGGGATGGTCACCGCATTTTTGAACACCAAGTTTAAGATTCTCCACCTGCTCGCTTCGATCTTGACCATGATCGCTTTGTATTCGATCAATATTCGGATTATGTCCGGCCCGAATGTAGCGCTTCTAGGTCAGGAGACGGTCTTTGATTCAGTGACTCGCCTGGGGATTCCAGCCCATTATGCCGGCTTGCTTATTTTTGGTGCCTTTGCTCTTGTCGTCCTTACCTTTATTATCTGGTTCCTGTCAACGGAGCTGGGCCAGGCGATTTTGGCAACCGGGGACAACCCGCAGATGATCAGGAGCCTTGGCGTCAACACCAACACCATTATTATCCTGGGAGTCGGCCTGTCAAATGGGATGGTCGCCCTGAGCGGCGCGCTGGTCGCCCAGAATCAGGGTGCCGCCGATGTCGGCATGGGAATCGGCACCATCGTCGCCGGGCTTGCCTCGGTGATTATCGGCGAGACGGTCTTTGGCTGCAACACCATGCCCCGGGCTTTTATCGCCGCCCTGCTTGGCTCCATAGTCTATCGTCTAGCCATTGCCCTGGCTTTAGGCCTTGAATTGGGTGCTTTTCGTTTCAACCCCAGTGATTTGAACCTGATAACCGCTCTGCTGGTCATTGGCGCCCTTATCACCCCTAACCTTAAGAAGAGATTGATTCAGCGGTGATCCGACTAGAAAACATCGTTAAATATTTTCACAAGGGCAGTGTCAATGAGGTTTTTGCCTTGAACACCATCAATTTACAGATTGATGAAGGCGAATTCATTACGGTGATAGGCTCAAATGGTGCCGGCAAATCTACCTTGCTGAACTGTATTGCCGGCGGTTTTTTTCCAGATTCCGGCAGGATCACTATCGCTGGTATCGAGGTAACCAGCTGGCCGGAGCATAAAAGGGCTTCTCTTATATCGAGGGTCTTTCAGAACCCGCTGCTGGGCACCTGTCCTTCAGCAACTCTAGAACAGAATATGGCATTGGCTGGTCTGCGCGGCAAAAAAAGGGGCCTGGCCCGGGGGGTAAAAAACCGTGACAGGGAGCATTTTCGTAAAGAACTGGCAAAACTTGGTCTCGGTTTGGAAAACCGTCTGCTTGATAAGGTTGGTCTGCTCTCCGGCGGCCAGCGCCAGGCGCTGACAATGCTCATGGCCACCATGATCAAACCCGAAGTCCTGCTCCTTGATGAACATATCGCCGCTCTTGATCCGAAAACCGCCAGCCAGATCTTGAACCTGACTCAGGAAATAGTTAAGGACCAGAAGCTTACTACCTTGATGATCACCCATAATATGAAACATGCCATCAGTTTTGGCAACAGACTTATCATGCTCCACCAAGGCAGAATTCTGCTCGATCTGCGCGGCACGGAAAAAGAGAATCTGACAGTCAAGGATCTTCTTCAGCAATTCTATACAGCACAGGGAGAAGAGCTGGCCATGGATTCTCTATTGCTGAACTGACCAGGCAAGTATTACGGACAACACCACAGAGCGGCTTTTTCCAGTTTATTGATCAGTTTGGATGTCGTCCCTCCCACCATGTTGAAGTCTTTCATCAGCCCATGTTCCAGGCCATGCAGACCTACGGCGACGGCAGCATAGCCACCTTTCTCCGCCTCACTGAGAATTGAGCCGGGGACCGATATTCCCCAGGAGGTATTACGGCTGATCCGTTCGCTACTGACCCCGTTCTCATGCAGCAATGATTCGGCCCGGGTAAAAATATCTCCGCCATCGGCGCCGATGCCGCTGCCGACGTAAAAGAGGGTTACCGCGTGGTGGTCCTGGGCGGCAAGGATGTGACCGACATGGTCTGCCGCCCGGTAGGCGCCTTCGGAGCCGTCTATACAGAGCAGGACGTTTTTCCTGCCTGGCTCCGTCTCCGGGCAGATCCACAGGGGCGTTGTGCAGTAATTGTCTTTGATCATGAACTGGGCCAGTTCATCCGCCGGCCGCTCAAACACCCACTGCAGGGTGTAGGAGGCGCGTCGGCCCAGAATAATAGCGTCGTAAAACCCCTTGGAGCCCTCAGTCAGGATGTCTTTCACCTTGCCGTACCGCTCGGCAACCGTCTTGGTAATCACCTTTTCGACAGCCATCCTGCCCTTGCTCAACAATGTCTTGGCCCTGTCGATTGATCGCCTTGCTCCGGCAGTGACATTGACCTCGGCCTTTTCGTCCGGGTGGGCCCACATGTCGTTCAGCGGCTGGCCCGAATCGTTACCGTCCAGACGACAGATATGCAGCAGGGTCAGCTGGTGTCGGGACATCTCTTTAAAAAATGAACAGATAAACCGGACGCCATACAGATGCTCGACATCGTTGCTGATAGTGACAAGGAAATGTTTGTTCATAAACTGTATCTCCCTAAGAGAAAGTGAAGAGGACGTGTTGGTACTTCTCCCGGCTTATTTCCCGTTTACCGGGGCTAGATATTATAGTAATGCGGCATGAGCTCCGGGGCAACCACGGCGCATGGGCGAGAGGTCGTTAATCGGCCAGCAGGTGCTGCCAGTTGAGACGATCAAAGGTAGCGTGCAGCAGGTGATCGTCGTTGACAATATCAACCTCCAGATCGATAAATGTCGCTTTTGCCAAGGGGATAACAACAGCCGCTGGAGTTACCGTATCATGCTGGCCAATGACCAGAAGAGTAGGTATCTGCAATAATTGGGCGGGTGGTTCATAGTCGGCAAAATTAAGAGCCGGAGCCAGGAGAATCAACCTGGTGACTTTCTCAGGAGAGCTGATGGCGTAGCAAGTGGCCATCAGCCCGCCAAAACTCGAGCCGATGAAGAGCAGGTTTTCCTGGTTGATGCAGAGCTCTGCTAACTGCTCGAGCCTTGCCGACAGTGGACCTGTAAAATCAGGACGGATGACCTGTCGAGGGTAGTTCCGGGCGAAAAAACGACCTTTGGTGCCGTTTCCGGACGAGTCCAGGCCATGCAGAAAATAGGTTTTGTTTTTCCCTGCTCCGCCCTGAGGGAGTGTTTGTTCATTCATGGCTGTCGGGTGGTCTTCAGCGAGAAGATGAGAAGGTAACCAGACCCTGAATACGGTCGAGCTCTGCCAGGATGCCGGCGTAGGTGGCATTGGTCTGGTTTTGCTGACTAAGTGCTCTGGCATACGTTTCCTGGGCGATCAGGACATCCAGAGTGGTTGATCGGCCTGCAGCAAATTTTGCCTGTTCCGCTTCAAGTGCCTTCTGGGTAGCGAGGCTGGTTTTCCGGGTGGCATCGAGCGCTTTGATCGCCAGCCCGACGTCCCTGACAGTGGATCTGACACTTTTACGAATTTGTTGGCGGAGGAGTTCGGCGTTGGTTTTCGCTCGATAATGGCCCGCCTTGGCCTGCTGGTAATTTCCCTTGGCACCCCTGTTCTCAAGCGGCATGGAGAAAGTGACGCCGACCTGCCAGAGGTTATCCGGATTGCGCAGGCTGTTATCGAGCGAATCGCCATAGCTGTCGGAGGTACCGGTAAGACCGACATCACCGACCAGGGCAAGGTCGGGGCGGATATCGTCTTTGGCTCTCTTCTCTTCAAGTTCTGCTGCTGCTATAAGGAGGTTGGCTGCTTTGATATCCGGCCTGTTTTTCAGGGCATTATCGATGATTGTCGGCAGGTCCAGCTCGATTGGTTCGGTTGTCGGTTGATCGGTCGGTTGAAAGGACATTAGCCATTTATCGCTGTTGATCAGGATTTTCAGCTCATCTTCTGCCGTGCCGATAGCCCGTTCGGCAGAGATCAGCTGCTCTTCGCGTCTGGCTACCTCTGATCGTGGCTGGTAAATTTCAACTTCAGCCAAGCTTCCGGCACTGATCTTGGTCTCGGTTTCGTTCAGCAGTTTTTGAGCGAGGGTTACAGAGAGTTTCTGCACTTCAATATCCTGCCGGGCAAAGACCAGGTTCCAATAGGCTATCTTCACATCGGCGGCGAGATTGGCGGCTTCACTGCTCACCTGGAAGTTTGCTGCCTCCAGTTGTTTTTGTGAAGATTGGAGCAGCGCTGTCTGTACTTCCCGACCGAAACCTTTCAGCAGTGGCTGTCGCAGTCCCAGCATCAGGCCGGAATTGTACGACGGGTCCAACAGCAGGCCGAAAGCATCACTGTTGAAACCGCTGTTATTCCAACCAAGACTAACAGAGGTGCCGGTTGTAAACGTTTTTGATGCTTCAGCATTCCACAAGCTGCTGTCTTCCTGATAAGCCCCACCTATGAAGAGCGGGGTCCTTTCCTCACTTCGCCCGGATACCTGGGCATCAATATACACATCAAATTTGCCTTCGGCGCTGAGAACCGCCCCTTCGGCCGCACTTACATCTTCTTGCCGAAGCTGGATATTGAGGTTATTTTTCAAGGCCAGTTCGACAGCGCTTCTCAGATCGATTTTTTCTACATCTTCGGCATGAGCCGGGCCGGTGATAAAAGATGCAGGGAACAGCAGCAGGCCGAAAATAAATAGAATCTTGCAATGCATCAGATGTCCTCAGGTGATGTTTGTCCCGCCAGATAGGGAAATGGTTTCCAATATAGTTCGCTTATTTTTTGAGTCCATTTGTTGTTGATGCCACCCATCCTCTCAAAGAGGTAGTAGAGCGCCGGTACCACAACCAGGGTAAGAAAGGTAGCGACAATAAGCCCGAAAACAACGACGATAGCCATCGTCTGCCACCATTGGCTCGATTCGCTGACCCAGGAGATTGCCCCTTTATGAAAATCAAAGGAAATTCCGGTAATCATCGGGACCAACCCCAGAATTGTCGTAACTGCAGTAAGCAGTACTGGCCGGAGTCGGGTGGCTCCGGCCGAGATGATTGCATCCTGTAAAGCAAAACCTCGCTCCCGCAGCCGATTGGTATAGTCGATCAGCACGATGGCATTATTCACCACGACCCCGGCAAGAGAGATAACGCCTACTCCGGTCATGATGATGCCAAATGGTGACTTAAAAAGAGTCAGTCCGAGAAAAGCGCCGCCAAGAGATAGAATAACTGAGGTCATGATGATAAATGGCTGACTTATCGAATTGAACATGGTGACCAGAATTAAAAAGATGAACAGCAGGGCGACCAGGAAGGCTTTGGTCAAAAAATCTTCCGACTCCTTCTGGAATTCAAACTCGCCGGTAAAGGTCATCTTATAGCCGGACGGCAGCGGAAAATCCTGGAGAAACTGGGCAGCCTGAGCCCGAGCAACCGGTCCGGGGATTTTGGTCTCATCGACATTGGCTTTTACCGTCACCACCCGCTCGTTATTGATCCGGGTGATATCGCCAATAGAACCGACAAAGCTTATTTTAGCAACGGTCGATAAAGGAACCATCTGTCCCGACGGGGTTGGAAGCATCAATTCGTGCAGAATGTCCACAACTTTTCTATCTGATTCCGCCAGTTGGACTGTGATATCATAGTCGTTGTCTCCTTCCCGAAACGAAGAGACTTCCAGACCGTTATAGGCACTTTTCAGAGCGAAACCGATGAGGTCGGTGGAGAGCCCGAAGAGTGCCGCCTTCTGTCGATCAATCAGCACCTGGACTGAAGGGATTCCTTCGACGAAATCATCCCGAACATCTTCCACGTGAGGCTGCTTGGCCAGGATGTCTTTCACTTGTTTGGCAAGTTCTCCCAGCACGGCAAAGTTATCCCCGGCAATTTCAATATTGATCGGTGCTCCGGTTGGTGGTCCTTCCTCTTCCATGGCGATAGTGATTTTTCCACCTGGAATATTTTTAATTCTCTGCCTGATGTCGGCAACGGTGGAATGGGACGACTGCTTGCGGTCTTCCAGGTCCAGAAAACGAATGCCGACGTGATTAGCTTTATTGGAGGAGAAGGCGGAACCGGCACCTGCGGAAATCACACCTTTCATATAGACATTTTTAATATTTTGCAGATCACTTGGCCCGAGGTATTGCTCACCATCAGGTTTGGTGTATTGTTTGGGGCTAAGGGCCTGCAGTGAGCTCATCTGTCCGTCGGTTTCAGTCACTCCTGCCACAGCTTTTTCGACTCGCTGAATGATTGTGTCGATATAGTTGAGATCTGCGCCTTCAGGGACGTCGACATTGACGTACATGCCTTTCGGATCAATTTCGGGAAAAAATTCCACGGGTTTTTCCAGGCCAACTACCAGGAGCCATCCCTGAAACATGAGGACCAGGACGCAGAACCCGGTGGTGATGACGGTGATTGGTTTGCTGAGAGCGGCGGTCAGGAACTTGCTATAGCTGGTCAAAAAAAATCCGTGGATCTCGGCCGGTCGTTCCCCGGCACCGGCAATCTCAGCGAGATTCTTGCCTCTGCTCATCTCCGGATTTTTCACCTTCATGTATAAAGAGGCTATCGCCGGATTAATTACCAAAGCGACAAAGAGGCTGGAGGAGAGGGTGATGATCAAGGTCAGTGGCATGTAACTCATGAATTCGCCCATTATGCCGGGCCAGAACAACATCGGAGAAAAAGCTGCCAGGGTGGTGGCCGTTGACCCGATAACCGGATAGGCAACTTCGGATGTCGCCTGCATGACCGCATCCACACGGTTTACCCCCTGTTCCATAAATCGGTAGCAGTTTTCGATGATGACGATAGCATTGTCCACCAGCATCCCAAGACCAAGGGTGAGGCTGAAGAGTACTACCATGTTAAGAGTGATGCCCATCAGATAAAGGATAATGAACGAGAGGAGCATGGAAAAAGGTATGGCCAGACTGACCAGAATGGCGTTGCGAATACCCATGGCCAGAAAGATGACGATCAACACCAGCACCAGTCCGGTGAGGATGTTGTTCTCCAGGTCGGCAACCATTATATCTATGTCTTTTGCCTTGTTGAGGACCTTGGTGATTTCGGTTCCGCTGGGCCATGAAGCTTTGTCTGTGTCAATAATTTTGTCCACGGCCTTGCTGATGCTGATGATGTTTTCGCCGGAACGTTTTTTTACCGATATATTGACAGCTTCCTGGCCGTCCAGGCGAGAGATGCTTGTCTCTTCCTTAAATCCATCCACTACTCTTGCGACATCTTTCAGATAGACTGGTTGCCCGTTATGGGTGGTGAGCACCAAACCGTATATCTCTTCCGGGGTCTTGAATTCGCCGGGTACCCGGATTTGAAAGCGTCCCTTGCCGAGCCTGATATTCCCGCCGGAGGTGTTGGTGTTTTCACTTTTAACCGCCGTTTGAAAATTGCCTATACTGAGGCCGTAATAGGCCAACTTCTCAGGGAACACCTCTACCCGGATCTCCCGCTCCAATCCTCCGGTAACCTCCACTTCCAACACCCCGGTTACCCCTTCAATCTCGTCTTTGAGGTCGTCGGCCAGATCTTTTAAGCAGGGCAGACCACAGGTGCCGGAAAGTGAATAGATGACGATGGGCATTTCCGAGAAATTCACCTCAAATACCGAAGGGTCATCCTCAAGATCGCTGGGCAGCGAGCCTTTTGCTTCATCGACCTTGTCTTTGACGTCCTGGACAGCTTTATCGATATCGGTGCCGGTGACAAACTCAACATTAATTGACGAAAGCCCTTCGGAGCTGACCGACTGGATCTTTTTCAGGCCGTCAAGGCCCTTTAAGCTTCTTTTCAATTTCTATGGTGATTGCTGTTTCTATATCAGTGGGAGAGACGCCCCGATATTCTGTTGAAACAAAAACATTGGGAATGGTGATGTCAGGATCGCTCTCCCGAGGCAGCACTTTATAACAATACACCCCGAAAATAATGAGCAACAGGGCCAGGACGGACACCGCGGTGCTTTTTTTAACGGCGGTATCGGAAATAATCATAGGGCCAATTCCTCCGGGCTGGTGAGGGTTTTTATAACTTGAATTTTCTGGTTGTCTTCGACATCACGGTGGCCCTCAATGAGAAGCCTGTCGCCCGGGTTGAGCCCTGCCGCTATCTGGACCATCCATTTTTCCATGATCCCCAGGCGAACCTTTTTTTTCCTGGCGACGCCTTCTTCCTCAATAAACACATACTGTTCGTCATTCCGGGAAATGACACTATAGAAAGGTACTGCCAGAGCTTCAGTGATCTGCTTTTTAACAACGTCAGCGCGGACAAACATGCCGTCCAGCATTTCGCCATCACTGTTATTTATGTCAAGCTCCAGATTGTAGAGCCTGGCTGTGGTTTCAGGGGAGGGAGAAAGAAAAAATTTCTTCCCGGTAATGACTTTATCACCCAGAGCCTGCACGGTGAGAGTAACATTTTCCAGCTCGCGTACTGCGGTGACGTCGGATTCAGGAATGCCGATAACCCCTTTCATATGGTCAGTATCCAGAATTTCGGCGATCGAATCGCCCACCGAGAGTTGCAACCCTACTTTGGCGTCCATACGGCGGATGATGCCGTCCATGGGCGAAGTGATTCTGGTGCGGGAAAGAAGCAGCTTGGCGTTCTCATAATCGGCCTTTGCCTGCAGCATATTGGTTCTGTTGGTGTCCAGGCTGGCGGTCGGGATGACACCTTTGTCGTAGATTGACTTATCCCGGCCATATTCGGCCTTGGCCAGATTGTATGCTGCCTCGGCTCTGTCCAGGGCAATCCGAAAATCATCGTCTTCAATGCGGGCGAGAATGTCGTCTTTTTTGACCCGGTCTCCTTCTTTTACCAGCACTTCAGTTATTGTCCCGTTCAGTTTAGCCATCAAATTCAGTCTGGTCCAGGGTTCAATGTAACCGGGCAGGTTGATGCGATCAGTAATCGTTGTCGGTGCAAGGGTAAGGGTAATCGCATTGACCGGTGGCTTCTCCCGGCTCACTTCAGCCGTCTTGTTGGCAGCGATGAGAGCACTTCTGTCTCTGATAGCGCCAAGCAGGATGAAGATGAGAACAATCATCGCCAAGAGTACAAATCTCGGCAGGTTATTCCAGATGAAATAGACGATTTTCCCTCGTGTTGTTTCAGGCATTGCCGGCTTACTCATTGATTTTCTCACAATATTGAGGGAAATTTTCTTTCGGTTGCAACCCTTCCAGAACCTGGCTAAAGAGCATTTTCATAGTTGGTTCGACTTCTTCACTGGTTATCCTTTTGGTATACCAGGCGGAAATGACCAAAATATACAAACCGTAAAAATGGGCGGTTATGAACAGAAGTTCTATGTCTTTGCGGAGTTCTCCTCTTTCCTGCCCCTTTTCCAATATTGGAAAAAGTAATTGGAAATATTTGTCCTCCATCTCTTCATCGCCTTGCCGGTCATAATCGGAGGGGAAAATAGACTCGCGCATAAAGATTCGCCCAAACTCCCGGTTTTGGGTGACGTGATGAAATTCGGTCATATAAATGGTCAGCATTTGCTCCAGAATAGGGGCATCCTGATCAGAACGGCTGACCAGTTTTATATGTATCTTTTCCAGTTCATATTCACAAAAGCCCTTAATGATATCTTTTTTCGTCTGGAAATAGCTGTATACCGTTCCTTTACCGACACCGGCCATCTTGGCAATATCTTCGATAGAGGTATTTTCATAGCCACTTTCGCTGCAAAGAGCGATTGCCGCCTCTAATATTGCTTGTTTGTTTCTTCGTTTTTTTTCTTCTCGTATTGACATATATGGGGCTCCGCATAATAAAATTGACTGCAGTCGAAATTAGTAAACGATACTTTTCCCGGGGTCAATAAAAAAAATGACCGCGGTCATTTTTTCTTCGTGAAGGAATCTCAATCGCCTGAAGAAAAGCGAAATGTAAAATAATAATTTTTTTAAACCCTATTTATGCACTCTGCAAAAAGGAATAATTTCCCGTTTTGCAGCTGTCTGAGCATGAATCAGCAACAAGCGTGATGTCCTTGTACAAAAACGGCAAATGTTATGGTAAGATTGATATTTTCTAATAACTTTGCATTTGATTGATAGGTAATTAATGGAAGCTCAGGTAGAAGTCAGCAGATGGCTGGGGCAGGTTGCCGGATTGCTCCCTTTTGGCTATGCTTTTGGTGCCGGTATGGTCTCGGCGGTGAATCCCTGTGGATTTGCCATGTTGCCGGTATACTTGACCCTTTATCTGGGCGCTGAAGACAGCGAATTTCGCCGGAAATCTTTTTTTCTGCGGGTAGTAAAGGCATTCTGGATCGCCTTCATGGTAACCGCTGGTTTTGCCCTGTTATTTGGTGTTGTCGGGGCAATCGTTTCAGCGGGTGGTTCTTTTTTGATGGGTATTATGCCCTGGCTGGCGGTTGTCGTCGGTGCCGGTTTGATTCTTCTTGGGATATGGATGCTTTTCGGGCATACCCTGTCTTTTCATTTTTTTATCTCGGCTGCAGGCAAAATCGGGGACCCGCGACGGATTTCTGTGCTCGGATTTTTTCTATTCGGCATGGCTTTTGGTGCCATCTCCATGAGCTGCACCCTGCCTATTTTCCTTATGGTCGTCGGCAGTTCTATTGCCGCAGGCGATTTTACCGGTGGTCTTTTTCAGTTTATCAGTTATATCCTCGGCATGGGAAGTGTCATGCTGTTGCTGACTCTTGGGATAACCGTGGTCAAAGAAGGAGTCGTCGTTGGAACTCTGCGACGAATAGTCCCCTACGTCCAGAAAATTTCCGCCCTGCTCCTGCTCGGTGCCGGGGCTTATATTGTCTACTACTGGTTGTCGAGCGGGCTTCTCTTTAAGTGATGCCTGCCTTTTATTTTTCTCAAAGCTACTGTCCTGCAGAGATCTGCAATTCGGCTGATTTAAGGTAATGTGAGGATCATGATTAACTTTGCCGGACTCATGGCTGCAGCCGGTGCTTTTGCATTCTGGGGAGTACTGCCGGTATATTGGAAACTTCTGCAGGAAGTACCGGCCTATGAGATCCTTTGTCACCGAATGTCCTGGTCATTGTTACTGACGCTTGCACTGGTGTTTCTTACCGGTCGACGGGCAGTTTTCCTGCAGGCGCTGAAAGAGCGGCAAAACCTCATCACCTTTACCATAACTGGTCTGTTGCTGGCGCTCAACTGGATGCTTTTTATCTGGGCGGTCAATGCCGGTTTTATTGTCGAGGCCAGCCTTGGATACTTTATCAACCCGTTAATTAATGTCTTTTTCGGTATGATCTTTTTCCAGGAAAAGATGCGACCGGTACAGTGGCTTGCACTCTTACTTGCAGCTCTTGGAGTTCTCTATTTAACCTTTTATTACGGCAGATTCCCCTGGATTGCCCTTACTCTGGCAGTGAGTTTTGCCTTCTACGGACTGTTGCATAAAAAGAATTCTCTTGGTGCACTGGACGCGCTCTGTCTGGAGACAGGGGTTCTTTTTTTACCTGCAACGGCGGTTCTTATCGGACTTGCCTGTGCCGGGGGAGGATCTCTTGGCCGAATCGACCTTTCCGGTTCCTTGCTTCTTGTCGGGACCGGCGTCATCACCACGGTACCGCTCCTTCTTTTTGGTTATGCCGCTCAGAAAATCCCTTTTTCCACTCTTGGCTTGATGCAGTATCTGGCTCCGTCGATGAATCTTGTGCTCGGGGTTTTTGTCTATGGTGAAGAATTTCCGCGGACACGAATGATTGGTTTTTTATTGATATGGAGTGCTTTGGCAATTTTTATGGCGGAAAATCTGCTCCGCCGGTTTCACAATAAAAGAAAGGTTCTCTCCCTGGTCAAGCCGACGGAAAATATCTGACAACTTGGTCCTTCTCTAGTTAAGATATATTTCAACCTGCCGATACATATTAAAGGCATTGCATTTCAACTCCATCAATAAAAAATTAACTCCTAAAAAGGCCAATTATCAGATGGCTAAGTAAAACGTTCCGATGAATGCATACACAGTTCAGAAAGGTGATACTATTGCTTTTGTTACCAAGCGTTTGGACACAGACTGGAAGACCTTGCGCACGCAGAACCCCGAAGCAATAGGCAGATCAAACATAAACGGCAACTGGTTTGTACGGGAAGGGGCCAATATTGGTGTGGAAAAAGACAGCTTTGCCGCTGTTCTTGACGAGGCGTCCAAAGCTGATATCCCACGGCAAAAGACAACCGTACAACAACCAGATAAACTTACCGGGTATACCGTTCGGTCCGGTGATACAGTCTGGGAGCTTGCCATCAAACAGTTCCATGTCAATCCGCAGGATCTGATACGCGATAACAACATTGAAGATCCCAATCACCTCGAGGTTGGCCGGAAACTCGAGATCAGGCAGATTGGACCGCAACCACCAAGTGAGGTAGTCGCCAGCTGGTATGGAGAGGACTACCATGGACGGGCTATGGCTAATGGCGATATCTATGATATGTACGCCAACACCATTGCGCATAAGGATTTGCCGTTAGGTACCAGGGTCGAACTAAAAAATCCCCGGACCGGACAGACCGCCCTGGCGGTGATAACCGATCGAGGGCCGTATATCGAAGGCCGCGATATTGACCTCTCCTACGGCCTGGCCAGTCAGCTCTCACTCGTCGAGAATGGAGTGGATACGCTGGAAATGGAGATTTTGTAGCGAAGGATCAGCCTTTGCGCATGGACAGGGCGATCCGGTTGCGTTTGGCGTCGATTTCGACAACACGCACTTGAACCTTCTGGCCTATTTTAACCACATCTCCCGGGTCTTTGACAAACCGGTCGGCGAGCTGACTGATATGGATGAGACCGTCCTGTTTTATACCGATATCGGCGAAGGCGCCAAAGCGGGTGATATTGGTGATCAGCGCCGGTAAGAGCATGCCCTCGTGGAGATCGTCCATGCCGTGAACAGAATCAGCGAACTGGAATTGTTCAAAGACCTGCCGCGGGTCCCGACCCGGTTTGGCCAGTTCCTCCATGATATCCGTCAGGGTGGGAAGACCTGTTGACTCGTTAATATATCGTCTCAGATCAACGGTTTTTCGTACCGTCTCTACCGCCAACAGATCTTCAACCGATACCCCATAGTCGTCGGCCATTTTTTTGACGAGATCGTAACGTTCCGGGTGGACGCCGCTGGCATCAAGTGGGTTGACGCTTGCCCGCAACCGCAGAAAACCGGCACTCTGCTCAAAGGCCTTGGGACCGAGACGGGCAACTCCCAATAATTCCTGCCTGGTCTGAAAAGCCCCGTTACTGTTCCGGTGGATAATAATATTGTCGGCCAGCGTGCGACCCAGCCCTGCGACATAGGTCAGTAATTCAGCACTGGCACTGTTCAGTTCAACCCCGACACTGTTGACACAGCTTTCTATTACTTCCTGAAGTTTTTTCTTTAATGCACTCTGGTTGACATCGTGTTGATACTGACCGACACCAATTGACTTCGGGTCGATCTTTACCAGCTCAGCCAGAGGATCCTGGAGCCGTCTGCCGATGGAAACTGCTCCGCGCACGGTAATATCATAGTCGGCAAACTCCGTCCTTGCTGCTTCCGAGGCTGAATATATCGAGGCCCCATCTTCGTTCACCAGGGTAATGATAATTGATTTATCCAGGTCGAGGGACCTTATGAACTGCTCAGTCTCCCGTCCGGCTGTACCGTTGCCGATGCCGATGGCTTCTATGCGGTGCCTGGCAACCATGCCGGCTATAGTTTCGCCTGCTTCTGCCAATTTTTTGCCGCCATGGGTCGGAAAGATGGTGGTGTGGTCCAGCAGTTTGCCCTGTTCGTCAAGACAGACAAGTTTGGCGCCGGTGCGGTAGCCTGGATCAAGGGCCAAAACTCGTTTTTCACCAAGAGGTGCGGCGAGGAGCAGCTGGCGCAGATTCTCGGCGAAAACCTGGATCGCCTCGACATCGGCTCGTGCCTTGAGTTCTTTGCCGAGGTCATTTTCCAGTGATGGTGCGAGGAGCCGCCGATAGCTGTCTTCAATTGCCATTGCCACTTCTTTCTGCCATCGGGTGATTTTTAAATGGCGTTTTTTTAGAAGCCGCAGACAATTTTCTTCGGGAGGCCGGATAGTCAATTTAAGGATTTTTTCGTTTTCTCCCCGGAACATGGCCAGCAGTCGATGACCGGCAGCTTTGGCCGCCGGTTCCTGCCAGTCGAAATAATCTCTGAATTTTTCACCCAGCTCAATATTTTTCTTAATGACTTTTGTGGCAATAACCGCCTGGCTGGCAAAGATGCTGCGAAGCTCAGCCCGGGTTGGTTGATCTTCGGCGATGTCTTCGGCGATAATGTCCCGTGCACCGGCAAGTGCATCTTCCTCTGTTGCGATGCCTTCTTCCGGGTTAAGAAAATCGGCGAGCGCAAAAGAGCGGCTGTTGTCGGCAAAAATCAGCTCGGCTAAGGGAGCGAGTCCTTTTTCTCGGGCGGCAATTCCGCGGGTTTTCCGTTTCGGCCGGAAAGGAAGATAAATGTCTTCAAGCTCAGTCAGGCTTTGCGCCTGCTGTAATTTTTGGGCAAGAGGATCGGTGAGCAGCTCATTTTTATTCAGGGACTCATAGATTGCCGCCCGCCTTTTGTCTATTTCGATCAGTTCCCGGTGTTGGTCCTGGATCGCTTGAATCGCTACTTCATCAAGTGAATTGGTTGCCTCCTTGCGATATCTGGCAATAAATGGAACTGTGCCTCCTTCGGCAAAGAGAGTGAGTGTACCGGTAACCTGAGCTGGTGAAATGTTCAACCTGCGGGCGATGGTTTGGGCATATGTCTGACTGGCCATCAGCTGCTGTGCCACTGTGCCGGCAACCTGCATCAGGCGGCAGCTCGAACTGCTTCAGCGAGCAACAGCGCCTGTCGGGTGGCGGCGACATTATGCACCCTGACTATGGCTATATTTTTAGCAGCACATAAGGCAGTGATAACAGCGGTGGCCAGATCGCGGTCCTTTTCGGCTGGGATTCCGGTAATTGTGCCAAGAAAGCGTTTCCGGCTATGGCCGAGGAGGAGGGGAAGTTTGAGACGGGAAAACTCTTCAAGATGTTTTATGAGTGACAGATTGTGCTGCAGGGTCTTGCCAAAACCGATACCGGGATCGATAATCAAGCGGTTGCGGTCGATGCCCCTGCTGGTAATCCAGTCGATGCGTTCTTTAAAGAAATCGAGTATATCGGCGACCACATCGCCATAAACCGGTTGGATCTGCATATCGGATGGCGTTCCCTGCATATGCATGATGATAACCGGGACACTGCTTTGCCCAACCACTTCGATCATTTGCGGATCTTTACGCAGAGCTGAAATATCATTGATGATATTGGCTCCTGCCTTCAGCGCTTCCCTGGCAACGACAGCTTTAGTGGTATCAATGGAGATGGTAATATTGTGTTTTTGCCGAACCGCCGCAATAACCGGGATGACCCTGGCGAGCTCTTCTTCGGTGGTGACCGGATCGGCAAAAGGGCGGGTTGACTCCCCACCCACATCGAGAATATCCGCTCCGGCAGCGATAAGATCATCGGCCTGGGTTGTGGCCGATTGAAAATCGGCGAATTTACCGCCATCGGAAAAAGAGTCGGGTGTCACATTGAGGATACCCATTATCTTCATGGCAACTCCTGCCATTACGGATTTTCAGATTCCTTTTGGTCTTTATCGTCAGGGGCCGCATCACCAAGATCTGCAGGCTTGTCGGCCGGTATCGTATCTTCAGGTTGCTCCTTTGCAACGGTTTCGTCGTTTACGTCAGCATGTTCTTTAGTACTTTCTTCCGGTTGCGGGGCAGCTTTCTTTTTAGCCCGTCTATTCTTTTTGATCCGCTCGGTGTACTTACCCGGCCGGAGTTCTTCAGCCATTCGCTCCAGATCGGCAAGAACAATAGTCTCTTTTTCCAGGAGTTCTTCGGCCATCATAGTAAGAATGTCACGGTTTTCTTCGAGCAGACTGGTTACCGTGGCCATGGCGTCATCGATGAATCTTCTGACCGAGATATCGATAAGCCGCGCTGTTTCCTCACTGAAGTCGCGGTTGTGACCAATTTCTCTGCCGAGAAAAATCTGTTCCTCTTTTTTGCCGTAGGTGAGTGCACCGAGGTCGTCGCTCATGCCCCATTCGCAGACCATCTTTCTGGCTAGACCCGAAGCCCGCTCGATATCGTTGCCGGCGCCGGTGGTGATCTCGTCAAAAATAATTTTTTCGGCGATCCTGCCGCCGTAAAGAATGCACAGACTGTTTTTCAAATCCTTTTTGGAATGGGTATACTTATCGTCGGTCGGTAACTGCATGGTGAGGCCAAGGGCGCGTCCACGCGGAATAATCGTCACCTTATGAATCGGATCGGTATCAGGCAGCAGCCAGGCCACCAACGCATGGCCGGCCTCGTGATAGGCGGTAACCTTCTTTTCTTTCTCGTTGATAATCATCGATCGTCGTTCCGAGCCCATCATGATCTTGTCTTTGGCCATTTCCAGCAGGTCCAGGGTTATTTCCTTGGCTCCCTTCCTGGCGGCCATCAGGGCGGCTTCATTGACCAGATTTTCCAGGTCGGCGCCGGTAAAACCAGGGGTTCCACGGGCGAGGACCTCAAGATCGATATTGGCGGCCATCTTGGTTTTCTTGGCGTATATCGATAGAATTTTCTGTCGCCCGCCAACATCGGGTACCGGCACAATTACCTGACGGTCGAAGCGGCCGGGACGAAGTAGAGCCGGATCGAGAACGTCTGGTCTGTTGGTTGCGGCGACGATGATGACCCCGTCATTGGTTTCAAAACCATCCATCTCAACCAGCAACTGGTTCAACGTCTGTTCGCGCTCATCATGACCGCCGCCAAGCCCTGCACCACGATGTCGGCCCACGGCATCGATCTCGTCGATAAAAATAATACAGGGGGCACTTTTTTTGCCCTGGGCAAACATGTCACGGACACGGGATGCACCAACACCGACGAACATTTCGACAAAATCCGAACCGGAGATAGAGAAAAACGGCACGTCGGCTTCACCGGCAATGGCCTTGGCCAGCAGGGTCTTGCCGGTTCCAGGGGCACCGGCCAGGAGAACGCCGGTGGGAATCCTGCCGCCAAGGGCGGTGAATTTACCGGGATCTTTTAAAAAATCGACAATCTCTTCCAGTTCTTCTTTCGCCTCGTCGATCCCGGCAACATCGGCGAAGGTAACCTTGTTGTTGCTCTGTTCTGTCAATCGGGCCCGGTTTTTGCCGAAGGAAAGAGCGCCACCCTTGCCACCGCCCTGCATCTGGCGCATGAAAAATACCCATACGCCGATAAGTAGAAGCATAGGGAACCAGGAGACGAAAATAGTCATCAACCACGAGTCTTTCTGGGTCTCTTTGACGTTGATATCCACCCCTGACTGGCGGAGGATGGAGATCAGATCACTGTCGTTTGGCGGATAAACAGTCTGGAAAGGTTTGCCGTCCTGCAGGGTACCTGAAAGAACATCACCACTGATGGTGACCCGGGTGATCGCCTTGTTTGCCACGCTGGTCATGAATTCGCTATAGGTAAGCGACGTCACATTGGTCTGCGGCTTATTAAATAGATTGAAAAGAAGGATCATGGTCAGACCAATCACCAGCCACATGCTTAAATTTTTATAGAAAGTATTCAACGACTCCTCCGGTGGCTCCTGGTTTCTAGTATTGTCTCGTTATTTTCTGGTAAAGACAAGACTAGGTATTCATGACCAGTGGTTTTAATATACAGTGTTTGCAAGCTTCTGCTGCGGTTCTCTAGTGGGTAAACAATAAGCCCTTATCGCTCTTTTCTCAATACGTGCTCAGTTAAGGTAAATCAAAAAGCGAGAATGTCGAGCCGGATTTCCATATATTTTACCCGCTCACGATGATTGTGTAAAGTATTGGACAGGATGGACAACCATCTCGTTTTTCTGCAATTCCTGAATCCCCTTGACTAATGCAGCTGCACCGCTGATGGTGGTTGTATAGGGAATATGGTAATCCAGAGCTGCTCTTCGGATCAAGTAGGAATCTTCAGTGGTACGCCGACCCATCGAGGTATTGACGATCCAGGAGATCTGGGAATCCTGGATCTTGTCCAGAATATGCGGCCTGCCTTGGGAGATCTTGTTGATCAGTTGACAGGCAACCCCGGCTTGCTGCAGGAAGGCAGCGGTGGCAGTGGTGGCGAAGATAGTAAAGTCGAGCTCAACCAGTGCTCTGGCGACGGGGAGCACTGCTGCTTTGTCATTGTCGCGTACGCTGATGAATACGTTGCCGGATGCCGGCACTTTTGAGCCTGCCGCAAGATGTGCTTTGGCAATGGCCAGTCCAAGGTTGTCATCGATGCCCATGACCTCACCGGTGGACTTCATCTCCGGCCCAAGGAGGGTGTCGACTTTTTCAAATCGATCAAAAGGAAATACCGACTCTTTGACCGCCCAGTGCTTGATTGCAACCTCGGTTGTCAGACCGAGTTCCTGCAGCGTGGCGCCCATCATCACCTTGGTCGCCAGTTTGGCCAGGGGGACACCCGTGGCCTTGCTGACAAAGGGAACTGTTCGTGAAGCGCGAGGATTCACTTCAAGGATATAGAGCTGTTTATCTTTGACGGCAAACTGGACGTTCATCAGGCCGATAACCCCGAGTTCTTCGGCCATGGCTCTGCTGGCTTGTTTTATCTGTTCGACAAGCTCCTGCGACAAGGTGTGGGGGGGCAGAATACTGCATGAATCACCCGAATGGATGCCGGCCTCCTCGACGTGTTCGAGAATGCCGCCGATAATAGTCTGCTGTCCGTCGCAGATGGCATCGACATCGATTTCAATGGCGTCCTTTAAAAATTTATCAATCAGTATAGGATGTTCCAGATTGGTGCCGCCTACGGCCAGCATAAACTCCTTGATACCCTGATCATTATAAACAATGCGCATATCCCTGCCGCCAAGAACGTATGACGGCCGGACTACTACTGGATAGCCTATGCGATTAGCCGCCGCCAGAGCCTCGTCGAGGATGTGTACGGTATCGTTGTCCGGCTGGCGCAGGTTAAGTTTCTGCAGGAACTGCTGGAATCTTTTTCGGTCTTCGGCCCGGTCGATGGCGTCGGGCTGGGTACCGACGATTTTTACGCCTGCTTCCGCCAGAGGAACGGCCAGGTTGAGTGGGGTCTGCCCGCCGAACTGAACGATGATACCGTCCGGCTGCTCCTGATCGATGATGTTCAGAACATCCTCTCTGGTCAGCGGCTCAAAGAACAGCTTATCCGAGGTATCGTAGTCAGTGGAGACGGTTTCCGGGTTGGAGTTGATCATGATCGATTCGATGCCGATTTCCCGCAGGGCAAGGGCTGCATGAACACAGCAGTAATCGAACTCAATCCCCTGACCTATGCGGTTGGGGCCGCCGCCGAGAATGATGATTTTCTTACCGTCGGTTTTCTTTGCCTCGTTTTCCTGTTCGTAGGTTGAATAGTAATACGGCGTATAGGATTCGAATTCGGCGGCACAGGTATCGACCAGTTTGTAGACCGGAAGAATATCATGTTTTTTGCGGAGTTGGCGGATGTCGTTCTCAGTGGTCCCGGTTAAATATGCCAGCTGCTGATCGGAAAAACCCCGTTCTTTGCAAAATCGCAGGAACTGCGGATCCAGGCCCTGGAAGCTGCGGGCGGAGATCTCCTTCTCCGTGTCAACGATCTGCTGAAAATTGAAGAGAAACCAGCGATCAATGCTGGTCAAAGCATATAACTCATCCAGGCTCATATTCCGCTTTAACGCCTCGTAGATGTAGGCGACTCGTTTTGAACTCGGAGTGCGCAGTCCATGGGCCAGGTCTTCCGGGTCAAGGTGGGTAAGAAGCTGCTTGCCATCGCCGCCGAAACCGGAGCGGCCGGTTTCCAGAGAGCGCATGGCCTTCTGGAAGGCTTCTTTAAAGGTCCTACCGATAGACATGGTTTCACCGACCGATTTCATGGAGGTGGTCAGGATATCGTCGGCCTCGGGGAATTTTTCAAAGGTCCAGCGGGGAATTTTGACCACGCAATAGTCAATGCTTGGCTCAAAGGCGGCCAGGGTCTCACGGGTAATATCGTTAGTCAATTCGTCGAGGGTATAGCCAACGGCCAGCTTGGCGGCAATCTTGGCGATGGGAAAACCGGTGGCTTTTGAGGCCAGGGCAGAACTTCTCGATACCCTGGGGTTCATCTCGATGACCATCAGTTCACCATCTTCAGGGTTGACGGCAAACTGGACATTTGACCCGCCGGTTTCCACGCCGATCTCCCGGATGATGGCAATCGCTGCATCGCGCATTTCCTGGTATTCGCGATCGGTCAGGGTCTGGGCCGGGGCGACGGTGATGCTGTCGCCGGTGTGTACGCCCATGGCGTCAACATTTTCAATGGAGCAGATGATCACCACGTTGTCGTTTTTATCGCGCATCACCTCCAGTTCATACTCTTTCCAGCCCAGCAGGCTGCGCTCGAGCATGACCTCGGTGGTCATCGACAGATCGAGTCCGGAAGTGCATAGGTCCATCAGTTCCTGGCGGTTGTAGGCAACCCCGCCCCCGGTGCCGCCCAGGGTAAAGCTGGGCCTGACGATAATTGGAAAGCCCAGTTCATCGCCGGCAATAATTGCTGCTTCCAGGGTTTTAACGATCCTTGATTCGGGCACCTTGAGGTTAATCTTGCGCATGGCGTCACGAAATTCCTCGCGACCTTCGGCTTTTTTGATGACCGCGATATTAGCCGCTAACAGTTCGACATTGTATTTTTCAAGAACCCCCATTTCAGCAACCTTGATGGCGGCATTGAGCGCGGTCTGTCCGCCAAGGGTCGGCAGCATTGCGTCGGGGCGCTCTTTTTCGATGACCTTGGCAATGAATTCCGGGGTAATCGGCTCGATATAGGTGCTGTCGGCCAGTTCCGGGTCGGTCATGATCGTGGCCGGATTGGAGTTGATAAGGACCACCTCATACCCTTCTTCTTTCAGGGCTTTGACGGCCTGGGCACCGGAGTAGTCGAATTCACAGGCCTGGCTGATGATGATGGGGCCGGAGCCGATGATGAGTATTTTCTTGATATCTGTTCTTTTCGGCATTTTTTTGTAATTGGATGTTTTGTTGACCCTTGCCGGGCAATAGTGGGTAGAGATCTGGCCGGTGGAGCGTACCTACCTGCGCATCATATTGAGAAAGCGGTCAAAGAGATAGATGGCGTCATGAGGGCCGGGTGCATATTCGGGATGATATTGGACCGAGAAGGCTGGATATTTTTTATGGCGCATCCCCTCCAGGCTGTTGTCGTTTAGATTGATATGGGTTATCTCCACTTCCTCTTTCGACAGGCTTTTTTCGTCGATGCAAAAGCCGTGGTTCTGGGCAGTTATCTCCACATGGCCGGTGGTGAGATCTTTTACCGGCTGGTTGCCGCCTCGATGACCGAATTTCAGTTTATAGGCTGTACCACCGTAGGCGAGGCCGAGCATTTGATGGCCAAGACAGATGCCGAAGATAGGTTTCTTACCCAGCAGGGCCTTGATGGTATCGACCACTCCTTCTACACCTTCGGGGTCGCCGGGACCGTTGGACAGAAAAACACCGTCCGGGTTCATGGCCAGCACCGTTTCGGCGCTGGTAGTAGCAGGAACGACCTGGACCCGGCAACCTTTTTGAGTCAATAAGCGCAGTTGGTTGAATTTTATGCCGAAATCAAAAGCCACTACCTTGAAAGGATTGTCTGCTCCGCACTCAGCGGTGGAAAAATCCGTTCCCGGTATCGGGCCATTGTCCGTCCAGCCGTAAGGTTTTGTACAGGTAACCCGCTGTACCATATCCTGGCCGATCAGCCCCGGCCACTCGTTGGCCCTTTGTATCAAGGAATCATGGTCCAGATCCCGGGTGGACACGATACCCTTCATTGCTCCTTTGGTGCGGATATGTCTGACCAGGGCTCTGGTGTCAAAACCTTCCACGCCCAGCACGCCGTATTGCTGGAGGAAATCGGCCAGGGTCCTGGTTGAACGGTAATTAGAAGGGAAGGGATTATATTCTTTTACCAGAAAGGCTTTTGGGTGTATGGCCGCCGACTCCATATCTTCGGGATTGACGCCATAGTTGCCGATCATTGGGTAGGTCATGGTGACGATCTGTCCGGTGTAGGACGGATCGGTAAGAATTTCCTGGTAACCGCTCATGGAGGTGTTAAAAACAATCTCGCCGATCGCTTCGCCATGACCGGTAAATGAATGCCCTGCAAAGATGGTCCCGTCTTCCAGGGCGATAAGTGCTTCCATGGCCGTCTGTCCTTTTTGAGTGTCGATGTTCGTCGAGGTAACTTTATGGCTTTTGCAGAATGAATGGAGGAGTACATCAGATTTTGTTGTTTGCGTTCTGTCTCTAACAAACAAGTAGACAAAACGACAATATATAACTTAATCTAGTCGGTTTCGTCAACTGTAAACGGTCTTGTCGTCGCCGTTCCAGGAGCGGGATTGACTGAAGTGAACAGCGCAAAACAGCACGCTATCTTAAAAACACGTTATGGGATGAAATATATGAATATATAATTGATTGCTTTGGCAAACATTACTGATTAAAATTCCGGAATGTTTATTCTAGAAGGTGTGGAGTTTAAACGACGACATCAAACCTGACTGCAATAACTTCCGTAGAGCGGAAAATTCATGATTTTAGGAGTTCTGTCAAAATGAAAATACTTGTCGCAAATCGTGGTGAAATCGCTATTCGTATTATCAGGGCTATTCAGGAACTAGGCCACGAGGCGGTCGCCGTCTATGAAACGCCAGATGAGATGTCGCGGCATATTCGTATCGCCGATGAGGCGATTTTGCTCGGTGATGGTCCCCGGTGCGACTATTTAAATATCGAAAAAATTATTCGGGCGGCCAAGAGATCCGGAGCCTGCGCCATTCATCCAGGTTATGGATTTTTGGCTGAAAACCCCTTTTTTGCCAAGGCCTGTGCGGCGGCAAAACTGGTCTTTATCGGTCCGACCACCGAGGTCATCTCTAATCTCGGCAATAAAGTGATTGCCAGAAAAATAATGGCTGAAGCCGGTATCCCAATGGTTCCCGGAACTAAGAATCTGAAACAGGGGAAAGAAGGGATCAATGAGGCTCTGGCATTTGCCGCACAATACGGCTATCCAATCATGTTGAAAGCGACTTCCGGCGGGGGGGGCCGTGGAATTCGGCGAATCGAGTCGGACGGCCAAATGAAAGAACAGATTCCAGTCGCCCGCGGCGAGGCCCTGGCCGCTTTTAACGACGATTCGGTCTATCTTGAAAAGGTGGTTATTAACCCGAAACATGTGGAAGTTCAAATTCTGGCGGACAGCCAGGGCAAGACCGTTCATCTTGGTACTCGGGACTGTTCCATCCAGCGGCGCAATCAGAAACTTATCGAGATAGCTCCGTCCATGATCAAAAACCAGGAACTACTCGATGAAATTTGCCAGACGGCGGTTCGAGCAGCCAAGGCGGCAAATTATCTCAATGCCGGGACCGTTGAATTTTTGATCGACAAGGACCAGAACTACTATTTTATGGAGATCAACACCCGGTTGCAGGTGGAACACACGGTGACCGAGATGATCACCGGTATTGACATCGTTCGCAACCAGATCAATATCGCCTTTGGCAAACCACTGTCTTTCTCCCAGGAAGATGTGCAGATCCGTGGTCATGCCATCGAAGTTCGCATCAACGCGGAAGATCCGAAAAATGATTTTATGCCGGAAGGCGGTAAAAAAGTGTCAGTCTATCGCTCGACCGGTGGTTTTGGCGTCCGGCTCGACGGCTTTGTCTACCAGGGTTATATCATTCCCGAGGTGTATGATTCCCTGTTGGTCAAGCTGACGGTGCATGGCTTTACCTGGGATGAAACAGTGGGCAGGTTGAAACGGTGCCTGCAGAATTTTGCCATCAGGGGGCCGAAAACGACGATCCCGTTCTATGAAAACATCGCCCGGGAAAAGGATTTTGTTAATGGCAATTTTGATACCTCCTATATAGAGACGCATCCTCATATTTTCTATTACGACGAGGATACCAGCGAAGTAGGCAAACTGGCCAGGCTGATTGCCGAAATTCATCATGCCAAGGAAAATCCATACGCCATATAATAATGAGTCACTAAAGGGTTAGCTATGACACGAATTATCCAGGGTACTCCTGCTCATGAGATTGTTGATACACTGCGAAATGCCAAAGGATATTATATCACCAATACGGCACGGGATCTGTCGCAGTCGGACTTTAAGAACCGGATTCTTCTCCACACCGACCTGATGGCCGCGGAAAGCCGTGATGCGGCCGGCTATTTCTCACTCGAAATTACCGGCGGTGCGTCTATCCACGTGGATATGCTGCGTAAACAGGTCGATCCCTTCTTAAAGCTGAAAAAACTGCGGGAAACCATGCCCCAGACCATGTTTCAGACGCTCTGCCGCGGGGTGAACCTGTTCGGCTATCGCCCTTATCCACAAAATGTCATCCGCTTTACGGTCCGCGAGTTTGCCAAATATGTTGACGTCTGGCGGACTTTTGATTTTCTCAACTACGTACCCAATATGCATGCGGTGTTTGAAGAAGTTGGCAAGGCAGGGAAATTGAATGAGCCTTGCCTTTGTTTTTCGACCGGTCCCGAACACACCAATGCATACTATGTGGGCAAAGCTGGAGAATTGATCGATGTAACAGGCAGAGATATCACACTGTGCATAAAAAACCATGGTGGCCTTGGCTCTCCGGCGAGGATAGGAGAGCTGGTGGACGCATTGAAGCAGAAATATCCCGATGTCCCGATCCACTATCATGGTCATAATACCGATGGGAACGATGTCGGCAGGATTGTCGAAGCGGTGAAAAACGGCGCGTCGATAGTCGATGGCGCCGATTTTGCCTTTACCGGTTTCTACGGTCCGCCACCGATCCTCACTGTAGTTCAGACTCTAAATGAGTTTGGCTTTACGGCGGTTGGTCTTGATGAGGATGCAGTGATTCAAACCTCGGAAGTAATTCGTGATCAGCGGAAGTATTATGAGCAGTTCGAGTCGCAGATCAAAGGTTTTCAACCGACGGTGCAGATCCATAAATTGCCGGGTGGCGCTATGGGTTCCAGTCTCGAGCAGGCCGCAAAAGGCGGTTTTCTGGACCGGATGCCCGAAATTCTCCATAAAGAGCTGCCCCGGGTACAAAAAGAGCTTGGCAACTACTGGTCGGTGACACCCGGTTCGCAGATCCTCTGGACAACTGCCGTCGCCAATGTTCTGGATGGGGAACGTTATGGCAATCCATCAGGCGATTTGCGCAATCTGCTGCTTGGTAAATATGGGCCTTTCCCATTTTATAAACCGGAGGAATGGATTTATGAAAAGGTCCTCGGCGACGATTGGCGCACGGTCCTGGAAGAGGAGGGTGGAATAGAAAAAATAGCCGACATGGATCTGGCCCTTGAACGATACAGTCTGGCTGAACAGATAGGCATTGAACCTACCGATGAACAGTTGATCTTGTATTTGCAGCATCCAGCTGATGCCGCTGATTTCTTTAAGTTTGAACAGAATTACGGCCAGACCTATGTGCTGCCGCCATCAATTTTTTTCCACCGAGGCGGGTTTGAGATTGGTGATAATCTGGCCTTCAGGGATTACCACGGCAAAGAACATATGGTGGAAATCGGCCCTTCGCCAATCAATGATACCGGTGAAGCCAGTGTCTATCTCATCGTTGACCACCACCAGTCAATTTTCAATTTTAAGACCAAAATAACTGAGGGGCACGCTGGAGCAGCACCGGATCTGGGCAAGGAAGAGATTCTCGATCTGGCCAAAGCCGGAGATGTGCGGTCACCTTTCTCTGGCAAAATTGTCGAGATATCGGTTGCCGAGGGGCAGGAGGTGCTGGTTGGCGACAGAGTGGCAATCATGGAGGCTATGAAGATGCAGACTCCGATTCTCTCGGAAATAGAAGGGATTGTTACCGGTATCTACGCCAAGAAGGGTGACGCCCTAAAACCCGGCGGCAAGATCCTCAAAATCGATAAAGACGAATGATGTCGTTTAACCTCTGAAGGTAAGAAACAATACCCCATTCAGGCAGGACCAGAGGAGAACCAGGCCGGTTGCGCCAAGACAGGTCATGGCCAAAACCTTGTGGCTGAATTTTTCCCGTTTTTTATCGGTGTAGCCGAGGAGAAAGGCGAGCAATGCTCCAGCCAGCATGCCGCCGCCATGGCCCCAGTTGTTGATGCCGGGAACCAGAAAGCCAAAAATACCGATACCTATTGCCCAGCCGCCGATTTGGCTGAAAATATTCTGGCCATAAATTCCTCCCCGACTTTTGCCATAATAAAGTAATGCACCAATAAGGCTGCACAGGGCTGCCGAGGCCCCGATAGTAAAGTTCACTCCGGCAAGGGTGGAGAGGACAAAACCTCCAACTCCGCCAAGGGTGTACAGGACGATCGTCCTGTTTATGCCGAATTCCTGGATAACCAGTGGTGCCAGTTGGCGAAAAGCAAGCATATTGAAAACGATATGCAGCAGTCCACCATGCAGGTAATTCGCCGCCAGAAGTGACCACCAGCGGTGCAGTTGCAACACCGGGATTGTTCCGGTTGAGCCCAGCACCAGCAGGCTCTGATTGCTTGGAGAAAGAAAACTAAAGGGACTGAAATTAAAACTGCCCCGTCGCGGATCGATGATGATCGACAGGATAAACATAATGACGTTGACGGCGATGATGATCTTAATCAACTGATCACCATTGGTGAGCCCGGCAACCAATATATTGTTCTTCAGCCTGGATGCCGGTTTGTTCAAGCCACAGAACGGGCAGACTGGCTCCGAGCGACTGATGAGTTTGCGGCAGCCAGGACAAAGCAGGGAATTTTTTTTATTATTGTTAGCCATGTATTCTATCAACCAGTGTTGCAATAGTCTTTTTTCGGGAAATTTTCTCTAAACATGTCAAGCGATACTATAATACTATTTTGTGGATGATAATCTCGTAAAAACCTTCAAGCACCATGAATTAGCAAAAAAATGCAGAATTTGAGCTGGGTTATTCATGAGAAAATTAAACGGCCCGTAGACAAATATTTGTCTACGGGCCGTTGGTGGTCGATTCTGACTGGTTAAAGGAGTTTTTTACCAGATTTCATATTCACCGGTAGTCGAGCACTGACATTCTGCATTAAGGAATTTGACGGCGTAGCCTTCTTCCTTGAGCATTCTATAGCCGATCTCTCCCCGCCCTCCGGTCATACAGTGGACGACGATAAATTTGTCCTTGGGAATTTCCGAGATCCTTGCTTTCATCTGCTCAAGGGGGATGGAGACGGCACCGGGGAAGTGCCCTGATTCGTATTCTGCCGGTGTCCGGGCATCGATAACACGGATAAGTTCCGAATTCAGTGATTTGGTAAAATCGGTGATACTGATCTCACCGGGGCCGAGCTTTTTCTGCCAGTTGATCGGCGTATCGTCCGTTGCGGTCAATGCCGGTCCCTTCTGCAAGGCTTTCCCAGCGTCCTTCCAGGCTTCCAAAGCGCCATAGTAACCGATGGCGTTTTTATAACCCATTTCGGCGATCATTTTGCCGGCGGCATCAATCTCTGCATCTTTGTCGGAAATAATATAGATAGGAGCTCCCAGGCCCTGCGGCAAAGCATCTTCTGCATCTTCAAGATTGGCAAGGGGAATAGAATAGGATCTGGGGATATAGCCTTTTTCCACATCGGCAGTGCTGCGTACATCGATCAGGACAATATT
Source organism: uncultured delta proteobacterium (assembly GCA_963804605.1). Classification (GTDB taxonomy): domain Bacteria; phylum Desulfobacterota; class Desulfobulbia; order Desulfobulbales; family Desulfocapsaceae; genus Desulforhopalus_A. The sequence continues at coordinate 248,493 of CAWDRB010000007.1, forward strand.
GCCGGTGGCGACATAGTCAACAGAGGGTACCATGTGTTTTCCTGCTTTTTTCCAGGCAGGAAGGCCATCAACGTATACGAGAAGGTTTTTATGACCCCATTTTGCCGCCAGACCGGCGGATTTTGGACTCATGGTTCAGGTAGAGCCTCCACAATAGAAGACAAGATGTTTGTCTTTATATTTTTCCAGCAGTTTTGCGCCGTCGTCACCCATTTTAACGAGCTTGGAGTAGGGAATGGACACAGAACCCCGGATATGACTTTCATCATACTTAGCGGTTGGCCGGGCATCGATGACAACGAGATCATTTTTTCCGCTTGCAAGGAGATCCGCCAGTTCCTCGGTTTTAATCTCTTTTATTCCTGCCGGCAGTTTGAAAACAGCCTTTTCCAGGGAGGTGGCGATGTTTTCACCGTTCACCACGGTGTAATTGACGATAATTGCCTCACCTTCTTTGAACTCTTTGGCGGATGCTACTCCTTTGAGTTTGGTTTCGTCGGTGAATTTTAACAGGAAGAAACTCTGATCACTCTTGGTAAGGGCGATGGTTTTAGCCTTTTGTGAGATGTTGGCAATCATCCCTTTGACGCTTTGGGCATCTGTTGCTTTTTCAACTTTTACTGCATCCGCTGCAAAAGCGACCCCGTTTACACCGGGAACCAAATCGCCTGAAATGAGTAGATTCGTCGCCAGCAGGGCGCTGAGTCCAAGCTTCAAAATTGTTTTTTTCATTGTTCTCCTCTTCGTTTAAATAACCCCGTCAGGGCCTGGTAATCTCAACCTGCTCTGTAAGTTGAGGCAAACACTCTCCAATTTAATTATTAAATGTAATGTTTAATATCCTGCAGACGAAAAAGCAAGATATTTTCTTTCCGGGAAGCCGGTGAGAGCCTGAAAACGAGCTTGTAGACTATATTATGAAAAGAAAAAAGAATGTACGTTCTGCTTACGGGGCGGTCTACTCTTTCGTACAGCCCCGTAAGTTAAGCAGGACTTGCTAATTATTGGGCAAAAGAATCACTGAACAGTTTTTCGATGGCAGCATGGCCTGCATCGCTCAGGTAACGGGTTCCGCTGCCGACAAAAGTGTCGTACTCGATACGGGGTGCGTCTTCTTTCCAGCCGGCCTTCCAGGTGAACCATTTTTTCTGGGGCTGGTCGAAGACATGCAGGGGCCGGTTGAACATCTTGGCCAGTTCCACCGCCCAGCCGGTGCCGCCTTTGACTGAGCCGTCTTCCTGAATAGCGCCGATGACAAAAACCTGATGACCGCTGTTGACCATATGAAAAATGGTCTGCAGGACCTTGCGGATCTTATCGGTTTCATAATAGGTGCGGTTGAGCATGCGGGAAGCAAGTTCCATACTGATGTCACCCCGTTCCAGCTGTTCTTTTTTCAGGATAACAACGTTTTTTTCCCTGGTAAGTTTGTGTCCCTCAAAGGAGTAGACGACATCTGCGATACCGGTTTTTTCCGCTATTTCACCGAAAGTGGCTTCAGCTCCTTTGAGGCCGCTGCTGTATAAAGTGTACTTTGATAAATCCATTTAATGACTCCTTAAGTCGGGAAAAGGGTGAAATTCAGTTCCGTTGCAATAACTGTCCATCAGAAATAGCTTAATGCCGGCATCACCCGAATCTGTAAACATTTAGCAGTGCCCCAGAGGTGTGCAGGCAGGCTGACGGGCTATAGTTGCCTATGCTCGGCAGCTTGATCGTGCGCATATGGGGTGCTGGTGAGCGTTTACGCGTTGCAATGTACTCATAGTTACGGTGAAAGGCAACATTTCCTGTTATTTTGCGGGGGCGATTATATTTTTTTCCTGCCTTTGACGAAAATACGGCAGGGTGCGGGATATCCCTCAACGGTTAAATGCGGATTGGCGGTATCGATATAGTCAGTAAAGGATTCAAAGTGCATCCAGTCCGTCCGGCGCTGTTCTTTTTCTGACATCGGATGGGTGCAGAAGAGGTTGATATCGATAAAGCCGGCTTTTTTCATCCAGTTGCCCAGGCAGCTGCCGGTGGGGACAAAATAGGTACCCGGTACCTTGGCATAGGTTTCATCGGGAAATAGCGCGAATGGCTCTTCGCCGGGAATGGCTTGTGATTCGACAATCAGGGTTCCACCGGGTTGCAGGGCCAAAAGAATATCGCGAAGGGTATCGATGGGTGATGGACGATGATAGATGATCCCCATAAGAAAAACGACATCAAAGCAACTCTCAAAAAGGCACAGGTGTTCTATACCGAGCAGATCAATATCCAGTTCTGCTTTGCCGGCTATACCGTTTAAGGCCTTGAAACAATAATAATGTTGCACCGACGGTTCAAAACCTAGGACCAGTTTAGGTTGGGAGGCGGCCATGCGAAACATATAGTAACCGTTGTTGCAACCGATATCGGCGATTACTTTACCCGTGAGATCGGGAAGCTCCGGGATGACCCGCTGCCATTTTCTTTCACTGCGCCATTCGGCATCAATGTTGATGCCAAACACGGAAAAAGGACCTTTGCGCCAGGGTATAAAGGCCTGGAGGTGTTTGGTCACCTGCTGCCGCTGTTTGTCGGATATCTCCTCTGGTTTGCCGATGATAACAGTGTCTCCGCTGCAATCGACATGTCTGGCGGGGTAGTCGATCAGTTGCAGATAAGGTTTCCGATAGCGCAGAAAGCCCTTTTTTTCTTGCTGAACCCAGTTTTGGCGTTTGGTGTGCTCAATTATAATAGCATCCCTATGCGCCGAGGCGGGCAGCAATTCAAGGTAATTCATCTTAGAAAATCAGGGTGAGGCTGGTTTGATTGCCACTAAAGAGGCGAAGTTGAACCATTGGAAATAGGTCTCAACCGATACGAAACCGCTCTTTTGCAGCATTGCTTTATTTTCTTTCATGGAAAATGGGATGAGCACATTTTCCAGAGCTTCACGTTTTCTGGCGATTTCCAGTTCCGAATATCCCCGGTTTTTTTTGTATTGGTGGTATATGTCGATGAATGCGCGATTGAGCCGTTTATCGTGGTTGATAACTTTTTCGCTGATCAGCATGATGCCGCCGGGCTTCAATTTATGGAAAAGTCGCTGCAGAAAGCTTTCCCGCTGCAGGGGGCGAATAAACTGCAGGGTATAATTGAGAATAATGCAGCCGGCGTCTGGATGGTCAAACTCGGTGATGTCTTCAAATAAAAAAGACAGGCTCTGCTGCTTTGTATACAGCTCCGCTTTCAGCCGGGCTTTGTCGAGCATTGGCGAAGAATTGTCTATGCCGACGAACTGCAACTTTTTGGGTCCCAACAAGCGAGCGAGTTCGAGCACGGTAGTGCCCGTGGAACAGCCAAGATCGTAGACCTTGTCACCGGCTTGCAGAAAGTCGTCGAGTAGTTGTGCCTGACCATCTATGACCTGCCGGTAAAAAGGGATTGAACGATCGAGCATGTCGTCAAAGATCTCGACGACCCGTTCGTTGAACGTAAAATCTTCCTCGACGGTCTTGATATTAAAAAGTGTATCCCTGATTCTGCCACTCATCCATCAACTTCCCTGATGCCATCCACTATTTTTTAAACCAGGTGCCGTCCGGCTTCTGGAACCACTGCCCGGCTTTGCCGTTTTCTACAATCATATTCGCCCGCCGCTCTCCTACCAGGGCCACTGAGGCACCCTGCTGTTGGGAAATGGCTTGGTAGACCAGGGCGCGATCCTGGTTTTCTTCGACAACAAGCTGCTGCTGTGGTTTGCTGCCGGTACGATATTCGAGAAAGCCTTTACTGTTTTCGCCAATCAGTCCCTGATCTTTAAGGGCATCGATGGCAGGGATTCGTGCAGCCATTCGTTCTTTTATATCGGCTGAATGAACTGAGGACGTTATAAACAGCATGCAGGCAATAAATACCAGGAGAAAGGATGAAAAAAACAGGTTTTTATGCATCTTACACCTCAATGAATGATAAATTACTCATGCTTTACTTTATCCAGATCGCCAAAAAAATCATCAAGGGCGCGATCGACTTTGACGTTGATATCTATGGTGATGTGAATAGGTTTGATTTCCACGGGTTTTACCTCAACCTCATGTCTGGTACAGGCAGATTGACCGAGAAAGAGGCCAACCCAGAGGAGGCTGAAAACAGTAGTTTTTTGTATTATTGTCATGTTACATCTTCTCCATCATCGATTGGATGTTTGTACCATATTGCAACAGATCCTTCACAGGAAGGCGAAAGTTCACATCCAGCCGAATTGGATGCTGCAGGCCGGGCCCTTTATCACTCGGAACAATCTGTCCGTTTTTATAGCTGAACGGTAATGGTTCGGCTGGTTTACCATCAAGCTGCATGGTAATAAGCAGATCATTGTTCCGGCTGTTAAGAGAGAGTTTCGCCCAGTTGTACGAGAAATTTTCCAGGGCTTTCATCGAATAATCGAGGTACGAACCGGTATTCATATCCGGTATCCCCTGACGGAGTTGCCTGGTATCGTTGAAACGGACTATACCACTATTGCCGGGTGTGGAAAACAGAAATCCGTCGTCAAACAGTACCCCTTTTGGGCTGATAATCATGGGCAGCCTGCCGTTCAGCGAACCTTGACCTTCTGCCTGGTTGATACCGAGCTGGGCCAGCAGTTCGGTGAAGCCCAGTCGATCACAATACAGGGTTGTCTCCAGCTCCTTCATATCCCTGGCCAGGGTAAAACTGCCGGTCTCCACTTTGCCGCCGCACCAGCTCACCCGAAACTTCTCCAGAAAAATCGATTGTTCGTCTTCGATACGAAAATGTATCCGTCCATCCGACAGTTTTATCTTGCCGAACTCAACAGCACCGATGGTACACAGCTGACCTGGGTCGCTTTGCAGCAGGGGCAGGCGGGGAAAGGCAAAAGTTGCATTGATATCCGACAGCTTGTTTTTGCCGTGGATCAGGATGCCGTCCCGGTATTCTAGAGTGATCTTTCCAGCAGGCAGCTTGTCAGTTAATTGAAATTCACCTTTGGCTGCAAGTTTGCCGGTAAAAGACAGCTTGTCTGGCAGCGAAATAAAGCCGGGAAGAGTCGCTGAATCAAATTTTGTTGCGGGGATACGGCATTGAGCTGTGATATTCCCGGTTGTCTGCGCCGATCCGTCACAAAGGAGTTGCAGCCCAGGGACAAAAGGTGTGGTCAACAGGGAGGAGGCGGAGATTCCATTTGCAGATTGGGAAATTTTTGCCTGCAAGGTGGCGCTGTTGCTGTTCTGATAGCGTATTTGCTCGATTTTTATACCACCCGGAGCACCTTTTTGAGGTGGAGGATATTGCAATGGCATCTGGAACGAAAGGTTGATCAGTTTTGTACTGTTCTTTTTAAGATTAATTTCCGGGATTTTGCCCCGTAGCTGCGCTGCAAGAGTGGCACCGTCCAGGGCAATAGTACCTTCAAGCGTAAAAGGGCTTACGGAAGTATCTGTTACAGTAATGGCTTCGCTGGTAAGGGTATAGTCGATGTTGGATTTGGATTGCTGTGTCTCGCCGGTAAAATTAATGGCGACGGTGGATTTTAACCTCTCGAGGAAAATATGGCCAATACCGTGAAAGAGCCCTCTTTGGGCTTCTATCTCGCCTTGCATCGTCAAGGTGGCCTTTTCCGGTTCGACCAGGGCAATATTGGTCAGCGCATACCTGGCTTTTTCCAGGTTTCCTGTCACTTGCAGAGTGATTGGCTGTTTGGTTGCAGTGGTTGCGAAAAGAAGGTTGTTCTGTCTGAACTGCAAGCTGGACAAGCTGGCAATTGCCTCATATCCGTTATCCACCGATTTCAATGCAACTGTACCAGTCAGTTCTGCTTCACCTCTAGTTTCTATTTGCCCGGAAACGGTTGTCAGTAGTTTTTTATTGTCAGGCTGTTCGAGAAAATCGATTGTAAAACGGCCATCGACAATGATAGTGCTGTTTTTTTCGTGGGCTTGGTGCAGGGTGAAGCTACAGTTTTTTAAAGTAATTTTCTCAAGCGCCAGAGGCAGAACAACGGTAAGAGCATGGTCATTTTGATTACTCTGTTCTACGGCGGGCGAATCGTTGCCGGTCAGACCACGGATGACCGGATGTCCGTCTTGCATTTCGATATGAACCGATGCGGAATCAAGGACCATGCCGGAAATCTTGCCCCGAATGAGTGAAGCGGGAGTGTAATACAATTCGAATCGTGGCGCAGAAAGGACTGGCTGATCGGGATCGGCCAGATTCAGGGTTCCACTTGCTTTCCAGGGCGTGATTCGAAAGAGGCTCAGCTCTTTTTCAGCAAAAGGGAGGTCGGCGATCAAACGGGGGAAGAGGTAGACATTTAACAAAGAGGGCAGAAGCAGCAACAAAAAGCCACATCCCAGCACAAGCAAGACGGGTAGAGTCAGCAAAAGATGGAATCTCTTTTTCATCGATTTTGTGAATTGATTTTTTTTGTACGATGGTAAGTAAAAAGTCATCTCAGCCATCAGGATGGGCTCTGGAAAAAGTTCGATATACGAGGCATAGTGTCTGATACGGCGATTTGGTAGTACACGTAGTACAGCAAATCGCTGTATCAGACCTACAACGAAGTAGATCGGGCTTTTTACGAGTCCATCAATATTAGCCTTGCCTTGTTTCTTTACTGCCATTATAAACGTATTGTTCAAGACTTGCATAAGTAATTGGCGGTATTTCGGACTGGCAAGTTGTCTCTCCGGTCTGTTCAGATAAAGAAAAACAGGTAGTCCTATGTCTAACGAAATTGATTTTGACGAATTGCTCAGCAAATATAAATCGGACCCTTTTGACTATGTCGATGTTTTTGCCGTACATACTGGTCGGATATCATTTAAAGTGGTTGAAGGCGAAGAGGTAAACGCCCCAAGCGGGGAATGGCTGCAGGTACCGGGAACCCAATTGTATGAGATTAACAGGGAACGGAACCCGAAAATAATTGCCGCTCGTACTAATGGCACGGTGGCAAAGGTCAATACCGAGTTTGACGGCCAGTTCGTTGAAGCAGGTGAAAAGCTCTTAACCATTAAGCATCCACTGAAAAAGAAAGAGATTATTGAAAATATTTTAAAAGAAGTGCTGCTCCTCTTTCCTGCTCCGGAAACGGCAAAATATTTCTTTGCAATGGATATTCAATCCCGTATCGATAAAAAAGGGGCCCGGGAAGTGACTATTGGTCAGGGAGAGGAAATCCTGACAATGTCGCTGATGAAACGAGACACTCCCGTGTATTATAAAGGACCACGGGGAGTTATTCATTCCGTCTATTTTAAGCAGGGCGTCTCCGTTGCCCAGGGCGAACCGCTGATTGGCGTCTGCGCTCCGGAAAAACTGCCGTTAATTCAGAAAATAATCACCAGGGTTAAGGCCGACTGGGACACCGACCACTGATGGTTAAGAAAAAAGGCCCATCTTTTTCGTTGTTGCGAATGTGGATGTTATTACGACGTACTCTAGTACGCCGTAATGATAGTGAAATTTGCAACAACGAAGAAGATGAAGAGTTTTTGCGACGCCATCATATTTGAGGATTTGTAGCTTGGTTGTGGATGAATCATGATTGAAAATTGTCCGACTCCTGAGGCGGTTTTTCGCCGGTTGGGTGAAGTGCTGGCACGAGAGAGTGGGGTGGCCGAGAGTTCCGTCGATACTTGGGCGGTTGGTAGGTATGGTGCCTTTGTTGGTTCGGTAATTGAGAGTCATCACTCCTTGCCACGGGCCATGGATTACGCCCGTGGCCTGATAGGCCAAACGGCGCGCAACGGTACGTCGGTTGCCAGCGGGACGGTTATCCTGGCGGATATGATGAGCCAGTCCAAGGGGCGGTTTACCAGGCACTGGCATGCTCCGTCTGGCGGAGTGTGGGGCTGCATGATCCATGCGAATACTTTGCTACCGCAATCGCGAAGGTTTATTCCCCTGGCCACCGGCCTTGCCTGCTGTGAGGCGGTACGTGAATTAGGGGTGGCAGAAGCTACTGTGCGTTGGGTGAACGATGTCCTGGTCGATGGCAGAAAACTGGCCGGTTTTCTGGTTGAGACCTATACCGAACCGGTTCATGGCGAGGAATTTACCCTCGTTGGTTTTGGCATTAATGTCAATAATAGTGCATTTCCCGCCGAGATTAGCGATTCGTCCATCTCCCTCTGCCGCCTGCTTGGCCGAACCATTGAATTGCCCCAAGTGACTGCCTTTTTTCTTGCCAGGCTGGCCTGGAATTTTGGCATCCTCTATCATGAAGAGGCCCGTGAGTTGCGAGGCGACGGATTTTCCGGCACTGGCGGCAGGCATCTTTTGCTGCAGAGATGGCAGGACGTTTCTGATTCCATCGGCAAGCGGGTTGTCTATGGCTTTGACGTGATGACCGCCCCGCGATACCAGGCGGAAGTGGTGGGCGTCGACGACGATGGCGGCCTGGTATTGCTTCTTGAGGATGGTTATCAGAAAACGGAACACAGCGGGGAAATTCGCTATATAAAATGATAAGTTGTCCTCACCGTTCGTATTATTTTTGCAGAAATTTCCTGACCATTTGCCACGACAGTATATCTCGCTGAAACAATTGATTGCCATAGCCCTGCAGAAGAGACATTGCTTCGTAAAGGATGTTCCCGGATATTTTTAGGCGATGCAGGCGTTGGATTGGTTGATCCTGTGCCGTTCGCAGAATCTTGATTGTTCCATGGGACAGGGGAGTTCCCTGTGGCAATTGAGGATTGCAGCTGGAACAGACGATCCTCCCGCTGGTGGTATCGAAACTGTATCGATTGCGGCCGGTCACCGGCGAGTTGCATCGGCCACAGATCTGCAGGTCTGGCCGGTATCCTATATGATCATAGAAACGCACTAAAAACAGGCAGAGGATTGTTGTGGGCGGCTGTTGCCGATTGAGGCTGTGCAGGGCCCATAAGCAGAGCCGGAAAATGGCGATGTCCGGCTCATTCTCGCGAATTCCGAGCAGCAGGAATTCGCGGATTACCGAGGCGATAGTGTACAATTGCAGATCCTGGCGAATCTGTAAAAATCCGGTATGCAGGTCGGCTTCGGCTAGAAAAGCCAAGGAGTTGTTGACGTTCTGTCGGTAGGTTATACGGAGAAAACTGAACAGCTCAAGTTTGTTGACGAAACGTTTTTTGCTTTTTTTTGCTCCTTTGGCAATTGCGCTCAGCCGGCCGACATCCCGGCAAAAAAGCGTGACGATTACATCCGATTCGCCGTGGTCAATGCAATTTAAGACAACAGCATCGGTTTCCCTGGTCTGTACCACTACGGATTATTGCACGAGATGTCCAGGAAGATTATTCCTGGTTTTTTCGTTGAATTCGGCGTTGGTAAAATATTTGCTGCCTTGTTCTGGAGGCGGGAGGGGAGTTCTGCCCATGTCTTCGCCAACGGAAGCGGTTGCAGTGGTTGGGTAGGAAAGACTGAATAGATGCGAATGGTTGGGCTGCGGTCTGGTCGGTTGTATTGTCCTGAAGCCCGGCTGCGATATATCCACATCCGCGGTGTTTGCCGATATCTGTTCAATACGTTGTGGTTCTTCCAGGCTGCGCAATTTCTGGCTGAGGTAACTGGCTGGATTCCAGGAAAAATACCAGCAGAGAAAACCACCGAATAAAAGCAGCAGCAGTAACACCAGGCCGAGATAAGAAAATGGCAAAAACGTAGGGCGTTCGGCCATATTCCCCACTTCTTGTGCCAGCTTTGTGGCTGGTATCGTTGGTAAATTTCCCGATTTAGCATGTTGTGGTTTCTGCTGCATATACATTTGCAGGACTTCCCGGCAGTCAAGAGAAAGGGTCTGGGCATAGAGCGAGTAAAAGCCACGAGCAAAAGCTTCTGCCGGCAGGGCGGCGAAATTATTCTCTTCCATAGCTTGAATATTCTTGGCGGATATTTTTGTTTCTCCTGCGACAGCCACCAGATCTAAGCCAAGGTTGATTCTTGTCGCTCGGAGATATTCACCGAGACCTGCATATTCACCTTCGGAACCGTGGAGCGACATAACTTTTTCCTGATAAATTTTCGACATGAGAGCTTAAAGTTTTTTTATATATGCTTCATTTTTCAGCTTTGTAACCCATTCAGCGTAGGCAGCTTTTAATTTTTCTTCGAAAATCTTTTCCCTGATCTCCTCTTTTACCGATTCATACGAGGCAGTAACGACAATGGCATTCTTGTCTCCCGACAGGAGTTTGAAGAATTGGTAGCCGGTTGGCGTTTCGACTATTTCGCTGATTTCTCCTGGCTTCAGGCTCCCGACAGCATCACGCATGCTGCGTGCCATTTCATCGACGGTGAACGTGCCGATATCTCCCCCATCGCTTGCAGAAGGCAGGTCGGAAAATTTTTCAGCCAATGATTTGAAATCTTGACCGCTTTCAGCCAGCTTGTGCACACGTTCGGCTCGTTCCCTGGTTTCTTTTTTGTCTGCGGCCAGTTTTTCCGGGTCATCAGTTTTGGGCCAGCTCATACCTATCTGCAGCAGGTAGAAACTCCCTTCATTGACTCTTGATGTATAGTTTTCATCGTAATAATCAAGGATCATTTCCTCAGAGACGATTATTTTCGATCGTACGTCAAAACTCAGAAGTCTGCTTTGCAAAATCTGTTCTTTCAGCTTGATCCTGTATGATTCTTCGGTCAGGCCCGAAATTTCAAGTTTATGCCTGAATTCGTCGGGGTCAAGAGACATCCCGGTGCGCATTTTCTCATAGGCGGCATTGACATCTGCATCTGTTACAGTGACGTTGTATTTTGTAGCCTTTTGCTGGATAAGACGGCTTTCAATCATGCTGTTCAGGGCAATTTCCCGTGCTTTCTCCAGCGCCTCGGCGACGGGTGCCTCAGGATTCTCCTTGGTGATGGACTTGAACACGGTGTTTGTCTCTTCTTCGAGCTCGGAGAGGGTGATGACCTCATCGTTAATGACGGCTACTACTTTATCGACAACCTCGGCTGAAAGGTAAAGGGGGATCAGCAGAAATGTGCATAAAACAGGGAGCAAGATGTTCAAATAAGGTCGTTTCTGCAGATTTGTACGTGGTTTCATAAAGAACCTGGTATAGAAATAAATGATGTATGCAAGCACAGCAGGGGAGTTACTCTTCAGTTATCATCCTGACGGCTTTTTTGCCCTGATCTTTTGCTGTGTTCTTAAAAATTAATCCCTCGGAGATAACCGGGCATAGCGAGCCTTTGATATTAATGAGATGCCTGTGGTTGATCTTTTTTACCGCCTCGATGGAGAACCAAGCGCCATGTTTCAGGATGGAAACTGTTTCGTGATTGGTGCGACTTTACCTAATTCTTTACTGAGATGCCATCTTTCTCTGCAGTTGGTTGACTTTCAAATAATATGGAATATTTTCTCACTAGAGTATATCATATAAGCATCATTTTTGAAATCTCTCTGGGAGTAGATTATATGAAAAAACAGAAGTTGTTCCATGCGACAGCGTTATGTGTGCTGTTCTGTTCGGCAATGCTCATGAGTGTCGCATCCGAGGCGTCTACCAGAATGCCCTCGTTTGCCCTGGAGAGTGTGCGAGATGGCAAGATTATAGCTTCGGATTCTTTTCAGGGCAAGGTTCTGCTGCTCACGTTTTTTGCAACGTGGTGTCCACCTTGTGCTGAAGAAGTTCCTGTTTTGGTGAAATTGCATAATGAACTCGCGGATGCCGGTTTTTCGGTGGTAGGTTTGTCGGTGGATCAGCAAGGTGCATCTGTTGTGGCAAAATTTGTTGAGAAACGAGATATCAACTATCCGGTTTTAATGGCCGAGGCCCAGACAACAATTGACTTTGGTGGTGTGTACGGTATTCCTGTCGCGTTTTTAGTTAATAAATCCGGTAATGTAGTTAAAAAATACACCGGATATATCCAGCATGATATTTTAGAAAAAGATATCCAAAGCCTGCTCAACTGATTGGTTCCGGTTGCATTTCATGAATAAATGAAATAGAGTGCGCGTTGTAAGTGGGTTGTTTGCTGGTCATAATTTAGTGGAGCCCGGCTCCGATTAGTAACCAAAATAAAGGAGAATATGATGAATAAGAAGATGGTAGCTTTTGCAATGGCTTTGGTTTTTGCCCTCTCTACCGCCGGTCTTGGTTTTGCAGCTAAGTTGGCATGTACTGTCGATGGCGTTGAAGGTGACAAGGTGACCATGACCTGTGAAAAAGCCGACAAAATGAAAGCTGGTGACAAGGTCAAGGTATCCCCTGCCAAGAAAGGTGCTGTTGAGGGTTGCTAATTGACAGAGCGTTGCTCTTTAAGTATTGTGGGTCGGCTGATTTTAAATCAGCTGGCCCATTTTTTTTCTGCAACTCAACAAGGTCCCAGCTATGGATATTCGAACTCTTCCGGAACCTGAACGGAAGATTTATAACCGCATTCGTCAAAAATACGCTTTGACTTTTGATCGGCTTCGTTTTGGCGAAAAACAGATCCGTTTGCTTAAGATAGCCGATCTGGAAGAGTTCCTGGATGGAAAAGACCCCTTTGCCGATGTCTCACAGTTTCCTTTCTGGATCCGTCTCTGGGATGCGGCGATGATTCTGGCCTATATTCTCGGTTCGCAGCCTCATGCCACCGGCAAAAGACTCCTCGAGCTGGGTGCCGGGCTCGGGGCTCCCGGGCTTGCCGCGGCAACTGCCGGATTTGATGTTACCATTAGTGACTATGAAGAAATAATTATGGATTTCCAGAAAGTGAGTGCCGCCGCCTCCGGACTTGAGGCGATTCAATTTGCCCATCTGGACTGGTTGAATCCACCCCGGATGGAACCTTTTGATGTGCTGGCGGGGGCGGAAATCCTTTTTCGCGAGGAATTTTTCCAGCCGTTATTGCATATTTTCAAAACCTATTTGAAAGCAGATGGAGAGATCTACCTGGCTCATGATGCAAAACGACAGAGTTTGCCGAAATTTCTCAAACTTGCCCAGAACACTTTCGATATTGGCATGAAGGAGCAGGTTATCAAACGAGACGGAACGAAAATAACAATTGTCGTCAACCGGTTACGACACAAAACAAGCTGATAGTATTGCTGTGCCCACCAGTATCATCATGGCAGCAATTATTTCATGGCTGCACACTAAAAGCTAGTACGTTATTCTTACCCTTGAAAATCCCATGTCGTTATATCCTGTCAATTTAAATATTGCCGACAAACTTTGCCTGGTGGTCGGGGGAGGTGTCGTAGCCTTACGTAAGACAAAAAGTCTTTTGGTCTGTGGTGCCAGAATCCGGATCATCAGCCCGGAGATTCACTCTGAATTAAGTGTCCTTGCCCGGAATAATACAATTGAGTGGTTCGCAAGAGGCTTTGTTGAAGGAGATGTAAAAGGAGCGTTTCTGGTTTTTGCCGCAACCGACAATCCCGATGTGCAACTCCTGATCACCAGAGAGGCGGCTAAGTATTCGGTTTTGTTAAACAGTGTCGATGATCCCGGGAACAGCCATTTTCATGTGCCAGCGCACTTTCGGCGGGGAAAAATGCTGGTTACCGTTTCCACCGGCGGGAGCAGCCCTGCCCTGGCTAAAAAGATCAGACAGCGGCTGGAAATTGAAGTAGTACCGGAGTATGCCGTGGTGGTCGAACTCCTGTCACTGATCCGAGAAAAAATTGTCGGCCTTGATGCTGACCCCGATGCAAATGGCGAACTGTTTCGCAGGCTATTGCAGCAGGGAATTGTTGAACTGGTGCTTAATGCCAATTGGTTTGAACTGCAGATGATGCTGCTTCGGGAATTACCCGAAGAGGCGGATGCGGTGGAACTCATCAAGAAAATTGTCGAAAAGTGAAATAGACCAAGCAATCGCCAAGACAACGAAACATCGAACAACTGGCCATAGTTCTATGAAGCAAGGATACCCATGGATGAAATAAACTATCTCCTTTTTCAGTCTGCCCTGGGCATAACTTTCATTGCCGCTGCGGCATATATGGTTTTTTTTGCCAGCCAGAACAACAAGATACGTAAAGTGGCCCGGATGATCCTGCTTGTCTCGGGTGTTATTCAGACACTCTACATAGGATCGCGGTTTATCTTGGCAGGGCATACTCCGATAACCTCGCAACATGAAGCCGTGGCCTTTTTTGCCTGGGCCACCACCTGGGCCTATCTTTCTTTCAGATGGCGGTATACGGTTAAAAATTTTGGTACTTTTGTCTCGGTCCTCATTTTCTGCCTGTTGCTGATCTCTTCTCTTTCTTCCCGGGACTTCAGCCCGCTGGTGCCGGCATTGCAAAGCGCATGGCTGCCCGTTCATGCCGGAGTTTCGATCATTGCCTACGGTTTTCTGTCTTTGGCTTTTTGCGGCGGTCTTATGTATCTGTTGCAGGAGAGGGAACTGAAAAGTAAAAAGTTCGGTTACTTCTTCTCCCGTTTACCATCGCTCGATGCTCTAGACCAGTTGAACAATCATTGCCTGACGACAGGGTTTGTCTTTTTAACCTTAGGCATCGTCACCGGATCGATCTGGGCGCGGCAGGCGTGGGGAACATACTGGCAGTGGGACCCAAAGGAGACCTGGTCGCTGATAACCTGGTTTTTATATCTGGTCCAGCTGCACCAACGTTTCACCGTAGGGTGGCGGGGAAAAAGAGCGGCGGTCATGGCTATCGTCGGGTTCGCTGCTATTGTCTTTACTCTGTGGGGAGTGCCATATTTGCTTGGAGGGGTACACAGTTATGCCAAGTGAAAAAATAGTGCTCCTGGGGATAAATCATAAAACTACGCCGGTGGAGATACGCGAGAAAATTGCCCTTGCCGACGGTTATGAACAGCCGCTTGCAGCAATGAAAAATATTGCCGGACTGCGGGAGTATTATCTTCTGTCCACCTGCAACCGGGTAGAGCTGCTTCTGGTGACCGAGGCCGGGGTTGCCGTTAAGAATGCTGTTATTGATTTTCTTTTTGGCGATGTGGTGAGCCGGGAGCAGAGCCGTCAGTACCTCTATATCCTGCACGACAAAGAAGCTGTGCACCATTTGTTCATGGTTGCAGCCAGTCTTGATTCCATGGTGGTTGGGGAAGCACAGATTCTTGGCCAGTTGAAAGAAGCCTATCGGCATGCCGCGCATTTCGGCTGCACCGGGCCACTGCTCAATAAACTGATCCATAAAGCTTTTTCGGTGGCGAAAAGAGTCCGCACCGAAACGGCTATTGGATCTCATGCCGTCTCAATCAGCTATGCCGCCGTACAACTGGCTAAAAAAATATTTGGTAATCTGAGTGATAAAAAAGTTCTTCTGATTGGGGCGGGGGAAATGGCAGAGCTTGCTGCGGAACATCTGGTCGGTCAGGGCGTTGGTTCGGTGACCGTGGCGAATCGAACTCTGGCCCGGGCGGTTGCTTTGGCCAAATGTTTTCAAGGGACCGCCATTTCTATGCAGGAGCTGGTTGCCCAGCTAAAACACGTTGATATTATAATCAGTTCCACGGGTGCTACCGATATCATCCTGCATAAGGATGAAGTTAAATCGGTGATGCGGGCAAGGATGAATCGACCACTCTTTTTTATCGATATCGCTGTTCCCAGGGACCTTGATCCCCAGTTAAACGATTTGGAAAATGTCTATCTCTATGATATTGATGATTTAAGCAATGTCGTCCAGATCAATAAATCGGAACGTGACAAAGAGGCGGTCAAGGCCGGCCGTATCGTCGATGAGGAGGCGCTGAAGTTTGAGCGATGGTTTAATGGCTTGGCGGTTACCCCGACCATCCAGGCTTTAAAGAAAAAAATGGATGAGATAGGACAGTTGGAGTTGGAGAAAACTTTATCAAGAATGCCTGCGATTGAGGAATCCGAACGGGAGGGTCTCACCAGGATGGTAACGGCTATTACCACGAAAATTCTCCACGATCCACTGATGTATCTGAAAAGTGAGTCCTGCGCAGGACGGGACAACAGCGATCTGAAGGTGACAACTGTTCGCGAACTCTTTGGCCTGGCAAACAAAAAAGATGAGCAATAGACGGTTGCTATGACAGATGATCTGCGTGAAGCACTAGAAAATGAATGGTATATTGTCAGATATTCTGGAGAGACACCTGAAATCGCCTTTAATTCGGCCATCTACCAGCTGAGACGGGCGCAGGATGGTCCCCGTATAAGCTTGACCGACGAACAGATTGAGTTGCTGAAAAATGCGGCGGTTGACCGGTTCACGGAGATTATCTTACGCGATCTACAGCACGGTAACAGGACCAAATCCATATATCGCGGGATCGGCCGGTCTATCGTTAATTATCAGCGCTTTTGTACTTTTTGTACCCGTCAGCACCTGGAGACAGGCCGGGTCCGGAGTCGGGCGGCAGACGCACTCCTGGTCTTTCTGGAAACTGAAATAAGACAGCTGCAAGGCTGCAATCGGCAGACCATTATCAACTGCACCTATTCGGAACTGCAGGGTTTTGCTTTAGAGCTGGGGGTGGAGTTGGGCAATTTACATACGGCGCTGGCAGAGTTGTGTCCATCGTCCCCATGATTTTCCCTGGTGTACTGCACTCGCCTTCCACGCTTGTGAGCGCTTCGGCTCCTTTTCTATGATAATTTTTTCATGTTGATGTCTTCTTTGTCGTAGTATTTGTTTTTCCGTTCTGTTATCTCTTACAGGGATATTTTGCCCTCTTTGGTTTTTACGATGCCATCTGTGAGGTTCACGCTGTCTTTTTACAAGTTTAACTTTATTTATATTTATGAAAAATAAAAAGATTCTTCTAGTCTTTTGTTTCACCTTGCTCAGCCTGACTTTTTCGACCATCGGTTTTGGCGATACTGCCAAACTTGGGGCGGTTGACCAAAAGAGAAACAGACTTATCGGCTATATCCTCAGTAAACAGCTGCCGGCTTTGCATTTCAGCGATAAGGTGATGGGCGACGAATTGTCGCGGGCCGCCTTTAATCTCTACATCAAACAGCTTGATTTCCAGAAACGGTTTCTCCTGAAAAAAGATGTACAGCAACTGGAAGCATTTGCCCCTTATATTGACGACAATCTTACTGACGGCCACATTACCCTGCCGGATGCCGGTTACGATATTTTAACGGAAAAAATAGATATCGTGCAAAAGATGGCCGAGAAAATGCTGGCGAGCAGCAAAGTGGTAATTGGTAAGCCCGGCACAAAAGATATCTCTGTCGGGTCTTTTAATGTTGGCAAAAGCGAATCCTATGAAACGGACCCGGAAAAAATCGATTTTGCCAAAAATCTCGATGAACTGGAAGATAGATGGCGGATGGTATTGAAGGCCCAGGTTATCTCGCAATACCTTGATCTTGAAGAGGAGCAGAAAACGAAACTGCAGAAAACAGGTGAACAGCAACCACCGGCAAAAAAACCGGCCATAAAAAAAATGACCGAGGAAGAACTCTGGCAGGAAGCCCTGGCCAAGGTCAGTAAAAGAAATAAGAATTTTTTCCAGCGTCTGCGTCAGGAAAATCTGCAGGATCATTACGATCGTTTCTTCAATAGCGTTACCAGGGCCTTCGGCCCGCATACCAATTACATTCCCCCGGCCAGTAAAGAGCAGTTTGATATAAATATGCGCGGCAGCCTTGAAGGGATCGGCGCACTTCTTCGGGAAGATGATGGTTTTATCAAGGTAATCAGAATCATCCCCGGCAGTGCCTCGGCGAGACAGGGGAGCCTGAAAGCTGAGGATATCATTTTGCAAGTTGCCCAGGAAGGTGAGGAGCCGGTGGATATCACCGATATGCGGCTTAGGGACGCAGTTCGCCTCATCCGGGGTCCTAAAGGACAGGCGGTCATTCTCACTGTAAAAAAGACAGATGGTGTAACTGAGGTCATCAGGATCGTTCGCGATGTGGTTCAGATCGAAGAAACTTTTGTGAAAAGTTCAGTCATGGAATCATCGAACGGTCGGCGCACGGGATATGTCTTTATTCCCAGTTTTTACCGGGATTTCGAAGGCACCAGGAATGGAGCGAACGGGCGAAACTCTACCGACGATACACTGAAGGAGATCAACAAATTAAAAGGCCAGAATGTCGATGGAATCATCCTCGACCTCCGCGACGATGGCGGCGGGGCTCTGGTCGATGCAGTTGACATAACTGGTCTTTTTATAAAATCAGGACCGGTTGTACAGGTCATGAACAGATTTGGTGATAAACGGATCTTAAGCGATACTAACGAGGAGGTCTCCTACGATGGACCACTGGTTGTGTTGGTCAACAAATTTTCCGCATCCGCCTCGGAAATTGTCGCAGCGGCATTACAGGATTATCACCGGGCAGTAATTGTCGGCGGCACGCACACCCACGGCAAGGGAACGGTGCAGACTATTATCGATCTCAATGAGAATATCCCCCTGCTGCAGGTTCGTAAATATGAGGACATCGGTGCCTTGAAGGTCACAATCCAGAAATTTTACCGGGTCAATGGCAGCTCGACACAATACAAAGGTGTAGAGCCCGATATTGTCTTACCCAATCTTTTTGAACATATAAAATCAGGAGAGCGCTATCTTGATTACTCGCTTCCCTGGGATTCTATTGCCCCTGTTGAATTTACTCCGTCTAAAGCATCATTTGATCTCGCCAAACTGCAGGCATTGAGTGAAAAGCGGGTAGCGCAGGATGAAGGTTTCAAAATCATCAGCGAAGAAGCAGCAAAAGGCGCCGAACGAAGTGAAAATACCATGCTTACCGTGCAACTCGATGATATGCGGTTAAAGCGTGAAGAGTCAAGATTAATGCGCGAAAAAGTGGGCGCTCATTATCGTAAATATCGTGAGGAAGGGGGGGAAGACTCCGATTTTGAAATTGAAGATAATGACCAGGAAGATCCTAAAGATAAGTGGCTGAAAGACGTCAAGGAAGATCCTTACATCAGGGAAGCGGTTAATATCGTCGGTGATATTATCCGCTTTTCAAAAAATTAAAACGGTAAAGAAAAAACAGATTCGGTGCTGGTAATCGTTTACGGGAAACGGCGCGTGACGCCTCACTATACCGTCATTTGAGCAGAATGTGCGTGATAAAAATGTTCTTGAAAAAGAGACGGAAAGGTGCTAGAAATGTCACTTTGTGAATGGTCATTCATTTGTTTCTTACCTTGTCGAGTGTCTGTTGAGTTGAGGTATCTTAGGAAATAGAAAGTGGAAAGGGTTGTGAACATATGGATCTGGCGGAAGGTTTTCGAAACCACGGGGAGAAAATAGTCAACAAGTGGGTAGAATATACACTTTCTACCTATGCTTCCTCGAGTTTTTTTGTGAAAGAACGTGACATGTTCGCCAATCCAGTCGGCGGGAATATCCGACAGTCCTTGAACCAACTCTTTCAAAAATTCTCCAAAGGAGCCGATGCCGGAGAATTCACCGCCCCCCTAGAACAGATAATAAGTATTCGCTCCGTCCAGCAATTTACCCCGGCACAGGCCATAGCACCGCTCAATGCGATCAAGCACATTACCCGCGAAGTTTTCGCCGCTGATAAAGAACGAAAACATCTGATCGCTGAATTGTATGATTTTGAATTTGCGGTAGATCTGGCCATGCTGGCTGCTTTTGATATTTACATGCAGTTCCGGGAACGCCTGTATCAGGTCCGGATAAATGAGATTAAGTCGGGAAGTCACATATTAACAGACAGCAAGTGTCCATCGAACCTGCTGGCTGATAAAAAAGTTTAGCTATAGGTTAATGGTCTTTAACTGGTCTCTGCGGAGTCGGTCGTGATTTGTTCCGGCTACGTGGTTTCCAAAACAGTTCAACTGAAGCGAGGTAAGAAATGAAGTACGCCTTCTCATTCCTGGCAGTCATAGCGTTGGTACTGATTGCCGGACTCGGATCGCAGATACCGGGGATGCCCTATTTATTTGGTGTCGCTCTACCGTATCTGGCTATAATGATCTTTCTCGGGGGTTCGGTCTACCGGGTGGTGCAGTGGGGTAAATCCCCCGTACCATTTTCCATCCAGACAACGTGTGGACAGGGGAAATCTTTGGATTTTATCAAGCACGACAAGCTTGAGGCCCCGAACACTACAGCCGAGGTTATCGCCCGGATGTTTCTTGAAGTAGTGACCTTCAGGTCACTGTTTCGCAACACCAAATCGGAAATCTATGACGGTCCGAAGGTCACGTATGAATCTTCGAAGTGGCTGTGGCTGTTTGCCCTCATCTTTCATTACAGCTTTCTGGTGATCATCCTTCGGCATATGCGTCTTTTCCTCGATCCGATTCCATTCTGGGTCGGCTGGATTGAAGCCATTGACGGGATTTTTCAGGTGGGTGCACCTAACTGGTACATTACTGATATAGGACTGCTGGCAGGCTGCGTGCTCTTGTTCTCCAGAAGACTTATTACCCGCCATGTCCGCTTCATCTCCCTGATGAACGACTATTTCCCCTTGGTGCTTATTTTCGCCATCGCCTTAACCGGTATCCTGATGCGTTACGTGCTGCGCACCGATATCGATATCGTCAATGTCAAACAGCTGCTTGTTGGCCTGGTTACATTTTCACCGACAATAGGTGCTGAAATAGGCGCAATCTTTTATATCCATCTTTTTCTTGTCTGCGCCTTGATCGCTTATTTCCCCTTCAGTAAGCTGATGCATTTTGCCGGTGTATTCATGAGCCCGACCAGGAACATGAAAAATGACAGTCGTGCCAGGCGCCATATCAATCCCTGGAATCCGCGAATCCTGCCCCATTCCTATGCTGGTTATGAGGATGAATTCCGTGAATTTATGGTAGATGCCGGCATTCCGGTTGAAAAGGAGCTGGCTCCTAAAAAGGATGAAGAATAAGAATTTTGACCCAAAACTAGCTTAAAAGGATGAGATAACGATGGCAGTTCCAAAATTAGATCAATTATCGAAGAGCGTAGTGCAGGGACCATCCTTGGCGACAGGAGCGATACCTACCATGGATTGGATGGAGTACCCGGCTGTGTTCAAGTCGGGTAATTATGCCTACCCTGCCAAGTCGGAAAAAGTGGCCTATCTCGACAGTCAGTCGGGGCTGCATTTCCCCAACTCCCGTGAATGGTCCCCGGAAGATGAAGACTGGAAATTACCGCCGGACTGGAAAGAAATAATAATCAAAGGATTGAAAGAGCGTCTGGAAAAATTTCGTTCCCTGAAAATTTTCATGGACTGCTGCGTCCGCTGCGGGGCCTGTGCCGACAAATGCCACTTCTTTCTCGGTACAGGTGACCCGAAAAATATGCCGGTGATGCGCGCTGAGCTGCTCCGCTCCGTCTACCGCAATGATTTTACTCTGGCGGGTAGGATTCTTGGTAAAATGGCCGGTGCCCGCGAGATGACCGTTGGGGTGCTTAAAGAATGGTTTATGTACTCTTATCAGTGTACTGAGTGTCGCAGATGCTCGGTTTTTTGCCCCTATGGCATCGATACCGCTGAAGTCACCATGATGCTTCGCGAACTCCTGCATCTGGTCGGCGTGGGGATTAACTGGATTTTGGAACCTGCTTCCAACTCCAATCGCACCGGCAACCATATGGGCCTGCAGCCGCATACCTTCAAAGATAATGTGGAATTTCTGGTCGATGATGTCGAATCGCTGACCGGGGTCAGGCCAAATATCAGTTTTAACCGAAAAGGCGCAGAAGTATTGTTCATTACTCCCTCGGCCGACGTCTTTGCCGAGCCTGGTCTGTATACCGCGATGGGCTATCTTGCTCTCTTTGAAGCCATCGGTTTAGACTATACCTGGTCAACCTACGCCTCGGAGGGTGGAAACTTCGGTCTCTTCACCAACAATGAGACGATGAAGAAGCTCAATGCCAAGATGTACGCAGAGGCAAAAAGATTAGGAGTCAAATACATTATTGGTGGTGAGTGCGGTCATATGTGGCGGGTTATCCATCAGTATATGGACACCATGAATGGTCCGGCAGATTTCTTGGAAAAACCAGTATCGTCGATTACCGGTACTGTTTTCGAGAACGCGGCATCGACCAAGATGGTCCATATCAGTGAGTTTACCGCCGATCTTATTAAACATGGCAAGCTGAAATTCGATAAGAGCCGTAACAGCCATGTCAAGGCGACTTATCATGACTCCTGTAACACAGCTCGAGCTATGGGGCTTATGGATGAACCTCGTTACATCCTTGATCATGTGGTTGACTGGGTTGAAATGCCGGAGAACACCATTCGAGAGCAGACCTTCTGCTGTGGTTCAGGAACCGGTCTTAACACCGATGAGATTATGGAATTGAGAATGCGTTCAGGATTGCCGCGCGCGAATGCCGTTAAGTATGTTCACGAGAAACATGATGTGAACATGTTGGCATGTGTCTGTGCGATTGACAGGGCGACATTGACATCACTTATGAACTACTGGAATCCGACTGTTGGGGTTTGCGGAGTCACTGAGCTTGTTGCCAATGCACTCGTGATTGAAGGCGAAAACCGCGCTGAACTGGATGATGGCTTCCGTACAATGCTTTAATATATCCTGAACTGAACAGAGGAGTTAATCTAATGTACAACAAAAGATTTATAATACCGGGGCTGGCTATATTCGTCCTGATTGTAACTTTCCCGCTCTGGTTCAACGCGTTCTCGAAGGCTAGCGCGGTGCCAAAGCCTGAACTTCCTCCGGGTGGAGAAAAACAGTGTGTCGCACCTGTCGCAGAAATGCGGGCCAGTCATATGGTTATGCTCAATCAATGGCGTGATGAGGTTCTGCGAAATGGTGACCGTGTTGCGGTAACAGTAAACGGCAAAGAATATCGGAAAGGTTTGCAGTTGGCCTGCATGCAGTGCCACTCAAATAAGGAGAAATTTTGTGACTCCTGTCATGCATATACATCTGTCATACCCAACTGCTGGGATTGTCATTTGACTCCTGCCTTAGCGGCGACCAAGAAGGAGACACACTAATGGATAAGCAAAGAAGAAAATTTTTAAAGCTTGCCGGGGCAACGGCTTTAGCCGGAATAAGTGCTCCAGCGGTAATCAAACTCACCTCCTCTCCAGCTCTCGCGTCATCAGAGGGAAATGGCGAGACTGCTGGACACGCCGCTCCTGCGGATGCTCATAAAGTTGCAGGTCATGGAATGGCAGAAGCTCCCACCGGGGTGCGTCTTGGCATGCTCATTGATATGCGCAAGTTGTATGGTTATCCCGATCTTCTTGAAAAAGCTGCGCATGCCTGTCACAAGGTTCATAACGTTCCTCAGATCGACAGCAAGAAAAATGAGATCAAATGGCTCTGGAATGCTCCTTTTGGAAATGCTTTCCCGGAGCATTCATCCTATCATGAGTCACAGATCACCAGGGAGAACAATTACCTGGTACTCTGTAATCATTGTGATGAGCCTCCCTGTGTGCGAGTTTGCCCAACCAAGGCTACCTTTAGGATGGAATCCACCGGTATTGTGGCCATGGATTTCCATCGCTGTATAGGTTGCAGGTTCTGTATGATGGGTTGCCCCTATGGGGCCAGGAGTTTTAACTGGATGGATCCGCGGCCTTATATAAAAGAGTATAACGCCGATTTTCCAACGCGTATGCGTGGTGTTGTTGAGAAATGCAATTTCTGTGGCGAACGGCTTGCCCTCGGGCAGGAACCCGCCTGTGTTGAAGCTGTCAAGGAAGTTGGTGCGATCGTCTTTGGGGACCTCAATGATCCAAATTCCGAGATTCGTCAGCGTCTTGACCAGGACCATACCATCCAAAGGAAACCATCCCTTGGAACGAAACCGTCAGTCTTTTACATAGTGTGAGGGAGTCATGATTGAAAAAGTATTAAAAGGCAACTCTAACTACTGGATGTGGCTGGCATTTCTAACTGCATTCATTGCCGTCGGAGCGATTTGTTATCTCAGGCAGTTTTTCTTAGGCATGTACTTGACAGGTATGGGCCGTGACCTGTCCTGGGGATTGTATATCTCACAATTCACCTTCCTGGTCGGTGTGGCGGCAGGAGGCTTGATGCTGGTGCTTCCCTATTATGTGCATAATTATAAAACATTCGGCAGACTCACCATCCTCGGTGAATTTTTGGCAATATCCGCCCTGGTTATGTGCCTCATGTTCATTATGGCTGATATCGGTCAGCCATTACGTGGGCTGAATATGATTCTGCACCCGACCCCCAATTCCATGCTTTTTTGGGATATGGTTGTTCTTCTTGGTTATTTGACCCTGAACATTATCTGCGGCTGGGTAATTCTTACTGCTGAACGTAAACAGGTGAAGCCACCGAAATGGGTTTACATTTTCGTCTATATTTCCATTCCATTTGCCGTCTCGATCCATACCGTAACGGCTATGCTCTACTGCGGTCTGCCTGGAAGACATTTCTGGCTGAGCGCCATTACTGCCCCTCGTTTTCTCGCTTCGGCGTTTGCCGCAGGGCCAGCGCTAATAGTTATCGCCTGTTTGATCATGAAGCGGGTCGCTCATTTTGACGCCGGAAAAGAGGCGATCAACAAGCTGACAACCATCATCATGTATGCAGCTATCATCAACGCTTTTTTTGTCTGCCTGGAATTTTTTGTCGGCTACTACTCCAATATTCCCGGCCATATGCATTCTCTGCAGTATTTGTTTTTTGGTCTTGAGCATAATGGCCATGTATACAATAATCTTGTGCCCTTCATGTGGACTTCAGTCCTCCTCTGTTTCGGTGGTCTTGGGGTGTTTGCCTATATGAAAATTGCCAAGGTGTATACCGATCTTCTGGTGGGCATTGGCTGTGTTGCGATCTTTGTGGCTCTTTGGCTGGATAAAGGTCTGGGTTTTGTTATGGGTGGTTTGGTGGTCAATCCATTGGAGGAAATTGTTGAATATTATCCAACTGCCAATGAAATTGGTATTACTCTTGGAATCTGGGCAACAGGTTTCCTGTTGGTGACCGTTTTGTACAAAATTGCTGTAGGTGTTGAACACGAAGTAGAGGCCTAGTTGAGAGACTGCTTCTGATAATAGCAAAGCCCCCGACTTGTCGGGGGCTTTTTTTTGTTAAAAGAAGAGAACGTAGAGAAACTGTTTTTCCGTTGCGTAAACCGATATCCGAGGATGTCATTTGCAAAAGAAACGAGTGCTCATTGTTTTTTATTCTTTTACCCAGCAGACCAGACTATTAATCAAAAAATTTGTTGAAGGTCTTGACGGTGAAGGGGTTGAGGTTGGGCTTGAAAGACTGGAGCCGGTCGCTCCCTATGGCTTTCCTTTCAAAACCAATATCCAACTGGCTATAGCGATGATCGGGACTTTTTTCCGGCGCCGGATGACCATCCAGCCGGTCAACGAGTTATGTTTTGATGACTGGGATTGCATCGTTTTGGCCGGCCCGACCTGGTCCTATCACCCAAGTGGGCCGATACTTGACTTTCTTGACAGATACGGCAAACAGGTATGTGCCGGCAAGGTGGTTATTCCGTTTATCTCATGCCGTTCTTATTGGCGGATTCACTACTGGACTGTGAAACAATCTTTGCAGAAACATGGTGCCAGGCCAGCTCAACCGATAGTTTTTGAGCATCCAATCAAAGAACCGTGGCGCTTTATCGGTCTGGTCCTCCAACTGCGGGGAAAAATGGGTCGAAAGGAAAATTCCTGGTTCAGAAAACATTATCCAACTTACGGTCACAGTAAAACGCAAGGTGATGAGGCAAAGAACGCCGGCCGACTAGTTGCTCTTGGACTGCTCAGCGGCAATTGATTGGTAACCGTTCATCAGCACTCCATTTTCGTCCGATCAGCCCTCCTCACATAGCCAACTATAGCTCGGAGGCCTGCTTGTATGAACCTGAAGCACTGCTTGAACGGTTACTGATCCGGGTCATGCGGTCACCAAACGTATTCCGGTGAACTATTACTGATTGGAGCTCTCAAGGCCACTGCCCGGTCAAATAAAGGTGGAAAAAATAAAGAATATTTTCTGAATAGAAAGTATATACAAGAGCGGCAAGGGACAGGAAAGGACCAAAGGGGATCCGGGTTCGGCCACCTTTTTTCTGGTCCAGCATGGCGATCAGACCGACAAAAGTGCCGCCTAAGGAACTGGCAAAAATCACAAAGGGCAGTGATTGCCAGCCAAGCCAGGCACCAATCATAGCCAGCAGCTTAATGTCACCCCCGCCCATGCCATCGACTTTACGCAGGACAAAGTAGAAAAAAGCTACTGCATAGAGTACTCCTCCACCAACGAGCAATCCGATGAGAGAACTCTGCCAGGTGACGGTGGGACTGACGAGGGAAAAGAGAACACCGAGGACAATGCCCGGCAGACTGATCACATCAGGGATGATCTGGTGGTGGATGTCAATAAAGATAATGACCAGCAGCGCTGCACAGAATAAAAAATATCCGGCAGTTGCGATTGACAGCTGAAATCTATACATGAGGGCGGCAGCAAGAAGCGCCATCATCAATTCGACAAGCGGATACTGCAACGAGATAGACACCCCGCAGTGACCGCATCTGCCATGCAGAAAAAGGTAGCTGATGACTGGGATGTTTTCATACCACTGCAGGGCAGCAGAACATTTCGGGCAATGGGAAGCTGGAAAGACTATCGATTGTTTCGGATCCGGCAAACGGAGAATCACAACGTTTAAGAAACTGCCGACAACACCGCCGAAAACCGCGGCTATGCATATAAGGATCGGGTCGGTAAACATAGTGTAGATGAAAGAATAAACTCGTAAGAAATTAAAGTAAGCTTAAGAAATGGCCCAGTAAAAAGCTTCATATGCAATCGGGAGTTTTTTCGACACCATCAATTATATAACCTAACTATGTCACAATACCAGGAAAATGCAACTGTCACGCGTGTTGAACAATTTTCGCCGACAAACTACCGTCTGACCCTAGATTGCCCCAAGGTTGCCGGTTGCGCCAAACCCGGCCAGTTCGTTATGATCAAGACCGGCATTGGCAAAGATCCGCTGCTCCGAAGACCTTTTTCTATACACCAGACTACTCTGGAGGGGAAGATCCAGATCTATTTCAAAGTGGTCGGTCGAGGCACGGATATTCTGGCCCATGTGAAAGAGAAAGAAACCCTGTCCGTGTTCGGTCCCTTAGGAAGAGGGTATCGCCTGAATAAGAACGCGCCCACGGTTATTGTCGGCGGTGGCCTGGGCATTGCCCCTTTGCTGTTTCTTGTCAAAGAAAACTGCCGATTGAAAAAAGACTGTCGGCAGGATTTGGTTATTCTTGGGGCGCGACAGAAAAGCGAAATCGAACCATTGCTTGATGATTTCCGACAGTTCGGCATCAGCATCCTGACGGCAACCGATGACGGTTCTCTCGGTCATCAAGGCGTAGTGATTGAGATTCTCGATTCCATAGAATTGCCAGCCGGATGCACAGTTTATGGTTGCGGCCCGGAACCTATGCTGGCAGGGCTGAGCGGCTTTTGCGCGTCACGGGGTATACCCTGCCAGGTCTCCGTTGAAAGTGTTATGGCCTGTGGTATGGGGGCGTGTCTCGGTTGCAGCAGACATGCCGGCAATGGCGGCTACACCCATGTCTGTCTGAACGGCCCGGTGTATGATGCGGAGGATTTATTATGGAATATGTAAACCCTCAACAGGGGAGAGGGCCTGATCTGCGGGTAAATATCGGCTCTCTCCAACTGGCTAATCCGGTGATGACCGCATCGGGAACATTTGGCTATGCCAGAGAGTTTGAAAACCTTATGAATCTGCATCGGCTGGGAGCGGTGATAGTCAAGGGGATTTCTCTGCATCCCCGGGCGGGAAATCCACCACCGCGAATCATGGAAACCGCCTGCGGCATGCTCAACGCCATAGGTTTGCAGAATGTCGGTGTCGACCGGTTTATTACTGAGAAGATGAACTATCTTGCCGGGCTGAACGTTCCGGTTATTGTCAACATCCTTGGTGATTCCCTGGCGGAATACGCCGAGATTACCGAAAGGCTCACCGGGGTGCCCGGAGTTGGCGGGATTGAAGTAAACATCTCCTGTCCGAACGTAAAAAAAGGCGGAGTCGCTTTTGGTACCGATCCGGCGATGGCGGCAGCGGTAACATCGGCGGTCAGGAAAAAGGCCGATGTACCGGTAATGGTTAAACTCTCGCCTAATGTGTCGGATATCACCGTTATCGCCAGGGCCGTTGAAGAAGCCGGAGCCGATTCAATTTCTCTTATAAATACCCTGATCGGCATGGGCATTGATCTGAAAACGAAACGTCCCGTTCTCGCTAATGTTATCGGCGGCCTTTCTGGGCCCGCTATAAAACCAATCGCTTTGCGCATGGTGTTTGAGGTTGCTCGGGTGGTCTCCATACCAGTCATCGGTATAGGAGGCATCGAGTCGGCCGAGGATGCCCTGGAGTTCATGCTTGCCGGGGCCACTGCGGTGCAGGTTGGTACCGCCAATTTTGTCAACCCCAGAGCGAGCGAGGAGGTCGTCGACGGGATTGCTGCCTATGCTGTGGCGGAAAACCTGACCTCGATCCGCTCTATTATCGGAGCGCTTCGATTAGATTCCCCGAAAGAACATTCTACCAATCCCAAACCCCTGCCGTGAATCTGCCATGATCACCATACAGCCAATCCCCCATGTTGACGCCGTAATTGAAGTCCCCGGCTCAAAAAGTCTTACCCAGAGAGCACTTATTGCCGCATCGCTGGCACAAGGAACAAGCAGGCTTATTGGTCCGCTGGAAAGTGAGGATACCCACTATTCAGCTACGGCCCTCATGCAGATGGGTATTGCCATGGTCAAAGGCCAGGAGTGGCTTGTGCATGGCAACGGGGGGGTGATCCAGCCTTCGGCGGAGCCGATTTTTCTGGGTAATAACGGCACGGCGACAAGATTTTTGACCTCTGTCGCCTCTCTTGGCAATTCAAGCTATATAATCGACGGTGATCCCCGCATGCACCAGCGTCCAATCGGGCCATTGCTGACTGCCCTGCAGGGCTGGGGAGTGGATATAACCGCGACCAGGGGTAACGGATGTCCGCCTCTTGCCATCAACGGCAAGGGACTTGCCGGTGGTTCAACTGTTCTTCCCGAAGGGAAAAGCAGTCAGTACCTGTCCTCTCTGCTGCTGGTTGCTCCCTATGCCAAAACACCGGCAGTTCTCAAAGTGGAGGGTGAGGTGTTATCCAAGCCCTATGTCGCCATGACCCTTTCGGTGATGGACGCCTTTGGCATTGCGGTCGAATGTACCCCCGATTTCAGCTTGTTTACTATCCCGCAAGGCTGCTATCGGGCCAGAGAGTATCGGATTGAAGGCGACGCCTCCAACGCTTCTTATTTCTGGGCAGCCGCCGCCGTCACCGGTGGGCGGGTGACGGTGACCAACGTTCCGGTGCCGTCGCTCCAGGGCGATGCCATGCTGGTGCCTCTTTTGGGTCGGATGGGTTGTGATGTGAGTCGATCCGGTAATGGCATTACTTTGCAGGGAAGATCGCGGTTAGAGGGGATCAGAGTGGACATGGGCGATATGCCGGATGTTGTGCCAACGCTTGCCGTTGTTGCCGCTTTTGCCCATGGGACTACGGTGATTGAAAATATCGCCCATCTGCGGATAAAGGAGTGTGACCGGCTGTCCGGCATGGTCACTGAGCTTACCAAACTGGGTGTAAGAGTTGAAGAGCAGGATGCGTCCATGATTATTCATGGCCAGGGGGGAGCAGGGCTGCATGGCGCTGCGATCGAAACCTACGCAGATCACCGCATGGCGATGAGTCTGGCCGTAGCCGGTCTTCGCATTCCCGGGGTACAAATTACCGGTGAGGAATGCGTAGCCAAATCTTTTCCCGATTTTTGGCAGAGATTTGCTCTTCTTGCCCCCAAGTAAATATTGATGCTGTGATCGATCTTCACTGGTTGATACCGGGAAAGCCTTTCTTTACTAAAAAAAAGAGTGCGCCTTCCTCATGCATGTGGTTGGCGGCTACCTCGGCATAGTTCCCTGTGCCCCAGAAAATATCTACCCGTCCCGTTCCCTTGATGGCCGCGCCCGAATCCTGTGGGAAAACAAACCGATTGAGTGGGATCCAGCCGGTGATGTTGCCGTCGCCGGCCACTACCGGTCGTCGCGTCACTAAATATGCAATAGTGCCACCGGGCAGTGCAGCCGCATCCATGGCAATCGATCGACCCGGCGTCAGGACTTCTCCGCTGCTGCCTTTGGGGGGCTGGGCATCGCCCCAGCTGAAAAAAATAAACCTTTCATTATGCTGGAGAATCCGCTGTAGCTGATCCGGGTGATCGTGCAGATAGGCTCTTATGGCCGGGATATTCACCTCTTCCAGGGACAGAATCTTTTCATCGACCAGCAGCTTGCCGATACTGCTGTAAGCACGCCCATTGGATCCGGCAAAGCGGACGGACCGGACCGACTTGTCCGGTAGTTGGATCCGGCCGGAGCCCTGCACATGAAGGAGAAAGGCATCTAAAGGGTCCTGGAGAAAGGCCAGCTCGTCTCCTTGCAGCAGATTATTATTTTCGATCTCTGCCCGGCTCCAGAAATTAACGAAGTTCTGGTCTTTGGTGTATCGGCCGATTTTAGTCTTGCCATCTGCTGCCGTCACACTGACCAGGGATTTCGGCAGGCTGTAGAGAGGCGTCAGAAAGGGTGGTTTTTTGGCAAGATTACCGGCAAAGATCGGCTCATAATAGCCGGTAACCAGCATTCCTCGTGCTGTTCCCCCGCTTCGCCCTCCGGCCTGGTAGACGAGGTAGTTTTGCTTGATAAAGCGGTTGAACTCTTTGTTGTCGGGGTTTTGCCGTAATTTGCCAAAAAGCTCCTGTACGGAAAGCAGTAGCCAGCGGTTATCGTAGTGATCCGCTCCAAAAGTGATCTTTTTTGCAGGGTCCTGTTTTTGCAGATACGCCGCCTGGCGCCTGGCCGATTGGAGCAGCGAGTCGATATCCAGATCATCGGCAAAGAGTGGTATTTCATGTTCTGCCAGACGGTGCAGTGGTCGATAGCTGTTTTCCGCTTCCTGCGCGCAACACTCCGAAAGTGTGGTCATCGCCAAAACCACCAGGAGTATGGAACCCAGGAAGTAAAATTTCAGGTGCAGGTCTATGATCACAGCTCCTTTTTACGACGCCATCACCGGTAAAAAGAGAGAAATTTGTCGACAAACACATCCAACTGCGATGCCAGCAGGCTGTTGATTCCCGCAGCAGCTCTTCTGCCTCCACCGGTAGGAAAAAGCTTACAGAGAGTATCGGCATCGCGCTGATCGCCAAGAGGGGCGCGCACGCTGATTCTCAGGCTTTTATCATTATTTTCAGTGATAACTGCGTGGGCTGACCCCGGTTGTTCTCTTGCTCGCAAGTTGGAAAAAACCCCGGTGACCCGCCTGGCCCATGGTGTGTCGGGCAAGCGATATATTCTGTTTTTACCGGCTGTCTTCATCTCGTCTATCTCCATGACCAGAGCAAGGTCTGCATTATACCCTGCCCGTAAAGCAATCAGTTCCGGCGAATGCTCCAGAAAGATAAAAGGACTGGAGTATGGTGCAATCGCTTTATAGAGGTCTTGCGGATGATAGTGGAGATCTTCGATTTTCGTGCCATAACCATTATAGTTAAAGAGTTCTCCTAGCTCCTGTAACTGCCCTGTCTGCTGTTTGGTCAAACCTAGCTCTTTGGCTTGCCGGCTGGCCAAATTGTGTAAGTTGTCACCAAATGCACCACATATGGCCCAGAGACAATATTTTCCTGCCAGAGCCGAATTGACCAGCATTGAGGTACAGGTATCCGGAGAGGGGTTGATGCATGCCTGCAAGTACGGGGTTTGCGGTATGTCACCGGCAAAGTGGTGATCAAAATAGATAACCGTATTATTCTGCTGCAGTAGATCCATCAGTGCGGCACGATTGCTGTCCAGAGAGATGTCGAACACCGTCAGATGACCGTTCTGGGTATTTTCAATCTGGGAGAGCAATCGGATATCCCTTTTGACCCCGGTTATGAGCTGTGCATCTGGCAGTGGGTTTTCCAGTCGATATTGATGCAGGGCGAAAATGCCATCGGCATCGCCATTGAAAATGTCATAGTTCATGGCAAATTTATTTTAGTGTATGTCTCAAAAGTTGATTCCAAACGGGGAGCCGATATTGGCTAGACTGAACACAAGCAGGTAACTGATGTCTTCGGGGGTGTATGTAGTCTCAAATTTTACCGCCCAGCAAGGGGCTCGATACGTAAGAGAACCAGTTGCCTCGATCGTTTCATCCTGCGAGATTGAATGCTCAACTTTACCTCCCGCATACCAGCCGTTAATAAGATGGGCGATAAAAATTCCGTTGATCTGCTCGATGTTTTGTTCGTCATTATAACTGTAATCGAGAATTAAGGAATCGCCTCTGCTGCTTCTGTACACCCCCTCAAAAATATGCTGGTTGAATGCATTATTATAAACATCGTAATAATTTTTATATGCAACAGCGATTCCCGTCAATGGCCACCATTTCAATTCCGAAAAGATATCGGAAAAAGGCTGGTCTGACTCGGAATCCCTCAGGTCATAAAATTGTTCAATGGTCAGCTCAGCATAGTCGTTGAGGTTACCCCATTTTTTGTCACCACCGGTGAATGAATTGATATAATTATTGACCCCGTAGGTAATCGCATTGCTGTTTTCGACAAAATCGACTTCGTCCAACTGCGGCAGATTGTCCTGGTCAACTGAAGGAATATAACCATATTTAACATATGGCCTTGCCTGGTGGGTAACTGTTCGATCGCTGTTTTCGGTAAAATTAAAATCCCGCTCAAGAGTAGTCGCGACCTCTATTTCAAATTCCGGATATATCCGGTTCTGGATGTCGTCGTTTGCCCACTCTGCTTCGCCATAGTTCTGAACAATATAAAAAGTATCACGGAAACCGACTTCTGCTCGCGATTCAAGGTATGCACCAAGGGGAATAGGGGTGGAGAGAGTTGGATTGATATCGAATCGATGCCCGCCTATGCCGTCTTCCCGCCAATAATCGACATAATTGGTGTCCCAATCAAAGGAAAAATATGTTTCCCCGACAGGCACTACCCCGGAGTAGTCAACACTGGGGAGTTTCCAGAGAGGGGTATTGATGCCGCTGGCGTTGGTGTCTGCGTCATTGACAGCCAGCAGGCCTACCTGCAGCGATGTCCCGTTCCAGCTACGCAGGGTTTTAAGAGTGTTTTCGCGCAAGGCATCAGTCTTATTCTGGAAACCCCGACCAAAGGTGTTCAGGTATCGAAAATGTGTGTTCTGAAATCCTGTTACCCCGGTGTCAAACTCATTTAAGTAATCCTGATCGGAAACGATATCCATATCAAGACGTGTCTGCCAGTCACCAAAGGAATGATCCGCTTTGCCTCTCAGCCAGTACCTGTCACTGTTATCGTGGGTATATCCAGTATCGTTATAATACTCCGTTTCCGAGGGATCGGAAAGCTGGTCGTCGAGGTAACTGGCAGTCAGGGCTCCTTTGTCGGTCTCACTGGCCACATAACG
The DNA here is from genome assembly GCA_963804605.1 of uncultured delta proteobacterium. Classification (GTDB taxonomy): domain Bacteria; phylum Desulfobacterota; class Desulfobulbia; order Desulfobulbales; family Desulfocapsaceae; genus Desulforhopalus_A. The sequence continues at coordinate 281,942 of CAWDRB010000007.1, forward strand.
GAACTCGACGCCCGGCATAAAGCCACGATTGGTCAGATATTTCGGATAAAAAGTTGCATCAGCGGATTCGGAAATATTAAGAAAGAAAGGCAAATTAAAGCCAAATCCATTGTTCTGGGAAGATGAAAATTCCGGAAAAAGAAATCCGGTCTGCCGGGTGTTCTTGACCGGAATAAGCAGGTAAGGAGAATAGAAGACAGGTACGTCTTTTATTTTGAATTTCGCATGCCTCAAGACGGCGAAACCATCTTGCCGAACATTTGTTTTTGAGCTGGAGAATCTCCAGGGTGGGGTCTCTCCAGCATTTACCTTACAGGTTACCACCCAACCATCATCAATTCGATAGGTATCCAGTCCGGTTTTTTCAATCTTTTTCCCTTCGAGGTGTAGCGTGTTGTCCTTGTGAAGGATTGTCGCTTCATTAAAAATGCCCGTCTGATCGACTAGATTCAAGGTGCCTGCTTTGGCACTCAGTTGATCTTCCTGAGTGATAATTTGCACATTTCCTCTGGCATTGATCGATTTCATCTCTAAATCGTAGACAATCCAGTCGGCCTTGATTGTCATGGTTGTCTGGTACTGCGGGGGTGGTAACTGCGCAACGTCATCCGCCACAATCGGTGCTTTTTCAGCATTCTCTTCCAGGATTTCTGACCAAAGACCAGCCTGGAGCTCGGCTGCTGATGGTCGCGGCGACATTTTTTCGCGTTTTATCAAAACGACGTTGCCTTTGGCGATAATGCTGTTTGGCTTCTCGTAGCGGGCAATTCTGTCTGCTGAAATATTCCACTCTTCAGTCGAGGTATTTTCTGCGTAGGCCTGGCAGATAAAAACACCAGAATACAGCACTGCAATGCAGATAAAGATCATTGAGAAAAGGTTGACTCGGTAAAAACCTGAAGGCACGGCATACTCCTTTCGAGAGATCGTTGTCAGCAACGTAATACTCTTTTCTATTTATGAAGAAAAGAGTAAAGTCAGTGGTATTGCTATCATTCCTCTATCTTGAAAATGAGAAAAGAACGATCCTGCGTTTACGCTCTTATGAGAGCAAGAAATGTACGGTTCAGAGTGAATACTGTCAAGTTTAAAGTCAGATCTTCTTTGTTGATCGGCAAGAGTATCGCTCTAATATGACTAGATAAAAAATCAATTGAAAGGTGTTTTTCGTGAAGCTTCAATTGAGCGGCAGAGATGGTGGAAATATGGAAATTCACATAACATTAAATGAAATACCATTTGTGTTTCACGGAAATTGACAGTACTAGTGTGTCGGGGTATTGATCACATATTAACATGAAGGGTTCACTGTATCGTAGAACACCCAGGATCATTACCTCTTATAAGAATTGCAGGTTTACAGTGAGTATAGATACTCTTATCAGGCCGGCGGAAATCTTTGGCTATTACCCTGAATGCTCTGGGGAATAGCCACAGCACCACTGCTGCCTCAAACGAGCTTGCTCCTTGTATCCCGATAAATGAGTCATTACCAATACGCTGATTGTTGTACGACAGGCTTTTGAATGTCTGTATCGTCAACGACTATATCAATAAGATTGCCGGGTTGCGTCCACTCTTGAGGTACTCCATCCGGCAAAAAGGACATAATATGGTTGGAAAAAAAGATGCTGAAAAAGAAAGTAAAACTGTGCAAATAAAAGCGACGACCGGGGCGTGGTGGAAGAGTACTACCACCGATTTAGCACCCGATGCTATCCCCGAAACGCTGGAGCCGGGGAAAGAGACCAGCACAGCTGGAAAAGTTCAAAAAAGTCCCAGAAAGCGCACTGCAAAAAAAGCCAAGCCAAAGGCCGAAACTGAAGAAACAGGCGGTATCAGTCTGGAAAGCGCCGGGGAAAAAACTCCGGACAAGCCTAAAAAAAAGAGTGCTCCCGCCAGGAAACGTTCCGGCAGGCGTCCAACGAAAAAAGTTACCAAGACAGACGATAAGGTTTTAGCGGATACAACGGCTCCGGCAGAGGGGACAGAGGTAAGCCCTGAGATTAAAACTGATTCCGCCCGGATTGGCGAGCCTCCTGTTGAGGAAAAAGAAACACCCAAACGCCCTCGTGGACGCCGGGGGAGAGGCAGCAGAAAAAAACCGGCGGGTGGAGATACATCTTCAATTGTCGCAAAAAATGACGACAAGGATGTGAAACCCACTGGTGAACCGGCCGAAACAGAGGAAGCAGCAAATGACCAACCCCCTGCAGCTGGTTTTGATGACCAACAGGATGAGCAATTAGACGCAGATGCGGCGCAAGCTGCAGATGAAAAAACCACCAGTGCCGTTCAGCGTAAAGAAGAATCCAAGAAAGTATGTAAACTTCTTATTAACGCGGAAGAGCCGGAAGAATGTCGCCTGGCTCTGCTCGAAGATGGCCGGCTGGAGTCGATCCATGTCTCAACCATTTCCAGAACCCAAACCAAAAGCAATATCTACAAGGCCCGCATTGTCGCTATCGAACCGAGTCTTCAGGCGGCATTTGTCGATTACGGGACAGAAAAAAACGGATTTTTGCCCTTTAGCGAAATTCACCCCGAATACTATAAGCAGGACTTATCGGCAGAAACTCTTCGCCTGGTTGAAAATAATCAGTGGAAGAAACTGAACATAACCGATGTCATTGAGAGAGGGCAGGAGATTCTCGCCCAGGTCGTCAAGGAAGAGGTGGGTAAGAAGGGGGCGAATATGACCACCTTCCTGTCGATTCCCGGACGTTGTGTAGTCCTGATGCCGGGATCGGATTCAGCGGGGATTTCCAGGAAAATTTCCGGGGAACAGAGAAGATCACAACTCAGGGATACCATGCTTTCCATGAATTTACCGGAAGGGATTGGCTGGATTGTTCGCACCGCCAGTGTCGATATAACCCAGGATGCCTTAACCCGCGATGTCGAATATCTCCTTGAGTTGTGGGGTGAGATTAAGAATAAAGGGCAAGAGTTGGATGGGGTCGGTCTGGTTTATGAAGATCATCGCAGTGTTCTCCGATTTTTGCGCGAACATTTCGATCCATCCATCCAGGAGATCCTGGTTGACGACCGGACGGCATTGGAGCAGGTGAAAGAGTTTGTCAAAATGCTGCCCGAACAACAGAGAACCGTCAATGTCCGTTTTCACCAGGGCGCTCGGCCAATTTTCAATCAGTATAGCGTCGAAGATCAGATAGAATCCATTTACCAGTCCCAGGTCAGTCTTCCTTCGGGGGGCTCCATTGTCATTGACCCGACCGAGGCTCTGGTTGCAATCGATGTCAATTCCGGCTCGACCTCCAAAGGTAAAAATTTTGAAGCGTCTATTTTTCAGGCCAATATGGAAGCAGCAGCAGAATTGGCCCGGCAGCTGAGGCTGAGAGATCTTGGCGGTTTAATTGTCGTTGACTTTATCGATATGCGTAACAGAAAGCATATTCTCGCCGTCGAAAGAGAAGTCAAAGCGGCGATGAAAAAAGACAAGGCCAAAGTCGATTTCAGCAGGATATCCAAGTTCGGTTTGATGGAGATCTCCCGGCAAAAGCTCGGTGCACCTATCGAGGCCGGAAACTATCGACGGTGTGAGCATTGCAAAGGGCGGGGCACGGTGCGGTCGATTGAAACACTGTCCCTCTATTACCTGCGCCGAATCCAGACTGGTGCCAGCCGCAAACAGGTGGAAGCCATTGAATGCCACTTTCCTCTTGATGTGGCGTCCTATCTGCTTAATAATAAAAGGAGCGAACTCAGTGATTTGGAAAAACGGTATCAGGTAGAAATCAACTTAATTGCCGAAGTGGATATGAAACCGGCAGACAACGAAATCCTTTTCCACAAGGCGGAAAAAGAGAATGTTACCAAAAAACAGGCTTGAGTTACCGCTCAATCTAGGGTATAAAAGCTACTCTCCAATGCACCAGTAGCTCAGCTGGATAGAGTACCTGACTACGAATCAGGGGGTCACAGGTTCGAATCCTGTCTGGTGTAC
>CAWDRB010000008.1:0-162500 GCA_963804605.1 uncultured delta proteobacterium
GGTGCGATGTCGATCAGCCACGGAATCTGGCCAAGAGTGTTACGGTGGAGTGAGCAGATTATTCGGCTAGACAGTGCTATCGAGTATTTTGGACTGTTCATCGACCATGAGCTCGTAAGCTCATGCACAATCGCTCTGGTCCCTAATTTGACAAGATCGTGTCGTCATTACGGAGTTATTGAAAATGTAGTGACTCATTTACGACACAGAAACAAGGGTTTGGGAAAAGGTATTGGGTGCGTCTCTACATTTTGCATGGAAGAATCATTGTTACAGGGTAATGCTCATGACAGGGAGGTCCTTGCCGAATTGATTTCTTTGGCCTCTGCTATTGAGGTGGCAATGGGGCCTTATTCCCCCCGGTGAACCATTACCAACTAAAGTAAAGGTGTTCATGGATAAGGTCTAATCATAGATTCTTTTTTTGTTGTTAGGAATTTGGAAAAGCAGAACTTCCTGAATACAGTAGTAAGATCAACATCAGGTGAAATTCAATTTTGATGAGGCTAGGTCTGGCAATTTAAATTTCTTGATTTCAGGAGTACGCTTTCTTCTATATGTCATTTGATTTTTTTTTGTTATATTGTCTCCGGTATCCTCACTTTCTCTTTTTTCTCCTCGAAAAGAGGATTACCCACTCCCGGTTCGATTCATAAATTCACCTCAGCTTTGCAATACTAATAGAGGAAATCGCTGCGCGGATCGGGAACATCAACATCCAGGTTTTGTTTGAGGTGTCGCTTGAAAGATTATCTAAGTTCCTCAATCTCTTGGGTTAAAATCCTGATGTCGCTGGTGCTGATGACATTATTGGTCGGCGGCGTTTGGTTCTATCATATTCAGGAACAGGCGATTCAGCAGAAAGTCAAAGAAGAACTGTTATCTATTGCACGACTAAAGGTGGATCAGATCGCCAGGTGGCGAAACGACCAATTGCATGACGCCGCAGCTATACTGAATCAGACTTTTCTAATAGACAGTATCACTCGTTTCTTGGCCGACCCGGGTATTGACAATACCAGTGATCTGCGTGCGCGTCTCCACAATCTAGCAGAACAACATAGCTATACCGACATACTCTTTGTTGATCCGCATGGAAAAACAATCCTGAACCTCTCCGAGAACATTGATCATAAAAATAGTTACAAGTCATTGATTTATTTAGCATTAAAAATGCATATGCCTGTGCTTACAGACATACACGCAGAGTCAGATGGCCAACCGCAACAGATCTCCGTAGTCGCTCCAATTCTGATCGGTGACGAAAAAGCACAAAAGCCAGTCGGTGCTCTTGTAATGGTTACCGATGCAGCAGAATTTCTTTACCCGCTGATCCAGTATTGGCCAACGCCAAACCAGACTGCCGAAACCTACCTTGTAAAACTTGACGGGGATCATGTGCTTTTTCTCAACAACTTACGTCATCAACCTGAAACGGCTCTCAGGCTTCGCCTTCCCCTGAACCAAACGGATAATCCTGCCGTTATGGCCGTAAAAGGAAAAAGAGGCTTCGTTCTGGGGAAGGACTATAGAGGTGTCGAAGTGGCTTCGGTTATCCTGCCTATACCAGATTCGCCCTGGTTCATGGTAACCAAGACCGATGTTGCAGAGGCTTATTCCGAATGGCGCTTCCGATCAATTCTCATATTGTCATTGCTTTTGGGATTGACTGCTTTCACTGGAGCTGCCGGATTGGTTTTTCTGCAGAGGGAACAGAAGGTTCATTATAAGGCACTTTATCATGCTGAATCAGAGTTACTTGCAATTATGAAGCGCCACAGCGTTACTTTGAAAGCCATTGGTGATGCAGTTATCGTCACTGATGCACATGGTGTGGTGGAATTACTCAATCCCATTGCCGAAACTCTCACAGGTTGGCGCAACATGGAGGCCTGCGGCAAATCGTTGATAGAGATCTTTCGCATTATAAATGAGGAGACACGAGAAAAAGCTGAAAATCCAGTAGGTAAGGTGTTACGGGAGGGAGTCGTGGTTGGTTTGGCCAATCACACCCTTCTTATCGCTATGGACGGAACAGAACGACCCATTGCAGATAGCGGTGCACCAATTTTCAATGATGAAGGTATCATCACCGGAGTCGTGCTGGTGTTCCGGGATCAGACCGATGAGCGAGCAGCACAGAGGGCGCTGCTAAAAAGCGAAGAGCGTTTTCGATTGACGTTCGAACAAGCTGCCGTCGGAATTGCTCATATCGCCCCTGATGGACTTTTCCTCAGGGTAAATAAAAAATTATGCGATATTGTTGGTTACAATAAAGAAGAATTATTGCAGATCACCTTTCAAGAAGTCACATATCCTGACGATCTGGCCACCGATCTTGATTACGTTCAACAATTGTTGAATGGGGCAATCGACCATTACTCGATGCAAAAACGCTATTTAACAAAAGATGGCTCAAAAATTTGGGTTAATCTCACAGTAGCGTTAGTTCGAGATTCCTCAGGACTGCCAGAGTATTTTATTTCCGTAGTGGAGGATATTACCGAAACAAAAAAAACCGAAAGAGAACATGAGAATCTTCGCGAACAGTTAGCACAGGCCCAGAAGATGGAATCCATCGGACTGCTGGCCGGTGGTGTAGCTCATGATTACAACAATATGCTCACCGTCATTTCCGGGTATGCCGAGATGGCCCTGCAATACACTGCAGAAGGTGAACCGTTGTATGCGGACCTCATGGAGATCCTTAAGGCATCCCAGCGTTCCATTGATATTACCCGACAACTGTTGGCGTTTGCCCGCAAGCAGACGATCAGTCCAGAGATTCTTGATTTTAATACGACCGTGGAAGGTATGCTCAAAATGCTTCACAGACTTATCGGAGAAGATATTGATCTTGCCTGGCGGCCAGGGGACAATTTGTGGAGTGTCTATATGGATCCTTCGCAAGTGGACCAGATCCTGGCTAATCTTTGCGTCAATGCTCGGGATGCTATCGGGGGGGTTGGAAAAATAACCATCGAAACTGGCAATATCACCTTTGATGAGACGTATTGTGTCGACCATTTTGGTTTTTCCCCTGGTGATTTTGTTTTGCTGGCAGTAAGTGATGATGGTTGCGGCATGAACAAGGAAACTCTCGATCACATTTTCGAACCGTTTTTTACCACTAAGGCTGTCGGACATGGGACCGGTCTCGGACTGGCAACTGTCTATGGTATCATTAAACAAAATGAGGGTTTTATAAACGTCTATAGTGAGCTGGGAAAAGGATCGACTTTTAGAATTTACTTTTCCAGGTATCAGGGAGAAATTGATGCGGTAAGCCCTGAAATTTCTCTGTTCGTTTCACATAGCCAAGGCGAAACGGTGCTGTTAGTGGAAGACGAACTAGCCATCTTGAATATGGGCAAGATTATGTTGGAGAAATTGGGATATACTGTGATGGCAGCGAGTACACCGAGTGAGGCGATGGATCTGGCTGGTAAGCATGCCGGCGATATTTGCCTTTTGATCACCGATGTGGTCTTACCCGATATGAACGGCCGCGATTTAGCAGATCAAATAAGCATCATCTGTCCAGACATTAAAATTTTGTTCATGTCTGGTTATACAGCCAATGCCATAGCTCATCGAGGAGTGCTTGATGATGGTATCAATTTTCTATCAAAACCGTTTTCTAAAGAAGCTCTAGGGGTCATGGTAAATAAAGTGCTGAGCCGAGGTTAGGTTGTAGATAGGGGTGTTAGCCAATCAGCTTATCTGAGAACAGGCAAAGATTTATTCTGCATGTCAACGGAAATATTACCCAGCTGCAAGAGATGTCTTTTGGCAATGTAAAACGAACGCCAGACATATCATCTTGATCTGTAATTCCTGACAAAGTAGGTCTGACTATATTAAGAGAATTGTACAAAAATGGAGTAACTGCAAAGAAGAGCTTACCAAAGACCCTCACAAGTACAGCAGCGCTCCAACCTGGGAAGTTCACTATTGCTTTAAACGAGCGAGAAAAAGCTACTCGCCCGTAGATGTACTTCTATCCATGAAGCGTCTCAATCCACCGAATGGCCTCGGTGTCATTTACTTTTCCAAGATAACGCTGCGTAGTTGACAGGTCAGAATGTCGTAGAATAACCTTGCTGATGATTTCTATGGGAGTTCCAGACTTTGATGCATAGGTTGCGGCATGTCGTCTGAGGTCGTGTGGCCGCAATTCGATGTTGACTATTTTGCCAGACTTTTTCACCATCGACCATGCAGTGACATAGGAAATTGGAAAAATCCGATCGTTATCACCAATTTCCTTAGTAGCTACATACCCGGTTAACCTTACCAATATTTTTTGTGGAACATAAACAGTCTCCCCGACGCGGCCACTTTTTGGGCTCTGAATGGTCAGGCTTCGTTCTTGGATATCAGCTGGAGTCAAGTTCAGGACTTCGCCGACTCGCATGCCGCCTCTCGCCATCAATTCCAGCATGAGTCGATTTCTTGTGTTTGTGGTTCGAAAGATAATCTCATCAACTTTCTCTTTATCGACAATATTCCATTGAATAGCCTTTGGGCGTTTGAAGATCTTTCTGATGACAGAACCGTTGCAGGGATTGGTAAGTGCCGGGAGTCCAGTGTTAATTATGAAGTTGTAGAAAGATGAAAGAACTGAGTACCGATTCCGTTTGGTGGCCTGCTTGTTATTTTTCGTCAAAAAAAGAAGAAACTCTAAAAATTCCTCTTGGGATATGCTGGCGAGATCATGTTTGCCGAAACGAGCTGTGAACCGGTGCAGGACAAATTCACATGTCTTGATGGTATTTTTTTTTCGAATTGGCCTGGTGATACTGCAGATGAAAATCGACTGCTTGTGATACTTTCATGGTGCACCTCCTATGGATGTGGTTTATGAGCATTGTGCCCTCACTGAAGTATACGACATGATGTATAAAGGTGTTGGCAACCCTTACTGGGTGAGTGAAAAGTCGGTGGTCGAGTTCGAGCGTCACCGGGCGTTATCGATGGATGGGAAGCAACAAGAAGTCTTCAGGTTGCATTACGGTCGATGTTCCTTCAACCAGTCGCGAAGAGCGGAATTCATACGGCTCTGCCAACCTTTGCCAGTGGATTTGAAGGCATCGAGAATGTCGTTGTCAAACCTGACGGTAGTCGATTTCTTCTGCCCTGTTCCTGGTGGTCGGCCACGCAGGGCTTTTTTGATCGTTTTCTGTGCTACATCACGAGAAACGACTTTTTCGCCGATCGCCCATACGCCGCGGGCAAGATCCTCGTCGGTCAGCTCCGGGGCGTCGTCTGGATCAAGCCAGATGCTTGGAATATTTTTCTTTTTCGCGGTCATTTGCGTACCTCATTGAAATTACGCGGCGGGCTTTGCCACGCGGTGTCCAGACCAGAATCACCGCCCGAAGATCAAGCAGACCGATGGAGATATATCTCGTCTCGCCATAATCCCTGCGGATATCCTCAATGGTGACAGTGACCGAAGCAAAGACTTCGCCAACTCTTGCAAAGTCAAGGCCACGTTCCTGCAATGTTTTATCGCGCTTGTCCTGGTCGAATTCTATTTCCATGAATTATTGTAGTAACAAAAAACATTAAAGTCAATATCACTGATGAAGTGGCGGTGGAGTTTGAGAAGCACCAGGAAATTTCTATGGATTCGGTATAATAACACCAAATCACAAACAGCAGCGCTGCCGATTGAACGGCAAGCAAATATAACCAGTTTTAGTGTAAAGATGTTAAATGGAGCAACTTTTCAGTTTTCAATCAATTATCATGGACAAGGTCTTCTCTCAGATTCCTTTCTTCTTGTTAGCGAATCCCCCGGCAAACAAATACGGGTCCAAACCGTAAAGTAACACCTTTCATAGCCGGTCTCATTCCGCTATAAATAGACTCAGGCGGTGCGAAGTAAGCCGAAAAACCAATGGTGTCATCTGTATTTCAGAACCCGTTTGTTAGCGTGGCTCCGGATGTTGTGACCCAAACATTGGTGAAGCCGAGACTTTTCTATGTAAGAGTTATCCCGTTTAGAAGACTACTATTAAATCACCTTCCAGCGATCGCCATATCAGGAGATTTGATGATGGCCAAACGAAAGAAAAAAGGAAAAACGGTAAAAGCGCTGCACGCTCTACAACCTAACGCGGCCGGTATTGATATCGGAGCGACAGAAATTTACATTGCCGTACCAGAAGATCGTGCGCAGGAATCAGTCAGATGTTTCGGTACTTTTACCGAAGATTTGCACAAAGCTGCCCAATGGTTAAAATCGTGCAGTATCGATTCAATTGCCATGGAATCAACAGGTGTCTACTGGATTCCAGTCTTCCAGATTCTGGACAGCTATGGCTTTGACGTTATACTGGTGAATGCTCGTCATGTGAAAAACGTACCTGGACGTAAGACTGACGTTCAAGATTGCCAATGGCTCCAGTATCTTCACTCCGTCGGGCTTTTGCGAGGATCGTTTCGAACATCCCAAGATATTTGCGTGGTACGTTCCTTACTTCGCCATCGGGACATTATGGTCAAATCCGCATCAAGCCACGTCCAGCATATTCAAAAAGCTCTGACCCAAATGAATCTCCAGATTCATAATGTGATTAGCGATATTGTAGGCGTTACCGGCCTTTCAATCATTGATGCCATTGTCGCTGGCGAACGAGATCGCAAAAAATTAGCCAACCTCACTGATCCAAGGATAAAAGCAGATCGGAAAACCATCCTTAAATCGCTTGAGGGTGACTATCGTCCGGAACATCTGTTTACCCTCAAACCCTGTTCCTTTGAATCTCACCTCATACAGCATTGATAATATCAACGTTTCGTCTGGTTATATCTTCAGAGAGGTTACGCCCATCAGATAGATGGACATGCTAATGTCAAGAAAGAATTCAAAGGAGCCAGAGTACAATAGAATTCATAGTCATCAATCAATCATATCATTCTAAAGATAACTATGATAGTTTAGTCGTATTTACTCCTCCTGCATGGTTCCCATGACAATCAGTTGCCAGTCATTTTGTCCAAGTTTGCGGTTGACCATACATTCCTTTCAAGTACCGAAAGCGACCTACCGGTTCTTTGAGGGCGAATAAAAATATTTACACTTAACAGGTAGTGTATAACAGAGTTTCGAAATGGAGGTATCTATGTTTCAACGCGCAATTATAACCCATGGAGGCTCAGGTTCGGACCCTCAGGATTCCGATGGTCCGCAATCTGCAGCAAGAGTTGGGATGGAAATACTGGAAAAAGAGGGATCAGCTTTAATGGCAGTTGTTCATGCTGTGCGAGTTTTAGAAGATGACCCTCGATTTAATGCAGGAATCGGATCTCAACTTCGAGCTGATGGTCGGACTATTCAAATGGATGCGTCATGCATGCTCAGTACAGGGGAATTTGGGGCAGTCGCTTGTGTTGAAGAAACTCAAAATCCCATTGAAATAGCCCAGGGGATATTACTCCATTCCCCCCATATTCTCTTAGTGGGTGATGGAGCTCGGTGTTTTGCAAAAGTGCATAACATACCTATTGTGGGTTTAAGGGACGATGATTCTCGAACTGCGCATAGTAACGACGTCTTGCCTTCCTGTGATACTGTCGGCGCTGTGGCTTATGATGGAAAAGTATTTGCCGCAGCTTTGAGTTCAGGAGGACTGCAGGGTGCAGCACTCGGACGTGTTGGTGACGTCCCTCTCCCAGGCTGCGGACTTTTCTGCGGACCAGTCGGAGCAGTTGCATGCACTGGAGATGGGGAATTTATTGCTCTTAAACTTCTGGCCAAAGAAGTATATGGTTGGCTCGAACGAAAAATGAATCCAAGTCAAGCTGCAGAAAGGGCCATGACGCTCTTTGACAAGTCTGTGGATGTTGGGCTTATCATTTTAACCCATAACGAATTTGCGTCTTTGGCTCGTAATGGCATGGCTTGGTCACATCTTTTGGAGAGTTACTAATTATGGCATTACATCCCCATTTCCTGGGGCGCCTTATTGCGATTGGTGGAAACGAAGACAAGGTTAATCAATTAATTGTTCTCAAACGCGTTGTGCAGGAAGTTCACAAGAAAAATTTTAAAGTCGCTGTAATAACAACAGCAAGTGAAGAACCGGGTCTGCGAGGTACAGAGTACCACAAGGTGTTTAGTACTCTTGGGGCTTCTTCAATAAAGATATTAGGCATTGCATCCAGGCAACAGGCAAACGATAGCGTTTCTGCTCAAGCCCTCGAAGAGGTGGATCTGGTTTTTCTGGCAGGTGGCGACCAGTTGCGCCTGACAACTATTTTGGGTGGATCCAGGGTGCTTCAGGCTATCCATAATCGACTTGAATCTGGAGCACTTATTGCCGGTACCAGTGCCGGGGCGGCTGCATTTTCAGATACCATGATTTATGAAGGAAAAAGTGAAGAAGGGCTTATCAAAGGGAGAGTCTTCACTACCGCCGGATTTGGTTTTGTAGAAAAAATTATCTTTGATACTCATTTTGTAACACGCGGTCGTATTGGCCGTTTGGTCCAGATTGTTACCACGAACCCGACCTGCATTGGTGTTGGAATAGGAGAAGATTCGGGTGTTATTCTCAAAGGAGACGGAACGGTCGAGACCATAGGGACCGGTCAGGTTATTATCGTTGATGGCAGTGATATTGCCCATACCAATATCATTGACATTGAACCGGGTGAACCGATTGCAGTTGAAAACATTCGCATACATTCCCTGATAAATGGCTATGGGTACGATTTTATCAACAGACGTTTTTTGCATCCTAATTTACAAGCACAAAAAACAGTGAAATGAGCAATACATGATTGAAATAAAAGAACTAAGAGCTCTTCGTGGTCCCAATAGATATACTCGGCACTCAGCAATCTTCATGGTTCTGGATATTAAGGAATATGAACAACGTCCTTCCTCCAAGATAGAGGGGCTCACCGATCGACTCGTCAGTCTTATTCCCAGCTTCCAACAACACGGATGTTCTATTGGAACCCCCGGTGGCTTTATCCAGAGACTTCAACAGGGAACCTGGGCAGGCCATATTATTGAGCACATAGCCATTGAGTTGCAATGTTTAGCCGGAATGGAAGTTGGTTATGGCAAAACCTTCGGCACTGCCCAGCCGGGTATTTACATCGTCGTCTTTCGGTATCGCATTGAGTCTGCTGGCTTGAAAGCCGCAAAAGAGGCAGTACTCTTGTTCGAGGCTGTCGCTGAAGGAAGGAGCGTTGAGACCGACAAGATTGTTGCTGCGCTTAAGGTGTTGCGCGAAAAAGATATGTTAGGACCAACCACCTGGAGTATTGTCAAAGAAGCAAAATCAAGGGGCATCCCATTTATCCGGCTGAATGAAGACAGCTACATTCAATTGGGATATGGGGCGAGTCAAAAACGGATTCAAGCCTCCATAACAAGTCAGACTTCGGCCATTGCTGTTGAGGTCGCCGATGAAAAAACACAGGTGAAGACACTTCTGGAAAAATCCGGCATCCCTGTCCCATACGGCCAGGTGGTGTTGACGGAAGAAGAAGCTGTTGCAATATATAATAAGCTTGGCGTCGCAGCTGTTGTCAAGCCGGATGTAGGAAATCATGGTAATGGCGGTACAATCAATATTACTGATGTAGATCAGTTAAAGCGTGCTTTTAGAGTTGCCCAAGCGTACCACTCGCATGTCATAGTTGAAGAATACGTTAAAGGCTCCGACTTTCGTCTTCTGGTTATAGATGGCAAGTTTGTGGCGGCTGCAAAGCGGGAACCGGCTCATGTCGTTGGCGATGGCAAATCTTCCATCGCAACGCTTATTGATAAGGTCAACACAGATCCTCGCCGAGGCTTTGGCCATGAAAAGGTCCTCACCCAAATCGAGATCGATGACATGACGGAAAGGCTCTTATGGCAAAGAGGGCTTTCGCCTCGTTCGGTCCCTCAAAAAGGTGAGATAATTTACCTGAAAACCACCGCTAATATCAGCCAAGGTGGCACCGCAACTGATGTTACCGACGAGATAAACCCGGATATTCGGCTTATGGCTGAAAGAACGGCTCGGATTATTGGCCTCGATGTCGTTGGCGTGGATGCCCTGGCACACGATATATCCCTTCCCCTGGACCAATCAGGCTTAAAAGTGGTTGAAGTGAATGCCGCACCGGGATTCCGGATGCACCTTGAACCGACCAATGGTTACCCGCGAAATGTTGCACAGCCTCTGGTTGATATGCTTTTTCCTATGGGATATAAGCCAGTTCCGGTTTTGGCTGTAACTGGAACAAATGGCAAGACGACAACCTGTAAACTCATCAGCCACACGTTGAAGTATTCTGGAAGAAAGGTTGGTCTGGCCTGTACCACTGGCGTTATAATTGATGGATATCCTGTTGTAAATGGTGATTACAGCGGCCCGGACGGTGCAGGAATTGTTGTCAGAGAGCCGACGGTGGATCATATTGTTCTGGAGGTGGCTCGGGGAGGCATTGCCCGACGAGGCCTTGGTGTTCAGGAAGTTGACGTGGGAGTTTTGTTAAATATCGGCAGGGACCATCTGGGAACAGACTGGGTCGAAACCCAGGAAGAACTGAGCTTAGTCAAGTCTACGGTGATAGAAGCGGTCAAAAAAACTGGTACTTCAGTTTTAAATGCTGACGATAGCGTCACCATGGATGTTCTGGATCGTGCTCGCGGAAATATAATTTTATTTTCTCTCAATCCTAATAATGAAAATATTGTAGAGCATATAAAAGATGGAGGAACTGCTGTAACGCTTAACAAGCGAGATGTTATCATAAGAAATAACGACCTGGACATTAAGGTTTGCTCCTTGGAAGAGATCCCCATTACCTTTGGCGGAATTGTTGATTTTAATATCGCCAATGCACTGGCATCAATCGGAGCCCTGCATGGCTTGAAACTGCCGATTGAACAGATTCGCAATGGAATTATGACATTTTATCCTTCAGCTAACCAAAATCCAGGGCGAATGAATCTGTTTGATTTTCAGACATACAAAGTTCTTTTGGATTATGGTCATAACCCAGAATCAGCTCGTGCCCTGACCCAGTTACTCCCACGTCTTTCCCCTGGAAGAAAAATGGCTTTATGCCACGGAACAGGAAGTCGAACCAATGAACAAATTATTGAGTACGGTAAGGCCTTGGCCCAAGTATATGATTATATCCTTTTAACTGATTATGATCCCCGTCATAGGCCTATGGGAGAAACCTCAAAGCTCGTTTACGAGGGGCTGATTAAAGGAGGGTTTCAAGTCGAACAAATTGAAATTGTCGAAGAACCGGACAAAGCAGTGGATTACCTTTTTTCAAAGGCAGAACCTGGAGACTTATTGGTCATTCAGCCCGATGAACTTGAACCTGTCATGAGCCAGATCATGGAGCGGTATACACAGATGTTGACCCGCATGTAAAAGAGCGGAGGTATAAGACAGGAATATATATACTATCTTTTCAATTGTATTCAATGAGTTACAATGACTTTCGGTGTCGTTAGAAATTAAAGATTTGGATTAGGATGACGTGCCGGGCTCAATATATTCTTGCTAAACCGCATTTAGCAGTCCAGATTCTTTCAAGCCACAGGCTCCGACGGTGGGGCATAACCCATCGTTTTGGGGTGAGATAGACCAATATAGCATTTTATCGTTGCCAGCATACTAGAATTGTCCTTCAATGCGAACTTGAATGGATGAATCTTAACTATTTTTTCAGTAAGGTCTGCAACTGGCCTTCGTTTTGTTGTTTTTGCAATTTGACCTTCTCTTTTTGCTTGTGCTTCTCAGAGCTCTGTTTTTCGCTTTTTCGTTTATCTTTTTTGCCACCCTTGTCTCCCATGATCATACTCCTTGAACAGTTTTGCTTTTGTTTCCGGACGGACGCCCACTCACACCGCCACCATATGGGTAATGGCCTTCGACCTGTGGTGAGTATCTAGGTACCAGTCTCAATCCCTCAAAAGGTCAATTCTGTTCCCCTCAGTCTCGCCCACAATGGCCTATTTTGCAGGTTTGAAGAGGGGAAATTGGATTATTACATCATTCCACCCATACCGCCCATTCCTCCTGGCATGCCGCCTCCACCATTTTTATCCTCAGGGAGGTCGGCAATGATGCACTCTGTGGTCAGCAGCATACCGGACACGGAGGCCGCATTCTGAAGGGCAATGCGCGTTACTTTTACGGGATCTATAATACCGGCTACAATCAGGTCTTCGTATTCTTCAGTAGCAGCGTTGAAACCTTTAGCACCTTCAAGCGTTTTGACCTTCTCAACGATAACGGAACCTTCAAGGCCAGCATTGTTGACAATCTGACGAATTGGCTCTTCAAGGGCTCGCATAAGGATATTTTTACCAAGTGCCTGCTCACCTTCGAGATCAAGAGCTGCAAGTGCTTCAAGGCAGCGGATGTAAGCTACACCACCGCCGGGGACAACACCTTCTTCTACCGCTGCACGGGTTGCGTTGAGTGCATCTTCAACACGAGCTTTCTTCTCTTTCATCTCAATCTCGGTAGCAGCACCAACATTTATAACGGCAACGCCACCGATTAATTTTGCAAGGCGTTCCTGGAGCTTCTCACGATCGTAATCAGACGTAGTATCTTCAATCTGTGTGCGGATCTGCTTAACACGAGCAGCAATCTTCTCTTTGTCTCCAGCTCCGTCAACGATGGTAGTAGTATCTTTGTCGACCACAATGCGCTTTGCGGTACCGAGATCGTCGATGGTAACGTTCTCAAGCTTGATTCCGAGATCTTCGGTAATTACCTTGCCACCAGTGAGGGTTGCGAGGTCTTCCAGCATCGCCTTTCTGCGATCACCAAAACCAGGAGCCTTAACTGCAGCAACCTGTAGGTTCCCTCGCAGTTTATTAACAACGAGGGTTGCAAGAGCATCGCCACCAACATCTTCTGCAATAATGAAGAGGCTTTTGCCCATCTTGACAACTGACTCAAGAATAGGCAACAGATCCTTCATGCTGGATACTTTCTTCTCAACAAGTAGCAGGTAAGGATCATCCATTCTAACTTCCATACGATCCGGATCAGTTACGAAGTAGGGAGATAGGTATCCGCGGTCGAACTGCATACCTTCAACGACATCTAAGGTGGTATCCATTGATTTTGCTTCCTCAACGGTTATAACTCCTTCTTTACCAACCTTATCCATAGCCTCCGCAATAATAGTACCAATTGTCTCGTCATTGTTTGCGGAGATGGTTCCAACTTGGGCGATTTCTTTCTGCTCTTTAGTCGGGGTAGCAATTTCCTTTAGCTTGTTGACGACAACTTCAACAGACTTATCGATTCCGCGCTTGAGTTCCATTGGGTTGGCACCGGCGGCGACAAGCTTCACACCTTCAGTGTAGATTGCCTGGGCAAGAACGGTTGCGGTGGTAGTACCGTCACCAGCTACGTCGGAGGTCTTGGAAGCAACTTCCTTGACCATCTGGGCACCCATATTCTCAATCTTGTTTTTTATCTCGATCTCTTTGGCAACGGTGACTCCATCTTTGGTAATGGTCGGTGCGCCATAAGATTTTTCAATCAAGACGTTACGGCCTTTCGGGCCGAGGGTTACTTTAACTGCGTTTGCAAGAGTGTTAACTCCTGCAAGAATTGCCTCGCGGCCTTTCGCACCATATCTGATATCTTTTCCAGCCATTTGGTTTTTTCCCTTTATTTTTTCAAACAATTTATTGCAGGTTTAAACAATGGTTACAACAAACGTTATTCCACGATTACTCCAAGAACATCATCTTCACGCATGATCAGATAATTTTCTCCGTCAATCTTAACGTCGGTTCCGCCATATTTGGAAAAGAGAACGGCATCGCCCTCTTTTACCTGCAGTGCAGCGCGCTCTCCAACATCATTCAGTTTCCCAGGGCCAACCGCGACTATATTACCTTCCACCGGTTTCTCCTTGACATTGTCAGGGATAATAATACCACCAGCTGTTTTCTTTGCCCCTTCAACCCTTTGAACGAGAATGCGGTCATTCAATGGACGGATTTTCATTGTTTTCTCCCATATGTTGATATCAAAATACAAGCACAAAAACTGCCCCATGAACGTAATTACTGCATTGCTTTAAGCAAGTTTAATTATCATTTACCATATGTCAATTTATATTATTTTATTTATTTTTATCAATATATTACTTTTTAAACTTTATCAATAATGGTAACTTTGTCAATTATGTAAACATCAACTTACATGAGGAGACCGATGACGAAGGACAAAATCGAACAGAACTTAAGTCTGGAAATTGATGCAGATGAACTCACGGGAAGGCAATCGGTGAGGACAACTTTCAAGCTGCCAGAGAAAACCATTAATTTGCTCAAGATATCTGCAAAACACTTGGGCATTCAACAGAAAACGCTCCTTGACCAATTAATTGAAGACGAGACAATTCTCAACATATTGGCTAGAGAGGCACAAACTCACTGCCGCAATGATGATGACTGTAGGGCTAAAACATTTGTTCTAAGCAGGAAGGCTTTAGATCTAATCAATGTTATGCTGGATCGATATGATATAGCGCGTGATATTCTTGTAGATTTGTCTATTACCAGACTTGCTTCGTACATTGAGTCTTTGTCTAAAAAACATGATCAAAGAAGATCGCTGCTGATGGAAATAGAAAAATATCAACAGCTTTTAGAGGAAATATCAGGAAAGGCCAAAGCAACATTTAAACAGGAGGACCCATTTCGGATGAAACTTGAGAGACTAACCCAAACAACACAAAAAAGTGTTGAGGAGATCAGGAAGGTTGTCAAGGATAAGCACGATTTTATTTACTGAAAAGCTTGCTCGTTCAACGGATTGCAGCCTACAACTGCATTACCCAGTTAAGGGTTGCACAAATATAATTCACAAAAAAATAATTTGCAGATCCAGATCCCTGGTGAGAGGTAACGTATGCAAAGAAGTGTTATTCATCAATGGAGAGATTGGCTCCTGGAATATATTGGTGGCAACAATTATGAATTGATTAATAAAGACACTCTAGATGTTTTTGCGATAGTGGCCAATGATGGTATGACTGCAGAAAACCAAAGTCAACAAATCATTAAAGACATAAAAACAGGACGGGCTTGAGCTACCACTCTATATTAGGTGAATTGATTTGCATTATTCCTTCTTTTTCACATCTGAAAAAAGATGGGAAAAATCAACAGGCTCTTCAACATCTTCGTTGTCAGGAACGTACACCTCTCTCTTTTTCCGCTCAATTTCCTCGCGCGCTTCCTTAAAACGGCGTTTAAAAAAACGCTCGGGAAATCCAGGATCAGCGAGATAACAGAAAATATTTTTGCGAGCCCGGCTGACTATTTCGGCAACCAAAACTTCCTTTTCCTCCACTGAAATAAAATTCCGCTCATTGACGTTGGTAAGGACAATCTCCGCCCCTAAGGCGGCACGAATTTCCTCAATCAATTTCGGCTCTCCACTCACCAGACTCCAAAAGGTTTCAGAGACCGAGACTACAGCATCGTATCGCACTGCAACCTGCCAGCGATCACCGGCCACCCTGCGGGATTCATCATAAAACCGTACCACTACGCCGTTTGCCAGTTGCTCATCTTCCAGGTGTTTAACTTCAGCTTCCATCTTTTATGACTACCTCATTACTTCGCGGTGTTTCTTCACATGGCAGAACCTTATTTCATGCACGTCATCAGGGCTACCAGACAAAAAAACTATAGTGGACGGCTCATTGACCTCGGGAGTATGGAACTTTCTCTTCTTTGCTTCACTCATCTTTTCAAGTTCCTTGTGATTGCATCTAGCTTACACTGTTGTCTTAAATTTTGGGGCCATAATTGTTTGATATCATGATCTTATTGACATTGTGACGATGGTGCCAGCCGATTCGGAACAGTCTAATGGCTCCCAGTGATACAATCAGCTTTTCAGCCTGCTTGATTCGGCAATCATCATCAAGGTTCTCCTGAGACAGTAATGCTTCAAGACCTTCGCTGCACACTGTAATAACCGTTTGTACTGCGCCAATGGGTCTTGACTTAGGTTTGGCATCGTCGTTTGCTGCTATGAGTACATTGGCGAGATATTGCAATTCTACCCGGCAAAAGTCATAGGTTTTTCTATTCTCAATAAAGAGAGTGTGGATGGCACGGACAAAGAGCGACTCTTTTTTTCTTGATGGTTTTTGACTGCTCAGCTGGTGGCGTTCAGGATAAGGAAGTGCCCCTTCCGCCTGCAGCCATTTCTCAAAATGCTGGAGTTTCTTCTCTAGTTCCAGGAGAGTAGAACTAGAAGTGTCGTCTGAATGTGCCGGATAAGGAGATGTGTCAGGTTCAGCCTTAAAGGTGCGGAAATGCATCCTTGTAATTGGGTCTTGGGTAGTGGAATCTTTAATCTCCTGGAGAGGTGTAATAACAGCTAGCTGCAAAAACTGAAGAGCCGACTCTCGAGGAACGAAACCTTGTTGTTCTCTTCGCTCATCTCTCTCCGCACTGACATCCACAGCTAAAGTTTCAGCGGCCGACAGCACTGGATATAATTCTCCATTGTCTTCGATACATTCCGGGGCGATGGAGATGATGCGTGAAAAAATAGTATCAAGAAAATGGTGGTGGTTATAGTCGAGTTCTGCCAGCAATATGGTTATGGCATGCCAAAATTTTCTGCCAGTTGGCAAAACAAGAAACTCACCAAGTGCCAGCGATTGTCCGTTGGCCATGGCTTTATTAATTATATCAGCTTCTCTTGAATCTTCCTGGTCACTCAGGTACATAGCTACCGTATTAAAAGACAACACTCGGATATGAGCAGCCAGACCGAGAGTCACTAAATCTTGGTCCATCTCCATGACCTTAGTGACAGCAAATTCCGGAGAAATCTCAAGCATAACAGTCAACCAAAGTGCCAAGCGATCGGCATCCAAAGTCTCCTCAGAGCAGGATTGGCCCGTTTTCCAAAGATCTTCATCAAAGATATGCCTCAATTGCTCAGTAGTTGCCAGCTCTACGATCTCTCCAGCGTCCTCCAAGCCTATATGATTGATAAGTTTGCTTAATATCGGTGGGGAAACGGCCTGTATCAGTTGAACAAAATCAGGTTTTTCAATAATAGCGGTGAGTAGTTGCCGTCGAGGTAGTTTGGAAATAATTTTGCGAGACATTATAGTATCCTTCGATGTTAGGGACGGTATATGGCACAAAAAAAACATTCCGCCCCCCGCTATTTACGTGCCTTCCATCTTATACTGTCGAGATAGGCAAGCAGGCTGAAGTATTTATCCGGCGGTTATTTAGGTTAACTGGCAATTCCCGGCCTTTGACAGAATTACTCACTCTCGATTTATAGCAGAAGTGCAGATTCCACCAACTGACTTGTCCCACATCTATTAACACTATAGGTGTTAAATTGATTAAAGCTCTTTTGTTTTAACAAAAGGGAAAATTTATGATACTGGAGGCGTAAGTAGGGGGTTGGGAAGAAATGGCTCCGGTAATTTGAATGAGCCCTTAAGTGAAAAATCTGCTGCTAACAACGTTTAAAGATGGACCGATAGTTGGGGAAGAAAATGATTTGCAAATGATTTTCAACCCCACAAGATTCACATTGGCAATCCTTGGAGTGAAAATATCATGTTGGGTTAACCTTCCTGAAAGGGTAGTTTCCCTTAAGCACTGAGAATTGATTTGAAATGAAGCAACTGCAAAGTATAGATATCCAAAGACAAGGTCTTATGAGCGTTAGAGGCAATATCAGTTACTCGAATTGCCTGTCATTTCGAAGAGATTCATGGACTATACGTAACGTGCGGCCGGGCAAGGTCGTGTAATTCAGCGGGTGTGAAGCCCGTCCCGGAAGGCTGGCCAGCCACCGGGTAGCAAGTCCTTGGAGGCTTTGTGGCAACATAGAGCTTTAAGCGTAGGACAGCAAGCAGATAGGCCGTAAGCCGAAAGGTTGAAGGGAATGAGCCTCGTAATTACATCGGGAGGGACGACACTGTGTTACGAGTGGAAGTCAACACGGACATCACCGTACAAGGCAAGGAGATGTCTGCTTCCTAGCCTGGATTTTACCCCACCGGTTGTACAGCGTTTGAATATGCCAGACCAGATTTACAATCGCGTTTATCAACCCATCGCTTCACATCTTGGTCTTTTCCAGCAATCATTCCGTTTTGTGTATTATGAAAATATGGGGAAGAGACATACCTGAAACGAAATATTAAGACAGCTTGACGTCAGGCACAAAAAAAGACAGGCGTCAATTGACTTCGCCTATAGAAAACAACAAGAAGACGGGCTGTTGGATCAAGCATCTTGATCCCCAAAGTAGAATTAACTGCATTGCGCCATAATTGACTTTAACAGCGCTGCCATTAATTTTCAGCAAGTACTACTCTGTTGCATTGACTGGGGTTAATCTCTTCGCATAATACAACCCAACTAGAATAAATAATTTGGTTATTCTTTCTGCAGTGTGCTCCACCAATAAACTCTCTTTTTGGCATCGCAGGAGGCCGAGGATCGGTTTGAAAATCGGATTCAATATCCTACCAATTAAAAACTCTGCGTGTAACTTAATCAAAAGACAATCGTTTATATATGAGAAGACAGTAGACGTTTTGCTGACATTGAATTTGGTAATATTATCCATCATAACCGAACCAATTTCAGAGTGATGCTACTGGGATCACAGGTTAAGTCGTTGTTGATTGTAACGTAGAAGTCAATCGGATTTAGCAAATTTTAAATTATTATCATGTTGATATTTATATATATTAAAAATAGGTGAAGGAGGTTTGTTTTACCTTCACCCTTTTTTTAGGAAGGTATCAGTCATTAATTTAACAAGGGTGATAGATATGAAAAAAGGGAACAGACGGTTGCATTTTGCTTTAATCGTAGCGATTACATTCGCTATGACGATGACGGTTTCAGCTTTGTCGCAAGCTGGAGATGCCAATAACAGTAAAACTCTGGAAAACCTTCAGGCGGCATTCAATGGTGAAAGTAATGCCCATGCCAAATATTTGGCCTATGCGAATAAAGCCGGAGAAGAAGGTTATCTTAAGGTGGCTGCATTATTCCGTGCAGCTGCATACGCTGAGGAAATTCATCTCAATAATCATGCAAAGGTGATCAAAGGCATGGGAGCTAGCCCAAAAGCTGAGATAAAACTACCTGAGATCCATTCAACTGAGCAAAATCTTGCCGACGCAATCAAAGGTGAGACATATGAACAGACTGTGATGTATCCAGATTTTATCGCACAGGCTGAAAAAGAACAAAATGATGCTGCAATAGAAACTTTTAGCTATGCTGAGGCGGCTGAAGCAGAACATGCCAAATTGTACGCAAAAGCTTTAAGTAACTTAAATGAATGGAAAGTTGCAGACGCAGGTTTTGGTGTGTGTTCTATCTGCGGCTATACAGTTGAAGGAAAAGCTACATTTACAAAGTGTCCTGTCTGTGGCACGCCAGTCGATGATTATAAACTTGTTATCTAACTTCTCATACTGCAATCTACCGGCATTGACATACTGCTGGTAGATGCAGCATAAGGTCTTTTCTTACCATTCTTTATCCTGAATCAATCAGTTTCTGTATAATTCAGAACTATCTATTGGGTGCGTTTAAACAAACGACACTAAAGTTGCATAAGCCCTCAAATGAGGGAAGGGCCAGAATCACTCACGGAACAAATCTCGTTTGAACCTCCAATTGTTGGTAGATTGCTCCGCAGGGCTTCTTTTTTATTCTGGTGGTGGGCTTCGTAGCTGCCTCTTAAGAGTTTGATTTTATGCCTGGGCACGTAAACGTCCTGCCAGCACTGTCTCGGAATCAATCAGTAAAAGTTAACCCACTTGATAGAGGGGAATGAATCAGAACTGGTTACTATTTGGATGACAATGTATTCATTATTAACCGATGATTGCGATCGTATTTCCATAGAAAGGAGGTTCTAAATCCCATGTTACACACCGGATTAGGCCAGGCAGAGGGAAACGTGACGATTAACGTTGTTGGCGAAGTCGTTGCCAAGTGCCGGAAACAGATCGGTGATTGCCGACCGCAGGCCGGGATTGTTTTTGCCGGCCCTCACTTTGATCACATTCTTATGCTGCAGGTTATCGGTGACTTTTTCCCGGGCATGAAGATTATCGGTTGCACCACTTCCGGAGACTTCTCGTCGGCCTTCCGCTTTAGCGAGGACTCCATAACAATGTTGGTACTCGACTCGGATGACATAGAAATAGGTGTGGGCGTCGGCAGGGGTATCTCTCTCGACCATCGCAAGGCAGCAAGAGAGGCCGTAGCATCGGCTGGAAAAACCCTTTCAAGTATACCAAAGTTCGGCCTCACCTTCCCCCACGGTTATTCAATGTCACCGGAACTCGTCATGCAGTCACTTGCAGCTGAGCTGGGAAATGACTGTCCATTATTTGGCGGATTTGCGGCGACGCTTAGGCTTGAGACTAGAGAAATTTATCAATTTTACAATGGCGAGGTACTCTCTGATAGTTTGCCGCTGCTGCTGATGGCGGGGCCGGTACACTTTGATTTTGCAATTGCCAACAGCTGGCAGCCGGTAGGAACTGAAAGCGTCGTAACAGAAGTCAAAGGACGGAATCCACTAAAAATAGGCGACCAGACCGCTGTCGACTTTTATCGGCATTATTTAGGCTACCATGAGGAACCGGCCGGGGAATTCAACCTTGCCGTCTATGAACCGGGGAGCGACGAATATTTTCTCTGCTCTCCCCAAGAATACAACGAAGACGACTCCATCACCTTCTCAGGAAACATCAGGGAGGGGTCAAGAGTTCAGCTGACCGATGCTACTCGCAGAGACCTCTTGGAGGACACAGTAGCAACCTGCAAAAAACTTTCGGAAAAAGCGAGGAGCTGGCAGCCTGCATTTGCCTTGAACTTTTCCTGTACTTTCCGTAAAGAAATACTTGGCATAGCAGCAAATCAGGAACTGAAAACCCTGCAGCAAAGTTTTCCAGACGGTCTGCCGATTATGGGCTTCTACAGTTTCGGTGAAATTTCTCCGCTCACAAAAGGCGGACCAAGCAGGGTTCAGGGAGCGACCCTTATAATGCTCCTTGTTGGACCAGGCGAGTCGAAACCCAGAAAATCAATGAAGGAGACCTCCTCCACCAGTGATACAGAACCGAACCGGCTTTATGACGATACATTCCTGGCAAGAAAACTGAAACGCTCGGAACAATCCCGTCAACGGTTGGAATCACTCAAGGATTTCAGCTCTAATATGCATCGGCAGATTATAGACGAATTGATTGAGGCCAGAAAGAAAATACTGGAAAAAGAGGTGGAGCTAAGAAAAAGCGAGGAAAAATTCAGGAGAATAGTGCAAACCGCCGGAGAAGGATTCATCCTGATGGACGAAAATCACAAAATCGTCGACGTCAATGAAGCTTTCTGCCGGATGATTGGGTATTCCAGCCGGGAAGTACTGGGAAAATCAATCATTGATTTTGCACCAGATGAGTTTCATCAGTTTGTTATGACCGACCGGCCAAAGCTGATGGATGATGAATCACGGAAACTCGAGGGTTCCCTCCTGATGCGTGACGAGCGCAAGGTTTCTGTCCTTATCCATTCCAATGTTCTCCGTGATGATCGCGGTTCACCACTCGGGCACATGGCGTTTATTGCCGATCTTACTGAACAGAAGAAAGCAATCGCCCTGGCAGGAGAAGTTCAGCGCAGCCTGTTGCCCCAGGAGAATCCCAAGGTACAGGGGCTCGATATCGCCGGCCGGAATATCTCCTGTGAAGATGTCGGCGGTGATTATTATGATTTTTTCATCCAGCAGGATCGAACTTTGAAAAATGCATTCAGCGTTGCTGTGGGTGATATAACCGGTCATGGTGTGGATGCAGCACTGCTCTTGTCATCGGCCAGGGCCTATCTCAGAATGCATGTCTCAATGGAAGAATCACTGCCGCAAATCGTCAGCGCCATGAACTGCCATCTCAGTGAGGATGTCATGGAAACAGGCCGATTCATGACTTTATTCTATCTGACGATACACTCCGATCTGACATCCCTTGAATGGATTCGCGCAGGCCACGATCCGGCAATTCTTTACGATCCTGTATCCCGTTGCTTTGAAACTCTCAAGGGCCAGGGTGTAGCACTTGGGATCGACCCGAGTTATAACTACCAATCCTATGTTAAAAGTGGTCTTGGGAACGGCCATGTCATCGCCATTGGTACGGATGGTATCTGGGAGTCACGCAACAGCGCAGGCGAAATGTACGGCAAAGAGCGCTTTGAAATATTGCTGCAGCGCAACGCGCACTTTTCGGCCTCAACTATTCTGGCTGCGGTCTTTGATGAGCTGGAACAGTTCCGGCAGGGGATGAAGGCCGATGACGATATTACTCTGGTTGTTATTAAAATAAATACCAAAAATAACAGTGAGCTGAGCTAACACCCCACAAGGGGGTATAGGGACGTGGTCAAGTAAAAATGGATAACTTTTCTTAAGTTGATTTTTTCAAAACCATCCCTTTTCCAAACGTAGCTGGATTCAGATACCCCACATAGGAATTGACGCCTTGTGCGATCTCTGGGTTGTAACACGCACTAGTTTTAGCTGACCAACTTACCTCTAAGGCACGCTCAATTTTTTATTATTGACAGTGTCAACCATATCAGTACTTTACTTAAATGGCTAAAAGAGAATGGAACAAGTCGTTTTTTGATCCATCTCGTTTTTGAAATGTCACTCGATGTGGATTTTGCTTTTGTCAAGAGTCGAGTCACCCGGGGGAATCTCACCCCCCAGGCTCTCACTGTTCCGACGGATATCATCAACCGGAGACAGACCTCAGGTTTCCTTTAAAG
The DNA here is from genome assembly GCA_963804605.1 of uncultured delta proteobacterium. Taxonomy (GTDB): domain Bacteria; phylum Desulfobacterota; class Desulfobulbia; order Desulfobulbales; family Desulfocapsaceae; genus Desulforhopalus_A. Next base: position 22,865 of record CAWDRB010000008.1, read on the forward strand.
TCCATATATTTTTAATCGATTTTGTCTGATTGGTCTTATAAGAGATACGCACAGACTATCAATATTTTCAGGAAGTATTAATAATCTGGTACAACAGCACTTCCTCCCTTCCCCCTTTTCAGGCACTCAACACTGGCTAGCAATAAACAATTTCTTCCCGATGATCGGAATTTCCAAGATTGTGGATTGATCTCGGCGCGACTGGAAACATCTCCTACGTGACCAAGGTCGGAAAAAGGACTGGCGAGCCTTTTAAAGCAAAAATATCTATAAACAAATTTAACCTTTTCCTCCTCAGCCCGTTTAATAGATAATGGTAGTTCAGACAGTTCGTTTGTCATCACGCCTAAGAACGGTCTGGATTTTACGAACACTCCCTTGAGGAGATATAATAATTTTCAGGAGTTTACAAACATGCATCTTGCAAGAAAAATCTGTAATATCATCAGTGTAACGGCAGTTTTTGGTATGTTGGTAACATCGGCCATGGCAGGACAAAATGGGAACAGGACAGGAGACAAAAACGGTACTCATGAGCAATCAAGGACTAGTGAAAAATCCTGTACACTTAATACCAATACTGCGACAGACTCTCTTTTGATAGCCAAACAGAATGGGAAGAGGACAGGAGTTCGAGACGGCTCTCCTGACCAATCCAGAATTAGGGACAAATCCTGCTAAGTATGATGCTTGATATCTATTCTCCCCAGGGTTGTTAAAAGACCTATGCTGTTTCACCTCCCCGGCCCTATCAGCACGGGGGGTGAAACAACTAATAATAAGGCTCGATGCTCTCCAAAACAGAACAATTTAGATTATAAAGATTGTTCCAGAATCTCTTTGATTCATAATCTGGACAGTCTGGGATTTGAAAATGATTTTTTCCTGTCAGGAGAATCTTGCTTTCCAAAAAACAAGAAGACTTTTTTATGTTGCTAGGTTTTCGAGACAGCTACTTGATTCAATTTACAGTATGTATATCAAGTTGAGGCACATGCTAAATTGGTTTAAGTTCGATCTGACAACCTTAAAATAAGGTTGTGTAGGAACAATCTTCAATTGGAACTATCCGTCGAAAAATGCCTACTTAAAACCGACACTCAAATAATGGATACTGAACCAGGAGTTGTATTACCAAACAAGAATATTCTTTGTCAAGGTGTCATCGAGCCGGCATTCGTCTTACAGTATCTTCAAAATGAAAGTACGGAACAGCTCGACCCTCGGTCTGACTTGTTATCGAAACGAACCGACTATACGGTTATCGAGGCGGTAGTTGGTGAAGATGCTGTCAGGAAATTCATCGCGCATAAGGAGCAGATCGATCTAGCCCTTCTCGATGTCATCATGCCCAATAAAAACGGTAAAGAAACCTGCCGTGACATTCAGAAAGATATTTGATGGAGATTTAGGCACAATAGGAAATAACGTGTTTAAGGGCCAATGAAAACATCACTACGGTTTCGTTCTGAAGAAAAAAAAGGGGGGCATACTCGGGGCCGAAAAATGCGATGATTGCGGTCCAGGCTGTTTATGATTGCAAGTCGCTACAGGTAGAAGCTACAAGAGAGTGTCATGATATTCCTTGCCAAAAAATTATAAAGTGTTCCTGTTGAACCAAAAACTGCAGTATTGTTCCAATCAACATCCCCTCTTCTGCAGTCGTTTGAACCAATAGTAGAAGAGTTAATACTCACATAGTATAATGCGGAAAGCTAGTGTCTCTGAAGAGGTGACACAAAATTGAGACTGAAAACCAAAATAATCGGAATTCTACTCATTGTTCTATTCCTCTATGCTGGATTGAGTTTTGGCATCCAATGGTTAGCTGTTTTTCCTAATTTTCTTGCTCTTGAGCAGGTGCTCGCAGAGCGGGATCTCAATCGATGTATTGCAGCACTGCGTAGGGAAGCACATCATCTGGATATTGTTACCCACGATTGGGCTGCATGGGACGACACGTATCGCTTTATTGAAGAGCGCCATTCCGAATTTCTCACATCCAACCTAGGCCCTAAGACTTTCTTTGATAACCAGTTTAATCTGATTTACATCTTTACTCCTGACGGGAAAAAAGTGTGGGGGGAAGCATGGGATTTGAATGCTGAGCAGAGAATATCCCTGCCGGAATTTCCATCAGATAGTTTGGGAAAAGGACATATTCTTTTATCAAACTACGATGTTGAACTCGCGATATCTGGTATTATCATTACCAGTAAAGGCCCTATGCTTATTTCATCGCGGCCCGTCATTACCAGCAACCACATGGGGCCGATACGTGGCTATTTGGTGATGGGTCGGTTTTTAAATGAAGCTTATGTTAAGACCCTTGTAGAGCAAATCAACGTTCAACATACATATCTGCCTATCGCATCCCAAGACGATTCTGAATGGATTGCAGGGTGTGTGCATCAGACCTCCCTTTGCTATAAAAGCTACAGCCATTTCGATGACAGTGATCAGCGAATTCTGCGAGTTGAAAATACATTTTCGGACATATATGGCAATCCCGCATTGATGATCCAGGCTTCCATCCCAAGGGAAGTGTACTCCAAAGGAGTTGTAACCATCCGGTTTGCAATGGTTTTGATTTTCATCGCGGGGATTTTGATCTTGATTTGCCTATGGCTCCTTATGAACACTAACATACTCAGTCCGATTGCCGATCTGACTCGCCAGGTCATTAAGATACGATGCTCGGATAACCGATTCTTCCATCAATCTTTTCCCCATAGATCCGACGAAATCGGGGATCTCTACCGTGAATTCGAGCACATGTTGATGGATCAGAACCATTTTCATGACGGCCTTATTGAAGCCAACCTCCAGTTGAATCTAGAGATTGAAAAAGGTCAACAATCGGAGAATCTACGGATCTCCCATGAAAACAAACTTCGAAAACTGGCCGCTGAATTACTCTTTACCGAAGAACGTGAACGTCGCCGCCTCGCAGGAGATCTGCATGACCGGATAGGCCAGGCATTGGCCTTTTGCCAGATAAAGCTTGGTCTGCTTACGCAAATGAATCAAAATAGTTATTTAGACAACAAAATTAAGGAAGTGCACGACGGCATTGAGCAGATCATTCAGGATACCCGCACACTAACATTCGAAGTTAGCCCGCCGGTTCTTTACGAACTCGGCCTGGAGGCAGCCATAGAGTGGTTTGCCGAGGAAACCGAAAAACAGCATCACATTAAAGTGCACATAACAAGTGATAATTCTGATCCTCCTCAAATCGAAACGTTAAACGTATTCGCCTTCAGGGCACTACGGGAATTGATCCTGAATGTGGTCAAACATGCCAACGCGCAGACTATCGAGATTAACATCCGGCATTTTGCCGATCGATTTTATCTGCAGGTTGTTGACGACGGAGTGGGTTTCGATACCGGCGCTTTATGGCCCCATGGATCGACTGATTGCGGATTTGGGCTATTCAGTATTCAGGAAAGGGCGGAATCCCTGGGCGGTCATTTTTCCATCAAATCAACGCCCGGCACAGGAACACATGCTGAACTGATTCTGCCCACAAAAATAGAGGCAAAATGTCTATAAAAATTTTACTCGCTGAGGACCACCATATCATCCGTGAAGGGATTCGGGCTTTGCTCGAGGCTCAGAAAGATTTCGAAATTGTCGCAGAAGCGGATGACGGCCGAACTGCGGTGAAATTGGCCCGACAACATAGCCCCGATGTCATCATTATGGATGTATCCATGCCGGAGCTCAATGGCATTGATGCCACTCGGCAGATCCTTCGAGAGATCAACAATGTTAAGGTGATAGCACTGTCCATGTACTCGGACAAACGGTTCGTAAAGGGCATGCTTGCAGCCGGAGTTTCCGGTTATCTGCTAAAAAATTGTGTTGCGGCAGAACTTATCTCGGCTATCCGAAGTGTGATGAAAGGGCAGAAATATTTAAGTCCGCAAATTCTCGGAGAGGTCGTTGAGGGATATCTGGGACATCTCTCAGGGAACAAGGCTGAATCGGACTCCCCGCTTTCCTCTCGCGAACGAGAAATCGTTCAACTTGTTGCTGAAGGAAAAGATTCTCGACAGATCGCTGAATGCCTTCATATCAGCCCAAAAACAGTGGAATCCCATAAAAGAAGAATTATGGAAAAGTTGGAGATCCACTCCATTGCTGCACTCACCAAATTTGCTATCCGCCAGGGCCTCACCAGCGTGGACGATTAATCCCTTCAATTCACAGGAAGAAATCCGTTTTTTGCTGTGTCCTTCGGTCAATTGGGAGTCATTCAGGATTTGGCTTATATGAAATGCAGGATTTCACACTGTCAAATTCAGCCTCAGGTTAATTCCCTCCTCTGATAAACCGCACTATAATTGAAAAATCATACGGTGAACGACAAACGAAACGCAGAGTTTATGCCGGAGGGCTCTTCTTGCATATCTGCAAACGAAAAAGATAAAACAACAGGAGGAAACAAATGAGTAAGAGATTGTATGGACTTGTTATTTTTATTGTTTGTCTGTCGTTTACGGGCGTGGCTATGGCTTTAACTCCTGACAGAGAATCTGGGAAAATCTGTCTATCAAGATACAGCATTCTCATTAGGGGGCAATCAGTCATGTCAAACCTGCCATCACCCCAGTGCAGGATACGCAGATCCCGTTAATCGGAGAACGCTTGTCCCGGTATCTGAGGGATCTATCCCGGGATTATTTGGTGGTAGAAATGCCCCACCCGCTGCCTATGCCGCCTTTAGCCCTATGTTTGATGGGGGGTGTGATGCAGATGGTGCAAATTGTTTCTTTTTCGGCGGGTTGTTTTGGGATGGTCGGGCAACGGGGCGTCTGGAAATTTCAGGTACAGCAGACCTTGACCCTGATGAGGATAATTCTCCAACCGGGGACCCTCTTGCCGATCAGGCCAAGGGACCGTTTCTCAATGATGTTGAGATGGCGTTAGTGAACAGATCGGAGTTTTTAGCCATTTTCAAGGCTAATAAGAATTATGTGAAATTATATAATCAGATTTATCCTTCTATTTCTACAGCTTCCGACAATGACGCCTATAATAACATCGCCAGAGCAATCGCTGCTTTTGAAAGGTCCACTATCGTCAACAAATTCAAGTCAAAATTTGATGCCTTTCGTGCTGAACAAGATCTTCAGTCGGTTGATGTCAGCACTATAACCACAGAAAACTCGAAAGGTATCACTTCAGCCGTATATTCCCGCAATGAAATTGAAGGTTTAGCTTTGTTTAATACCACCAAGGGTTCGGGTGGTGGTGGATGCTCTCAATGTCACCCTGTTCCATCTACTGGTGCCACCCAGGCAGAATCAGTATTCACCGATTTTTCTTATGAAAACACGGGAATCCCAGTTAACCAGATAGCAAAAGACCTGAATGGTTCTGATGATACCGATTACGGGTTAGGAGCACAGGTTGAGATTTTGGAAACTGTAGCAGGCACGGTTACCAAAATTGGATTGGAAATAATGACAAGACCGTCGTAGTTACTTCCGAGGCAGGTAAATTCAAGGTATCGTCACTAAGGAATATCGCAAAAACTGCTCCTTATGGTCACAATGGCTATTTCTTGACTCTTCTTGATATAGTCCATTTCTATAATACGCGAGATGTTTCTGCGGAAGGGTGGGCTGGTCCTGAGGTATCTGAAAACATGAACGATCAGGACCTAGGAAGCTTAGATCTCGACGACAACCAAGAACAGTTGTTAGTCACTTTCCTGGAAACCCTTACGGATTCTACGAATTAACCAATCTCTGCCTTATCCGTGGCACCGGGATTCCCCCGGTGCCACAAAGAAGTGCTGCCGAAAAAGTGAACAAGCCTATAAGTGGAAAATCTGTTGCTAATGACGATCAAAGGTATGACAACAGTTGGGGCAGAAAATGGTTTTATTACCTCAAGATTACCATTGGCAAGCTTCGATATGGAGTCACACCTATTGGCTTAAGACAGATAGAATAGGGTTGAACTAAATCGCTCCGCGGAAAAAACTACGCACGACCCTCTTCAGCATAGTCTGCTTCCTTTTGTCTTTCCTTATCCATCTCCAATCTGATCAACGCCCCAGAGCTGTCTTTTCGGTACAATATCTCATAATCGGCATTCATCGTTAGCGCCGGCAAACAACAAGGAGATATTGTCATTAAAAAAGCTTACCAAAAGACTTTCACCAACTACCTCTATCTGCAACGAGTGGCCCCCAAAACAAGAACCTCCTATCTTCAGGCCGTCAAAGGTCTTACGGCGTATTGCCGGCAACCTGTCGAGCAACTGACCAACGATCAAATTCAAGGCTACCTGCTCTATTGCATTCAGGAAAAGAAACTGGCCTGGGCCACCTGTAATGTCATTTTCTGTGGATTGAAGAAATTCTACCATGGCTACCTCGGGCGGGATAATACAGGATTTACCATTCCCCCACGGCCACGATCCAATCAGCTCCCTATGCTTCTTAGCAGGGACGAGGTCAGGCGTATTCTTAAAGCCGCAGAAAATATGAAGCATCATGCTCTGTTGGCACTTGTTTACGGCTCAGGTTTGCGAGTGAGCGAAGCTGTCAGGCTTCGTTCCGAACATATCGACTCAAAAAAGATGCTTGTTCGGATTGACCAGAGCAAAGGCAGAAAAGATCGCTATACCATCTTATCCAGAAACAGTCTGGGGTTGCTCCGTAAATATTGGCGGACCTATCAACCTGGCAAATGGCTGTTTTTCACCAAGGACAAAAACAAACCCATGCCTTCGGAAACAGCTCAGAAGATTTATTACCTGGCCAAACAGAAGGCAGGAGTTACCAGAGGACGAGGGATACATACGCTTCGCCACTATGCCGAGTCCAGAACTATGCCGAGTAGTTATCTGAATTCGCGATAGATCAACCCTTTATCTCCCGTGAACTCGGCATAGTATTTATGTCTTCCCCCCCCAAGATAGATTCATCGAAAGGAGAAGACACCATGACCATCTTATTTGCCGCAACCGACCTTCCTCAAAACATGGACCAAGGTCCACTGGTCTGCATTATTCCAACATATGCGGCCCTACTGACTCAACAGTGTTACACGCGACATTATGCGCGCTTACAACTTCGGTTTCTCGCTGATTTGAATCAGTGGCTTTTACAGCACCGCTTTCAAATCATCGATCTCGCTGAGCCAACGCTCCAGCGGTATCTACGCTCTCGTCACCAGCGGTTCCGTCCAAGGCGTGATGACCAATTGATATTAAGGAGACTTCTGCAGCTGTTGCGAGCCCAAGGCTTTTTGGCAGAGGAGGTTCCAGCATTACCTGCCAATCCCCACCAGAATGTCGAACAAGACTTCGATCGATATCTCACTCAAGAACGTGGGCTCTCCATGGCCACTCGAATCAATTACCGGCCTTTTGTTCACCGGTTTCTCTCAACCCAATTTGGTGTCGAACCTGCTTGCTTCGCTGGCTTGAATGCCAATGACGTGATCAGATTCATACGGAGTCAGGCTCAGAAAATGAGCCCCAAGCGCGCAGGATTGATGGTCAGCGCCCTCCGTTCTTTTTTTCGTTATTTGCGGGTATCGAGGAGATATCGCCATCGATCTGGCGGCTTGCGTCCCTCCTATTGCGATCTGGCAGTTTTCATCTTTGCCAAGGTTTCTTCAACCTCACCAAGTTCAACAGGTATTACATCAATGTGACCGCCGAACCACTCGGGGACGGCGTGACTAGCCACTTAGGCGACTATGTGGCTATGCTGTTAAGTGTCAGGTTCTTTGCTGGTCATTCTTCCGGCTCCAAACGTTTTTTCTTGTCCATGTGGGCGTGCAGAACGCGGACGATTTCTATGCCTTGGGGTGTTCCCGATAATAGATGACATAGTTTTGAAACTTACTGATAGGGAAGAATCGCATTCCTTTAAGTTGTGGCCGCTTCACCTGGTACAAGGTGCCCATGCGCGGTGCGGCGAGAAGAGAGTCAAAGGTTTTTTCAGCGGCCTGATAAACTCGGTCTGCTGCGTCCTGATTATCCCGTGCGATATAGAGCCAAATGTTGACGAGATCATTCTCAGCCGCTGGCGTTATAAGAATAGAGGCCATTTAAAGAGCTTTATCTTGTTTGAGTAAGGCTTGCGCCTTTTTCCTCAAGGTGGCCATGTCGAGTGGCCTTGCTGTTCCACTTTCCAGTCCTGCAACCAAAAGCCGCTCCATTTCTTCGCGGTCATGTCTGATAAGGTCACGCAGATAATCACTTGCGCTTTGATATTCTCCCGTGCTGACACGGGCTTCAATAAAAGCTCTCATTTCATCGGGCATCGAAATGTTTAGGGTCGCCATGGTGTTACCTCCTTTGGTAATGTCTTCACCGACAATATGGCATCTATGGCAAATTTTGCCAACAATAAGAGGTGGCCTGTTCTTGGCGATCACACCAAGGGCGGCGGAGTTGGGTGCTTGGCGTCCAGAGCAGCATATTGCAACAGCGGGTCTAGTGTCCTGGGCAAATGTAAAGAGATGTCCACTGACACGGATAAGTTAGGTAAGGAGTTATGCAACCGGTTGCCAAAATCGGCACGGCTTTCGCTACGCTTCAGCCTCACTACTTTTGGCAACCGGTTACGCACGCCGTTGAACTTGCCGCTCCCAATCTCAAGAAATTCATAATCTTCTTAAACGTTACATGTCGATTGTTAACCGGTATGAACAGTTGCCTCAACGCCTAGCAACAACAAAAGGTCATTTCTCCTCTTTGTGAAGCATGATTTTCCTGACATGAAAAAGAGAGTCTCATATCGTTGACAATTCCAGATTCTGTGTACTGGTCACCCAACGATGAGTGTTAGGCAGCTTGAGATATACCACAACACTATCTTTAAAAGCCAGAACACCACCTGAACAGTCGTTCAGTATGAATCTTTATTGCTCAGTAATCGGGCAAAAATTGTGTTGAGCGATCAGTCAGTATGATACCTTATTACTCACCTGCATGTATGGTTGGTGTCAGAAACCGCATCTCTTCGAACACCTGATCTGGCAATGTTATAGACTGGTTATTACACTTACCTGAGCCGTTTCAGCTAGTTCCGGGAGAAGAATGACTTCTTGCTTCATCTTATCCTCAACATAGACTAAAATATCGTCTCTGGTTATTTCCAAAGCGAATACTGTTCCTCCGCCCAGTTCTTTATCGGCCCATCTCTCAAGAATCCAGGCCACTTTTTCCCGGTTGACGGTCCAGCTTAAGCCCTTGCTGACTCCGGTCACCGAACCTCTGTAGGCGGTAACCTTTTTATAAGGAAAGGGGCTGCCTTCGTTGTAAAGCCGGTCGGGATCACACTCATTTAAGAGCAACTTCCAGGTGTCGTAATCCCCGGCGGCGGCAAAAGGAGTATTTTTACGGTAATAGAGCCATAAAACTGCTTTTTCCAGACATTTTTGTTGTTTAAAGGCCTCGAGATTATTGAGCAGAAAACGGGTATGCTCGCGTGGGTTCAGTACCCGCATGGCCTCGAGCGGATCTTTGGCAATTTCCAGCTGAGTGAGGATCTCCTTAATTTTCTGGTCCTGCAGCGCCTTATGACGGGCCTGCATTTTATCATTGGTAAAGGATCCGGTAAAGTCGTCAGGTGGATAGAGAAAGCGAATCTTGTCCAGGTTCCACGCCATATTTTTGCCTCGCTGGAAGATAATCATTGGAGTTCGAGCCAGTTATTGGCCACATCGAGCATCCGATTGGCAAAACCCCACTCGTTGTCGAACCAGCAGAGCATTTTGATAAGTTTGCCGCCACAGACCCTCGTCTGGGTGCCATCGACAATTGATGAGCGCGGGTCGGTATTGAAATCAATCGACGCGTGCGGTTCTTCGGTATACCCCATAAGGCCACAGAGCGGACCCTGGGCTTCCTCGCGCATAATCTGGTTGACCTTGTCGGCGGTAGTCGCCGTTTTCACGTTGATGGACAGATCCATGACCGATACGTTAATGGTCGGCACCCGGACGTGCAGACACGCAAAGCGATGGGCCAGATGCGGCATCAGCCGGTCAATCCCTTTAGCAAGGCTGGTGTCAACCGGGATAATCGAATGCAGCGCACTGCGGGTCAGACGCAGGTTGGAATGGTGGTAGCGGTCTATCACCGGCTGATCGTTCATGGCTGAGTGGATGGTGGTCGAGACACCGTTTTCAATCCCCAGCTCCCGGTCCAAAAGGTGCAATATGGGAACCACGCAGTTGGTGGTGCATGATGCATTGGAGACAATTCTATGCTCGCGCCGCAACAGTTTTTCGTTATAACCATAGACAATGGTTGCATCAACTTCGGCGGTGGCCGGATGGGACAAAAGAAGACGTCTGGCACCGCTCTGTATATGCTGTTCGGCCGTTTTCCGGTCATTAAACGATCCCGAACATTCAAAGAGCAGATCGATACCAAGTTCCTGCCAGGGCAGCTTTGCTGGGTCCGGTTCGTTGATGATCCTGATCTTATCCTCGCCTATAAAAAGAGCGTCCGCCGTGCAGCGAAGAGGATAGGGAAACCGGCCATGGGTGGTGTCGTAGCGGGTCAGATAAGTCAACGTCTCAATGTCGGCCAGTTCATTTATGGCGACAATGGTAAATTTCGATCTGAATGGCGTAGAATAGATCGCCCGCAGGACCGACTGGCCGATTCGACCATAACCATTTATAGCAACTTTAAAATGCATTGGATTACAACGTGTTTTCCGGCATGACGTTTATGCCGACAGCCATAGTTTCCATTTTTATGATTTAATCCTACTCTTTATTTGCGTGAAGCATCTCTTTAAGAACGGCCTCTATCATTACTTCGATTTGCTCATAATAACAAGTTGATAATCTGGTCCCGTCCCAATTTTATTGTTTGGTTTTTTCGATAATCTGGTAAGGTTTTGAGCAGTTCGATTACTCTGGTTGGGTGATACAAAAAGAGAGACAGAAACATTAACATAAGGAGATTGCTTTGACTGACAAGGGGCGAGTAATCGTCAATACCGGCAACGGCAAAGGCAAAACAACGGCAGCGCTCGGCACAGCTTTCCGGGCGCTTGGCTATGGCAAGAAAGTCTGTGTTATTCAGTTTTTGAAAGGACAGGGCAAGTATGGTGAGCGGTTGATGGCTGAGAAGATGGACAATCTCGACTGGTTTATTTGCGGCAAGGGATTTGTCTTCACCAAAGAAAACATTGAAGAGGACCGTAGGGTTGCTCTGGAGGGCTTTGAACTTGCCAAAAAACAGGTCGAAAGCGACCGGTATGATTTGATCATTCTTGATGAGATCACCTATCTGCCTCTCTATAATTTCCTCGATGTCGAGAAAATTGTCGGGTTGATTCAGAAGAAACCGGAACGGTTGTCGATTATCCTGACCGGAAGGGATGCTCATTCGCGGCTTATTGAAATTGCGGATACGGTAACTGTTATGGAATCCGCCAAGCACGCCTACGAGCAGGGTATTAAGGCGCAAAAAGGTATAGAATTTTGATGGACTCGTAAAAGCCCGATCTACGTCGTTGTATCTGAAACGACGATTCGCCGTACTCCATGTACTGCCGAATCGCCGTTTCAGATACTACGCCTAGTATATCGAACTTTTTCCAGAGTCCATCCCGGCAATTCCAATAAGTTTTTACGAGTCTATCAATTTTGACAATCTCGTAAAAACCTAAAATTTGCTATGGCTAAGCAAAAAACTTCATATTCGAGGCGTGCGAATTTTACAATTATTTCGGCGTACTAGAGTACGTCGTAATGATTGTGAAACTTGCAACAACGAAGAAGATGAAGAGTTTTTACGACGCCATCAATTTTAAAACAAATATGAGGATAACATGATGCAGCAGGGTGCTTTAGATGGAATTCGGGTTGTGGACCTTTCCCGGATGCTGCCGGGGCCGTATTGCTCGATGATCCTGGCGGATCATGGTGCTGATGTTATTGCGGTTGAGGACCGAAAATTCCAGGGTGACGGACTGTTTTTCAACGATCTGAACCGAAACAAGAGACATATGTCGCTTAATCTCAAGACTCCTGAAGGGTTGCGAATCTTTTCTCAACTGGCTGAGAAAGCGGATGTCATTATCGAGGGTTTTCGGCCGGGCGTGGTCCAGAGGCTCGGCGTCGATTATGATGCAGTCCGGCAATGTAACCCAGCAATAATCTACTGTTCAATTAGTGGCTATGGACAGACTGGGCCGCTGCGTGATCGAGTTGGTCACGATGTCAACTATATCAGCAATGCCGGAATCCTCGATCTCATTGGCGAAAAAGGTGGAAAGCCGATTATCCCGGGGGTGCAGATAGCCGATATTGCCGGGGGCACGATGAACGCCGCCGTTGGCATCCTCCTGGCACTTTATGCGAGGGAAAAAACGGGAAAAGGACAGTACATTGATATCTCCATGACCGACGGTGTGCTCGGTCTGCTCGCCCTCCCATCCTTTCTTTCGCAGTCGAGGGAGCAGCAACAGCAGGCTTCAGATGGTCTGTTATCACATCGGTATGCCTGTTATAATACCTATGAAACGGCGGATGGCAGATATATTTCATTTGGTGCCCTGGAAGCTAGATTCTGGCGGCGACTGTGCGAACAGCTGCATCGTCCACAGTATATCCCTTTGCACTATGATGAAACGCAGCGGCACGAAATTATCGAAGACTTTCGGCAGATATTCCGTATGAAATCAATGGCCGAATGGGATGCGGAATTAGCAGAACTGGAAATATGTTTTGCTGTCGTGAAGAACATGGAGGACATCGTTACTGATCCGCATTTTCGAGCGCGGGAAATGGTGCATGATTATCCAGGAGAAAACGGCGAGATTAAAAACGGTTTCGGCATCCCTGTCAAATTAAGTAAGACGCCTGGTACGCTCAGGACAACGCCCGGAAAGTTTGGTCAGGATACTCAAAAAATCGTTGAAGACCTAGGCTATTCCACCGAGCAGATCGAAACCTTTTTTGCAAAAGGAGTGTTATAGTATTTCTCTGTTTTAGCGTCTCTTTACCCACACAGTAACCGGGAGAAAAGCTGTTCTCCCGGTGAACTCTAATAGCCTCCGGGTGGAGCCCATTGCCTGCAGCCTCCTGCCCATCCAGTGCAGCTTGTCAGGCGATCTTTTTCTGATCCTTCAACAGGTCGCGTATTTCGGTGAGAAGCATTTCTTCTTTGGTCGGTTCAGGTGGTGCTTCCGGTGCCGCTTCCTCTTTTCGCTTGAAGGAGTTAATTGCCTTAATTGCCATAAATATAGCAAAAGCGATAATGGTAAAATCGATAACGGTCTGGATGAATTTCCCATAGCTCAGTACAACTGCGGTTTTATCTGCCGTAGCTTCTTTAAGGACGACTGCCAGGCTGGTAAAGTCAACTCCGCCGATAAGAACACCGATTGGCGGCATAATTACATCTCCAACAAAGGACGAGACAATTTTACCAAAGGCAGCCCCAATAATTATGCCTACCGCCATATCTATGACATTCCCTTTAACGGCAAATTCTTTAAACTCCTGCAAAATACTCATTCTGTTTCCCCCCGAATTACGATGAAGATCCTGATGCTGTTTAGTTTCCACCACTCAGCTGTGCCCAGTTTGCATCAGCTTTTTTGATATTACCCGGTATATCTCTGCTCCATTTCTCATAAGCTGTCAAACTGCAATTTAAATACAACTTTCCGTTAATGATCTTCCATACTTCTGGATCAGTAACGGCTTTACGTTTTTCTGTCATGGCCCATGCACAAAACCCATCATACTGTGGGGCATATTTTTCCGGATTGGTCGTAAATAATTCCATGTGTTCTTTATTTTGGAAATGCCAGGTCATGTTACGCCAAGGCACACTTAATGACTGATCGCCCTGTGTCGCCTTACCGATAAGGAAATACGCGACAGGATCATATCCCTTTATGGCCACATCACCGGCAGACAATTTATCTGTGGCACTGCTGTTTGACGCTGTCAGGACGAGTGAGGCAAATAAAGAACAGATGAGAATTTTTATGGTTAGACTTGTTAATGTCATGGCAATTGTCCTCTGCTGTTAGTTGTACACCTGCCCGCAATTTAAAGCTTAAATAGATAGGCATCAATTGTGCAGGTCTGAATTAAGGGCTTGTCAAAAAAGATAGGCCGTAATCGCTGCTGCCCTTCGATTATGTATTAATCATGCAAAACTATTGCGCAAGTATGGAATCTATATAATCTTTTAATTCAACTTTCTTTATTGGGGGCGACAGCGGCGGATAACAAATCAAGTGAGCTGGTTTGTTACCCGGTTAACGCTGCATTAGCCGGCAAGCTGTCCCAGCGGGTTTGCATTCAATGGCTGGTTGTGTGATTTGTTTTTCCTCGGTTTTCTTTTGGGTCACCGGCAGGCAACAAAACAAATTTGACAAGAGAAACACAACTACCATATCCTTATAAAAGATAGATAAGAAAAGACTGGTGTTTAAGTAACTCGCTTTCGCATAATTCTCTCAAGAAAACGGCTACATACATTGATTTCAACAGAGGTGCTCACGTGACAATGCAACATAAATCAATATCTTCGATCCTTCGGCATAACATCCAACAACTTGATCTTTTCACAAATTTATCAGGCGATGAGATTGACATCTTAGTGAAACACGCAAAAATCCGCTCACTTGACGAGAATGAGGCACTTTTCCATCAGGGCGACAACGGTGACTTCTTGGCGATTGTCATTGAAGGTCGAATTGAGATTACCAAGCACACCGAAAACGACACACCAGTTGCCATAGCTTCACTCACACATGGTGCCACACTCGGCGAAATGGCACTTATAGATCATGAAACAAGATCCGCATCAGCGATCGCTACCGAACCGTCTACTGTCTTTGTGCTCTCAAGACAAAGCTTTGACAAACTTATCGAACAATCTCCACGATGCGGCGTAAAACTTATCCGAAAAATTGCGACGATTCTCTGCTCTAACATACGCCGAACTTCAAGCCTGTTCGCAGATTCAATCGAACCACACCTCCGACTATGATTGGTCCATGCAACGCTTGACTTTGCGCTTGTCGATGTTGCGAAATTATTAGTAACCTCAACCTCATCTCGACTTATCCATCCAATGAAGTCGAATTGGGCATTTCTATCTAATATTATTAGCTAATTTTATGCCAAAGCCTATAAGGCCGATACCTGCCAATCGCATAAAAAACATTTTCGAATATTTCCACTGAGAAATACATTTTGCTATTGCTTCGCCAGCGAACACTAAGCAAGTTTGATAAAATAAACTTATCAAAGTCACGTGGAGCATCATAGTGAGAAGAGTTGATGAACTGGAATTCGCTTTAAGAAATAAGGGGAAAAAGGCCATGAAGAACATAATGGCTTTAGGATTTGTCAGGCACACAGCAAGCGCCTGGGTGAAATACAACCGATTCCTTTTTTCAGGAGTCACTTCAGACGATTGACGATTTCCCGATGCACTTAGAAATTTCAGACCTATCCAGCACAAATAGACCACCCCAATCCATTGGGTGATGCCAAGGATTTTGGGGTAAGCACTAAGAATTGTCGCTAGACCAAGAACAGCTGATGACATGTAAATAAAATCACCAAGTAAAGTACCAAGAACAGCACTTAATCCACCTTTTATACCATTTTTCGCTGTAGCATTAAGAATTGCGATCGTTCCAACACCAGGAAAGAGCTGAAACAAAAAAATGGCAGATACGAAGCTGAAATAATTTTGGATTTCAAACATTTGTCCTCATCAATCACCATTATCTGGCATGTTGGCTACCGCTGATTGTCAACCATTTTCACTATTCCACATGTCTATTGCTTCTTTAGCTGCCCTGAAAGCTTCTATTCCTGCTGGAACACCACAATACACGGTAGATTGTAATAATACTTCCTGGATCTCTTCTTCGGTACAGCCATTTCGTAAAGCACCTCGAACATGAGCTTTTAATTCAATAGGAGCTTTTAACGCAGCGAGGGTTGCAATTGTTATTAAGCTGCGAACTTTCTTAGGAATGACATCGCGCGTCCAAATTTCACCCCAACAATTTTCTGTCACTAAGTCTTGCAGTGGCTTATTGAATGCTGTGGATGCTTCTATAGCTCTATCAACGTATTCATCGCCAAGTACTTCACGACGAACTGCCATACCCTTATTATATTTTTCACTCTTCATGGTGATTCATTATCCTTTAAATTTATTGGGTTACGGTCGAGTTCACTTTTCGCCGCCAAAGAGTTTTCCCTATCCTGTAGGGCCCACTGTTCTCAGCGTCAAATGAGGCACCTTATCCGTCAATTGTTGTCTGTTTTTCTTGCATTTTCCAACGCCTGCCTGATCGAGGCCGGTATTTCTGCTGACTTGCGAGTTTGTGGGTCAAAGAAGACTTCTGTCGTTTCGTAGGTAGCATGCACTTTTTTCGTGTCAACATGCAGCATTCGCTCTGTGAAAGTACAACTTTTTCGGCCAATGCGGGTCAGCAGGCTATCTACTAAAATCAAATCTCCTGCTACCAGTTCCTGTAGAAAATGTATCGTCGCCGAGGCTGTTACCGTATGAACGCCAAACTCATCCAGCATTTTTTGGTGACTTCCCCAGTAAAGCGGCCAAAGGTGGAAAGCGGCATCATCGAAAAAATGACTATACCAACGAACATTCATATGGCCGAAGTTGTCGCAATACCACGGATGCACGACTCCTCGCAGGATTTCTATCGGTTCAGGCATGACTTCTCTCCAGTAATTCTTTACTTGTTTAAAGAAATGTTTTTTCTGCATAACGGCACGTTTCGTGTAAAACCGCTATGCTTATAGTTTTCGCTGGAAGGCTTTGTTACGTTGGTTTCTTCTTTCTGAGGTCTCTAATCAAATAGGAATTCCCAACCCCCCGCTTAAGCTCAAATAAATCAATTGCTTTGATGAGGCTACTCAGGTTTTTATATCCATAGTTCCTGGTGTCAAAAGAGGTCTTATTTGATATATGCGATCCCACACCACCAAGAGCTGCCCAACCGTTTTCTTCTTCGGTAGCCTCAATTGCCTGGCGAAGCAGATTAATAAGCTTGGTGTCAAATTTAATATTTTTTGATTTCTCCGGCGATGTGTCATTTTGTTTCGCTTCTTCGTCCAAAAACAGAAACTTAGAGCAAGCGTTAACGAATGGAGAAGGAGTTTTACGCTCACCAAAACCCAAAACTACCTTACCTTCGGCTAGGGCACGAGTTACCATTGGCGTAAAATCGCAGTCTGAGGAAACGAAGCACATAATATCAATGTTCTTTGTATACATTACATCCATAGCGTCTATGACAAGTGCGATGTCTGAGGCATTTTTGCCTTTTGTGAGATCGTAATGCTGCATAGGTTGAATCGCATACTCATTTAAAAGATCTTCCCACGGTTTCAGGGTAGATTTTTTCCAGTTGCCATAGGCTTTTCGGATGGTCACAACACCATATTTCGCAACCTCGCTAAGAACCTCTTCAAATTTGCTTGCAGGTGCGTTATCTGCATCAATGAATAATGCAATTTTTTGTTTTGATTCGCTCATCTGGAGTTGTGCCTCATGTAATAATTTCACGTCCGGCTCACTGGATCAACGTTCACCCGGTGGTTAGCTTTTTTTTGCAGTATTTTACAAACTATAAAATAGTAATTGTCAAAACAGCCCCCATCAATTCTGTATAAAGGATGTTTTGGCTCATGTGGTCACTACCCATCTGATATCACAGTATTCTAAATCACTGCATGATCAATTCAATTATTTCTTGAGGAGAAATTTGGTTTTTTATACTTATTTCCTCAATCGTATTTGATTCACCAATCATAATTCCGTTGCTTTCAAGCTTTGTTTTTGTCCGATCGAAGCTTTTATTTATGACCATGAAAGAATGTGAGATGGGAGATCTTAACAATTTTTCTATTAATTCATGTTGTAAGTCGCCACTGTTTTTACTGATAAAAATAAGCAAAATGGCAAAAAGAAAAACTATCATTCCTGAGGTTAAGAATGCCACGTTTTTAAAATACCTTTTAAAGCCTTGCCAATTTACAACCATATGAAATATTGAAAAAAGAACAAAGATTATAGCCAATATCTCATGAGTAACTTTAGTCAGCAATTCCCGGCCACCCCGGAAACCCAGTAATAACGTAATTTGAAAATGGAGTCTTCGTAAACATTTTAAAAAAATTGAGATTAACCCAAAATTTATCTTGACATTCCAATAAGTTAGAAATCGCCTTTTTGTAAGCAATATCAAACACTTACAAGGAGGCAACAATGTCCAGTTACATAAAGGCAATTATCAAAGACCGTAAACGAGAAATGGCCCGAATGGAAGAAATAAAAATTCGCAAACACCTCAATGCCGACGCTCTATTTAACACCATGCGTACTGGCTTTACAGGTATTCGCGACCATCGTGCCGGTAATGTCACCCACACTCTTGCCGATTCTCTTATGGCTGGCTTCGCCATGTTCTCGATAAAAGACCCCTCCTTACTCGTTTTTGATGAAAGGAGATACAGTGGCCCCCATAATCTCATGACTATATACGGGATGGGCAGTATACCCTGCGATACCTCAATGCGGGAGATCCTCGATGGAGTCGATCCCAATGACCTCCGACCGCTCTTCAAGGATGCCTTCCGTCAATTACAGCGCGGCAAGGTGCTGGAGAGATTTGTCTTTATGGAAGGCTGCTACCTTCTCAATCTCGACGGCACCGGTTGTTTTTCCTCAGATTCAAGGCATTCCGACGCCTGTATGGAAAAAAGGAATAAGAAGACCGGTAAGGTCACTTATTACCTGCAAACGGTTGGCGCAGCTGTTGTCCACCATGATCATAAAGAGGTAATTGTCCTGCCGCCGGAGACCATCAGGAAACAGGACGGCGAGACCAAAATGGACTGTGAACGTAATGCCGTAAGGCGGTTTCTCGGCAAACTGCGGCAGGATCATCCACATCTGCAATTCATTGTCAACGAGGATGCCCTGAGTTCCAACGCCCCGCACATTGAAGACCTTGAGGCTAATAATCTACATTATATTCTGGGCGCAAAAGAGGGGGATCACAAATTCCTTTTCCAGTACGTAGACGATGCCGTGGCCAGGGGAGAATTCATGGAGCTACGGGTAACCAAACAGGATGCACCCCATATAACCCACTGCTTTCATGTCGTTTACAACGCGCCGCTCAATAAATCACATCAAGATAAACGAGTAACCTTTGTCGAATACTGGGAAGAAAACAGCAAGACCGGGAAAACACAGCATTTCACCTGGATCACCGATTTGACGATCACTGAAGATAATGTCTTTCATTTTATGCGAGGCGCTCGCGCCAGATGGAAGATCGAGAATGAGACGTTTAATACCCTGAAAAACCAAGGCTATCACTTCGATCATAATTTCGGCCTTGGCAAGAAACACCTGAGTGAAGTTTTTGTCCTGCTCATGATGCTCGCTTTTTTGATCGACCAGATCCAGCAGCTTTGTTGTCCCTTATTTCATGCTGCCTGTAAAAAATCTGTGACTAGGCGGTCATTCTGGGAGAAGGTACGGGGTAAATTCCATGCATTTTACATCGAGACTATGGAGGATTTATATCGTTCCCTCTTGGTATATAACCCGGTTCCGCTGCAATACTGAGGGCAGAATCGGACTGATGTCAAAGATCAGCCCCTTGCTCAGAAAATACCGGCAAGGGCGTATGGATTGGTGCGTCCAAAAGACGCCAACGACACGGCGGGTTTCCATGGGATTAACATGTTATGGCCGATAAAATGCATTATATTGTTTGGTTTTTCGGTAAATTCAAATCAGATGGTACGAAAATCAATTTTGGCCGGCCTTCGGCTTCAAACCGGGAGCGGCTGTGCCCCAAGCAAGCCAGTAAGAAATTTATCTTTCTCTGTTATTACCTTTCCCCAATAGTGCTTTCCGCGAGTATCTCCAAATAGTTTGCACCATTCAATAACGCAAATATCCATGAAGTTACCGTTTATAGTAACCCAAAATTGATCTCTAAAAATCAGCTTACCGCTTCTCCATCCTTCCTTGTAGTAGGCAATATTGCGTAGACAATGGCAGCACAGAATTCCAACTCTTCGGAGCAACTGATTTCTAGTCATATTTGACACACAACGTTTCGGTTAACTTGACCGCGCCAATGAGTTCACCGCGCCAGCGCCGCCACCGTTTACGCGGTCAAGTTGAACCGCTGGTTCGGCCAAAATCGTTTAATATTTCAGCACCATACTTATGAATGTCTATGCTTTTGACAGCATCAAGAATAATCTTAGCCTTCCAAACATGGCCAATTTCTAATGACTCATAATCTTTTATTCCCAACTTTGAGTCATGTGCGATTTCTTCTAGATATTTGCTTTTTCCTATCATCTGCATACTGGCATAAATGCCAATAAATTGACGAATCATACCCGGTGAAACAGAGTCCCCTTTTGCATTTTCATACATTCCATTTGCCACTGCAAAAACAGGAGATCCTGACATGCCAGGGAAGGCAGACACGTCGACCAACATGAGAGGTTTTCCTTCAAAATCGATACTTGGTTCGCTTGCCAAAGTACCTGATTTCCACACTGGCAAAGCATTTTTGGTGTCATAGAACCCATATGGATACCCAACTAATGATACATCTGTCGCAGGCCTAATTTTCATACGGAAATTTGCCCATTCATCTGACAGGCAAAATACCTTGCAGTCTTTTGAACATTCAGTTGGAAGAGGTATTATTGCTAGGTCAGCTTCGGGGTGGATAGAACTAGAAATCCATACAGGCCGCCCTGAAGGAGTAAACAATGGCAGGCCAGTGGTTCTTACCTTGCCGCTATCTGTTTCAGACTCGTGAAATTGAAAAAGAATATTGTCTCCTATCGGAGGTTTTCCTTCTTTTGGCGCTGAACCAGTTAATACATGATAGTTTGTAACTAAAAAAAGGACCTGATTTTCTTCATCTTTAGTGAGGTAATAAAAGCCTGTCCCTTGCGAAACGACATTGTCACCTTTTCGGAGAAAGATTGGAGTCGTTGAAAGAGATATGTGGTCAATTGTCATTATTATTCCTCAGCCGAACGCAGAACTAACCGGACCCGCGCCGTCAGCGGGGTCCGTGATTAGCGAATTGTTAGCGTACTTCATAATATTAGCTGTATTTTTTAATTATCTCTTCTATGTCATTTGCTCCAGCCGCCACCAATACGCGCTTTGATTTATCTATGAAAATATTGTTGAAATCATTAGGGGCATCAATACTTAGATTATATTTGTTTGAAATTAATATACGCTTAACAAGATCTATGCTTACGTCGTCAATGGCCGCTCTAGATGCTTCTACTGCTTGGGATTCAACTTTTAGATCCCATGCATCAAAACTGATAATTCGGTAAGACAAAGAAAACCAATAGTAACCCAAAAACTGAGAGAGTGACGTCCATGCCAGAAGTTGCAAGACCAGAATCAGAGATAATAAGTCTCAAAGATCCAGATATCGCTCCAATAGCAAAAATAAAAGCAATACCATATTTTATAGCTGCACTTGGTGTTTTCATAATTTTCCTTCCGATTCCGCTTTTTTGTTTGATTGGTATTTATTGTCAGCGAGTATCGGATGCATTTAGTAATCGCTAACCATTGATTAACAGGTCTCTTTGCCTTGATAACTTGAAATATTTTTAATTATCAAGTAAAAAGCTTTATTGATCAATTGTTAGCTCAAGGGGTTGCTAGGTGTCAAGTAAAAAAGATAAAAAGCTGCTGGATGAAGTTAAGGATGTTCTGCGGTTAAAACATTACTCGATTCATACGGAACGTTCCTACTGTGATTGGATTAAGAAATTTGTCCTGTTTCATAAAATGACCTCAAGGCTTGATCTGGTAGACGGGGAACAAAAGATTGAGCAGTTTCTCACCGACCTTGCGGTGCACAAGAACATTGCTCCGGCAACTCAAAATCAGGCAATGAACGCGTTGGTATTCTTGTATAAAAAAGTGCTTAAAGTACCATTAAATGAAGAGATAAATGCTGTCAGGGCGACGAAGAAAACGAACATGCCCGTCGTTCTAACCCGCGAAGAGGTCAGTCAGATACTTACGGTTATGGAAGGAGTTCCCCAACTTATTGCAAAAATACTGTACGGGAGTGGGCTTAGGGTGATGGAAGCGGTCAGGATCCGGGTCCAGGATATTGATTATAGTATGAAGCATATATGTGTTCGCTCAGGAAAGGGGGCAAAAGATCGAATCACAACTTTTTCAGGGACAATTATTCCTCTTTTGGACAATCATCTTGCAAAAGTAAAAGCACTACATGAACAGGATCTGGCCCAGGGATACGGCGCGGTGTATCTTCCTTATGCGCTTTCGCGTAAATATCAAAATGCCGAAAAACAATTTAACTGGCAATATATTTTCCCTTCCAGAAACTTATCGACAGATCCACGAAGCGGGAATATCCGGAGGCACCACGTTGATCCCAGTGTTGTCAATAAGGCGATCAAGACTGCTGCTAAAAAAATTGGTATAAAAAAGAGAATATCAGCCCACACCTTTCGCCATAGTTTTGCAACGCATCTTCTCGAAAGAGGGACGGATATACGGACAATTCAGGCTTTACTCGGTCACAAGGATATTGCAACTACCATGATTTACACCCATGTTCTGCAGCAGGGCGGGCATGGGGTTGCCAGTCCTCTGGACGACTTGTGATTCTAAGAGGTCGCATTGAGGGAAAGTGATTCCGTTGTCAAATCTAGCCAAAAAAGTAGAGCAATAATGCTTTAGAGTGCCACTGACAATATGGAAACAAAAATCGCCTATTCCGAGTTAAAAAAGCAAAATGAAGCCTTAATTAAGGAATCTGAACGCCTCAAGGCGGCGGAACAGATATTCCATCGGCAGAACGTCTCCCTAAAAGCACTGCATCAGACTTCGCTTGGCTTGATCGATAAGCTGGATAAGGAAGAACTGCTGGAAAATATCCTTGAGCGGGCAGCTTCACTCAGCGGTACGGCGCATGGCTATATTTATTTGCTGGAGCCCGGGGAAGAGCAGATGCAGATGCGGGTGGGGATGGGTTTTTTTAAAGGCCAGTTAGGTCGGCGTGTGGTCCCAGGGCAGGGGATGGGAGGCCGGGTATGGCAGGATAAAACGCCACTTGTGGTGGTCGATTACCAAGCATGGCCGGGGCGCATTGCTGACAAAGTGTTGGATGGGCTGCGCTCTATCGTTGGGATTCCGTTGAAATATGGCAGTCGGGTTCTGGGAGTGATAGGGCTTGCCCATGTGGAGGAAGACAAAACTTTCAGTGGCGAGGACATTGCCACCCTAGAGCGATTTTCCGCTTTGGCGCTTATCGCTCTTGAAAAGGCGCATCTGTATGCCGGTGTCTGCCATGAACTGGCCGAACGAAAGCGAACGGAAGTTATCCTGCGCGAAAGCGAGATGCGTTACCGGACCTTTCTGGAATCGTCCCCGGATCCCATTGTAGTCTATGACATGAAGGGCATTGCTACCTATGCAAATCCGGCTTTTACCCAGACCTTTGGCTTTACGCAAGATGAGCTGATCGGCAAGCGCATTGATTTTGTGCCCCCGGAAAACCTGGCGGAAACACGAGATGCCATCAAAAAAATGCTGAGTGGGCAGAAGATTCATCTTTTTGAGACCCGGCGTTTTAGCCGCGATGGGATAATCCTTGATGTACAGCTCAGTTCCACCCTGTATCAGGGGGCTGACGGAGATCCGCTGGGCAATATCGTTACCTTGAGAGATATCAGCGATAGAAAGCGAAATGAGCAGGAATTGGCGCGATATCGCAGTCGTCTGGAAGAACTGGTCACCGAACGGACAGCCGAACTGGCGCTGGCTAATCTGAAGCTGAAGCAGGAAATAGATGATCGCAAACGGGCGGAAAAATCGCTTAAAAAAAGGGAAAAGCAACTCCAGGCCCAATCCCAGCACCTTGAAGAAGTCAATACCGCGCTGAGAGTGCTGATCAAACAGCGGGAAGAAGATAAAAAAGAATTGGCGGAGATTGTCCTGCGCAATGTTCAGGAGCTGGTCAGTCCCTATCTGCAGCGGATAATCGATGGACGTCTTACCAACCAGCAAAGAACGCTCGCGGGGATTCTGGAAACCAATTTAAACAACATCGTTTCCCCGTTTATCGATAAGCTGACCTCGGATCTGGCCCAGCTGACGCCAACCGAAATAAAAGTGGCCAGTCTGGTCAGAGAAGGCAAGACCAATAAAGAAATTGCCGAAGTCCTCCTCGTTTCAAAGAACACCATCCTCTTTCACCGTCATCAGATTCGAACTAAATTAGAACTGAAAAACAAGAAGATAAATCTCCGTTCGCATCTGTTGACCCTCACATAATAGTGGGAATATACCACTATTACACCACTGTTTTATAAGCTTGCTAATATTTATTATTTTTGTAATGTATAAATTCGATTGATAATCTAGGTATTGATCAGGCACCAGTAAAACAAGCAATTGCACAGCGATTTGGAGATTGCTATGACCCATCTGATTGTTTCTGATGTAACACTCACTTTCGGTGGACTGCATGCACTTTCCAATGTTGATATTGATATTGAACCGGGGCTGATTACCTCGATTATCGGTCCCAATGGGGCAGGAAAAACAAGTATTCTCAACTGTATTTCCGGTTTTTATCACCCGTCCAAAGGCACTATCCATTATGGTGAGCGTAATCTGACCAACGCCTCACCGCATCAGATCTCCAATATAGGTATTGCCCGGGCCTTTCAAAACCTGGAACTCTTCCGTGGGCTTTCCGTCCTCGACAATTTGCTCTTAGCCCGGCATCAAAACCTGCGCTACTCGATATTGCATGCGATCATCTATTTTGGCAAGGCATCGCGAATGGAAGCGGAAAATCGCGCCTATGTTGAAAAAATAATCGATTTTATGGAGCTGGAACCCTATCGAAAAAGCATGGTGGGCAATCTCAGCTATGGGATCCAGAAAAGAGTGGAGGTCGCCCGGGCCTTGACGCTGGCCCCGCAACTGCTGCTTCTCGATGAGCCCATGGCGGGAATGAATATCGAGGAAAAAGAAGATATCGTACGGTTTATTCTTGATCTGAAAAAAGAGTGGGGTGTTACGGTGGTGCTGGTTGAGCACGACCTGGGCGTGGTTATGGATATTTCCGATCTGATTTATGTCCTTGATTTTGGTGAAGTAATTGGTTCGGGACGGCCCAAGGAAATTGCGTCCAATGCCAAGGTTATTGAAGCCTATATTGGTGAAGAGTAAGTTTTTTATGGAAAATCAAGACCATCTCCTCCAGTTCACCATTCCGCAATTGCTGCGGTGGCGGGTTGAATCGACCGGTAAAAAAGTCGCGCTGCGCGAAAAAGACTTAGGATGCTGGAACAGCTATACCTGGGATCAATACTATGATTTTGTTCGCAACGCCGGACTTGGGTTAAGGACAATCGGTTTTGGCAAAGACGATAAAATTGCCATCATCAGTGACAATATCCCGGAAACCCTGTATGTGGCCATCGGTGCGCAGGCGGTAGGCGGGATTTCCGCGGCCATTTATCAGACCAGCCTGCCCGACGAAATAGGCGGCATTCTCGAGTACCTCAATGTCAGCTTTGTTTTCTGCAACGATCAGGAGCAGGTTGATAAGGTCGCCGAAGTGCGCGACAAGATCCCGGGCGTTAAAAAAGTAATCTATGAAGACACGCGGGGGATGCGTGGCTATCAGGCGGACGACTGGTTTATGTCCATTAAAGAGCTGTATCAGCTCGGGCAAGACGCCCACCAGCAGGATCCTCAGTTGTTTGCCGGCCTGGTCGATGCGGGAAAACCGGATGATGTCTGCCATATCTGCCTGACCAGCGGCACCACCGGATTACCCAAAGGGGCCATGCTGACCCATAAAAATTACATCAATATGGGGCTGCAGATCAATGAAATAGATCATTTGCAGGACACCGACGAGTATCTGTCATTTCTGCCGTTTGCCTGGATCGGCGAGCAGATGAACTCGTTTGGCGTGGCGATGGCTACCGGGATTGCCATCAATTTCCCTGAATCGGTTGAAACCAGCATGGATGATCTCAAAGAGATTGGCCCGCATTTCATGTTTGGCGCACCGCGGATATATGAAACCATCCGGTCGCAGATCTGGCTGAAGATGGATGAATCCTATTGGCTGAATCGTACCTTTTATAACTATTTCATGAAAATCGGCGAACAGGCGGCCATGTACCGCATGTCAGGCAAACCGATGCCGGGCAGACTGCGCTTGTTAGCCTGGCTAGGCAAACAGATCATCTTCCGGCCGCTGGTCAATCAGATTGGTCTGCTCAGGTTACGCCGGGCGTATACCGGCGGCGCGGCTCTTGGCCCGGAACTTTTTACTTTTTACCAGGCTCTCGGGGTCAATCTCAAACAGATCTACGGACAGACGGAGATTGTCGGCATTGCCTATATGCATCGGGACGGGGATGTGCGACCGGATACAGTCGGCAAACCACTGCCGAGGACCGAATGCAAAATATCCGCCGAAGGAGAGATCCTGTCACGGTCCGCTTCGGTAACGCCCGGCTACTATAAGTTACCGGAAAAGAGTGCCGAACTGCTGGAAGGCGGCTGGCTTCATTCCGGTGATGCCGGTTATATCGATGAACACGGTCATCTGGTGGTTATCGATCGGATTTCCGATGTCATGCACAATAACAACGGTGAGATGTTCAGCCCGATGTTTCTGGAAAATCGCCTCAAGTTTAGTCCGTATATCAAAGAAGCGGTGATTTTCGGCGACAAACAGGAGTATGTCACGGCGCTGATCAATGTTGATCCCATTGTGGTCGGAAAATGGGCTGAGGACAGAGGCATTTCGTTTAGCACCTATATGGATCTTTCCCTGCAACCGGAGGTCGCCGAACTGATAAATAAAGCGGTGCGGGAGATTAATAAAAACCGGGAAAAACCGCATTTCATGATTAAACGGTTTGCTCTGCTTTATAAGTTGCTCGATATGGATGATGGGGAACTGACCAAAACCGGTAAGATTCGGCGCAAATTTGTCCGGGAAAAATACCGTGATCTCTATGAATCATTATACGATGAGAGCATAACCGAGAAAAAGGTTGCGGCTTTATATCAGTATCAGGATGGCCAGACCACAACGGTCGATACAACCATCCGGTTTTTTACCATGGAAGAGGACTGATGAGTTATTTTTTTCAATTGGTCGTGAGTGGCGTCGTGGTCGGATCAATCTATGCCCTGTCCGCGCTTGGCTTTGTGCTGATCTACAAGTCGAGCCGGGTGCTCAACATTGCCCATGGGCAGTTCATTGCCGCTGGGGCCTTTATCACCTACGCCCTGACGGTCTGGGCCGGAATCCCGATCTATGTCTCCTTTGTCGCCAGCATGGTGTTGACGTTCTTGCTGGCGATGAGTGTGGAAAGGGTTTTTTTGCGGCGCTTGATCGGCGAGCCGATTATCTCGGTCATCATGGTCACCATCGGCTTAATGTCTATACTGGATGGGCTGATCTATCTGACCCCCTTTGGCGCGGAAAATTTTTCCTTTCCGCCGTTTCTGCCCACAACACCGATCGCTTTTGCCGGAGTATCAATCTCCTGGACCCAGATGGTTGGCGTCGTGACCACCTTTGTACTCATTGCCTGCTTTACCTGGTTCTTTCAAAAATCAACGGTGGGCATTTCCATGCGGGCGGTATCCGATGACCAGTTGGCGGCGATGTCCATAGGTATCTCGGTGCCAAAGGTGTTTGGTCTGGCCTGGGCGATGGCCGGACTCAGTGCAGCTGCTGCCGGGGGGATTATCGGCAATATTACCGGATTGAATTTTGATACTCTGCACGCCTTTGGCATTGTGGTCTTTCCGGTGGTTATTCTCGGCGGCTTGGATTCCATCCTGGGAGCGGTGGTGGCCGGCATCATCATGGGATTGATCCAGCAATTTGCCGCGGGCTATCTTGATGGTCACTGGGGGTTGAGCGGGACCGGCGAAGTCATGCCGTATATTATTTTGCTGGTGATTCTGCTTTTTAAACCCCATGGCCTCTTCGGCATACACGAAATAGAACGGGTGTAAGCTATGTCATCAAATCGTTGGCTGGCGACAGGAAATTATTTTACCTCCTACCGGGAAGAGCAACGGATCTTTTTGACCAGCCTGGACAGAAGTGCGATGACACTTTTTCTGCTTGGCTTGTTCCTCTGGCCTTTTTTTATTGAGGTCGGCAACAAATACATGCTGATCATCGATAATATCCTCGTGGCCGTCATCGCCGTTATGGGCTTGAATCTCGTCACCGGGTTTGCTGGACTTATATCCATCGGGCACGCGGCTTTTGTCGGAATCGGCGCCTATACCATCGCCTCTTTCGCCCGGATTCTGGGGAGTGATCATGTCTTTCTGACCCACGCCTGGCCCTTGATGATTCTGCTGGCTGGAGCTATGGGGGCAATTTTTGGAGCCATCGCCGGTTTGCCTGCCCTTCGTCTGAAACATCTCTATCTGGCCATTGCCACGCTTTCTTTTCAGATGATCTTTCAGTGGACCATTAAATTTATGGATTTTTTCAACCAGGGGCAGACCATATCTGTTGGCCGGGTGTTCTGGGTGACCGGCGAGGTGTCGAGAAGTGACCATTATCTCTTCTGGTATTATGCCATTTTAGTGGTGATCGTCCTGCTTGGTTTTGCGGTGCGTAATCTGCTGCGTACCCGCTATGGCCGCTGTCTTGTAGCAGTGCGGGACAACGACAGGGCCGCCGATGCCATGGGCATGCATCCGGGGCTCACTAAGGTATATGCTTTTGCCCTGGCCGGTTTTCTGGCTGGAGTGGCCGGGGCTTTACATGCTTTTCTCTATCGAGGGGTCGGCGCAGAATCCTTTACCCTGAACCATTCCATCAGTTATCTCGCCATGGCTATTGTCGGTGGGCTGGGCACGCTGCCCGGCTCATTTATGGGGCCTCTGGCGATCAAGATGCTTGAAATGCAGGTTGAAATTCTTTCCGAGTGGACGAGTGCACATGTGAGCTTTGCCGCCAATCTTGCCACCGCCCTGAAACCTCTGAGCTTCGGTCTGGTTATTGTGTTGTTTTTGATGTTTGAACCTCGCGGTATTGCCAACTGGTGGCGTATCGCGCGTTCTTATGTGAAGCTGTGGCCGTTTAGATACTGATCCCGATAAGTGGAAAATACGTCGGGATAACGATCTTCACGAAATTCTTTCTGAAAAAACGAGAAAGAAATTTCTAAGATACTAACCCCAAGGAGGAGATATGAAAAAGGACAATTGGACCAAATGGCTGTTTCTGTTGGGAGCTGTTTTCATGGTGACCCTTCCCGCCAAATTGCTTGCCGGAGAGGTGTATAAGCTCGGTCTGTCGCTGGCCATTACCGGCCCGACTTCCGATGCCGGTGAGCCTTATGCCAAGGGGGTCGAAGATTACTTTAAATTCGTCAATGATACCAAAATGCTGGGCGATGATACCATCGACTGCACCATTCGGGATGATCAATACAAGACTGATATTACCAAGCAAAATTTTGAAGATTTTCTCGATCAGGATATTGTTTTTTACCTGAACTATTCCACCGGCAGCACCCTTGCTTTGAAAAAGGATTTCGACGAAGTGAAAATGCCGGTTATCCCGGCATCCTTCCATGCCGGCAACCTCATTGATTCACACTACATCTTTCTGCCCATCGCTTCGTATTCCGCCCAGGCTATCGGTCTTGCCGAATATGTGGTGAAAAATCATAAGGGCGGTACGCCCAAGGTTGCCCTTTTTATCCACCCATCCGCATTTGGCCGAGGTCCTGTCGAGGATCTGCAGAAGGCAGTTGGTGCAGGACTGAAAATGGAGATTGTTGAGGTCGTCGAGCATGGCAAGGATCTCGACAACACTGCTATGCTCAAGCGTCTGATCAGCAAAGGGGTGCAGTATGTAATCAGTCAGACCGTTCAGTCACCGGTTGCGACCATGTTAAAGGATGCATCCAGTCTTGGTCTTATGGCCAAAACGTTTGGTGAAGAGGGGAAACTTACCTTCCTCGGCTGCCATTATACCGGCGGCAACGATCTGGTTGCCCTTGCCGGGCCTTCAGCGGAAAATTTTTACTGGACAACATCTTATATTGTCACCAATGAACCAAGTCCGGGTGCAACCGCCCAGCTTGAGTTGGCCAAAAAGTACGGTCGTGATGAAAAAGCCGCTAATTCGCATAACTACACCAACGGTATGATGGTTGCCCAGGTTGTCGCCGAAGTCATCAAGCGGACCAAGGCCAATGGCAAAGAAATAAATAAGGAAACGCTTTATGCAGAACTGCAGGAGATGAACGGCGATAAAGCATTTTCTCCGGGGACGACGGTGGGGCCGGTGACCTATTCGAAAACCGATCATGTAGGCGTCGATACACTGCAACTGTATGTTGTTGAAGGTGGTGCCTTTAAATCTGCCGGTAAGCCTTTTATTCCGGAGTATACCGAAAAAATAAAATAATCCGTATCTCGTTATCGGTGTTTCTGTGCCATACAATCAACGGTTTTATGGCACAGAAAATCTATTTCTGTTAGCAGGATGCATTGAAAAGTCAGCCAATGAACACTAAAAAAGCCGCCAATCAGCTGGAAGTCAATAATATCGAGGTTGTCTATAACGATATTGTTCAGGTGCTGCGCGGGGTCAGCCTGAGTGTCCCCGAGGGATCCATTGTCGCCTTGCTTGGTACCAATGGGGCGGGGAAGACCACCACTTTACGGGCTATAAGTGGTTTGCTCAAGCCGGAGAATGGTTTTATCCGGGAAGGATATATTAAATTCAAAGACCAGGATATTACCAATCTTCTCGGCACCCACGTGGTAAAGTTGGGGGCGGTAATGGTCCCCGAGGGACGGCGGGTGTTCAAACATCTTTCAGTGGATGAAAATATCCGGGTTGGTTCCATAACCAGACAGGACGGAACCCAGAAAATACGTGAAGATCATAAATTGATGTATAGCCACTTCCCCCGGCTGGCTAACATCACCCACCGGATGGCCGGGTATTGCTCCGGCGGGGAACAACAGATGATCGCCATCGCCAGAGCGTTGATGGCTTCCCCGAAGATGCTTATGCTTGATGAACCCTCATTGGGTTTGGCCCCATTGCTGGTCAAAGAAATTTTTGCCAATATTCAGTTGATAAATAAAGAGCTGAACACCACTATCCTGGTAGTGGAGCAGAATGCCAAGATCGCCCTGGCGATTTCTGACTATGCCTACATCATGGAGTCCGGCAGGATCGTTTTGGAAGGTCCTTCGCGGGAGCTGCAGGAAAACCCGGATGTTAAGGAATTTTATATGGGTATAACCCGTGGCGGCGGACGCAAGTCCTTTAAAGAAGTGAAGTCCTATAAGAGACGCAAGCGATGGATGTAATGCGATAAAGATTGGAGAACGTTTACCAACAGGAGGGGCCATGAAATTCTTAGTGGGCTATAATGGTTCGAAAGAATCCAAGGCCGCGCTTTCCCTGGCAAGAGACTATGCGGAAACTTTTGGCGCCCAGGTGCTGGTCATCACCTCAATGGGCGGTGGAAGAGGGGAGAAACCTGAAAAAATTGGCGAAGCAGCCAAAAATCTGGCCTTTGCCGAACAATTTCTCAAAGAAAAAGGCATTGTCTGCGAAAGCCTCCAACTGGCCCGAGGCATGTCGCCCGGCGAAGACCTGGTCAGTTTTGCTGAGGAAAAGGATGTCGATCAGATATTCATCGGGGTGGAAAAAGTATCGCGAACACAAAAAATCATTGTCGGATCCAATGCGCAGTATATAATCCTGAAAGCGCCCTGTCCGGTTGTAACCGTCAGACATTATAAATAAGATACGGGGAGATTTCATGGGACTTTATGACTTTACTTTTTATGATCTGATCAAGAGGAATGCAGTTGCCTGCGGCAGTCGTCTCTGTTGGCATGAGATCGATGACGGCCGACAATTGACTTTTACTGAGTATAAGATGCAGGTGGATCGCCTGGCTGGCGGCTTGTCTCGCGCCGGGATTGACAAGGGCGATCGGGTCGGTGTGCTGGGCAAAAACAGCCTCGAATTCTTTTTAATCTACGGTGCGGCTGCCCGGCTGGGTGCCATTGTCCTGCCGATTAACTGGCGGCTGTCGGCCGACGAGGTCTGCTTTAACCTGAACGATTGCCAGGCCAGGATAGTTTTTGCCGATGCCGAATTTCAACATATCCTGACAACCAAGCGCGACCAGCTGCCAAGCGTTGCCGCCTGTTATAATTTAAAGGGTGATCTTGGCGATGTCACAAAATTTGCCTCTTTGATGGAGGCGGGCGGTGAGATCCCGCCCTGCGATGTGGCGAGCACTGACGGTTTTGTCATCATCCATACCGCCGCTGTGGCCGGACGACCGCGGGGCGCTTTGCTCAGCCATGGCAATATTGTCTGCGCTGATTTACACTTTATCAGCTGCATGGATTTCACCCCGCAGGATATCAATCTGAACCTGTTGCCGCTCTTTCATGTGGCGGGTCTTTTTATGACCACCAGCACCTTTCATGCCGGCGGGGCAAGCCTGAATATCAGTAAATTTGAAGCCAAAGAAGCAGCGCAGATGATCCAGGACAAAGGGGCGACCCACTTTTTCGATTTTCCGCCGATCCTTGATTCTATCCTTAAAGCCGCCGCTGAAGGAAACAACGATATCAGCTCCCTCAAGGGGGTTATCGGTCTTGGCACTCCGGAGACGATTAAACAATTTCAAACGATGAGCGGCGGCAGTTACTTTGCCATGTACGGTCAGACCGAGACCTCGTGTCTTGCCACTATCGGCAAATATGACGATCGGCCCGGATCGGCCGGCAAAACTATCATGCTCGGTGATGTGCAGCTGGTGGATGAACATGACCAGGTCGTTGCCGCCGGAGAAGTGGGCGAAATCACCGTCAAGGGACCAATGGTTTTCAAGGGATATTGGGGATTGGCTGATGATAACGCCTATACCTTTCGTGAAGGATGGCATCATACCGGCGATTTAGGACGTTTTGACGAGGATGGTTTTTTATTTTACGCCGGGCGAAAAGCGGAGAAGGAACTTATCAAGCCGGGTGGTGAAAATGTCTATCCGGCTGAGGTTGAAAAAGTCATCCTGCAGCATCCGGCGGTGGCCAAAACCGTGGTAATCGGCGTTCCTGATCCCAAATGGAAAGAGGGGATAAAAGCGGTGTGTCAACTTCGTGCTGGGAAAACCCTGGCGGCGGCTGAGTTGATCGCCTTTGTCGGTGAACGTATCGCCCGCTTTAAAAAGCCGCAGTATGTCGAATTTGTCGATGAGCTGCCAATGAGTAAGGATGGCACCCCGGACCGGGCGGCGGTGAAGTCGTTATACGGTAACGCATAGAACTCGCAGTGTTTAAGGTCGGTTCCCATGGGGCTCATGGGAACCAGGTGCCATCAATCTTCAGTGTCACGAAACAACTCCCGGCCGATCAACATCCGGCGGATTTCGCTTGTCCCGGCGCCAATTTCATACAGCTTGGCGTCACGCAGCAGGCGGCCGGTCGGGAATTCGTTGATATAGCCGTTGCCGCCAAGGCACTGGATGGCTTCAAGAGCCATCCCGGTTGCCCGTTCGGCGGCATACAGGATAACAGCGGCGGCATCCTTTCTGATATTGCTGCCGGTATCGGCCGCCTTGGCAACGGTATAGACATACGACCTGCAGGCGTTCCAGTTGGCGTACATGTCGGCAAGCTTACCCTGCATCAGTTCAAACTCGCCGATAGCCCGGCCGAATTGATGCCGTTGGTGGATATACGGCAATACGATATCCATGCAGGCGGTCATGATGCCCAACGGACCGCCGGACAACACCAGCCGCTCATAATCCAGGCCGCTCATCAGCACCTCGACCCCCCGATCCAGCCTGCCGAGAATATTTTCCTTAGGTACGGCGCAATTGGTAAATACCAGCTCGCAGGTAGGCGATCCGCGCATGCCCAGTTTGTCCAGTTTGGGACTGGCAGAAAATCCTTCCATGGTCTTTTCCACCAGGAAGGCGGTGATGCCCTGGTGCATCTTTTCCGGCGAGGTCTTGGCGTAAACCACTAAAACATCGGCGTTCGGCCCGTTGGTGATCCACATTTTCGTGCCGTTGAGGATATAGTTATCACCCTGTTGCACCGCCCGCAGCCGCATGCCGACAACATCGGATCCGGCCCCAGCTTCGCTCATAGCCAAGGCCCCAATATATTCACCGCTGATAAGTTTTGGCAGGTAGCGTTCTTTCTGTTCTTGGGTGCCGTTTCGATTTATCTGATTGACGCACAGGTTGGAATGTGCCCCATAAGCGAGGCCAACTGACGCCGATCCCCGGCTTATTTCTTCCACAGCGATAACATGTTCGAGATAGCCCATGTCGGCACCACCGTATTGTTCCGGGACAGTAATGCCCAGAAGTCCGAGAGCACCCATTTTCTGCCAGAGCGCTTCGGGAAAATGATCCTCACGATCAATATCCGCTGCGAGCGGGGCGATCTCTGTGCTGACAAATCCCTGCACCGACTCGCGCAATAGATTTGCGGTATCACCGAGGCCAAAGTTCAATTGCGGAAATGTCTTCATAGTTGCTCCCGGTTAGGCAAAGTTCAGCTCTTTGATGTCGGCAAAAAAATCCAGGGCTTGGGGGTTTTTCAGGGCGTCCTTGTTTTTCACCTCGCGTCCATGAATCATTTTCTGTACCGCCAGTTCCACCTTTTTCATATTCAGGGTATAGGGAATATCCGGCACGGCGATTATTTTTGCCGGCACATGCCTGGGCGATGCCTGCTGCCGGATAGTATTTCTGATCTGCTGCTGGAGTTCGTCAGTCAGCGGATGGCCGGCCTGCATCTTGACAAAGAGGATCACGCGACTGTCATCCTGCCACTGCTGCGCTACCACGACGCTGTCTTCAATCTCCGCCATCTGTTCGATGATCCGGTAGATTTCCGCTGTGCCGATCCGTACCCCGCCAGGGTTTAAGGTGGCATCGGATCTGCCGTAGATGATCAAGCCGCCCCGCTCGGTGACCTCGATAAAATCGCCATGGGTCCAGACGCCGGGAAACCCGTCAAAATAGGCTGCCTGATATTTTTTGCCGTCAGGATCATCCCAGAAATAAATAGGCATGGACGGGAAAGGGGCGGTGCAGACGAGTTCACCCTGCTGGCCAATAACCGGCGAACCATTTTCGTCATAGGCAAAGACCTTCATGCCTAAGCCCCGGCACTGGAGCTCGCCTTCATAAACCGGACCCATCGGGTTGCCGAGGGCAAAACAGCCATTGAGATCGGAGCCGCCTGAGATGGATGCCAGTTGCAGATCCGCTTTTATCTCCTGGTAAATGAAATGAAAATCCTCTTTGGAGAGGGGTGAGCCGGTGGAAAGCAACGCTTTCAGAGGGCTCAAGTCAAATTGCCTGCCTGGTTTAATCCCGGCATTCTTCAGGGCGGCAATATATCCGGCACTGGTGCCGAAAACGGTAATTTTCTCATCCTGGGCCATCCGCCACAGGGCGTCCGGACTGGGATGAAAAGGGTTGCCGTCATAGAGAACAAGAGTCGCGCCAACCGCCAGCGACGTGGTCAGCCAGTTCCACATCATCCAGCCGCAGGTGGTGAAATAGAAGATGGTGTCTTCGCGTTTGAGGTCGGTATGCAGGAGCAGCTCTTTCATCTGGTGCAGCAAAACCCCACCACCACTTTGGACCATGCATTTGGGCAGGCCGGTGGTGCCGGAGGAATACATGATATACAGAGGATGCTCAAACGGAAGCTGGGCAAAATCTATCGTCTCGGCCTCATTTCGGCAAAAATCGTGGTAATGAACCGCTCCCGGCAGGTCGGTGAGATCTGGTTTTTCTTTCGTATAGGGCACGACAACGATTTTTTCTATCGATGGTATTTGTTTGACGATTTCAGCAATTTTGGCAAGACTGTCCAGAGCCTTGCCTTTGAAGAAATAACCGTCGGCCGTGAAAAGGACCCTCGGTTTGGTCTGGCCGAATCTGTCCAGCACGCCTTTACTGCCGAAATCAGGCGAACAGGATGACCATACGGCACCGATGCTTGTTGCCGCCAGCATGGCAATGATTGACTCCGGCATATTCGGCATAAATCCGACAACTCGATCGCCGGCAACGATTCCTGCCTGGCGCAGGGCAGCGGCAACCTTGGCTGTTGCACTAAAGAGCTCTTTATAGCTGAGACGCCAGCGGACAGTATCTTCGCCCCTGAAGATAAGCGCCGTCCGGTCGTCGCGGTAACGCAGCAGATTTTCGGCAAAATTCAACCGGCTGCCGGAAAACCAGTGGGCCCCCGGCATCTTGTGCGGATCGTCGATCACCTGCTGGTACTCTTGTGCAGCTTTAATATCAGCAAAGCGCCACATTTCTGCCCAGAAGTCGGCAATATTGTCTACCGACCACTGGTACAGCGCAGGGTAATCGGCGAAATGGGTTCCGAACTTGCTGTTTACTCCCTGCATGAACCGGTACATATTGGAACCCTTGATTCGCTCCTCCGATGGTTGCCATAATGGTTTTGGCATATCCTTTCCCTCTTTTTGCTTGTCAGGGAATGGCCTTTTGGGCCATTTCCCGCAGTTTGTATTTCTGAATTTTGCCGCTGGCGGTTGCCGGGAAATCGTTGACAAAAAAGACATACTTAGGGATTTTATGATAGGATATCTTATCCTTGCAAAAAGCGGCGATTTCCTGCTGTGTCGCCTCTGCACCGGCTTTTAGCTGGATGAAAGCAGCTACTTCCTCACCATATTTTTCACTCAGCACGCCGACAACCGCTACATCCTTGACCTTTGGGTTGGTGTAGAGGAATTCTTCTATCTCGCGCGGGGAGATGTTTTCGCCGCCTCGAATGATCATGTCCTTGATTCTGCCGGTGATCTTGCAGTAGCCATTTTCATCCATGACGGCCAGGTCCCCGGTGTGCAGCCATTTATCAGCGCTGATCGCTGCGGCCGTCGCTTCGGGCATCTTGTAGTAGCCCTTCATCACGTGATAGCCCCTGGTGCAAAGCTCGCCCTGGGTGCCATAGGGCACCTCTTCATTGGTGAGAAGGTCGGCGATCTTCACCTCAACGTTGGGTAATGCCTTGCCTACGGTGGTGGTTTTTATTTCGAGGGAGTCGTGATCCCTGGTCTGGGTGATACCGGGCGAGGCTTCCGTCTGTCCGTAGACAATGGTCATCTCGTTGGCCTCCATATCTTTAATCACCCGTTTCATTACTTCGACCGGACAGGTCGATCCGGCCATAACCCCGGTGCGCAGAGTCGAAGTGTCGTAGCTTTTTTTATCCATCTCCTCAAATTCGGCGATAAACATGGTCGGCACACCAAGCAGGGCGGTGCACTTTGAGGCTTGCACAGTCTGCAGGACGTTTGCGGCGGTAAACGAGACGACCGGGGCCATGGTCGTCCCCGAAACCATGCAGCACAGGGTGCCGATGACACAGCCAAAGCAGTGGAAGAAAGGAACGGGGATGCACATCGCATCATCCGGGGTGAGTTTCATGCACTCGGCCATGCTCAGGGCATTGCCGATGAGATTGGTGTGGGTCAGCATCACCCCTTTTGGGGTTCCGGTTGTACCGGAAGTATACTGCATATTAATGACATCGTCGGGTTCAAGGGAGTCGAGTCTTGCCTTGAGGTCCGCATCCGATACTTGTTTGCCCAAATCCAGAATATCCTGCCAGTTATACATTCCGGCTATTTTTTCTTTGCCGAGATAGATGATGTTTTTCAAAAAGGGCAGTTTCTCACATTCCAGTTTGCCCGGTTCGCTGTCTTTAATAATCGGACAGACCGCGTCCAGAACCTTGAGATATTCGTCGGGTTCTCTTACCCCGCCGGTCAGGATAAGGGTGGTGGCATCGGACTGGTGCAGGAGAAATTCCAGTTCCTTGCTGCGATAATTGGTGTTCACCGTTACCAGGACCGCCCCCATCCTGGCGCTGCCATACTGGGTATACACCCATTCGGGGAGATTGTTGGCCCAGATGGCGACCTTGTCGTTGCGGCGAATACCAAGTGCCATAAGCCCTTTGGCGACGTCATCGAACATCTTCCTCAATTCCCGGAAGTTCTTTTTGATGTCAAGGCTATGATATTCGAGACCGATATTATCGCCGATATTATCTGCCAGAATATCTACAACATTACCGATTGTTGTTCGGCCCACTTTGATGTCAGGCTTGTTCATCCGCTCCTCCTTTACCAAGAAGTGATAATGGGTTGCTGGGATATTTCTCCTTATGGAGTTATCCGTGCATCAAAAACTAAATCCTTCCGGGAGTTGCGCCTTTTTCGTTCCTTTAGGCACCCATGACAGATCAAGAATAGTAAAAGTGGGGCCGCTGGTTTTAAAGATCGGCA
This sequence comes from uncultured delta proteobacterium, assembly GCA_963804605.1. Taxonomy (GTDB): domain Bacteria; phylum Desulfobacterota; class Desulfobulbia; order Desulfobulbales; family Desulfocapsaceae; genus Desulforhopalus_A. Next base: position 61,350 of record CAWDRB010000008.1, read on the forward strand.
CAACCTTCATACCAAACTTCGGGTCGCCCAGACTGAGGTAGCTCATCAGGATGGTGGCCACGCCATCAAATTCGATATTGATGAACTTGATAGGTTTATCAAGCAGATTAAAGGCACCGGATCGTTCACAGACCATAAAGGTATGAATCCTGGCACTTTTCTTGGCGACAGCCGTCAGATCGATAACACTGTTTTTACCAAGACAATCGGGGCAATGAATCCGAAAAGGCATATAGGTCGTCCCCTTGGTGCCGCAACCGGCGTTGTCGCACCTGGTAGCGAGCAATTGCCCCTTGCTGAGCGATTCAAAAAATATTGCTTCCCCGCCGTAGGAGTGCATATAGGTCATGTCTCTTGGGTTGGTAATGCCGAGAAGTTTAAAATCGTCATCGGCGTTGCGGATCGGGGTGTTGGGGGTCAAATGGTGAAAATCGCCTTTTAATTTGTATTTATTGTCTTTGACAAAGACCTGACCGAACATGCTCATAGTTTTTCTCCTTCAATCACAATTAATTAAGCATCTTTTTGCAGTAGTTGATCCGGGTCCATCAGGATGGTGGCGGTGACATGCGAGCCGACACCGGCATGGCTGATGGCCATGCCTCTTTTCGCGCCCTTTACCTGCAGGCTGGTCCAGTCACCGGGTTTTTCCCGGTTAAATTTCTGCCAGATTTTTTCATCACCATGGAATTCATCCCATCTGTTCCAGATATGAGTCGCTACCTCAAAGGTCTGCATAATGCCTGTCGCGCCAACCGAATGCATGCAGCCGATCAGGCCGCCGGATAGATTGGAAGGCAGTTTGCCGGGTTTTCCGGTGTGCGGATTGGTATGGTAGCAGTCGCCGGATTCAACATATTCCCGGCCATAGCCATAGGGGCGTATACCGATGTCTTCATAGGTCTGGACGTCGCTGATGGTAAAGGCGTCGTGGAGTTCAACCAGATCAAGATCCTTGGTCGGGTCGGTGATCCCGGCCATGCCGTATCCGTAGTAAGCGGCAATTCTGGCCGCGAGAAACCCGGTGAAGCCGGGGTATCTGTCGCCGCCGGGAAAGCGCTCGCCCAGGTCTTTATATTGATCGGCGGTCTCGTTGGGCAGGAGCGGGATGTCCATATTCAGCCGATCGGCTGGACGCAGGGTGTGTGATCCGGCGGACACATAGATGCGCAAGGGCTTATTTTTGCTGTTTTTGGTGAGTTGTGTTGCGGTCTCTTCATCGCAGAGAATAGCGCAGGCTGCGCCGACACTCATCAGGCAGCAGTCGAGGGCGCGGAGTGGATAGGCGACAACCGGGGAATTCAACACATCGTCAACGGTGATTTTCATTGGTGACTGGGCAAACGGATTGAACCGGGCATACCCGTGGTGCTTCACGGAGATCTCGGCCAGGGTCCGGCGAAAGGAGTCCTCGGATTTGCCGAAAATCTGCCAGTAACGCTGGGCCATAACCGCATAATAGCCGGTATAAATATGCCCTAAGGGGGACTCCCAGTCTTTATCGGCGGCACAGGAGATAAGGAAATTACCCTCATCGGTGGGGACTTCGTCCATCCGCTCCCAGCCCATGACCAGCACGCAATCGGAATAGCCTGAAGCTACAGCTTTCAAACCTTCCCACAGGGTCGAACCGCCGGTGGCCCCGCCTGTTTTCACCCCGACGTTGCCGAGCGGGTCCAGGCCCAGCCGGTCATGGATAACCGATTCTCCTAGCAGCTGGTCGCCGAAATGATCGGCGAAATGGCCGTAGTAGCAGCTGTGGATGTATTGCTTTAATTCCGCCGGGGAGATGTTGAGGAGCCCGGCAGCCATGGTAAAGGCGTCAATACACAATTCTTCGGTGCGTTTGTCGGGAAAGGCACGATCAAACTTGGATTGTCCTGCTGTTACCAGATACACAGGCCGCTGCAATCGGGGGATTTTCAACTGTTGTTTACTGAACGTTATCATGCCTCTCTCCTTGTTATGGTTTTACATTTATAATGTACCCACCCATAAAACAAAACTGATGGTGCTGCTGCTGTTGGTAATTTTCTGGTTACTGGGGTTCGACCAGAAATGGACGGAATCCCCCTCGCCAAGGGTGTGCGTTTCGTTGCTGAGCATCAACTCGATCGAGCCCTTCAGTACGCAAAGGAGTTCCTGACCGTTTTTAATGTTTTTGCGGACAGGGATCGATTTTCCCGGTTCGATGGCGAGGACGGAGGAGTCGATAACGATTCTGTCCTCCGGTGGGAAAAATCGGCGTGTGACAAAACCGGTATGAGAGAGCTCGATGTCATCCCATTCCGATTTTCTGATGATGATGATTTTTTCCTGCTTGCCGGCCTGGGTAAGAAGATCTCCAGCATCTATGCCAAGGGCGGTGCAGATTCGAACGAGAGTATCAACCGAAGGGGAATTGACATCGTTTTCAACCTGGCTGAGAAAACCTTCGGAGATGGAGGCCTTTTCAGCGATGACTTTCAGCGTAAACTTCCTGTCCTTCCGGGCCCTTCTGATCAAGGTACCTATATTCATACAGCCTCCGCTCTGAGCTTATTGGGAGAAGCATATATTGACAGGCTGCTTGTTAATATATTATTTTAGTTAATGTTAAGCTAAACTGATAATTAACTAATTGTCAAGAGAGAACAGCTAAGATTAGTAAATGTATTATGCGCAGTCTAGAAGATCACTATCGGCCTGTGTTTCAAGCGGAGAAGCAATCTACCTCTTCTTGAACTTTTTTATCAGGCATTTAAATTGAAATAAATGATTCAAAGAAAATGAAAAGTAGCAGAAAAAATATTGACAAAAAACCTCTACTGAATAATGATCGTCAATACGATTGAGCGCTTGGTCAGTTTTGTGGTCGAGTCCTTTATCAAGCAGGTGTTGGCCTATTAAAAAAATCCTACAGTTGGCAGCCTGGACGAATTATCGGAAAGATGATTTTTCGATTATTAAACCGGTCTAAATAAGTTGTTCTCACCAATTATTATTTAAGGAGGATCGTATGTCAGCAGGAGTATTAAAACCAAGATGGGGGCAGCCCCTAACGGGAATTATCTCGTTATTAGTGTTTACGGCCATTGCTTTGGTGACCTGGTTCATTTTCAGTGATCCGAGGGGGCCGATCAAGTGGTTTCCATACCCCTTCGTCATGTATCTGGCAATGATGATTCTGGTAGGAATATGGCAACATATGTTTCTTGCTGACTGGCCGTTTCAGAAAATAGGACAGCCTGCCCGGGGAATCATAATGACCATAGCAAATTTAGTTTTAGTCTGGTTTGTGATAGATGTCATTTTTTACCGAGTCCTTGGTATCGGCTTCAATTTCCTCAACTATTATGGTCTTGAGGCTGCTGGAGGGAAACCGATATATGCCCAGATAGGCGTTGTCTGTTTTGTCTTGATAGGTTTTTATACCTATCCGGTTTCGACAATTTTCTTTGGTAAGTGGCCTGTTCAGCCAAGTAATATTCCGCAACCTGCAGCCGGGTTTGCAGAATTTGGTTGGGGCACTCTCATAACATTATTTGCCTATGTCATTCTGATTGTGCCGTTTTTTGGGGTACTTTTCAAAGTCCCCGTAGTTGATCCACCTGCGATCGCCGCACTCAACCCGTCCTGGTGGGCAGGTATTGGCGGAACTGGTCATGTACACTGGGTTTTTGGTTGGTGGGAATGGGCAATTATTGTTCTGTTTATGACGGTTAATGTCTGGCGGATGAAGCCTTGGTCGGTCATTACCCTTCCTCAACCCTGGAAAGGTATTATTTCCGTTATTCTCTCGTTTATTATTGCCTATGGTTTAGCCATCCTCTGCAGGAAAATAATCCCTATGTGGGTGCCGGTTGAAACCTTTCAACTACTGGAAGAAGAAAAAGGTCTCGCTGAAGTGCAACGTTTTCTCTGGCTTCATTCCGCAGAAATCGCTGGTTTTACCTTGATACCGTTTTTGATTTGGCATCATTACTTTGATGATATCGCCTTTGGTTTGGATAAAGATGGCTGGTCGGCGTTCCTGATCAGGACCATTGGGGTGTGCGTGTTCGCTGCCTGCATTTACTGGGTCTTCTATTTTGCGAATTTTGGCCACTGGGGATTAGGCAATCATCATATGGTGGAACTGTCCCACAGGTTCGCGCATGGCGAATCACTGGTCTGGAATTTCTGGTGGATCATCCCACTGCTGTGGAATGAGTGGTTTTTTCATAAATGGCCGTTTTATGTCCATGAGCATGAATAATACCTAGAGCTGCATTTGATGGTAGGTACTGGTGGTGGTTGTTTTTTACAGCCGACCACCAGTATTTTTTAGACCATCTTGGTATTCCCCGACATTAAAGATAATCTGCTTCAGAGGAGTGATGGAATGTATCCACCCAGTGTAAACAAAAGTATCCTGACCCCAGTTGAATTCCTGACAAGAAGTACTCTCGTCTACCCCGATAAGACGGCGGTGGTCCATGGTGAGAAACGTTATACCTACAAACAATTTTCTGACAGAATTTACCGCCTGGCCGATGCATTAAAGAAAAAGGGTATTGGCAAGGATGATAAAGTCGCTTTTATCTGCCCGAATATCCCGGCAATGCTTGAAGCGCATTATGCGGTGCCTCTTCTTGGCGCGGTCCTCGTCAGCGTTAATATTCGTCTTTCTCCAGGAGAAGTAACCTACATTATTGACCACTCGGACGCTCAAGTAGTGGTGGCTGACAGTGAATTCGCTCATCTGGTTCAGCCGGGTGATTTACCAAAAGTCACCACCTATGTTACTGTCTGCGATGTAAACGACAATATCATCCTCAACGGCCCGGAATATGAAGACTTTCTGGCTACCGGATCCCCTGAGCCGGTACCGGCCAATATCGATTCCGAAGATCAGCTGCTGGCCATCAATTATACCAGCGGTACAACCGGACGACCCAAAGGGGTAATGTATCATCATCGGGGAGCGTATCTCAATGCCATCGGTGAGGTCCTGGAATCCGGTATGACTGCGTCATCGGTCTATCTCTGGACTCTGCCCATGTTTCACTGCAATGGTTGGTGTTTCACCTGGGGCGTTACGGCTGTCGGTGCAACGCATGTTTGTCTTCGGGCGGTGGTTGCTGCTGATATTTACCGTCTGGTCGAACGAGAGGGCGTAACCCATCTGTGTGCGGCGCCGACGATACTCATTACCATGAGTACCTGGCCTGGGGCAGCGACGGTAAAAATGAAACATAAACTGCAGATTATGACTGCCGGGGCACCGCCGCCACCAGCTGTTATCCGGAATATGGAAGAAATAGGTGCGAACATCACCCACACCTACGGTTTGACCGAGGTATATGGCCCGCATAGTGTCTGCGCCTGGCAGCCATCCTGGGAGACCATGTCGGCTGAACAATTGGCAGTTGTTAAATCCCGTCAGGGCGTCCCCTTCGTCTTGACTCATTTTATGGATGTGGTCGATCCCGTGACCATGACTCCGGTGCCAAGAGACGGCAAGACCATGGGGGAAATCGTCATGCGCGGCAATAATGTCATGACCGGATACTACAAGGACCCTGCAGCGACCGAGGAAGCTTTTACCGGGGGGTGGTTCCACAGTGGTGATCTAGCTGTTATGCACCCGGACGGCTATGCCCAGATCATGGATCGGAAAAAAGATATCATCATCAGTGGTGGAGAAAATATATCCACAGTCGAGGTGGAAAGTGTCATATACAGCCATCCCGATGTTCAGGAAGTGGCGGTTATTCCGGTTCCTGATGAGAAATGGGGCGAGGTGCCCAAGGCGTATGTTGTGCTTAAAGCCGGCAGAAATACGTCAGCAGAGGACATCATTAACTTCACCAAAGAGCATCTGGCCCGTTTCAAGGCCCCCAAATATGTCGAATTCAGCGAGTTGCCCAAAACTGCTACCGGTAAAATACAAAAGTTCAAGCTGAGAGCAAAAGAGTGGGAAGGGAAGAAGCGAATCGGTTAAGTTCAGTTGAACGGAAACAAATCTGCGTCCAGGCATAAATCGTATCTCGTGCCTGGGCGTTTTGCCCGGTTATTTTAATTTCCATTCGACCATCTGCTTTTCAAGACATTCGGGGCAACAGCCGTGGGACAGGTCGGTACCACTTTTGTCGCAGAGATAATCTTCTATCGGGATCCATTGTCCTTTCCCTGGCTCTGTGCCGCTGTCGTCTCTGATTTTTTTACAATACATGCAAATAGATAGAAATTTTTCGTAGATTTTTATTTTTCTCAGCGCGTTCTGTTTTTCAAAAAATCGTTGCATCTTGAAGATGAGTTCATCGGCATCGCAAGGTTTGATAATAAAATCATCCGCACCAGAACGAAGTGCCTCAATAGCCAGTGTCATATTGCCATGGCCGGTGAGAATGAACACGCCCACTTCATCATTTAATTTTTTGATCTCTTTTAAGACAACCATCCCGCTGATTCCCGCCATTACCAGATCGGTTATCACTAAATCAAAAGAGGTTGTGGAGGAAAATTCAGCTAAAGCGTCTTCACCGCTTAATACCGGTTTCACAGCAAAAGCATTTTTCTCCAGATAGTTGCTGAGAGATTTTAAGATAGGTTGTTCGTCATCCACCAGCAAGACAGCTTTGTTGTGCATTTTTTTACTCCTTCACGGCAAAAAAAGTTACAGTAAAAGCCCCCCGATTGACCATAACATCCGTCATATTTCAGGTAAAACAGTCGTCGCGCCAACAACAGTCCTTTTGCTCACAGAACTCGACGTTTGTCTGAAAGCATGGCTGATTTCTCTCCTCGGTCTGAATTTTCCTTATCAGATCAGCTTTTTTTAATTTTTTTGGTTTAATACCGATTTCCTTTGCTTTGGCTTGCACTTCAGTCATTTTCATGGTTTTTCCTTGCTTTAATTATTTTTAGATACACAGATTAAATTTTAAGAATATCCATGGCCTAAATAGCTCTATTCTTGAGCAGATATTTCACAAAACTTCGTTTGGCATTCTGGTAATCGCTGCTATTGTAATGATCGACATTCTCTTTTACGTCGAACAGTTTTTGATAGTGTGCCACTACATTCTGCAGTCCGTTTTCATTTTTCAGGTCCCGGTCGTTCGCTTCGGGCTTCGCGGTTTTTTCAGCAAGTTTATGCATAGTAACCTCCCTGAGATTTCTTTTCCCGATCCATTTGAACATGATGCCATAACCTTGAAATGGTTTACCAGGAAATGCAAAATGTCGGCGTAATCTTTGTCTTCACGGTACAGAAGAGCCGCTGATATTTCTTTTCATAATCGCTGTGTGCATCAGCGGCTACTTGCTGTTATAGCTTTATTACCTTATCTGCCGCAGGGCCCTTCTGGCCCTGGACAATGTCAAAACTCACTCGATCCCCCTCGGTGAGAGATTTGAAGCCAACGGCCTGAATTGCCGAATGATGCACGAAGATATCGTTTCCACCATCCTGTTGGATAAAACCATAGCCTTTTGCATCGTTAAACCACTTCACTTTACCCTCTGGCATGTTTCATACTCCTGTTAAATGAATAATGACAGCATGTTATCGACACCTTTGAGCAAGTGTTTTCCTGCTCAAATTCTTTTCTCATAGGACGCTCGTTAGCACTGTATCCGTTCTATGAATTTTTATTTACGCCCTTTGTTTGTAGGGATTGCAGGTAAGTGTTGGACACGGTGCCTGTTTTATGATCCGCTCGGCAACGCTGCCCAGCCATAGTTTGCCGAGTCCTTTGCGGCCATGAGTGCCTAAAACGATCAGGTTCCCTTTTTCGTCTTCTGTGTATTTGATAATGGAATCAACGATATTCCCGCGGAAAACTTTCCCCGTACATTCAGGAAACGTGTCCCGGTTATTGTCAACAAGCAATTGCATCAACTTATCGGCTTGTGCCGTCATCTCGTTGCCGAAAGCGTCAAGCGATGGATACTCATAGCCGGCATAGATGTGAGGAGGTTCCACTACGTGGATGAAATGCAGATTGGCACTCATACTTTTAGCTATATATTCTGCATATTCGACGATCTGGTCGGTGTGTTCGAGAAAATCGATCGGCACAATAATTTTATGAATTTTTTTCATGGTCCACCTCTTTCAACTTGATGGCTGTCAATTACGGGAATCGAAGGTAATCATGTCATCGGAGATATTCGGCGTCATCCATTCCCTGGTCAATGGGAGATCGTTTCTGACTCCGGCGGAAAATAATAGCTGGAATACATGCATGCCACCATGCATAAATGAAGCCGAGCAGCCGGAAAGATAAAATCGCCACATGCGGATAAAGCGATCATCGAACATGGAACGGATACGGTTTTCATTTTGTTCAAAGCGCTCACCCCACTTATCGAGGGTCTTGCTGTAGTGCATCCGCATGTTCTCACAGTCAATAAAATTTAATCCCAGGCTGGTGGCATTTTTGAGAATCGACCCAAGAGCCGGCAGGTGGCAACCCGGAAAGATATATTTCTTGATCCAGCTATTGGTTGGCTCTTCAACCATTTTGCCGATGGTATGCAGGAGAAGGAGCCCACCCGGCCGCAGCACTTTCCGGGCGTTGACCAGGAAATGTTTCATATTGGCCTTACCCACATGTTCAAACATGCCGACCGAGACAATTTTATCAAAAGTTTGATTCGTATGCGGGAGCTCGCGATAGTCCAGATATTCCAATTGGACATAATCCTGCAGCCCCTCCTGCTCTATCTGTTGACGGCCGTATTCCAACTGTTCCTTGGAGAGGGTTATGCCTACTCCCTGTACGCCAAAATTTTTTGCCGCGTTGATAAGCAGACCGCCCCAGCCGCAACCGATGTCGAGCAGACGTTCATTGGGTTTGAGCTGCAGTTTGCGGCAGCACAAGTCGATCTTTTGCATTTGTGCCTGTTCCAGGGAATCCTGGTCGTTTTTAAAATACGCACAGGAGTAAATCATTTTCAGATCGAGCCATAACCGATAAAAATCGTTGCCGAGATCGTAGTGGTAGGAGATGTTTTGTTGGTCCGCCTGCCTGTTGTTTCTCTGCAGGATGTTCAGCATCAAGGTGTTGAACAGGGACCGCTTCGTCTTTTCCTGAAGTTTTTCTGACGATAAACCAACCCAGACCACCTGCCTGAGATCACCTTCAACCTCGATATCACCATTCATATATCCTTCGCCGAATCCCAGTGGTGTATCAACGAGCACTTTTTTTAAAGCCTCTTTATTCTTAAAATGAAGCTTGAAATCACTACCGGAGCCGAATTGGCGTACACTGCCGTCCCAGAAGGTTACAGTGAAATTGGCGTCATCAAGCTGTGCAAGAGTGTCGCAGAAAAATGATTGTAGAGATAGTTTTTCCATCGAAGCCATGGTATTTCCTCATCATTTTCGAAATGTGATCGGTTTTATCCTCCGGAACAACCTGGCTCAGTTTGCTCGGATAAAGCTTCTCCTTAATAATTGCAGTTAACTGGATTGTTTCTTTACCGAATTACAATAAAGTCGGACAGGAAAAGTCCATTGACCTCTGCCGGGCAGTCCCTGTCCTTCCTCCCCCCTCTCGTATTTCTATTTTATTTCGATCTGGGCAACTTTTGCCTTGGCGGCCTTGGATTTGGGCATTTTGAGGGTCAAAACGCCATCCTTAAAGGCTGCCTCAATTTTGTCTTTCTCTACTTCGACCGGTAATCGTACAGCACGGTAAAAGGAACCGCTCCGTCGCTCGATGGTATGATACTGCTTGTCTTTAGTTTCTTTTTCCTCTTTCTTTTCACCTTTAATGGTCAGCAGATCATCGTCAAGGGAGACATTAATATCTTTTTTATCCATACCGGGAAGATCGGCCACAATTTCGATCCCATTTTCCGTTTCGCTCACATCAAGACGAGGACTCCAGCCAATATCCATATCCTCCTGCAGGTTATGAAAAGGAAAACCGAACCACATTTTTTTGACCATATCATCCATATCTGAAAAAACATTCGGCACCGAACTGCGCTTTTTAAATGGCAATAAATCAAACATTTCGTCTCCTCCTTAATAGATTGTGTGCTGTTTGTCTAAAAACACTTCGCCAATAGATCTCGAGAATCTATTTTTCAAGAGCCATATGATGAATTTTGGTAGTATTCATTAGAAACCTGAGTACTTGCCTGTTGTGCCCGGATGAAAAATTTTTCCAAACTCTTCTGCTGGACACGGTCAAAATCGACAAACTCAACGCTGTATCGCCAGGTCGGGGCTTTATTTATAGGATCAGAAATTAATATTTTAGACTTCATGCTTCCCGTAACTTGATTGATTAAAAATTGAATGTCTGTCTGGATGTCAAAAATAAGAATATCCATCTCTAAGGTACTCTCAGTGATATCCAGCTCATTTGCCGCCCAAAATGAAACTCCACCAGGGGCTATGTCGTAAATTTGAGTCACCGCAGGCTTGGCAGTATCTGTCAGCGCAACGATACCATTGACCAAAACCCGGGGTTCTCTCCTGTTGCAGTGGTGACAGTCGTGGAGAGTGCCAATTGGTTTGGCCATTGTGTTTGCTGATGGCAGGTGTTGCAATGCACGTATGAGATTATTTTTCAAAATTTCATCCCCAGCGGTGAGAGGACAGACTCATCGAAAAGATAACTCTGTATGTATCTGGTTTCTCCAAAGAGGAACTCCGTTGTTTCTTGCCTGATAGAATGCTGCAGAAGAGTGGCAAGGGCAATACGGCAGATTACCGAAAAAATACGGTAAATAAATACCGTACTAAAACCTTGAAGTAAGGAATTTCTTAAGGTTTATTTTCTGGTTTTTTAACCGGAGTTTTTCCCGGATATTTTCTCGATAAGATTCTACGGTGCTGACGGTGAGACCAAGGAGGTCGGCCATCTCCTTGGTGGTTTTGTTTTGTCGGATATAGTGGACTATCTGCAGCTCCCGGGGTGCCAGCTTGGCATGAATGAGGAGTCTGTCATGTGGTTGTTCGGCGAAGGCATCAAGTAAATTTGCCTGGGCGGTTGCCATATAATCCTTAGCCAGACCACTCACTTTATTTTGTGCTTTTTTTAAGAGTGGGAGAACAGTTTCTACAGTTTTCGCAGCAATCTCCTGTCTGATCTCCCGCAGTTCCTTTTCTCTTCTTTTCATCAGGACACTGAGAGTGGTATTGGTGTCATGGAGTTCCCGGTTTTTTTCCTGTAACTCTTTTTCTCGTTTCAGTAAGGTAGCAAGAACGGTTTGGAGCTCGTCGACGGTATGGGTCAATTCCGTAGTTCTGGTTTTTACCTGCTGCTCCAGACTGGCCTGCGACTGTTGTAGTTGCAGCTCAATTTTCTTTCGGGCGGTTATCTCTGCTTTGAGCTGTTCATTCTGGTTGCGCAGTTTGATCACCATGTCCTGTCTCTCGAAACTCCGCTTGGCTTTGTTAAGTACTTCTTGAATATCGCACGGTTTCTGCAGGTAATCATCAGCACCCATCTTCAATGTTTCAACTGCCGAACGGACATCGCCGTAGCCGGTCAGAATGATAACGCCGATGTCCGGGTGGATGGTTTTTGCCTGTTTCAATACCGCCATCCCATCCACTTTGGGCATAATCAGATCGGTTATCACCAGGTCATAGTGGTTATTTCGAAGGAGCTCAATGGCTTCTTTGCCATTTATCGCAGTTGTTACCTTAAAGTTATTTTTTTCGAGAGCCCAGCCGATTGATGTAAGAATGTTCTCTTCGTCATCGACTAGCAGTATTGATTTATTGCTCATCTATTGCTCTCTGGGTGGGCAGTAATACTGTGAAGATTGAACCCTTGCCTGGTTCGCTGCGTACCTCTATCCGTCCACCATGTTTTTTGACAATGCCGTAACTTACCGATAGGCCAAGGCCGGTACCTTTCATTTCCGGCTTGGTGGTAAAGAACGGTTCAAAGAGATGTTTCATATTGGCAGGGGGGATGCCGTCACCATTATCCTCTATATGGACCGCGATATTTTTTTCACCGATTGTTTCAGTGGTAACAGTTATTGTTCCACCACCGGCGCAGGCATCTACGGCGTTGTTAAGGAGGTTGAGAAAGACCTGTTTCAGTTGATCGGCAACAGCCATAATGAGGGGAAGATTGGCACAATATTTTTTGACACTGATGATTTTGTTGATTTGAAAGGTTTTCTTGCAGAGCAGCAGTAATGCATCAATGGTGGCGTGCAGATCAACCTGGTCGAGGTTGCCCGAAGTAGGCTGGAAGAAATCCCGCAAATCGACGATCAGATTCTTCATTCTGTTGCATTCCTGAAGAGCGAGATCGACAAGCTCATGTTCCTTGGCATCAAGGGTTGCATATTGGCCAATTCCCTTGATAATGGTCATGACACTTTGCAGGGGGTTATTGAATTCATGGGCGATTGAAGCGGAAAGATTGCCTACAGCGGCAAGCTTTTCGGAATGGAGCAACTGGGCGTGTGACTGCTGCAGCTCAAGGGTCCGTTCCATAACTCGCTTCTCCAACTCGTCATGCGCTTTTGTCAATGCTTCCTTATCCCTTTGTTTTTCAGTAATATCGAAGAGGTAATGCAGGTAGCAGTCGTCATCGACCGGAATCCAGAAAGCGTCCCAGTATCTGTCATGGGCCCAGAATTGCCCATTCTGGGGTTCGCTTTGCGACCAGGCCTTCGGGGCCAGACACCAGGGACAGGGTGAATCTCTCTGCAACCAGCCGGTATAACAGCGCTTGCCAGGGACAGCGCCAACCACAACAGCAGCCTTATTCGAAGAGATAACCAGCCGGGTATCGTAGCTCAGCAGCATGGCAATGCAAGGAAGGGCGTCAAGGAAGAGTTGGCGCAACCGGCCCACTTTAAGTAATTTTTCTTCGGCATCTTTCAGTTTGGTTATATCGCGGCCAACTGCCTGATATTCAATCAGCTTGCCCTGTTGATCGAACAAGGCCCTGCCGCACCATTCCTGCCAGTATATCTTGCCATCAGACAGATACACCCGATGTTGGATCGTTTTTTCCGGTTGAAGGACCGAGAGCGTTTTGAAATGATCCTGCACCAGAGTAATATCGTCTTTATGAATATTCGGCAGGAAATTGGTGCCGAGTATATCCTTATAGTTCACCCCGAAATATCGACAATAGGCATCGTTGACAAAAGTCATCCGTCCCTCGGGATCGAAGCGGCAGATAAGCTCCGTCTGGTCCATGACAATCGCCCGGTATCTGTTTTTCATGCGGAGAAGTTTGGCCAGATCGGCTTCCTTGCGGATCAAAACATTATTCACCGACATTTGAAATTGTTTGAAAGGACCGGAGCCGTTCGGAGGAAGGACTATCTCTATCTGGGCATAAAAAAACGATCCTTCTTTTCTCTGGAGTCGCAGTTCATATGATTGCTGTAGACCGGTGTCCAACAGCTTTTTCCGATGGAAGTAGAATATATCCTGATCTTCCCGGACGATAAAATCGGAAAAGCGCCGGTTAAGCAGATGGCCTTTGTCTACCCCCAGCATACTGCCGGCAGTCAGGTTGGCCTCGGTTATGAGGCCTTTATCGCTGATGGTCAAATAGGCGATCGGGGCAAAGTCATAGAGATCGGCATAACGTCGACGGGATTTTTCCAGTTCTACCTGGGTGTTGAGCAGATCCTCGTTTTGCAGCTCCAGTTCGATCTGATAGATCCTCAATTCATGGACCAGTTCTTGGACATCCTCCTTTTCGGACTTGGCAGCCAAAAAAGTTTGGGCACGTTCTCGCAGTTCGGGAAATTTGTTGTAAGTTGTATCCTTTTCCAAGCTAACCTCCTTTCACATATGATGTGAATTCGGCACTTTTTGCAGGATGCGTCGCAAATTGGATGATCAATAAAATATTATAATAGTAAATAGTGGTGATTGCTCATACAATATCCTGGAAAGTGTTGGAATTTCGCAATATGATCTACGTTTTCTGTTGCATATTGCTCCTGGGCCTCTGGTGAAATTGATCAATTACTTATGCAATTCCAAAGCGATATATCTCCCTGCCCTTTGTGCACTTATCAGGAAACAACATTATTTTATGAGGATAAAAATCGAAGGTATCAGCAATGTCATCGCTGTCAGCTGGTTTTTGTTCCCAGCCTTTATTGGGTAAGTGCCGAGGAAGAGAAGGCGGTTTATGATCTGCACGAAAACGATCCAGACGATCAGGGCTATCGGCAGTTTCTTGCCAGATTGAGTACCCCGTTATTGCAAAAAATTGACAGGCAACCAAAACAAAGCGGTCTGGATTTTGGTTGTGGACCAGGACCAACCTTGTCGAAAATCATTGAAGAGCACGGACACCGGATGGATCTTTACGATCCGTTGTATGCCGAAGACCCAACAGTTTTCACCAAAAAATATGATTTTATCACTGCAACCGAGGTTGTCGAACACCTGCGTGAACCACATAAAGAATGGACTCATTTGTTTTCCCTGCTTAAAAAAGCAGGGTGGCTGGGTATAATGACCAAGCTGGTTGCAGATAAAGAGGCTTTTGCCGGCTGGCACTATATCCGTGATTTAACTCATATCTGTTTTTATGGCAGGTCGACTTTTTTCTATCTGTCCGCGTGTTTTAATGCCGATCTCTGTTTTGTCGCGGACGATGTCATGTTATTTCAGAAAAAATAGCTGGTTACCGGACAATCAATAAAGCTTTGATAACCTCAGGGTTCCGGACTATAAACGACTACCTTTCCGCTTCTGCCTCCGCGGCAAAATCGTTTGCCTGCTTTGCTTTTTCCTGGTTGAAGAATTTTGGATAGACCTGGCGATAAGCGTCGAATATCTCGTCGAAGGGCAGATCGGCGAAATGACCATGATCTCTGACGTATTCCATGTGTTTTTGCCCAAGGGTGTTGCATTCGTGGAAGATGGAATCTTCGGTTCCGTCGAATTCGAGCGGTTGCACGTTGAATCGGGTGCACAGCGATAGGTTGAAGGCAGGGGTGGCTTTCAACCATTTATCAAGAAGATACATCTCAGTGTAGCCATGGTAGACAAATAAGTCCGTACCCATTGCTTCCCGCAATCTAGCGGTGGATAAATGGTTGGTTACATCAGCAAAACCAAGGCGAGAGGGAATATTCTGCTGTCGTGCAACAGCAGCAAGCAATACCGCTTTCGACACACAGTAACCGCTTTTTTTCTGTAACACCGAGCTGGCTTTCATGGCTGTGCGGGAGTATTTCAGGTCGTAGGGATTGTAGAGTATCCGGTCGCGGACAGCATAATAGAGGGCAATTGCCTTCTCCTCCGGGGTGGTGCAACCTGTGCAGGTCGTTGCCGCAAAATCGGCCAACTCCCGGGTTTCAAAATCGAGGTAAAATGTGGGGATAAGGTATTTGGCTAGATCTTCGAGCATGATATTAGCGTCCGGTAAAGTTGGGTTTTCTTTTTTCAGCAAAGGCGCGCATCGCCTCCATAAGATCGTCCGACGGGATGATGTTGACGCTTATCGAGGCAACGTATTTCAGTCCATCTTCTGTTGATTTGCCCACACAATAGTTGAGCACGTCTTTGGATGCCTGGACAGCAAGGGGGGAATTGCCGGCGATTTCATGGGCCAACTCTTCGGCTTTGCCAAAAAGGGTGGGGAGGTCGGGGTGCACCACGTTCACTAATTGAATCTCTTCGGCCCGTGCGGCGTCGATGCTCCTGGCAGTATAAGCAAGTTCGCGGCAGTGTCCCTGGCCGACTATAAGTGGCAGCCTTTGGAGCACGCCGACATCAGCGACAAAACCCACGGCAGCTTCTTTGAGAGAAAACAAGGCATCGTTTGAGCAGATTCGGATGTCGCAGGCCGTCGCCATGTCCAGTCCGGCACCGACACAGTGGCCATGGATGGCGGCGATGACCGGTTTTCGGCACTTTTCTATGGCCGAGATGCCGTCCTGAAGAAGCTTTATTTTAGGAAGCAGCTTCCATTTAGTGGCACCGCTCTGGTTTTTATCCATTAATTCGGATAATTGCGGGACCATTTCTGTGAGATCAATACCGGCGGAGAAGCAGGAACCCTTGCCGGCCAGTATTATCACCCGGATTTCGGGGTCCTGATCAAGCTCGGCAAAGATTTCCAGTGGTTCGCTCCAGGCAGCAGGGCCCATGGCGTTTTTCTTTTCCGGCCGATTCAAGTATACCCAGGCCACCGGCGGCTTTTTCTCTACCAGGTAAAAAACATGCTCATTCATTACTTTTCCTGATGTTGATTTTTGATCTTTACCGGCAACCCAATATGATTTGTTTTGTAGGTAAGAATTCAATATTATACGTTAATTATGGACATGATCACGGACTGAAGAGAGTGAGACTTGCACAATCCCATGCCAATGTTACAATAGTGTTTTTGTATTGCGCTGCCCAGACGTTTAATTCCACAAGATTGAAAAAAGTGTAGAGATGAAAAATTTTCCCTGTTCCATAGATTTTCGACAAGTGGTCGAGACCAACCTCGCCAAATTCGAAAAATTTGCGCTTGATCCCGCAAATAACCGACGGGCGGCTGTTGCGCTAACGATAGTCGATTACCGTGGGCAAGGTGGTTTGTACAGTCTTGGCGATGCACCGGATTCCAGTGCCGCACTCATTCTTACCAAAAGGGCTGGAGATTTGAAGAATCATGCCGGACAATGGGCGTTCCCCGGCGGTCGGATCGATCTGGGCGAAAGTCCCGAGCAGACAGCTTTTCGTGAACTCGAAGAAGAAGTTGGGCTGCATCTTCCAGAGAGCCGGCTCCTCGGATGCCTCGACGATTTTATTACCAGATCGGGATTTCATATCACCCCGCTTATCATCTGGGGTGGGGTGGTTCAACATCTGCACAGGAATGAACAGGAGGTTGCGTCGATACATCGAATTCCCTGTGGCGAGCTTTTCCGACAGGATGCTCCTGTTTTGCAAGAGGGTAATTTCAGCGATAAACCTGTTCTTTTTATGCCGGTAGGCCATACCTGCATCGCCACCCCGACGGCGGCCATGCTCTATCAATTTCGCGAGGTGGCACTTGCCGGACGAACAACAAGGGTTGCTCATTTTGAGCAACCCTTGTTTGCCTGGAGTTAATCCAGGTTCCAGCCTTATTGTTTATCTTCTTGTTTTTACATATTTCTTCGGTACTGTCCACCCACTTCATAGAGGGCATTGGTGATCTGGCCAAGGCTGCAGGATTTGACGGTATCGAGGAGTTCCTCAAAGATATTGCCACCAGTGAGAGCCACGTTTTTCAATCGATCCAGGGCGGCGGGGCTTTCGTCCTTGTGTCTGGCGTGAAAATCGGCCAGTCTGGCAATCTGTTTGTCTTTTTCCTCGTCGGTAGCGCGGGCCAACTCCAGGGTTGCCGCCTGAGCATCAATATCGAGGTCCGGGTTGCGGAAGGTGTTAACGCCGATGATCGGATATTCCCCGGAATGTTTCAGGCGCTCATAGTACATTGATTCCTCCTGGATCTTGCTCCGCTGAAAACCGGTTTCCATGGCGCCGAGTACCCCGCCCCGGTCGGTGATCCGGTCAAACAGGGTAAGAACTGCTTCTTCGACCAGGTCGGTAAGTTCCTCGACGATAAAACTGCCCTGGCTTGGGTTCTCGTTTTTGGCCAGCCCCCATTCCCGGTTGATGATGAGCTGAATGGCAAGGGCGCGGCGGACTGACTCGGAACTCGGCGTAGTAATCGCTTCGTCGTAGGCATTGGTGTGCAGGCTGTTGCAGTTGTCGTAGATGGCACAGAGCGCCTGCAGGGTGGTCCGTATATCGTTGAACTGGATCTCCTGGCAATGCAGAGACCTGCCGGAGGTCTGGATATGGTATTTCAATCGCTGTGAAGATCCTGATGCGCCGTATTTCTCCTTCATTGCCACGGCCCAGATTCTTCGGGCTACCCGGCCGATTACGGTATATTCGGGATCCATGCCGTTGGAGAAGAAGAACGACAGATTCGGGGCAATCTGGTCAATATCCATGCCTCTGGCCAGATAATATTCTACGTAGGTGAAGCCGTTGGACAGGGTAAGGGCCAGTTGGGTAATCGGATTGGCGCCGGCCTCGGCAATATGGTAGCCGGAGACGGAGACCGAATAGAAATTCTTGACGTCTTTGGCGATAAAATATTCCTGGATATCGCCCATCATTTTCAGGGCAAATTCGATTGAAAAAATACAGGTGTTCTGGCCCTGGTCCTCTTTCAGGATATCGGCCTGGACGGTGCCGCGAACATTGGCCAGGACCATGGCTTTCAGCTCATCGTACTCAGCTTTATTTGGTTGCCGTTTCTTTTCGGCGGTAAAACTGTCCACCTGCTGATCAATCGCGGTATTCATAAACATCGCTAAAATGATCGGCGCCGGTCCGTTGATGGTCATCGATACCGAGGTAGTCGGTGAGCAGAGCTCAAAACCGTCGTAGAGCTGCTTGACGTCGTCGAGAGTGCAGATGCTCACTCCGGAAGTGCCGATCTTGCCGTAAATATCCGGACGTATTGCCGGATCCCACCCATACAGAGTGACTGAATCAAAGGCTGTCGATAAGCGCTTTGCCTCGTAGTTGGCCGAGAGCAGTTTAAAACGCCGGTTGGTCTGGGCCGGACCGCCCTCTCCGGCAAACATCCTGGTAGGATCTTCCCCGGTGCGTTTCAAGGGGAAGACGCCGCCGGTATACGGGAAATAGCCCGGCAGATTTTCTTTACGCAGCCAGAGATAGATATCGGCCGGATCGGTAAACTTCGGCAGGGAAATCTTGGGGATTTTCGAATGGGAAAGAGATTCTGAATATAGAGGCACCTTGATTTCGCGGCCGCGAACGGTATAGATCAAGTCATCGCCACTATAGGCTTTCTTAACTTCTTGCCAGTTCTTCAGATTGTCTTCCGTATCCCGGTCTATTGATTTTGCCATGATGCCGGCCTCAGTCTTGAGAACCGCCAAAGCTCGATCAATGTCTTCACCCTCTTTTTTTCCAAGGAGTTCAATGGACTGCCGGATATGGTAATTTTGTCGTATTGCCTTGGCCTGTTCAGCTGATCGGCCATGATAGTCCCGAATGGTGGTGGATATCTCCGAGAGATAACGGAGTCGCTCTGATGGGATGACGATAGATTTTGAGGATGATGTCTTTTGCTGGGGTTTGGGCAGACTGGGGTGCAATGTCAGGCTGGTATTTTTAGCGAGTTGCTCAATTATGCCATGATAGAGAGCTGTAATGCCGTCGTCGTTAAATTTAGAGGCGATGGTACCGAAAACCGGAAAATCCTCTGCCGCGGTAGTCCATTGTTTACGGTTTCTCTGCACCTGTTTTCTAATATCTCGAATGGCGTCATCACTGCCTTTTTTCTCGAATTTATTGACCACGATAAGATCGGCATAGTCGAGCATGTCAATTTTCTCGAGTTGCGAAGGGGCCCCGTAATCGCTGGTCATCACATAGATGGAGATGTCGGCTATATCAGTAATTTTTGAATCGCCTTGGCCAATGCCTGCGGTCTCGGCGATGATCAGGTCAAAGCCGGCAGCTTTTGCCACCTGGATGGCTTCCGGCAGCGCCTCGGAAATCTCGCTGGCTGAATTCTGGGTGGCCAGGCTGCGCATATAGACCTTATCGGAGCTGCTTATCGAGTTCATGCGGATACGGTCGCCGAGAAGGGCACCGCCCGTCTTGCGCCTGGATGGATCGCAGCTGATAATGGCGATCGAAATATCTTTTATATCATGAAGGAATCTGACAATTATTTCGTCGGTGAGAGATGATTTTCCGGCTCCTCCCGTGCCGGTAATACCAATAACCGGCGGATTGTTTTTCTCGGCAAGAGGAGCGATCATTGCCATCAACTCCTGTAACTTCCCATTACCACTGGCTTTTGCCTGCTGCACCGCGGAAATAAAACCGGCAATAGTCTTGGGGTTGTTGCTGCTGAGTTGTTCCGGACGCAGATCGTGGAAGGGCAGGGTTGGGAAATCCAGGAGTTGAATCATATGATTGATCATTCCCTGCAATCCCATGGTTGTGCCATCTTCCGGAGAGTAGATCTTGGTCACCCCATAGGCCTCCAGCTCCTTGATCTCGTTGGCGACAATTACCCCGCCGCCGCCGCCGAACACCTTGATATGGGAAACATTCTTTTCTTTTAACAGGTCGATCATATACTTGAAGGCTTCCATGTGTCCGCCCTGATAGCTGGACATGGCAATACCCTGGGCATCTTCATCGATTGCGGTGTCGACCAATTCCTGGACCGATCTGTTGTGGGCCAGATGGATAACCTCCACGCCCGAATCCTGCAGGATTCGCCGCATGATATTTGTTGAGGCATCGTGACCGTCAAAAAGAGACGTGGCGGTGATTACTCTGACAACGTTTTTAGGTCGGTAAATTTCAACATCCGCGTACATGGTTGCTCCTTCGTTGTTACTTATTTTTTTCCTTCAAGAAAGCTCATAATAAATTTTGTCTGTTGTTCAATGTACTGCTCAATTGTGAAATGCTTGGCAAAATACCATCGTCTGAAAGCCCAGATATGACCGATCACTGAAATATTGTGGCCGATAAGAGTGACAGTATCATCGTCCAGTTGGGGAAGTTTTCCAAGTTCCCGAAGCTCGCGCATTGCCTCTATAAAGAGATTGGTGATACGCAATTCCGCTTCAAGAACCTTTTCCTGCCATTTCAAGGGGAGAAAATGCGTGACCTGGTACATCAGCAGCACATGGTCGCTCATCCGGTTGCAGACCAGGAAAAATTCTCGAATGACTTCGGCAAGTGCAGCCTTGCCGACAGTCGGCCGGGCAAGTGCTTCTTTCACCCCATGCTCCACCTCGGTATGAATAGCGATGCAGACCAGGTATAAAACATCGTCTTTGGTGGATACGTACTCATACAGCGAGCCGATCGATAGTCCGGTTGCTTTAGCCAGGGCCCGGGTCGTTGTCTTATGGTACCCGTATTTGATAAACAGTTTGACCGCCGCATCAACAATCTGTCGTCGTCTTTCTACAACCAGTTCCTGATTTTTAATATTGGTTACAACTTCCTGTGAATCTGTATCCCTGTTTATCATTCATTTTCTCCCGAGGATGTCTCTACTTTTTCCTTTCAATGAATTAATGCCAACTCTATCCAACGAAAAAGTATACAAAAAATAGGGAGAACAAAAGGAAAATATTATTCCAATCAGTGAAGCTTCGTTATCCTACAAAATGGTAGGGCTTATCTGTGCCTCGAAAAAGTTTCCAGACCACTGAAAATTATTTTAGTAAGGCGGCACCAATAACCAGGCGTTGAATTTCACTGGTTCCTTCGTATATTTCGGTGATTTTGGCATCACGCATCATCCGCTCGACGGGGAAATCTCTGGTATAACCGTAACCGCCGAGAATCTGTACTGCCTGAGTGGTTACTTTCATTGCTGTTTCACTGGCCATCAGTTTGGCCATGGCCGAGGCCTGGGAGTAAGAAAGACCATTGCTGGCCTTATAGGCAGCGTTGTAGATTAAAAATCTGGCCGCCTCGGTCTGGGTCGCCATATCGGCGAGCTGGAACTGCACCCCCTGGAATTTACCGATAGGGCTGTCGAACTGTTTCCGCTCCTTGGCATAGTTTACCGCCACATCAAGAGCACCCTGGGCTATTCCCAACGCCTGGGAGGCTATGCCGATTCGGCCGCCATCAAGGGTCTTCATGGCGACTTTAAAACCCTGTCCCTCTTCACCGAGAAGGTTCGCCGATGGAATTGCGCAATTGTCAAAAATCAGCTCCAGGGTTGGGGAGCTGCGAATACCCAATTTTTGTTCTTTTTTGCCAAAAGAAAAGCCCGGTGTGCCCTTTTCAAGGATAAAAGCGCTGATGCCGTGATGTTTTTGGGCATTTTTGTCGGTTCTGGCAAAAACAACGTAGGTTTCCGCATCGCCTCCGTTGGTAATAAAAATCTTGGTACCATTGAGAATCCACTGGCCCCCTTTTCGAACTGCAGTGGTCTTGGTGCCGCCTGCATCGGAACCCGCTGCCGGTTCGGTAAGACCGAAGGCGCCCATTTTTTCACCTTTTGCCAACGGGACGAGATACTGCTGCTTCTGTTCCTCGCTGCCAAAAAGGTAGATGGGGTTGGCACCGAGGGAGAGGTGAGCCGAAAGGGTGACCCCGGTGGATGCGCAGACCTTGGAAAGCTCTTCCACAGCTATGGAATAACTTATGTAGTCTGCACCGGCACCGCCATATTCCTCGGGAAAGACAATGCCGGTCAGACCCAGGTCGCCGAGCCTGTCAAACATCAGGGCACGGTCAAATCGTTCTTCTTCATCACGGATTTTTGCGCTTGGAGCAACTTCGGCAACGGCAAACTCACGCACCATATCACGAATGAGATTCTGTTCTTCTGTTAGTTCAAAAATCATGGAAAGTGTACTCCGGGGAAACTGGTTGATGCAGCATCCAGGGGAAAAATCCCTGGATGCTGTAAAAGCGGTTATTTTTTTGATTTTAACTCAGGAAAATCGCTGTAGAAAAATTCCAGCTTTTCGGCTTGACCGCCTTTTTCCTGCCGGTCAATTTCCTGCTGGCGTAATTCAACCCGGCGAATTTTGCCGCTCAGAGTTTTCGGAACCTGGGGAACAAATTCGATAATTCTCGGGATTTTGAATTTAGCCAGGATCCTTATGGTATGTTGAAACAGATCCAGGGCGAGTTCTCTTGATGGCTGTTTATTCTGTTTGAGGATGACAAAGGCTTTAACGAGTTGATGCCGTTTTTCATCAGGTACCCCGACGATGGCTGATTCAGCGACAGCCGGATGCTCCAGCAGGGCGCTTTCCACCTCAAAAGGACCGATCCGAAAATCAGAGGATTTGATAACATCGTCGCTTCTGCCGACAAACCACCAGTAGCCGTCTTCATCGATGGAGGCACGGTCACCAGTATAATAATAGTTGTTGATAAAGACGCCGGCCATTTTTTCCGGAGCGCCGATATATTCGGTGAAAAGACCAATGGAGCGCCATTTATCCAATTTCACGACGATATGACCGGGCTCATCGGCTACGGTGATTTCCTTGCCGCCATCATCAACCAGGGCCACATCGTACATGAATGAGGGGTGGCCGAAAGAGCCGCTTTTCATCTTGCCGTTCATCCAGGGGTGGTTGCCGATCATTGCCGTCGATTCCGTCTGGCCGTAAAAATCACGGATTTCTGTGCCGGTGAGTGCTTTCCACCGGGTAATGACTTCAGGGTTCAGCGGCTCTCCTGCACCAATCGATTGGCGGAGATTGGAAAAATCAAACTTCGAGGTGTCCAGATTGATGAACATACGCCAGGCAGTTGGCGGGGCACAAAAGGTGCTGATTTTATGGGTGGTGATCATCTGCAGATATTTATCGCCATCCAACACGGTAAAGTGAAAACCGGAAGCAGTGGCACCGACGTTAAGAGGGGCAAAGAAACTTGACCAGGCCCATTTTGCCCAGCCGGGAGCGCCAAGGTTGTGGTGGATATCGCCGGTTTGTATGCCGGTCATAACCGAAGTAGAAAGATGGCCCAAAGGATAAGATACGGCGGTATGGCCAACTCGCTTGGGCAGGCCGGTTGTTCCGGAGGTGAAAAAACAGAAGAGCAGATCGCTCGACTTGGTTTTGGCAGGCTCGGCTTCTCCTGGCTCTTTGGCGAGATCGGTATAGCTGGTCCAGCCGGCTTTCTTGCCGCGGACCAGTTTGATCTTGGGAGTCATCTTGGTCGTTTTCAGGGCGGCATCGATGACATCGGTATAAATCTCGTCGGCAAGAATTGAATCTGGTGGATAGGTCTGGAAGCGAAATTCAAGCTCTCTTTCGGTCATAGTGGTGGCCGTAGGTACGGAAACAAGCCCTCCTTTGATGCAGGCATAGCTGGTAAACCAGGTTTCCGGGACGATCGGCACCATCATATACATATTGTCGCCTTTTTTGACGCCCGCCTTTCTCAGCCCATTTAAACATTGATTGCCTTGTGCGGCAAATTCCCGGTAGGTGTAGCTCTTGCTTTCGGTAGTGACGATGTCAGCCCAGATGAAGGCCTTCTTGTCACCGCGTTCCTTGACATGCAGTCCTTCAAAAATCTCGTCCGCCCAGTTGAAATATTCAGGGAGTTTCATGAAGTTGAGCTTTTCAAAGAAAGCTTTGGCAACATCTTTTTTCTGATCATTGTCAGCCATCATATTGATGTCCATTACTTCTCTGTACAGATCTGCCATGCCCATAGGTGACTCCTTACAGTTCAGGTTTGAAAATTATGAAGGGTGCTGAGAACTTCTCCCTCGAATGCCGGGCACACAACTGAGCGCTCGGTCGGTTTTGTTGTCGAACTAAATAATAATTGTTGATGTTTGTCAAAGGATTTTTTTATTGTTTGGCTGCAAGACCAAAAAAATCCGCTTAATGTTCTGGTAGAAGCGGGGGCAGGGAAACGTTTCTATGCTTCATCGACAATAATTGATAGTTCAAAGCTGAAAATGATTGACAAAGAAGTCGTGGTAGATAAACATAAAAACGATTGAGCGCTTGGTCGGTTTTTTCCTGACCCCGAAAGGATCTGCGCTGGTGGCGTTGTAAATTTGCTGGAAAATGAAGGTAAAAACCGGCTTGAGACAAACGATGGTGCAAATGAGGCGGATTATGAAAAAGGCGGTAATTGTCAGTGCGGTTCGAACACCTTTCGGTAGTTTTGGTGGTTCTCTCATCAAAACAGGGGCAACGGATCTCGGTGCCCTGGTGATTAAAGAATCGGTTGTCCGTGCGGGAATAGATAAAGCGCTGGTCAATGAATGTATAATGGGGATGGTCCTTCCCTGCGGCTATGGCCAGAATCCTGCCAAGCAGGCGGCCATTAAAGCTGAACTGCCTCAGGAGGTTGAGGCAATCACTGTCAATAAAGTATGCGGTTCGGCGCTGAAAGCGGTAATGCTCGCCGCGCAGGCAATCCAGTGCGGCGATGCCGAGGTGATTGTCGCCGGCGGTATGGAAAGTATGAGCACGGCACCGTACTATTTAGAAAAAGCCCGATGGGGCCACCGAATGGGCCCGGGGAAGGTCGAAGATCATATGGTTCATGACGGACTCTGGGATGTTGTCAATGATTTCCATATGGGCATGTCCAATGAGCTCATCTGCGACAATTGGCAGGTAAGCAGAGAAGAGCAAGACCGTTTTGCCGAAGAATCGTACCGGCGGGCACTGAAGGCGGTTCGTGGAGGGGTGTTTAAAGATGAGATAATCCCTGTGCCGCTGCCCCAGAAAAAAGGGGAGACAAAGTATTTTACCGATGATGAATGCGCACAGGAGACAAGTTTTGACAGTTTACAGAAAATGCGCCCGGCTTTTAAAAAAGATGGTGTCGGCACTGCCGGCAATGCCTCAATAATCAGCGATGGGGCTGCCGCGGTTGTGGTGATGAGCAAAGACAAGGCCAAAGAGCTGGGTTGCACCATCCTGGCAGAAATCGGTGCCCAGGCATCAGCGGGAATCGAACTGAAATATGTGCTCATGGCCCCGATTCTGGCTATTCCGAAGGTTCTGAAAAAAGAAGGAGTCTCTCTGGCTGATGTTGATCTTTTCGAGATTAACGAGGCCTTCAGCGGTACCTCGGTGGCCATTAATAAGGTGCTGGAGCTTGATCCGGCGATTGTCAATGTCAATGGCGGCGCGGTCGCTCTGGGGCACCCGATCGGTGCCAGTGGCGGACGTCTGTTGGTTTCTCTATTACATGAAATGGGGCGCAGAAACGCCAAAAGAGGCTTGGTGTCGCTTTGCCTCGGCGGAGGAGAGGCAGTAGCAATGGTGATTAATAGATAATGGCGTTGAAAAAAGCATATTTTATTGCGGGGGAGCACATGGAAATCAAGAAATTTGGGGTGGTCGGTGCCGGGCAGATGGGCAATGGCATTGTCCAGGTGGCTGCAGCTAGTGGCTTATCCGTTTTGATGAGTGATATTAAGGAAGAATTTACCGCCAGGGGATTGGCGACAATTGAAAAAAATCTTGGCCGGAGTGTTGAAAAGCAAAAGATCACCACTTCCGAGCGGGATGCGATTCTTGCAAAGATCACGACGACCACCGATCTGGCCGATATGGCCGGAGTTGACTATGTCGTTGAGGCGGCGGTTGAAAGGGAAGACCTGAAATTCAAGATCTTTCGGGATCTTGACAAGTTCTGCCCGGCCCACGTGATACTGGCCAGCAATACCTCGTCCATCCCCATCGGCCGGATAGCCGCCCAGACGAAGCGACCGGAAAAAATTATCGGCATGCATTTCATGAATCCGGTGCCGGTCATGAAGCTGGTTGAGGTAATCAAAGGTCTGGCTACCAATCAGGAAACCTTTGATACAACCTGGGCTCTTTGCCGGAAATTCGGCAAGACCGCAGCGGTAGCCAACGATTTTCCCGGATTTATTGCCAACAGAATCCTGATGCCCATGATCAACGAGGCCGTTTTCTGCGTCTATCAGGGGGTCGGTCAGGCCGAAGACATCGATACGGTTATGAAACTTGGCATGAATCACCCCATGGGACCGCTGGCCCTTGCCGACCTGATTGGCCTGGATACCTGTCTGGCAATTATGGAAACCCTGTATGACGGTTTCAAGGATTCCAAGTATAGGCCTTGCCCATTGCTGCGTAAATATGTTGAAGTGGGCTGGCTGGGACGGAAGACCGGCAGAGGCTTCTATCAATACTGATGGCGTCGTAAAAACTCTTATTCACCTCGTTCCCATGGGCCGCATGGGAACGAGGTGAATATATCGCATTTGAACCCGCCTGAAGGGTGACGTGGGGGATAAGATGGCAAATGACAGTTTCTCGGTTCCGGTAAGTGAACTGAACTACAGGCTGGCAAAATTGCAGGAGTCTCTGGCGGGAAAAGGCGTCGATGGGGCTCTGATAGCCCAGAAGACAGATCTTTTCTACTTTGCGGCCACTTCCCAACAGGGCTGGTTGTATGTGCCTGTCGCCGGAAAATCGATTCTGATGATTTTTAAGGAATTTGACCGGGCCTGCCAGGAATCTCCACTGGAAGATATTGTTGCTGTTATCAGTGTCAAAGAGATCCCCGGTATTCTCGCCGAGTACGGTTATCATTCGCCTGCTGTGCTCGGCCTGGAACTGGACGTCTTGCCGACCAATCTCTATTTTCAATACAGTGCTCTCTTTAAAGACGCTCGAGTTGAAGATATCTCGCTTCCAATCCGCTTGATCCGGGCAGTGAAATCGGATTATGAGCTTGAAAAAATCAAGGCAGCAATACACTTGTCGGATACTGTCGCCGCTCATGTCCCGGAACTGCTGGTGGCGGGGAAGACCGAAGTCGCGCTGGCGGGAGAACTGGAAGGCTTTGCCAGAAGCCTCGGCCACCAGGGAATTGTCCGGATGCGGATGTGGGGCAGTGAGCTTTTTTATGGCCACCTGTTGGCAGGGGATGGCGCTGCGGTCCCAAGTTACCTGGCCTCACCCACCGGCGGGACAGGAGTAAGCAGTACCATCGGGCAAGGCGCGGGTTTTAGAAAAATTAGCGCCAATGAACCGGTCCTGGTCGATTATGTCTTTGCTCTTGATGGCTATATGTCTGATCATGCGCGAATTTTCTCTATTGGCAGACTTTCTGCTGAACTTGAAGCCGCCCATGAGGCAATGCTTGAGATCCAGAATGAAATAAAACTACAGGCCAGACCCGGAGCAGTCACCGGCGAGTTGTACGAACTGATGGTCTCCCTGGCTGAAAAAAAAGGATATTCGGAAAATTTTATGGGAGTAGGGGACAAAAGGATTCGCTTTACCGGCCATGGCGTCGGGCTGGAGCTAGACGAATTTCCCTTTATTGCCAAAGGGCAGCAGCTGGTGCTGCAAAAAGGAATGGTTATTGCGCTTGAACCCAAGACCATTTTCCCTGGTCGGGGCGTAGTCGGTATCGAAAACACCCATCTGGTTACTGAAAATGGTCTTCTGTCGCCTAGTAGTTTTCCAGATGCAATAACTGTTCTGCCAAAAGGGCAAAGACAGATCGATTCATACGAAAAGGAGGGAGTATGTCTATAGAGGCTAACAATGCCGGCGAGCTCAACTCGCGGGAAACTGCCCGTTTTATCGTCGATCTTTTCCACCGGCTGATTATCCATCATGGTCTCTGGTTTGCTGAGGTAAAACACCAGATGGGCATGGAGAAAGCGCTCGAGGCATTGAGCAGCAGCTCCGAGAAAAGTTTGGCGATTCAGATGAAGCATCTCGGCGAGCTTTTCGGTTTTACCATGGAAGATGGCATTCCCTCCTTTTTGCTCGATATGGATATAGACACTCTCAATAAACTGAAAGACCGATTGGCCAAAAACTGGCTGGTCAATGACGGTGTATGGTTTCAGACTATTGAATTTGCCGATGGCATGAACGATGCCAAACGGTGCAACGACTCCTGCTGGGCGCAGTTTTCGCCGGTTGAAGCCAAATCTATCAGTAACTTTCTTGAATTGCCGGAAAACCCGGGACTTGAAGGGCTGAAAAAGGCCCTTGGCTTCAGGATTTATGAAAGCATTAACAGTCAATCTATTGTAGAGGAAACGCCCACCAGCTTTGTCTTCCAGATGAACCGCTGCCGTGTCCAGGACGCACGTAAACGCAAAGGGCTTGCCGATTATCCATGTAAATCGGCGGGGCTCGTTGAGTATACCTATTTTGCCAGTGCCATCGACAAAAGGATCCGCACCGAATGTATCGGCTGCCCACCGGACAAACATCCGGATGAGTGGTATTGTGCGTGGAAATTTATCCTGGAACCATAAGAGATTTTAGAGGAAAGCAACTGAACTCATAAAAATTTAATGGAGCACCGCCGTGGACTATACAAATATACTGGTAGAAAAAGATAAAGCCATAGCCATAGTAACCATCAACCGGCCCAAAGCCCTCAATGCCCTCAATAAAGCGACTCTTGAGGAAATGCTGGCCTGTTTTACCGAACTTGGCCGGGACAAGGCGATAAAAGTGGTGATCATTACCGGTGCCGGTGAAAAAGCCTTTGTCGCCGGAGCGGACATTGCCTTTATGCAAAACCTGACCCCGGATGAAGGCAAAGTCTTTGGCAGGCTGGGCCATACCCTTGCCCGGACCATTGAAAATCTTCCTCAACCGGTCATCGCGGCAATTAACGGCTTTGCCCTGGGAGGCGGCTGTGAACTGGCTCTGTCCTGTGATATCCGTCTGGCGAGCGATAATGCCAAATTCGGCCAGCCCGAGGTGAACCTTGGGATCATTCCCGGTTTTGGCGGAACGCAAAGGTTGCCAAGATTAATAGGCAAAGGGTTGGCCTGTGAACTCATCTATTCCGGAAAGATAATCGATGCCGCGGAAGCCAGTCGGATTGGCTTGGTGAACCGGGTCGTTCCCCAGGAAAAACTCATGGAGGAGTGTCGGGAACTGGCCGTATTAATCGGTTCTCGAGGCCCGGGCGCCGTGCAGCTTTGCAAGGAAGTAGTCAACAACGGCATGGAGATGGATTTAACCAGAGCCTGTTCCTATGAAGCGGATCTTTTTGCCCTCTGTTTCGCCGGTGATGAGCAGAAAGAGGGGATGGCGGCTTTTTTGGAAAAACGTCCACCCAAGTATAAGGATTAACTAAAATATAAAAGGTTACTTATGAATCTCGATTTGACCGAAGAACAAAAACTCATTCAAGATACCGCCCGGGATTTTGCCAGAACTGAGCTGGAACCGTTAGCCGCTGCACTTGACCAAGGCGATGACTCCAGTTTTTATGATAATCTGAAAAAACTTGCCGAACTCGGCTTCATGGGTCTGAACATCAAGGACCAATTTGGCGGAACAGAGGCAGGAGTTATCGCTTTCAGTCTCGCCATGACCGAGATTGCCAGGGTTTGCGCGGCAACAGCAGTGACGGTGTCGGTCAACAATATGGTCAACGAAGTCATCCAGGCACTGGGCAGCGAGGAACAGAAGCACCGTTATATCTCGAAAATCTGCAGCGGCGAATATCTGGCTGGAGCTTTTGCCTTAACTGAACCGGGTGCAGGCTCCGACCCGGCTGCTATGACTGCTACTGCTGTGAAGGACGGCAATGAGTGGGTGTTGAACGGTTCAAAAATATTTATTACCAGCGGATCATTTGCCGGGGTTTTTGTCGTCTGGGCAGTGACCGACCCGGCTGCAAAAAAAGGTAAGGGCATCAGCCTTTTTCTGGTCGAAGCCGGCACCAAAGGGCTTATAGTAGGCAAAAAAGAACAAAAAATGGGCCAGCATGGCAGCCCGACCAATGAGCTGCTTTTCCAGGACTGTCGCATTCCTGCCGATGCGCTGATGGGCAAACTCAATGACGGTTTTCGGGCAGCGGTTACCGAACTCGCCGGAGGCCGGATCGGCATTGGTTCGCTCGCGCTCGGTATCGGCCTTGCGGCCATGGACAAGGCAACCCAATATTCCCTGGAAAGATCGCAGTTTGGCCAGAAAATAAGTGCATTCCAGGCGACGCAGTGGAAAATCGCCGATATGTACACGGCTCTTGAAGCTTCGCGCTTGCTGCTGATGAGCGCTGCCTATAAAAAAGAGCAGGGCCGCTCCTTTGCCAAAGAAGCCTCGATGGCCAAGCTGTTTGCCAGTGAGGCTGCCAATAAGGCCTGTTACGAGGCGATGCAGATTTTTGGCGGCTATGGCTACACCAAAGATTTTCCCATTGAACGGTATACTCGGGACGCTCGAATTACCACAATCTATGAAGGGACCAGCGAGATTCAACGACTTATTATCGCCAGAACCATATTAAATGAATTCAACTAACAAAATCGGGGGACATAATACAAATTAATGGTACCGCGTCATTAAATTGTATTATGTCCCCCGATTTGGGAGAAAAAATGGAAGATATATTCAATAAACGCAGAAGTATCAGGCGCTTTCAGGATAAAGCAATCGCCCCCGAGGTGTTGACCGATATTTTCGAGGCGGCTCGGCTGGCCCCCTCATGGGCGAACCATCAATGCTGGGAGTTCGTTGTGGTGCAGGGCGCAGAAGATAAAAAGACTCTGGCTGGCTTGCTGTCCAAGAAAAATCCGGCAACCAAATGCATGGAGACGGCCCCTGTCGTTCTCGCGGTATGCGGCAACCCCCAAAAATCCGGGTTTTATAACGGACAGCAGGTAACGCGATACGGGCATTGGTTCCTGTATGATCTGGGCCTTATCACCGAGAATATCTGTTTAAAAGCCTGTGAACTGGGGCTGGGCTCGGTCATCGTCGGTTACTTTGATCATAAGGTCGCGGAAAAATTGCTCCGGGTTCCCGTGGGTATTGAACTTGTTGCGCTTATCCCGATGGGCTACCCCGATCATGCCCCTTCGGCGCCGCCGCGCCGGGCCGTCAGTGAATTTGTCCACTATGATCATTTTCCCCAGTCCTGAAGAGCATCGTCGTTTGCTGGAGTTCCTGTGAATGAGGGAACTCCAGTTTCTGCTCCCCCAAGAGGATTTTTATCCGTGTCGATCGATTAACCCATCTACTTTTTGACTTTTTCTGTTCCCGCCATTAAGATAGGCATCTCTTTTCTTTCTTTTCCCTTAATTTTTTCTTGGCCGGGTAATTATGTTGCAGGTTGGACTCGAGGTATTGGTGCATGATGAATCGGAGTCCTTTGCGGGACAGAGGATCGGGTATTTATCCAACCAGTCCTCAACAACCCGGGAATTCATCCATGGCCGGGTTCTGCTGCAGCAGAAATATGGTGACAGGCTAACCTGTCTTTTCTCACCCCAGCACGGCTTCTTTTCTGAAAAACAGGATAATATGATCGAATCCGATCATAGTATCGATGTCATCACGGGCCTGCCCATATACAGTCTGTATGGTGAGCATCGTCGGCCGACGGCCGAAATGTTTGCCGGCCTCGATGTGCTGTTTATCGATCTTATTGATGTCGGCACCAGGGTCTACACCTTTTTGTATACCATGGCGTATTGTCTGGAGATGGCGGCGCAACTGGGCAAAAAAATTGTCGTGCTTGATCGGCCAAACCCGATTGGGGGTGAAAAGATTGAAGGGAACCTGCTGCAGACGGACTGCTGTTCTTTTGTTGGGCTGTATCCCCTGCCGATGCGGCATGGCTTGAGTTTTGGTGAACTGGCACTGTTCATCAACAGTGAATTTGCCATCGGTGCCGAGCTGGAAGTCGTCAAATTAAAAGGATGGCAGCGTTCCATGCTGTTTAGAGATACCAGCTTTCCCTGGGTCTGCCCATCACCTAATATGCCGACGCCTGAGACGGCCCTTGTCTATCCAGGCCAGGTTATCTGGGAGGGGACCAACGTCTCCGAGGGCAGGGGAACGACCCTGCCATTTGAGTTCGTCGGTGCACCGTACTGGCACCACTCTGCTATGCTGCAGCTGCTGGCCAAGACCGAATTGCCCGGCTGTTATCTGCGGCCAATAGTCTTTGAACCGACCTCCGGCAAATGGGCGGG
This sequence comes from uncultured delta proteobacterium, assembly GCA_963804605.1. Taxonomy (GTDB): domain Bacteria; phylum Desulfobacterota; class Desulfobulbia; order Desulfobulbales; family Desulfocapsaceae; genus Desulforhopalus_A. The sequence continues at coordinate 93,791 of CAWDRB010000008.1, forward strand.
ATATCCTTGCATCGGCTTTCAGGTCCATGTGACCAATCCCCGGAGTTTTTTGCCGTATAGGACCAGCCTCGCCCTGTTGCAGGCTAGTATACTTCTTTATCCGGACCATTTTCAGTATAAACAACCGCCTTATGAGTATGAATTTGAGCGGCTGCCGATGGACCTGATTCTCGGTGATAAACAGGTCCGGCTTCAACTTGAGGACGGTCTACCGATTGTCGAAATCGAAGAGGGATGGCAGGATGACCTGGATTGTTTTGACCATTCGAGAAAAAAATATTTTCTCTATTAACGAATAGAATCATGGCTGAGAAAAAAATAATATCCGTTGCTGATCTGGCTGAAATGGTCAACGGGCAGGTACTGGGAAATGCGACTGTCTTTATTCGTGGATTTGCTCCTTTAGATTCAGCTGGTCCCGAAGACATTACCTTTCTGGTCAAGGCAAAAATGGCTGGTTTACTCGAAACCACGACCGCTGGTGCGGCAATTGTTCCCCCAGGGGTTGAACAGGTTGGCAATCTTCCTGTTATTCGGGTACAAGATCCCTATCTGGCGGTCGCCATAATCCACACTTATTTTGTTGCTGTTCCTTTTGCAGCCAAAGGGATTCATCCACGGGCTTTTATCGGAGCCAACTGTCTTCTTGGCAAAGAGATTTCTATTGCACCTTTGGCGGTCATAGGTGACAGGGTCAAAATGGGCGAGCGGGTCACTGTGGAAGCCGGAGCCGTTATTGGCGATGATGTAGAGCTTGGTGACGATACCACGATCAAAGCCAATGTTACCGTCTATAATAGCTGTATAATCGGTAAGCGGGTGACTATTCACTCCGGCACGGTAATCGGCAGCGACGGCTTTGGCTACTCGGCCAATGAGCGGGGCGAGCATATTAAGAGACCGCAGGTGGGGATTGTGCAGATCGACGATGATGTTGAAATTGGTGCCAATTCGTGTATTGATCGAGCTGCTTACGGGGTTACCTGGATCAAGTCCGGGGTAAAAATAGACAACCTTGTGCAGGTGGCCCACAATGTCATTGTCGGCGAGAATAGTCTGCTGGTGGCACAAGTTGGGCTTTCCGGATCGACGATTTTAGGGAAAAACGTGGTGATGGGTGGGCAGGCGGCCAGTTCCGGTCATCTCACCCTTGGCGATCAGGTTATGGTTGCAGCCCGCGGCGCAGTACACAAAGACCTGCCAAAAGGGGCGGTCGTTGGCGGTGTCCCGGCAATCCCTGTTCGCCAATGGGCCAAAGCGTGTGCTGTTTTTGCCAGACTTCCGGAATTGCAGGGCGAAGTGCGAAAAAACAGCAAGGCTATCGCCGAGCTCAGCAAAATGTCCGACAGCAAGAAAGAGAATTTTTGAACAAGGAGATCGCGAAATGAGTCAGGTAGTTGTCCCCGAATATATTGATATAATGGAGATCTTGAAGGTTCTTCCCCACAGATACCCGTTTGTGATGGTCGACCGTATACTCTCCATGGAGATCGGCAAGCAGATTGTCGGCTTGAAAAATGTCACCATCAACGAGCACTTCTTTCAAGGCCATTTCCCGGAGAGACCGGTAATGCCGGGGGTATTGATTTTGGAGGGTATGGCTCAGGTAGGCGGAATAATGGCCTATTATGCCCATCCCGAGGCTATTGGCAACAAGCTGCTCTTTTTTGCAGGAATTGATAAGGCCAGGTTTAGAAAACCGGTCGTCCCGGGTGACCAGTTGCTCTTCACCCTTGAACTATTGAAGCAGAAACGTTCGATTATGGTCATGTCGGCAAAAGCCACAGTGGCTGATGTGGTGGTAGCCGAAGCCGAGCTTATGGCTTCCTTTTCATGATCGGATCCGGCAGCGCCGGAAATGGAGTTATCACGAAGTATTTAGAAATTATTCTACCCAGAACCCTGTAAAATATAATGTCCATACACCCCACTGCTGTCGTAGACCCTAAATCAGAACTCGATTCCTCTGTGTATGTCGGCCCCTATGCCGTAATTGAAGCCGGCGTCCGGATAGGTGCCGATACCCGAATTTTACCCCATGCGGTTGTTTCAGGACCGACGACCATCGGCGAGAGAAACCTGATCGGCTCTTTTGCCGTAGTTGGCGGCGCGCCGCAGGACCTTGGTTATAAAGGGGAACCAACCGAGTTGATCATCGGCTCCGACAACCAGATCCGCGAATATGCCTCCATCCATCGGGGAACTCCTCATGGTCATATGAAAACAGTCATCGGCAACCATAATCTGCTCATGGCCTATACCCATGTTGCCCACGACTGCCAGATCGGCAATCATGTCATTATGGCCAACGTCGCCACTCTTGCCGGGCATGTCGAAGTCGGCGATCGAGCATCCATCGGTGGCCTGGTCGCCGTCCACCAGTTCTGCAGGATTGGGACTTTTAGTTATATCGGCGGCGTTTCCGGAATTTCCCTTGATGTCCCGCCTTATGTGATCATCGCCGGAACCAGAAACCGGATGCGGATTTCCGGCATCAACAAGGTCGGCTTAAAGCGCAACGGTTTTACCCGCGAGACGATCAAAACTCTGGAAAAGGCCTACCGGATTATTTTCCGGTCGCCGAGCCTCTTGATGAAAGACGCCATCGAAATGGCCCATCAGGAGTTTCCCGATTGCCAGGAAGTTCAAACCCTTGTTAAATTTTTCCTGGACTCGAAACGCGGCGTCGTCAAGCAGACGATTGAGGATTAGAGTCGGTTGCAGAAAAGTATCAATATAAATAATATCGGTATCATTGCCGGTGGCGGCCAATTCCCTTTATTGTTCATCGAGGCCGCCCATAAGGCAGGAAGGCGGGTTGTGGTTGTGGCCCACAAGGGGGAAACCGATGAGGAAGTGGTCCAGGCGGCTGATGCAGTCTGCTGGGTGAAGCTCGGTCAGCTCGGCAGGGTGATATCTTTTTTTAAAGAGGAAGGCGTTGGCGAAACAGTCTTTTTAGGGACCATCACCAAGACCAAGATATTTCGGGATATTCTGCCGGATCTGAAAGGAATTTCCCTGTGGAATAAAATTGATCGAAAACAAGATGATGCCATCTTGCGGGCAATCGCCAATGCTCTTGAGACTGAAGGGATCAAGGTACTCGAGTCGACGCTGTACCTTGGCCATTTGCTCTTTCCCGCCGGGGTTATTACCAAGAAAAAACCAACGAAAAAACAGCTTCAGGATATTGAATTCGGCTGGCATAATGCCAGGGCGATCGGAGAACTGGATATAGGCCAATGCGTAGTGATCAGGAACTGTACGGTTCTGGCTGTGGAGGCGATTGACGGAACTGACGCAACAATTTTGCGGGGTGGAGCCCTGGCCAAAGAGAAAGCGGTTGTTGTCAAAGTGCGCAAGCCGGGGCAGGATTTTCGTTTTGACCTGCCGGCCACCGGACTTACCACAATCAAGAGCCTGCGCAGTGTCAAAGGAGCCGTTCTTGCTGTAGAAGCAGGTCAATCTCTGCTCTTTGACAAAGAGTTAATGATTGAAGAGGCTAATAAAGCGGGTATAGTTGTCGTGGGAGTTTCTGAAAACGAGGATGGTTCCCTGCTGATGGAATAGATGGAATAAATGGAGCAAATGGGGTAAATTTACAGGTTGTACGCTCTTTACCGGTGTGATATCGCTTAATCTCTAAATAACGGAAGAGGTACTATGCAAGCAATGATTTTGGCCGCCGGTTTCGGTACCAGGCTGCTGCCGCACACGTTGGTTCGTCCAAAACCTCTTTTTCCCATCCTCAACCAACCGCTCCTCTTCCTCACCATAAAAAGACTGCGAATGTATGGCTTTGATCACATCATCGTCAACTGCCACCATCTCAGACAACAGATCATCGATGCCCTGGATGGAATGAAAGGAGTTACTGTCCAGGAAGAGGAGATTATACTTGGCACCGGGGGAGGATTGCGAAAGGCTCTCAAGTATATGCGAGACGAACCGCTGCTGGTCAGCAATGGAGATATTTATCATACAGTCAATCTTCGTCGCTTCTATCAGCATCATGTGGTCCACCAGAATCTGGTCACTCTGGCGCTGCGTAATGATCCCCGTTTTAATACGGTACTGGTGAAAAACGACAAGATAGTAGATTTTGGTAATCGGGACAAGCTCACCAGATTGGCGTTTATCGGTTTGCATGTAATCGAACCAGCCGTGTTACAGGACATTGAAGACAATAAATATTCGTGCATCATCGATCGTTATCGAAAAATGCTGCAAGACAATCAGGAGATTGACTGCTATCGAGTTGATGACTGTTACTGGACGGATATGGGTACCATAAATGATTATCTTACCTTGCATCAGGGACTGCTCACTGATGCTATTCCCTGCTGGCAGGAGATTGGTCCGGTCAGAAAACCGTACTATATTGCCAAAAGAGCGAAACTGCCGGCGAACTTTGAATTGAAAGACTGGGTCTGTATCGGTGAGGCCAATATCGAAAACGGTACCCATCTTGAACGGGTTGTGGTATGGGATAACGTCTCCATTCCTTGTGGCCAGAAATTGGGGGATATGGTTATCTCCTCTCACGACTGCAGAAATTGATGGCGTTGTAACAAACCCCATAAAGCTGAAATCAAATTGACTCCTGATATACTACCGGATACTGACCTGCTGCAGTGCGCCAAAAAAATGCTCGTTGCTTGTGGAATGCTCTCAAAAACCGAGGCAGAGGCCTTGGTTACCGGTAATCGATGCCGCAAAATCGACAGTGATGGGTCGACCAGGAAATTCTGGCGACTCACAAGAGATGGCAATCCCTTTTGTCTTATTGCTGCACCTGCCGGGACAAGTCCTGCTGAGCTGGCCGAGTCGCGTTCTGCCTGGAATATTGGCCGGCACCTCTTTCAACAAGGTATACCGGTTCCAGAACTCTATGGCTGGGACAGTACTTCAGGGGTCTTGCTTTTTGAGGATCTAGGTGATACGCGGCTCTATGATATCGTAGCAAAAGAAAGCAGAGTGCAGACACGCCCTGGAGATTCGGTGTTCGCCTGCTACCAGGCGGTTCTCGAGCAACTTGCCGCCATGCAGTACCGGGGAGCGGTGGGGTTTGACCAATCGTGGTGTTGGGACAGCCCGAGATACGATATCCGGTTGATGGTTGAAAAAGAATCGGGATATTTTTTGCGCGCTTTCTGGCAGGGCCTTCTCGGCAACCCGCCTGATGCGGGTGTTGTCGAAGAACTGGAGGAAATTGCCCAGCTCGCCGGTGAGGCGCCGGCAGATTTTTTTCTGCACAGGGATTTTCAATCGCGCAATATCATGGTGCAGGAGGATGCTGTCCGGTTTATCGATTTTCAGGGGGGGCGCTTGGGTCCGCTGGGCTATGATCTGGCCTCACTGCTTATCGACCCATATACGCGTCTGCCCCTCTGGTTTCAGGACGATCTTGCGGCATTCTATCTCAAAGCCGTCAATCGTTTCATAAAGATCGATACAGCCGACTTTAACAAACAGTATGCCTTACTCGCTCTGCAGCGAAATATGCAGATAGTAGGTGCATTTTCATTTTTATTCAAGGTAAGACAAAAACCATTTTTTTTGGATTTTATTGCTCCGTCCCTGGTATCCCTCAGCAAACGGCTGGAGGATCCTCTTTTTAAAGATTATCCTCTTATCCGCGCCTTGGTCAACAGGGGAAAAAAAGAATTGGCCCTTGCCTAAACCCAATTCGTTGCCATGGGACCCATGGCAACGAATTGAGAGTTTTTACGACACCATCTTATTTGAGGATACATTATACCCATGGCATCAACCAGCAATCTACCCGTTATCGCTCTTGTCGGGCGGCCAAATGTCGGCAAATCGACACTTTTCAACAGAATTACCAAGTCGCGTAAAGCCCTGGTCGACCCGACTCCTGGCGTGACAAGAGACCGTCACTACGAGCGGGTGGTCTGGGAAAACAAGGCCTTTATCCTGGTTGACACCGGAGGGATAGACGACAATCCGGAAGACGCCCTGGTGCAGCATATTCGTGCCCAGGCCATGCTGGCAATTGACGAGGCTGATATTGTGTTATTTCTGATGGACGGGAAACAAGGACTGACTCCCGCCGATTGGGAAGTGGTCGATATCCTTCGGCGGACCAAAAAACCGGTCTTCCACCTGGTCAATAAAATTGACGGCCCGGAAGTTGAGACAGAACTATTGGTTCAGTTTTATGAACTGGGAATTGACAAGCTGTGGTCGGTTTCCGCTGAGCATAGTTATGGTTTCAGAACGTTGATGGAAGGATTGTGCGACTCTATCGCCAGTGAAGAATCCGATATTGAACTTCCAGAAGGGACGGTGAAGGTCGCCTTTTTTGGTCGGCCGAATGTCGGTAAATCGTCCATTATAAACAACATCCTCGGCGAAGATCGGATGGTCGTTTCTGAAATTTCCGGTACCACCAGGGACAGCGTCGATACTCTTGTAACCCATGGCAAATACAGCTATCTTTTTATTGATACCGCCGGAATCCGCCGCAAGGGCAAGACTACGGAAAAACTGGAAAAATTTAGTATCTTGAAATCCCTGGCCGCCATGGCCAGATGCGATATTGCGGTGGTGCTTCTCGATGCCGAGGAGGGCATTACCGAACAGGACACCAAGGTCATTGGCTATGTGCTGGAAGAGGGCCGGGGGCTTATTGTTCTCGTGAACAAGTGGGACCTTATCCAAAATGATAAAAAAAGACAAGATGCGGTAATGGAGGAAGTCGGCCGGGCGTTGCCCTTTATTGGCTACGCGCCGATTTTAAATGTCTCGGCCTTGACCGGCTATGGGATTAAGCGGCTTTTTCCGGTTATCGGCTCCGTGTACCGGCAATATACCGCCACTTTTCCTACTTCAGCCCTCAACAGGCTGTTGCGCGAGGCGGTAGAACTGCATTCTCCGCCCATATATAAGAACAAGCGACTTAAGTTCTACTACACCTCGCAGGTCGGTACCTGTCCACCTAAATTTGTCGTTATGACCAACAGTTATAAAGGGGTGCATTTTTCCTACGAGCGTTATCTGACCAACCGTTTCCGCGAGGGATTGGGCCTGGATAAAGTGGCCATCAAGCTTTTTTTCAAGGATAAGTCAGAGCAGAGAGGGGAGAAAAAGTAAAACGATTAATTATCATAAGGCCTCGTTCCCAAGCGTTGCATGGGAACCGCCATCCAGGATTATTTGTTTGTTTTCATATCCTCAAGAATCTCCGCAATCAGGATATGTACATTGTGCAGCACCTGTTTCGCCCCGGCTGGTGTCAGATCATCCCAGTGCAGTCCCGCCACTACCACGACTTTGGCATCAAGTTCGGCGGCCATCCGCTCGGACACCTCCTTAACCAGCTGATCTTCCTTATGGCCGACATAGCAAAAAACCGAAGCCGTTGCTGAGCGACGGCTAGGGTCCTGCAGGCTGTCACGAGGCTGCGCCATGGCCACGGCGCCGATATGCGCCTTGCCACCCCAGATGGACAGTAAATAATCATCGCCCATTATTGTACAGCATGCCTCGATGGTAAATCCATCCTGTGCAATATGGAAAAACCGCTGATTCCGGGCCATGAATGTATCTTCCCTGCTGGTCATTTTTACGGCACCAACTGGTGTGCCGGCATCACTCTATTCCCTGCCAGCGATGATAGTGGGGGGTATCAACGCCCAGGCGATGCAGAAAGCGGCCAACGGTTCCGTTGATCATCTCATCGATGGAGCATGGCCTACTGTAAAGCGCTGGCACCGGTGGGAAGATGATGCCACCGGCTCTGGCTACGAGGTCAAGCAGACGGATATGGCCACGATGGAGAGGAGTTTCCCGGATAACCAGAAGAAGTGGTTTGCCCTCCTTGAGGGTTACGTCGGCGGCTCGTACAATCAGATTATCGCCGAGCGAATTGGCAATTGCTCCAAGCGTGCGCATCGAGCATGGGGCTATGACCATGCCATCCATGCCGAAAGAACCTGAGGCGATTGAAGCGCCAATGTCTTTATTTTCATGATACTGATGGGCAGATTTACACACAGTCTGGATGTCGTAGTCAGTTTCAAGAGCCATAGTTATAGCCGCAGCATCGCTAACAACCAGATGAGTTTCTATGCCGGCACTGTTGAGCATCTCCACTGCACGAATACCGTAGATAGCACCACTGGCCCCAGTAATACCGATGGTAATTTTCTTCATTTTCATCTTCTGGTTCGACTCGTTGCTGTTGCTTGTTTTTCTATAGAGACCGGGCCTTTCCAATTACGCTCTTAAACCCTGCCGCCGATCTGCTGATCACCTCATCGGGCACACAAAACGCGATTCGCATATGCCCTGGCGAACCAAAGCCAACCCCTGGAACGGCCAGGATTTTTTGCTCCTGCAGCAGGGCGACAAATTTGACATCGTCGGCAATAGGCGTTTTGGGGAAGACGTAAAACGCGCCTTTCGGTTCAGTAAAGCTAAAACCGGCATCACGCAAAATGGTGCAGATGATCTCTTTGCGCCGGCCATAGATGGAGGTGTCTACCGTTACGTCCTGGAGCTCGGCAACTACCCGCTGCATCAGGGCCGGTGCGTTGACGAAACCGAGAATCCTGTTGGCCAGGGTGAGACCGTCGAGCAGATGATGCTTTTCTTCAATGTCCGGATGTACGGCCAGATACCCTATACGTTCGCCGGGCAGAGACAGATCTTTTGAATAGGAAGAAACCACGATGCTGTTGGCATAGGCGGTAAAAATACTCGGCACCTCATGGCCGTCAAAAACAATCTTGCGATACGGCTCATCGGAGATCAGGTAGATAGTGGTCCCCAGTCTGGTGGACACTGTATCGAGGAGTTCACCGAGAGCTGACAGCGATTGTTCGGAATATATCTGACCGCAGGGATTATTGGGCGAGTTGATGATTATTGCCTTGGTTTTCGCGGTTATGGCTGCTTCAATGGCGGCCAGATCGAGGTTGAAATCGCCATCGGTTTTGACGATCTTGGTGACGCCGCCATGGTTGTCGATATAAAAACCGTATTCGACAAAGTAGGGCGCAAGAATGATCACCTCCTCGCCGGGATTGAGCAGGGTTTTCATAACCACATTCAAGCCGCCGGCCGCCCCGCAGGTCATCAGCGTATCCCCCTGGCCGATGGTCATCTTCTGTTCGATGGACATTCGCGCTGCCAACGCTTCACGGACCCAGGGATAGCCGCCATTGGGCATATAGGCATGCACTCCGGGGCTGGTGTTTTGGGCAGCTTCCTGGATAACCTGATTAAATTGCGGCGGCGGCGGTGCATCGGGATTACCGAGACTGAAATCGCATACATTTTCGGCACCATGGGCCGCTTTCATCTTCGCCCCTTCCTCGAACATTTTCCGTATCCAGGAAGATTTTTCGGCAAACATTCGCATCTTGTCTGAAATAGCCATTATATCTCCTTATCTTTATCCTATTGTTTTTTGAAGTAGTCATACGCTGCGTTGATTTCCTTCATTTTTTCCTCAGCGACAGCTCGGAACTCATCGCCCAGATGAGCGACTTTATCCGGATGGTATTGCATGCTGAGGGTGCGATAGGCTTTCTTGATTTCCTCGGCGCTCGCCCCTTCTTTCAGTCCAAGAGTGGCATAATGCTGTCCGGCCATATCCTGAGAAGGTGCGGTGCCATATTGCTGCTTATAGCGGTATTTGCCTTCGATCGTTCGCTGGTCATAGTCGGAAATGCCCAGATATGCCGCAATATAGCGGGCAACTTTCAGCTCGTTTTCGGGTACCGTTGTTTTGGTGTACAGGATTTGATAAACCAGCTCGAGCAGGATAATTCTCGGCTCATAGGCAAAAGTCGATTTAAATTCCTCGAGCAAGGCATCGAGAGACTGGGTGGAGTTGATCGCCTCTTTTATCAGATCCTTGACCCAGTTCATCTGCGTCTGGCTGTAGCGCAGGCTATATTGGAAGAAGCGGTGGATGGTCTGGATCTCGTTTTTGGTGATCTGACCGTCGATTTTGGCGGTATGAATCAGAATCTGGACCAGCAGCCAGACAAAACGGTTGTGGCTCTCCGACTGTGACTGTTCATAGGTTGCGACCTTTTTTTGAATCCAGTAGGAGAACCCGAAAAAGAAGGTGGCGACCAGCAGGATTCCGGCGAGTCCGGTATACAGTATGGTACCGAGAAAGGAGATCAGCGCTGGAGCCCCTCCGGAGATAAAAACCAGCAGGAGGGCTAAAAGCAGACATCCGCCACAACCGGGTTGTTGCTGTCGTTGATATTGCATGAGAAGAAGAGGTCTAATTTATTATTTTAACTGGTTGGTGCCGCTATGAAACAGCGCATCGACGAATTCAGTTGCATCGAAATCACGGAGATCGGCGGTCTTTTCACCGATGCCGATAAAGCGGATGGGGATTTTCATTTCTTTGCAGATGTTGGCGACGATACCCCCCTTGGAGGTGCCGTCGAGCTTGGTGAGGGTTATTCCGGTAACGCCGACTGCATCATCGAACAGCCGGGCCTGGGAAATGCCGTTCTGGCCAGTCGTGGCATCAATGACCAGCATAACCTCATGGGGCGCGCCTTTCAGCTTCTTGCCCATAACCCGTTTGATTTTTTTCAGTTCCTCCATCAGGTTGTCTTTGGTATGCATTCTGCCGGCGGTATCGACGAGAACCACATCGATATTTTTGGTTATGGCAATACCCAGCGCATCGAAAACAACGGAGGAAGGATCGGCGCCTTCTTTGTGGGCGACAACGGGCACGTTGGCACGTTCGCCCCATATTTTCAGCTGGGACACCGCCGCTGCGCGAAAGGTATCCCCGGCCACCAGCATCACCGAATTGCCGGTCTGTTGAAATTTCTTGGCTATTTTCCCTATGGTGGTGGTCTTGCCAACCCCGTTGACGCCGATGACCATGATGACAAAAGGCCCTTTATCGGGCATCACCAGGGTGGCATCCTGGTCGTTTTCGGTGATCAGTTTTTTGATCTGGACCTTCAGGGTTTCTTTAAGAGATTTGGGATCGTACATCTCCTTTCGCTTTACTTTGCGCCGGGCGGTCTCGAGCAAATCCTGGGTCGTTCCCACGCCCAGATCGGCTGCGATAAGGATCTCTTCCAGGTCATCGAGCATTTCTGCATCTATTTCTTTTTTACCAAGGAAAAGGGCGTCTAACTGGTAGGTAAAAGTTTCTCTGGTTTTACCGAGCTTTTCAGTGAGGCGAGAAAAGAGGGTTTTTTTCTTTTTTTCCGGCTCTTTCGGGAGCTCGGATTGTTTAACTATTTTTAAAGGTTTTTCTTCCTGAGACGGTATGAGCTCAGGAGCTTGCTCTGTTTCCTGCTGAGGCTGGGGCTCGGGCTCCAATTCAGCTTTTGGCTCCGGTTCAACCACTTCCTGGGAAATCGGAGCGACTGTTGCCGTTTCAGGAATTACCTCGATAGTTGGTGTCTTTTCCTCTGGTGCGGCAGGAGATTCCTGTACTGGCGCTTCTTGATCTTCTCCCTGCTCAGGTTCGGCAAAAGGAGTATCTTCTTGAGGTGCAACAGGTTCCTGTTTTTTAAATTTTTTCTTAAACCAGCCTAGCATTGTCTGTTCCTGATAGAGTTTGTCAGTAAAACGTATCGAAGGTGTCTTTAATTAGGGCACAATAAGGCATATTACGTAGAGACTCCAAAGAAAGCAACAAAAAGTCACCCCGGCAAAGGCGCGATCTCGTGCATCCTAAGGTTTTATAGGGTATGGTGGTCGATTGCGATATCCATGAAAGTGATTGCAATTCCAGGGAACGGCATTACTGTAGTGGATGTTGTTTTTTAGGCATAGTATCACACGGCTGTATGTGTCAGTCCGTTGTAATATTGTTTATTCATATTGAGGAGGGTTGGAAATGGCTGAATCTTGTGGAGGATCCTGTGCTACTCAGGAATCACAGCAAGCTGCTGCTGCACAGCAGGAAGTTGCAATTAAAAGATCTCTTGGAAAAATAAAAAATAAAATTTTAGTAATGAGCGGCAAAGGCGGTGTTGGGAAATCTACGGTTTCTGTCAACTTAGCCCTGGGGCTTGCCAATAAAGGATATCAGGTTGGCCTGATGGATGTCGATATTCATGGGCCCGATGTGGTTCGGATGCTTAACCTGACAGGAGGTATTGAGCCTCCGGCAACCAAAGATGCCCTGGTCCCACCTCTTAAATATAGCGATAACCTGAAGGTGGTTTCCCTCGAATTCATGATGCGCGACAGAAATGAAGCGATCATCTGGCGTGGACCTCTGAAAATTCAGGCAATCAGACAATTTATATCGGATATGGATTGGGGTGAACTGGATTATCTTATTATAGACGCCCCTCCGGGAACCGGTGACGAGCCGCTCACGGTTGCCCAGACCATTCCCAACGTCAAGGCGATAGTAGTGACGACTCCACAGAAAGTCGCACTGGCGGATGTGCGCAAATCGATTAATTTTTGTAAGACAGTAAAGGTGGAGATTGCCGGAGTTATTGAGAACATGTCCGGCTTTGTTTGTCCGCATTGCAGTGAGACGGTCGATATTTTTAAAGCCGGTGGCGGAGAGAGTCTGGCTCGTGAACTGGAACTGCCTTTTCTCGGCAAAATTCCGATGGACCCACAGGTTGTCATGGCGGGCGACGATGGATCACCCTATCTTTCTTCAGATGCCGACAGTCCGGCTACCCGGGCTTTTAGCGAGGTCGTCAAGGCGATAGAGGTTCGTTTGCCGCCGGTCGCTGTCGCAGCACCCATTATGATGGCGCCCAAAGAAAGCAGCTGCGCTTGTGGTGGCGGTGGATGCGGTTCGCAGTCTAAAAAATGATGGTGTCGTAAAAATTCTCCATTTTCTTCGTTGTTGCGAATTTCACTATCATTACGACGTACTCTAGTACGCCGAAATAATAGTGAAATTGACACGCCTCGAATATATAGCTTTTTACTTAACCATCAAAAATGGCAAGTTTGCACTAATTAAAGCAAAGGTTGGTGAACGTTAGTCGCCAACCTTGTTCTCTATCTTGTACGTACTCATAAGATTATGATAATAAAACAGATTATTGTAGGATCGATGGCAGTTTGCTGCTATATAGTGGCCTGTGAGAAGACTAAAAAGGCAGCCGTGATTGATCCAGGAGGCGATGAACAAAAAATTCTCGCCGAGATCAAAAAGATGGGTGTAACTGTCGAATATGTCATAGCCACCCACGGCCATCCCGATCACGTCTGCGGCAACAGAAAGATCCAGGAAGCAACCGGCGCAAAGATAATCATGCATACCGAGGATGAACGTTTTTTTGGGCAGCCCGAGGTGAAGCATTATTTCTCCATGCTCGGCCTGGAAGCCTCGCCGGCTGCTGATATCGAAGTGGCTGAAGGTGATGAAATAGTTATCGGCGAAGTACGATTACAGGTATTACACACCCCAGGCCATACCCCCGGCGGCATGTGCCTGTACAATGCACCTGATCTGATTACGGGTGATACGCTTTTTGTCGGCGGACTTGGCCGCACCGATTTCCCGGGTGGATCGCATGAAGAACTTCTTTCTTCTATTCGCACCAAGCTGCTGGTATTACCCCCGGAAACGATAGTCTGGCCCGGCCATGGCTATGGTGGCCACCAGTCGACTATTGGTGAAGAAAAGCGTTCGAACCCTTTTTTATAGTCCTGAGATGATTCTTGTCCATCAAGAGCCTGTCCCGGCAGTTGATGGGCAAGGGCCAGCTCCGCCACATTGACCTCTTCCCCCAAAATATCGAAAAATGCGCGAGATTGTTCTTGGTACTGCCGGTCATGTCGATCATGGAAAAACAAGCTTTATTCGTGCCCTGACTGGGTTTGACACGGATCGACTCAAAGAAGAAAAAAAACGCGGCATCACCATTGAACTCGGCTTTGCTTATCTTGATCTGCCCTGTGGGCACCGGATAGGGATAGTTGATGTGCCGGGTCATGAAAAATTTGTCAAGACCATGGTTTCCGGGGTATCCGGGATTGATATCCTCGCGTTCATCGTCGCCGCCGATGAAGGAATCATGCCCCAGACTATCGAACATTTTGAGATTTGTCGCCTGATGGGGGTACAGCAGGGAGTTGTCATCGTCACCAAGAAGGATATGGTCGAACCGGACTGGCTGGAGATGGTTAACGATGAAATTGAAGAATTTTGTGTTGGCAGCTTTCTCGAAGGAGCACCGATTATCAATGTCTCTTCGACCACCGGAGAAGGCATCGATCTTGTCCTTGACACCCTCGACAAGATAGTCAAGGTATTTAATTTCCATGAAGTATTTGGGCCGTTTCGCCTGTCCGTCGATCGTATATTTGCCATGAAGGGGTTTGGCTCGGTGGTTACCGGAACCTCAATCTCCGGCAGAACTTCCGTTGGCGAGGAGTTACGTATATATCCCACAGAAAAGATTGCCAAAATAAGAGGAATACAGGTTCATTCGAAGGCGGTGGAAGAGGTGGAAGCAGGGCACCGAACGGCGATAAATCTGCAGGGAGTGGACGTTGCAGACATTGAGCGGGGCATGGTGCTGGCGCCACCCGGGACCCTTCAGCCAAATTATATGCTCGATTGTCAATTTCTGTACCTGGCATCCAATGCTAAAGCGATGAAACACAGGGCCAGGGTGCGAGTGCACTTGGGTACCGCGGAAATTATCGGCAGGGTATCGCTGCTCGACCGCGATGAATTGCAACCAGGAGATGAAGCCGTTATCCAGTTGTTGCTGGAGGAGAAGGTTGCCGTTTGGCCCGGGGACCGGTATGTCATTCGCAGTTACTCGCCGGTGGCGACAATTGGCGGGGGGATGGTTCTCGGCAATGTTTCGCCGCGCAAAAGAAAGCGACTCTCCGAGAAAGATCGCCAATATAATCAAGCAATCCTGCAGATTCAGCAACATGGTACAATCGAAGACAAGGCACTGTTTTTTCTCCGGGAGAGTAGAGAACTCGGCTTAACTGCTGATGAAATGGCAATTCGCTTAGGGCTGTTTGGCAAACATCTGAAAAAGGCGTTGAATGACCCAATCTCCACCAAGAAAATTGTCGTTGTCGACTCCGCCACCCAGCGCTATGTGGTCGTCGAGATAGCCGAAAAAATTAAAAAAATGCTGGTTGATCATCTGCTCGCCTACCACTTGAAAAATCCTTTGCAAACGGGCCTTGCCAAAGAAGAGCTACGCACCAGCCTGGGCCGGAAAGTCGACCTGAAAGTCTTTAATTACTGCATCAACGATCTGCTCAAAAAATCGGTCATCGTCCAGGAGGAGTCGGTTGTTCGCATGGCTGAGCATGAGGTCGCTTTAAAAGCCGATGAAGAACAATTACGCAGGGAGCTCAAGGCATGGTATCAGGAAAAAGGCCTGTCTACGCCGACAATCAAAGAAACCATGGAGCGGTTTGCCGAATATCCGGAGCGGTTGCTGAAAGATGTTCTCGAACTCCAGTTGCGCGATGGCACATTATTGAAGATCAGCGAGTCGCTCTATTATGAGAAGGCAATAATCGAGCCGCTTATTGACTCCGTCGTTGCCTACATGGAAAAAAATGGCGAGATCGATGCTCCGGCATTTAAAGAGTTAACCGGACTGACCCGGAAGTTCTCCATTGCAATCCTGGAATATCTGGATCGAATTAAAATGACTATGCGGATTGGTGATAAGCGCATTCTCAGGAAAAAAGCATAAAAAGGCGGGTTGAGCACCCGCCCCTACAGCATATTGCTAAAGGTTTACAGTTCGAATTATGTAGGTATTTATTCCCGGGGGACGGTTACGTCCTGCCAGCAGATCGACAAAACCTTGGCGGTGTTACTTGAAGTGCGGTAGTTGTGGTCAATTTGCAAACCGGCCAGGGCGATAATTTGGCTGCCGCTTAGCAGGACCGGCCATGCGGCTCGCTCTTTTGCCGGGATTTTTTGTTCGTTGAAATAGCGTGAAATTTTCTTTCTGCCTGGTGCGCCATAGGGATGAAATTTTTCTCCCGGTTGAAACGAACGCAGCAGAAGAGGAAAGGCCAATTCTGCTTGATCGAGCCGGAGTTCACCCGGTCGCAATCCCGCTTTATCTGCCAATAATTCCGTGACGACGAGCTGCTTGCCGGTGCCATCTATGGGGTATATACCCGGCCCGGGGATGCTCTGGTTGATAAGCGCAGCAGGCTTTCTTGAACCGCGACGCTCATTGCCCGGCAGAGGGCGAGTGAAGCGCAGGCAATGCGATAATTTTTCCACTCGAACGCCTTGCACAAGATGCAGTTCACGGCTGTTTTTGCCGCTTGCTATAAACTCGACAAGGGTACAAATCTGCTCATACGTTGGGCGAATGCCCATCTGCCAGCAGCTTTTCTCCATGAGTCTTCTCTGAATTGCCGGATGGGTTGCCAGCATCGGTTCTCTCTTGATGATAAGTTGTGGTCGTCTTTCTTTATTTACTAATATTTCCGATAACGCGACGCATTGGCTGAAAGTGTTTGCTGCCAGTTCTTCAAGCAAGTTGTCTTCCCCGGCAAGAATATCCATGCTCTGCCCAATGGTTTTACGCACAGCAGGATTGAACTCTTTTTCCAGAAGCGGCAATAAGTCCAGCCGGACGCGATTGCGCAGGAATTGTCGATCCAGGTTGGAAGAATCCAGGCACCAGGGCAGATCACGCTTTGATAGAAATGCAACAAGTTCGACCTTGTTTTCAAAAAGTAGCGGACGAACAATACCAGCTCTCTTGACTCTCATCCCGGAGAGCCCTCTACTGCTGCTACCTCGAATCAGACGAATAAAAAACTCTTCCACCTGGTCGTCAGCGGTATGCCCGACGGCGATGAGCCGGGCATCGTATTGTTGCCTGACGGATTCCAGCGCCCTGTAGCGAAGCATTCTGGCTGCTTCTTCCGGAGATTTTTTCCCCTCGGCAATTATTTTCTGTACATTTACCTCCCGGACCTTGAAAATAATATTAAGGGATTCACAACTGCGGGCGATAATCTCCTGTTCATGCGGAGTTTCCTCGGGTCGCAATCCGTGATCGATATAGACGGCAATAAGATCAAGCGGCAGGGCGATGTTGGCCAGAATATGCAGCAGCGCCATGGAGTCGGCCCCACCGGAAACGGCGACAATTATCCGGTCATTGTCGCTAAGCAGATTATGTGAACGGATAATTGCCGTAACCCTGTCGAGGATATCCATGGAAAATTTCCCGGCTGGTATTTTTTTTATAAAAGGTTCAGTTTTAGTTTAATTCTTTGTTACAGGTTGTTATACCTAGGAGATACTTTACCATGGCCGGGAATGTCCGGCACCAGCAGAATTTCCAAAGAATAGAAGCGTATGGCAAATAAAATAAAAATTTTGATTGTTGAGGATGAATTTATCAGTCGAACCCTGCTGAAAGAGATACTCACTCCTTTTGGTGATTGTGATGTGGTTACCAACGGTGTTGAGGCGATCAAAGCCCTGGAAGAATCCTATTGCACCGACGGTACCAGATACGATTTGGTCTGTCTTGATATCATGATGCCGAAGCTGAGTGGCCATGAAGTGTTGCGTGACATGCGGAGAATCGAAAAGGAACAAGGGATTTATGGTCCTGATGTTGCCAAGGTAATAATGGTTACGGCATTGGATGATGCAAAAAATATTATGGAAGCAATGGTTGAGGGGCGATGTGCGGCGTATCTGACAAAACCGATCAGCCGGATAAATTTGTTGGAACAGTTGTACCAGCTTCAATTGATTGAAGATATAGAGCAGTCGCTTTCCGCAGGCTAAGGATGATTTTTGGCGTTTTCCAACTTGAGTTCGGCTTCTGTTGAGCTTAACATGGAGTTGATTTATCTTTTCAATGGTGTGTTGGATGCTGCAGAATATTGACCACATTAAAGAACATCTTGCCGAACAATTCAATTTGCCCCCTGAACAGATCGAGCTGTTGATGCCAAGTTTTATTGAAACCCTGAAGGCACATATGCAGAACCTGCAGAAAGTACTGGAGGGTGATAATCCTCTGGCAATAGGTGAGATGGGTCATACCATAAAAGGTGCATTTTTGAATCTTGGCCTTGACGACTGTGCCGCCATTGCGCTGCGCATCGAGCAACAGGGTAAAGCTGGTGATCGTCGGGCCAATTACCAGCAGATGTTCGAACAGCTGCGTGACAAACTCCTCCCGATCATCCAGTAATTTCTTTCTGTCCCGCCAGAGAACTGTTGAGCTGCTCCAGTAAACGAATGTGGATATTGTCAAAACCTCCATTGGAAAGAATGGCCACGACATCGCCTTTTTGCAGGATGGTTTGCAATCGATCGAGAATGCCTTCCGTTGTTTGAAATGGTTCGGCAAGTAAATTTCTCTTGCCAAGATCCGACGCCAGCCTGGCCGAAGAAAACAGGTCCTCTTTTGCCATTCCTTCAATAGGATTTGGTTCTCGCAGCAAAATGATGTCGGCTGAATCGAATGCACCGGCATAATCTTTCTGGAAAATAGCGCGTCGTGAAGAGTTGGTTCTTGGTTCAAAGACCGCCACTAATCTCTGATTGGCATAACCACTTTTTAGTGCTGTGAGGGTTTCCCGAACAGCGGTCGGGTGATGGGCAAAGTCGTCAATAACGGTAATGCCGCCCACGATACCGCGGATTTCCTGTCTTCTTTTGACGCCGGCAAATTTGGTTAACCCTGAGTTTATAATTGCTGGATTCACTCCCAGGTGATGCATAACCGCACATACGGCAAGACTGTTGAGGCAATTGTGTTTTCCTGAGAGTCCCACTGTCATGGACGCCCATGGTTGTCCGTCTTTAATCACATCGAAATGACTGGCTGTATTGCCAATTGTAATATTTTTTAAAGCCCAGGTGAAAGAAGAAGTAAGGCCGTAACTTTGTACAGGGCAGGGAGCATGGGCAGCAATTTCAGCAACATTCGCATCATCCATATTGGCAATCAGTAAACCGTCGGCAGGCAGGAGGGCGACAAATTTGCTGAAAGATCGCTTAATTGCTTCAAGATCGCTGAAAATATCGGCATGATCGAATTCAATCGAGGTAATCACCGCAACCTTCGGGCGATAATGCAGAAACTTTGATTCCTTGTCAAAAAAGGCGGTGTCGTATTCATCTCCTTCAGCCACAAAACAAGCTCCCTCTCCCAACCTGAAATTGGTACCGAACTCACCGACTATTCCGCCTATCATAAAGGACGGGTCAAGACCGGCATGGTACAGGGCGCTGGCCAGCAGGGAGCAGGTCGTGGTCTTGCCGTGGGTGCCGGAAATTACCAGAGAGGTTCGGGACTGGATGAAAAAATGCGACAGGGCCTGGGGAAAAGAGAGGTAGGGGAGCTGTAGTTCGGCAAGGGCAATCGCCTCGGGATTTTTCCGGGTGATAACATTGCCGACAATCACCAGATCCGGGGCCGGATTGAGATTAGCAGCCCCATACCCACTGCAGACGCTTATATGCAAAGCGGCAAGAAAATCGGACATGGGCGGGTAGACCTGGCTATCACTGCCGGTCACTGTGTAGCCAGATTTTTGCAGCATTCCGGCCAGAGCGGCCATGCCTGTGCCACAAATCCCCATCAGGTGGATATGTTGTATGTTTTTGGGTATGGAATTGAGATTTTTAGCCAAAGAGAGCATCATTTACCTTTTTTAATTGTAGCATCGATTGCTGAGAAAATATTTTTGAAAGATTGTTCAAAAGTGGCAGGCGTTATTCTGCCGACTTCAATAAACTTTATCGATATTTCTTTAGCAATTTTCAAAATTGTTTCATCTGTTACCGTGTTTGCCTGCGCTCTTTCCGAGGTGGTTTTTTCCGGGGCAACCATAAAAGCACCTATAAAAATTGATAGTTTTACACATAAATACGCCTCTGCCGCATGAAGAAGGCCAATTCGTCATGGAAGCGACAGAGGCGAGAGTCAAGAATAACCTGTTAAGCCATCCTTATAATCTTCAATTAATACGGTAAATAGAAGATTATTTCCAGTATTTGTTCTCGAACACCGGATGAAAAATCTAAATTTGACTAACGTCAAGGTGTATTACTGGAACGGTGATATTCTTTTCCCAGGCTGCAACAGCAGACAATTAATGCTTATAATTTTAGAGCTGTATATCCGTCAATGAATACATATGGAGGCAATAATGAAAGTACTCGACCTTAATGCAACCCGTGAATTTACCGAGGGCGCAATGAAACGGTTTTTTCTGGTAGAAGATTCCGAATTCTTTAAAATAATAAACTTTAATCTGAAGGCAGGCGTTACCTTTCCGGTCCACTCACATGATCTGGACGGCGAACTTTCCATTCAGGTGATTGAAGGAGAGGGTGTTTTTATCGGTGATAATGATGCCGAATTTCCTGCCAAAACCGGCAATATCCTTATCTCGCAGATACGCGAACCCCATGGGGTTCGGGCGACGACGGACATGAGAATCGTGGTCACCATAGCACCGCCAATCTGATGGCTAGATTGAAGCATTGAACCGTGCCAGCTTGCCGGTCCTGAGGTTGTGGCGATATACTTTCTGAAAAAATTGATAAGAGAGAAACAGATAGAATATAGCCAGGCTGAATCCCAGGGCAAGATTGACGACAGTCATCTGGTGGGTTGACGTCTGGGCCAGCTGGGCACGGAGGCTTTCAAAAACATAGGCAGGGGGGAAAAGTCTGGCGACTATAACCAGGGAGTTGGGCAGGGTGTCGATCGGATAATACACTCCTGAAATAAGCGATAGAACCATCGGCAATGGCCAGGCCAGCCACTCGGCGGCGGGGCCGAGCCGAAAAATTGCCCCGCAGATAAAGAGTCCCATGGCCATGCCGAAAATAAACAGGATCGCAACAAAGGGAATAATACTCAGGCCAATGATGAAAATAGTATAGCCAAAGCCGATCCCGGCAATGATTGACATGAGCAGCAAACCGAGAAAAGCAGTGACTATACTGCTGGCTACCAGGCCAATTGTATACTCGGACACCCTGAGCGGGGAAGCAAAATAATTTATCAGGTTGCTGGACCAGATATCTTCCAGAAAAGCCATCATCATGCCCTGCTGGATGCGGGTCATAAATTCCCATAAGATCAGCGCGCCGAGAATGACCGTAATGAAATTGAAATTGGCCTTGCCAAGCGAACCAAGGTATTTGCTGATAAACCCCCACTGAATAATGGAGATGGTCAACCAGATGAAACTTCCTGCCAATCGTGTGGGATTATTGGTTAACAGGTATAATTGGCGGACGAATATGGCTCTGATTCGCTGCAATTTCATAAGAGTATTCTTTAGTGGTTGATTGTCAGGGGTTCCCTGGCAATCGAAATAAACAACTCTTCCAGATTATTTTTGCCATATTCCCTGGGTAAGGTTTTCGGGTCGCCTGTTAAAAGGATCCGCCCGTGGGAAAGAAAGAGCACCCGGGTGCACATACTCTCAATCTCGTTCATATTATGGGAGGTCCAGAGGACTGCAGCACCAGTCTGGTCAGCATAGCTTCTGATTTTTTCCCGAATATCCCTGGCCACACTGGGGTCAAGCGACGCAGTAGGCTCATCGAGAAGCAGCAGTTTCGGCGCATTAATCAATGCTTTGGCCAGGTTGAGCCTGGATAATTCTCCTGAGGAAAGGAGCCCGGCTTTGGTGTTGCTGAATTTTTTCAGGTCAAATTCTTCTAGAAGTGCTTCGATTTTCTTTTGAAGGTTTTGGACATTATACAGCCGACCAAAAATCTTCAGGTTCTGCAGGACACTTAAATTTGGCGGAACCTGAGCGTACACTGCTGAAAAATTGATGTCGCCGGCAATTTCATCACCATGTTCAGCCATTGTTCGGCCCATGATTTCAATTGTTCCCCCGCTTGGTTCAAGGATACCCAGAATCATCGAGATTGTGGTGGTTTTCCCAGCGCCGTTCGGCCCCAACAGGCCAACAATTTCACCGGCAGCGACGGCAAAGGAGATCTCTTGAACGGCTTCTATTTTTTGATAATTTTTCGATAAATTGCTAACGCGCAATATGCTGGTCATGGCGTCTGGTACTCAATGGTTTGTTTGCGGGAATATAGAAGAAAAAACCGGCCGGCATTGGAATGGGGAAAAGAGTGGAGCAAAAACAAAAAGCACCTGTCGAATGATCGATAAGTGCCTGATTTTGAGAGGCTGGGAAACAATGGCTCGAACCTTGGTAAGCGGAGTCAGCGTTTGCTCAATAACGTTTTCCATAGTTTCACTTAAAGCCATAAAAGGTATTTTATGTGGTGTATTAACAATAGAATATCGTGTACACATGTTTCATATAACAAAATTTGGTTTCACCCTTTTTAACCGGCAAAAGGCGGGAAAGATTTAATAAGCGGATCCAGATAAGGGGAGCCGTCATAAGCCAAAATGGATTAAATGCAAAACCTCAGGCATAAGATATAGGCATTATGACGAAAGAAAGCACGGTGTTGGATCAGATAAATATTTCACAATCAGATTTCTTCCACCCGGTTTTGGTATTGTGTAAGCACCATTGCCACCTGAAGAAGGGTAAACCTTGTTATGTGACAATCTGGCGCGAAAATAAAGGCAAAATACGGTTCATTGCGGTGATATATGCAGGAACCCACGAAAAAGCGCCATACTGACAACGAAGTGATAACCCTCCGATTGAAGGTCCACCGAAATAACGCAGCAAAGATTAAAGACTTTGCTCGGGGAATAGAGGCCGGTGAGGAGAGAACATACTCCGTCGAGGAAGTTTTTCCTGATCTTGTCGGCAAAGAGAAGGTCATCCCTCTTCGCACTTATCGAAACAGGGAAGATATGACACAAAGACAACTTGCCCAGAAGGTAGGAATTCCTCGGCGACATATCTCTGAAATGGAGAATGGCAAGCGGCCTATCGGCAAGGAGATGGCGAAGTGCTTTGGACAGGTTCTTGCTGTTGACTACCGGGCACTGCTTTAACTGTACTAATCTTTGCCTGAAGATATCGACAGATCGCAAAGTTTACATACTGATAACCTGCCAAATGATTAAAATTTACAGCAACGAAGAGGGTGAAGAGGTTACGACGCCATTAATATTGACATTAACAAATAATTGCTAATTGTAAGAAAAATAATACTCTCTCAAACAGTGTATTATCGTGCTTGACGATAATACTGTCGAACCCGTGGCGAAATTGTTACCCCTCAGTTCCAGAACAGTTAATAGACGAAAGAACATTTGAATTACGGTTTAACAAATTGCTAGAAAGAGTATTCTGAGAGGCAGGAACCCTCAACCATATCTCCAAATCTTTCATTATATAAACTGGTGCCAATGTCAAAAGCAACAGATGCTATACATCAAATATCAGTAAATAGGCCGCGTTTTGAAGAGCTGATTTCAAAGATTTCAGCATTTTTCATCAATCTCCCGGTTGAAATAATAGATAGTGCTATTGAGGATGCACAGCGTCAAATTTGCGAATGCTTTGAAATTGATCTGTCAGTATTATGGCAGCAGGTGGCAAATAATCCAGGAAGCATATCGGTGAGTCATGTCTATGGACCGCCAGAGGGTCCGACCCGCCCTGAACAGATTGATGGCAAAGAATCGTTTCCTTGGGGCTATCAAAAAGCTCAGGCCGGTCAGCCTTTTACGCTTAACACCGAGGATCTTCCTCCAGAAGCCGCCCAGGACCAGGCGTCACGTCGGTATTTTGGTGTTAAATCTTCGGTGATTATTCCTCTAGCGGCAGGGGGTGGTCCGGTTTTTGGTGTGTTGTCCTTTGACACTCTTCGTGAAGAACGGACCTGGTCGGAAGAGGAGATCAAACGATTAAAACTGGTTGCTCAAATTTTCTGTAGTGCCCTCCTGCGAAAGGATACGGAAGAGCATCTGCGCGAAAGTGAATTACGACTCAGCCTGGCTGCAGAATCTGCCGACATAGGCATTTGGGAATTAAACTACGACACCAACATGTTTTGGGCAACTGCTCATGCACGGAAACTCTTCGGTTACCGTAATGATGATGAAATCAGTATGGAACGTTTCGAACAATCAATTCATCCTGACGACCGCGATCGTGTCCAGCAAGCCATTAAAAATAGTCTGGTAAAACGAGAAGCGGTTGACATTGAGTATCAAATCCTGACTGAAAAAAATGTGCATAAATGGATTGCCTCCAGGGGACGCCCCTTTTATGACACTCTTGGACTGCCAAAACGGTTATTGGGCATATCAAGTGATATCAGTGAGCGCAAGCGTCTGGAATCGGAGCTTAAAAAACGGCTCAAAGAAGTTGAATCCTTAAAACTGCAGCTCGAAAATGAAAACCACTATCTTCGGGAAGACCTCCGCACAGAACTTGGTTTCGAGAAGATCATCGGTAACAGCAGGGAGCTTAAAGCGGTGCTCCTTGCAGCAAAACAGGTTGCCTTAACCGATGCTACAGTACTGGTACTTGGGGAAACAGGGACTGGCAAGGGGCTGATTGCACACGCTATTCATCAAATGAGCGCGCGGAAAGGCAAACCCTTTATCACTGTTAACTGCGCGGCGCTACCACACAATCTCATTGAAAGTGAACTTTTTGGTCGAGAAAAAGGTGCTTTCACCGGTGCTAATGCCAGACAAGCTGGCCGCTTCGAAGTCGCAAATGAAGGCACAATTTTCCTTGATGAGATTGGAGATCTACCGCTTGAGTTACAAGCCAAACTCCTGCGCGTACTCCAGGATGGTGAATTTGAGCGCCTCGGCAGTACCAAAACGGTAAAAGTCAACGTCAGGGTTATTTCTGCTACTGGCCGCGACTTGAGAGAGCTTGTTAAAAATAGTAGCTTTCGTGAGGATTTGTTTTATCGGCTAAACGTTTTTCCTATCACCCTCCCACCACTAAGGAACCGCACCGAAGATATTCCCCTGCTTGCCCAATTTTTTGTTGATAAGTATGCTCGAAGAATGGGAAGGAGGATAGACAGCATAGCCAAATCTTTTCTTATAAAGCTCATGCAGTACAATTGGCCAGGCAACGTGAGAGAACTTGAACATTTGATCGAAAGGAGCATAATCGTATGTTCCGGCACCTCACTTACTCTTGAAGGCAAGCTAGAGTCAACCTCTTCCATCGTATCAAATAGCGAACCGAGAGATCTTGCTGCTATGGAGCGCAAGCATATTCTGCAAATTCTTCAATCCACAAATTGGAAGATCGAAGGTTCTGATGGTGCTGCAGCAATCCTTGAACTCCATCCAAGCACTGTACGTTATCGTCTCAAGAAACTCGGCATTAGCCGCCCCATTTAATCGTTTAACCCCACCCCCTCCCTCAACCATCAGCAGAACTGCAATATATTGAGGGAAGGACTCCTGACCTTCTCGTGTTTTTGTCGTTTCTTGACCAATAAACCATTGGACATTAGGGAGATAGCCATTTCCAGTGGCGTCTTTGTCGATGGCATGTTCTTTGCTGTACTCACACTATAGCTGTCACAGCTTACCTTCAACATTTCTACCAAGAAACTGCAGATAACCCGGCGAGGAAAATTTGAACACTCCTAGAGGATTGGACAAGACAGGCCAGTGTCTGTGGCTGGAAAATGTCACAAGAGAGTCTCTTGGCAGTGAATTGATCAGACAATACATAGAGGAGAGATTAGTCTCCGGCTTGAGCATTGGGCCAGAATCCTACAAGGATGCTATCAAACAAAACACCACTTATGATGCTGATATATTGCAAAAATTAAAGGATGGAATTTTTGGCGAATCCTTGGCACTCGATATGGTATTGGCCGACACAGATTATGCAGCAGATCTCCTCCGGTCTGTTTTTGACCGGACTGGTGGCGTTGATGGCTGGGCCGTATTGTCAATTCCACCTCTTTTGATGACCGATCCTTCCTGTCTCGCGACTGAGGCAATTGCCCTCGCCAAGAAAATACAAAGGCCGAATGTCCTTATTACAGTCCCGGGTCTACCGGAATATTTAAAAACCATAGAAGAGATAATTTTTGCGGGAGTTCCAGTTAATGTAAGCATGCTCTTCTCAAAAAAACAATATGCAGCAGTGCTTGAAATCTATCTCTCTGCATTGGAAAAACGCATTGCTGCCAACAAAAAGCCAATGGTGGGGTGCTTTGCTTCCATACCCATTAGTCGCCTGAACGAAACTATTGCACTTGAGTTTCAGGGAACAATGGTTGTCGAAGCTGTCGTTGCTCTCGCCAGGAGTATGCATAAAGAATCAAAAAAACACAGCATTTCACAACGCTGGCAAAACCTTCAAAATGCTGGAGCCCGGCCCCAGCGTCTGGTTTGGGTTCTAGGTAATGACACCGACAACAGTGCTCGGGATCTCTCCTATATGGAATATTTACCGGCACCATGCACGATTGCAGCAATGCCGGAAAGAGCTTTAAAACTGTTCGTCGAAAAAGATACTTCTGGAGTAGCGATGCCGGGTGACGGCGGAGACAGTGAGCATGTTGTCTCATGCTTTTGTAAAGCCGGGGTTGATCTCGATGATCTGGTTGCTAGAGCCCAGAAAAACGAGCCATTAGTACAGATCAAAGCATGGATAGAGCTGCTGGACACTGTCGCACATAAAAGCGCAGTACTCACGAAAACAATGCAAACATCAAGTGGAATGTGATCGAAATAACCAGTGGACAGTTTTTTATGACGTTATCAATAAATTACTACCAGATGAAAAACGTAAGCAGACCAAGAAAGACTCCACTGGATTCGTCATGATGCACGTTCGGCTCAAATTTGTTGCGAAACACCCTGAGCTGAACACAAACATTTAAGGAGTAATATACCGATGAAAAAAATGACAATCAGCATATTAGCATTGATTGTAGCATTGTGGATGACCGGCACAAACCCTGGATTGGCTCAAAGTACGGTCGCTGTTGACGAGCTCAAATCCACCGTCGAAGAGGCCTATTTATACGGTCTTCCGATGATTGTCGGCTACAAGGTTATGCACGACTATTTCATCGACCCCAAGTCGGGGCAGTTCAAGGCACCGATTAACCAGCTGCATAACGAGGCTCGGGTTTACACCCCCAAGGATACCTCTATCAGCACACCTAACAGCGACACACCATACTCGATGGTGATGCTCGACCTGCGCGCTGAGCCAATGGTGCTGTGCATACCGAAGATCGACAAGACACGTTACTATGATGTGCAGCTGGTCGATTTGTACACTAACAATTATGGATATATCGGCAGCCGAACAACCGGCAACGATGAAGGCTGCTACGTGGTGGCCGGGCCCGACTGGAAGGGCGAGGCTCCAACCTCGGTAACCAGGACTTTTCGGAGTGAAACCCAGTTTAGCCTGGTAATCTATCGCACCCAGCTATTCAATCCGGCTGACATGGCAAATGTCAAGAAGATCCAGGCCGGCTATCAGGTCAAGCCCCTGTCGGCCTTCACTGGCAGTGTCAGACCTGCTTCTGCAGCTACGGTCAATTGGCTGCCCTTCAGGGACGAGGCTCTCTCTACGGAATTTATTGTCTATCTCAATTTTCTGCTTCAGTTCTGCCCACCTACCGGCACGGCTGCAGTGGAAAAACCGATGCGTGAACGCTTTGCTAAAGTCGGCATAGGTGCCGGGCTTAAACCAAGTGCTGAGCTTATGACGCCGGCTGTTAAGGCGGAGATGGGCAAGGCTATGAAAGCTGCCTTGGCCAAATTAAAGCATACTGCCGACAACGTCGGCTCACTGGTAAATGGCTGGAATATCGGTGCGGCCGCTGGAAATCGCGTCTTCTACAACGGGGACTGGGCGTTGCGGGCCGCCGCTGCCAAGCTCGGTATCTATGGCAACAGTGAGGCCGAGGCGGTTTACCCGTTCACGCGTAATGACGTCAATGGTATTGCCCTCGATGGTTCTAAACATACCTATCAATTGACTTTCGCACCTGGTCAGCTGCCGCCTGTGAATGCATTCTGGTCAATCACCATATATGACGGTAATACACAATTGCTGATAGACAATCCGATCAACCGCTACCTTATCAATTCACCTATGTTGCCGCAGCTAAAGAAAAATGCCGATGGTTCGCTCACATTCTATATACAGCATGACTCGCCAGGCAAAGACAAGGAATCGAACTGGTTGCCAGCACCATCCGGCCCGATGTTTATCGTTATGCGGCTTTACTGGCCAAAGACAGAAGAGCCGTCAGTTTACCCACTGGGCAGTGGTCGCTGGAAGCCACCGGCAATACAGCTGATCAATAATCTGAATGCGCTTGGTGTCAGGCATTACGGCGACAAATCAGTAGAAAATATTGTCCGCACGGACCAGCGTTACGGACATGATGGATTGTTCCAGGGACCTCGCGGCTGGGGCTACTGGAATCATCTCGAATATCCACGGCCTATTCAGAATCCGAATCTATGGCCTGACATGCAGTCAACATATTTCCTTGGCCGGTTGGAGATGCCCCCAGGCAGTTCATTGACGCTCAACTACACCTTCCCGCACGCCCGCTATTTTCAGTTCGCGATGTACAAGTCCATGGGTGGTACGTTTGTTTCAATTGGAGAATCGCTCTCGGGACAGGAGATCGAGGCTAATCCTGGATCTACCAACCCGTTCCGGGTTGGTGCGGATCGCCTCGCAGAAAAACGCAACTTCACGCTGTATGTTCTGGCCCAGGATCCACCAGCTGACATCAAAGACCGTGCAGAGAATACATTATATGTAGGCCAAAGCGGCGGGATGTTCCAGTTTGTTAACCGTATTTATCTTGCTGACCGAGGCAGCGACGGCGCTGGCTGGGGACCGCAGGATGAGCCCTGGAGCGGTCGCGGGCTGCCAACCTACAGCGGTACGCTTGCCGATGGTACGAAGCTGTCGTCTGATGAAGTGATTAAACAGTTTGGCCGTGCTATCCCAGGTGCTACCGCTCAGCCAATAAACGCCGAGCAATGGACACAACTGGTGCACGCAAAAGACAATGATCCTTCGCTTGATCCGGCAACTGCACCGGCACGCAAAAACCCCAGGTGGGAAAAGTACTGGAATATACGTTATTCATTGCTTGGCTCCTTCAAAACTCCGGCAGAACAAGCAAAGATGGCCTACGCAGGCCCCATAGATGGCGGTGGTGATCCCGATACCCAATACATGCTGGTTCAGCTGTCTCGTAAATTCGGCCCAGTATACGTGATGCGTGGCAAGATGCCTACCTTTCCAAATACATACGCCGGTCCTGGCGGACGTGGGCTGGAAGTCATGCCGGATGCACAGACACAGTACTGGTCGCTGGTGAGTTGCGAGGCGGCTCCCTCCGGCCAGATCGTCGATGGCCTCACCGACATGCAGATCCCGTTGGATAAAGACGGCAACTACACGATCGTATACAGCGGCAAGGAAGATCGACCCGCGAACGCCACGCTGGAAAATGGCATTGCCTGGATCGAGTGGAGTCCGCGCGGGGAGGGCATTGACAGTCCGAAGAATCGGACCGACTTCGGCATGCTGATGCTGCGCATCATGGCGAATAATCCAGACTGGAAACAAAGCCCCGACTATGTGACTAAGCCTGGTATGGAAGAACAAGTGATGGGTCCGTATTACCCGCACGGTTACTACACCACCAAGGCTGAGTTCGAGATTGATGGACCGAAAAAATAATATTTAAACAGGTTCGACACGCAAAACATACGAGGGAAAAATTATGAAAAAATCGCTAATCATCAAACTAGTTATCACGCTGGTGGTTGTCTTGGTCATCATGATCGTCAATCGCCTGTTGGGAGGATTCGTCGGCGCGAAGGTCGAGCAACGCGTTGCACGCATCGGCCTGACCCCCAATCAGATCGCCGCTCATGGTCCGTTGCCCGGCGACGTGAGTCTTTACGCCAAGGAACTCGCCTGCCAACAGAAGATCCCGACGCCGGGTTACTACTCGTCGCTTAATGGTGCGGAGATTGCCGACAGCGAGCGCAGCGGACTTTTCCCATGTGCGACCTTTACCGGTTCTTTCGACGGCCCGAATCAGGTGTTCGCCTTTCGCAGTGAAGACGATTACCCGGGCATCTCCTACATGAACAATCGCAAGCCGGGTGAATTTTATATCGTCGGCGGCGAGTACCCGACGCTGGACGATCCCAATATGGTCGGGCCGTATGTCGCCAAAGCCAACGCCACCACCGGAAAGCAGATCTGGCGTACCTATCTCGATAATCTCAATGCCTCGGGTCACTGGATTGGCAATGCCAATCTCAACATCCTCGAAGATGGCAATATTGCCTTAGCCTGGTCCAACCAGATCGTGCTCATCGACGGCGACACCGGCTTGATTCTGAAACACAACACCCTGCCCGGCGGCGAGGCGCCGGCCGAAGATGTGAATTTCAAGCATCTCACGATCGCGCCTGATGGCACGCTCATCCTCAAGGATCAGACTCGTCCCATTGGCTGTACGCTGCAGGGCACGATGGCGATCATCAAGTGTGCGGAGGAGGGCATGAAGCAGCCGAATTCGGTGCTGGTTGCGGTCGATCCCCAGACCCTTGAGGTGCTCGACTGGCTGCAGTTGCCCGAGCCGGCACCGTCACCACACATCATCGCACCTTACCACGACAAGATCGCGATCTACATGGGTATGATCAATACCGCGGCGCGTTACTTCTGGGACCCCACGACCAAAAAACTTTCGCCCGACAAGAGCTGGATGATTCAACCGCTAGCAGAAGGCCAGAATGCCATTACTGCACCGACTATTGTGGGAGATTGGGTCGCGATCCAGACCAACGGCCTGTTCAGCGAAAAGAAGGCCTCAAGCGTGGTGGTAATCAACCAGGACGATGCCAGCAAGGTGCATACGATTTTTCCCTTCGGCCAACTCAAGCAAGGCGGATTGAGCTTCGCCCCACCTAAGGCCTGTGCCGATCCAGAAAACAACATGATCTACTCGGCCGACATGGGCATGCGCAAGGTGGCCGGCATCAAGATCGACCCGGCCACCGGTGACCTGAAAGTGGCGTTCGTCGTCGACGACACGTCGACCACCTTCCAACCGATGATCGGACCCAAAGACAAGCGTGTGTTGCTGCTGACCAACATGAAGCTGAATGTCGAGAAGGAGCCCATCAAGCTGGCGCTGTTCACCGAGAACTACAAAGAACAGTTGACTTGGCGTGATGCTGCAACCGGCAAGGTTCTGGCCGAATCCGACTTCTTCGAGCCGCTATCCATTAATGGACTCACACCGCCGGGCTTCGGCGGCCGCATCTATTTCCCGACAGCCGTTGGCAAGGGTTTTTATGTTCTGCAGGTTATGCCGACACCGGCAACAAAAGTAGAGAAGAAGTAGATGGAGTTAACGACTGACAACAGGTCGATCATAGTGACAAGGCTTCTGGTATCTACGATGAGGTTCGTCAGATGGGAGTGACTTTCCCATCTGATCAGTGTGAGGTGTTCTTGCTGAAAGATTTAGAAAAAGATACGGAAAACTCATAATAAAGGAAGAGATGCACGTTCTATTTTTAATGAGAGTAAAAACAAATAGTTAAAGAGGATAACCATGCGCGTGATACGAATATTGTTGCTGATCATATCAACTATAGCACTAACAAGCTGTGCGAGTCGCCCTGTGAACGACCCCATTACCCAGGTTGATCCTCAAAGTGGCTATCGCCCATATCTCAAGATCCCCAAACTTCAAAACAACGACCCGCACACCCTGTTCATTCTTTCGTTCTCAGGTGGTGGTACGCGGGCAGCGGCATTGTCTTATGGCGTTCTTGAAGAACTTCGCCGTACAAAAATTGTACATAAAGGTCAGCATCGTCGGCTGGTTGATGAAGTGGATCTCATTACTGGTGTCTCGGGCGGAAGCTTCACTGCACTCGCATATGCTCTTTACGGTGAACAGTTGTTTGCCGAGTACGAGGAACGATTCCTCAAACGTAATGTACAGGGCGCTTTACTTTGGCGCAGCATCAACCCTCTAAACTGGTGGAAATTTATCGGAGGGTCTGCCGGGCGTTCTGAAATTGCTGCGGAATACTATGACGAAATCCTCTTTAAAAATGCAAAGTTTGGCGATCTAATTGATCTACCTGGGCCTTTTGCGGTCGCATCAGGAACTGACATCTCTACTGGTTCACGGTTTGCCTTTTTTCAGAATGAGTTTGACCTGCTTTGTTCCGACCTGAATACAGTTAACCTCTCGCGTGCAGCAGCGGCCTCCTCTGCTGTCCCGGTCATTCTTTCAGCGATAACCCTTAACAATTATGGAGGTACATGCGGATATCAGTACCCTCCCTGGGTGAAAAATGTAACTCACCCGGAAAACCGGAGTCGGCCGGCGCTTCGCCAGGAAAAACGGTATCATGAAATGCAGGACTTCCAAAACAGCAAGGATCGTCCGTTCATCCACCTCGTCGATGGTGGCGTTGCAGACAACCTTGGGGTACGAGGGATTCTCGAGAGTCTGGATGCTATAGGATCGAGTGCGGAGTTTCGCAAGCAGGTCAGTTTTAATGTTGTGCAAAGAGTCATACTGATTGTTGTAAACGCTCATTCAGCCCCCAGTACAGACTGGGACCGTCAAGAATCTCCTCCAGGGATTTTTGGTCAGCTGTTGCAGTCTTCCAGTGTGCCGATCGATCGTTATTCATTTGAAACGATCGCACTCATTAATGATCATGTGGAGATGCTAACGACACGGCGTGAACTGATGATTACGCGCTTGCGCGCTGCTGGAGCCACCGAAATGGAAGCCCAGGCCAAAATTCCCCTGATCAACCTTCATGTGATCAACCTCGATTTTGACATGCTTCATGATCCGAAGGATCGATCGTACTTCATGAACCTGCCAACCAGTTTTGTGCTTGCAGCTGAAGAAGTTGACCGACTACGTGCCGTAGCCGGTCAATTACTGAGTACTTCAGATGAATATAAGTCTCTCCTTTTGGACCTTAATAGAGATTTATAACGAGGTTTGATTTTGCGTAGCGGACTTAAAGCCTGGATTTGATGTCATAACGGATCTTTTGCAATGCACCATTAGCTCTAACTAACAAAGAAAATAGGAGACAGAATGAGGTCAAGCATAAGGTATAATAGCACATTGACGACGGCCTCCGTGCTGATTATAGGGGCGAGTATCCTTTTGACTCCTGTACTGGATGTGCTGGCGGACTCTGCCCCGGAAAAGAGCAGCGGTATCCTGCCACTATCTGACTATTCCGGTGACTTTGTCAAACGTTCCTACCTGCTGGGTGACTTCGGCGGCAAACGGACCGAATGGGCTGAAAAAGGATTCGCCTTTGATATCGATTACAATCAGTATTTTCAATCCGTTGTCGATGGCGGCATAGACACCGGTTCAGAATATGGTGGGACGATAGACTACAACATCAAAATTGATTTTGATCGTATGGGCCTTATTCCCGGAGGTCTGTTGCAGATACGCGCCGTGTCGAGGTACGGGAACTCAGTCAATAGTATCAGTGGTTCCATTATTCCGGTCAATACGGATGCGACGCATCCCACCACCTTGCCTTCTGATGAAGATGTCGGCCTCTGGCTCCCAGTGATCAACTACACCCAGTTTCTCAGCGAGAAGTTTGCCCTGGGCTTTGGTAAGTATGACACCTATGACTCCACTAACGAGTTTGCCGGTGGTCGTGGCAGAAGCCAGTGGTGGAACATGAACCTGACTGTGCCTGTATCTGGGGGGCTTATCATTCCTTACAGTGTTCTTGGGGGTACCGCCTTGGTTATGCCATATAAAAACCTGATGATCACCGGCATGGTGGCCACGAGCACAGATACTTCCAACAGCTCCGGGTTCAATGACTTCGACGACGGCATGTTCGGATTGCTCGACCTTACTGATCAATACCAAATCAGTCATCTGCCCGGTGGCTTTGGCCTCATGTTCGGATACGGCTGGGATGGTAATTTCAATGAAATAAACGGGCGGATCAACATTGATGAAGGACAGCTGAAGCGGAGCACGGAGGATTCGACCTGGTTTGCGTCGGCTGATTTCTGGCAATACCTGTGGGTTGAAGGTGACTCCGCCAAAAAAATTAACACGGGTGACGGACGGCAGGATCTGCAAGGCGTGGGCGTTTTTTCCCGCGTTCAATTTGGTGACAACGACACCAACCCTTTTGACTACAGTATCAGCGGCGGTGTCAACGCCAAGGGACTCATCCCGGGGCGCGACCACGACGCCATGGGTATCGCTTACAACTACAACAAGTTGAACAAAGGCCGATTCTTGGACTATGTTGGTATCGCCAACTCGTCCGGCGTATTGGAACTCTTCTACAACATCGAACTTACCCAGGCAGTGCACTTGACCTTGGACGCTCAGGTGATAGACTCGACCCTGCCGGACACCGACACGGCGACGCTCCTGGGGGCTTCGCTGCAGCTTCGTTTCTAAACCGAACCCGCGCCTCAACAATAGCCTTTAAGGCATCATGGATGCCTTAAAATCAAACTGTTTCAAGACTCTTGCAAAGGATTATGAGCAGTATTGACTGCCTCTATGCTTTACAGAAGATTTGCATCAGTTTTGTAAGCTTTCCATTCTCAGTGAGCGTTAAAGCCCGCTACCCCATCGGTATTGCCAGGCAATCCCAATCAGGTCATAACCACTACCTGCAACGGTATGTACGGCACTGCTGGCGTAGACTTTGAAAGAGTTATTTTTATTCACGGGTAGCGCAAGTGTGGCTCCAAGACGCGAATTGCTCTGTAAATCATCATTCTGCACACCGTCTATTGTTGTGCACCCGCCGTAATCGTATGTACCGCTCACTGCAACCCAAATACCACGCTTCAAGTTATAAGTCACGTGCAGCTGTGTGGAGGGAACGGGATTCTGTTTAAAAGTATTGCCGCCGAAATATTCGTTATTGTTACTAAATAAAAACACACTGGTAGAAAGCTCTAGCGAAAGTGGCCCCCATGCCTTGGAGATTCCGATGCCTGGCTTGACAAACCAACGATTATTGCCAAGATTAACCAGCTTGTCCGCATCATACTGGCCAATGGGCACTGATACTTGAAAGCTTACCCCGATGATTAAATCTTGCTGATAATTGGCAAAATCTTGCAGCGATAGCGCGGGGGCGCCATAAAGATTAATCGAGAAACGGAAACGCGGATCGAGCAACCCGGAAACATTACGTTCGCGGGTTTGCCCCCCTGCAGTTGCGCTTCCTGAAAGTTGGGAGTACGGCAATATTATATCTATCTTCCCAGATTTTCCCCACACGTCGAGAGCTCGTGCATAAGCTAAAAATTCGTTATGTATCTTAAGTTCAGCGTTTTTGATCGGCGACGAAGCTTCCGTTGACAATCCACCTTCCGAATAGCTATAGCCCATGAGCAGAAAATTAATTCCGACTGGTGTATTGGCATAGGCTCTGGGCTCGATCTCGCCTGCGTATACTGGGGCTGGCACGACCAAAAGCGCAATCATAATAAAAAAACCACTCTTCCAATCCAATAAGAGAGAAAGGGCCGGCCATCTATTCCTTCTCAGGATCCTGATATAGAATGCATTTTTGGTTATCACTTTCGCACTCCTTGAAAGGAACAGTTTAGTCGCTTCAATTTCTAGATCGGGCTTCAAAGTAAAAAAAATACTTCCTTAAAGTCAAGATACTTCCAATTTATACGTAACTCAAAAAATTAAATAATAAATAAAATATTGATCATTTTGAGTTTACAGCAAACGTGCCAGCCTTGTTGACTGGCGAAAAACCTTATGCTTTATCAGAGTCAAAAAACACTAAGCTAGGTGCAGATAATAAATACTAATACAACTCTTCTAACTGGAAGATAATAAGGCTGGACCTGGGCGGGACAAAATAAGGACAAATAAAAAAGCACTCACCGGAATAAACCGATAAGTGCTTGAATTTTGTGGCTGGGGGACAAGGGCTCGAACCTTGATAAGCGGAGTCAGAGTCCGCTGCCTTACCATTAGACCATCCCCCAGTATTTGATGCAGTGAGGCGAGTTTATAAAAGATTTTGCCTGGACTGTCAAGGAAATTTCAGTTGATAATGACGCCGGCATAGCCCACCACTTGGTTGGTATCGCCTGACGCATAGCCGGAATCGGTATAGCCGATCACGCTTGCCTGGTCGGCCCCGCAGGCTTTGGCCGCGAGCATGGCGATGACCACGGGAATTACCCCGCACATGGATATGCGGTTGTCATAGACAGTACGATACAGTGAGTACGGGTCGAGCTGCTCAATGCATGCTAACGCCGAGCGGTCTTTTTTTTCGCTGATCCGTCTAGGTTCGTAATGGCTCATATCGCTGGATGCGACGATCAGTATATCCTTGACGGTGTTGTGAATGGCCTCGGCAAGGGCGCCGGCAATCTGTTCGCAGAGCGGATAGGCAATTTGTGAGATGACTAGCGGTACAATGTGCAGGTTTTTTTGCAGCATCTGCAGAAATGGTACCTGGACTTCAAGGGAATGCTCGAATTGATGGGCCGTTTCATCTATTCTTATATGTTCGGATAGATCCAGCAGGTGATTGGCTATCTCCATGTCTATCGGTACTTTTCCCAGTGGCATATCCCAGGTTTCGGTCGAAAGCGACACGGGCGCTCCATGACCGTGATGATTGGGGCCGAGAATGATAACGGTTTCCGGTACTTCCACTGCGGAAAATGTCTCTGCCGCCAGCGCGCCCGAATAAACGTAGCCTGCATGGGGAGATACAACTGCCAGCGCCTTAATTTTATGAAGATTTTCCCTGGCAGGAGATAGCTCGGCAATCGTACGGGAAAGCTCTTTTGGGGATCCAGGATAAAAGCGGTCGGCAACAGCAGGCTGTCTCATTGTCGTCTCCCTCAGCTAAAGTTAACTACTTGCTTTTCACTGACCAGGTCGTGCCCTCGGGACCATCGCTTAGCTCAATATTTCTGGCCAGGAGTTCGTCTCTGATTTGATCGCTTCTTGACCAGTTCTTGTCTAACCGGCACTGGTACCGTTCGGCGATCAGCGCATCAATAGCCGACGCGTCAATATCACTATCGGCAATAAGTTTTTCCCTTCTGGCTGCAAGAAAGCTTTGAGCATCTTCAGTCAACAGGCCCATAATCGCCGCCAGTTTTTGCAACAGAGCAGTAGCATTCTTCAAGAACTGTATGTCTTCAACGGATGGTGCGGCGGTAATTTTCCCATGCAGACGATTAATGGTCTTCACGGTATCGAAAAAGACCCCCTGAGCCTGGGCGGTATTGAAATCATTATCCATTGCCTGCTGGAACCGTGGTTCCAGTTCCAGCACCTTGTCGACATCTTTTGGCGAAAGTACGCTTGCTGCGTTCACTCTACCGTTTGCAGGATCGAGAGAATCGACAGCCGCCACGCACTCGTAGAGCCGTTCGAGACCGGCGGTTGCATCTTTCATCGCTGATTCAGAAAAATCAAGGGGGCTGCGATAATGCGTGGAGAAAATAAAAAAACGTAATATTTCAGGGTGATAATGGCCGAGAATGTCCCGGATGGTCAGGAAATTCCCCAGCGATTTGGACATCTTTTCATCACGAATAGTGACAAAGCCATGATGAATCCAGCTTGTCACAAACGGCTTGCCGTTGGCTGCTTCGCTCTGGGCAATCTCATTTTCATGATGGGGAAATATGAGGTCTTGGCCACCCCCATGGATGTCGAAGGTTTGGCCCAGATATTTTCGGCTCATTGCTGAACATTCAATGTGCCAGCCAGGGCGGCCCGGGCCCCACGGGCTGTCCCATTTCGGTTCCCCGGGCTTTGAGCCTTTCCAAAGGACGAAATCCATTGGGTTATTTTTCTGCTCGTTTACCGAGATACGTGCACCCGCCTTCATGTCGTCAAGATTTCTTTTGGAGAGTTTGCCGTATTCGGGAAAACTATCGACCACATAATAGACATCGTTGCCCGACTGGTAGGCCATGCCTTTATCGATTAATTCGCTTATAAGGTCGACCATCTCCTTGATATGCTCGGTAGCCTTTGGTTCGATATCCGGCCGGTCGACCCCGAGGCTATCCATGTCGGTATAAAATTCATTGATAAAGCGATTGGCCAGTTCTTCAGAGCTTGTTCCCTGTTCCTGGGCGCGGGCGATGATCTTGTCGTCGATATCGGTAAAATTACGGACAAAAGTCACTTTGTATCCACGGTATTTCAGATACCGGACAATCATGTCGAAAGCCAGAGCCGACCGGGCATGACCGATATGACAATAATCATACGAAGTGATACCGCAGACATAGAGCTTGACATGCCCAGGTTCCAGAGTCTGTAAGGGTTCTTTTTTTCCTGATAAGGTATTGTGGATTTGTATTGTCATCTTCAAGGGAGCTGGTTCTGGACAGTTCGAGTATCTTGTATTATTACATCGCAGGTGACGGTGCCATCGAGTGCGTCCTTGTTCTTTGCTGTTCCAAGTCAGACACCATAATCTTATTATGAGGAAAAAACAATAATGCGCCAAGAAGTAATCGTCAAACGGTCCTGGGGCGACACGTTTAAAGCATGGCTGCACCCACAGGCAATTGCCCTTTTATTCCTTGGTTTCTCGGCCGGATTACCAATTCTTCTTATCTTCTCGACGCTGTCGGTATGGCTCAGAGAAGCTGGAATTGCCAGGTCCGCTGTAACTTTTTTCAGCTGGGCGGCGCTTGGCTACTCTTTTAAATTTCTCTGGGCGCCGCTCGTTGACCTGCTGCCTTTGCCGGTGTTGACCCGCGTTTTGGGGCGGAGGAGGGCGTGGCTGCTGGTCGCCCAGTTGCTTGTAGTCGCGGCGATTGTGTGGATGGCCTTGATCGATCCGGCCGGTAATCAGCAAAATCTCACCGTCATGGCTCTGGCGGCGGTTATGCTTGGTTTTTCGTCGGCCACTCAGGATATTGTCATTGATGCCTACCGTATAGAATCTGCCGAAGAGTCCATGCAGGCGCTGCTTGCCGCCATGTATATCGCGGGATACCGGGTCGGCATGCTGATGGCTGGCGCCGGCTCGCTGTTTCTTGCCGGATTTCTGGGAACTACCAGTGCTGCCTATGATTATGGGGCCTGGAGATTAACCTATCTGGCCATGGCAGCGATAATGTGCTGCGGTGTTGCGACGACCCTGCTCATTAAGGAACCCAAGGTTAATCGCCGTGATTCGCATTACCAGCATACAGTTGTTGACTATGGGCGCTTTCTCACTCTTTTTCTTCTCAGCGCCCTGGCTTTTGCCCTGACCTTCTTTTTTTCCGGTTTTCTCTTTGCGGCGATTGACAAGGTTTTGCCACAATTCTTCAAAGAAGGGGCAGGGGCATTTCTGGTGGAAGTGGCACGATTCGGACTGGCGGTGGGCATTGCCGCAACAGTTGCCGGACTTTTGCTCTTCTGGGGATTAGTCAATAAAAAGATGGTCCATCAAACCTATCTTGAACCGATAAAGGATTTTTTTTTCCGATATAGCGGAAAAACAGCTCTGCTCCTGCTCGTTCTTATCGGTTGCTATCGCTTATCGGATATTGTCCTCGGCGTTGTGTCAAACGTTTTTTACCTGGATATGGGCTTTAGCAAGAATGTCATCGCCGGTGTCACCAAGACATTTGGCCTGGGTATGACTTTGGTTGGCGGCTTTCTCGGTGGTATGCTGACAGTCAGGTTCGGGGTAAATAAGATTTTATTTTTAGGGGCGTTTCTTTCAGCGGCAACCAATCTGCTCTTCATGCTGCTGGCCCGGACCGGGCAGGATGTGGCGATGCTCACTGTGGTGATTGGTGCGGATAACCTGAGCGCAGGCATTGCTACAACTGCCTTTATCGCCTTTCTCTCGAGTTTGACGAATATTTCATTTACGGCGGTACAATACGCCATCTTCAGTTCGATGATGACACTCTGCCCTAAATTGATCGGTGGCTATTCCGGGACGATGGTCTCGGCGGTTGGTTATGAAAGATTTTTCCTGGTCACGGCACTGATGGGAGTTCCGGTGCTGTTTCTGGTTGTCGCGGCGAGGAAGGCTGTTGGTTACAAGGGTCCGTGAATAGGGGCTTATCAGCCCTGGTTATGTTGCTCGGTATGAAGCAGATCAAAGGGCTCGATGACATAGTTTCCCTGAAAAGAAACCCCGGCATGGTAACCAGGTTCATCAATCTGTTTATTGCACCATTCCACCAGACCGGTGACGTGATGAATTTTTAATGGGAAAGAATCGTCGAAGGAAAATTGTACCAGCACATCATGCACTAATGGCCTGTTAATCGCCACGCGCATACCGCTCTTGCTCACATCAATTGTCCGACCCTCTTGTGGAAACTGTGATATCAGGTTCCCGGATTCAGCAATTTTAATCAGGGTGATTGCATGGGAGCTTTCAATGCGTAGAAACTTTCGCCGATTTACTTCGGATTTCCGGACTTTTTCCTGTAATAAAATATGGTTTTCCGAATAAAGTGTATACTGCATACACGCTGAGTACCGGGAAGTTTTGCAAAAAACTTCAGCATGATTATCAAGAGGAATAAACAGCCCGTTGTCGCAAATCGTACATTTTACTGATGTCGCGGACCAGAAAGGGCATCTTTCCTGGTGCTTGCGATCCTCTGCTGTCATGGGTTATCTCGAGTTTAAAAGAAATTATACTATTTAGTGTTTTACATCCCCCGGTAACTTCCTATGCAAAATTAATGCCTTTCTCCTGTTGTTTTGTGGCAGTTTTCTAAACAGGCTATTTATGATTCTTGGGAGAGATCTCATATCGTTTCATCTTGTCATAAAAAGCTGTCTTGCCTATGTCCAGCTGCTGCACTGTATGTGCAACGCTGCCTCGGTTTTTTTCGAGAGCATAGACAATGATATCCTTCTCGATATTGGCGACCATATCTTTCAAGGTACGGCCATCCAGCTTCTGCAGATAGTTTTCCTGGTTATGTTGCTCCTTGTGCCCCGGCTGCAGGTCGAAAAAAAGTTCATTCTCAGTGATTATATTGTTCTTGGCCATGAGCACCGCTCGCTGGATGACATTTTCCAACTCACGAACATTGCCCGGCCAGTCATGTTCAATCAGGCGTTCCAGGATTGACTGAGGTAAGAAATTGATATCTTTTTTGAATGCCTGACGATATTTTCTAATGAAGTGCGTCGTAAGGTCTATTAAATCTTCCTTGCGCTCACGGAGCGGGGGAATGGAAATATTTATGATATTTAAGCGATAGAACAGGTCAAGGCGAAACGTTCCTTCCTGGACCATCGAGGCCAGGTCCCGATTGGTTGCGGCAATAACCCGGACGTCGATCTTGACCGGCATATTTCCGCCAACCCGGATTATTTCTCCGTCTTGCAGAACCCTTAACAATGCCGCCTGCATTCGTGGGCTGATGTCGCCGATCTCATCGAGAAAAATAGTGCCGCCGTCAACCACTTCAAATTTCCCCATTCTCTTACTGTCGGCACCGGTAAAAGAGCCTTTTTCATGGCCGAAAAGATCACTCTCCAGGAGTGAGTCGGAAATAGTGTTGCAGTTGATCTTGAGGAACGGTTTACTCTTTCTATTGCTGCTCTCCCTGAGCAGGTTGGCCACCAGTTCTTTGCCTGTCCCCGATTCTCCGGTGATCAGGATTGTGGCGTCGGATTTTGCTACCTGAAAAACCATGTCCCGCAGTTCACTCAGCGCACGACTGGATCCAACCATCTTGCCGTCGGTCGAATGTTCTTTAAGGTGTTCCTTTAAAGAATTAAGTTCCTTGGCCAGTTTTCGCCGCATCATCTCGCTTTCTTTTAATTCATTTATTTTATGGGACAGAATAGTCTCAATACTATTATGGAAAAGAGAGAGCTCGGCTAATTGTTTTTTGTTCTCGGTGAGGTCGCGCATGAACAGCCAGTAGAGCGAATCTCCTTTGTACCCGCTAAACGAGGCGAGAGTATATTCTAAATGGGATTCCCGATAGGTGGTTTCCAGTGTTTCGCCGATAAGCTTGTTATGGAGAGTCTGGTTCACTAATTTTTGAAATTTAGAGATCGTTGCCTGCTCTTCCGAGCTAATACTTTCAGGTGGTTTGCAAAGATCGCCCAGGAATGACTTCGCGCTGGGGTTCATATATTCAATCGATTCACTTTCTCTAAGCAGCAGGACCATTGCCGGTATTGTTTCCAGCAGATTTTTCTGGTTGGATATGATTCTGTTTAGGTCTTTTGATTGTTCCATAAGAATACAATAAGGTTATCGGGGCGGTGGCGTTGATTTTAGCCAAACAAAGGAGTAATGCTCCTCTGTCATTAATTTGTTATATTATATACTGCTCAAAATT
Organism: uncultured delta proteobacterium; assembly: GCA_963804605.1. GTDB lineage: Bacteria > Desulfobacterota > Desulfobulbia > Desulfobulbales > Desulfocapsaceae > Desulforhopalus_A. The sequence continues at coordinate 136,073 of CAWDRB010000008.1, forward strand.
AAAAGGCAGTATTTTCCAGATTAACGAAAAAGTACTCTTTTTCGAACACTTTTATCATAATTCACCATACAATGGTACCATTATCCGGAAAAATAGTTCAAGTCTTGCTTCTGATCTTTTGGACACTTTACGCAGTGCCCGGGTTTTGCCTGCAACCAGAAGAGGTGCTGGTGATAGCAAACCAGGAAATGGTGGGCAGTGTCGATCTGGCGGGTTATTATATGAAAAAAAGAAAGATCCCGGCAGAAAATTTTCTGTCGCTCTCCCTTACTGTAAACGAGACCATGTCCAGGGATGAATACGACCGGGTCCTTAAAAAGAACGTGCTTGCTCTTCTTAAAACTTTTCCGCCGGACAACAAGATTGCGGCTCTTGTTCTCATGTACGGAGTTCCTTTAAAAGTTGCTCCACCAAACCCGGATGGGTGGCAACCACCAGAAATGGCAAAGCTGCCGGATAGCGACAAAAGGGCAGCTGTCGATTCTGAACTTGCCCTCGTTCAGGCAGGAAGCTATGAGTTGGCCGGTTGGCAGAAAAACCCGTATTTTCTTGGTTTTCATGGAGAAAAAGAACTCCTGAGCAAGGACATGGTGCTGCTTGTCAGTCGACTGGACGGTCCGGATACAGCGACGGTGTATCGGATAATAAACTACAGCCTGCAGACCGAAAAAATTGGCCTGCGCGGCAAGGCTTATTTTGATGCCCGCTGGCCCGAGAGCAAAGAGAAAAAGCTGTCAGGGTACAAAATGTATGACCAGTCCATCCATAACGCCGCTCAAGCTGTAAGCAAAAGAATGCCGGTTGTCATCGATGCCGAGGAGGGGCTTTTTCCGGAAAAGGGTTGCCCTGATGCGGCCCTATACTGCGGATGGTACTCATTGGGCAAATATGTCGACAGTTTTGTCTGGAGAAAAGGTGCGATCGGCTACCATATTGCCAGTGATGAATGTGCCACGCTAAAAGGTGACAACAGTTCACTCTGGTGTCTGAAGATGCTGGAAAAGGGTGTTGCGGCTACCGTTGGCCCGGTATATGAACCCTATGTTCAGGGTTTTCCCTTCCCCGAACTCTTTTTTGGCCAACTGATTGAAGGGTATATGAGTCTCGGGGAGTCGTACCTTGTCTCCTTGCCATACATATCCTGGCATATGGTTCTTATCGGTGACCCGCTCTATCAGCCTTTTACGCCTGCACCATAATGGTGAGGATGCGTTTTCAGGATTCTTTCCGAGAGTGTTCTCATGGCCAGAGGAACGACGACTTGCCTCTTTTTTTTCGTAACCAGTCCAGGCTGTGCTGTATTTTTGGCTGACACACCAGGTTGTTAACCAGTTTATGTTTGCCGGGAAAGGAAAGTAGAAGAGTGCCGAGAAGGATGGTGAGCAGTCCTTGACCGGGGAGAAAGAGCATGGCTATACCGGCAAAAACCAGAAAGAGGCCGAGAGCATTACGAAATATCAGCATAATGACCGAGATCAGAGAGGGTTGCGTTATACTCTTGTCGTTGCGATATAATTTTAGGAAACAATCCTCCTTGAGTTTTCCCACCACCCAGGGGATAAGCACCAGGCTGAGGATAAAAGTAAAAAGAGACAACACAGCGAGCCAGCCAAGAAAAGGCTGTAAATAATTAAAATAGACCAGGCTGCCGTTCATTGGTTGAGAGCTGTAAGAGTGATCGCAACACCATCGGCAGGATTTTCCGGATCGTCCACCAATTTGTCCGGCAAAACGCTTGATATTCGTTCCGGCTGCACGGCGAGTTGAGTAATAAGATTTTGATATAACACATCGATTCGTTTATGGGCAAGCTCTAGCAGCATCGCCTCGTTGATTACCACTGAAACGGGGCGAAGTGGCTTGAAATCTGTAAGGATTTCTGCCGGAATATCCTGTTCTACGATTTTCTGGTTTGGTCCACTGCTTTTTTGCCGTTGTTCAAGATCTTTTTGGTACAGAGCTTTCCGGTCCTGCCATTGCCTGAAAAGTTTTTCGTTTTCCTTCGCAACACGCTGCTCTTCAACCCTGGTGATATTATTATTCATGGCTTCTCCGTCAATTTTCTTATCCACCCCACCTGATAAGACCAGTCCTACATTGGGGTGAGCGAGAAGCAATGCAGCATAACGGCTGAGTGTTTTCTGGCTGGTTTCAAGAAGTATGAATTCGCCGGGGCGAAACTCGATGAATTCATTGCCGATAAGATCGGTAAAATCACCGGATGCCAGCAATAATGGCGACACAGTGCCTTTTAAGAGCACTCGTTGCATTGAGGTGGAGAGTTCTTCTACAAGAGCGGTTTTTGCGACCGGCGCTGTCCTGGAAAAATTGAACGGCAGCTCTATTGTGCCGCTGGAATCGCTGATCAAAGCCAGAGGAAGAGCTATATCAGAAGATGCCGCAGCTGGTTTGACATCGGTAAGAACCAGTTTGCCGGAACTGATATATTGTTGATCCTGCCATGTGCAATCGAGAGCCAAACTCAGTTGACTGCTGGATGGATCTATCTCGGTTTTTGTTGTAATCTGTTTAGCAAAAGAAGCCAGAGGAAAGGTCTCTAAGGAGAAATGAAATGTACCATTGTCATTTCGGGCAAATGGTGCCACTGTACCGTTTATGGTAAAGGGACTGTCGGCCAGTTGACCGGTAAAAGAAAACGCGCTTTCAGCTGCAGCCGCTGCGTGGATATTGTTGATGCTCCCTGCAAAGGTTACACCTTTGGCTATCCAATCTGGGCTTAGTCGGTGATCGTCAATGTCTATAGTGCCTGCTGTAAAAGAAATTTCCGCAATATCTACCGGAGAGGTAGAACTTTCGGTTGTAGTTGGGGAATGTTTGTCTGCTGCTGGGAAATACTCTTGCATGAAGTTGGCGAAATACTGCATCGGGCTGTTCGATTCTCTGGTAATTCGCCAGGAAACATGGGCTCCATCTATGGCAACTGAGTCGGTTCCGAAGTGGAAGGGTTTTGCGGTATAATTGACATTGTGAAAAAACGATTTTTTCCAATAAAATGGCGTCTCTTGTGGACCTTTCCCGGAAACATCACTCAACTCCAGTTCACCGACAAAACTTTTCGCCGGCAGCGAGAGGATTCCTTTGCCGCCCAAATTACCATGTAAATCAGCAGGCATAGCTGAACTGGCAAAAAATGGCTGGATATCCTGTACCGGCAGTTGGCGAAATCCGGTTTGCAAATTGACGGAAAATGGGGCCAGGGTTACATTTCCCTGCGCCCTGAAAATGGCGCCGGCATCGGTCTTTGCTGAAACAGAAAGATTATCTGTAGTCGTTTGGTGATTGCCCAGTTCATTGGCTTTGAGTGATACCTCAGAGAAGATAAGCGACTGTCCGGATTTCTTCCGTGGGCTAAAGTGTACCTTGCCCGCAAAATCCAGGCCCTGGAGCCGGTACTTCCTTTTGGTAAATTCGCGGTAAATGTGCGGCAGATGGCCCACGATAAACTGGGCAGTACCGTTCTGGAGCTGGATATTGCCAAAGTCGATTGTCTCATCGATCAGGTTAAAACCGGTCAGTTTGATAACCGGGGCGCGCAGGGTGCTTTGGTCATTGTCGAGGAGGACAAAGTCGTCAACAGAGATCTCGGCGTCGACGAGTTTATAGTGGATGCGGTTTGGGGACTCTTTTTTTGGGTAAAATATCAGCTGACCTTTCAGGTCGGCGATGCCTTGGACATCTTTTATGGCAAAAGGTTGCTTGTCGGCGATGGCTTTTAGCAGGCTTTTGCTGTCTATTTTAAGAAGATGGAGGTTACCGGTCAGACTGTCCGGGGACGAGAATTTTCCCTGCCAGGAAAAAGAAGTTTGTGTTCCTTCTTTTTCTCCACTGATTCTAAACGATCCACTTTTGACATTTGGGACGGTCTCGGCATCGGAACGGTAGCCCTTTATGCTTGCCTGTACGGTGTTCCAAGTTGAAATGAGCTGCTGACCATGTTTATCCGAAAAGAACCTGGCGGTGCCATCGTCGAGGAGAAGCTGATCGAGTGTCAGCCGATAAGGTGCAGCTTTATCTTTCGGTATCCCGACAGGCGTGGTTGGGCCTTCCAGAAAGGACTCGTCAAAGGAATTGATGGCCGGCTCTCTCATCGCGACTTCGCTTAGATGCAGCGTCCTGGACATTGGTTGGAGACTTCCGCTCACTCGAACACTTGGCATTGAGATGTTGAATGATGCGTTTTCTCCAGTCAGCTCGGCTCCGGCAATCTGCAGTTGGAAGCCGATGGACAGTTTATCGCCGGCTGTGGTTTGCGGATCGAACGAGAGATCGATTTTTCCGTTCGCTGTACCTTTGCTGCACTGCATGGGCAGGGAAAAAGGCAAGTAGCTGACATAAACCGGCAGTTCCAGGTCATGAACATCTACTGCCAGCCTGGTTGTCTGCTCTTCCCCCGCTTGTCCGAGATTGGTCTGTCCGGTAAGTTCAATGGGGCTGCCATTTACTACTGCTGAAAAATGAGGCCGCAGATATTGCTCGGTTTTATAAGAAGTGTTGGAAAAAGTCGGCAGGTCGAATTTGATCTTTTCAGCTGTATGAATTTTACCTGTTGGCTTATCATTGAAGGTAATTTTTCCGTCGGTTATCGAAATATTATTGAGAGAAAAGAAAAACGGCAGCTCGGTTGGCTTGATTAATTTTGAAATCTTCCTGTTTTTTGCTGCAGCCAAGAGTGGCTGGAAATTATATGAACCGTCCTGTTCTCTAACGATATTGAGATCCAATCCGCTGATATTGAGGGTTTTACACGCCATATCCTGACGCAGAATTGCCAGAGGCGCAAGTTCGGCCTGCAGCGCATGCAGCGAGAGGACTTTAGCACCTGATCCGTTAAGAATACGCAACTCGCCGGATGAAAATCGAAAGGTAAACGGGTTAAAACTAACCGCGGTTGGCTCTAAGACCATGGCAGTTGTTTCATGGAACTTCTTTGGCAGGATCGTGACACAGTAATAAGGTACCCCTATGAATCCCAAGGCGCTGTAGCAGGCGATACTGACCGCCAGGGCAATACTCAGAGCCCATTTTTTGCTAAATGGTCTCTTTTGGGTAGATTTTTTCCTGGTCGCAGGACTTGATGGCCTGGATGGTCCCGCGTCTGGTGGTGCTGATTTTTTGACGGGCTTTTTGTCAGATGGCGAGGATTCCGGTGATTGGATGGGAATGTTGCCAAAACGATCAGACATAGCAAGTTAATTCGGTTTGCAGAGTTTTCTTGTTCATCATACGGCAGATTGACCATCGTTTCTGCAGTTATCGGAAACAGGTGCGGTTATACATATCGCATTGATACACATATGTAAATTGAAGATATCCCCGCCGGGTTAATTATTATTAAAGTTAATAACAGATGTTTTGAAAACAAGAGATCGAATCAAGTTCGCATGGCATCTGGAAATTGGTAGAGTGCCGGAAAAATATGTTACTAGTCAATGATCGTGTGCTATAGTTTTGCCATTGGTGCTTTTGTGATAGGTGAAACGGTTCTGGTCGGCAACATCCTGGGAATATGGGTCCGGAAAAACGAATAAAACTGGCGATCTGTCTTGTGCTTTTCTTTCTGGCAACAGGAACAGTCGGCTATACCTTTATCGATGGGTATTCACCTCTTGATGCCTTTTATATGTCGGTTATCACTATTACTACTGTGGGCTATGGTGAGATCCAGCAATTGTCCCCAGCAGGCAGAGTATTCACTATTTTCCTTATTCTTTCCGGGGTCGGCAGTATAGCATTTGCTGCCGGAGCCTTTACGGAACTGGTCATTGAACGATCCGCCAATCCCAACAGATGGAAAAAATCAATGGATAAAAAAATAGAAAAGCTGAAAGGACATACCATTATCTGTGGTCATGGCCGTGTAGGGGCGGCGGCGGCAGAATATTTTAAGAAGAATAATGCTCAATTTGTTGTCATAGAAAATTCGCCGGAAAACCTGGAGGAACTCCAGGAACTGGGCTACCATTTCATTCAAGGTGATGGAACCCGTGAAGAAACACTGCTTAAAGCCGGCATAAAAAAGGCTTCTTCACTTCTGGCAGTGTTAAATTCTGACCCAGACAATCTTTTTGCAGTACTCACCGCCCGGGAACTCAATCCGGTGCTGCATATAATCGCCAGAACCGAGCACTCATCCTCGGAGTCAAGAATATTGCGGGCCGGCGCAGATTCGGTCATATCGCCCTTTGTCGCGGCCGGGCAGAAAGTTGCCGAGAGCTTGCTTTCAAAGGGTACTGCTTTGCATGCAAATCTGGATAGCAGTGATAACAACGTATATAAACCTGAATGGCTGCAGGTCTCCACGCAATCAGTTTTGGCCGGTAAAAACGTGGCGGAGGCCGGCAGAATATTAAACGGCAGTATTATCGGGATTCGTCGGGAGACAACGGATTCGATCTTTCCGGGTAAAGACCTCATTCTAGAGCTCGGGGATAATCTGCTCATCATTCATGATCCGATTCGCGGTCACCCCGGAGTTGTCACCGTCCAGCCCAAAAAAATTGTCTTTATTGATGATAATCCTGTAATATTGAGACTGTACGCTCGACTTTTTCAGAAAGCCGGTTTTAATATAATGTGTGCCGCGACCGGCCAGGAAGGGTACGATCTCGTTGTAAAAGAGATGCCCGATGGTGTGGTGGTCGATTTTCACCTGCCGGATACTACCGGCCTGGCGATATGCGAAAAAATCAAGGCACTCTCAGGAACTGAGAAAATAAAGATTTTCCTGTTTACCGCAGATGAACAGGAAGGTGTCAGAAAGATGGCAAAAGCAGCCGGAGTGGTCAAGGTCGTTGGCAAAAGCCCCGATGCTGGAGAGATTGTTGCCCTGGTTTCCCGTGATCTTGCCTGATTTTTAGGTAAAACCATAAAAAAATCTTTTAATATCTACATATTATCTGTATATTTACGGTGCAGATGAAACAGAAAACCCCGGCACAAGGGAAGAGAGCCGGGCCGCCGCCGATTTTTTTTGCTTATAACTTGAGCGACGTTCAGAGGAACATGAAATATTGATGTTGAAGCAAGTGCCTTCATACCCTACCGGAAACTTGACCATCCTAGATTGCCATGCTTGATATTTTCAGTTATTTTCGCTGGCAGGATTGTGTTGATATTCTGGTGGTAGCCTTTGTCATTCACCAGCTGATAACCATCATCAGGGGTACGCGGTCGGTGCAGATGGTGGTCGGGATCGGCATTTTGACCATCGGTTATTTTCTCGCCAGCGTCTTTGATTTAGCGACATTTAAATGGATCATGCAGACGTTCCTGAGTTCGATCCTGCTGATCATCATTATCGTTTTCCAGCATGATATCAGGCGGACTCTTATAAGTGTTGGAAAATCACCTTTTCATAAGCAGACCGATGTCGCCGAGAAGGAGCTCGAAGAAATCATCCGGACTCTCTTTTATCTGGCCAAAAGACGTATCGGCGCATTGATTGTCATTGAAAGAGAAACGAATCTTGGCGATTTTATCGAGTCAGGTTTTGAACTGGATGCCAGACTTACCAAGGAACTGCTTATCTCGATATTCATGCCCGCCTCGCCTCTGCACGATGGCGCTGTTCTCATTAGTGTCGGCAGGGTGCAGCACGCCGGGTGTATTTTACCTCTCACTCAGAATCCCTATATCAATAAGCGTTACGGCACCCGGCACCGGGCCGCCATCGGCCTGACGGAAGAAACCGATGCCGTGGTTCTGGTCGTCTCTGAAGAGACGCAGGAAATTTCTATCGTCCGGCATGGTGCATTGACAAAGGTTGAAGATGAAATCAGTCTGACCAACAGTCTCAGGGCAATCTTTATCGCCAAGGCAGGCCACTCGTCCTCCTGGAAAAATTGGCTGAATAAAAGATGAACAGAAAACTTCGTATCCTCTTATATAAAATCAGAAAAATCAATTTGACCGATCTGGTGTCAAAGGATTGGCTGCTGAAGTTTATTTCCCTGGTTCTGGCAGTTGTCCTGTGGTATTTCGTCGGTGGGGAAGATCGGGTCAATAAAAACGTGATGATTCCGATAGAAATTATCAACCTGCCCCGGGATCTGGTTATTTCCAATCAATTTAAAAAGGAGATAGAGGTTACCGTAAGTGGTCCCCGGTCGATGATCCAGGAAATGAGCGGCCGGGCAATCACCAGGCAGGTCGATCTTTCTTCGGCTACGCCGGGCACAATGGTTATTGAGAATGACAACGATCATATTCCGGTGCCGAGGGGGATCACCGTTCAGCGGGTGCAGCCGTCATCCATCATCTTGTCGCTCGATAAGCTTATTCAGAAAAAATTTCCGGTTACCGCCAGAACGGTAGGCAGAGTACCCGATGATTACTTTGTCAAGACGCTCAAGATGGATCCCGATGTCATAACCATTACCGGTCCTCTCACGACGTTGTCACAGGTTGATGAACTCTTTACCAGACCTATCAACCTCATAGGAATGAAGCAATCGATTCAACTCCAAGTACCTTTGGCGCTGGAGCCGGCGATTGTTGAACTTATCGGGGAAACCTCAGTGACCGCCGATCTGTCTATCGGGCTGATAACGGTTAAAAAGGACCTGGATAAACTGGAAGTACACGCGATAGTTGATGGTCTAAAACGGGATGTTAAACCAAAAACGGTACAAGTGACCGCCAATATACCTAAAAAATATCTCGATAAGAATATTGACCCAAAGAGCCTTGTTACTGCGACGGCATTGGAGCAGGGGGAGGATGGATCGTTGAAAGTCCAGATTGTCCCACGAGCCGAGGTGGAATTGCCGATAGAAATTCTTGCCATCGTCCCAGACAAGGTCTTTCTGGCTGACGTAAAAATCCTGCCGGTCGAGAAGGCGGTGCCGACTGCAGCACCATCTGAAGAAAATAAGGTCAGTCCATCGCCGGCAGATAAGAGCAAAGATGCTGATCCTCCGGTCAGTGCTGCAGCTATAGAAGAGAATGACGGCAACACATTATCCCCGCACAAACTGATTAAAAATCTAAAAAATAAACGAAAATTAATTGAATAATGCGCAAATTATTTGGAACCGATGGAATACGCGGGGTGGCAAATATCTACCCCATGACCACTGAGATAGCTATGCAGGTAGGCCGCGCCATAGCTTTTATTGTAAAAGACAAGGCGAAGGGACACCGGATAGTTATCGGCAAGGATACCAGGCAATCCTGTTATATGCTGGAAAATGCGTTGGCGGCGGGGATTTGCTCAATGGGGGTCGATGTGTTGCTGGTAGGGCCTTTGCCGACCCCCGGAATCGCTTTTATAACCACCTCGATGCGGGCCGATGCCGGGGTAGTGATTTCGGCCTCGCATAATCCTTTTCAGGATAACGGGATCAAGATTTTTTCCAATGATGGCTTTAAGCTGCCCGATGAGGTGGAAGCCGAAATCGAAGATTTGATCTTCTCGCAGAAGATGGCCGCGTTGCGGCCGGTTGCCGATGAGGTAGGAAAAGCCACCAGGATAGAGGATGCCAAAGGGCGATACATCGTTTTTTTGAAAAATACCTTTCCGAAAAATTACACCCTCGATGAATTTCATATAGTGCTCGATTGCGCCAACGGCGCCACCTACGGTGTTGCTCCGCATGTCTTCACTGAGCTAGGTGCCAGGGTGACTACCTTATCCGCCGCCCCCGATGGCAAAAACATCAATCATGAGTGCGGCGCGCTGCATCCGGAGAAGATGGCTGAGAAAGTAAAAGAACTTGGTGCCGATATCGGTCTGGCCCTTGACGGCGACGGTGATCGACTGATCGTTTGTGACGAAAGCGGCCAGATTGTCGACGGCGACCATGTTATGGCAATCTGTGCCAAGGAACTGCTGAAACAGAGAAAACTAAAGAAAAAAACGCTGGTTTCGACGGTGATGTCCAATATGGGCCTGGAAATCGCCATGGAAAAACTGGGTGGAAAAATGGTCCGCACAGCGGTTGGCGATCGATACGTTGTCGAATGTATGCGTAAAAAAGGCTATTCCTTTGGTGGCGAACAGTCCGGTCACCTGGTTTTTCTTGACCAGATCACCACGGGTGATGGCATTCTGGCGGGCTTGCAGTTGCTGGCCATCATGAAAAAGCGCCAAAAACCGCTTTCGGAACTGGCCTGCGTTATGGAGAGTTTCCCGCAAGTACTTAAAAATGTACGCACTTCCAGAAAAATTGAGGTCGCGTCTATTCAAAATTTTACAGAGACAGTAGATAAGCTCGAACAAAAACTCGGTCGGACAGGGCGTATTCTCGTCAGACCGTCCGGAACCGAGCCGGTAATACGAGTCATGGTCGAGGGGCGGGATGAAATAATCATCAACGAGATGGCCGATGAGCTCTGCGATCTGGTCCAGACTGCCGACCGCAATTAAGGGGCGGGGGGCAATCAAGTTACGGGCTTTGTTATTCTTCTCTGCCCATCAGTTTTATTGCTGCCCGGATAATCGCCGGGGTGTCGATAAAACTGTTTTTCCAGAGTGTTTTTTGTGGACCATGTTCGACAAAATGGTCCGGATGTCCCAGCAGGCAGGTGCGTACCGAGTAGAGCTGTCGACGACTGAAAAGTTCGAGGACTGAACTGCCGAAACCACCTAGTCGGGCGTTGTCTTCAATAGTCACCACCCGTTTGGTCTGGTCGGCCCACTGACAGATGAGCTCGGCGTCCAGCGGCTTGATAAAACGGGGGTTGATGACAGCTGCGCTGATACCGACCTTTTCCAGTCCCCTAGCCGCCTCTATGGCAGGATATACCCTGTTGCCGACCGGCAGCAGCAAAACGTCACTGCCTTTCACCAGTAATTCACCTTTGCCTATGTCAAGATGGTGCAGCGAAGTTGCGAGCGGTACCTCGCAACCTGCACCCCGAGGATATCGGACAACCGATGGGCCGTTATGGTAGATGGAAGTATAGAGCATATGCTGGAGCTCATCTTCGTCTTTGGGGGACATGATAACGATATTGGGGATGAAGCGCAGAAACGATAAATCAAAGACTCCATGATGGGTGGGGCCGTCATCCCCGACGACTCCTGCCCGGTCGATGGCCAGGGTAATCGGCAGGTTCGGGATGCAGACATCATGGATTATCTGGTCTAGAGCGCGTTGGAAAAATGTCGAGTAAATAGCCACCACCGGCCGTAATCCCTCAACTGCCAGGCCGGCTGCGAAAGTTACTGCGTGCTGTTCGGCGATGCCTACATCAAAAAAGCGATGCGGATATTCCGTGGCGAATCTTTTCAGACCGGTCCCCGATACCATGGCTGCCGATATGGCGACTATGCTATCATCTTTTGCCGCAAGATCGGTGATAGTGTCACCAAACACCTTGGTATAGGTTACTGCCCCTTTTGCGCTATGGGGTTTGCCGCTGACAATGTCAAACGGGCCGATCCCGTGGAAGATATCAGGGTTTTTTTCAGCCGGTTCGTAGCCTTTGCCTTTCTTGGTCAGGACATGAATGAGCACCGGACCATGTTCCGTGTCGCGCACGGTTTCCAGCGTCTCGAGCAGGTCTTCCAGGTTATGGCCGTCGATAGGACCCACATAATCAAATTTAAAGGCCTCAAAAAGCATGCCCGGGGTAAAAAAACTCTTAAAGCTCTCTTCACTCTTGCGCAAAATATTAAGGATATTTTCACCAACATCGGATATTTGCAGTTTCTCGACGAGATGAGCCTTCACCCGGCTCATTGTTCTGCCGGTGAGTTTACGGCTCAGAAAACTGGAGAGGGCACCGACGTTGGGGGAAATGGACATCTCGTTATCGTTTAAGATAACTACCAGATCCTTATTGAGGTGCCCCGCATGATTCAGTGCCTCAAAGGCCAAACCGGCAGTCATAGAACCATCACCGATAACAGCAATCGCGCGGTGACCATCTTTTTTCAGGGCCTTGGCCAGTGTTATTCCCAGGGCGGCTGAGATAGAAGTCGAGCTGTGCCCGGTTTCAAAAGCGTCGTAAGGACTCTCCTTGCACTTAGGAAAGCCACTCATGCCTTTATACTGGCGGAGCGTATTAAAGTGCTCCCGCCTGCCGGTCAGAATTTTATGGGCGTATGACTGGTGCCCAACATCCCAGATAAGCTTGTCATCAGGGGTGTTGAAAATATAGTGCAGGGCTATGGTAAGTTCGACTACCCCCAGGCTTGGAGCCAGATGACCGCCGGTCCGTGACACCACCTGGATGATGTTGTCCCGGATATCCTGGGCCAGCCTTTTCATTTCCGCAAGAGAAAGCTTGCGAAGATCGGCAGGCGACTGAATCCTTTCAAGCAAGGTAGTCTGGATTGTTGGTTGGAGTATCGACATAATTATTAAGCATATATTTCTTATACCAATCAATTGCTTCTGGTATAGACGTATTCCGCCAGGGCGCGGAGTGGGTCGGCATGGTGGTTAAATCCTGCGAGGGCATCGATGGCTCCGGCAACTGCTTCCTTGGCCTTGGCTCGTGTTTCCTCAATGCCAAAAAAAGCCGGGTAGGTTGCCTTGCCGAGGTTGGCGTCTGAACCAACCGCTTTTCCGAGTTGTTCGGTAGTTGAGGTAACATTGAGCAGATCATCGACAATCTGGAAGGCCAAGCCTATGTTGTCACCATAGGCAATGAGTTTTTCGGTTTGTTCGGCGTTTGCTCCTGCGCCAATTGCCCCGGCATGGACGGAACAGGTGATCAGGGCGCCGGTTTTGTTCTTATGGATCGTCTGCAGCGTTGTAAAAGGGAATTCGGTATTTTCTGTTGCAATGTCAAGAGCCTGTCCGCCAGCCATGCCGTGTGGTCCTGCTGCTCTGGCGACCAGGTGAATTATCCTTAACTGTTGCTCCAGGCTCATTGTCCCTTTGTTCGGGGTACTCAGCAGATCAAAAGCCCAGGTAAGCAGACTGTCTCCGGCGAGGATTGCTCCCGCTTCGCCAAAGAGGGTATGATTTGTCGGTTTGCCCCGACGTAAGGAATCGTTGTCCATAGCCGGCAGATCATCGTGAATAAGAGAGTAGGTGTGAATACACTCGAGAGCGCAGGCAACTGGCAATAAATTTTCTTCGGTAACCGGGGACTTTTGCACTGCTTCTCCAGCAGCGAGGCAGAGAATGGGCCGAACCCGCTTGCCGCCCACGAAAAGACTATAACGCATAGCCTGAATGTGGTGTTCAAAAGGACCAACCGCCTGCAGCATTAATTTCTCAAGCGTCTCTTCAACGAGTTTTCGCTTTTCACTCAGATAGATCTTGATGTCCAATTTCCTGTCCGTCAAATGGGAGAGCTTCAAGCTTACCGTCTTTTTCAAGTAATAATTCGACCTTTGCCCGGGCTTCAGAAAGCTGTTCGGTGCAAAAGCCGGCAAGCTTTATACCTTCGTCAAATTTTTTCAAGCTGTTTTCAAGGCTCAACTCACCGTCTTCAAGCTCTTCGGTGATCTGCTCAAGACGGGCAAGGGATGCCTCAAAAGTTTTTTTGGCCATAATAAGTCGCCCCTATCCTCAATAAAAGAAGGTTGCCTCGTTGAATCATTCGGACTAAAACTATTCCAGTTCTGTATCAGCATCTTGAAAGGTGCCTGATTACAATGCTCAATAAAAAGCATAAAAACAACAAAAATGCATTGTATATATTCCGTACCTGAGCGGAAGTCGAGTGTAAAATCGATAAAAAAACTGCCGAGGAGTCGGTGCAATTCTAGGTCCTTTTAAAGGCCGTTTTTATGAGCGCCTGAGTGAAATGATAAAGACTATTGAGATGTTTACAAGATGGCTGGCGGCGGAAAAAGGCTATTCCGAGCACACGGTCAGTGGTTACCAGCGGGATTTGCGGGAATTTCACAGCTATATCCGAGGGCATGGTAAGCGAGATAAAAATATTGCTAATGTACTGCCGGGTACGATTACCCCAACTCAGGTACGAAAATTTATTGTTAGTCTGCACGGTCACAACAGTGCTGCTACCGTCGCTCGGAAAATATCGGCTTTGCGGTCATTTTTCCGGTTTGGCCAGCGTCGTAAACTCTTGCAGAATGATCCTCTTGCCGGTGTTACCGGGCCCCAAATAGGCAGGTTTATCCCGGTTTTTTTGACTGTTGATGAGGCCTTTGCTCTGCTTGAGGCGCCAGGTGGAAAAGACACCTATGGTGCCAGGGACCGGGCGATTCTTGAATTGCTTTACTCCACGGGGATGCGGGTTTCTGAGCTGGTTTCAAGGAACGTTGCTGATCTTGATTTCACTGAGGAAGTGCTTACGGTACGGGGCAAAGGAAATAAGGAGAGGTTAGTGCCGGTCGGCCGACCCGCTCTTGAAGCGGTGCGAAGCTGGCTGCCACAAAGGTTGCAGCTTGTAGAGCAAAGGGCGGGAAGGGGAAGAAAGGTTGAGAAAAATGCGCTGTTCCTCAACGGGAGGGGGAGTCGTCTGACCACACGCAGTGTCGAACGACTGGTTAAGACCTACGGGGAACGGGCCGGGATCACCCAAATTGTAACCCCGCATGCGCTGCGTCATTCGTTTGCCACCCATCTGCTGGAAATGGGTGCCGACCTTCGGTCTGTTCAGGAGTTGCTGGGGCATGCCAGCTTATCGACTACACAGCGGTACACCCATTTGACCCTGGATCATCTGTCGGATGTATACGACAAATCCCATCCATTATCGATTGAAGATATAAAGCAGGAGGGCAGGTAGTAGAATGTCTTTCTGGAAATACCAACCCTACGGTCTAAAAAAAACACCAATGAAAATACGATCAACAACAATCCTCGCTGTACGCCATAAGGGCAAAGTCGCGTTAGCCGGAGACGGTCAAGTCTCACTTGGCAATACAGTAATGAAACATCAGGCACGCAAGGTTCGCCGACTCTATCATGACAAGGTCATTACCGGTTTTGCCGGAGCAACTGCTGATGCTTTTACCCTTTACGATAAGCTGGAACAGAAACTGGAACAGTATAACGGCAACCTCATGCGCGCCTCGGTTGAGTTGGCCAAGGAATGGCGAACCGATAAATTCTTACGAAGGCTGGAAGCCATGCTGATTGCCGTCGATGCCGACCATTCCCTGCTGCTCTCTGGAACGGGGGATGTCATAGAGGCGGATCAAGGCATTCTGGCTATCGGTTCCGGTGGTCCCTATGCCCAGGCTGCCGCTCTTGCTCTGGTTGCCCATAGCGATCTTGATGCCGAGTCGATTTGCCGCGAAGCAATGGCGATAGCTGCCAATATCTGTGTTTTTACCAATAACTCAATCATCGTTGAAACAATATGATCTCTAATCAGTCCCTTACTCCAAAAGAAATCCTCCTTGAACTCGATAAATATATCGTCGGTCAACCAGACGCAAAACGATCAGTCGCTATTGCCCTGCGTAACCGGTGGCGGCGTCGGCAGGTGCCGTCTCCTTTACGGGAAGAAATTGCGCCAAAAAATATTATCATGATCGGTCCGACCGGTGTCGGCAAAACGGAGATCGCCCGTCGCCTGGCTGCGCTGGCTCAGTCGCCTTTTATTAAAGTAGAGGCCTCGAAATATACCGAGGTCGGCTATGTCGGTCGGGATGTTGAGTCGATGGTTCGCGACCTTGTTGATCTGGCGGTAAATATGGTCAAGGAAGAAGAGAAGCATCGTATCGAAGGCGTAGCTGAAGCGAACGCAGAGGATAGAATTCTCAATATTCTGCTGCCTCCAGGACCTCAATCAACTTCGGCTATCGGGCCTGATGATGCCCATTCCTTTACCATCCAGAACCCTGATCTGCCGGTGCGGCAAGAGAACCCGGAAGAAAATTCAACCAGGGAAAAATTTCGCCAGATGCTGCGCGATGGCCGACTGGATGACCGTGAGCTGGAGGTTTCCTTAAGTGAATCGAAATCAATGCCCATGGTCGAGATTATGACCACTTCCGGTATGGAAGATATGCAGTCCAATCTACAGGATGCCTTCAGTAAGCTTTTTCCAAGAAAGAAAAAAACGCGTAAGATGAAGGTGCCGGAAGCACTGGAGGCGACCAAAAAAGAAGAAATGGAAAAGCTTATTGATATGGACAAGGTGATCAAGGAGGCACTCAAACGCACTGAAGAATCGGGGATTATTTTCCTGGATGAAATCGATAAAGTCGCCTCACGAGGAGGCGGCGGCAGCCATGGTCCCGAGGTGTCCCGTGAGGGAGTGCAGCGTGATCTGCTGCCGATAGTTGAAGGGGCAACGGTCACCACCAAGCACGGTATGGTGAAGACTGATCATGTGTTGTTTATTGCCAGCGGCGCTTTTCATATGAGTAAACCATCGGATCTCATTCCCGAATTACAGGGTCGTTTTCCCATTCGAGTTGAATTGCATTCCCTTGGCAAAGATGAGTTTGTGCGAATTCTTACCGAGCCTGAGAACGCCCTGATCAAGCAATATGTCGCCCTCATGAAAACCGAAGGGATCAATCTGGTTTTTGAGGATGACGCTATTGAAGAGATAGCGTCGATTGCTGTTGAAGTGAACGAGAGAACTGAAGAAATTGGGGCGCGACGCCTGCATACGGTAATGGAAAGGGTGCTCGATGTGCTCTCTTTCGATGCCTCGGACCGGGCGGATGAAACCTTTGTGGTGACTTCTGCCTATGTTAAGGAAAGGCTGAGCGAAATAGTCAAAGATCAGGATCTGAGCCGATATATTCTATAGCAGTACCTGTTGCCCGTGGAGAGGAGACAATGTTTCTTAAGTTTTTTGGCAAAAAGTCTGAAAAAAACGACCAATTAGTTGTTGACAAAGCAGCGATCTTGCATGGCATCGACACCGAAATGAACTATTGTCCTTCCTGTGACGATGAGTATAGAGGTGATATCAGTAACTGTGTGGTCTGCAAGGTTGCTTTGATCAGCGGTACTGAGAAGCTGGCGAGGATAAAAGCGAAGGAGGAGGCTTTTGGTGAACGATCGATGGATATTTCGCCGGAGGATGAATTGGTCAATATCCGCAAAGGGCCGATAAAGGACATGAAAGCCTTGCAGAAAATTCTTGGAGCCGAGCGGATACCGGCTATTCTGGCTGGAGATGAGGGTGGCTGTGCCAAGGGGTGCTGTGGTCCTGAGTTATATCTTCAGATCAAAAAGAACGATATAGAGCTGGCCGGCGAAGTACTTACCAGGGATTTTATCAGAACCACGGCTCTGGACCTTCATGATCTAAGCAATGCCCAGGCCGTGTTTAATCCTCAGGATGCAGAGACTGTCTGTCCGGCCTGCGGCTGCCGGTTTTCACCCACGGTTGGCGCCTGTCCGGAGTGCGGGCTCTGCTTTGATTAGTTTGGCTTGCCATTGCCATTCTCCCAGCGCTTCTTTCTGGGAGCCAAAGCGATTGGTTTTTTTGAAAAAGTGACGGCCTTGTACTTGAGAATTTCATCCACCTGATCGGTAAGCTGGCGGCAAGGGCGGATAGTGAGATCCTTGAGAACTTCAATATCGACCTCACCCCGTCCTTGAAAATGAAGAGTCAGCAGGATCGGGCAGGAGCCGTGAAACTGATAGAGGACTTTTTTTACTTTTTCCATCTGCTGTCGGGACAATTTGTCTGTTTCGAATCGTATCTTGGCCGATTCGGTGTATTTTTCCCTCGCTTCCTGAAGAGAATCAATGGAATCGGCGATGATCTTCGGACCCCTTTCGTCCTTTTGCACTGTTCCCTGGACGATAATTGGATCGGTTGATGAAAGAATCTCTTCACATCGGGCATAGGTGTCCGGGAAAACTACTACTTCTATCGATTCATAGATGTCTTCCAGGGTCAAAAAGGCCATGGAATCGCCTTTCTTACTTTTCAGCTTTTTGCATGTCCGAATAAGCCCACCTATGCGAACCGGTTGGTCATCTCCCCATTCCCCAAGGTTTTGTATTGTGCAGTCTGTGACGCTGTTGATGTCCTGGATGGCTATGTCCAGTGGATGGCCGGTAATATAGAAACCAACCGTCTCTTTTTCGTGGGCCAGCCTTTTTCTTTCTTCCCATTCGGGGATATCGGGCATGGGAATAGCCGAGGTGCTCTGTTGACTTTTAGTCTCCGGAGCGACGGAAAAAAGCGACATCTGTCCGCTTTGCAGATCTCGCTGCACTGCTTTGGCCTGCTCCATCGCCTGCTCGAGCACGGCAAAATATTGTGATCGTTTATAACCCAGGGAATCAAAGGAACCGGATTTGATAAGACTTTCGATGACCCTGCTGTTGACTCGCCGGGAATCGACGCGGTTGCAAAAATCACCAAGTGAGGTGAATTTACCGTTTTTTTCGCGTTCTTCAATGATCGAATCGAGAGCGGATTCGCCAACATTTTTTACCGCTGCCAGGCCAAAACGAATTCTGTCGTCGATAACGCTGAAGTCCTTGATGCTTTCATTGATATCCGGTGGTAATACCTCAATAGTGTGCTCTTTACATTCATTTATATAGAGAACGACCTTGTCGGTATTGTTCATATCGCAGGAGAGTAAAGCGGCCATGAACTGCGGCATGTAATGTGCCTTGAGGTAGGCTGTCTGGTAGGCGACCAGGGCATATGCCGCAGAATGGGATTTGTTGAAACCATAACCGGCAAACTTGGCCATGAGATCAAAGATATATTCCGCTTTGTCCTTCGGGTGCCCGTTTTTGAGGGCACCGGACATGAATTTTACTTTTTCCGCATCCATTACCTCGGCGATTTTTTTCCCCATCGCCCGGCGGAGGATATCGGCATCGCCAAGAGAGTAGCTGGCCAGGATATTGGCTATTTTCATAACCTGTTCCTGGTAGACAATCACCCCATAGGTCTCTTCTAGAACATGTTTTATCTCCGGCAATGGATAGTTAGCCGGTTTTCTCCGATGCTTGGTCTCGACAAAGTCATCCACCATACCGGAATCAAGAGGACCGGGCCGATAGAGTGCGACAAGCGCAATAAGATCGCTGAATTGTTCCGGGGCCAGTTTGACCAGCAGTTCACGCATGCCGGAGCTCTCCAGTTGGAAAACACCCTGGGCATCGCCACTGCACAGCAGGGCAAAAGTTTTGGCATCATCCATCGGGATGGTGTCGATATCCAGATCGATGCCGATATCTTTTTTGATATGTTTCAGCGCCTTATCAATGACCGTCAGGGTTTTCAGACCGAGAAAGTCGAACTTGATCAGCCCGGTCATTTCGGTATGCTTCATATCGTATTGGGTCAGGGTCTCTTCGTTGCTCCCTCGGCAGGTGGGGAGATACTGGGTCATGGGCCCTGGTGAAACCACCACGCCGGCTGCATGGGTGGAGGTATGCCTGGCCAGTCCTTCAAGGGTCTTTGAGACTGAGAGCAACTCGGCAATGCGTGGATCGTGATCGGCTGATTCCTGGAGCTTTGGTTCTTCATCCATCGCTTTTTTGATGGTCATCTTCAGCGCTTCAGGAATAAGCTTGGCCACTTTATCGACCTCGCCAAACGGGATATCAAGCGCACGCCCTACATCGCGGATAACGCCGCGGGCCTTCATCGATCCGTAGGTGACAATCTGGGCCACATGATCGGCGCCACCGTATTTCTGGCGTACATAATCAATTACTTCCCCGCGCCGTTCCTGGCAGAAGTCGATATCGAAATCCGGCATCGATTTTCGTTCGATATTCAGAAAACGCTCAAAGATAAGGCCATAAGGGATGGGATCGATATTGGTAATGAGCATGCAGTAGGCGGCAAGGCTTCCGGCACCGGATCCTCTACCGGGACCAACCGGAATATTCTGTTTTTTGGCCCAGGTGATAAAATCGGCGACGATTAGAAAATAGGCCGGAAAACCCATGGTAGTGATGACGTCAATTTCCATAGTTAGACGATCAGTGTACATTTTTTCAACGTCAGCGTTGAAGGTACCGGCCTTACGCATGTCGCTGAAACGGGCTTTGAGTCCATCCCAACAGGCGTTTTTAAACATCGAATCAAGAGTTTCCCCTTCCGGGAGAGGAAAGTTGGGGAAATAGTAGTCGCCGAAATTGATTTCAAGATTACAGCGGTCGGCAATTTCCTGGGTAGTGGCGATCGATTCAGGACAATGGGTGAAGCTTTTCTTCATAACCTCGGGGGATTTGAAGTAAAACTCATCTGTTGAAAAGCGAAAGCGCTTTGGATCGTTGATGGTTTTTCCGGTTTGGATGCAGAGCAGCAGTTCATGAGCGTGTGCCTCCTCGCGATTGAGGTAGTGGCAGTCGTTGGTGGCAACCAGTTTAATACCCATTTTTGCCCCTAAAACCTTGAGGCCATCGTTGACTACCTGCTGTTCTGGGATGCCATTTTCCTGGATTTCGAAATAGAGGCGGTCGCCAAAAATATCATACAGTTCACGGGCCTTTTTTTCGGCTCCGTTCATGTCGTTTTTGCCAATGAGATACGGGACCTGTCCGTGCAGGCAGGCGGTCATGGCAATGATCCCATCATTGTTTTCCCGCAGGACCTCCATATCAATTCTCGGCTTATAATAAAATCCTTCAAATTGGGCGATACTGGCCATTTTCATTAGATTCTGATAGCCGGTATGATTCATGGCCAGGAGGATGATATGGTAGGCGATAGTTCCATCAACAATTTTTTTGACCCGCATATCGCCCGGGGCAATATACAGTTCGCAGCCGACTATCGGTTTTATGCCGGCTTTTTTAGCCTTGGAATAAAACTCCAGCGCACCGAACATTGCTCCGTGATCGGTCAGGGCCACGCTGTCCATATCATATTCTTTGCATTTTTTTAACAGATCGGCAATACGGATGGCTCCATCGAGGAGGCTGTATTGGGAATGAACGTGGAGATGGGTAAAGCCTGCACTCATAATTATTCCTTATATCCTTGGATACTTTCGAGAAGGGTGCCGGAAAGGTTAGCCCCGTTGAGTTTTGCGCCGGTGACGTTGGCTCGAATGAGATTACTCCCGGTGAGATCAGCGTCGGTGAGATCTGCGTCGGTAAGATTTGCACCAGACAGATTGGTCCCCGCCATTTTCGCACCGGTCAGGTTTGTTCCGGAAAGGTTGGCCCGCCGAAGGTTGGCCGAACGTAGATCTGCTCCGGATAAATTAGCACCGGCCAGATTTGCTGCAATCAACTGTGCCCCCTCGAGGTTAACACCGGCTAAGTCGCAGTCGGGGCAATTGCGGGCAAGACTTATAAGGTTGTGTTGTTTATCCTCCTGACTAAGAGGAGCGGCAGGGAGAGCCTCTTGATCCTTTGGTGCATTGGAACCACTATTCTCAGCTAGGATTTTGTTTGTTGTAGCGGTATTATTTTCCGGTAACTGTGTTCCTGTATAATAGCGTGCACCGTTGCTGGTAAAAAAAACATATGTATCATCTTCGCTGAAGAGCGTATAGCATTTGAGATCGCTATGGTACCAGCGATCAAATTTCATGCAGAGTTCACTGCCGGCAGAAACGGTCCATTTTCCAGCATCTTTTTCCCCTTGAAGACTTGTGGCCGTGAGATGACCGTTCGGCAGGTAGTGTACCTTGGCGTCTATATCGATTGCTTCAAGGTGAAGAGTATGGTTGGCCAATAGCTCATGCAATTGTGTTTTAGTAAGGGGTGTTTTCCCGTCTTTTACCAACTGCTTCATGGTGACAGGGGCACAGGCGCAAAGAGACATGAGAGCAATAACCAGACATTGACAACGTATTCGATATTTCACGTAAACAGTCCTTAGTACAGATGATGAGAAAGGTTATCAGGTGAGGAGGTCAATAAATTAATAGCACAGAAGAAACGATTTTGCACCCCAATTTTTCAGTCTTGAATGTGGTGAATATATATTGTAAATACAAATAGATGAGCTGTATTTGGTGGATGATCTTCAGAGCCGGCAGAGGTGCTGTACGGCAATGGTGCAACGATAAATTAAAGAGGTATCATACCCTGATTATGTCTTTTGGCGTACTATTAAATTGCTTGTTGTTTTTCAGTCTGTAGGGTAGCCTTTCTATAGGTCTTGATGAAAAATGGTAACCGGCAGATAGACTTTTGGGGCGGATTTTCCAATCGGCAGAAAAAAGATAGCGAGAAATGGATTTTTGATGAAACCAGACGTAAACAACAGTACCGATGTTGCACTTCAGGGCAATATTGCCATTATTGAATTGAACACGATTTTCCAGTTTTTTGATTACTCTTCTGCATCAGGGGAATTACGTATTATAGGTGACGATAACAGTGCCAGTTTCTTTTTTCGCAATGGCCTGCTGATTTTCGGTGCTTTGAGTGTTAATCAGAAAAAAATAGGCGGCTTGCTGATTGATTCCAAACTTATAACCCCGGAACAACTGGCGCATTGCCTGGATATTCATACCCGACATGGGGGGAACCGGCGGCTGGGAGAAATTCTGGTGGAGAGGGGATTTGTTGATTTTGAAAGTCTTGCCGGGATGCTGAAAAAACAAGCACGAGAAGCCTTCTTCGCCACACTTTCCTGGAAAAAAGGATGGTTCTATTTTTATGCCGACCAACATCCGGCGGAGGAAGAAGTTTTGCTCAATGAGCGCATTGAGCGGCTGCTTCTGGAAGGATGTGTTCGGATGGATAATGCAGAGCTAACCGCTTCTCAGGCTAAATCTTAGACGACGGGGTTTCAGGTTCTTCATTTTGTCTTTCCCGCCGCTGCTCTTTTTCGATATGAAACCGTTCTTTAATCTTCGCATAGGAAACAAGCTCAATTTCCCGATCCGAGGGGGTGAGAAAAGATTCGAGTTTGGTCTTCAAGATGACTGGATTTATCTCCGAGTTGATGGATATGACTCCCTCCATGATGATTTTTTGCAACAAAAGTTCCTGATTGGTCCGCTCCTTGACGTTTGATGCAAACGGCAGAAAGAAAAAATTAGACAGGATCAAGCCGTACAGGGTTGAGGTCAGGGCGATGGGAATTGCCTGCAGAATGACCGAGGTGTCGCCAATGCCGCCGATCATGGTGATAAGGCCGACAACCGAACCGACAATGCCAAAAGCAGGAAAATAGTCGGCTATTGCCCGCAGAACTCGTTCTGAGTCTTCTCTTCGCAGACGGAAGAAATACATCTCGGTATTGAGAATATCGCGAATCTGATCAATTTTATACCCATCTATCATACAGCCCAGGGCTCTTCTGAGAAAAAGTATGGTCGTCTCATTTTCTTTGTTCTGCAGTGACAGGATCCCCTCCATTCGGGAACGGATCGATAAATCAATGAGGATGTTGATAATCTCCGTCTCTTTCATGATCGGTTTTCGATAAGCGGCGCTGAGAACCTTGGTCACAATGTGCAGCTGTTCCAGCCTGAAGCTGATCAGGGCTGCGGCAAATGTTCCGCCAAGGACAATCAGCAGTCCGGAAATATTGAAGTACAGGCTGACATTACCGTTTATTATAAAACCGATAATGAAGAGGCCACCGCATAACAGGAGTCCGATCAGGTTTTTATTTTTCATAAGCGTCAGTAGTAATGCTACTTCAGGTTTTGTTCCGTGGCCGGTTGAGGATTCGGCAGTCTTTTGGAGATGATGATTTCCACTCGGCGATTTTTAGCACGATTTTCGGCAGTGGTATTTGGTTCAATCGGACGATAGGAGGAATAGCCGCTGACCACAAATTGGTTGGGGTCCATAGCCATTTCATCAATAAGAAAACGAGCCACAGTACTTGCTCGGGCCACTGAAAGCTCCCAGTTGCTTTTAAACCGGGTTGAACGCATCGGCAGATTGTCGGTGTGGCCGACGACGTTGATCATATAGGGAGTATGCTGCATAACTTCGACCACTTTTTGCAGTGATGTTCTGGCCTGATCGGACAACTCGCTCTCACCAACGGCAAACAGCAGATCACCGGTAAGAATTATGCGCATGGTTTTGTCTGGTATGATATCGATTGCGGCAAATTTATCAAGGCTATTGCTTTTGAGAGCGTCCTGGCTGAGACTATAGATTTCCTGGAAGCGATCAGGCGCTTCTGTCGGTGTTTCTTCGATTTTCGGTTGGTCGGACTGGACGATCGCATCAGGTGGTGCCGCAGTCGGAGCGAGAGTGTCCGGTGCAGAACCAAGCATTGGGGGGATATTACTGGGGATGATATTTTCCTGCTGCTCCACGGTCGTGGTTGTTGAAGAAACAGCCTCTTTGGTCAATTCAGGTTCGGTTTTTGAGGGCCTTGGCGTTGTCTCGGTCTGGTAAACCGTATCAGGATCAATTGAGTCAATTGCTACCTTTTCGACTTTTTTAATTGTCCCCCCGGTGATAAGAGGCAGGCCGGGCGAAATTGGTGCAAAGGGGAAGGAGGCGCCACTCGAGTCGGTCGTCTGCAGGGCTTCAGTGGTATCGCCGCCGATGACTTCAGGTATCTTTTTGCCAAGAAATTCCTCATGTGCCGCCTGGTAAGCAAACATAGACAGAAACAGGATAAACATGGTCATCATCAGATCAGACCAGGCAATAGACCAGTGCGATGCCCGAGGCAGGGAGGAGGTAAAGGTATTGTCGTCTATATGAAAAACGGTATTGCTGAGAGATCGTCTGTCGATATTGACAAAATGAGAAGCATACCTGTTCTTGCCTGCACCGGTCGGGAAGTCGGTGATTTCCAGAAGACCCTGCTGCGAAGAATAGGAAGGCTGCTGTCCCTGATGTTCGTTTTTTCCGGCCATAAATTATTCAGCTCCCGCCAAGTCCGGTTTATGGAAGAGGTTTGACAGTACTTTTATCTGTTGTTTTTTCTTTCTATTATATCGGCAAAATGGAAGACAACTAAAGAAGAAAATAGAGAAAACGGCAGACAGAACGAACGGTATTCTGCAAAGCAACTTTGCGGGAAGTCAACAGACAGAAATGAGATTGCTCCTGTCGACGCCTATCGACTCGTAGCTCCGCAGGTTGGGAAACTAAAAAACCGGTTTGAAGTCGAAGAAATGCCGGGTCTCAAGCCGTCTGTAGGTGTGGGTTTCGGCTCGGGCGACAAACGATTTGGTGACAGCACCATTGGGGGTAAAACGAACTCCTTCAAGAAATTCTCCGTCGGTGATACCTGTCGCGGCGATGGCTACCTCCTTACTGCGGATCAGATCCTGCGCCCGAAAGATTTTCTCGAAATCAGTGATGCCGTGTCCCACCGCCTCTTTTTTGTCCCGATCGTTCTCATAAAAGATTTTCCCCTCAAAGTAGCCGCCGAGACAACTGATCGCCGCAGCCACCAGAACGGCTTCTGGGGCATAGCCATAACCGATATAGATGTCGGCCTTTTCTCCGGTGATAGCAGCGAGGCAGCCGGACACTTCTCCTTCATCAATCAGTTTAATACGGGCACCGCAGCTGCGGACCTCATGAATCAGTTGTCGATGTCGTGTTTGATTGAGGATGCAGACGGTGACATTTTCGGTATATTTTTTTAAAGCCCTGGCAACACGCTTAACATTTAAGATAGGCGGCTGGTTGATGTCGATGACCTCCCCAACCTGCGGGCCGACGGCAATTTTATACATATTGAGATTGGGGACCGATTGTATTGATCCGGCTTTAGCAATGACCGCAAAAGAAGATGAGTTGTTTTTGCCGTCGGCAGCCGAACGGTAGGCCTCGAGAGCAATGGCCATGAGATCGGTTTTCTCTCCTCCCTTGCCAAGGATCGGGGGCAATTGAAACGCTTCCGGACGCTTGATGAATCGATCATTGATGAGTACGCCTTCAATCGGCAGGCGGTTCAGGGTCTTGGTGATTGCTTTGCGGGTCTGATTGAGGATATCAATATGATCACCCAGACCCTGCAGGCGTGCAGCCGTTAAAGCAGCAATTTCGGTGGCCCGGACAATTTCCATTCCGTAGTTAGTATCCATGACGGTCTTTTAGAAAAGGTTTATAACACTATTGACTGATAACCGTTCTGTTCCTTGAGCTCCAATAAGCGCTGCATAACAGCGTCACGTTCCTGGAGAAGTTTTTTCCCGGCGATGGTGTCCTTGATTTTCATGGGCCGACGGAATTCATCGATAAGTTCGACATCAAGAGGTGCTGATTCCAGTTTTTTTTCCGCTTCCTTCATTTCATCGGGAGTTGGCAAGATGATACCATATAGCTGATGTGGGGTGTGGACCAGGGAATGGCCTCTATTGTAATACGCGGCGGCAAACCCACCATCGACATTAATCGCTACGCCATCTTCACTGGCCATATGCAGGCCTTTTTTATAATTGACCGGGGTATGACCAAAGATAACCCTCTGGACGCCGAATTCCTGCTGCAGCTTTTTCTTGAAGGCATCGGTCTGCATGTTGTCCTGCCAGAAGAGACTTCTTTCGGTATGGGTAGTTTTATCGGTCAGAAAATAACGCTCAAAGGTCTTCATGGCATGTTTGCCGAAAAATGGTGATTTCGGGCCGCACCACAGATAGAAGAAGAGGGCTTGATCTTCTTTGCGCTGCTTTTTGCCATGAAGATAATTTTTA